>NZ_JACOQL010000003.1 GCF_014490725.1 Paracoccus amoyensis
GAAAAGGTCGAGGCAATCGGCCTCAAGATTTGCAGACCCCAGGCGACTTCCGGCAACATAGGGCTATCGCTGGCTTGCTGCGCACTAACCGATAATGCCACAATTTGAAGCAATGCAATGGTAGCTAACAGGCACGATTTCATAACACAAACTCGCATTATAAACAGTGGCTTATGATAATCAGGTTACCATCGTAGAGTAACCTTTACAATAAATATAAACCGTTAATGATTTAAGTTCCATCTGCGCCTAGATGGCAATCCTAGTCCCGGCTTGCGGATATTCTGTGGATCGAAAATGATGAATGCGGAGAGGATCAGGGCGATCATTGGCCAGAAGGCCAAAAACATCATTTGCAACCAAGTTGGGATTAAGCGCATCTTGGATCCGGAAATCGCCCCGTAATACATATCAGGCGTAACAGTCAGGAAAATCGAGGGCACTAACATGATCAGCATCAACATTGCTGCCCTTCTGGTCTCTCGAGCTGATTGGATGAACCACGATACCATGAGAGGGATGGCGGCCAATGCCGACTGCGCCAGCAAAACGATCCTGAACTCATTCAGCCGCGCGATGCCTGCATGCGAACCCAGACCGCGGTGTCGCGCGCCTGCCTGAGGCTGACTTTCGGAAAATCACTCAGATTGATCCAGACACGCCGACGCTGACCTTCGGTAACCGCGATCTGGACCTGGAAGCCCTTCTTTCCCAACGGATAGAGCCTCAGATAGAGGTCATTGCCATCGCTGAGGCGTTCCTGGCTGAGGCCGAACTTGGCGGCTTCGACTTGTTTGACGGTAAGGGTCATCTTTTTCTCCTTCTGGATGCTACCCGACTGAGAAAGGGTATCCAACCTCCTGCGCCTGAACGAACGTTGACGGACAGCCACTTGCCCCCGGCGATGCCGCGCCAAGGCGAGCCGGTGCGTGCAATCCGGAAAATCCGGTCCAGAACCAGACAGTAGTTCAAAGATTTGCGCTTACTCGGCGGGTGGCTCGATAAGATGAAGCGTTCATGGAACGCCCAATCCTCGTCCGACATCAGGCCTCGCGACAAAACTGGTCTCCGTTGCAGATACCAGTGCTGATCACGTCAATACCACCCAGTGAACCGCTTTGTCGGCATGATCTGGATTTCAGGTTATACTATGATGCCTTTTCGAAGGATGAAATTGCCATACGGTCTTATCTCCGCCGTCCGTAGAACCGCAAAAGCCCTGCTGGCTCGCTCATAGAAGGCAAAGCGTTCGATCGCGGTGAAAGCTATTCCCGCAGAGGTCAGGATCGGCGCACATTCTCTCAATACGTCGGGCACTGCCTGCGGGTCATCTACAACCTGCATTGTTGTCACCGGCTCTGGCTGGAACGTGTCGATCGGCAGCAGAGACAGGACCGCACGCAAAGCGCATGCTACGTCGCAATCCATCCGCAAAGCCTTGCCATGCACCGTCCGGCTGGCGACCGAGACCGATGGAAAATTCGCGTCCGAGATGACGATTTCGTCTCCATGACCCATCTGCGCCAACACGCGCAGAAGATCGGGGCCAATCAGGGGATCTATTCCTTTCAGCATGGCTTCTCCTCAGTTGGCAAGACCGATGGCGCGATCCAGATGGGTATAGCCCCCATCGGGGAAAATCCATTGTCCTGTCATGTGGCTGGCGCGATCCGACAGCAGGAATGCGCAGCAATCTGCGACCTCGCGGATTGTGGTCATCCGCTGGCCCAAGGGGATCCGTGCAGTGATCGAGGACAGCGCAGCCTCGGGGTCGTCCATGGTGTCCAGCCAGCGGCGGTAAAGCGGCGTCATCACTTCGGCCACGACAATCGCATTGACGCGGATACCGTCCGGCAGGAACTCAACCGCCCATTCACGGGTAAGGCCAAGCTGCGCCGCCTTGGCCGCGACATAGGCCGAGGTGCCGCCCTGCCCGGTCAGCGCGGTCTTGGAGCTGATATTGACGATGGACCCTCCAGATGCCCGCAGATCGTCGCGCAGCAGGTGAACCATGGTATAATAATGAACAAGGTTCTGGTTCAGGCTGGCGCGAAAGGCGTCCGGCCCCTTGTCCAGGCCGATCCCGTCATTCGCACCCGCATTATTGACCAGCCCGTGAATCGCACCATGGCGCGCCCTGATCTGTTCGACCGCCGTCCGACAGGCATCGTCATCCGACAGTTCTGCCGCAAAGAAATCCGTGCCGTGGCTGGCCAGCCAGTCGACATCCGGCACGCGGCGGGCGACGATCACCGGGCGGGCACCCTCTTCAGCCAGGATTTCGGCAATGCCCGCGCCAATGCCCGAGCCGCCGCCTGTCACCACAACCACTTTGTCCCGCAGATGCAGATCCATCAGGCGACCCTGAAGCGGTAGGTTTCAAGGCTTTCGGGCTTCATCTCGATCGAGAACCCCGGCGCCTCCGGGGGCATATAGGCGGCGTCGCGGATCAGGCAGGGTTCCAGAAAGTGCTCGTGCAGGTGATCGACATATTCGATCACCCGACCGTCGCGCGTCCCCGAAATACAGAGATAGTCGATCATCGACATGTGCTGAACATATTCGCAAAGGCCCACCCCCCCAGCATGCGGGCAGACCTTCAGACCGTATTTCGCGGCCATCAGCATCACTGCCAGCACCTCGTTCAGTCCACCCATCCGGCAGCCATCAATCTGCACCACGTCGATGGCACCTTCCATGATGAACTGCTTGAACATGATCCGGTTCTGGCACATCTCACCCGTAGCGACCTCGACAGGCGCCACGCCCTTGCGGATACGGCGGTGCCCGGCAATGTCGTCAGGACTGGTCGGCTCCTCGATGAACCACGGGTTCACGAAGGCCAGTTTCTTGACCCAGTCAATCGCCTCGTCGACCTCCCACACCTGATTGGCGTCGATCATCAGCCGAACGTCCGGGCCGACCTCGTCCCGCGCGATGGTCAGGCGGCGGATATCGTCATCAAGATCGCGACCGACCTTCATTTTCACATGGCGGAAACCCGCATCGACCGCCTCGCGACAAAGTCTGCGCAGCTTGGCATCGTCATAGCCAAGCCAGCCGGCACTGGTCGTATAGCAGGGATATCCCTCGCGCTTCAGGACCTCGACGCGAGAGGGTTTGCCTGCGGCCTGCTTCTTCAGGAAATCCAGCGCCCATTCCGGGGTGATGCAGTCGGTCAGATAGCGAAAATCAATGCAGCGGACCAGTTCTTCGGGCGGCATATCGGCCACCAACTGCCAGACCGGCTTACCCTCGGCCTTGGCCCAAAGATCCCACGCCGCATTGACCAGGGCCCCGGTCGCCAGATGGATCGCGCCCTTGTCCGGACCGATCCAGCGCAACTGGCTGTCGCTGGTGACATGCCGCCAGAAGCGGCCCATATCGGCGGCGATCCAGTCGAGTTCCAGTCCGACCACAAGCGGCCGCAGCGCCTCAAGCGCAGCCACACAGATCTCATTGCCGCGTCCGATGGTGAAGGTCAGGCCGTGCCCCTCGATCGGCCCGTCGGTTTCAAGGACCACATAGGCTGCAGAATAGTCGGGATCGGGATTCATTGCGTCCGACCCGTCCAGATGCTGGCTGGTCGGAAAGCGGACATCGACGGTGCGAAGGCCGGTAATCTTCATGCGCGAACCACCTTCTGCTTCTGCTCGCCCAGACCCTCGATGCCAAGCCGCATCACCTCGCCCCCCTTCAGATAGACGGGCGGCTTCTGGCCAAGCCCGACCCCAGGCGGCGTGCCGGTCGAGATGATATCGCCCGGCTGCAACGACAGGAATTGCGACAGATAGCTGATGATCGTGGCAATGCCGAAGATCATCGTCGCGGTCGTGCCATCCTGATAGCGGTGCCCATCCACCTCCAGCCACATCCGCAGATTGGCGATGTCGCCCGCCTCATCAGGCGTCACCAGCCACGGTCCGACGGGACCGAACGTGTCGCACCCCTTGCCCTTGTCCCAGGTGCCGCCACGCTCGATCTGCCATTCGCGTTCCGAAACATCGTTGACGACGCAATAACCTGCGACATGCGACAGGGCGTCTGCTTCGTCGATATATTTGCCGCCCTTGCCGATGACCACGCCAAGTTCGACCTCCCAATCGGTTTTCGTTGAGTTGCGGGGGATCTCGACATCATCGCCCGGACCACAGATCGCGCTGGTCCATTTATTGAAGACGACTGGCTCTTTCGGGATCGCCGCACCGGTTTCGGCCGCATGGTCAGCATAATTGAGGCCGATGCAGATGAACTTGCCAACACCACCGACACAGGCCCCGATCCGCGGGCTGCCTTCGACCAGCGGCAGCGCCGACAGGTCCAGCGTCGCCAGACGGGCAAGACCTTCATGGCTCAGCACGTCACCCGCAATATCATCGACATGGTCCGACAGATCGCGGATCTGGCCGTCGCCGTCCAGTATGCCCGGTTTTTCCTGCCCCTTCGGGCCGTGACGCAGCAGTTTCATCTTGTCCTCATCTGGTTCGTCGGTCAGCCGGGAACGACATGCCGTCCCCGGCAGGGATGGTGCGGTCAGTCGTAAAGGACCGCCGCGATTTCGGGATCGTCGATGTTCGACTGATCATACCAATAGAAGCCGGTATCGATCACTGGCTCGACCGTTTCGCCCTTGGCTGCGGCGACCGCGGCCCTGACGGTCTCATAACCGATGCCGACGGGGTTCTGGGTGATCGCACCTGCCATCAAACCCTCGCGGATGGCGTCGGTCTGGGCCTTGCCTGAATCGTAGCCGACGATGGTGATGCCCTGCGCCCCCAGTTCACGCACCCCGTTCACCACGCCGATGGCAGACCCTTCGTTCGTGCCGAAGATACCCTTCATATCCGGGTGAGCGGCCAGCAGCGCTTTGGTGATTTCGGTCGATTTCAGGTGATCGCCGCCGCCATATTCGATCGCCACGATTTCGACCTTCGGGTGTGCTTCCTTCATGCGGTTGACGAAGCCTTCACTACGATCGACACCGGTGCGAGAGGTCTGGTCATGGGCGACTACGGCAACCTTGCCCTCATCCCCGATCAATTCGGCCATCTTGTCGGCAGCCAATGCGGCGGCGGCGACGTTGTCGGTCGCGGCGGTCGCAACCGGAATGTCGCTGTCCACGCCCGAATCGAAGGCGATGACCGGGATATTCGCCTCTTGCGCCTGACGCAAAAGCGGGATCGCAGCCTGACTGTCCAACGCGGCAAAGCCAATGGCGGCGGGCTTGTTGGCAAGGGCCGCGGACAGCATGTCCATCTGCTTGTCGACCTGCGACTCGTTATCCGGCCCTTCGAAGGTGACGGTCACGCCCAGCTCTTCACCCGCCTTGTCGGCCCCGGCCTTCACAGCCTGCCAGAACTGGTGTTGAAAACCTTTCGAAATCAGTGGCACAAGCATCTTGTCCTGGGCCATTGCGCCCGTGGCCGGGATCGCAAGCGACAGCGCGGCAACCGCGCCTAACAGGGTTCTTCTGGTGAACATGATTTCCTCCCTTGATGTTCACGTCTTCTTTTGGCGTCAGCCCACCTTGCCCCGACGCAGCTGGTCGGCGTAGACGGCGATCACGATGATCGCGCCTGTCACCACGGTCTGCCATTCCGGCGCGACCGACATGACCCGAAGTCCGTTCGTCAACACTGACATGATCAGCGCACCGATCAGCGTGCCAAGGACGGTGCCCCGCCCACCCGCAAGGCTGGTTCCGCCGATGACCACTGCTGCAATCGCCTCGAGTTCATAGCCCAGCCCAAGCGCCGGCTGGGCCGAGTTCAGGCGGCTGGCGATCAGCAGCCCAGCGATGCCGCAGATGCCGCCTGCCAGGGCATAGATCGCCATCTTCCACGCATCGGTGTTCACACCTGACAGCCGCACCGCCTCTTCGTTGGAGCCGAGCGCGAAGGTATAGCGGCCAAGCACCGTTCGACCCAGGATCCACGCCACCAGACCGGCGACGATGAACAGTATCAGCACCCCGTTCGGCACTGGAAAGGCCGGGACCAGCCTGCCGATCAGCGAGCCTTGGGCGATGGTGGTAAAACCCGGCGTGTCATTGAAATAGATGGGGCGGGTGCCGGTCACGATCAGCGACAGGCCTTTCAGCATCAGCATCATCCCCAAGGTCGCAATGAAGGGCGGAATCTTCATCTTGGCGACGAAAGTGCCCGAGATCAGACCGCAAATCGCCCCGGTCGCAATCGCTGTCAGCACCCCCACGGGCAAGGGCATTCCAGCCCATGTCAGCACGACCCCGGTCATCACCGCGCAGAAGGTCATCAGCGTGCCGATCGACAGGTCTATCCCGCCGGTGATGATAATCAGCGTCACCCCGATCGCCAGCACTCCGTTGACCGAGGTGGCCTGCAGGATCGCCATGATGTTCGACACCTGAAAGAAGTTCGGACTGGCAAGCGAGAAACCAACGATCAGCACGATCAGACTGGCGAAAGCCAGAAGCTTCTGCTGCGCGGCGCCCCGGCGGGCCTGTTTCAGGTCCATTTTATTTCCCCTGCCGTTTGTGAGACGGCTATGTCCTCGCGCTGCGTCGCCAGCGCCATGATCTGTTCCTGACTTGCGCCGCCCGGCAAAATGCCGGTCAGCCGTCCCTCGCACATGACGGCGATGCGGTGCGACAGGCGCAGCACCTCGGGCAATTCGCTGGAGATGACGATGATCGCCTTGCCCTGCGCAGCGAGATCATTCAGCAGCCGATAGATCTCGGCCTTGGCACCCACATCGATGCCGCGCGTCGGTTCGTCAAAGATCAGGATATCGCAGTCACGCAGCAGCCATTTGGCGATGACCACCTTTTGCTGGTTGCCGCCGGACAGAAGCCGCACTTCTTGTCGGTCATGGGGTGTGCGGATCGCCAATCGGCCGATATAGTCGCGGGCGATCACTGCCAGTTGCTTCTCGTCGATGCGGCCCAGCCTGTCGGCATAGCGTGGCAAACTTGCAAGCGCGATATTTGCGCGCACATCCATGCCAAGCGCCAGCCCGTAATGCTTGCGATCCTCGGAAAGATAGCCGATTCCCAGCCGAACTGCGTCGGCGGGCGTGCAGATCTTCGCCGGCTTGCCGTGAACGATAATCTCGCCCTGATCCGGCGGCTCGGCACCAAAGATAGCGCGGGCAAGTTCCGTTCGCCCCGCCCCCATCAGGCCGGCAAAGCCCAGAATTTCACCCTTCTTCAGGCTGAATCCGATCTTCTGCAGGTCGCGACCTCGGCCCAGGTTCCGGACCTCTAACGCCGTTTCCGCGATCGTCAGGTCTGGCACGGTAACCGCCTCGTCTGTCAGCTCGCGCCCCACCATCATCGTGATGATCTTCGAGATCGGCGTATCCGCCGCCTCGACGGTGCCGACATGCTCGCCATCGCGCATCACCGTCACCCGATCCGAAATTTCGCGGATTTCGTCCATCTTGTGGCTGATATAGACGATCCCGACACCTTCCGCGCGCAACTTGCGGATGATCGTGAACAGTTCCGCAATCTCGCTGTCGTTCAGTGCCGCCGTCGGTTCATCCATGATCAGCACGCGCGATCGATATGACAGCGCCTTTGCGATCTCGACCATCTGCTGGCGGGCAATCGTCAGGCTGCCGACCGGCGCGCGTGGATCCATCGCCACGTTCATCCCGGCAAAGATCGCGGCGGCATCGGCATTCTGGCGGCGCTCGTCGATCCGACCAAAGGACAGGCGCGGCTCGCGCCCGATCCAGATGTTCTGCGCCACGGTCAGATCGCGCATCAGCGCCAGTTCCTGATGGATGATGCCGATGCCCAGATCTTGCGCCGCGCGGGGCGACGGCAGCGCGACCTCGGACCCGTCAACGAGGATGCGCCCGCCGTCAGGCTGATAGACGCCCGAGAGGCATTTCATCAGCGTCGATTTCCCGGCACCGTTTTCGCCCATCAGGGCATGCACCTCGCCGGCGCGCAGGCTGAAATCCACCCCCTTCAACGCATGGACGCCCGGGAAGCGCTTATCGATCACCTCCATCTGCACCAGTTCGATCATGGCTTCACCCCATAGAACTGTGCGGCATTACCCCGCAAAATCGCGTCACGCTCGTCCTCGGTCAGCTCTTCCAACAGTTGCGTGGTCAGGTCGAGCCACTGCTCATAGGACGCGGCCAAGGTCAGCACTGGCCAGTCGCTGCCCCAGATCAGACGGTCCGCTCCGAACCATTCCAGCAGGCGATCGATGATGGCGCGCAGGGCGGGCAGCGGATCGCGCAGTTCATCGGGCGAAAGTTCGGTCAGCAGGCCGGAAAATTTGCAATGCACATGCGGGATGGCGGCCAGTTCCTGCATGCCTTGATGCCAGTCCTGTCGCGCCCCCGGCTGCGGCTTTGCGGCATGGTCAATGATCAACGGCAGATCCTCATGGCGTTTTGCAAAGCGCGCAAGCATAGGAAGATGGCGCGCCGTCACCAGCGCATCGAAGCGTAGCCCGGAACGGATCAAGGCGTTCAGCGCATCGGCACGGGCGTGACACTCCAGCCAGTCGGTCTGCGGAATGTCCTGAAGCACCGGGCGCACACCCTTGAAGACCGGAAGTTCGGCACGCGCGTGGATCTGTTCGACGGCATTCGCCGCCGACAGATCGATCCAGCCAACAATGCCCACGATCTGGGAATCGACTGCTGCAAGCGAGAGCAGATAATCCGTCTCGGCGACAGTCGGGGCGGCCTGCACGACGATCTTGCGGGCCTCGGACGGATAATCGGACAGGACAAAATCGCGACGGATCGGCTGCAGAGGGTAGCCGCCACGGTCAAGCCATGCGTAATCTCCTCGTCCCAGTTGCCAGAAGTGGCAATGTGCGTCGATCATTTGCATCGCTGCCCCTCCCCGGACCGCGGCCGCCCCGTGGCGATCAGATAGTGACGCCTCCATCGACCAGCAGAGCCTGCCCGGTCACCAAGCGACTTTCATCCGACAGCAGATAAATCACCATCGGCGTTATATCCTCGACCGTCGCCAACCGCCCCATCGGCTGGCGGGCGATGAACTCTTTTTCGGCCTGCACCGGATCGGCGGCGGTAGCGATTCTTCCGCGCAGACTGGGCGTATCCACCGTGCCGGGGCAAAGCGCGTTACAGCGGATGCCCTGACGAACGAAATCGGCGGCGATCCCTTTGGTCAGCCCAATCACCGCCGCCTTGGTCGTGCCGTAGGCCGTCCGGTTCGGGAAGCCTTTGATCGACGACGCCATCGACGCCATGTTCAGGATTGATGCGGTGCCTGTATCCGCCGCTCGCGTCAGCATACCCGGCAGACAGGCCCGCGTCAGACGCAGCATCGAGGTGACGTTCAGATCCATACTGAAGGCCCAGTCTTCGTCGCTGATGTCAAGAATAGTGCCGTGATGGACGAATCCCGCGCAATTAAAGAGGCCATCCAGCGGCCCGACGCTGTCAGCGAGGCGGGTGATTGCCTGGGGGTCGGTCACGTCCAGGGCCGCAATCTCGATTCCCTGCCCGGCCAGATCATCCAGCAACGCGATATCGCGATCCGTGGCGATGATCTTTCCGCCCTCGGCAGCGCAGGCCAGGGCACTGGCGCGCCCCATGCCCTGCCCGGCAGCGGTGATCAGAATCCGCTTCCCCTTCAACCGCATCAGAGTCTCCTCCCATCTGTTGCGCTTGTTCTTATATAAACCATCTCTCCATATATGAACCTGTTGACGCAAGCAGTTTCTTGCGCTGCATTGCAGATCGGGCCAAAAGACCCCGAAATGGGAGGGCAAGATGGCCGACACGGAACATCGCATGACTGCCGAAAACGTAACCTCGGCCGACCGCTACCGAGCCCCGGCCTTGGACAAGGGGCTTGATATCCTTGAAGTTCTTGCCAAACAGGCACGAGGTCTGACGCGGGCCGAGATCGTCAAGGAACTGGGCTTAAGTCCCTCGCAGATCTATCGCATGCTGGAACGGCTGGTGGTGCGGGGGTATGTGACCCGGCTGGACGGGGGCGACCGTTATGCCCTGACGATGAAACTATTCCTGCTTGCGACGGGGCACCCGCCGGTGCGAAGGCTGATCGCACAGGCGCAGCCATTGATGGACGATTTCTCGCGCGAGCTGCGGCAGTCCTGCCATCTGGTCGTGCCGGAACATGCTTGCGGCATTATCGTGGCGCAGGCGAGCCCCGTCGATCACTGGGAATTCCGTGCCCGTGTCGGGGCGCAGCTGGATCTTTTCTCAACTGGCTCGGGCATGACCCTTCTGGCATTCCAGCAGCCCGACCGAGTGGTCGATACGCTGGGCAATTGGGGCGTTGCCGACGCTTCCGAAAGGATCGCGCAACGTCAACCGGAACTGGCTCAGGTTCGGGATTTGGGCTATCGCGTCGGTCCTTCGGCGCAGGCTGTGGGCGTCACCGACCTCAGTGCGCCAATCTTCGGGCCGAACGGAGATGCCATAGCGGCACTGACCTGCGCCTATATAGAACATCCCGACGATACCCGTGCCGATCTGCGCGACGCGACACTGGCGCGGCTGCTTCGACTTGCACAGGAATTGTCGCTTCACCTGTCTTACGCGCAGAGATGACCCGGCGGATTTCCACAGGATGTCCGACAACGGCCCCGAACCGTCCAGATCCACAGTGCCTCTTGCATCGTCGACCCGCCTGGGAATGTGCCGGTCGAGATCGCCCTGAGTGATGAGAAGATCGGGGTGCGGAAATTGACCTTCGCCTTATTGATAGGGTATGCATGCTCTGAATTGGACAGGTCACCATGCGTGGCCTGATGTTTTTTCAGCTTTCAATCGATACGCGGACCAGAATCGCGGTCTCGTTCGATCCCGCCTTTCGTTCGAGTCCACTCTGGAACACGAGAGTACGCAAATTGTGCAGAGGGTATAGCCATGTTCGGTCTGACTGCGCTTGAACTGGCGCGTATCCAGTTCGGCTTCACCATTTCCTTTCATATCATTTTTCCCGCGATCACCATCGGTCTGGCAAGCTATCTTGCGGTTCTGGAAGGGCTATGGTTGTGGAAAAAGGACCGCGTCTACCGGGATCTTTATCATTTCTGGTCAAAGATTTTCGCGGTGAACTTTGCCATGGGCGTCGTGTCCGGCCTGGTCATGGCGTATCAGTTCGGCACGAATTGGAGCTATTTTTCGGCATTCGCCGGATCCATTACCGGCCCGCTGCTCGCGTATGAGGTGATGACCGCGTTCTTTCTGGAGGCAGGTTTTCTTGGCGTTATGCTGTTCGGCTGGAACAAGGTCGGTCCCGGGCTGCATTTTTTCGCAACGATCATGGTGGCGATTGGCACGCTGATTTCGGCAACCTGGATCCTGGCTTCGAACAGCTGGATGCAGACGCCGCAAGGGTTTGAAATCGTCAACAACGTCGTCGTGCCGGTGAGTTGGCTAGAGGTGATTTTCAACCCTTCATTCCCCTATCGCCTTGCGCATATGACCGTGGCGGCTTTCCTGTCGACGGCGCTTTTCGTCGGGGCATCCGGGGCCTGGCACTTGCTGCGTGGCAATCGCGATGCGCGGGTTCGCACGATGTTTTCGATGGCGATGTGGATGGTGCTGGCGGTGACCCCGCTTCAGATCTTCATTGGCGACATGCACGGGCTGAACACGCTGAAGCACCAGCCGGCCAAGATCGCGGCCATGGAGGGCCACTGGCGCAACGAACCGGGCGCCGGCGTGCCACTGATCCTGTTCGGATGGCCCGATATGGAAGCCGAGGAGACGCGCTACAAGATAGAGATCCCACGGCTGGGCGGGCTGATTCTGACGCACAGTCTGGACGGTCAGTATCCGGGTCTCAGCGAATTCGCCAAGGAGGATCGCCCCAATTCGACGATTGTGTTCTGGTCATTCCGGGTCATGGTCGGTCTGGGGATGTTGATGCTGCTGCTTGGCCTATCAAGCGTGTGGCTGCGTTGGCGCAACAGGTTGTTTGAACACACCTGGTTTCTGCGCTTTGCCGCCGTGATGGGACCATCGGGGTTGATCGCGATTCTGGCGGGCTGGTACACGACCGAAATCGGCCGCCAGCCTTGGATCGTTTATGGCGTGATGCGCACAAAAGATGCGGTCTCAAACCATTCGGCGCTGGCGCTGTCGACGACGCTGATCGTGTTCATCGTCATGTACCTCGCCGTGTTCGGAACCGGTGTAAGCTATATGCTCAAACTTGTCGCCAAGGGGCCGGGGCAAGGCGAGGATACGCACGCGCCGCACGAACCAGGACAATCGCTGCGGCCTGCCCGCCCCCTGTCGGCTGCGCCCGACGATATTGATCCAACCGCGAAGTGAGGAGCACGCACCATGGGTATCGATCTTCCTCTTCTCTGGGCGATCATCATCGGTTTTGGCTTGATGATGTATGTCATCATGGACGGTTTTGATCTGGGGATCGGCATTCTGTTCCCCTTCATCAAGGATCGTGACGACCGTGATGTCATGGTCAACAGCGTGGCACCGGTCTGGGACGGCAACGAAACATGGCTTGTTCTGGGCGGTGCCGCGTTGCTGGCGGCATTTCCGCTGGCTTATGCCGTGATCCTGAGCGCGCTTTACCTGCCCTTGATGTTGATGCTGGCGGGCCTTGTCTGGCGGGGCGTCGCGTTCGAATTCCGTTTCAAGGCGGATGAAAGCCATAAGCCGTTTTGGGACAAGGCCTTTATCTGGGGCTCCTACATCGCGACCTTCTCGCAGGGTCTGGCACTGGGCGCATTCATCGACGGCTTCGAGGTGAAGGACGGCAGTTATTCGGGCGGTCTGTTCGACTGGCTGACACCGTTCTGCCTGTTCACCGGGATTGGCATGCTGGGCGCCTATGCCCTGCTTGGGGCGACATGGCTGGTGATGAAGACCGAGGGCGCGTTGCAACAGCGGATGCGTGCCCTTGGTCGCCCGGTCACGCTGGGCGTTCTGGCCTTGCTTGCCATCGTCAGCCTGTGGACGCCGCTTGCCCACGAAAATATCGCGAACCGATGGTTTTCCTTGCCGAATCTTCTCTTCTTCGCGCCCGTGCCCTTGCTGGTCCTTTTGGCTGGCTGGGCGCTTTTGAAGACATTGGCTGGAAACGCTGAAACCGCGCCCTTCGTGCTGTCTCTGGTGCTGTTGTTTCTTGGCTATACCGGCCTGGCGATCAGCCTTTGGCCCAACATCATCCCGCCCGCGATCTCGATATGGGATGCTGCATCGCCGCCACAAAGTCTTGGCTTTGCGTTGGTCGGGGCGTTATTCATCATTCCCTTCATCCTCGCTTATACGGCGTGGTCCTATTATGTGTTCCGCGGCAAGGTGAGGACGGGTGAGGGTTATCATTGATGGCTGGATCCAACGCCCCCTTCAACCTGTGGCTGCGTCGTATCGGATGGCTCATCGCGATTTGGGCTGGAAGCATTGCGGTGCTTGCGGTGATCGCCTTCATCTTTCGGATCCTGATGAAATTCGCGGGATTGACCGCGTAATTGCCGCAGCCGGCCAGTGTTTCTTTCGCAAGGAGTGGAAGCTGGCCTGAACCGGAAAACAAGCCTGTGCTGCAAGGACTGTGCGGCAAGGACCGGGCGATGGTTACGGGCCGTTGGCACACGGGATGTGAATCTGGCAGCCGCGACGCGTCGTTACAGGTCCGTTTGGGTGGATTGGCGACCTGTGCTCATGATGGCGAACTGGTCGTCAACCCCAGATCCTGCATCTGCCCTGATGTCAGCACGTTGATTTCCTCGGGCGGGGTGCGCAGCCCAAGGCTCATCAGACGCAGATCGACCCCCATTTCAGTCAGGTAATCCATGACCCCGGCCTGTGCTCGTTGCAGATCGCGGATCGCCATGAAGGCTGGCAGGATCGTGTTTTGGCCGAAGTAATGTTGATGAACGCCCACGACCGCACCTTCGACTGCCTGCCGTTGCACGCCCCCGGCCAAGAGATAGGGGCAGGCCGACATGCAGACTGCGCCAGCTTTGACGACCGTATCATAGCCTGATGAGCGGATCGTTCGGCCAATCGCCAACGCGTCCGAGACAGAACCGCCAGAGCTATCAAGCGAAACCTGACTTGCCGTTGGCTGGGTTTGGTCAAGCCATTGCAGAAAACGGTCGGCGTCCCCTTCGGCGATCTGCCCAGAGATATCGATCGTTCCATCGGTCAGGCTAAATTCCAGCGCCTTCGGCATGGGGCGCATTGCAGGTGTCCCCGGTTCCGCCGGTCGTAGATCGGGGCGATAGGGCCGGATGCTTGGCCCCTCTGCGGGTGGCGCGAACAGGCCCGGCGCGGCCTTGCCGGAACTTTGCCACAGATCCGCCGCGATAATAAATCCGGCCAACAAAATCTGCGACAACAACACCGCCTGAATCGCCGACTGAGGTGAGGACAACCAGCGCATCGTCAGTCAACCGCACGCGGAGAAGGCGGCTGTTCTGGCGGCTGCCCTCGGTTGATCGGCATCCCTGCCCCGCGATGCTGCGGTGTGTCAGGCATCGGGGGCGCATCGTCATATTCGCGCAGCAGATCGGCAGCGGCAAGTGCTGCGCGCATTTCGCCCACGGTCATGCGATCATCATGGTGGCGAATGCCCCGCCCGTGCCGGATTGCGGCCTGCACCACCATGATGATGAACACCAGAACCGCCGGCAGCAGATCAATCGAAATTGCCCCCGCCCATGCGGGCACGAAATTCCCTGCATAAACGATGACAGCATCGGCCGCCGACAGGGGGGCGTAGACGGCCTCATCCGGCGGCGGCAGGGCCTCGACCTCGGCTGCGGCGGTGGCAAGCGTATCCGCCCGCTGTTCGACCAGCGACAGAACCGACGTGATGGTGTTCGACTGACCTTGCTGAATTTCCGCCGTCGAGCCATCAAGTTCGGGCAGCACCACAGCCTCGGACAGATCGCGCGCGGCCCGGCTGACCAGAGGCGCAGGATTAAGCTGTCGCAATTGGGTAATCAGGCCGGCCAGTTCAACGGCGTCTTCGGAAAATTCAACCGTGCGATCTTCCAGTGTGCCCGATCCAACGGCCACACCGCGCATCCCGGACAGGATGGCGTTCCCCTGTGCAAACGTGGCTTCGATAGGTTCGGCGGCATCATTCAGCTGTTGTTCCAACCCGGCCAGTTCCGCCCCTTTCTGGCTTAGCACGCGAAAAACGGCGCCGCGTCCGGAAAAACCCGACAGCGTGCCTCCTGCCTCAAGCTCAGACAGGTCATTGAAGCTTTGCCGGACGCGTGACACATCGCGCACCAGCGATTGTCCGGCCACCGCGTTGGAATGGGCGCGTTCCAGCGATGCCTGATAATGCTGCACCGTGGTTGCCATATGCGTCTCGACCGCCGCGCCGCCTGCAAGCGCGGCCGCGTTCAGCCAAGAGGACATGGCCACAATCGCCACACAGCCCAGCACCATTGCCAGCAACAGGCCGATCCGCGACACGGCCGAACGAACAGCAGGCAGCAGGCGCAGCATGTAGGACCAAAACACGAAAATCCCGACCGACACCGCAATGGAGTAGGACAGCGCGGCAAAGGTCGTCCATGCGCCGGTGTTTTCCAACAGGGATCGGACGCCAAGATAGGTGTAAATCCCGGATGCCGAAGCCAGCACGCCTAGCGCGGTCGATGTAAAGCTGTCGAGCCAGTCCAGATGGCGTTCCAACTCTCGGGCGTAGCGATCACCGGCGCGGTCGCCCGGCGCAGAAGGGTCGGTCATATCTGGTCCATCACATATTGCTGCAGCACATAAGTTAACGACGCCATGCTGATGTAATGGCGCGGCTTTGTCGATGGCTGTGCACTGCCATGCCTTCACGCTTGCATGATGGGCAGGATACAGGTCCTGAAAAATCCGGCCCATGATATTATGATAGGTTTGCGACACCTGAACAGGATCAGGCATCCTGCCAGCCCGTTCACCGTGACCGGTCAATCCGGGTTTACAGAGCAGACGGATCGGGCAATCTTTCATCAAGGATTCATGCGATTCAGGTAGGTGTTTCAATGGCCGAGCGGCGCTTAAACTGGACTGCTGGCGCACAGCGCCTTCGGGCGCCGACCGCATCCGGTGCTATTCCGGTGATCGTTGCGGAACCGGCCGCCCCGGTCCAGGGCACGGTTCTGTTGGTCCACGGCCGCAACGGCGCCCCCGGTCAGCCGCAGATCGACGAAATCGCAAACAGCTATCTTCTTCGTGGCTGGCGGGTCGTCGCACCGGAACTGCCCAATTCGGCAGCGTTGCCGGAGTCAGGTCCAGCCAGCAAACTGACATTGGCCGGTCACACCAGATCAGCCGGTGAGGTTTGGGACTGGGTGGTGAAACAATGGCCGGGCGACAAACGCGGCTTGGCGGGCCACAGCATCGGGGCCTATGCCATCGCGCATCTGGCAGCGGAATCCGACCCGCACCACGTGCTTGCGGTGTCACCGCCGAAGTCCGGGCTTGTTCTTTTATCGGCGCGACGGGCCATGGGACCACTGGCCGTGGCCGAAGTTGAACGCGAGGCGCCCCTGTTCCTGGCCGAGATGGAAACCGCGGATGCAACCGACGCGATTGGCAGGATCACCGCGCCATTGGCGGTTGTGACGGGGGCAGAGGACGGCCTGGTGCGGCTGAACGATGCCCGCGCCTATTTCAGCGCCGCCCCGAACGGGCGTTTCTTCGCGGCGTTGCCCGGTGAACATCATTGCCCTGTCGGCGAGGCTTGCGGGTCGATGCTGTCAGCCGCCCTTGCCGCGCTTCAGGTTTGACCCTAGCTGATGGGGTTCAGGTAAGGTGCGCTGAACCCAAGGGCGCGCAACCCGCGCTGCACCTCGGGTCGCGTTGAAACCAAACGCCATAGAAGCCCTGTTCGGTGATTTTCCAGCCCGATCACGATGGGGGCCTGATCGATCGCCAGACGGCTGCCGGCAACCCAATCCTGGGTTTCATTGAACGCATCCACGAAGCCGGCCTCGCCCCAGATCCGGTCACCCAGATCGTCGTGCAGATGCCGCAGCACGGGCATCGCCTCGTTTGGTGCGACGGCGAAAGAACCAAGCGCGGCCGTGGGCGTGATGGTGCCGGTGTCATCGGTCGGGGAATGGGCAACATAGCCGACGGGGTCGTCGCTGGCGGTCAGGCCCCAGCAATTTGGCCCATATCCGGCCCAACCGCCCGGATTCATCAAGCAATGCCGGCGATTCACCAAGGCATGCGCCCGGACATATTGGCCATAATCGGCATAGGCATCCCGCAACCCGCGCGGGTCGACGCCCAGAAACGGATATTGCGACATGAACAACGGGCCGCCCCAGTCGGGGCCAAGGGGCAAGGTGGTTTCGCCGTAAACCCGCCCATTCAAAAAGGTCGGCGTGTTGGCCCAGCTTTGGTGATATGACGCCGCCGGTATCGGATGGGTGGGGGATCCTGCGCCCAGAATGAAAACTGGCAAAGCCTCATTCCAGCCACGGATCGGCAGCGCATTCGCGAGCCATGGACGATCAGGATGACGGTGCCACATCACCGCGCCATCATCGCGCAAATGCGCGGCCCAGTTCACCGCGCCAAAAAGCACCTCGATCCTTTCGGCCAGCGACGGCTCTTCGGTGAAATAGGCGGCTGCGCCCAACAGGCCGGTCATCAGGAACGAGGTTTCAACCAGATCGCCGCCATCGTCGCCTTTTGCAAAGGGCAACACGCGGCCCGTCGTTCCATTCAGAAAATGTGGAAAGACACCGTCGAAACTGTCGGCGGTTTCCAGAAATCCAACGATCCGCAAGACACGATCAAGAATATCGCGGCGCGGACGCCACCCCCGTTCTGCGGCGACGATCTGCGCCAAAATCCCGAAACCCGTTCCGCCGGTGCAGACGGTTTCCTCGACGTCATAGCCAAAAGCACCGCCACTGCGTTCCCGCGCCATCCCGCTGACAGGATGGCTCCAATCAAGGAAATACAGCGCCGTTGCCTGCGCCACCCGATCACGCAGGGCAGCATCATCAAGTCCATGGATCATGTCAGCCATGTCAGTTCCACCGTGTTCGTGTCGCGACTGTTCGGCCCGACATGAAGTTGAATGATACCGGGGTCACGCACCCATTCGGCCGCATGAAGCACCGGCGCGACGGGATAGGCAAACTGATCTGCCGAAATGTCAAAAAACACCTCATGCGACTGGCCCGGATCAAGGGATATCTGTTGAAAATCAATCAGCCATCGACCCGGACGGGTGACGCGCGCCACCGGGTCGCTGGCGTAAAGCTGCACCGTTTCAATCGCCTGATGTGTGCCGGAATTGCGAATGGTGACGCGCAACTGCACCCTTTGCCCGGCAGTCGCGGCATCTGTTGACAAGCTTGGCCTGTCATAGATCATCTGACTGTAACCCAGGCCAAAACCAAAGGGAAAACGCGGAGCGTCATCGGGCATGTCAAGCCAACCGGTGCGAAACTTGGCGAAGTTGCCCGGAAACGGTCGCCCGGTTGGATCGCTGGCACAGGACAGTGGAACCTCACCCGGATGGGCGGGCAGCGAAGCGGCCAGCCGCCCCGATGGGTTGGTTACCCCGAACAGCAGATCCGCCACACCTTCCGGCCCAGCGATCCCACCGTGCCACGCATAAAGCAGCGCGTCCGCCTGTGCCGCGATGCTGCCCAACGCCAGCGGGCGCCCAGCAAAAACCACGACCACCAGCGGCTTGTCCGTTCCCGCAAGCGCGTTGATCAGCCGGCGTTGCGGTGCCGGAATATCCGGCGACAGCCGTGATGAGGATTCGCCGGCATGTTCCTTGGCCTCTCCGACAGTCGCGACGATCACATCCGCGGATAATGCTGCCTCTACAGCCTCGGCCAGAACATCCGCTTCCTCTCGGGGATCACGCATGACGGTGACGCCGTGCACATTCAGGCGATGTTCCAGCCAAGGTTCATCGACGATATTCGCCCCCCACGCGACGATGGGCGCCTGACCGGTCAGCTCAACGATGGCTTCGTTCAGCGGAACGACATCTTCGGCCCTGCCGGACACGGCCCATGTTCCCAGCATATTTGCCCGATCTGCGGAAAATGGGCCGATCAACGCGACCTTTATGTCCTTTGGAAGTGGCAGAATACCATTGTTCTTCAACAGAACCGCCGACTGAGCCGCCGCCCGTCGGGCCAGTTTTCTACCCGCCCCACGCGAGGGGGCCCCGATGCCCTCCATCCCGCGAAACGGATTGTCCAGCAGGCCAAGCTGCAGCTTGAATTTCAGCACCCGGCGGCAGGCGCGATCAATCAGACCAACGACCTGATCAGCGGAAAGCGTAAAATCCGCCTCTGGCGCATTCAGTCCGTCGCTGGCCAGCGCTGGCAATTCACGCAGATATTCTTCGCCGACCATATCCATATCGACACCGGCATGCAGCGCCCGCGCAACGACGACTGCGGCCGACCCAAGCCCATGCGCCATCAATTCCTGAACGCCCGTATAATCCGACACGACCAGCCCGTCGAAGCCGGTCTGACCGCGCAGCCATCCTTCGATCAACGGACCATTGGCATGCATGGGCAACTTATTGACCGCGTTAAAGGACACCATGACACTGGCCGCGCCCGCCCGAACCCCGGCGGCGAAGGGCGGCAGGTAAATTGACAGCAAATCTTCCCAAGCAAGGCTGACATTGTCATAATCCCGACCGCTTTGCGGTGCGCCATAGGCAACGAAATGCTTCAGGCATGCGGCAACGTGACCGTCCAGCCCTGCTGCCGAACCCTGAAACCCTTGCGTGGCAGCCACAGCAATCCGGGACGCCAGCAAGGGATCTTCGCCCGGCCCTTCGGCCACGCGCCCCCATCGGGGATCGCGGCTGACGTCGATCATCGGAGCATAGACCTGATGCAGCCCTTCGGCCGAGGCCTCGGCCGCGGCAAAGGCCGATGTCTGGCGGATCAGGTCCATATCCCAACTGCACGCCATCGCGATATTCAACGGAAAGACCGTGCGGTGGCCGTGAATCACATCCTCGGCAAAGAATAACGGGATGCCCAGTCGCGAACCCGCCACTGCGCGTTCCTGCATCGCACGCGCAGTGGCCAGCGATTTGGTGCCGAATATCGCGCCGACCTGCCCCGTCGCCAATCGCTCGGATAGTCTTGTGGGTTGCTTTGCGCCTGTCACCAATCCTTCGCCAGCAGGCAGCAAGTTCAGCTGCCCGATCTTTTCGGCAAGGGTCATCCGGGTCAGCAACCGTTCGACAGCATCTTGATCTTGCATGCAATCGTCCCTGTCGTCAGCCGATCATTCCGCAGCGTGTCGAATGGTGTCGTATTCCGTCAGGACACTTGGGCGCAGATATCCAACACCGTCCTGAATATCGAGTACCGCAGAATAGAACGGCTCACCATAGGGATCATGGGGCGCGATTTCGCCGTGCAGAACTGCCAGAACCGCCGTGCCAGGCAGGCATTCAGACAGGATCAGGTGGAAATCCACAACGGCGTCCACATCCAAGGCGGCGGTCGCCTCGTCCAGCAACAGAATATCAGGCTTGGCCAGCAGGATTCGGGCCAATACCAATCGCTGCTTTTGTCCGCCTGAAAACACGTTCCGCCAGTTTTTTCCCTGATACAGCGCGTCATCCATGCAGTTGATGAACAGTCCCAGATCCACCCGTGACAATGCTGCGGCCACGGCGATATCGGAATGATCCTCGGGCTGGTCGGGATAGGTCACCAGCGCCTTCAGCGTCAGGCGGTCAGGAATGTCAGGCTCTTGCCCGGCAAAGAACATGGTGGCGCCGTCGCTTGTCGTAATCTGCCCTTCACCATAGGGCCAAAGCCCTGCGACCGCCTTTAGCAGGCTGCTTTTGCCGCAACCGTTGCGGCCACGCAGATAGACGCGGTCGCCCGGATACAGGTTCAACTTTGCGACCTTTAGAAAAGCTTCGGTATCGTGCCCGCGATGATGCAGGTGCAGGTTTTTCAGGCCCAGCAACGGCCCGGTTGGTTCCTGCTGACGTTCAAACCGGCTGATGCCCGTTTCGGCGTAGAATTCCTGTCGTGCCCTCACCCGTTCCACCGCCTGTGCAACTTCGGTCAGACGCCCGGCATTCGCCTTTAGCATCGCGATCGCGGGCATGACATTGATGAACCAGGACACGTCGCTGATCAGTTCGGCCGTCAACTCACTGCTGGCAACAAAATCACGGAAGCTGAGGTTCCCAGCCATATAGGCGGGCAGAGCAGGCAGATAAGCCAGCAACCGCGATGACAGAAAACCATAGACGCGCGTGAACAGCATCATCCCGGCATTCAGCCAGTTCTGTTTTCCCCATGTCTGGTCCAGCGCCGTGTAAAGCTGTCCGTTGATACGGTTTTGGGCGCGTTCGCCACGGGCAGCGGCCATCTCGCCGACGCGGTTGAACATGATCCCCAACTCTCCGCGCCAGGCGCCGTCACGGCGCTGCCGTTCGATGCTAAGACGCTCGATCACCTTGCCAAGCTTCCAGGCCACATAGGTGATGGTGGGAACGTAAACGGCGACAAGGATCAGGGCCAGCATGGCGGCCCCGTAATCACCGGGGATCAGGTTGATATGCGACGCCGTCTGTGGCCCAAGCCATGCTTCCAGATCAGCATTGGCCCGTGCGCCCCACCGATCAAGGAATGGAACCGGCTGACTGCGTTCCAGCAGCGCTGCGGTCACGAAATAGATCGAGGTGACAGCCCCCCACAACCCCATCGTCAGGCCGATGATGCCGCCATACAGTCCCCCGGAACATTCGTCGATCCGCTGATCAATCGCGTCGGGCATACGAGAGGCGCCGTTGACCTCGGTCCGGTCGCTCATCAGGTCAAAGGCGATACGTTCATTCGCCAGAATGGCGTTGTTGAATTGGCCGACCAGCCAACCACGGGCGCGTCTGTGCAACGTGGTCGAGAGGTAATGCCGCAGGGCAATTCCAGAGGTTCGGGCAAGAAACAGCGCCAGATAGACCGATGTCGCCATCAACACGACCCGCCCCGGATCGACATCTTCGTCCACAGAATGGAAATTTGCCAATGACGCCACGAAATCCGCGCTTGCGATCGCAACCCAGACACTTGCCTTGCTCAGCAAGGTGGTGATCGCGACGATGATTGCCGTCAGCAACCAAGCTTCCCGCCACCGTTCAGACAGCCAATACGCTGCCAATAACCCCCAGAATCCCGTTAAACGTTTCACGCACAAAATGCCCCGGTCTTGCCAAAACAGGCTCACCCGATCTCGCAACAACACAAGGTCGTCTGCGAGCCAGTATCGGCACAGTTTCTAGTTATTTTTGACCGCTTTGCCTGATTCTGCTTATTCGCGGTCAAGCTGCTGTAACAAGCATAACAAGGGAATGTGTCGGCGGCAAACCGCCTATATGTACAGGTCCTGCACTAATCTTGGTCAAACTATAATTGTCACATCAGGGCAACAGTCGCCAAACGCGCTTTGCCATCGCCTATTCAGCGAATTTCAGGGATTATCGTTGATCCTGATCGGGGAAAATCATTACCGAGTCAGGGGCATAACCAACGGAAACCCGCTCGTCGACCTGAAAACCGACGGGACCTGCGATATTGCATCGCAACTTTTGCGCACCATCCAGTGACGACACGTCAACGACGCTTTCGCGACCGAGGCTTTGGACACGGGACACCCGCACGATGGCACCCCCGCCGTCAACGGGTTCAAGGCGCATATGTTCTGGCCGGATTGCGCAAGTAACGGCTGCGCCGTCCGCAAAGCCGATTGCCGGCAAGCGACCAATCGGCGTTTCGACAAACCCGTCATCGACACGTCCCGACCACAGATTCAGATAGGAAAAAAACTGCGCCACTGCCAGATTGACGGGGTGGTTATACAGATCAAGCGGCGCCCCCTCTTGCAGCACCCTGCCCTGTTCCATGATCGCGATGCGGTCGGCCATCATCATCGCCTCATCCGGGTCATGGGTGACCAACACGACGGCGGCGCCAGCCTCTCGCAACAGGTCCAGCGCAAATTCGCGCATCTCGGATCGCAGCCGCTGATCAAGACTGGAAAACGGCTCATCCAGCAACATCACCTTTGGCCCGGTCGCCAGGGCGCGGGCAAGGGCGACACGCTGCTGCTCTCCTCCGGACAGTTGGTGGGGATATTTATCGCCATAACCGGCAAGACCAACCCGATCCAGCATCTGCCCGATATCCGCAGATTTGCGGCGTGCTTTCGGAATGCCGAAAGCGATATTTTCGGCAATCGTCATATGCGGAAAAAGCGCCAGATCCTGAAACACCATGCCAACCGAACGCTTTTCCGGTGGCAGGCTATTCTTGTGATCCGCGACCAGATTGCCGTCGATATGGATCGTGCCGAGATCCAGCTGTTCGATCCCTGCGATCATCCGCAAGGTTGTGGATTTCCCGCAGCCAGACGGCCCCAGCAGGCAGGTCACCTGCCCCGGTTCAACCGTCAATGACACATCCTGAACCGCTGGCGTGGCTGCAAACCGGCGGGCGACATTGGTGATCCGCAACATCGGCTGCACCGTCGCAACGGCGCGATCGCCCGCAAATATGTCAAAGTCGGTATCATCCATCTGCGTTGGTTCGATCAGTCCATGCGGAGCGGAACATAATTGTTTACTTATTTTCTAGGGATAATATAACCCGGCCGTCACGACAAGGAGGACCGACATGCGAAACGATCTTTTGGCGACGGTTGCAGCAACGATCATGCTGCAAGGTGTTACCGGTGCCGCGCTGGCGGATGAGCTGAATCTTTACACCACCCGAGAGCCGAAACTGGTCGAACCCCTGTTGGAAGCTTTCACAGAAGAAACCGGGGTCGAGGTCAACACGATCTTCCTGAAAGACGGCCTGCCCGAACGGGTCGAGCAAGAGGGCGACGCTTCGCCCGCCGACGTGCTGATGACGGTAGACATCGGCAATCTGGTCGATCTGGTCGATCGCGGGCTGACGCAGCCTGTCGATTCCGCCGTGCTGAACGACGCTATCCCCGAAAATCTGCGCGACAAGGACGGAAACTGGTTTGCCCTGTCGCTGCGTGCCCGCGCACTTTACGCGGCCAAGGATCTGGACCTGACCAGCTTCACCTATGAAGAGCTGGCCAACCCTGAATGGAAGGGCAAGGTCTGCATCCGGTCCGGCCAACACCCCTATAACGTGGCGCTGACCGCCTCTTATATCACCCATCACGGCGTTGATCAGACGAAAACCTGGCTCGAGGGCGTCAAGGCGAACCTGGCCCGCACGGCCGGCGGCGGGGATCGCGACGTTGCCCGCGACATCATGGGCGGCATTTGTGAGATCGGTATCGCCAACACCTATTATATCGGCGTCATGCGCAGCGGCGCGGGCGGACCCGAGCAGGAAGAATGGGCGAATGCCGTCAAGCTGATCCTGCCAACCTTTGAAGGTGGCGGCACGCAGGTCAACGTCTCGGGCGCGGCAGTTGCCAAACACGCCCCGAACAAGGACAACGCCGTCAAACTGCTGGAATATCTGGTGTCGGACGATGCCCAGAAAATCTATGCCGAGGCGAATTATGAATATCCGGTCAAAGCCGGTATTCCGGTTGATCCGCTGGTGGGCGAATTCGGCGAATTGCAGGTTGATCCGACCGATCTGACCGCCATCGCACGTGAACGCAAGGCCGCAAGCGAACTGGCCGAGGAAGTCGGTTTCGACAACTGATCTGTTATGCCCCCGCTGCCTGCGCAAGTGGGGGCATAACCCTGAAGAGGCACCCATACATGTTCCCGAAAGCTGGCGGCGGATGGCAGGTCATTGCCGTCCTGATTGCTTTATTGGTGATGCTGCCGGTTCTGGCATTGATCGGGTTTGCGCTGCAGGGCAGCCCCGGCCTGTGGCCACATCTTTTCCGGAATGTGCTGGCCAGCGCCCTTGGCCAGACGATCATTCTGCTGTCTGGTGTGGGGGTGATCGTTGCAAGTATCGGAACGGTCACGGCATGGTTGATCGCCGGTTTCGACTTTCCGGGCAGGCGCATTCTGGGCTGGGCGCTGCTGCTGCCGCTGGCGGTTCCGACCTATATCATCGCTTATGCCTATCTGGACATTCTGCACCCCATTGGCCCGGTGCAATCCCTGCTGCGCGATCTGCTGGGCTATGATAGCCCCCGTGATTTCCGCCTGCCCGACATCCGCTCGATGACTGGCTGCATCCTGCTGCTGGGCTTTGTGCTTTATCCCTATGTCTATCTGCCGGTGCGCGCGCTGTTCGCCACACAGGCCGCCAATCTGCTAGAGGCATCGCGCACCCTTGGCGCAGGCCCGATGCGCGTTTTTCGGCAGATCGTCCTGCCACTGGCGCGACCAGCCATTGCGGCTGGCATGGCCCTGGCGTTGATGGAAACGCTGAATGACATCGGCGCCGCCGAATTTCTGGGCGTCCGCACGCTGACCGTCTCTGTCTATTCCACCTGGCTGAACCGCACCGACCTGCCCGGCGCGGCGCAGATCGCCATCGTGATGCTGATGATTGTCGTCTCGTTGGTGCTGTTTGAACGCTGGGCGCGCAAGGGGCAGACATATGCTGGCACAGCCCGGCGCCATCTGCCGCTGGCGCGCGTCAGGTTGCGCGGCGTCGCGGCGATCACGGCAACGATGTTATGCACCCTCCCCGTCCTGGTCGGCTTCATCGCCCCGGCCAGCTATCTGATCCATCAGGCATGGCGGCGTTATTCCTATAACGGTATCCCGACACGGATCTGGTCCGAGGCATTGCAGACCGCGACGCTAGCCTTGATCGCGACGATGATTGCGGTCGGATTGGGGCTGCTGATCGCGGCGGCCACCCGGTTGCGCCCAAGCAAGGTAACGCATTTTGCCGTGCGTATTTCGACCTTGGGATATGCCGTGCCCGGAACGATCCTTGCCATCGGCCTGCTGCCGGTCATCATCTTTGCCGACCGCCAGATCACCGCAGCTCTGGGCCTGTTCATGACAAACGCGCCGCAGCTTATCCTGCTGGGGTCAGGGGCCGCGTTGATCTATGCCTATGTCGCGCGGTTCCTGGCGATAGCGGCCGGTGGGATCGAGGCAGGGATGACCCGCGTGCCGCAATCCATGGATCACGCGGCACGCAGTCTGGGCCAAAGCCCGACCGGGGTTTTCCGGCACATTCACATTCCACTGTCGCGGGCGTCGATGATCAGTGCCGGTCTGCTGATCTTTGTGGATTGCGTCAAAGAACTGCCTGCCACATTGCTTCTGCGACCGCTGAACGTGGAAACGCTGGCCACGCATCTTTATGGCGAAGCCGCGCGCGGAACCTATGAAGATGCTTCAATCGCCGCGCTGATGATCGTGCTGATCGGTATGGTGCCGGTATTTTTGCTGTCCAACCGCATTTGACGCAGTCGGCCTTGGCCACAGCAGGTCATGGAATAGCCGAGCTGTTTATTTCGGCAGGTTCGCGCTGTTCACGCGCTTGTTGGGAAACCGTGTCTGCCTGACGTGGTTCTTTTACCAATCGGTTCGCCGAAATGGTAAATTGGAGAAGCAACGATGCGCCGAATTATCCACAACACGACCGCAATCGCGGCCTGCCTGTCGCTGTTGGCGCCACATGCCACGATGGCCCAGACAGCCGCACCCGAGGCGGGCGCGGAAGAGCAAGCGGCAGAAACTCTGCCTCTGCCCGAAGCTGAGGCCGAAGCCCCGCCCGAGGCTGAAGCACCGCCCGAGGCTGAAGCACCGGCCGAGGCTGAAGCAGAAGAAGCCGTCGATCCCGCGCCTGCGCCGGAAGCCGCCGCCGAGGCGGATGCGGAACCTGCTGCAGAGCAGCCGGAAGCGGCTGAAGAACAGCCTGCTGCCGAAGCCCCCGCCGAAGAAGCGGCTGCAGAGCCCGAGGCTGCTGTAGAAGCAGAAACCGCCGAACCTGCCGCCGAAGCCGAACCAGAAGCTGAGATCGAAGCACAAGACGCGCCCGCGCAGTCGGAAGCCGAGCCGGCCACCGAGGCCGCGCCGATGGCTGTCGAAGAACAGACAGCAGAACCCGCTGAGCCGGAAGCAGCTGAAGCTTCAAACGCTGAACCGGACGCCGAAGCGACCGACAAAGAGGCTCTGGAAAAGGCACTGGCCGAAGAAGCCGAGCCAGAAGCCCCCGCAGAGCCAGAAGCCGCAGCGGACGCGGCCACAGACGCGGAAACCCAACCGGACGCCACGACCGAAGCTGATGCAAACACTGCTGCGTCGGAAAAGCCTGCTGCAGCCGAAGCAGAATCAGAGACAGAAGCCGCCCCGGCAGAAGATATGACCGACAAGGAAGCCTTGGAAAAAGCCCTGGCTGAACAGTCCGGCGAGGATGTCGAGCAACCTGACACGGCAGCCAACGGCGACGCTGCGACAGAAGCTGACACCACCGCTGAGGCCGAAGCAAATTCGGATGAACAGGCGACGGAACAGGCGCCCGAACAGGACGCCAAGGAAACCGAAGCTGCGAAAGAAGCAGCCGAGGCCACCGAAGCCCCGACCGCCGCTGCTTTGAACGATGATGCGACGGATGGCAAAGTCACCGAAGAGCAGGTGACAGAAGAAAACAGTCGTTCCTCGGACGAAGATTTCGCGACCAGCCTTCGTGACGCACTGACGGGTTCGGGGGGACAACGGGAAACTACCTCGAACAGGGATGACGACGACGACGACAACAATCTGGGCAAGGCGCTTCTGCTGGGTCTGGGCGGCGTCGCCGTTGGGGCAATGCTCAGCAACAACCGTCAGGTTGAACTCAGCTCGCCCGACCGCGTGGTCGTGACCCGGGCCGATGGCAGCCAGCAGATCATCAAGGATGAAATCGCCCTGCTGCGTCAGCCGGGATCAACCGTAACGACCGAGAATTTCGATGACGGTTCATCGCGCACGATTGTGACCCGCGCCGATGGCAGCAAGGTCGTCACCATTCGCGATGCCGACCTGCGCGTTCTGCGGCGGACTCTGGTATCGGCCGATGGAACCAACATGCAGCTGATCGACGATACGGTTGCCCAACCGGTTGACCTTGCCACGCTGCCTGCACCGGTTCGCCGGAACGCAATCTCTGCCGGTGAGATGAGCGAGGATCAGTTGCGCACCGCACTGCTGGCTGAATCCGCCGCTGATCGTCGCTTTACGCTGGCGCAGATCCGCGACATTCCGCAGGTCCGCGCACTGGTGGCACCTGTCGATATCGACGCCATCACCTTTGAAACCGGTTCGGCCGCGATCAAATCAGATCAGGCCAGGCAATTGGCCACCCTTGGTGATGTCATCCGCGATACCATCACGAAAAATCCGCAAGAGGTCTTCATGATCGAAGGCTATACTGACACTGTCGGTTCGGATGCGGCAAACCTTGCGCTGTCTGACCGTCGCGCAGAATCCGTGGCGCTGGCGCTGACCGAATATTTTGCCGTGCCGCCGGAAAACATGGTCGTCCAAGGCTATGGCGAACAGTTCCTGAAGGTAAGGCAGGAAGGCGATGTCCGCGAGAACCGGCGCGCATCGGTTCGCCGGATCACCGATCTGCTGCAGTCGGCATCCAACTGATCTAAACGCGGGCGGCAGCCCGCTGGACACTGGCACGGGCAATGCAGATTGCCCGTGTTTTTTATGCGCAGGTCCCTGCACTTGTTCTGACAGCCTCTCAATCGTTAAGAGTTTCAGCCCCGTTTCAAACAGGGAACGAAAGTCACGCCAAGGCTTTGTTTTTGGGTTTGCGTGACTGGTTTTGGGTTTGCGTGACTGGCCGCGTCTTTTTTGGACCCAAGCGTTTCCAAGACCGAAGCTGAGATTCCAGCGCCGACCAATCCCGCAACACGCTGCCTGTCACGGAAGCTTCACTAGGTCTTTCACAAAGCGTCACAGTCACCCGCTACTTCCCGCCCCAGGAAACCGGAGGCATGAATGCTGGAAGTTCAGGGCGTAACGCGGATGTTTGGTCAGAAGGCTGCAGTTGACAACGTCAGCTTCAGTGTGGATCGGCCCGCTTTCATCGGTATCATCGGACGCTCTGGCGCAGGAAAATCGACGTTTCTGCGGCTGATGAACCGATTGACCGATGCAAGTCGTGGAGAAATCCGGGTAGACGGCCACGAAATCTTGTCACTGCGCGGCGCACGGGCGCGACAGTGGCAATCATCTTGCGCCATGATTTTCCAACAGTTCAATCTGGTGCCGCGCATGGATGTGGTGTCGAACGTATTGCACGGCATCCTGAACCGCCGATCCACAGTTCAGACGATGTTCAATCTGTGGCCCCGCGCCGACATTCTGAAAGCGCTGGAGATCCTTGATCGCCTTGGCATTGCCGAACAGGCCCCCAAACGAGCCGAGGCGCTGTCCGGCGGCCAGCAACAGCGCGTCGCCATTGCCCGCGCCCTGATGCAGGACCCCAAAATCATCCTGGCCGATGAACCGATCGCCAGTCTTGACCCCATGAATGCGCAGATCGTGATGGACACGTTGAAGCGCATCAACGAGGAAGACGGGCGCATGGTCATTGCCAACTTGCACACGCTGGACACCGCACGCCGCTATTGTGACCGGGTCATCGGCATGCGTGACGGGCGCATGGTCTTTGATGGCACGCCCGAACAGCTTTCTACCAAAGTGGCCCGCGACATCTATGGCGCCGACACCAGCTTCAACGAGTCAGCCACCTCAACCTCGATCCCCGAAGATACAACAGCCGACCGCGCCTATGCCCGGCTGATGTTGTCCTGACCCAAACCGCTAACCTACGGAGATACTATGAACAAGCTGCTGGTCGCGACGGCCATGATAGCCGCACTTTCCGCGCCCGCTTTCTCGCAAGAGATCACGGGCTTCAACATCGGCGTCCTTGGCGGAGAGAACGCACAAGACCGGATGACATCCTCCGAGTGCTTCCGGTCCAAGGTCGAAGAGACGCTGGGCGTTCCGACCAAAGTCTTTACTCCCGCCGATTATGACGGTGTGGTGCAGGGTCTGTTGGGCGGCACGCTGGACTATGCCTGGCTGGGTGCATCAGCCTATGCCAAGGTTTATCTGACCAACCCGGACGCAGTTGATGTGATGCTGACCAAGCAGAACATTGACGGGACAACCGGCTACTATGCCATCGGTTTTGCCCGCGCCGACAGTGGTATCAACGCAATCGAGGACGCGCAGGGCAAGGTCTTTGCCTTTGCCGATCCGAACTCTACCTCGGGCTATCTGGTGCCGGCTGCCGAACTGACCGAAAAATACGGCAAGCTTGATGACTATTTCGCCGAAGTCAAAATGTCGGGCGGTCACGAGCAGACCATCGTCGGTGTCGCGAATGGCGATTACGAGGCCGGCGTGTCCTGGGCCGATGGCCTTGGCAATTGGGAGGATGGTTACGGTTCGGGGGCGTTTCGCAAGGCTGCCGATGCCGGTCTGGTCGATATGAGCGATTTGGTCGAAATCTGGCGCTCGGAGCTGATCCCCGAAGGTCCGGTCGTCGTCCGTCGCGAACTGCCGCAGGATGTGAAGGATAAAATCTACGCGCTGGTGGACACGATCTTCGAAACCGATCCCGAGTGCGGCTATAATCTGGCTGCCGGTGAAGCCAAAGACTTCGTACCCGTGAAGCACGAAGATTATCTGGGCATCATCGCTGCACGCAAATTGGAAGAAGGCGTCTAAGCTTTCGCAATGCCTTGCCGGGTTCCTGTTTGGGAACCCGGCTTTTTTAATGCAGGGGAACAGGATGGCCGACGTCGCTTTCGGGTCAGAACAGGGCAAACGCCGGGATCGGCTCAACGATCACGAAACCTATCTAGAGATGGTGCGCCGCAAACGCATGTATGGCGGCATCCTTCTGGTTCTGTTCGTGGCGCTGCTCAGCTCTGGCTGGCTGTTGGCGGACGCCCGCAATGCGGGTGGTTTCTGGAACGGTCTGCCACAGGTCATCGACTTTCCCGCCGAAGTCCTGGCAGAAGCATGGGCCAAACGGGCCAATCTGCCGGGTCTGTTTCTGGACCACGTCCCTGCCCTGATCGAAACACTTAACATCGCCGCGGTCTCAACCCTGCTGGGCACATTGGCCGCCATGGCGTTGTCGCTGCTGGCCACGCGTGGACTGGCCCGTTGGCAGGCGCTGATCCCGTTGTTTCGCCGCACCATGGACGCGCTTCGCGCCATTCCTGAAATCGTCATCGCATTGGTGCTGATCTACATCCTTGGCGGTGGCCCCGTTCCGGCAGTCATTGCCATTGCGATCCATACCGCAGGATCGCTTGGCAAGCTGTTTTCGGAAGTGGCAGAGAATGCCGATCTGAAGCCGGTCGAAGGGCTGACTGCGGTCGGCGCCAGCTGGTCGCAACGGATGTGGCTTGGGGTGATCCCACAGGTGGCCCCCAACTGGATCAGCTATGCGCTGCTGCGGCTTGAAATCAACGTCCGGGCCTCGGCCATTCTTGGCTTTGTGGGCGAAGGTGGCATCGGCCATGACCTGAAACTGGCAATGCAATGGGGTCAGGGCCGTTACGATCAGGTCGTGGCAATCTTCCTGCTGCTGTTTCTTGCCATCGTCGTGATCGACGGAGTGTCTGACCGCTTTCGTCACAAACTGGTCAAGGGAATCTGACAGATGTCCGCAAACACATATCCCCCCGGCCTTGCCGATGGCATCATCCACAGCTTTGACCGCAAGCGCCGATTGGCCTTCGCCATTCCGATGCTGATCCTTGGCTATCTGGTCTATGCCGCGATCAGTTTTGACATCTCGTCCCTTGTGCAACGCGCCCGCTTTGACAATGCGGCAGTGCTGCTGTCAGATTTCTGGTCGCATAAGACCCATGTGACACGGGACAACCGCTCGGGTCAGGTCACCGTCGCCATCGAGGGAGAGACAAAGGGCACCTATCCCGACGGGATGCTGCCGGACTGGATGGACAGCACAGGCGGGGTGACGACCATCGACCTTGGGCAGGGCCACATCGTCACCTATGACGACGCGGGCGCACGCTATACCGTGCCGGGTTATGGCATCATCGACATTCGCCCCAAGGACGGCAAACCTGTGCTGACCGCGCCCGAACCCATCCCCGACTGGATCAGCGTCGCGCCAAACAAGGTCAGCGTCACGACCGAGGCAGGTCGCTTCAGCTATTCACGGTCGAAAGTCGAGACTTTCAAATACCAGCCGGGTTGGGAACTTTGGTTCTTCACCCTCGACAGCCCTTTCTATGGCAAATCCATGATCCAGCTTGGGTCGCTTGCAATCAGCGGCGATCGGATCGATCCGGCCCGCAGCAATCTGGGCTACATGGTCAACGAGTTCTGGACGAACAAGATGTGGCGCCACGGCGATGTCGCATGGGCCATTTTCGAGACGATCCTGATGGCGTTTCTGGGCACGATGACGGCTGCCATCGTCGCGCTGCCTTTGGGCTTTCTGGCCGCCCGCAACTTCGATCCGCTTGGCCCTTTGCGCTTTGCCGCCCGTCGCCTGTTCGATTTCATTCGCGGCGTCGACGGCTTGATCTGGACGATCATTCTGTCCCGCGCATTCGGGCCGGGGCCAATGACCGGGGCGATTGCGATTGCCATCACCGATGCCGGGACATTTGGCAAGACCTTCTCGGAGGCGCTGGAAAACATCGACGAAAAGCAGGTCGAGGGCATCCGCTCGACCGGGGCCAACGGGTTGCAGCGCGCCCGTTTTGGCGTCATCCCGCAAATCACGCCCATCTTGTTGAGCCAGGTTCTTTATTACCTGGAATCCAACACTCGCAGCGCAACGGTGATCGGGGCCATCGTCGGCGGTGGCATCGGGCTGCTGCTGCGCAAGCGATCATGACACAGAAGGATTGGGAAGAGGTCGCCTATTACATGGTGCTGATCGTGCTGATGGTCATGCTGATGGACAGCCTGTCGGGTTGGCTGCGGCGCAAGCTGATCAAGGGTGAAAAGTGATGAATGTGCAGACGATCGACGCGCCAGCCCAAGGCACGCCGCCCAGCATCATTTGCTGTATTGCTCAGCCATGACGGCCGGATGCAGAGCGGCGGGCGCGGTCGCGACCAAGGACGTGCCGCCCATCTGATCATCGCGGGCTGTCCCGCCACGTGATTAAAATCGCGTTTCGACGGCCGCGGCGCTGCAGGATTTCCGGACGCTGACGGCCGAAGCCTATCAGGCCTGATCGGCCGCCACAGTCAGTGAGACCCTGTCCCCTGCGAACCAGGTGGTGCCGTATTCAACCGGTATCCCCTCCGCATCCACGTTGACTGCGACTGAACGTAGCACCGGCGCGCCCGGTCTGATCTGCAACGCCAGCGCCAGCACCGGATCGGCCAGTTTGGCCGTCAGGCGGGTGTCGCGTCGGGTGTAATCGGTCAACCCACAGGCAGCCAACGCCGCAGTGACCGAGGTTTCGGTCTGAAGCGCTACCAGCAATTCGGGAAATCGGCCCGCCGGAAAGACCGATCGGAACGCCGCCATTGGCTGATCATCCGCAAACGATACCCCCTCGATCACATGGACGGGCACGCCAGCAGGCAACCCCAAACCTTCGGTCGCGGCATCATTGGCGGGGCAGGTTTCGGCCCGTGTGATCTTGCGCCCCGGCGTGCGGCCACTCTCGGCCAGATTCTGATGAAAGCGTACGCGGCGGCCCAGAGGATAGTCCATGGGCCGGGCCATCACGAAGACGCCCGCACCGCGCCGTGACTGCACCAGCCCCGCGTCAGCCAGATCGGCCAGCGCACGCCGCACCGTATGGCGATTGACGCCGAAGCGGGCAGAAAGCTCGGCCTCGGTCGGCAGGCGATCGCCGGGGGCATAGGCCCGCTGGGCAATGTCGTCGCGAAGCTTGCTCGCAATGGTCGTCCAGATCGTATCGCGCGGCATCTGATCCCTCGTCATGAAAATTTCACAACTCTCCCCTAGGCCAGCCGGGGCCAAAAAGGTAAGTGTTGTCTAGTTGTATAATATATCCGACAACCTGCCAAGATGTCGAGGATGCCAAAATGGATGACCTGCAAGAGCCGCGAAAGGGATGGATGTCCCTGCTGGCCAAAGCCCCGCCGCAAAAACTGGCCGCGCTGATGCCCGACCTGCCCGAACATGCCCTGCTGCGCGCACCCGAGATCGGTGCGGTGATGGTGCAGGGCCGAACCGGTGGCACGGGCGCACCGTTCAATCTGGGTGAAATGACAGTGACGCGCTGCTCGGTCAGGTTGGAGTGTGGCACGGTCGGTCATGCGTGGGTTCAGGGGCGCGACAAGACCCATGCCCGCCGCGCGGCCCTTGCCGATGCATTGATGCAGACGCCGGCAGCGGCTGAGGTTGCAACCCGCGTTCTGGCGCCATTGCAAGCCGAAGCGGCGCAGGCCCGTTCCACCCGCGCCGCGAAAGCCGCGACCACAAAGGTCGATTTCTTCACCATGGTTCGCGGAGAAGACAAATGATCGCCGATATGCTTTCTGGTGGCTTCACCGATGCCCCGGTCCAATCCGCCCGCGCCTTCCGGGAAATACTGGAGGCCATGGCCCGCCCCGGCACCATCCGCCGCGTCGAAGGCGCCCTGCCCCCTGCCCCCTTGTCTGTCGCCGCCGGTGTGACTCTGCTGACATTGTGCGATGCCACCACGCCCCTGCATCTGGCGGGCCGGTGCGGCGCGCAGGCGGTGAAGGATTGGATAGCATTCCACATTGGTGCGCCATTGTTCGATGCCCCGGATGCCGATTTTGCCCTTGGACATTGGGCGGATCTGCAGCCGGTTAATCGCTTTCGCATCGGTCAGCCGGACTATCCCGACCGCTCGGCCACGCTGATCGTCGAAAGGGACGTGTTGAGCGATGATGGTCCCGCCCTTACCGGTCCCGGCATTCAGCTGCGGACCCATCTTAACCTGCCCGAAGTGCAGGCATTCCATGCCAATCGGGCGCTGTTCCCGCTGGGCTTTGACACGATCTTCACCGCTGGCAACCAAATCGCCTGCCTGCCCCGATCCACCCGCGTGGAGGTGATCTGATGTATGTCGCCGTAAAGGGTGGCGAGCGCGCCATCGACAACGCCCATGACTGGCTGGCGCAGGAACGCCGGGGCGATCCTGCCGTTCCCGAACTGTCCGTCGCGCAAATTCGCGAACAGATGAAACTGGCGGTCAACCGGGTGATGGCGGAAGGCTCGCTTTATGATCCCGATCTTGCCGCGCTGGCGATCAAGCAGGCGCAGGGCGACCTGATCGAGGCGGTGTTTCTGATCCGCGCCTATCGCACGACGCTGCCACGCTTTGCGGCGTCGCGCCCGGTTGAAACGGCGGATATGGTCGTGGACCGGCGCATCTCGGCCACGTTCAAGGACTTGCCGGGCGGGCAAGTTCTGGGGCCGACCTTTGACTATACCCATCGATTGCTGGATTTCACCCTGATGGCCGAAGCCGAAGGGTGTGACACCGGGCCAGAGCAAGGAACGCCTGAACCCGCAATCCCTGTGCCGCATGTGACCCAGTTCCTGAACCGCGACGGTTTGATCGAGGAAGCGCCCCATTCGGACGACCCCCCCCCCGATCTAACGCGCGAGCCGCTGGAACTGCCTGCCGACCGGGCGCTGCGCCTGCAGGCGATCACCCGTGGCGACGAAGGTTTCATTCTGTCGATGGCCTATTCGACGCAGCGGGGCTATGGCCGCACACACGCCTTCGTCGGCGAGTTGCGCATCGGCAAGGTCGCCGTCACAGTCGACATTCCCGAACTGGGCTTTGCCGTCGAAATCGGTGAAATCAACCTGACCGAATGCGAGACGGTGAACCAATTCAAGGGCAGTCGGACCGAACCGCCACAATTCACCCGAGGGTATGGGCTGGTCTTTGGCCAAAGCGAACGCAAATCCATCGCGATGAGCCTGGTGGACCGGGCACTCCGCTGGAACGAATTGGGCGAGGATTTCACCGGCTCTCCGGCACAGGATGAGGAATTTGTCCTGTCCCATTGCGACAATATTCAGGCGACCGGTTTCCTCGAACATATCAAGCTGCCGCATTATGTGGATTTTCAGGCCGAGTTAGAGTTGGTGCGCCGTCTGCGCAGCGAAGCGCAATCCCAACAGGAGGCCGCAGAATGACGGATCAGTCTTACAATTTCGCCTATCTGGATGAACAGACCAAGCGGATGATCCGCCGCGCAATCCTGAAAGGCATCGCGGTGCCGGGCTATCAGGTGCCCTTCGCCAGCCGCGAGATGCCGATGCCCTATGGCTGGGGAACCGGCGGCGTGCAGGTCACTGCCGCCTGTCTGGTGCCCGAGGACCGGCTGAAAGTGATCGATCAGGGCGCGGATGACACGACAAACGCAGTCTCGATCCGCAAATTCTTTGCCCGCACAGCAGGTGTTGCCACAACCGAACGCACCGATGAGGCGACCGTGATTCAGACCCGCCACCGCATCCCCGAGACGCCGCTGACGCCCGATCAGATCCTTGTCTATCAGGTGCCGATCCCTGAACCGCTACGCTTTCTTGAGCCGCGCGAATCCGAGACGCGCAAGATGCACGAGCTTGAGGAATACGGCCTGATGCATGTGAAGCTGTATGAAGATATCGCCCGCCACGGGCAAATCGCCACCAGCTATGCCTATCCGGTCAGGGTCGAGGGGCGCTATGTCATGGACCCCTCACCGATCCCGAAATTCGACAACCCGAAACTGTCGGGTTGCCCGGCGATCCAATTGTTTGGCGCCGGCCGCGAACAGCGCATCTATGCCCTGCCACCCTGGACCGAAGTGGTCAGCCTTGATTTTGACGACCACCCGTTCGAGGCATCAAAGGCCGCGCATGACTGCGATCTGTGCGGGGCTGGGCACAGCTATCTGGACGAGGTGATCACCGACGATCAGGGCACGCGGATGTTTGTCTGTTCCGACACCGACTTCTGTGCGGGGCGGCGCGAAGCAGGCCATCAGGGACGTCTTTGGGCATCCCAGCCGGAGGCAGCAGAATGACGGTCATGGAAAATATCTCGGCGCTGAACACCCCACTGTTGCAGGTGGACGGCCTGACGAAACGCTATGGTGCCCGGATCGGTTGTGCGGATGTATCCTTCGATCTGTGGCCGGGAGAGGTGTTGGGCATCGTTGGTGAAAGCGGATCGGGGAAATCGACGCTGCTGTCCTGCCTTGCGGGCCACCAGACACCCGATCTGGGGCGTGTCCGATATGAGGACCGCGACGTGCTGGCCATGGCCGAGACAGAGCGCCGGCGCCTGTCGCGCACCGATTGGGCCTATGTCCACCAGAATCCGCGCGATTGGCTGCGGATGGGCGTCAGCGCGGGCGGCAATGTGGGCGAGCGGCTGATGGCCATTGGCGGGCGTCATTATGGCCAGATCCGTGAGACCGCGACCGATTGGCTGGGCCGGGTCGAGATCGCCAGCGACCGGATCGACGACCGGCCAAGTGCATTTTCGGGCGGGATGCAGCAGCGCTTGCAGATCGCGCGCAACCTTGTCACCTCGCCGCGACTGGTCTTCATGGATGAACCGACCGGGGGGCTGGATGTCAGCGTGCAGGCACGACTGCTGGACCTGCTGCGCGGACTGGTGCGCGACCTTGGGTTGTCGGTGATCATCGTGACCCATGATCTGGCGGTCGTCCGGTTACTGGCGCATCGGTTGATGGTTATGAAGTCGGGCCGCGTGGTTGAACAGGGCCTGACCGATCAGGTGCTGGACGATCCGCAGCACGCCTATACCCAGCTTCTCGTTTCTTCTGTCTTGCAGGTGTAATTCCATGATCCAGATCGAAAATCTGTCAAAGTACTTCACCATGCACAATCAGGGCGGCGCGGTGATCCCGGTCATGGCAGAGGCATTCCTGACCGTGGCGTCGGGCGAATGCGTGGGCCTGACCGGGCAATCGGGCGCGGGCAAATCGACGCTGATGCGCATGGTCTATGGCAATTATCTGTCCGCCGGGGGCAGCCTTCGCGTGGGCGATGTCGATGTTGCCACCGCCTCGCCCCGTGCGATCATCCAACTGCGGCGCGAAACCCTGGGCTATGTCAGCCAGTTTCTGCGCGTGGTGCCCCGCGTGTCCACGTTGGATGTGGTGGCCGAACCCTTGCTGGTGCTTGGCGCAGCGCGCGATCAGGCCCGCGACCGTGCAGCCGACCTACTGACCCGCCTGAACATCCCGCAACGGCTGTGGCCCCTGTCGCCCACCACGTTTTCAGGCGGAGAACAGCAGCGGGTGAATATCGCACGCGGTTTTGCCCACGCCTATCCAGCGCTGCTGCTGGACGAACCAACCGCCAGTCTTGATGCCGCCAATCGCGAGGTCGTGCTGACCCTGATCGAAGAGGCCAAAGCACGCGGCGCGGCCATCCTGGGCATCTTTCACGACGAACCCGCACGGGAAAGGGTCTGCGATCGGTTGGTTGATGTAACCGGCTTCACGCCAAGGGTCGCTGCATGATCTTTGCCATCGTGGGTCCGTCAGGGGCAGGAAAGGATACGTTGATCGCCGGCGCCATGAAGCGTCGGCCCGATCTGCGGCTGATCCGTCGTGTCATCACCCGACCGACCGAGGCCGGGGGCGAAGATTTCGAAGGTGTGACGGAAAGCGAATTTCAGGCGCGTCTGGCGGCGGGACACTTTGCCCTGCATTGGCAGGCGCATGGGCTGCGCTATGGCATTCCCGCAGATCTCCTGTCTGGTCCGGGGGACGTGGTCTTTAATGGCAGCCGCGCTGCGCTTGCGGCGGCGTTGATTGCGTTTCCCGATCTGCAGGTCATTCTGGTGACAGCGCCGCAGGCGGTCTTGGCCGAACGACTGGCGCAGCGCGGTCGCGAAGATCAGCGCGACATTCGCGCCCGATTGACGCGGGCGGATTACGCCCTGCCTGACAGTATCTCCGCGACTGTGGTCATAAATGACAGCACGATCTCCGTGGGCGTGACACGCCTGCTGGCGGCGCTTCAGCCGGTCAGGGCATAGCGATGCAACAGATGAAACTTGCCCGTCTCATCCTCACCGAAAAGGCACAGATCCTGGATCGCGAAGGGACGCGGCAAGACAGGCGTGAAATGGCGGTCCAGCACCGCCGCAACCGTCGTGACCTGATCGGCAGGCAACCTGTCGGTCAGCGTCAAGTGAAAGCGGAGCTCGTCCATCACGAAGGGATAGCCCCACCGGGTCAGGTAACCCTTTTGCCGCACCGTCAGGGTTTCGGGGCGACGGCGGGCGATCTCTGCCTCGGTCAAGGGGGCGCGCAGATCGTTCGTGCCTTCGACCACACGCGCAGCAAGCTCCAGCAGCGCAGCGGTATCGCCACGGGGCGTCAGCGCAAGGAAACCAGTCAGATTTTCCAGCGCCAGGCCATCGCAGATGACCGCGGGCAGCCCTGCGGCAAGGTCGGACAGGCACCCCGCAATCTCGTCCTGACCCAAGGTCGTTTTCGGTCGGAACGGGGCTCGGATCGTGCCATGAAAACCATAGCGGCGCGGATCGACCGTCAAGCCGGCCGGCGGCACGGGCAGACCCGGAAGATCGGGTTGAGCGACAGCACGACCGGCGGCGGCATCCCAGCCAAGCCATGCGGCCGCGCGGTCGGCGAACGGACCGGGGCGCGGCGCGAAATAGACAGCGTATCGATTTATTTTGATCATGCGGCGCGAATTAACCGGGGTTTGTTACAAAGGTGTGACGGAACGGTCGCAAGGAACGTCAAGACTGCCGAAGCTTCAAGCGGAAAGATGAACGGATGAGCAACGAAACCATTCTCGCCAATGCCACTCTGGTGTTGCCGGGCGAAACCTTGCACGGACAGGTGCGGCTTGATGATGGCAAGATCGTCGACCTGGCCGAGGGAACCGCAGTCCCCAAAGGCGCGATCGACTGCGCGGGTGATCTGGTGATGCCCGGCTTGATCGAGTTGCACACAGACAACCTTGAACGCCACATTCAACCGCGCCCCAAGGTGGGCTGGCCGCATGTCGCAGCCATCATCGCCCATGATGCCGAATTGGCCAGCGTGGGCATTACAACGGTATTTGATGCGCTGCGCGTCGGCTCGGTCGTTTCGAACACCAGCATCAATTATGGCGAATACGCCCGGTCGCTGGCGGATGAAATCCTTGGTCTTCGTGCCGAAGGGGCGCTGCGGATCAGCCATTTCCTGCATTTGCGCGCAGAAGTCTGCTCCGAGACGTTGATCACCGAATTGGACAAGTTCGGTCCCAAAGACCGGATCGGAATCGTCAGCCTGATGGATCACACGCCCGGCGCGCGTCAGTTTCGCGACATCAGCAAACTGAAGGAATATTATGTCGGCAAATATGGCCTGTCTGAAGCAGATTGGCTGACCCATGTCGAGGATCAAAAGGCGCTTCGCACCCGTCTCGGCGCGGCACATGAAACTGCCGCCGTCGCGGCCGCCCGTCGCTATGGCGCAGTTCTGGCCAGCCATGACGACACCGAGGTCGAGCATGTCACACAATCGGCGGAACATGGCGTCCACTTCGCGGAATTCCCGACGACAGTCGACGCAGCGCGGGCCTGCCATGACCAGGGAATCAAGGTCATGATGGGCGCGCCGAACCTGATCCGCGGGGGGAGTCATTCCGGCAATGTCGCAGCCCACGAACTGGCCGAAGCTGGTCTTCTGGACATCGTATCGTCCGATTATGTGCCCTCGTCGCTTCTGTCTGCGGCGCTGATGCTGGGCGATCTCTGGGGTGACACCGCACGCGGCATCGCCACTGTCACCGCAGCACCTGCCGATGCTGCAAGCTTGCCCGACCGCGGGCAGTTGGCTATCGGCGCCCGGGCTGACGTGATCCGCGTGACCCGGATCGGCGGGACAGGCGCGGTGAGAGGTGTATGGGTTCAGGGCAATCGTGTCGGCTGAACCGGCCTTGACGGCGGGTGCTGTCAGGTTCTGTCCAGGTCGATGGCTTTGCCTGCACGGAATTCCTTGCCCAGTCAGGTCATCGGCGCGACGGGCTGCCACAGGAAGGGCGCCGGTATGAACCGCACCGCGTTTCTTGGCCGCCCGACGCCCCATTGATCCAGCGGATCAGGCGCATGAACGTCGATCACAGCGAAATGGGCTGCGCCCGTCGCAGGGCGTCAGGTCGGGAACGGTATTGCCCCCCGCAAAGGTTCAGCCGCGCAGGTTGCGACCAGCTTCCTGTAACGTGCAAAACGCGTCATAGCGTTGCCGATGGATCGCTGCCGCCTGCGGATCAGGGTGATAAACCGACGCTTTATGCGTCATCGCGGACATGGCCTCTGGCACCGAGGGGAAAGCCCCGCCGGCCACCGCGCCTATGATAGCCGAGCCCAGCAACACTGGCTCTTCGACGCTGACGGCGACCACCGGCTTGCCCGCAGCATCGGCCAACAACTGCCGGACCAACGGCAATTGGCCGGCCCCGCCAGAAATCACGATGCGATCGACCGACGCCCCCGCCTGGTCCTGCGTTTCGATGATCTGGCGCAGCCCGTAACCGATTCCGCAGAGGCCTGCGACATAGAGCGCCACGAGGCTGTCGATATCCCGCGACATGCCCAGCCCGGCGATGATCGCGCGGGCATGGGGGTCGGCAAAGGGGGCGCGGTTGCCAAGGAACTCGGGCACCACATGCAGCCCACGTGCCAGATCGATGGCAGTCGAGGCATCGCTGACGCGACCAGCCAGCCAGACCGGCAGCGGCTGACCGGCGGCCTTGGCGGCCGCCGCAGCCTCGGACGCAGCGGGGTGGAAGCTGAGAAGCTGGTCAATCGCCGCGCCCGCCGCCGATTGCCCGCCCTCGTTCAGCCACAGGCCGGGCACCATCGCCTGATAATATGGCCCCCAGACCCCCGGCACGAAGACCGGCTCGCTGGTCGAAGTCATGGTGCAGGACGAGGTGCCAAAGACATAGGCCAGATTGGATTGCGGCACGCCCTCGGCCCCCACGGTGCCGATGCCGCCTGCATGGGCGTCGATCAGCCCGGCGGCAACCGGAATGCCAACAGGCAGGCCCAGTTCCGCCGCCGCCTGCTGCGACAGCCCCTGCCCAAGCGGCGTGCCCGGGGCGATCACGTTTTGCCCGATACGGGCAAATTCGCCATCAGCCAGATCGCCCAGCCCGATGGTGCGAAAATAATCCGGATCCCACCGGTCTTCATGCGCAAGATAGGTCCATTTGCAGGTGACGGTGCAGGTGGACCGCGCCAGATCGCCCGTCGCCCGCCATGACAGGAAATCCGCCAGATCCATGAACTGCCATGCCGCGTCATAGGTGGACGGCATGTTTTCGCGAAGCCACAGCAGCTTGGGCGTCTCCATCTCGGGCGAGATGACACCGCCGACATAGCGCAGGACCGGGTGGCCCGTGGCGTTGATCCGCTCGGCATGCTCGATGGCGCGATGATCCATCCAGACGATGATATTGCGCGCCGGATCGCCCGAGGGGCTGACGGTCAGCGGCGCCCCGCCATCGCCCAGCACCACCAGCGAACAGGTGGCGTCAAAGCCGATCCCGGCGACGCGGGCCGGGTCGATCCCGGCCCGGTCCACCGCCTCGCGCGTGGCCGCCACGATGGCGGACCAGATGTCGGTGCTGGATTGCTCGACGATATCGCCGGGCTCGCGCCACATCCGAATGTCGCGCTTGGCCGAGGCCAACATCGTGCCCGCGGCATCGAAGAGCCCCGCGCGGGCGCTGCCGGTGCCGACATCCACGCCCAGAAAAACGGCGTCGGTCATGGTCACTTCCTTCCCGTGAGGGGCGTCACAGATCGACGCTGTTCGGCAGGATCACCAGATCGCGGATCACCACATTGCGCGGGCGCGACAGCATGAACAGCACCGCATCGGCAACCTCTTTCGGCTGCATCAGAGAGCCATTGGCCAGCGCGTCCTCCAGCTTGGCCTTGGGCCAGTCGTCCAGCAAAGCCGTGACCACCGGGCCGGGCAGCACCGCGCCCATGCGGATGCCATGAGGCGCGACCTGCCGCCGCGTGGCATGCAGGAACGCCTGAACCGCGAATTTGGAGGCGGTATAGACCGGCTCCCACACCACCGGAACGACGCCCGCGACGGATGAGGTAAAGATCACGTCGCCGGTCTTGCGGGCGATCATGCCGGGCAGGACGGCGCGGACGCAGCGGAAGGCGGCGTTGATGTTCAGATGCAGCATCCGGTCCCAGGCGTCGGCATCGCCTTCCGCCGCCGGGCCGCCGATATAGGCGCCGGCATTGGCGTGCAGGATGTCCAGCGGCGCCCCGGCCAGCGCCTCGATGGCGGCGGCCATGCCGTCGACCTGCGCGCCATCCATCAGGTCGATGACCAGCGGCTTGGCATTCGGCCCCAACTCGGCGCAGAGCGTGTTCAGCTTGTCGCCCGCGCGGTCGATCAGCACCACCGTCGCGCCCTCGGCCAGCAGGGTTTTCGCGCATTCCAGCCCGATCCCCGAGGCCGCGCCGGTGATCGCCGCGACCTTGCCCTTCATCAAATCAGCCATTCGTTCGTTCCTTCTTCAGCGGCCATGGCTGGCGCGGGATTGACGGGCCAAGCTGTCGACGATGACCGCAATCGCCAGCACCGCGCCGGTGATCATGTAGCGTAGCGACGAGCTGAGGTTCAGCAGCGTCAGCCCGTTGGAAATCGCCTGGATGACCAGAATCCCCAACAGCGCCGACCAGGCCGATCCGCGACCACCAAACAACGATGTGCCGCCGATGACCGCCGCCGCAATGGCGTTCAGGTTCACGTCGCCCGTCCCCGCCTGCTGGCTGGATGTCGCCAACCGGGCCGAGGCCAGTACCCCGCCAAAGGCCGCAAGGCTGGAACACAGCATGAAGGCGGACATGCGGATGCGATTGACGTTGATGCCCGAACGGCGCGCGGCCTCGCGATTGCCACCAACGGCGAACATCGACCGGCCCCATTTCGTGCGGGTCAGCAGATAGTTCATCAACACCACCAGCGCCACGAACAGCCCGAACATATAGGGCACGCCGCGCCCCTGATTCAGATAGATCACCGCGATCAGCAGCGCGGCGGTCAGCAGCGCCGCCTTGGCCAGCAACACGCTGAGACCGGGGCTGGACAGGTTTGCCGCGGCCCGTCTGCGCATTGTGCCAAGGCCCATGACGATCATCACAGCACCCGGCAGAATGGCCAGCAAATAGCTGAGCCAATGCGGCATGATCAGGATCTGCCCGAATTTCACCAGCGCCGAATTATAGCTGAGATTGATCGAGCCGGTCGGCCCCAGGATGTAAAGCTGCATCCCCAGCAGCGCCAGCAGACCCGACAGGGTCGAGACGAAACTGGGCATCCCGAACTTGTTCAAGAGCGTGGCATAGATCATCCCCATGACCGCACCCGCAGCCAGTGCCGCCAGAATCGCCAGCACCACCGGCATGCCCATATTGGCCCAGATGACGCCTACCAAAGCCGAGGCGAGACCGCTCATGGACCCCACAGACAGATCGATTTCACCCAGGATCAGCACGCAGACGATGCCAAGTGAGATGCAGCCGACCGCAGCGGCATCAAACAGCAGGTTGACGAGGTTGTTGGGTGCCAGAAACACTGGGTTCAACGAGGCAAAAACGGCAGAGATCAGGATAAGGCCGATGGCGACCGGCAGCATGCCCAGATCACCCGACCGAACCCGGTCGATAAAGGCGCGGATAGCGCCGCCGATGCCTTCGTCATGGCGAACGCGGCTGTCGGACCGGTCAAGCGCGGCAGGTTTATTTTGATCGCTCATGCGAAATGCTCCTGGTCTTCCTTGCGGGCGCGGCGGCGCGACACGGCGTTTTCAGTCGCGCCGGTAATGGCGGCGACCAATTCGGAATTCGAGGTCTCGGCAGTGAAGATGCCGTTATTGCGCCCCAATCGCAGCACAACGATGCGGTCGGCGACGGCGCGGACATCCTCCATATTGTGGGAGATCAGCACGACGCCATGGCCGCGATCGCGCACCCGTTCGATCAGGTTCAGGACCTCGGCGGTCTGCGCCACACCAAGGGCGGCGGTCGGTTCGTCCAGCATGATGATCTTGGGGTCCAGAAGCAGCGACCTCGCAATTGCCACCGTCTGCCGCTGCCCGCCGGAAAGCGAGGCGATGGGCTCGCGGACTGACGGGATGCGGGCCGCCAGTTCGCGCAGCAGGGTCCATGCGCGAACCTCCATCTGCACCTCATCCAGCGCCCATGGCTGCAATTCGTGACCCAGAAACAGGTTGGCGACCACGTCCAGGTTTTCGCAGAGCGCCAAGTCCTGAAACACCGTCGCGATGCCCATTTCCAGCGCCCGGCCGGGGTTGTCGATACTGACCGGCTGGCCCATGAATTCGATGCTGCCAGTGGTCGGTTGATGCACCCCCGCCAGCACCTTGACCAGCGTGGATTTGCCTGCGCCATTGTCGCCGACAAGCGCCACAACCTCGCCCGCATTGATATCAAGGTCGATATCGGTCAGGGCAGACACGGCCCCAAATTGCTTGGATACGCCGCGCAGCTTCAGGATCGTTTCACCCTTGGCGGCACGCATGATGGGTTGGCTGGTGGCCATGTGAAGTCTCCTCGCCCGGAAAAAAGCGGCACGCGACCGGGGCCGCGCACCGGAATGTGGGGGTCTATTGGGTGATGCCCAGTTCCTTGCAGGCCTCGACGTAATCCGCTGTGCAGACCTCCTCCGGGGTCTGGACTCCCTTGTCGAAAATCTCGGCCTTGATGTTTTCGCGCGTCACAACCGCTGGCACGAACAGTTCGGAGGGCGTGTCATACAGGGTCGTTTTAGGCTCGGGCGTTTCTCCCTTCAGGAAGGCCACGGTGACTTCGGCGGCGGCGCGGGCCACGATCTCCGAAGGTTTCGAGATGGTGTTGTATTGATCCCCCGCAATGATCAGTTGCAGCGCCGCGATGGTCGCGTCATTGCCGGTGACGGGCGGCACCGGATCGACACCCGCAGCCTTCAGCGCCGCAATCGCGCCACCCGCTGTGCCATCATTCGCTGCAACGATTCCGGTGATCTGATCACCGAAACGGGTGATCTGGCCGGCGGTCCATTCCTGCGCCTTGGGCGGCGCCCAATCCGGCGTGTCAAACTCGGCGATGGTCTTGTACTCCGACCCGTCCAGCGCAGAATCGATGCCGTCACGGATCAGGCCAGCCGCCGCATCCGTGGGCGAACCGTTGATCTGCAATACGCCCGAACCGGCCTCGACGCCTTCGGCTTTCAGATGATCGACCAGCGATTGCGCGATGGCCTTGCCAATGCCCTCATTGTCGAACGACACATAGTAATCGGCGGGCATGGTGGGGATTGGACGGTCATAGGCGATGATCTTGATACCCTGGCTTTGCGCCATCTGAACAAGACCGGCTGCCGCGGCGCTATCCACCGGGTCCAGCACGATGACCTTTGCCCCTTGCGCGATAACCGAGTTCACCTGCTGCTGCTGCAACGACACATCGGCATTGGCGTTTTGATAGATCACCGTGCAATCGGCGCACATTTCCTTCATCGCGGCCTGGAAGCCGGGGAAATCATGTTCCTCGTAACGGGTCGACGCCTGGTCCGGCATCAGGAATGCCACGGTTGCGGCCTCTTGCGCCATCGCGGTCGCGCCGAACAGGCCGACCATAACAGCGGATACAGCAGCTGTGGAATATTTGGTTTTCATCTTGTGTCTCCTCCCTTTGCGACATGCCCCAACATGATGTTCCGTCACGAGAAGAAGCCGCATTGGGCGCAACCGCGGCACAATCCGCAGCATGCGCCGATCCGTCTTCCTCCCGCCCTCTCCCATTGGCGCAACCGATGCAGCATACTTGCTCAATCGATGTAGCATAGATTGTCTTAACGGTTTCAGCCTGTCAAGATGAAGGCGATCGGCGCGCATTTCGCCGCCCTTTCGGAACGGGATTGATGGCCGAAAACAGCGAAAATTCTTCAAGACGACCAACGATCTACGATCTCGCACAGATCGCCGGGACCAGTCCAAGCGCGGTCAGTGCAATTCTGAATGGCACGTGGAAGAAACGGCGAATCAGCGCAAAAACGGCCAAGCGCGTGACGCAGATCGCCACCGAGCAGGGCTATGCGGTGAACCTGCAAGCCAGCATGCTACGCCGTGAGCGGTCGCATATCATCGGCATGATCGTGCCCAAATATGACAACCGCTATTTTGGCGCCATCGCCGAACAGTTCGAGGCCATGGCCCGCGCCCGTGGTTTGTTTCCGATCATCACCTGCACGCAGCGCGACCCTGACCTGGAACTCGAAGCGGCGCGCGAAATGATTTCCTATCAAGCCGAAGCGTTGGTCGTCACCGGGGCAACCGACCCGGACCGGATCGCCGATTTCTGTGCGGCGGCGGGGGTCAATGCCGTCAATCTCGATCTGCCGGGCAATAAGGCTCCGTCGATTGTCTCGGATAATTTTAGCGGCGCGCGCGATCTGACACGGTTGATCCTGACGCGGGTGGCGCAGGATTTTGGCGCGACGGTGCCGTTATGGTTCATTGGCGGTCGCCCACATGACCATAACAGCATGGAACGGCTGCGCGGTTTTCGCGCCGCCCATGACGAGATCGATCTTTCTGTGCCCAAAGATCGGATCATCATGCCGGGCTATTCAGCCGACAAAGCCGCCGCAGCGTTGGTCGGGCATGAGTTTCCCCGACAATTCGGTATTTTCGTGAACTCAACCATCACCATGGAGGGTGTGGTCCGCTGGCTAAGCAACATGATCGACATGGATCGCGTCCGCTTGGGATGCTTTGACTGGGACCCTTTCGCGGCGCTATTGCCGCAGAATGTCGGCATGGCCCGACAGGATGTTGCCACCATGCTGCGCCGTGTGTTCGAGACCATAGACGAAAAAAGCGGGCCTTCCCTGCGCATTGAGGTGCCCTGTATCATGCAGCCCCTGCCCCAACCTGGTTAGCCCTCGTGCCCATAATGCCCAAAGTGGCTGATCCACGGTCTCGACTGCCCGGAAGGGTTCGTGGCGCACAAACCGAATAGCCCCGGGTTTCCGGGCACCCTCCTCGCCAACTTTGGTGGAAGAAGGCGGTGCTCGACGTCACACTGGTCAAATCCGGTGTGGCAGCGCCCAGGATTCACAAATTGCGCAACTCTTCATGTCGGGTCGATTTGGTCGTTACACGCCATCAGCCGGACAGATCCATCCGCGCGATGAATGCCGATGACGCGATCACCGCATTCTCGCCGCACTCGATCGGTGCGCACTGTTGTCACACTATTCTAATCCGCTGATACGCGACAATGCACGGACCGTTATCATTCGCTGCGCATACAAGAAACGTCCGGGCGAGTGCGTGAAATCCGCCCGGACGCGTCAGGTGTCCGCTCCCCGGATTACATTGCCGGAAGCAGAACACCATTCACGACGTGAACACCGCCGTTTCCAGCCTGAAGGTCGGCTGCGGTGACCGTGTCGTTGATCTTCACCATATCCCGTCAAGTGTCAGATTCAGATCACAATTTCCCATCGTCTTAACGGGATGGGTGCCACCGTCATCCATGGCGCATGTGGCCAGCCCACGGCCATGGATGACTGCGATTACGCGCAATCTTGCCATAGACCGGCTACATAGCTGGCTCTTGGCCGCCAACACGATCCCTTACTGGGATCTGTCTGGCTATCACCGGTCTGGCAGCACATACCGAAGGCAGAATGATCAGATCACGATGCAGGCGCTTTCAACGAAGGAAAAGAACGTGGTCACCTTCGCACGAATCTGTCATTCCAAGCCAGAATGCCAGCCAGCAACCTGCCAAATCTCACCGTGAGAATTGCCCCCATATGCTCGTGCGACCGATCAAGCAGAACCAACTGTCGACGGCAAAGCCCTTCTGAATACCGCCTCCGTGCCGCACGGACTAAAATCGTTGCGGCAAAAGAACGACATACCGGTTTCGTGATGATCACGAAGATTTCCAGGTTAGCGCAAAGGTTACAGATAGCGTCGGTATCGCCATCAGCGCATTCATATTTGATCTGCAGCCAATACAGCGGCATTTACCCGGGCCAACGCCGCGCGCCTCCGCGACGACAGGCTGTGACGTAGGAAAAAGCGGATCATCTCTTGCGATGCATCTGGTCCCTTCTGATCGGTAAAACGACCTGTCGGCGAGCCGCCCGACCAGGCGTGCCCCAAGGCGGAAACGTTCCAATGTTCGACCAAAGGTCGCCCTGCCCCGATACGATGGACGGCCTTGCGATAATACCTGCCGTTGGGAACCCGACCGGCGCTTTCAGTGCCGCGTAACGATTGATACGCCTCTCGTGCCCGGATCGCGACCAGTCGGCCATTCCGCGGATTGACGACACGGTCGTGACTGCCGTGAAAGACGATTGTCGGCATCGTGTGGTGCAGCCGTCGGCCGGGGTTTCCGCGCTGCATTGCCATCAGGGCCGAACCCTGATCCTGCGCCGACCCACTCGGCAGGCCCGAATGAACCCCGACAGCCGCGAAAAGATCAGGGTATTCGCGGGCCATAATCAGGGCCATTGATGCACCTGCCGACAGGCCGGAAATGTACACCCGCGCCGGATCCGCACCATGCAACTGAAGAATTTTGCGCGTGAGACTGGCCAGGATCGCAGGTTCACCTGAATCACGACTTTGATTGTCACGATGGAACCAGTTCCAGCAGCGGTTTGGATGCGCATCACGGGACTGGGCCGGATAGACGACGATCATGCCATTTTTCTTGGCGAGAATGTTCATTCGTGTGCCCTTGGCAAAGTCGTCGGGCGTCTGACCGCAACCGTGCAACATGACCAGCAAAGGCGGTGGCTTCGGCAATGCCATTGCCATACCTGGCTTAAAAAGCTTGTAAGCTCTGCTGCCGTGCTCGCAATCATGCACGCCGGCACGAAAGCTTGATGCCGGCTTCACACGAGATGTGACGGTGGCTTTCTTGGCCTTTGAGGCGGTGGCCGCATAGGCTTTCTTTTTGACCGGTTGCTTTTTCGGCGTGGTTGGGTTGGCAGAAGCCATAGCTTGAAGCGCGGTTGAGGCGAAGCTTGCCGCAAGTTTCATTCCGCCGGTCAGAATCGAATTGGCTTTTCGAATCCGACGCGCGCCTGCGCTGATTTTTCGGCGTCTAGCCATAGTTGATATCTCCGGGATTGCGCGACCGAACAGGCAGTCAGGCATCGATTTCGCATATGCGCAGCAGGGCTATCGCATCACGACCGCCTAGAAGGGGCACCTATCGTCAGCGAGTGCCACCGTGACTATGCATACTGTTATGTCCATTCAACAAATTCATCTGGTTGCCTCAGTCCAGCCCAATTCAGTCCAGCCCAATTCAGTCCGGCCCAATTCTGATCGCCTACCAAAGGGTAGCGCCCCTGATCTGTCCAAGTGACAGGGTTTGTGATCTGACGAAGTTAATAACTCATTGTCGCGAGGCATCCGTGACAACCGCGGGCCTCCCTATCGGTTCCCCCGCCTAACAAGGCTCAAACCCAAACTTCTTGTTACCGAAGATCGTATTTCTTTCGCTTACACAACCGTGGGTCCGCGCTTACGCTAGCAGCGCCCTATCGCCATATGCACATGCGGGTTGCTAAAACCCTACCTCTATGGTTGCGGGATGATGCTATGACATCTTGAAAAAGCGACGCGCCGCGATCTACCAGCGCAGCCAACGCCGACCAGCCAAGGCACCGATCACCGTGACCACCAGAATGCCAAGACCATACCAGCACAGGAAAAACAGCGGGCTGTCTTCGGTGCAGTGCAGGGCATAGATGGCAGCGGCCGCCGCGCCCGCAGTCAGCCCGGCCAAGGCGCCGCTGCGCATCGGCGCGGTAGAGGCACCCTTGCGCAGGGCAGCGATCAGGCCCGCCAGCGGTATCAGCGCGATCAAGGGAATCGCGATCAGGCAAAAACGCCATGACTGCCCGCGTGCTGTGGGCCACCAATCGGTCGCGGGCATTTTTGCCATCGTCGCTGCGAGCCAGATTGCCGCCAAGGCACAGATCAGCGCTATGGGCCAGATCAGTCGTCCCGCCCTTTGCTCGGGACGCGCCCGGCAAAAAACAGCCATGCCCGCAAACAGGGCAAGCGCCAGTGGCAGCAGGTATTTCATTGCCGTTACAGGCGCCGTCAGCGCCACCGCCAGATCGCTGCGCGGTCCCAGAACGACCAGCACCGCCAAGACCACCAACGCGATGGATGGAAGAAACCGGCGCATGATCAAGGTGCCTATCGACGGGCTCGACAGATTGTCGGCGGCCATTGCGATAATCAGATCTTCGGTCCTCATATGCTCTCTCGCGTTCGCAGCGCGGCCAGCCGGGTCAGCGCCCGGTGCAAAGCTACGCGTACGGCCCCTTCGCTCATGTTCAGGCATTGACCGGTCTCGGCCGGGCTTTCCCCCTGCAATGCTGCCCTGCGCAAAATTTCGGCCGATCGCGGGTCCAGTTGCGCAATGGTTTTCAGCGCGTCGCGATGTTCAAACGGATCCGCGCGTTCAGGCGCGGGCAGAACGTCCTGAACATCCTCAATGGGCAGATGAACCCGTCGGCCACGCGCCCGAAACGCATCGACGATTTTGTAGCGCGCGATGGCGTAAAGCCAAGGTCGCAGCGGCTGATCCTGCCTCCATGTCCCGCGCTTCAGGTGAATTGCCAGCAGAATATTCTGCACGATATCCTCTTGCTCTGACGTATCGATCCCTGCACCCTTGGCGCGGACAATACCGCGTATCACCGGCGCAACCTCGTGAAGGAAGCGCGCATAGGCGGTCTTGTCACCCGCCATCGCGGCACAGAGCAGGCCGGCCCAGGGATTGTCATTGATCGACATGTTCATTTGTCTATTCGCACCAACCCGCCGATAGCTTACAGGCTTTGGATATTTTTTCTGCAGCGCGCGGCGCATCGACGGTTTGCGCGGTTGTGATACCTTCAGTCAGGCTGAGGACGGGTATGACGGACCACGATCTGCACGCAGCCATGCTGCCAGAACAGAACCCTGGGCGATCACACCCCGAACGATCACGTTTTCGTGAAGCACGCAACGCCGCGCCAGCCCGTGACGAATAGCCCTGCGAGACCGCGACAATCGCCGTCTGCTTCAGAGATGAGGGATATCTGATGACAACCACGAAAATCGCCACCGCCTTTGCCGCTGCTATTTCGCTGGCCGGGGCTGCCCATGCCGATGATACAAAGTCGGGCATGAGCAAGGCCAAGATGGAAAAATGCTACGGGGTTGCACTGGCCGGTGAAAACGACTGCGCAGCCGGACCGGGCACGACCTGTGCCGGCACCTCCACCAAGGACTATCAGGGGAATGCCTGGAAACTTGTCCCGGCCGGCACTTGCCCCGAAATGGAAACCCCTGCTGGCCATCATGGCAGCCTGGAGCCGATCGAGATGTAATCGAACCGCCCTTGCTTGCACGTGCGGCCAAATTCGGTCGCACCTGCCCAACCGATCCCCGATGGACCAAGATCAATATGACACTGCCCGCTTTGCCCGGACTGGGCTTCAAACACGAACATTTCCCTGACATCCGCGAAACCTGTCCAGATGTGGGTTTTTTCGAAGTTCACGCGGAAAACTATATGGGAGATGGTGGTGCCCCTCATGCAATGCTGACGGCGCTGCGAGCAGATTATGAAATCTCGGTCCACGGGGTCGGTTTGTCCATCGGCGGCACCGGCCCCTTGGATGCAGCCCATCTTTTGCGCCTGAAGAAGCTTTGTGACCGTTATGAACCGGCCAGTTTTCTGCGCGGCTTCAACGATATGGGTAGATTGGTTCCCTATGCCATGATTGGACTGGCCGCGCGGGTCTTTCCTGCTGTCGTTTTCTGGCAATCCGGCCGCACCAAGATGGACACTATATTCCACATGGGGACCAGGTCGAAAATGCGGTAACGAGTTTTCTTAGGTACTCAGTTTTTCGACGTCATCCGCCACAGATTTCTGGCGGATGGCGTCGGGATCTTTCAGTGTCTCTTTCTGCGTAATCAAGCGCGCAGAGTTCTTGCGCGACAGAAATATCCACAGCCAACTAAGCGCCACGAAAAGCCGAGAGCGTGTGCCGATCAGAAAATAGATGTGGGCGATGCCCCAGACCCACCAGGCAAGCCAGCCTTTCAATCTGAAGCGACCATATTCGATGACGGCAGCGTTCCGGCCAATCGTCGCCAGATTGCCCATGTTGCGATATTTGAAGGGGGCTTCCTTTGCCACGTCACCACCCTTCAGCCGCTTGCGGATCAGCCGCGCGGCATATGCCCCCTGTTGTTTCGCAGCGGGCGCGATGCCTGGAACCAACTTGCCGCCACTTTCGACATGGGCCGTATCGCCCAGCACGAAGATTTCGGGGGCACCTGGCATCGTCAGGTTTGGCCCAACCAAAACACGCCCTGCGCGGTCGGCTTCGGCATCCAGCCAATCCTTGGCGCGGGACGCCTGAACACCCGCAGCCCAAATCACCGTTCGTGCGGGAATGAATTCATCGCCCAGTTTGATTCCGTCGGTGGTGATCTCGGTGACCGGCTTGCCTGTCCGAACTTCAACCCCGCTGCGCGACAATGCGCTTAGCGCGTAATCCGACAAGTCTTTGCTAAAGGCCGGCAAAATCGTCGGCCCGGCTTCGATCAGCAGGATCCGTGCGCGTCTGGTATCGATATGGCGAAATTCATCGGGCAGCACACGATGGGCCAGCTCAGCGATGATCCCGGCAAGTTCGACGCCCGTCGGTCCGGCACCAATAACAGCAAACGTCAACAACGCCTCGCGTTCGTGCTTCGACGGCGTCAGCTCTGCCCGTTCGAAAGCCAGAAGAACGCGGCGACGGATTGTGGTCGCATCCTCAAGCGTTTTCAGGCCGGGGGCGTCGGCCTCCCACTCATCATGGCCAAAATAGGCGTGACGCGCACCGGTGGCGATAATCAGCGTGTCATAGGGGACACGCATACCATTGCGCAAAATCACTTCTTTCGCGGCGCGGTCAACCCCGACCACCGTTGCCAGAAGGGTCGTCACATCCTTGCGTTTTTCCAGAATGGCCCGGATGGGCCAGGCAATCTCGGATGTGGATAAAAGTGTGGTGGCCACCTGATACAGCAGCGGTTGAAACAGATGATGGTTCCGCTGGTCGATCAAGGTGATGTCGCAACCAGCGCCTTTCAGGTCATTAACCGCAGTCAGGCCGGCAAACCCGGCTCCGATGACAACAATCCGATGTTTCATGGCTGAACCACCCTCATCATATACCCGAAAACACAATTCGATCCTGTGGAACCACACTCGATTTGCACGACATGACAGTTACCTAATCATACTGCGGGCGCAATAAAGGGCAGGTCATAGCCAATTGACCCGACGTTTTTTATCTCCCCTCGGGTGTCGTTTCACAGAAATCGGAACAGCATATTCAGCGCCAATTGTGCGCCTTTGATGACAAACCTGACGATCCGCCTGCCCCAAAAGCCGCTGGAACGGCGCTGACCTTTTCGGTGCGCCGTTCGGCAGGATTGCCGATTTCCTATCTGGAATGCTGCTGCGGGAAGGTTGTATCAGCCGCCCCTGCCCATCATTCCCATGTCAGCCCATCAGCCGCGGACCGCGTTGAATAAGGGATGCATCGAAACGGGGCGGAAGCTGCGCTTCATCTGCGCAATCCCCGGTCGCTTACTGTCGCAAAAATCATTGAACAGCGGCGTAGCGCCCATATTGCCTGCAATGAAACGTTGCCGTTGAAGATAGGCCAGACCGGGCTGGGCATGATCGGATACAGTGATGAACATGCTGGACATCTGGGAAGTGATCGGCCCGCCAAAGGTAAAGGCCGCGACGTTGCCATCGACGCGGATGACCTCACCGCGCAAAATATCGGCGCTGATGTCGGTGCCCTCCAGACAACGCCTGGTATAGGCGCGATAGGGGCCGATCTTCACGCCACGCTCGCTTAATCCCTTGCGCCATGCCTCTAACAAGGCTTCACACTCTGCCCGATCAGCCTGACTGTAGGGCTGGACCGACAGATCGACTGTGTCATAACGCCCGACCTTGCGCCGCAACGTGGCATAGGCGCTGCCCTCCATCATGGTGACGGCGTCGGCATCGTAAACATATTCATCCGAATTGAAGCGCAAGCTGAACCCTTCACGCGCGACCTGCCATGCCGCCTCTTCCGGGACGCGAACGATGCGCTGACGGCGATCGGCATTCATGGCCTCCATCCGGGCGCCGGCCCGGTTCAGCGCTGCCGGATCAAACGGGAATGGCGGCACCAGAAGCGACAGGCGCGTTTCCCCGGCCTTCTGGGTCAGCCGGTAAAGCAGGATCGAACCGCCCTCGGTTTCAAACAGGATGCGATCTCCGCCCGTCAAATGGCTGAAAAGATGCAGATAGGGAAAATAATATGACCAGCCCGTGACACCCGCCGCAGCCACTGCATCGCGGAAAAAATCGCAATCCGACGCCTTGATCTGCGACAGCCCGTCAAGCGCATCACTTGCAAAAATTGCTTCAGCATAACTCATCTGGAGTTCCCTCCGAAAACTCAGGAAAATACGGCCCGGTACACAGGCGCCTTGTCGATCGGTCGAAATGCGTCCTTCAAAGCGTTCAGTCCCGAACGTCCAGCGTCACCGCCATGGTTGAAAAAGCGAAGGCCGGGCCATTCCATGACCTGATCGTGCCGGATCAGATAGGCCAGCCCGCGAATATCCGTATCCGAGATGCCGACGAACAGGTTGCCGCAATCCGGTGAAATCGGCCCGGCAAAGGTGAAGCCGCGAATTTCGCCATCGACTTCACAGACGCGGCCGCGGATCACCTCGCGCGGCCAATCGGGCGCGTGACGCAGGCAATCCTTGGTCAGCCGGTTTCCTTCGATGGGTAATCCAGCCTGCTTCAGCCGCTCGCGCCAGCGCGCAAGAACGTCAAGGCAGGCGGCCTCATCCTCGGGCTGATAATCCCGGCAAAGCGTTCCCGGTTGCGACGATACCTTGCTGATTTCGCGCCGGACGCGCTTGAACTCTGATCCGTCAAGCGCCCGCACCTTGTCGGCATCCATGATGGATTCCTCCTCACGGGCATGAAGCGTGAAACCGGCCCGCGCGACCTCGGGCATCTGAGAGGCTTCGACATATCGAATATTGACCCGCGATCGACCGTTCATGTCCTGAACGCGCTGCATCGCATGTTTCAGCGTCTCGGCCGTGCAGGGCATGGGCGCGGTATAAAGTTCTGCCTCGGCACCGTTTCGTTGACGGTATAATATGACGGAACCCGCGTGATCTTCTTGGATAATGTCGACATCTGGCCGAAGTTCGGTCAACGCCAAATAGGCAGGATACAAATACCAGCACCTGCGCTGATGTTGTTCGTATAGCTGACCCAGCCTTGCATGGTCCTGAATATTCATAAAAAATCACCCGTTAAACGACAAAGTATAAAAACCAGACAGTCGACTTACCGCCGACTGGGTTTTTACCATGGTTGCAAAGGGGGCCAAAGTGCTTGCCGTCCCAAACAGGTCTCATCGGCACATGATCGCTTAGACCGTGATCTGACCAGGATGTTTTACGGCTTCCGCGGCAGGGTCGAGGATGAAAGCGACCCACGCGGCCGTCCGGCCAATGACAGCTTCATGGGTGGCGGGACGCCTAGACCGTGTCCAGATAAAGCTCGACGGTTTCCTCATCTGACAGTTCCGCCATGTATTTAAGTTCCTGACGCTTGGTCATGACGAAGTTTTCAACCAGATGTTCCGAGAAAATCCGACGCATTTCGGGGCAGGTATCAAAGGTGTCGATCGCCGCGCCCCAATCACCCGGCAACTGATCCAGCTGCTGGTCATAGGCGTTCCCCTTGAAGGCTTCGGGCGGTTGCAGCTTGTCTTCGATGCCGTTCAGCGCCGCCCCCAGAATGGCCGAAATGGTCAGATAGGGGTTCACGTCACCGCCCGCCACGCGATGTTCGATCCGGCGGGCTTTGGGCCCGGATGAGGGGATGCGAATGGCAGCAGTGCGGTTTTCATACGCCCAGCCGATACCGGTCGGCGCATGGGCATTTGGCACCAGACGGTCGTAAGAATTTTCGTGCGGCGCGAAAATCAGGGTCGAGCCGGGCATGGCGCGCAGGCAACCGGCGACGGCATGACGCAACGCATCCGTCCCTTCTTCCCCGCCATTGTCGAAAATATTGATGCCCTTCTCATCAAGGATGGAAAAATGCATATGCATCCCGTTCCCCGACCACGCCTCGTAGGGTTTGGCCATGAAACTGGCGGCAAAGCCGTATTGACGCGCCACGCCCTTGACCAGCATCTTGAACAGCCATGTATCGTCCGCGGCTTTCAGCGGATCGGCCTGATGCATAAGATTGATTTCAAACTGACCCGGACCGGCTTCTGAAATCGCGGTGTCGGCGGGAATGTCCATCGCCTCGCTGGCTTCATACAGGCTGGTAAAGAACTGATCGAAAGCATCCAGTGCCCGCAGGCTCAGCACTTCGCCACCGGTGCGCCGCTTGCCGGAACGGGGGCTGGGCGGCACGCGCAACTGCCGACCGGAATCGTCGATCAGAAAGAACTCCAACTCGGTGGCGACGACCGGCGTCAGGCCGACCGTCTTATAGCGATCTACCACACGCGCCAGCGCCTGACGCGGATCGCCGTCATAAGGCGTGCCATCGGGATGAAACATCCACAGCGGCAGCAGCCCGGTCGGCGCATCCAGCCAAGGCATTGGCAGAAAGCCGCGTTCGGTGGGCAGCAACAGGCCATCTGGATCACCGGTTTCAAAGACCAGAGGACTGTCCTCGATATCTTCGCCCCAGATATCAAGATTCATCACTGAATAGGGAAACTTGGTCCCCTCTACGATGATCTTGTCGGCAAAGCGGGCCGGGATGCGTTTGCCGCGTGCAACGCCGTTCAGGTCGGACGCAGCCACGCGGATTGTGCGCACCTCGGGGTGCTCTCTCAGCCATTCCATATCGTCACCGGATCAGTTGCGGGCGGTATTTCAGCTTTCTGGTTGCGCCCGGCATATGCCGGTTCAGGCGTCGGTTCACGATCCCGAACAGGCCGATGAGGATCAGCGTGCAGATGATAAAATACAGTGCCACGATGGGATAGGCGACAAAGGGGTTGAAGGTCTGTCCAGCGAAATAGCTGGCGTAATACAGACTGTCGCCCTGCTGGCGAAAGGCCGGGAAAGCCGAAAAATAAACCAGCGTTGTCGCGTGGAAAAGAAAGATTGCCTCGTTGGTATAAGATGGCCATGCCAGCCGCATCATCGTGGGCCAGATGATGCGGCGGTAACGTTTCCATCCCGTCAGACCATATGCATCGGCTGCCTCGATATCGCCCTTGGGCACCGCCATCAGCGCGCCATAGAAAATCTGCGCGGAATAGGCCGCAGTGTTCAGGATCAACACCACCAACGCCCCGGCCCACGCCTTGGTCAGCCAGTTGGTTGCAACGGTCATGCCGAAAACCTCGATCCCGGCACGCGGCAGCATGACAAACAGCTGATAGGCCACAAAAAACTGGATGAACAGCGGGCTTCCCCGAAACAGGAAAATAAAGGCATCAGCGGGCTTGCGCAGCCATGGCGAAGGACTGGCCTTTGCAAGTGCCAGTGCATTGGCGACGAAGAAGCCGATCAGCAGCGCGAAGAATGCGAAATAAACATTCCAGATCAGCCCGGAACCGATCAGCGTGAACTGTTGGCACAGGTTCAAATCGGTCTTGGGCAACAAACGCTCACCAATCCCGATAGAGCGCAGACCGTAGTCAAGGATCGTTTGACTGCAACTCATAGCGCACCTGCCTTGCGTTGCGCCTCACCAGCCAAGGTGGCCTGGCCTTGCGACAGGCGGCGAGTCACGCGGCCCAGAATTTTTTCCGAAACCCACGTCATCAGCAGATAGAACACCAGAATTCCCAAGAAGTAATAAAGCCGCCAATCGGGATGTGGATAGGAAAACGCGCTGGTCTTGGCACCGCCCAGTTCACGCGCCCAATAGACGATATCTTCGACCCCCAGCAGAAACAGCAGCGGCGTCGCCTTGATCAGGATCATCCACAAGTTCGATAGGCCGGGCAGCGCATAAGTCCACATCTGCGGGATCAGGATGCGGCGGTTCACCTGACGACGGTTCATGCCATAGGCTTCCGCAGTTTCAAGCTGCGCACGCGGAACCGCCTGCATCGCGCCGTAAAGAACGTTGGCCGCAAACGCGCCAAAGACGATGGCAAATGCGATCACTGCCAGAAAAACGGCATATACATCATGCACCCAAGGCGGGCTTGCGGAAAGAGGCAGCTTGGCGGCAGCGCAGACGACGAAATCATTGCCCTGCCGAACAGGCGCATCACTGTCGCACAGCACCTGATGGCGCATCCATTCAAAGCCCTGATCCAGCGCGATCGGCACGAACAGGAAAAACACGATGTCCGGCACGCCCCGAACCATCGAGGTATAGATCTTGCCAAACCAGCGCAGCGGCCAAAATGGGGACCGGGACGCCATCGCCCCACCAAAGCCGAACAAAAGCGCGATCGGCGCGGTAATGATCAACAGCAGCAACACGGTGCCAAAGCTGGCATAGAACAGAAGGTGCTTACCCGATGTCAGATAACACATCAGCCAAGACAGACCTTCCAAAGAGGCAGGATCAGCGCAAGAAGCAAACATCGGCAAGCCTTTTTAGCCGCCGCCGGACAAACCGGCGGCGGCGTATTTCAGATCACTCGAACTGCATGGCGTCTTCGCCAAACCATTTCTTGAGCAATTCATTCAGGCTGCCGTCCTCTTTCATCGAGGTGATGGCCGCGTCGAATTTCTCTTTCAACTCCGTATCCGACTGGCGCAGGCCCATGCCGATGCCTTCGCCCAATTGGATGGTGTCGAAACCATCAACCCAGACCAGTTCACCATTCGATTCCTCGACGATGGGTGCCAGAAAGTCCTTGTCGGCAAACACGGCTTCGGCCTCGCCGTTGCGAACAGCGGCGACGGTTTCATCCGGCGTTGCAAATTCCAGCAGGGTAGCGCCGGTTTCGGCGACATGGCTGGCCTGAATGGTGTTGGTCTGTGCGGCGACGACAACATCACCTTCTACATCGGTATCAGCGGCCAGCGCGGCATAGGCCGAAGGCAGGCCGGGCGTATAGGCTTGGGTAAACTGAATGACCTTCTTACGCTCATCGTTGATGTTCATGCCGGCCATGATGGTGTCATAGTTCGACGACACCAGGTTCGGGATGATCGAATCCCAGTCATTCTTGACCCAAGTGCATTCCAGTTCGGCGCGTTTGCACAGCTCATCGCCCAATTCACGCTCGAACCCGTCAACCTCACCGGCGTCATTGATGAGGTTGTAGGGAGGATAGGCCCCCTCGGTCCCCATGCGGATGGTCTGGGCTGCACCCATCCCTGCGGTTAGCGCAAGGATTGCAGCGGCGATGGTCAGTTTTTTCATTTTTTACTCTCCTGTTGGTCGTCTTTTTTGTTCAAGCGGCCATGCTGGCGCTTAGGAATTGGCGCAACCGTTCGGTTTGCGGGTCGCCAAATACCTGGCTGGGCGGTCCTTCTTCGCAGATCACGCCCTGATGCAGGAACACGACATGATCGCTGACATCAGCGGCCAGACGCATATCATGGGTCACCAGCATCATCGTGCGATGTTCCGCAGCCAGATCCTTGATAACCTTGACGACTTCCTGCTGCAACTCGGGGTCCAGCGCGCTGGTAGGTTCATCGAACAAAAGCGCCTGCGGTTGCATGCACAAAGCACGGGCAATTGCCGCGCGCTGCTGCTGACCGCCCGAAAGTTGGGCAGGCCACGCATGCGCCTTCTCTCCGATGCCGACCTTGGCCAGCAATCTATGGGCGCGTTCTTCGACCTGCTGGCGATCTTCGCCCAGCACGGTCAGCGGAGCCTCCATCACGTTTTGCAGAATCGACATGTGTGACCACAGATTGAACTGCTGGAACACCATGGACAGATTCGTGCGGATGCGGGTGACCTGGGCCCTGTCGGCCGGGACGCGCTGCGCGCCCTGGCCCTTCCAGTGAACAGCCTCTCCGTTGAACAGGATTTCACCCTGTTGGCTGTTTTCCAAAAGATTGCAGCAACGCAAAAGCGTGGATTTGCCCGACCCGGATGACCCGATCAGGCTGATTACATGGCCGCGTGGAGCCGTCATGGAAACGCCCTTGATCACCTCAAGATTTGCGTAAGCCTTGTGCAGACCACGGATCTCAATGACGGGGGCGGTGTCAGAAGTGTTGGTCGTCGTATTCATCATCCGCGCATTGGGCGACAATCGCATCAGATTTGCAACGGGTCTTTCGGTCAGGCTGCGTTTTTCGCGCAGCCCGACCCAAGATCAGGCGATTTCAATCGAATATTTTTCGATCACCGTGTTGGCCAACAAGCCTTCACACATCTTGGCGACTTCGGCGCGGGCAGCTTCGACATCGGTCGATGTCAGATCAAGTTCGATCAGTTTCCCCTGGCGCACAGAGTTGACGCCATCATGGCCAAGGCCGCCAAGCGCGTGGCGGATCGCCTCTCCCTGCGGGTCCAGAACGCCGTCTTTCAGCATGATGGTGACGCGGGCTTTCATAAGGCGATTCCTTTAGTTGATGGCAGTCGGTTTGAGGCTGGTGGTATTTGCGGGCATCAGGCCAAGACGGCGCGCAACCTCGGTATAGGCATCGGTCAGGTTGCCCAGGTCACGGCGGAACACATCCTTGTCCAATTTCTGACCGGTCTTGATGTCCCACAGACGGCAGCTGTCCGGGCTGATTTCATCGGCCACGATCAGACGCATGAAATCATTGTCCCAGATACGGCCGATTTCGATCTTGAAGTCGATCAGCTTGATTCCCGCGCCATAGAAAACGCCCGACAGGAAATCGTTCACCCGCAAGGCAAGGCTGACGATGTCATCCAGATCCTGCTGCGAGGCCCAGCCAAACGCGATAACATATTCTTCGGGGACCAGTGGATCGCCCAGTTCGTCATTCTTGAAACTGTATTCGATGATCGGGCGCGGCAGGGGCGTTCCCTCCTCGATGCCCAGACGCTTGGACAGCGATCCCGCAGCGAAGTTGCGGACAATCACCTCAAGCGGCACGATTTCCACCTGACGGATCAGTTGTTCACGCATGTTGATACGGCGGATGAAATGGTTCGGCACGCCAATATTCGTCAGGCCCTGCATGAAGAATTCCGACAGCCGGTTGTTCAACACGCCCTTGCCTTCGATGGTCGCCTTTTTCTGGGCGTTGAAAGCCGTCGCATCATCCTTGAAATACTGAACCAGGGTTCCCGGCTCGGTGCCTTCATACAGGATCTTCGCTTTACCTTCGTAGACCTTCTTGCGCCGCGGTGCCATGACAGGGCCGTCCTTTCGCATACATCTTATTCCTGCGGCTTATCCCAGAAATCCCGTCGGGGGCAATACGAGGCTTGCGACAAACCTGCCCGTGATGGCATGCTAGATATAAAAACGAAAACAGGAGAGTTATTCCATGACCACGTTCGACGAACGAGAGCGCGCTTACGAGTCGAAGTTCGTCCACGACGCCGAGTTACGTTTCAAGGCAGAGGCGCGCCGGAACCGTCTGTTGGGCGAATGGGCTGCAGGCTTGCTTGACAAGACGGGCGACGAAGCGAAAAGCTTTGCCTTGGGCGTCGTCGCGGCCGATGTTCACGAGCCGGGCGAAGAGGATGTTTATCGCAAACTGGCCGCCGATCTTGAAGGGAAGGCCGGCGAATCCGAAATCCGCACCAAAATGGCCGAGATGTGGGATCTGGCCCGCCAGCAAATCATCGACGAAAAAGAAGGCTGAGACCGCTTGGTGCAGCTTTATGGGGGCAAGGCTTTTGCGGCCATGCCCCTTTCATATGATGGCCCCTTTCATATGACGGGTTGCGCGGCCTGTTCGGCCCGTGAATAGCGAAGGGCCATCGTTGCCCCGCGGGCGGCGTTCAAGATCATCAGCGACGCCCAAAGCCCGTGATTGCCCCACAGTTGCGGCAAGGTCAAAACGGCAACCAGATAGATCAGCACCGCCTGAATCATCGCAATGCGCATGTCGCGGGTCAGCGTCGCCCCGATGAAGATGCCATCGAACATCCAACTGGCAATGCCGATCAGCGGCGCAAAGCCCAACCAGATAAGATATTGCCGTGCCTCGGCCCGGACATCGGGCGCAGTCGTCAACATGTCGATGATTGCGCCACCGCCAAACCAAAAGACAAGGCCAAGGATGACCGCGCCCGCCACACCCCATTGCGATGTCAGGATGGATGCCCGCCGCACGCGATCCGGCCGATGCGCCCCGACCGCCTGCCCGACCAGACTTTCGGCGGCAAAAGCAAAACCGTCCAGCGCATAGGCGGTGATTGCCAGAAACTGTATCAGCACCTGATTGGCCGCCAGCGTCACATCGCCCTGCGCCGCACCCAGAAACATGAATGAGGTGAAGCTGGCCTGAACCAGAACCGAGCGGATCATGATATTGCCGTTCACACTGATCAGACGGTTCAGCTTGTCGCGTGCAAACAGCGTCGCCACATTCCTTGCGGCCCGCACCGCCCCACGCAGCACATCCCGCGCAAACCAGAGGCCCAGCAGGACTCCGGCCCATTCAGAGATCAGCGTGGCCCATGCCACGCCAGAGACGCCCCATCCCAGCTTCAGGCCAAGCAGAATGCTCAGCACCACATTCAGTCCGTTCTGAAAGACCTGCATGACCAGAACCGTCCGCGTTCGCTCGACCGCGATCAGCCAGCCGGTTATGGCATACAGCCCGATGGTCGCAGGTGCGCCCCAGATGCGGATACCCAGATATTCACGGGTCAACGCCTCGACCATGTCCGACGCAGGAGCAAGCTTGAAGGCCAGCCAGAATAATGGAAGCTGAAAGATGATGAAGAACAGGCCCGCAGCCAACGCGATGGCAAGCGCACGCAACAGATGCGCCCCCGATTCCGCCTCATCGCCCTGCCCGTGGCTTTGTGCGATCAGACCGGTCGTGCCCATGCGCAGAAATCCGAAGATCCAGTAGATCGAGGTCAGGATAATCGCGCCCAGACCGACCGCGCCAATTGGTTCTGCCTGTCCCAATTGACCGACCACACCGGTATCGACCAATCCCAACAAAGGGATGGTCGCATTTGATAACACGATCGGAATCGCAATATTCAGCACGCGCCGATTGGTCAGCCTGACCAAGGGTGCGCCCGGCGGAACGGTGGCCAAGCCGCTATCCCTGTGGCATCAGGAAATGCCCCGTCGCCTGCGCAATCAGCCGAGAGCGGTTGTCCTGCCACGCCTCGACATGAACCGAGGCATAGCGGCGACCGGACCGCACGACCCGCGCACGGGCATAGGAATCACGCGGCAATCCGCTGCGCAGATAGTCAACGGTGAAGTCGATTGTCTTTGGCAGACGTGGCAGACTGTCGGGCACTGCCGCGTCCGGCGAAATGCGACCCGATTCCATATCCTCCCACATCACGGACCAGGACAGCTCGATAATCGCCGTCACTTCCAGAAAGGCGGCGGTCACCCCCCCGTGCAACGCGGGCAAGGACGGGTTGCCTATCAGCTTTTGATGATAGGGCATCACCGCAGTCAGTTCGTCGCCGCGACGGTCAAAGGTGATTCCAAGCCAGTTCATATAGGGCACGCCCGTCACCAGCGCGTTCAGCGCCGAATCACGGCGTGATTTAATCTGATCCAGCGGTTCGTTGCGATTGATCATCTTTTTCTCCTTACCGCTCGACCGTGAATGCGCCGGTTGCCGTGGCAACCGGGTTTTCACTGTCCTCATCGACGGCCACGGCCCGGATGAATGCCACATTCCGCGTCATGTGATAGCACTCGGCCGTTGCCACGATCCGCTGCCGGGGGGTCGCTGCCCGCATATAGTCGATGCGCAAATCTATCGTCGCCGTTGAACGTGGCCCCGACGGGTGCGCCATGACCGCCGCCCCTGAACAGGTGTCCATCAACGTCGAAATGACGCCGCCATGAATCACGCCTGTGCGCGGATCGCCGACCAGATATTCAGCCCAGGGCATGCTGATTTGCGCCTTGCCGCTGCCCAGATCGTCAACGCGCAGCTCTAACGCTTTGGCATGCGGGATGGCTTCGATAAACTGCTGCGCAATACGGGCGTGATCTTTCGCACTCAGTTCAGAACCTTTTTCATCCATCGTCGTGCTCCTCTCGGCCGCGGCATTACGTTCGTGTCAGGTTTATCCTTGGCTTGCCCGATCGCTCAAGCCCTGTCGGCCCGAAACGCTGCGCGCAATGCCAAAACGCTGCGCACAATGGTTGAGAAATGCAAAACCAGACGATAGCGTATTCCTATTGCGCCATTGCGAGGGAATGTTGATGCCGGAAGACGAACTTATCAGCTTCAAGGATATGTGCGCACGTTTTGACGTAACCCCGCGAACGCTTCGTTATTACGAGTATATCGAGCTGTTGAAGCCCCATAAGGAAGGGCGCGCCCGATTCTATGGTCCGCGCGAAGTGGCGCGAATGACCTTGATCCTGCCGGGCGGCGCTATGGTTTTTCATTAGAAGAAATCCGTCAATGGTTGCTTATTTATGAGCAGAAAGGGTCCAGGGAGCAGTATCAGGTTTGGCTGGACCTGGCCGACAGGCAATTGAAACTACTGGGCGAGCAAATCGCTGAATTGGAAACTGCGCGCGCCGATCTGAAAGCGTTGCGCGAAACGGCTGCCAACGAGCTGACGGAAATGAAGTGACGGTGCGTTATGATCTGATCAGACCAGATCGTGACGCCGCGTCTTACTTTACGTTCGCGTCAACTTTACCCATATAGATCAGGTAAGGACGGCAGACGGTCAAGAGGAGGTCCGCGATCCATGTCCGAAGAACTGATGACGATTCGCCAAATGTGCGACGCATTCAGCGTTACCCCCCGCACACTTCGCTTCTATGAAGCGCGTGAACTTATTTTCCCCGAACGGCGTGGTCAGCACAGGCTGTATGACCGCCGGGATCGTGCGCGGCTGACACTGATCTTGCGCGGCAAGCGCTTCGGCTTCAGCTTGGAGGAAATCCGCCAGTTGCTTGAACTTTACGAGCCTGGTGGCGCAAACCACGCCCAGATTGCAGCGACAATCGATGTCGCACGGCAGCGGCTTGACGACATGGAGCGGCAATATGCTGAACTGGGCGAGGCAATCGTCGATCTCAAAGCGCAAATCTCTGAAGCAGAAAACCGTCTGACAACCGAGACCAAAGATAAGCTTACGGGGTAAAGCAATGCCGATCTATACGCCACCGATCCGCGATCTTCAGTTCGCGCTGCATGACGTTCTGAAACTGTCGGAATCGGGTCTGCCGGGCCATGATGAACTGGACCGTGATTTTACCGAAGCCGTGTTGGATGCCGCAGGCAAGCTGGCCGCAGAAGTGCTGGCCCCGCTGAATGTGGTCGGCGATCACCAGGGCTGCAAACTGGAAAACGGCGTTGTTCGCACCCCGGACGGTTTCGGCGCAGCATTCGAAGCCATGAAAGAAGGCGGCTGGACGTCGTTGGACTGTGACCCGGAATATGGCGGTCAGGGCATGCCCTATGTGATCGGTCTGGCCACGGGTGAACTGTTCGTGTCGGCCAACATGGCTTTCAACATGTATCAGGGTCTGACTCACGGGGCATATTCGGCGATCCACGCCCATGGCACAGATGAACAGAAGCAGAAATACCTGCCCAAGATGGTATCCTGCGAATGGACCGGCACCATGAACCTGACCGAGCCGCATGCCGGCACCGATCTGGGCATGTTGCGCACCAAGGCAGAGCCGCAAGATGACGGCAGCTATCTGATCACGGGCCAGAAGATCTTCATTTCCGCCGGTGATCACGACATGGCCGAAAACGTCATCCATCTGGTGCTGGCAAAAGCCCCTGGCGGCGGCGAAAGCACCAAGGGGATTTCGCTTTTCATCGTGCCGAAGTTTCTGGTGAACGAAGATGGCTCACTGGGCGAACGCAATGGCGTTTCGGTGGGCAATCTTGAAGAAAAGATGGGGATTCACGGCAACTCGACCTGCGTCATGAACTACGATGGCGCCAAGGGCTGGTTGCTGGGCGATCTGCACAAGGGCATGCGTGCCATGTTCACCATGATGAACGAAGCGCGGATGGGCGTTGGCCTGCAAGGCTATGCCGTTGCGGTGCCCGCCTATCAGAATGCTGTCGCATACGCCAAGGATCGCCTGCAAGGTCGTGCGGTCACCGGCTCGGTGAACACATCCGGCCCCGCCGATCCGCTGATTGTTCACCCCGATATCCGGCGCAGTCTGATGGACCAAAAATCCTTCCTGGAAGGTGCGCGTATGCTGTCGGTCTGGGGCGCACATCTGATCGACCGCGCGCATAACGGCGATACCGATGCCGAGGGCATGATTTCCCTGCTGACACCGGTCATCAAGGGCTTCCTGACCGATAAAGGTTTCGACACGGCGGTTTTGGCGCAACAGGTCTTTGGCGGCCACGGCTATATCGAAGAACAGGGCATGAGCCAGTTCGTTCGCGATGCCCGGATCACCATGATCTACGAAGGCGCAAACGGCGTTCAGGCGCTGGATCTGGTCGGCCGCAAACTGGCACAGGACGGTGGCAAGCATGTCATGGCCTTCTTCGAGATGGTCAAGTCCTTCTGCAAGGAACATGGCAGCAATGAAAAGCTGGCGGCCGACTTCATCGAACCGCTGAAAGCCGCGTCAAAGGATCTGCAAACCGCAGGAATGTTCTTCATGGAACGCGGCATGACCAATCCGAACGATGCGTTGGCGGGTTCCTATGACTTCATGCATCTGTTTGGTCACGTCACGCTGGGCCTGATGTGGGCCAAGATGGCGGTCGCGGCCCAGGCAGGTCTGGACGCAGGTCAGGGCGATGCCGATTTTCTGAAAACAAAGCTGGCAACAGGCCGCTATTACATGAAGCGGCAACTGCCGATGACGGCGACGCATCTGGCACGCATTCAGTCCGGTGCAACGCCGGTCATGGAACTGGCTGCCGAAGCGTTCTGATCCATGACACGCGCCCATGCAGGGACGATCGGGCATCTGACATCTGTCGGATGCCTCCGGCGGGGGGTATTTAAGGCAAAGAAGAAACGGCCCCGACCCAAGCCCGGCTATCCGCATATCGGCCCAAGCCGGGGCTTTCTCCTTTGGCGGTCATCGGCTCCCCAGCCTGTTCCGCAGCGTCATATCTACCGATGAAAGGTTGCGTTTAAATTAATCCGCGCCTTTCTTCTTTGCAGAAATACCCCACGGGGGTCCGGGGGCGTGAAACCCCCGGCTACGACAGGAGGAGCCATTCATGACAGCGCAGCTCTGGTGCTTTGGTGAAAGCGGCAATGCCTACAAGGCGGCATTGACGATGGAACTGGCCGGTTACGACTGGTCGCCAGTCTATGTTGATTTTTTCAATGGCGCATCCCGCACCCCCGAATTTCGGGCGTTGAATGAAATGGGCGAAATCCCGGTCTTTCGCGAAGGCGATCTGACGCTGACGCAATCGGCGGTGATCCAACTGCACATCGCAGAAAAGACCGGCAGGTTTCAGGGCAGTGACAGAAATGAAGTCTTGCGCTGGATCATGTTCGACAATCACAAGCTGTCCGCGCAGGTCGGGACAGCGCGTTTCCTGATGAATTTTGTTCCACACGATAAGCGTCCGCAATCTGTCATCGACTATCTGCTGGGTCGTCTGAAGCCTGTCTACAAGACGTTGGAAAGCCATCTGGAAGGCCGTGACTGGGTCGCGGACAACGCCCCGACCATCGCGGACTTCGCATGCTGTAGCTATCTGTATTATCCCGAACCCTTCGGCTTTGATCGTGCCGAATGGCCAAATATCGACCGTTGGCTGGAGGCAATTTCTGCCCTGCCCGGCTGGAAACATCCCTATGATTTGATGCCCGGCAACCCATCGGACCGGGCCGTGAAGGAGGACACATGACCGAAGCTTATATTTATGATGCTGCACGCACGCCGCGCGGCAAGGGCCGCCCGGACGGCAGTCTGCATGAAGTGACTTCGCTGACGCTGTCGGCACGCCTGCTGAACGCCATGAAACAGCGGAACAATCTGGAAGGTCATGCGGTCGAGGATGTCATCTGGGGCAATGTGACACAGGTCAAGGAGCAGGGCGGCTGTCTGGCACGCTCGGCTGTGCTGGCATCGGATCTGGATGAATCCATTCCCGGCCTGTCGATCAACCGATTCTGCGCATCCGGGATGGAAGCCGTGAATCTGGCCGCCAATCAGATCAAGGGCGGCGCGGGTCAGGCCTATATCGCCGGCGGCGTCGAGATGATGGGTCGCGTGGCGATGGGCAGTGATGGTGCGGCGATTGCCGTCGATCCCAGCATCGCCTTCAAGACCTATTTCGTCCCGCAGGGCATCAGCGCCGACATCATCGCCACCGAATACGGCTTTACCCGCGAAGAAGCCGACGCGCTGGCCGTTGAATCGCAGCGCCGCGCGGCCGCGGCCTGGGCCGACAACCGGTTTGCGAAATCCATTGTTCCGGTGCTGGACCAGAACGGTCTGACCATTCTGGATCGCGACGAATACATGCGCCCCGGCACTACGACCGAAGATCTGGCCAAGCTGAAAGCCAGCTTCAAGGATATGGGCGAGGTCATGCCCGGCTTCGACAAGGTGGCGATGCTGAAATACCCGCATCTCGACCATATCAACCACATCCATCATGCCGGGAACTCCTCGGGCATCGTCGACGGTGCCGGTGCCGTGCTGATCGGCAACGAAGAATTCGGCAAGGCTTACGGGCTGAAACCGCGCGCCCGCATCCGCGCCACCGCGAAAATCGGGACCGATCCGACGATCATGCTGACCGGCCCGGTTCCGGTGACCGAAAAGATCCTTGCGGACAGCGGCATGTCGATTTCCGACATCGACCTGTTCGAGGTGAACGAGGCCTTCGCGTCGGTCGTCCTGCGCTTCATGCAGGCGTTTCAGGTCGATCCGGCGCTGGTGAACGTCAATGGCGGCTCGATCGCGCTTGGCCACCCGCTGGGCGCAACCGGCGCCATCATCATCGGCACCCTGCTGGATGAGCTGGAGCGGCAGGACAAGAACGTGGGCCTCGCCACCCTGTGCATCGCATCCGGCATGGGTGCTGCCACCATCATCGAGCGCGTGTAAGGGAGGTGCCAAAATGACCGATTTCACCATGAAGAAAGACGCCGACGGCGTCGCCATCATCACCTGGGACGTGCCGGGCAAGTCGATGAACGTGCTGTCGGAAGACGGCATCCGCGAATTGGACGCGCTGGTCGACGACGCGTTGGCGGATGATGCCGTCAAGGGCATCGTCATCACCAGCGGCAAGCCGGATTTCGCCGCAGGCATGGACCTGAACGTGCTGGGCGGGATGAAGGAAAAAGGCGGGGCCGAGGCGATCTTTGGCCTGGTCATGCAGTTGCACGGCGTGCTGCGCAAAATCGAGCGCGCGGGAATGGATCCCAAGACGCTCAAGGGCGGCAAGCCGATCGCGGCCGCCCTGCCCGGCACCGCGCTCGGCATCGGGCTGGAACTGCCCTTGTCGACGCATCGCATCTTTGCCGCCGACAATCCCAAGGCCAAGATCGGCCTGCCGGAAATCATGGTCGGCATCTTTCCGGGTGCCGGCGGCACCACCCGTCTGGTGCGCAAGCTGGGCGCCATGGGCGCGGCCCCCCTGCTGCTGGAAGGCAAGCTGAACGACCCGAAGAAGGCCAAGGCCGCCGGCATCATCGACGAGGTGGTTGATGATCCCGTCGCCGCCGCTCGTGACTGGGTGCTGAACGCCAAGGACGCCGATATCGTCAAGCCCTGGGACGCCAAGGGCTACAAGATGCCGGGGGGCGAGCCTTACAGCGCCGCCGGCTTCATGACCTTCGTCGGCGCATCCGCCATGGTCCATGGCAAGACTCTGGGCGTCTATCCGGCCGCCAAGGCGCTGCTGAGCGCGGTCTATGAGGGCGCGATGGTGCCCTTTGACCAGGCGCTGAAGATCGAGGCCCGCTGGTTCACCAATGTGCTGATGAACCCGTCGTCGGGCGCGATGATCCGGTCGCTGTTCATCAACAAGGAAGCGCTGGAAAAAGGCGCGAACCGCCCCGATGTGCCGGATCAGACGGTGAAAAAGGTCGGCATCCTGGGTGCGGGCATGATGGGCGCCGGTATCGCCTATGTCAGCGCGATGGCCGGTATTCAGGTGGTGCTGATCGACGCCAAACAGGAATCGGCCGAGAAGGGCAAAGCCTATTCGGCGGGCCTCTTGGACAAGGCGATCAGCCGCAAGAAAGCGACCGAGGAAAAGAAGTCGGAAGTGCTGGGCCGCATCACCGCCACCACCGATTACGCCGCGCTTGAAGGCTGCGACCTGATCGTGGAAGCCGTCTTTGAAGATCCGGGCGTCAAGGCCGAGGTCACGAAAAAGGCCGAAGCCGTCATCCCGGCAGATGCCATTTTCGCCACCAACACCTCGACCCTGCCGATCAGCGATCTGGCAAAGGCGTCTTCGCGCCCCGAACAGTTCATCGGCATCCATTTCTTCAGCCCGGTGGACAAAATGCTGCTGGTCGAGATCATCAAGGGCAAGCAGACCGGCACGCGCGCCGTCGCCAAGGCGCTGGATTTCGTGCGCCAGATCAAGAAGACGCCCATCGTGGTCAATGATGCGCGCTTCTTCTACGCCAACCGCTGCATCATCCCCTATATCAACGAAGGCATCCGCATGGTCGGCGAAGGGGTAAACCCGACGCTGATCGAAAATGCCGCCAAGATGATGGGGATGCCTTTGGGTCCGCTGCAACTGGTCGATGAAACCTCGATTGATCTGGGCGTGAAGATCGCCAAGGCAACACGCAGTGCAATGGGGGATGCTTATCCTGACGGGGCGGTGGACGCGGTTATCTTCAAGCTGTTCGAAGAAGGCCGTCTGGGCCGCAAATCCAACGCTGGTTTCTATGACTATGACGAGGCTGGAAAGCGCCAGGGCTTCTGGAACGGTCTGGAACAGAATTGGCCGGAAGCGAACGAGCAGCCGGAACTGACCGAGGTTCAGCACCGCTTGATGTTCGCCCAGACTCTGGAAGCCGTTCGTGCGCTGGAAGAAGGCGTGCTGGAGGATATCCGCGAAGGCGATGTCGGCGCGATCCTTGGTTGGGGCTTCGCGCCCTGGTCGGGCGGTCCGTTCAGTTGGCTGGACATGTTGGGCGCCGCCCGCGCGGTCGAGATCTGCGACAAGCTGACCGCGACACATGGTGAGCGTTTCAAGACCCCTGCTCTTTTGCGCGAAATGGCCGAAAAGGGTCAGACCTTCTATGGCCGCTTTGGCCAGCAAAAACAGGCAGCATAAAACAGATCGAGCAGGATCGGACGGGGGCCTTCTGGCCCCCGTTTTTCGTTTCGCGCCACCATCGTCGCCACAGCATCGGTTTCGACGTTTTTACAGACCCACCGTGAGAAATAAGCCACAGTCCCTGTGACACCTATGCAAGGCCGGGAAACTTTCCCGGTGATCTTCCGTTGATCCGCGTGTGAATCAGCATATGCTGCGTTGCAACATCTTTGCCTTTTTGGGCGCAGACACAGGAATTGACGATGACCGATGAAACGCGCCGCCGCGCAGAAGCTGCCTTGAAAGATATCGAGGAGGTGACCTCGGTCGTATTGCCGGAACCTGCAACCGATAGCATCCCGATCAAAGACGCAGATCCGCAGGTCGCCGCCGAAGTCCGCCGCCGCATGGATGAAATAAATCTGGAAGATACCGGATCCATCGTGCGCTTTGGCACACGCGCGCAGGCAGGTTTGCAGGAAATCAGCCAGAAAATGCTGTCGGATGTCAAAAGCAAGGATGTCGGCCCCGCCGGAGAAAGCCTGCGTGAGATCGTGACCACGATCCGCGGCTTTTCGACATCGGAACTGGATATGCGCCGCACGCGCAGCTGGTGGGAAAAGCTGCTGGGCCGCTCGGCCCCTTTCGCGAAATTCGTCGCGAATTACGAACAGGTCCAGACGCAGATCGACCGCGTGACGGTCGAACTGGAACGCCATGAGGGCGTTTTGCTGAAAGATATCAAGTCGCTGGATCAGCTTTATGAACAAACGCTGAAATTCTATGACGAACTGGCGCTGTATATCGCGGCAGGCGAAGAAAAGCTGTCTGAACTGGATATGACGACCATTCCCGCGCTGGACGCCATGGTTCGCAGCGTGCCCGAGGATGATCAGGTCATGCAGGCGCAGGAATTGCGCGATCTGCGCGCGGCCCGCGACGATCTGGAACGCCGCATCCACGATCTGAAACTGACGCGTCAGGTAACGATGCAGTCGCTGCCCTCGATCCGTTTGGTGCAGGAAAATGACAAGTCGCTGGTGACCAAGATCAACAGCACTCTGGTCAATACCGTGCCGCTGTGGGAAACGCAGCTGGCTCAGGCCGTCACCATTCAGCGTAGCGGCGAAGCGGCACGTGCGGTCAAGGAAGCCAGCGATCTGACCAATGAACTGCTGACCAGAAATGCCGACAATCTGCGTCAGGCCAATGCCACGATCCGGGCGGAAACGGAACGTGGTGTCTTTGATATCGCGTCAGTGAAAAACGCCAACGCGCAATTGATCGCCACGATCGAAGACAGCTTGCGCATCGCCGACGAAGGCCGCGCCCGTCGCGCCGCAGCCGAACAAGACCTGCAAAAAATGGAAACCGACCTTCGGGATACGCTGGCCCGGGCGACCGCGCAGCGTCAGACGGACGGCAATTCACGGATTCGATAAGGCTATCATGTTGTATCGTTCTGCCCTTGATTCTTTGCGTTATTTTCCGTTTCTGACGTTGTTGGCGGTCGCTGCTTGCAGCGATGCGCCGGCAGTCGATAAAGCTTCGCGTCCCGCCCCCCGGCCGGAAATTCCTTCCCAAGATGACACGGATGCAGCGGGACAGGCAAAGCTTCGCAAGGAAAGGGCAGAACGCAACCGCGCCGCGAATGCTGCGGCCGTTGCTGCTTCCAACAGCGCAAGTCCGGTAACGGCCGCGCATCGCGATTTCTATGCCCGCGCCGAGGCGGCCCTGCTGTCGGACGGACGGCTGCGCCCGGAACGCATTCCGCAAGACGCCCCAATCGACGCCGAAGGGCTGACGCAGGATTTCATCGAAATCGCCCTGCATGATGAATATTATCGCGATGGTGACAAAATGGTGGCTGGGGGCGCAGCTGCCCCTGTGCGCCGTTGGCAAGATCCCGTTCGCTTTCAGCTTGAATATGGCGCCTCGACGGATGTTGCGACGCGACGGGCCGTGCGGGTCGAGGTCAGCGAATATGCCGGACAGCTGTCGCGCGTCACACGCCATCCCATGAACGTCGTGGATGTAAACGGAAACTTCGTCGTGCTGATGCTGAACGACGATGAGCGGCGTTCGATCGGACCACGGCTTCAACAGCTTGTTCCGGGGATTCCCGCCGACGATATCGCCTTGATCCGGGACTTGGATCGCAACAATTATTGCACCGTCTTCGCCTATTCCCGTGGAAACTCTTCGGTTTATGCAAAGGCCGTCGCGTTGGTTCGCGCTGAATTGCCGCCCATGCTGCGCAAATCCTGCTTCCACGAGGAATTGGCCCAGGGCCTGGGCCTGTCCAACGACAGCCCGACCGTCCGCCCCTCGATCTTCAATGATGATGAAGAATTTGCGCTGCTGACCCGTCATGACGAATTGCTGCTGCAAATCCTGTATGATCGGCGCTTGCGCCCCGGCATGACCGAGGCCGAAGCACGCCCCATCGTTCTGCAGATTGCCCGCGAATTGTTGGGAACCGCGATCTGAAAAAACCGTTGATCCGGAACCCTTGGCATCCGGGATTTCGCGGCTTGACGAGGGAGAGGATGTCGGCGGTATGCTTGGCGAAACACGGGACCTGCGCTGGCGCGGAAGCCAATAGCGATTTTGCCCGCAACTGGGTGACAGACAAAAGGGACGGTCATGGGTATTTTTGACATTTTGGGTGGTGAGTTCATCGAGATCATCGAATGGACCGACGATACCCGTGACACCATGGTTTATCGCTTTCCCACGGTCGGCAAGGCAATCAAATATGGCGCGAAACTGACCGTCCGCGAAGGCCAGTCGGCTGTTTTCATCCATGAGGGCCAGTTGGCGGATGTTTTTGGTCCCGGCCTTTATCTGTTGGAAACCAACAATATGCCGATCCTGACGCGGCTGCAGCATTGGGATCACGGTTTTCGTTCGCCCTTCAAGTCCGAGATTTATTTCGTCAACACAACCCGTTTCAACGATCTGAAATGGGGCACAAAAAATCCGATCATGGCGCGCGATTCCGAATTTGGCCCGGTGCGCCTGCGCGCATTCGGCACCTATTCGATGCGTGTCAGCGACCCGGCCAAATTCATGGGCGAAATCGTTGGCACGGACGGCGAATTCACCAAGGACGAAATCACCTTTCAAATCCGCAACGTGATCGTGCAGGAATTTTCGCGCATGATTGCCGGCTCGGGCATTCCTGTATTGGACATGGCGGCAAATACCGACGAACTGGGCAAGCTGGTGGCCAAGGCCATTGCCCCCGTCATTGCGGAATATGGCCTGACCATTCCGGAATTTTACATCGAGAACATCAGCCTGCCCGAAGCGGTCGAGAAGGTTCTGGATAAGCGCACCTCGATGGGCATTATCGGCGATCTGGACCGGTTCGGCCAATATGCCGCCAGCGAAGCGATGCTGAATGCCAGCCAGAATCAAGGCGGCGCAGGTGCAGGTATGGGTGCCGCCATGGGGGCTGCAATGGGCATGGGCGTCGGTGCACGTCAAGCTGGTCCGTGGGGTCCGGCACCGCAATCGGCAAGTGCTGCCGTTGCACCGCCACCACTGCCCGGTCGTCAGGCGGAGACCGTCTGGCATGTGGCGCTGGACGGTCAGGCGCAAGGGCCCTATGGCCGCGCGCATCTGGGGCGACTTGTCGCTGATGGATCATTCACCCGTGAAACCCTTGTTTGGGCACCCGGTCAGGATGGTTGGCAGCATGCCGAGGATGTGACCGAGCTTGCACAACTGTTTACCACCATGCCACCGCCGCTGCCGCCACAGTCGTAAATGCCCACGCCGCAGACCGAATACCGCTACCCGTGCGAGAACTGCGGGGCCAGCCTGCGGTTTCAGCCGGGTCAGGAGGTTCTGATCTGCGACTATTGCGGGCACGAACAGCGGATCGGGGACGGTCCGGGTCGCGCGCCTGCACGTCAGCCATCTGGCGGGGCCGAGGGCGAGGCCGCGATTCTGGCCGATCCAGAAACCGGCCGTGCGTTGCAATGGGATGTTGGCCACAAATCACCGGAACTGGTGGAAATCCCGCTGGAAAAGGGACTGCGTCTGGATAAGGACTCTGACATCGCGTTAGAGGTCCGAACCCTGTCATGCCCGAACTGCGGGGCACAACTTGAACTTGAAGGGGCAAGCCATTCAAGTATTTGCCCTTTTTGTGCCACTCCTGTTGTCACCGACACCGGAACTACCCGCAAGATCAAGCCGCAAGGCGTGCTGCCGTTTCGCCTGACCGAAGATCAGGCACACCGGGCGATGGAGGATTGGCTGGGAGATTTGTGGTTCGCTCCCTCAGGGCTGGTCGCGTATGCCCGCAAGGGACGAAAGCTGCGCGGCATCTATTCACCTTATTGGACCTTCGATGCTGATACGGAATCCGAGTATTCGGGCCAACGTGGTGATTACTATTACGAAACTGTCTATGTCACACAGCAGATCAATGGTCAGACGCGGCGCGTTCCGCAGCAGGTGCAGAAGGTTCGCTGGCGTCATGCCGCAGGCCGCGTCGGCAGGCGCTTCAACGACGTTCTGGTGCTGGCCTCGGCCTCTCTGCCGCGGCGGTTCATTGATGCGCTGACCCCTTGGGATCTGTCGCATCTTCGGCCCTATCGCCCCGATTATCTGGCCGGTCTGGAAGCCGAGGGCTACACGATCCCCCTTGCCGAAGGGCATCAGACCGCGCGACAGGAAATGGCCGGCGTGATCATGAACGATGCGCGCCGCGACATCGGCGGCGACGTGCAGCGGATCGAACGTATCAGCACGCGCCATTCCGCCGAAACCTTCAAGCACATCATGCTGCCGGTCTGGACCGCTGCTTATCGCTACAACGGGAAAAGCTATCGCTTCGTCGTCAATGGCCAGTCTGGTCGGGTCATGGGTGAACGCCCGTGGTCGGTGTGGAAAATAACGGCAGCAGTAATTGCTGGATTGTTAGCGCTTGCAATCTTCCTCTATTTTGCTGAAGCGAACGGTTACATCAATATTGGTTCGGGCTTGCCGTCGCCCGATTACGTTATTCAGGGCTATTAGGCCCATACTTTCGGGGGAAACCACATGATCCTGTGCGCGGGCGAATCGTTGATCGACATGGTGCCGCAGGACGGCGCATTCACGCCGCATCTGGGCGGCGCGGTTTACAATACGACAGTCGCCCTTGGTCGGCTGGGCCGCCCAACGGGATATCTTTGGCCCCTGAGTCGCGATCCTTTCGGAGAGCAACTGTCCCATCGATTGCAAGAGGCTGGCGTCAGAACTGACCTGTGTCCCCGCACACACCGCCTGACGACCTTGGCACTGGTGACACTGGACAATGGCAACGCCCGATATGCCTTCTATGATGAAGGGTCCGCCGGTCGCCTTTTTGCCCAGGAAGACTTGCCTGATTTACCGTCAGAGGTCGAGGCACTGTTCGTCGGCGGCATCAGCCTAGTGCCCGATCCCTGCGGCGCCACTATCGAGCATCTGGTCAGCCAAAATCATCATAACCTGCCGGTGATGATGGACCCCAATATTCGCCCGTTCTTTGTCAATGACGCCGAAGCCTTTCGTGCACGGCTGGATCGGCTGCTGGCGATGGCGGATATCGTCAAGCTGTCCAGCGACGATATCGAATGGCTGTTCCCCGACCTGTCGCCGGAACAGGCTGCCCGGTCGTTGCTGTCCAGCGGACCCAAATTGGTGCTGCATACGGCGGGCGAACAGGGCGCCACAGCCTATTGGGCGGGTGAGCCGGTGAATATGAAATCAATACGGGCGAATGTTGTCGATACGATCGGCGCGGGCGATACATTCAACGCGGGCTTTTTGGCCGGATTGCATCATCAGGGCGCATTGAACAAGCAGGGCTTGGACAATCTGCAACCAGAGGTGATCCGCAATGCCCTGAAAACCGCGGCTCAGGCAGCCGCAATCGTCGTATCACGCGCTGGTGCAAATCCGCCTTGGGCGCATGAGATGCCGCAGGACGATTAATCGTCCTGCCCCAAGGCCTCGAATCCAGTCTGCTGACGCTTTGTCCAAAGCACGTGAAAGGTCAGGCCGCTATCGCCGGCCTCTTCACGCTGAACGACGCCTGCATCATGCAGCCATGCGCGACGGCGCCCGTCCGAAAACGGCAGGGTGACAATCGCAGTCTCGCGCGGCTCATCCAGAACCTCGGCCAGATGCGCATCGATTGCGGCAACCAAGTCGTCCAGCCCCTCGCCGGTGAGCGCGCTGACGGCCTGAACGCCCTGCGTCCGCTCATCCGTGCGGCGCAGCGCAGCGCGTGTTTCGGGCGACAGCGCGTCGATTTTATTCCAGACCTCAATCAGGGCCACATCCTCATCCACGCCCAGCGAATCCAGAATCTCGGCCACGTCCTCGGCCTGCTCTTCGGTTTCAGGGTGGCTGATATCGCGGACATGCAGGATCAGATCAGCTTCCAGCACTTCTTCCAAAGTGGCGCGGAAAGCCGCGACCAGTTCGGTGGGCAGATCACTGATAAAACCCACCGTATCGGACAGGATGATCTTGCGGCCTGAATTTCCACCTTTCGCATCGGGCAGACGGATCGCACGCATGGTCGGGTCCAGCGTCGCGAACAACATATCCTTGGCCAGCACTTCGGCACCTGTCAGGCGGTTGAACAGGGTCGATTTGCCCGCATTCGTATAACCGACCAGCGCCACGATGGGATAAGGCACTTTTGCCCGCGCCGCCCGATGCAAGGTGCGCGTCTTGACGACACGTTCCAACTGACGGCGCAGACGCGTCATCTGTTCATCAATGGCGCGGCGGTCAGCCTCGATCTGCGTTTCGCCGGGGCCGCCGACAAAGCCAAGACCGCCCCGCTGCCGCTCAAGGTGGGTCCAGGCCCGGACCAAACGCGTACGCTGATAGGACAGCGCGGCCAATTCCACCTGCAAGACACCTTCACGGGTGCGGGCACGATCGGCAAAGATTTCAAGAATCAGCCCGGTCCGGTCCAGTAGTTTTACACCCCAATCCTTTTCAAGATTGCGTTGCTGGACAGGCGTCACTGCACCGTCGATCAAAACCAGATCGACCTCGGCATCTTTCAGACGTTCGCCAATTTCAGCCAGTTTGCCCTTTCCGAACAGCCTGCCCGGATCGGGTTTGCGCAGGCGCGCAACCTCATTCCCGACGATTTCGATTCCCGGCAGGGCTTCGGCCAATGCGACAGCTTCGGCCAAGGCATGCTCGGGCTCACGCCGCTGCGTCCGGCCCGAAGCCAGTTCGGGGTGAATCACATAGGCTCGGGCAGGCTTAGCCTCGGTCGAGGTCAGTTCGGCCAATCAATCCTCGCCTTCATACAGCGAAATGGGCTGACCGGGCATGATGGTGCTGATCGCATGCTTGTAGACAAGCTGCGACTGTCCGTCGCGGCGCAAAAGCACGCAAAAATTGTCAAACCACGTTATGACGCCCTGCAGTTTGACACCGTTGATCAAAAAGATCGTAACCGGCACCTTGGCCTTACGCACATGGTTCAGGAAAGCGTCCTGAAGATTTTGTTTATCGCTAGCCATGTTGCGTTCCCGGTTCTGTTTTTTTGGTTTCTTTTACGATATCTAGGCGAGCACTGCGGGCCTTGCAAGTTGCAACACCAGACCACTGAAGCACAAGAATCACCCTACAACAGGAAGGCAACCAATTTGCAGATGCTCCGGAAAATTCTTTGGGTAATCGCCCTGACTGCTGTGGTATTTGCCACAGTCATGTCGGTTTTCATCGGCTGGAAGGTGATGACCCATCAACCTGCAGCTGTGGAAGGTGCAGCCGGCGAGAGTGACGCCACCGGTATAAGATCGAACAAAACCGAGTAGTTGCGCCCTATTTGCGCCAAAATTCAGGTGAGAGCAGCGCCAAAAGCGCCAAGGTCTCTAACCGGCCCAGAACCATGGCACCCGCAAGCACACATTTCGTAAAGACCGGCAAGCCCGACCATCCCTCCCACGGGGCCGAGGCGATGCCGGCCGTTCCCTCGAACGCCGGGGTCAGCGGAATCGCGGCGGCAAGCGGACCGGCATTCGTCAGCGCCGCGATCGATAGAATCGTCGCGGTTTCGATTTCAAGCTGGTGTATCGACACCAGAATGATCGTCAGCGCGATCGAGGCTGCAAACAGCATGAAGAAAATGAACGACAGATAAGCCCCTTCGCGGCGTAGTCGTCGGGCGAAACGGCCTCCACCAGCAATGCCGTGCGGATGGATGATCTTTTCCATCTCGTGGTGCCCATGAGAGGACAAGGCATAGACCCGCAGCAATTTCACACCGCCGGCGGTCGTCGCAACACCGCCACCCATCATTGCCAGCCCCGCCAGGATAAGCCCTGGGGAACTGATTCCGGACCACGCCCTTGCCCCCTGCCAATCGGCGGAATTCCAGCCGGTCGTTGTCAGATAGCTGAGCGCGTTGAAAAGACCGCCCCAGAATGCTGCCAGCGAGTGTTTCAAATCCAGCAGCAGCTGGGGTGCCCCACCTGCCCCGGCCGTCGCCTCGATCGCACCAAGGAAGTGGCGTAGAAACAGCACAATCGCAACGGACAGCACCAGTGCTGTCGCCAGCTTCAATTCAGGATCATCCCGCAGACGGTCCGTGACCTGCAATTCGTTGCCGCCCGGCCAGAAACGTCGGGTAAGCGCGAATATCATGAACAGAAAGACGACAAATTCGCCGACGAATCCCGTATTGGCGCCAACAGGACCGATGACCGGGGAAATCCCGCTGGTCGACAGCGTGCCCATCGCACGGCACAGCGCCACCAATGCATCATCGCCCATCATCAGCAGAATGACCCACAGGGCCAGAGTCAGCCCGCCATAAAGCGGGAATACGTTAACGCTGACGCGGATCAGCCGATAAATCGGATCAGAAAGTCGGGTGTGGAATTCGGGCGAAGACAGATGTGGTTGCAGCGATCTTGGCTGCTCTGACTGTGGAAGCCGCTCGAAATACTCGTTGCGGCCATAGGGCGTCGCCACGATTTCAAACCCTCCGATCCGCAACGGCTCCAGAATTGCGACGGCTGCGACGAGGATGAAGAAGCCACCCATCCACCCGACTTGCGCGCGCCACAGATGCAGTGGCAAAGGCAGGAGATCCGCCGAATAAAGCGACGCGCCGGTTGTGGTCAGGGATGACAGCATCTCCCACCAGGCATTGAAAAGGCCCGTGTCCGGCAGGCTTTCCGCAAACGGCAACGCCATGATAAGTGGCAGAATGCAATAGACGGCCAGCATATTCAGCAGGGTTTGAAATGCCGAAGGACGCTGGCGTTTTGACATGGACGCCAGACCGATCATTCCGGAAACGACCATGATCAACAGCGCCGAATAAAGAAAACTGCGCGCGATGAAGTGATGGTTGGTGATCGATGCATAGATCGCCGGAACCAGCATGGACACGGCCGTCACGATGGACAGCAGCACCAGCATCGGCAGACGCATCAGGAACGACACCGCCCCGCGCCCCTAGAAAAAGTCGATCGAGACCTGCAACAGGCGCTCGACTTCGGGAACATCAGCCGTCAGCGCGAAGATCAGCACGATATCGCCCTCTTCGATGCGGGTATCCGGCATTGGTTTGATGATCTTGTCACCCTTTTTCACGGCGCCGATCAGCGCCCCTTCCGGGAATTCGATGTCGCGGATTGCCCGGCCCGCCATGGGTGAGGTCGACAGAACCTGCGCCTCCATCACCTCGGCCTCAGCATCGCCGACAGAATAGATGTCGCGGACCCGCCCGTGGCGGATATGGCGAAGGATCGTCGACACCGTCGTCGCCCGCGGATTGATATAGGCATCAATATCCAGCGCACCCATCAACGGCACCAATGTCGGGTCATTTATCAGCGCAATCGCCATCTTGGCTCCGGCCTGCTTGGCGCGGATCGAGACAAGGATATTGGTCTTGTCATCCTCGGTCACGGCCAACACCGCATCAGCAGTCGGAACGGCAGCTTCTTCCAGCAACTCTGCCGAAAGACCATCGCCGTTCAGAACGATGGTCCGTTCCAGATGATCGGCGGCATATTCAGCACGGTGACGGTCACGTTCGATCAGTTTGGTGCGAATACGATCGGGCCGTGCCTCTAACTTCTGGGCCACGACAAGACCGACATTTCCCGCGCCAACAATCACCAGCTTTTCTTGCTTCTGCGGCGGTTTACCGAAAATCTCCAACGTGCGAGTGACATCATCGGTATGCGTGAAGATGTAAACCTGATCGCCCGCGAAAAGCTGGTCATTGGCCTCGGGTGCGAACAGGCGGCCATCGCGACGAACCCCCGCGACAATGGCCCGCAAGCTGGAAAAAATCTCATTCAACTGCCGCAGAGGTGTGTTCAATGCCGGGCAGTCCGCATCCAGCAAAATCCCCAGAAGCTGGATTTTGCCATTCATGAATGTTTCAACGTCAAAGGTCGTCGGCGCGGACAGACGTTGCAGCGCAGCCTTGGCCACCTCTCGTTCGGGGCTGATGACCACGTCGATGGGCAGGTGATCGGTGCGGTAAAGATCCGAATACATCGCATCCAGATAGGCGTCGCTGCGCAATCGGGCAATCTTGCGCGGCACCTGAAAGACCGAATGTGCCACCTGACAGGTGACCATGTTCACCTCGTCCGAATGGGTTGCGGCGATAATCAGGTCCGCATCGCGTGCGCCCGCCTGATCAAGAACATCAGGATGGCTGGCAAAACCTGTCACACCGCGCACATCCAGCGCATCCGTCGCACGGCGGACCAGTTCGCCGTTGTTGTCGATCACCGTGACGTCGTTGCGTTCACCCGACAAGTGCCGGGCGATCTGCCAGCCCACCTGCCCCGCGCCGCAAATGATGATCTTCATGCTGGCCCTCTTGCGCCGTTACCATCTTGCAGATTAGTGCCTAAGCCTGCGGGGCGAAACACGCAACCGCGGGTTTTCTTGCACAAATCAAGTGCTGCCGGCCATGCATGGTTCCGACGAATATCGGCAAGGGGCTCAACACCCTTCACCGACAATCAGCTTCATTTGCCCATCATCAGTTCATCTTCGGCGCGAACACCACCGACCACGCCAAGTGATTTCAGTTTGCGATGCAGGGCGCTGCGCTCCATCCCTACGAACTGAGCCGTGCGGCTGATATTGCCGCCAAAGCGATTGATCTGCGCCAGCAGGTATTCACGTTCAAACATCTCGCGCGCTTCACGCAGGGCCATCGCGGTGATCTGCGGGCCAAGGCTAAGCGCATCGCGGTTGTCGGGCGTGGCCCCCTGCAGCTCCAGCTCGGCCGGTTGGATCGGACCCGGGCCTTCCGCAAGGATCAGCACCCGTTCAATCACATTGCGCAATTGCCGGATATTTCCCGGCCACCGCATTGATTGCAGCGCGGCAATTGTATCTTCGGGCAATTCGCGCGGCGTCAGACCCTGATTTGCGTGAAACTGCTCGATGAAATGGGTGGCAAGCATTGCGATATCCTCGCGACGCTCGGCCAATGAAGGGACAGCAATCGGCACCACGTTCAGCCGATCGTAAAGTTCCTGCCGAAAACGGCCCGCTGCAATCTCGGTCGGAAGGTCACGGTTGGTTGACGAAATGACCCGCAGATCGACCCTCACCCTATCCGAGCCACCCGCCCGGACAAATTGCTGCTCGGTCAGAACTCGCAATATTTTTGGCTGAGTTCCCAATGGCATATCACCGACTTCATCGAAATAGATGACACCCCCATGGGCAGCCTCTAACAAGCCCTGTTCGATCCCGCGTTCCAGGCTTTCACGGCCGAACAACACCTCTTCCATACGCTCTGGCTCGATCGTGGCGCAGGGCACCGTGATAAAGGGCGCATTCACGCGCGGACTATGGGCGTGGATATAGCGGGCGGCCATTTCCTTGCCCGTCCCCGGCTCACCCGCCAGCATCACGCGACCATTTGATTTCGACACTTTGTCCAGATTGTCACGCAGCCGTTTGAATGCCGTGGAATGACCCAGCATCTCGCCCAAACGCTCGCCACCGCGTCGCAAGTTACTGTTTTCGCGGCGCAGGCGGCTGGTTTCCATCGCGCGGTTGATGACGACCATCAGCTGGTCGATGTTGAAGGGTTTCTCAATGAAATCATAGGCACCCTGCCGGATCGCTGCGACCGCAATCTCGATATTGCCATGACCGGAAATGATGATGACCGGCACATCGGGGTTGTTGCGCTTGACCTGTTTCAGGATGTCGATCCCATCCATCCGGCTATCCTTCAGCCAGATATCAAGGATCATCAGATTAGGTTCGCGTTCATTCAGCTCGTTCACCGCCTGATCGGAATTTGCCGCCAGTCGGGTTTCGAACCCTTCATCCTTCAGAATATCGGCGATCAGTTCGCGGATGTCCCTTTCATCATCGACGATCAGAATGTCACTCATGGTGTAGCCGCCTCGTTGGTTTCTTGTTTGCTTTTGCGTTGCGTTCCGCGCACGGGGTGACGTTCCCGTGGCAAACGGATTTCTGCCATTGCACCAGTTTTATCCGGCGCGTCCGTCAGGATCAGGCTGCCGCCATGCTCCTCGACGATCTTCTTGACGATGGGCAGTCCCAATCCTGTGCCCGATGCCTTCATGGTCACGTAAGGTTCGAACAGCCGCGAACGGTCGGCGGGCAGGCCCGGCCCGTTGTCGGTGACGCGAATTGTCACTGCATCATGATCGGCCAGCATCACGACCGATACATGTGGCGACCATCCGGGGGGAGGGTTTTCCATTTTTTCATCAACGGCTTCCCCTGCATTCTTAAGAATATTGATGAAGGATTGCCGCATCATTCCCGCATCGCAGTCCACGATCACAGGCTGATCTGGAATTTCCGATGTCAAAGCCCCTTTCAGGGCGTCCTGTTGCAGAAAAACGACTCCGCGCAGCAATGCGGCAATGTCGATTTCCTTGCGATCAGGCTCGGGCATTCGTGCGAAACGGCTGAATTCGTCCACAATGCGACGCAGGTCACCCGTTTGGCGGATAATGACGTCAACATATTGATCCACAGCGGCTTTTTCATGGTCGTTCGCAACCATTGGCAGGAATTTCCGACGCAGGCGCTCTGCAGAAAGCTGGATCGGCGTCAGCGGATTCTTGATCTCATGCGCGACGCGACGGGCAACATCGCCCCATGCGGCCATGCGTTGGGCACTGACCAGTTCGGTCACATCATCAAAGGCGACCACATATCCTTCCAGCTGCCCCTCGACATCACGGCGCACGGCCATGCGGACCAGCAGACTTTCAACCCGCCCGTCACGGGTCAGTCGCACCTCGTCCTGAACGGATTCTGCGATGGAACTGGACAGCCTTTCAAACAAGGGCGCAAACTCTGGCACGGCTTCGGACAAAAGGACGTCTATGTCCCCCTTGGCATCCAACCCCAGCAAACGGCTGGCCGAGCGGTTGACGAAGTCGATTTCACCCGCAGCATCCAAACCGATCACGCCAGAAGTGACAGAACTTAGCACGTTATCAAACAATCGGCGCTGTTCATCGGTGATGCGATAACTGTCCATCAGCTCAATCCGCTGCGCCTTCAACTGGCGGGTCATGCGGTTGAACGCTTCGCCCAGCGTCTGGATTTCATCCCCGGTCTGCGCTTCCGGGATTTGCAGATCCAGGTTGCCAAGACCGACTTGCTCACTGGCAATGGCAAGCTGGCCGATTGGTCGGGACAGGCGGCTTGCAAACCACAACCCCATCCAGATCGCGCCCGCGACCAACAGCAGCGCAAAGCCCAGATAAACCAGCGAAAATTCCAGCAGAACCTGACTGCGCGTCTGTTCCAACTGGCGATAATCGCCCACGGTCGCACGGGTATCGTCCAGCAATCCCAACAGGTCGCCATCGACAACGCGGGTAATGTAAAGATATCGGTCCGCCAATGGCGGCAGGGCGACCAGGGCGCGGAATTCGTTGTTCTGCCAATCCTCGATCAACGTCAGGCCATCTGCCTGAGCCTGATCCAGCTGCACGCTGGTCGGTTCCTTGTACCAGAACAGGTAGCTCCGCTCGCCACGTGCGCGGATGTCACCAGCCCCGTTGACGATGTAGGCTTCGCGCAGGCCACGCTGAATCAGCGCCTGACCCTGCACCAGCAGTTGCCGCATCTGCCCGTCGTCGATCAACGGGTTAGCCTTCCCGGCCTGCGTCAGGATGCTGGCAAGTGCGCGGGCATCCTGGCTAAGATCGTGGCGATGCTCTTCCTGATAGGCTTCTGCCGCCGCCTGAGAGGTGGTGACCACCTGCTGCACGCGGCTCGAAAACCAACCCTCAAGCCCGATATTCACCAGAAGACCCGCGAACAACGCAATCAGCACCGTGGGAATCAGTGCCACCAGTGCAAAGATCAGAACCAGCCGCGCGTGCAGCCGTGACCCCGCCGCCGACCTGCGCCTGTCCGAAATCAGACGCGCCATGCGGATCACGACAAAGCTGGTCAGAACGATCAGGTAGACAAGATCCAGAAGCAGGATCAGCCGCAGCATCCGGCTTTGCGTCCCCTCCGCCAGCGGCCCCAACACGGTCATCGTCGCGACGGCCAGAAACGCGCCAATAATCAGCAGGCCGATGGTCACCAGACCTCGCCACGCTTTCGGCAACCTGACGCGTGCAATCCTGTCCCAACCAAGCCCTGTCGCGGACCCTGCCATCTTTCCCACCACTGCCGTCTGACGCGGCTTTACTGTGGCAACGCCGTTACTGTTGCGCTGCCTCTGTGGCGGTTTTACATCAGTTTGCGCCTGCGTGTCACCTCGATATTCAACTCGGTCAGCTTCTTGCGCAGCGTATTGCGGTTAATTCCCAGCAAATCGGCGCATCGCAGCTGATTTCCGCCCGTCGCGTCCAGCGCGACCTGCAGCAAAGGGCGTTCTATTTCATGCAAAATTCGGTCGTAGAGGCCCGGAGGGGGCAGCGAATCCCCGTGCAGATCAAAATAACGTTGCAAATGCGCCTCGACCGAATCCGACAGGCGCCCGGCTCCAGCGGCAATCGGCTTGACGGCCATGCTTCCGCTGTCCAGCATCACCGGACTGCGCATCGCAGCGGGCGCAGGTATCGGACGCGTCCCGCCCTGCTGGTTCAGCGCCTCTCGCATCTCGGCGGCGGAAATTACCGTGGCACTTGCGGTCAAGGCAAGCCTGCGCATCATGTTCTCAAGCTCACGCACGTTGCCGGGAAAGGCATGGGCGCGCAGCATCGAGGCGGCATCATCACCAAGCGTCCGTTCCGGCAATCCCTGCACAACGGCCCGCGCCAACAAATGCGTGGCCAGCGGCAGAATGTCATCAACACGCGCCCGCAAGGGCGGCACGACAACGGTGACACCCGCCAGCCGATAATAAAGATCCGAACGCAGGCTTCCCGCCGCGACATCACCCAGTGGATCGGGACCGGTCGTTGCGACGATACGCGGGGCTTCGTCCCGGTTCGGACCGCTTTCCAACGCCTCGATCAGACTGATCAGGCGCGCCTGCGCCGCGGGATCGAAGCCTGCCGGGTTTTCAATGATGATCGTCCCGCCCTGCGCCTTGCTGGCGGCACGGCTGACAGCCTCTTCACTGGCGTCAGCAGCGGTCAGAATCGCCATGCCCCGGTCGCGGCGGTCAGATAGTTCGTGGAATGAACGGGCGATGGTCGTCTTGCCGACACCGGATTCACCCGCGATCAGAACCGGCAGATCTGCGTTCAACACCCGCGCGATCATCCGGAACAGGGTCTGCATTGCGGGTGCATGGCCGATCAGCGGCATTTCGGGATCGGCACTTTCACGCGGAATCGAAATGGTGTCGGGCATCACGTCCGATTTGCGCGGCCGGCGGGACAGCGCCTGGTTGGCCTTGGTCATCAGATCCGGCAGATCAAAGGGTTTCGGCAGATACTCAAACGCGTCCGCCTCGTTCGCACGTATCGCCGTGACGATGGTGTTCTGGGCCGAGATGACAATGACCGGCAGATCAGGCCGCACTTCGCGGATTGCCGGAATGCGATCGATCCCATTGCCATCCGGCATCATCACATCGGTGATCACCAGATCGCCGCGCCCTTCTTCGACCCATTTCGACAACTGCGCCAGACTACCCGTCGCATGCACACGGCACCCCGCCCGCGTCAGCGCCTGCGTCAGCACGGTGCGGATTGTGCGGTCATCGTCGGCGATAAGAACTGTTCCGTCCATGGCAGCGATCCCTATTCAGGCTTTTGGCAAGGAAATTCGAAAAACCGTGCGCCCCGGCTTGCTGTCCACCCGGATCAGCGCACCGTGGTCAGTGATGATCTTGCTGACCAGTGCAAGGCCCAGTCCGGTGCCGTTCTCGCGCCCCGAGACGAACGGTTCAAACACCTGATCGGCGATATTGGCGGGCAATCCGGGGCCATTATCTTCAAGTTCGATCTGAAGGGGCAGTCCGCGGCCCGTTGGGGCTTGATCATCGGGCAGGCTGCGCAAGGCGTGGTCGTAATAGCTGCGTATTCTGATTGTCGGATTTTCGCTTTTCGCAAGGGCCTCGGCTGCGTTCTTGATCAGGTTCAGACACACCTGCGTCAACTGATCTGCATCTGCCAGCGCCAAGGGAAGCGACGGGTCGTAATCCGCTATTACTGAAATTTTTCTGGCAAAGCCCACGGCGGCCGACCTGCGCACACGCTCTAACACATCATGAACATTTACCGGTCGCAGATTCGGGGCCGAGGTATCACCGAACCGTTCAACCTGATCCAGAAGCGCCACGATCCGACGCGATTCGCTGACGATCATTTCTGCCATTTCGCGATCTTCGGGTGTCGCATTCATCGCCATCAACTGCGCCGCACCCCGGATACCCGCCAATGGGTTCTTGATCTCATGCGCCAGCATTTCGGCCATGCCGATCGCGCTGCGGGCGGCTGCGCGAACCGCGCGCGATTGCAACTGTGACCCTGCATCGTCCAACGGCACCAACAGTAACGTCACCGCACCGCCGCTTTGCCCCGCCGGTCCTGCGTGAACCACTGCAAAACGCTCTTGATGGCCGCCGGCCCGGTCGCCGATTTCGAAGCACACATTCGGCTGATACAGCGCCTCCTCCAAGGCGATAACACGCTTTATCACCGGGCTGATCGAGGGCAGAATGCGCAGCCGTTTTTCCATGTCCTCTCCCTCAAGCGATTTGCCCAGGGTCGAGTTGCGCGACAGGTTCAGCCAGATTTCGGCGGCGTCATTCATCGCCACCACCCGTCCGCTTTCGTCAAGGATCAGCGCCGGCAAGGGCAGCGTGTTCCAGCCCGGACCGGGCTGGACATCGGCAAAAAGCGACGGGTCGATCCGGGTCATGCCGCGCGCTCTTTCGTGGTTTCACCGGGCGCGTCGGCGAAGGCAACGCGGATCAGCGCAATGGTCGCCGCCACGCTATCCGCCCGCAGCAATTCGGACCTCATCAGCGCGTTGTTTTCCTCGGCATACCAGCCCAAATGCTTGCGGGCGACGCGCAGGCCCAGTTCGGGACCATAAAAATCCAGCATGTCTTCGTAATGTTCTTCAACCAGATCGGCAAGCGCCGGACCGGTAGGAACAACCGGCGCGGGCGTTCCGTGCAGCTCATGCGCGATCCGGGCCAGACGCCATGGCGCGCCCTGCGCCCCGCGCCCGACCATCACCGCATCAGCCCCCGAAGCAGCCAACGCGGCGCGGGCAGACGCCGTATCCACCACATCGCCATTGGCAACCAAGGGCGGGCGGCCGGGCAGATTGGCAACATCGCGGATCTTTGACCAATCCGCGCTTCCCTTGTAAAATTGTGCACGCGTGCGACCGTGAACTGTCAGCATCTGCACGCCAGCATCCGTCGCGCGGCGGGCCAGTTCGGCGGCATTCAGACAATCATCGTCCCAGCCAAGCCGCATCTTCAGCGTGACCGGCACCGAAACCGCCCTCACGACCGCGTCGATCAGCGTCAGCGCATGATCCAGATTGCGCATCAGTGCCGCACCGGACAGACCGCCCGTCACCTTTTTCGCCGGGCAGCCCATGTTGATGTCGATGATCCGCGCGCCCATTCCTTCGACGATCTGGGCGGTTTCCGCCATCGGCCCGGCCTCGCGTCCAGCGATCTGAACCGATACCGGCAGCGCACCTTCGGTCAAAGCCTTGGCCCGCACCGCTGCACGGGTCGACGGGCGGGGCGTCACCATTTCGGACGAGGCGACCATTTCGCTGACCATCAGCCCTGCCCCGAAGCGGGCGACCGCGCGCCGAAACGGCAAATCGGTGATGCCGGCCATGGGTGCCAGAAACACCGGAGCGCCCAGTTGCGTATCGCCAATCATAATCGAAGCGGGGTTATTCATAGCTTGTTCCTTTACCGGACATTGCAAAGCCGCAAGGCTGTGCTGTCTCGGCCAATGTTCACCTGATAGGCAATCGGGATATTTGCCTAATAATTAGGCTTCACGCTCAAATCAACGGCAGACGGATATCCCGGCAATGTCGCTTACCCCCTGACCATGGGTCGTTTCCGCACTGGCACAGGTGGGTTCGTCCTGTTTAAATAGCAAGAATATTGCAAGGGGTCGTCATGTTCTTGTCTGTCTTTGACATGTTCAAAATAGGTGTTGGGCCATCTTCGTCACACACGATGGGGCCGATGGTGGCAGGGGCGCGGTTTCTGGACACCCTAAGACAGCAACCGTTCAAACCTTATGGGCTGAAGGCCAGTTTGCATGGCAGTCTGGCCTTTACCGGCAAGGGGCATGCGACGGATCGTGCAACGATCCTTGGCCTTGCGGGGTTTGTTCCCGCGACAATCGACGCCCAAGCTGCAGAAGCTGCGTTAGAGGAAAACCGCCGCACGAAGCTGCTTTCGGTCGAAGGGATTGGCGATCTTGCCTTTGATCCCGACCGTGATCTGCGCTTTGATTTCGATCAGGCCTTGCCCGGTCACGCCAATGGGATGACCCTGTCGGCAACCGACGCGCAAGGGGATGTGATCTATCACCAGGTTTATTATTCGGTGGGCGGTGGTTTTGTTCTGACTGCCGAAGAACTGGAACAAAAGGCTGATCAAAGCCGCAGCGATGCCGTAGCCAAAGTGCCGTTCCCCTTTGCGACAGCCGCAGAAATGCTGGAAATGGCTGAAAAATCGGGCAAATCAATCGCCCAGATGAAGCGTGAGAATGAACTGGCCTTTCGCAGCGATGCCGAATTGCGCGACGGGTTGATGCGCATCTGGCATGTCATGCGCGATTGCATGGATCGCGGCCTGGCCACCGACGGAATTTTGCCCGGCGGGCTTAGTGTGCGCCGCCGCGCCAAGGGCATCCACGACAAGCTGATGGCCGAGCGCGGGATGAACCTGACCGCTCCGCATGTCATCAATGACTGGATGTCTACCTATGCAATGGCGGTGAACGAAGAAAATGCCGCTGGAGGTCAGGTCGTCACCGCGCCGACCAATGGCGCGGCGGGCACCGTCCCCGCCGTCATCCGCTATTGGCTTGACCACGTTCCGGGCGCGACCGAACGCGACCTGCCCGAATTTCTGCTGACCGCAGCTGCTGTCGGCGGCCTGATCAAGCATAACGCCTCGATTTCCGGGGCCGAATGCGGCTGTCAGGCCGAGGTTGGCAGTGCCAGTGCAATGGCCGCGGCAGGGCTTGCTGCCGTTTTGGGCGGAACCGCAGAACAAATTGAAAACGCGGCTGAAATTGCGTTGGAACATCATCTTGGCATGACCTGCGATCCCGTCAAGGGATTGGTGCAGGTGCCCTGCATCGAACGGAACGGCCTTGGCGCGATCAAGGCGGTCAGCGCCGCCAGTCTGGCCCTGCGCGGCGACGGCAAACATTTCGTGCCACTGGATGCCGCGATTGAAACGATGCGTCAGACCGGCAACGACATGTCCGACAAATACAAGGAAACGTCACTGGGCGGTCTGGCCGTCAACGTCCCGAATTGTTGAGGATTGTTGATCGCAAGACGGGTGCAAGACTGGCGATGTGTCGCCACCGGCACGCCGCCGCGCTTGCCCCGCAAGGCGGCGGTTGCTAACGCTTGCGTGACAGTGACCCAAAACAAAAAAGGCCCGCCAATGTCTTCGCGTCTCGCCCTTCTTGCCCTGATGATCCTGCCGCTTGCCGCTTGCGAGGGCACCGGCTTTAATCTGGGTCAAAATTCTGAATCCGAAGCATCGACCGGGCCGCGCCCGCCAGCCGTCTCTCCGCTGGAGCAGCCGATCGAGACTGGCGCGGGCACGCGTCCCGTTTCGACCGCAGAACGTGTAACCTATAATACCGCCGCCTTCAGTGCGCGCGGGAATGAGCCGTTCTGGGCCGTCGATGTCGCAGGCAATACCGCGATGTATAAAACACCCGAAAACCAGCGCGGATCAGCAGTCCGTGTGGACCGCATCACCTTTGCCGAGGGGGTCGAGTTCATTGGCGTCCGTAGCGGTCGTCCTTTCGCGCTGAATATCCGCAGCAAGCAATGCCGCGATTCCATGTCGGGGGACCGTTTCCCGATGACCGCTGTGCTGACCACGGCTGGCCGCCAGCAAACGGGATGCGCAGGCCCCGCCACCGCAGAGGTCGCCGCAGCCGTCGCAGCCATTCGCGCACCTGTCCCGGCCGCGCCAAAGGCCGCCGCGACACGCAGCAGCACGCGTCCTGCTGCACCCCGTCCGGCCGCAACACCTGCACCCGCCGCTGAAACTTCAGCTCCGGCACAGGTGGAAACGCCGGCCAGCAACGCCGCAACGGAAAGCAGCACCAGCGCACCAGCGACGACACCGGCGCCCACCACCACGCCAACCACGCCGTCAACACCGCCAGCGCCTGAAAGCAACAGCAACTCGTCCACGACCACGACCACGACAAAGCCCAGCGTTCCGGCACCGACGATGGTGCTGCCATCAACCCCGCCTTCGACGGGGGCCAGCACCAGCACCGAAAATTCTGACGACACCACCGATTGATCATCGCCCGCGCCTGAATAACTGCGGCTCAAAGGACGCAACTGCCAAGTGAAGTTGCGTTCGCAGGCTGCAAAGGGCACGGGTGCAAGTTATGATCCGCCAAACGCTTTACAAGGACCACGCGATGCGCCGATCCAGAACGATAAGACGCCTGATGGCGACAACCTTGCCTGCGGCGCTGCTGTTCGGATCAGTATCGTCGACCGCCGTTGCCGATCCAATGCATGGTCGCAACATGTCAACCTATGGCCTGGCCGGCGGGATCGATACCCCGACGGCGGAAACTCTGCCCGATGGCACCTTGGGCGCCACGGTATCGTGGTCCGACTATGGCCGCCGCAGCAGCGTCGTGTTTCAGGCGCTGCCGCGCCTGACGACCGTGTTGCGCTATTCGCGGGTCGAAGGGATCAACGACTATCGCAATGATGGCTACATCTCGGACCGGTCATTCGATGTGCGGCTGCAGGTTCTGGATGAACAGGGCTGGCGTCCGGCGGTTGCTGTCGGCTTGCAGGACTTTATCGGCACGGGCGTTTATTCCGGTGAATATATCGTCGCCACGAAAAACGTAACGCCGGCTGTGCGTGTGTCTGCCGGTCTTGGCTGGGGCACGCTGGCGGGCAAGAACCGGGTGATCGACTCGGCCGATGAAGGCGGCACCTTTGATGCGGGCGACTGGTTCAGCGGCGGGGCGAAACCCTTTGCTTCGGTCAGCTGGCAGGTCAATGACAAGCTCAGCCTTGTCGCGGAATATTCGAACGACAAGTATCAGGCGGATTACCGTCGAAGAAACGGGACGATCGACCACTTTCAGCAAGGTGATGACGAGCCGGGCAACAATCTGAACCTTGCCGCCTATTACCGCTTTGGCAACAATTACGAAGCGGGCCTCTATTCGATCGGTGGCGAAACCTTTGGCGTGCAATTCTCGATCGCGCTGAACCCGCGCGAGGCGCCCTACCCGTCCGGGCTGGAAAAAGCCCCGGCCCCGGTGCGTCCGCGCCCGGCGGTTGCGGCTGATCCCGATGGCTGGTCGGGCGTCTGGGCACAGGATCCGACCGCGCAACCTGCGATCCAGCAGGCGCTTGGCAAGGCCATGTCCGACGAAGGCCAGATCCTTGAATCGATGGCCCTGACTTCGAACCGGGCTGAAGTGCGGCTGCGCAACCAGCGCTATATCAGCCAGGCCGAAGCGATTGGCCGCACGGCGCGCCTGATGACGCGCGCCCTGCCGCCTTCGGTCGAAACATTCGTCATTACCTCGACCGCCGATGGCGTTCCGACCTCATCGGTGACGGTGCGCCGCTCGGACGTGGAACGTCTGGAAAACACCGAGGCCAGCCAGATCGCCACGGTCGCCGCATTGACCGATGCGCCCTCGTCCGCGCCCGGTCTGGTTCGCACCCCGGATGTCTATCCACGCTTCCGGTGGAGCATCAAACCCTATTGGGATCTGGGCATTTTCAGCGCCGAAGACGGCTTGACCAACGAAGTCGGCGCCGAGGCCCGCGCCAGCTATGAGCTGATGCCAGGTCTGTTCCTGACTGGCGCGCTGCGTCAACGTGCTTTTGGTGACATTGACCAGCGCGGTCCAGGCATCCCCGGTCAGCGGGGACAGCACTACACGGCCGAGGAATATGAGAACGATCCGTCGCTGGAAACCAACGACGGCATCCCGCGCGTTCGTTCAGACACGCGCATGTATACCGGCAACCATGATCCGGTGATCCCGGAACTGACGCTGGCCTATTACGCAAAGCCGACCGAAACGATCTACACCCGCGTCACCGCCGGTCTTCTGGAACGCGCCTATGGCGGTGTTTCGGGCGAAGTCCTGTGGAAGCCGGTCAATTCGCCGCTGGCCTTTGGCGCGGAAATCAACCGCGTCCGCAAGCGTGACTTTGATCAGCTGTTCGACTTCCGCGATTACGAGGTCACGATGGGCCATGTTTCGGCCTATTACGAATTCGCTCAGGGCTTCACCGCGCAGCTTGATGTCGGCAAATATCTGGCTGGCGACAAGGGCGCGACCGTGACCGTGACCCGCGAATTCGCGAATGGCTGGCGTATCGGTGCCTATGCGACCAAAACCGATATGAGCGAGGAAGACTTCGGCGAAGGTAGCTTTGACAAGGGAATTACCCTGTCGATCCCGCTGGGCTGGGCCACCGGCACGGCGACGCGCGAACGTGTTTCGGCCGACCTGCGGTCGCTGTCGCGCGATGGTGGTGCGCAGCTGAACGTCAACGGTCGTTTGTATGACCGCGTCCGTGACAGCCATTCTGTCAAACTTTATGAAGGCTGGGGGAGGTTCTGGCGATGAACGGCGCAATCAAGATCACGCTGGCAGCTTCCCTGCTGGCCGGGCTGGCCGCCTGCGGCAACACCACGGGCGACGATGGCGACATGGGCGCACTTGGCATTGCCACGCAGACCGCTGGCCAGATTCTGGCACAGCGTCGCCAGAGCGAGCAGGCCACCGCACCGGCAAAATCGCCTCAGGAAGCCGCAGCCGAGGCGCTGCGCGTCAACCCCGGCCCGCTGATTCAGGCGGGCTTCGAAGGACTTGGCCGCACGCAGATCATGGCCATGACGGGCCAGAACGGCAGCATGCGCACCTTTATGACCCCGGCAGAGGAAGCGCTGATCCTGCGCGGCGGCATGTTGGTGGGAACGCGCGGGCTTGGGCATGATCTGTCGGTGGCCGAAGCGCAAACCGAAGGCATGATCCGTGCCGGCGCATCCGGCAGCGGCACGCGCACCATGCGTTATTTTGCTGGTGACGGGATCGAGCGACCGCTGCAGTTCACCTGCACCGTCGGCGCGGGCGCCAAACCCGGCGTTACGGTTGAAAACTGTGAGGGTCATGGCACCAGCTTCCAGAACAGCTACATGGTTTCTGGCGGCCAGGTCGCGGTCTCTCGGCAATGGATCGGCCCCAATCTGGGCTATGTGACCATCCAGACCTTGCGTCCCTGAATGCCATCAAGAATGAGAACGAAAACCGGCCCTTCCGAGGCCGGTTTTTTTGTTGATCGGGTCAGGCCGCGTCACGCTATAGGGTCATAGCCAGCCGATCCGCCCCAATCACCAGCCTGACCGACCCTGTTGACGATACAGTGCGCAGGCGGCCCTTGGATCGGATCCTGCGCGCGATGCCAGCCTCGGCAAAGGCGGATCATCCGCTGCAGGAAGACCGGGAGGAGCATGGCCTGCGCTATGCTCGGATAGGCTACAGATACCCCCATGGGCAACTCTTCGGCGGGATCCGGCCATCTGCCTTGATCAACCACGTGACCGTTGCAGGCAACAGCCCCCTTGAACCGAGCGGCGCACCCCCATCTTGGACCTAGAAATAACGCGGAAGGCTTGGAGAGCAACACCCCAACATCGAGGCTGCCTTGCCATGCCCGAGCCATGGCAAATGACCAGCCCCCGACCGCCCCGAAGTCGCCAGCAAGGCCCGGAAAGTGCTTGTCCCGGTTCAAGCGAGGCATGGTCAGCAACGCCGCCGCCTGAAGATCAACGCCGTTCACGGCTCGCGAGGTGATATAATAATCTGGCTGAAAACTGGCGGCAGAAATAGAAAAAGGCTGACCCGAAGGCCAGCCCCTCAAGTTCAGATCGGTGAGACCGATCCTACTTGAAATTAGCTGTCGTCGTCGTCCGAAGCGACGGCAGCGATCACGCCCAGCAGCAGCAGGGCGGGAACAACCAGGCCGGCGTTCGACGAGGCGGGTTTTTCTTCCACAACAACCGGCTCAACGTCGACAACGGGGGCGACATAGCCACCGGCCAGTGCCGAAGTTGCGGTCAGGCCGAGAGCGGCAGCGAAAGTAGCGAATTTGGTCATGATCATGCTCCGTTTCGTTTGAAGGCTGCCGTATCCGGCAACATCGATGAGACAGTTACATAAACCCGGCGGGTTGAAAAGCTGCATTAAATCAAATCCCATGCGGGTCTGCGTCAACTGTTGCATAATCGCCAACACTTACCGCGCGGGATAGTTCCGATCATGCCGCCGCATGGTAGGAATTGTTGCAGGATTGCACTAACCACGCCGAAATACAAAAGAAATTCCGAAAAAGATTGCAGCGACGGCGACAATCGACGGTCCTGCCGGTGTGTCCAGATGCAGGCTGGACAGCAGTCCCAACATCACCGACAGACCGGCGATCAGCGATGCATTGGCAGCCATCCGCTCGGGCGTGGGGGCCAATGCGCGGGCTGCGGCTGCCGGAACGATCAGCATTGCAGAAATCAGCAACGATCCGATCACTCGAATCGACAATGCGACGACGACGGCCAGCGCGATAGAAAGCAGAAGCCGTTCGAATCGTGGATTGATACCTGCAGCCATTGCCAGTTCTTCATTCAGGGTTGCGGTCAGCAGGTTTTGCCAGCGCCACATCAACACCCCAAGGACCAGCAGAGCGCCAATCCAGATCAGCGTCAGATCCGCCATTCCGACGGTCAGGATATCGCCGAACAGATAAGAATTCAGGTCCGCCCGGGCCGATGGGACAAAACTTATAGCGACCAGGCCAAAGGCCAGCGCCGAATGTGCAAGAACACCCAATACAGTATCCATCGCCTGCCCGCGCGATACCAGCGCCGTAACCACAACCGCCATCACCAGCGCCACAAGCAATGTCCCGGCATAGATCGACAGATTGAAGGCAAGGCTAAGCGCCACGCCCAGAATAGCGGCATGTGCGGTTGAATCCCCGAAATAGGCCATCCGCCGCCACACGACAAAACTGCCCAGTGGACCAGCCACCAGCGCCAGCCCTAAACCGGCCAGCAATGCGCGAATAAAGAAATCATCCAGCATGAAAATGCATCGCCTTAGCTGTGGTGGTGGTGATGATCGTGGATGTGGTCATGGCCATGATCGTGATCGTGATCGTGGTGGTGCTGATATAACGCCAGCGCATCTTCGCTACCCGCGCGAACAGGGCGCGATATTCCGGTGCGGAACTGACATGCTGCGGCGTCCCTTCGCAGCAGACATGCCCGTTCAGACAGATCACACGGTCCGACGCGCGCATCACCACAAGCAGATCATGGCTGACCATCAGCACCGCGGCACCGGTTTCACGGCGAACTTCCTCGACCAGTTTGTAAAAGGCGACGATGCCGGGTTGGTCCAGCCCCTGTGTCGGCTCATCCAGGACCAACAAGTTGGGATCATGCAGCAAAGCGCGCGCCAGCAGGACACGCTGAAACTGACCGCCAGACAGTTGGGTCAGTTGCCGGGCTTGCAGCCCATCAACCCCCGTCCGCGCCAGAACCGCCGAGGCCATCTCATCGCTGACCCGGCGAGGCAGCGACAGAAACCGCCGCACGGTCATCGGGATCGCGGTATCAATCTGAACCCGCTGCGGCACATAGCCGATGCGCAGATCCGGCCTGCGGCTGATGCGGCCATCTGCCAGCGCCATATGGCCCAGCAACGCCCGCACAAGCGACGATTTGCCCGACCCGTTCGGCCCGACAACGGTGACGATCTCTTGCGGGGCAATCTGAAAATCAACATTCTGCAGCACAATGTCCTGACTGCCCGGCCGCAAGATCGTCAGGTCATTTGCCTGTATCAGCGGCGTCATATCGCCCCCGCCCTGGCGCAGGTGGGGCAAAGGCCCAAGGCCTCGATCGTCACCCGCTCGACGGTGAAGCCGGAATCCGCGGCCAGATCCGAAAGAGTTTCGCGCACCGGGGCGGCGGGAAGTTCGGCCAATTTGTCGCATTCCCGACAGATCAGAAAAGCCGGAGCATGCTCATGCCCCGGATGCAGGCAGGCGGCAAAGGCGTTCAGGCGTTGCAGACGATGTGCCAGACCGTTCTGGACCAGAAACTCCAATGCACGATAGGCCACGGGGGGTTGGTTGCCATACCCTTCCTCGGCCAGGCGCTGAAGCATGTCATAGGCCCCCATGGCACGATGCGACTCCAACAGGATTTCCAACGTGCGACGCCTGACCGGGGTCAGACGTGCGCCCGACTTGGTCAGTCGCGCTTCCGCCTCGTCCAGCGCACGGGCGGTGCATTGGCTGTGATCATGCGGCGCAAAGGCGGCGTTGGACATATCGGGCTGTGCAATGCTCAAGATAAGTTACTTTATAACATTTCAGTTGACTTGTTATCATATAACATCAACAAGGGCCTCGCTTCAACCTCTGCCAAGGATATTCTGATGCGCATCTCTTTTGCACTTGCGGCCCTGCTGTTCAGCGCGACCCCCGCTCTGGCCGCGCCAGAGATTGTGGTCGACACACCGATCACCGGCTCATTGGTTCAACATGTCATGGGCGATCTTGGCACCATTCATGTTCTGATGCCTGCCGGGACCAGCGTTCATCACCATCAGATGCGTCCCTCGGACGCCGGTGCATTGCAAGATGCCGATGCGCTGATCTGGACCGGACCAGAACTGACACCGTGGCTGGAACGCGCATCTAGGTCACTTGGGCAGGGCTCAGTGCAGTTACGTTTATTGGATATCAAGGGAACGACATTACGCAGTTATGATGATCGTCACGCAGATCAGCACGATGAAGATCACGGTCATGGTCACGGTCATGCGGACAACGATCCACATGCGTGGTTGAACCCGGAAAATACCGCTCTCTGGCTATCAGAGATTGCGAAACAACTGGGCGCTTTGGATTCAGAAAATGCGGCGATCTATTCGGCCAATGCGCAGGCTGTTGCTGCGAGGTTGGATGAAATGGATTCCGCGATCCGTGCCCAACTTGCCCCCGTCGCTGATAAGCACTTTGTCGTTTTCCACGATGCCTATGGCTATTTCACCGACCATTACGGCCTTTCCCCCGCTTTGGCGGTGTCACCCGGTGACGCCAGCACCCCTTCGGCAGCGCGAATCAGTGAATTGCGTGCCGCAATCACCGAATCGGGGGCAACCTGCGCTTTCCCTGAATTTGCGCAGGACACGAAATTGATCGTAGCCGCGTCCGAAGGAACCGGCATAAAGACCGGGGCAGCACTTGACCCCGAAGGCGCCGGCATCGAAGCAGGTCCCATGTTGTATGGCCACGTCATGCAGGGATTGGCCGATAGTCTGACAGATTGTCTGTCGGCTGAATGATGAAAATTGGGACGGGAAATTGCGGCGGGAAATTGCGGTGGAACAAATCTGACTATTTTACTTTGACAATTCAGAGTAAATTTGTCAGACATAGATAAATGAAGGATCAAACCCAAAGAGGCTGACCATGACCGCAGCACGTCCCGCCGATTTTCTGCAACCCGGCACCAGCGCCCTTGCACGTCTTCCGCAGCATGACGCAACCGAATTGACGCGTGGCGGCAATCAGGCGCTGATCATTCTTGATGACCAGATTTACCAGCTGCGCATTACCCGCGCGGGCAAGCTGATCCTGACCAAATAATCAATCAATTCTGCGAACTCCGGGGTTCCCTCGAAACCGGGCTGGCAATTACGCCTGCCCGGTTTTTTACATTAGCCACGAGGTTTACCGCCACCGGGACGCCCACCGGGTCTGCCGCCAGCCGGTTTGCCAGCACCGGGTTTCCCGCCGCCGAATTTCCCGCCGTCAGGACGTCCGCCAGCGGGTTTAGCGCGAAAACCTCTGCCACCGCCCGGCTTGCCCTGATCGCCGCGATTACCGCCAAAGGATTTCGGGCCAAAGGATTTCGGGCCAAAGGATTTCGAACCGCCTTGCTCGTCACGCTTGCCACCAAATGACGAGCGATCACCGGCCGGCTTGCCAAAGCGGCGCGGTTTGCGATCTTCGCCACCGTCAGCGGAATCAAACGAACGCCGCGGGGCTGCGTCATCGCGACGCCAGTTACCCTTTGATGGGCGCGCATCATCATCACGCGCACCGGCACCAAAACGGCGTTCACCCGCAGGTTTGCCGTCGAAACGTTTGGGGCGGTCATCCCGATCACCAGCGTTGCCGCCGAACCGCCGTGGCCGATCCTGACTGTCGCCGGGCTTTCCGCCAAAGCGTTTTGGACGATCCTGACCTTCGCCCGGTTTGCTCCCAAACCGCTTCGGGCGATCCTGAGCGTCACCAGGTTTCGCGCCAAAACGTCGCGGGCGATCCTGACCTTCGGCCGAACCTTCGCCAAACCGCTTTGGACGGTCCTGCGCATCAAAAGGTTTGGCACCGAACTTTCTGGGCCGATCCTGGCCGTCCGCATCGTTCCCGCGCGCGGGCCGGTCGCCATGCGAACGGAAGCTGCGGCGGGGGCCATCATCCAGCCCGTCATGGCGGCGCGGACCGCGCGACGAATCAGCTCCGCGCGGACGCATTTCGCGTTCTTTTTCCTCGACCTCACCGGTCAACAGACCGCCCAATTGATCGCGCAAGACGCGGCGCTTCACTTCGGCCACCTGATTTTTTTCCAGCCCGATCAGCTTGAACGGACCATAGCCAATGCGAATCAGGCGGTTTACCTGCAACCCGATATGAGACATCGCGCGACGAATCTCGCGGTTCTTGCCTTCGCGGATACCCACCGTCAGCCAGGCATTCGCACCTTGCTGGCTGTCCAACTTGATCTCCATCGGGGCGAATTCTTCGCCATCGATCGTGACGCCACGGCGCAGCGGGGCAAAGGTCAGATCGGACGGATTGCCGTTCACGCGCACACGATAGCGACGCAACCAGCCGGTCGTCGGCAACTCCAGCCGGCGCTTCAATTCGCCATCGTTGGTCAGCAACAACAACCCTTCCGAGTTGAGGTCCAGCCGCCCCACACTCATCACCCGCGGCATTTCGCGGGGCAGCGCGTCAAAGACGGTCTGACGGCCTTTCTCATCCGATTCCGTCGTTACCAGTCCAAGCGGCTTGTAATACAGCCATAACCGGGTTTCCTGCGGCTCTTCCATGCGCTTGCCATCGATCACGATCTTGTCGGTCGGCAATACGTCCAGCGCAGGGCTGTTGATTTTCTGCCCGTTCACCGTGACACGACCTTCGATGATCATGCGTTCGGCTTCGCGGCGACTGGCAACACCGGCGCGTGCCATGACTTTGGCAATGCGTTCTGCGGTCGCGGGGGCTTGTGGGGTATTTTCTTCGGTCATGCGAATTCTCCTGCGCATCTCTGCGGGGGTTAAAAGAGGGACTTTTTACGACACCCCCCTCAAACGTGGAAGGATTCTTTTGCCCGCTTGCACAGGCGTGATCCGCTTGCGACAAACGCGCATGTCCGGTTTCACCACCCATATGGATCGCGCCATGGCCCAGGCGCGTGCCGCCGCAGATCGCGGCGAGGTTCCTGTTGGCGCCGTCCTGATTGCGCCCGATGGCCGTGTTGCGGCCGCAGCAGGGAACCGCACCCGCGAATTATCTGATCCGACAGCCCATGCCGAAATCGTGGCCATTCGTGAAGCCTGCGCCGCTGCCGGGTCTGAACGCTTGCCCGGTTACAGCCTGTGGGTGACGCTGGAACCCTGCCCCATGTGCGCCGCAGCGATATCCGCCGCCCGCATAGAACGCCTGTATTACGGGGCCAGCGACCCCCGAATGGGCGGCGTCGAGCATGGTGCACGGGTGTTCGATCACGCCCAATGTCACCATCGCCCACAGATTTATGATGGGCTTGGCGCCGATGAATCGCGTAGCCTGCTAAGAAATTTCTTTGAGAGCAGGCGATGAAACACATTGTATTCGACCTTGGCCAAGTGCTGATCAACTGGTTTCCCGAAGAAGCGTTTCAACAGCAGTTCGACGACCCTGCCGCCTTGCAGGAATGGTTTCAGCAGATTGATTTCAACGGTTGGAACCGCAAGCAGGATGGCGGGCGCAGTTTTGCCGCGGGGTTGGCTGCGGCCCGTGAACAGCATGGTGCGCTGGCAGCTCCGCTGGAGGGGTATCTGGATCGCTTCGGCCTGACGATCCTCCAACCCGTCGCCGAGACATGGCAGATCGCGGAAAATCTGAAATCCGCTGGTCACGATCTTTATGCGATCACCAATTGGGCGGCGGAAACCTGGCCCCAGGCCCTGCGACAATATCCCAGACTGAACGGGTTGTTCACCGATATCGTCGTGTCGGGTATCGAGGCCCTGCTGAAGCCCGAGGCTGCGATCTATCTGACCCTGTGCCAGCGAAACAACCTGCGCCCCGAAGATTGCCTGTTCATCGACGACAGTCTGGCGAATGTTCAGGGTGCGCGAAAGATCGGAATGGACGCGATCCATTTCACCAGCGCGGCGGAACTTCGCAGTGAACTTGCCGTCAGGGGTATCGGATAGCTTGAACCCTGTCGCATTGCCCCCTATAGGAGTATGCGACGCGGGTGTAGCTCAATGGTAGAGCAGCAGCCTTCCAAGCTGAATACGTGGGTTCGATTCCCATCACCCGCTCCAACCTTACCAATAATTTAGGGCCATCTGGTCTTTATTGCCATGCAGGGCCACAAAGCGTTCCCGCATCAGCAAATGACTTAGCGCCTCGGTGACGGCTTCGGGCTGTTCGATCGGCGTCAGATGGCCACTGGACGGCACGATGACCAACCGCGAATCCGGGATATCCACGGCCATGTCACGATGCAGATCAGGCGGTGTCACCACATCGCTTTCGCCGCACAAAACCAGCGTCGGGCAATAAATATCATGAAGTGACGGACGACCGTCAGGGCGATCTATCAGACTTTGCCGGATGAACACCTCTGGTCCAAGACGCTCGGTCATGCCACGAACGCGTGCCGCCATGTCGGCGTTATGACGGTTTGCGGGGGCAAGATAGGTGTCCAGCAGCTTGTCACCGAAGCCGTGGAACTTGCCGGGATTGCCCGCCATCGCGATCAGGCGCTGTCGGTCTTGGGCGCGTGACGCGGCGTCGGGCAGCATCGTCGTATCCAAAAGCGCCAGATGCGTGACCCGATCCGGCGCGATACGCATGATTTCCTGCGCGACGACCCCGCCAAGCGAAAAACCCGCCAGCGCGAATTCATCGTCAGCGATGGCCAGCACATCCTGGGCGAGGCGGGCAAGTGTATTGCCCCTGGTGATGTCCGCGACGACAGGACGACAGGTTCTGGACAGCGGCCTTATCTGATCGCGCCATAGCGCGGCGTCATTCAGAAGGCCGGGGATAAGGATCAGTTGCGGCTTGGTCATGTCATTTCACCAACGTCAACACGTTACAAACAAGGGTCTACCTTTGCAGCTCCTTAGACAAATATATCTTAAAGCTACCCAGCATAACGACTGACTATTGGGACAGGTTCGTTACCAAAACGACACAATTTTGTGCGCAATTGGCAGATTTGACGTGAAAATGCCCGGTCGGTGACCGGGCATTCGCGCTTTCGTGAACATCGGCGCGGGTCAGGTGCGCAACTTGCCACCCGTCGCCTTTTCGACCTTTTCGATGATCTTCTGGCTGACCGCCTCGATCTCGGCATCGGTCAGGGTCTTGTCCCGTGGTTGCAGGCGTGCCGTAATCGCAATGGATTTTTTGCCGCCTTCCAACCCCGTAAACTGGTCGAACACGGTAACTGTCTCGATCATCGCCTTGTCGGCACCTTGTGCGGCATTAACGATGGTCAGCGCCTCGACCCGTGGATCAACCACAAACGCGAAATCGCGCTCGACCGCTTGCAGTTCGGAAATATCCAACGCGGGGCGGGACGCCGATTTGGTTTTCGGGAACGGCACATTTGCGATCCGCACGGTAAAGGCAACCGCCGGTCCCTTTACGTCCAGTTCGCGCAAAACCTTGGGATGAACCTCGCCAAAGGTTGCCAGCACATTCGGGCCAAGGGCGATATTACCCGCGCGGCCCGGATGCCACCAGGCTTCCAGCTTGCGATTGATCTGCGATTTCGTGGGCGCACCGATGGCCGACAGCACAGCCTCGGCATCGGCCTTGGCGTCATACAGATCAACGCGGCGGCGGCTGCCAAAGGGGTCGCGCGGGGCATTATGGCCAACCAGCAGACCGGTGATCTGGGTTGCCTGCTCGGCCGGTTCGCCGCCGACAAAGACGGGACCGATCTCGAACAGGGCCAGATCCATGAAACCACGCGACTGGTTGCGCGCTGCTGCCGTCAGCAGACCGGGCAACAGGTCAGGACGCAGATGCGTCATTTCGCTGCTGATCGGGTTTTCGACGCGCACCGCATCGCTGCCCCCGCCGAATAGCCTGGCCACGGCTTCGTCGATGAAACTATAGGTGACGCATTCATTATAGCCCAGCCCGGCGGCCTGACGGCGTGCCGCAGTTTCGCGAACCTGCAACGGTGTCAGGATCGGTTTTGGCACGCCTGCCTGCGGACGCGGCAGCGGCTTGCCCTCCAACTTGGTCAGGCTGGCGATGCGGGCGATTTCTTCGATCAGATCAGCATCCCCCAGAACATCGGGCCGCCATGAGGGCACATGCGCCATATCGCCCTCCAACCGGAAGCCCAGGGCCTCCAGCGAGGCGCGTTGCGTGTCCGCAGGAATGTCCAGACCGACAAGGCTTTGCGTCCGGGCGGGATCAAGGCGATAGGCGCGATCCGTGTTGGGGATTTCACCGGCAGTCACGACCGACGACGGCTCTCCACCGCACAGGTCGATCACCATTTGCGTGGCCAGCTCCAACCCTTGCAAGGTGAAGGCCGGGTCGATGCCGCGTTCAAAACGATAGCGCGCATCGGAATTGATCTTCAGCGCCCGACCCGTTGCGGCCACGGAAATAGGGTCGAAATAGGCGGCCTCGATGAACACATCGGTGGTGTCGTCCTGCGAGCCGGAGGCAGCCCCGCCCATCACGCCCGCGATGGATTCGATGGTGTTTGCATCCGTGATGACCACCGCGCCTTCCGGCAGGCTATAGGTCTTGTCATCCAGCGCCACGATCGTCTCGCCCGCTTGCGCAGCACGCAGGTTCAGGTCGCCGGTCACCTTGGCGGCGTCAAAGACATGCAGCGGGCGGTTCAGATCATAGGTGAAGAAGTTGGTGATATCGACCAGCGCATTGATCGGGCGCAGGCCAATGGCCCGCAGCCGCTTTTGCAGCCAATCCGGGCTTGGACCGTTTTTCACGCCACGCACCACACGCCCCGAAAAGAAGGGAACCTTGTCGGCAATGCCGGGATCAATGGTCACTTTGATCGGGCTGTCGAACTTGCCTTCGACCTGCGCGGTGCTGACAGGCTTCAGCCTGCCCAGCCCCCGTGCCGCCAGATCGCGGGCGATACCGTGAACACCAAGCGCATCGGGCCGGTTCGGCGTGATCTTGATATGGATCATCGGGTCGATCTTTTCCGGCGCGTTCTGTGCAAGCCAGTCGACGAATTTCTGGCCCACCTCGCCCGAAGGCAATTCGATGATCCCGTCATGTTCCTCGGACAGTTCCAGCTCTCGCTCGGACGCCATCATGCCGTGGCTTTCGACACCCCGGATCTTACCCACGCCCAGCGTGGTATCGATGCCCGGAACGTAATCGCCCGGCTTGGCCAGAACCACCGTGATCCCGGCCCGCGCATTCGGTGCGCCACAGACGATCTGCTTTTCCCCCTCATCCGTCATGACGCGGCAGACGCGCAGCCGATCTGCGTCAGGATGCTGTTCGGCATGTTCCACTCGCGCCAGCGTAAAGCTTTGCAGTTTGGCTGCGGGGTCAACGACCTCTTCGACTTCCAGACCAAGGTCGGTCAATGTGTCGGTGATCTGATCCAGCGTCGCGTTGGTATCAAGATGCTCTTTAAGCCAGGACAGGGTGAATTTCATAACGTCTTTCCACTACGTTGCCGACCGGCGGGAACGGACGGTGCTGCTGCATGCCTTCAACCCGCCTGACGCCAATTGGTCAAGCGTCTACACGCATATTTCATGGTCGGCGTGCTGTCTTTGCATGAAAATGAATTGCCCCCCCAATCCCAAGATGCAAAACTCTGCCGAAACTATCTGCGATGCCCTACTGGCGCGATTACAAAGGAATATTTTATGAAACCCTCGCGTTTTTCTACTCTGCTGACGGCGGCCGCCACCAGTTGCCTCGCCCTGGCGGCGCCCGCGATGGCACAGGATGCCGCCCCTGCCCCGCAGCAGCTGGAACCACTGGGTGCAGAACCGGCCCCGGCGGCCGATGCCTCGCTTCCGGCCTGCGGCGGTCGCGGTGCAGTCAGTTGGCTTGCGGGCAGTTCGGATCAGTCCGACGCATCGGGCAGCACGGCCCCCCTGAGGCTTGCCGCCAATGTCGCAGGTAATACGCCCAGCGTTTTTGCCTTCTCGCTGTCTGCTGACGGCAGCGTGCGGGTCGAAGCGCAATCGGCCGAAGGCGATCCGATGATCGAGCTGATCAGTGCAACGGGTGAAGGCCTGGCGGAAAATGACGACACCACGTCCTCGCTGAACTCCAGCCTGGAACAGGCCTTGTCGGCTGGCACCTATTGTGTCGTCGTTTCCAACATTCAGGGCGACGCGATGGAGGCGACGGTTCAGGTCAGCCGTCCCGATCAGCCTGCCCTGTTGAACGAAACCGCAAGCCCGGGAAGCGGTGGCAGCAGCAGCATTGCAACCTGCACCCCCGAAACCGAGGCGCAGCCGCTGACCGAAGGCGCATTGGAAGCGGCCTTGGAGAATGGCAATGTGACGGCGGCGGCGGATGGCACTTCGACCAGCTATTTCCGCTTTACCCTGTCCGAGCCAACTCCCCTCACCGTGCGCGGCAGCAGCGACCAGCTGGACCCTTTCATCAAGATTTTTGACAATGCCGGGGCCATGCTGGGCGAGAACGACGATGCCGAAGGCACCAATGCGCGGCTGGATTACCCAAGCCCGCTGCCCGCTGGCGATTACTGCATCGGCATCGCGGCCTATTCGCCGACCCCCGGCCCGATGACGGTCGCCGTTGAAAAGCTGGATCGTGACACCTTCCTGCGCGGAGCCTATCAGCGTGGCGAACTGGTGCCGCCGCTGGATGGAAGCTTCCCGGTTGAGCAGTTTGACCTGAAAACCAAACGCCAAACGGTTCTGCTGCATAATGGCGGCGCGCAATGGCTGACCTTCCAGCTTGATGCGCCGGCCGTTGTGGTGATGAACGCCTATGGCTCACTTCTGGGCGCTGATACCAAACTGGCACTGTTTTCAGAACAGGGCGCCGTGATGGGCGAGAACGACGACAGTGAAAGCGGCACGGACAGCAAGCTGGGTCCGATCATGTTGGCGCCGGGCCGTTACGCTTTGGCTGTAAGCGATCTGAACCGCGCAACGCCCGAAACCGGCGGTGCGGTGCGCCCGATCGGCGTATTGTTCGACCTTTATACCCGGGTCGAGCCGGAACAGGCCCAGTAGCCAATCGCGCAGCAACCAATCGCGCGGCGCGGAATCGATTTCCGCGCCGCCATTCTTGCGAAACCGCATATCGTGCCTATGTTTTTCCTGAAGGCGGCACGTCCGCCGCTGTTGAAACGAGGAAAACAACAAGGATGAACACGACCCAACAATTGCTGATCGAGCAGCGCGTCACGAATGAGGCGAAATCGCCGCTTGTGGCCTATCTGCTGCTTCTGGTCCTGTGGGGATTTGGTGTCCACCGTATGTATCTGGGCCGCTGGGCCAGCGGTATCATCATGGCACTGATGTGGGGCCTTGGCTGGTTGACCGCGCCCATCCTGATCGGCTGGCCTTTGCTGGGGCTTGTCAGCCTGTGGGTGATCGTGGACATGTTCCTGATCCCCGGCATGATTCAGGAAGACAACGCCGTGACGCGACAGCGGCTGCTGGCCGAAATGGCACGCTGATCCCCAGCGGATGAATTCAGGGCCGATGCGTCAAACACGCATTGGCCTTTTTCACAATTCGGCGCCGAACCCGATCCGATAGGGTTTCTGATCCGCGGGCGGTGGCACCGCGATCATCATGAAATTCAGCTGAGAGATATGCTGAATGATCGCCACCTGACGTTCGCCGTCCAGCATGCCGTAAAATTCGATGATATTCGGGTTCTTGAACCCCATTCCCCGCACATGCAGCGCATGCCCGCCGCCCAGATCAGGTAGCTGCAAACCCAATTCATGTTCATCGGGCATCTCGGCCTGAAACTGCTTCACCCGGCCAAGGATATGGTTGAACACCTCTTCCGCGGCATGCAGCATGGCCGCCTGCTCTGCCTCGGCGCAGATCGCGGTGTTATTGGCGATAGCGGGCAGTTCGGCTTTTTCGGGATCGGTCTTTGCCGGGGTTTTGGGCTTGGTTGCCTTGGGCTTCTTGGTCATGTGCTGCGCTTTGGTTCGTGTGCGTATTTAGTTTAAGTAAGGAATGTTCGACGTAAAGAACAACGAAATTCAGGGGGAAAATGAATGGACGTGCAGCAAGACGGCGAATAACAATTTTATAAACACGCTGCTTTCGCTTGCTTAAAAATTTTCTTAGATCATATCATCACAGAATCGTGAATACGCCACTAGGAAAAAATAAATGAAGCAGCTACTTGCATTTTCGGCACTCGTTGTCGTCGCCTCCTGTGCTCAAACAACGGTTACGCCTGTCGCTAAAAATCAAATCATGATATCCACTAGTGCAGAGGCAGCTTGCGGAAGCAGCGGGTCCGCTAAAGTTGCAAGTCGCATGGCCGCAGTTGAAACAATTAGACGTGGTTATGAGCGTTATATTATCGTTGGCGCAGCTTCAGCTAATAATGTTTCGGTATATCAAACCGGTCCTACCTACGCTTCGACCTCAGGCAGTAGCTATAGCCAAGGTAACAACACATATGGATATGCCACGACTCATTTCGGCGGCCAGCAAACCATCTTTCACGGAACTCACGATACGAATTTAGTCGTAGTTATGTTCAATGCCGGTGACCCGGAATTTGATAAGGCAATCGACGCAAAAACACAGCTAGGTCCGAACTGGCAAAAAGTAGCCAAAGAGGGTGTCAACGCCTGCAACTAATTTAAGTGTGAGTGGCAGGTTAAGTTATAACCCGCCCGCCACACTCGGCACATCCCCCGGCATGAACCCGTAATGCCGCAGCCAGCGCAGATCGCTTTCAAAGAAGGCCCTCAAATCGGGGATGCCGTATTTCAGCATCGCGATGCGGTCGATGCCCATGCCAAAGGCAAAGCCCTGCCATTCGGTCGGGTCGATGCCGCCTGCGCGCAGGACGTTCGGGTGAACCATGCCGGAGCCCAGAACCTCTAGCCAGTCGTCGCCTTCGCCCACGATCAGTTTGCCGTCGACCCAGGAACACTGGATATCCACCTCGGCCGAGGGTTCGGTGAAGGGGAAGTGGCTGGCCCGGAAGCGGGTTTTGACGCGGGTGCCGAAATAGGCGCTGAAGAATTCCTCGACCGTCCATTTCAACTGCGCCATGGAAATGTCGCGGTCGATGGCCAGCCCCTCGACCTGATGGAACATCGGGGTATGGGTCTGGTCCATGTCCATGCGATAGACGCGGCCCGGCGCGATCACGCGGATCGGTGCGCCTTGCGCCTGCATGGCGCGGATCTGCACCGGGCTGGTATGGGTGCGCAGCACATGCGGCGGGCGGTTGTCGCCGGGGGCGTGGTGCATGAAGAAGGTGTCATGTTCCTGACGCGCGGGATGTTCGGGCGCGATGTTCAGGGCGTCGAAGTTATACCAATCGGTTTCGACCTGCGGCCCCTCGGCCACGGCGAAGCCCATATCGGCAAAGATCGCGGTCACTTCATCCATGACCTGACTGACAGGATGGATCGTGCCCTGACGACGCGGGCGGCCCGGCAGGCTGACATCCAGCCACTCCTCGGCCAGTCGCGACTCTAATGCGGCATCGTCAAGCGAGGCTTTGCGGGCACGCAGGGCGCTGTCCAATTCGTCGCGAAGCGCGTTCAGCGCCTTGCCGGTGGTCTGGCGTTCCTCGGGCGTCATCTTGCCCAGTTCACGCATTTTCAGGCTGATCTCACCCTTTTTGCCAAGGGCGGCAAGGCGCACATCCTCGATCGCGGCAGGATTGGCTGCGTCCTTGATACGGTCAAGCCATTGCTGGCGGAGGGGGGAAAGATCATCCATCGTCGTGCCTCGGCATTCTGGTTGGGCAAGCCGTTAGCATTTGTGGACGGAATGGAAAAGCCTTGGCCGCGATTTCGGCGGCCAAGGCGGGGATTATCAGTCCCAGATGGACTTTTCGACGCCCGGCGCGATGTCGGGATGATCGGAAACCTTGAAGGTCGGGTTCCCGCCCGCCTTGCGCTGCCGGATATAGTCACGGGTCACGATGGCCACGGTGCCCGACAGCAGAACGATGGCAATCAGGTTGATCGTCGCCATCAATCCCATCGAAGCATCGGCGAAGTTGAACACCGTCGAAACGGCCTGCAACGCCCCCCAGATCACCATTCCCATGACCGCCAGTCGCAGGACCAGGATCCCGCCCTTGCCCGCGCCCAGATAGACCACCGCGTTTTCGGCATAGGAATAGTTGCCGATGATCGAGGTGAAGGCGAAGAAGAAGATCGCGACGGCGACGAAGATCGGCCCGAATGTGCCGAAATGATCGCCAAGCGCGGCCTGCGTCAGGTTGACCCCGGTCAATTCGGATGACGGGATAACGTCGGCCAGCAGGATCATCGTCGCGGTCGCGGTGCAGACCAGAATGGTGTCGATGAACACGCCAAGCGCCTGCACGAAGCCCTGGCTGGACGGGTGATGCGGCGCAGGCGTTGCAACGGCTGCGATATTCGGAGCCGAGCCCATGCCCGCCTCGTTCGAGAACAGGCCGCGTTTGATGCCGTTCAACGCCGCAGCAGTCACGCTGCCCGCCACCCCGCCAACAGTCTCCTGCAAGCCAAAGGCGTTCAGCACGATCCCGCTGAGAATACCCGGCACCCGGTCGATGTTCATGATCAGCGCGATGATTGCCGCCAGCAGGTAAAAGCCTGCCATGAAGGGCACCACGAATTCGGCCACCCGCGCGATCTGTGGTATGCCGCCAAAGATGATCACCCCGGTCAGAATCGCGACGGCCACGCCGACGATCAGCTTGGCCACGTCATAGGCGACCAGACCGTCTGCGGATGCTGCTTCGAACATGTTCCAGTTGACCAGCAGAGTTTCCAGCGGTTTCGCAGCAGCCTCGGCGATCGAATTTGCCTGCACCGCGTTGAAGATCAGGCCGAAGGACAGGATCAGCGCGATCGAAAAGATCGACGCCAGCCAGGGTTGCCCCAATCCACGAGAGATATAGGCCGCCGGCCCACCGCGATACATTCCATCCGGCCCGTGCGATTTGTAGAGCTGGGCCAGCGTCGATTCCGCATAGGCCGTCGCCATGCCGACCAGCGCAACCATCCACATCCAGAAGATCGCCCCCGGCCCGCCCAGTGTCAGCGCAACCGCAACACCGGCAATATTGCCGGTCCCGACACGGCTGGCCAGCGATACGGTCAGCGCCTGAAAGGGGGAAATCCCGTCCTTATCCGTCGACGGAGACGCCAGAACGCAGCGAAACATTTCGCCAAAGTAGCGGAACTGGAGGAAGCCCAGCCTGATGGTAAAATACACCCCGACGGCCAGCAGGCCGTAGATCAGGACATATCCCCAGAAGATATTGTTAAGAAAATCAATGACAGCGCTCATATCAGCACCTCCTTGTCGGGCGAGTTTGTAACAGCGCCGTGATGGGAACAAGATGCGTGGTTAATTGTCGCAAGCTGTGTGTTCTGAAAAGCCCATTTTGTGCGCGACCTTACCGCCGATGCACATTCAACCAGACCCCGCCATGCGGCCGCAGGGTCAGGATCATCCGGGGTTCGGGATCGCGCCCCGGAATGGCGGCAAAGCGGAACCGGGCCAGAAGTGTCGCCAGAATGATCACCGCCTCTTGCAGAGCAAAGCTGGCACCGATGCAGATTCGCGGACCCGCACCAAATGGCAGGAATGCATAGCGATCCGGCGGTGTCATGAACCGTGACGGGTCAAAGGCATCCGGGCGGTCCCATAACAGACGGTTCCGATGCAGCGCATAAAACGGCAGGATCACCAGATCGCCGGGCAGGATTTCACGCCCGCACAAACGATCCGCCACCAATGCGGTTCGCGACAGCAAGGCTGCAGGGGGATACAGGCGCAGGGCTTCGTTGACGACACGCGTAACCAGGGGCAGCTTGCCCATATCCTCTGCGGTCGCGATGCGGTCACCAAGAACGGATTGCGCCTCTGACGCCGCAGCTTCCTGAACCGTTGGATCAAAGGCGCACAGGTATAACGCCCAGGCCAGGGTCAGCGCCGTCGTTTCATGCCCCGCCACAATGAATGTCAGCAGATTGTCGCGCAATTCGGTTCGCGTCATCGTTCTGCCCGTTTCAGGATCCGCCGCATCCAGCAGCAGGTCCAGCAGGTCGGGAGGCGTGCGGGTCTTGGCATCGGCCGCCCGCGACGCGATGGCCTGATCCGCGATCCGCCGCATTTCGGCCATCTTGGTGCCGGAAAACAGCCTGCCGGGGCGTGGCACCCATGCAGGAACGCCCACGATATCCAACAGCGAAACCTTGGCCGTCTGCGCGATGTAGGTGTCGATCATGTGGTGCACAGCGTCACGGTCAAAGCCGGTGCCGCCCGAAAATGTGACATCGGAAATGACGTCAAATGTCGCGGATACTGTTTCCTCGAAGACGTCGACCGGCCCGGACGCCGCAGCAAACCGGCGGCAAGACGCCTCGGCCGCGGCGCTCATCACCGGTCCCAAGGCTTGCACATGACGGTGGGCAAAGGCCGGGGCCGCCGCACGTCGCTGCCAGCGCCAATGCGCACCTTCGGCCACGAACATGCTGTCACCAATGGCGGGATTCAGGATCAGCTTGGTGGTGATGGATTTCGGAAAATCCTCCACCCGATCTTTCAGCACATGGCGCAGGCTTTCAGGGTCCATGACCATGTGAAAGCGCATCCCGACCTTGCCCGAGACGATGGGCTGATGCAAAGCCAGCCTGGGCACGATTTCCAACACATTGCGCCGCGCAGCCATTGCCGTTTGCCAAACACCCAACGGCTTTGTCTGCAACGTAACTTTGACAGGCTCATTGCTGTTCATGGTTCAAGTATAAGCGCCAGATAGGCCAAGAACAGCACCAAATGCACCGCACCATGCAAGACGTTCGTGCGTCCGGAACCAAAGGTCTGGACGCAGACAATCAGCGTCAGTGCCAACATCACCTGCATCTGCGCGCCCAACCCAAGGATCACCAGTTGCCCGGTAAAGGTTCCGATCAGCAGCACCGCCGGAACCGTCAACCCTATCGTCGACAGCGCCGCGCCAAGGCACAGGTTGACTGCGCGTTGCAGGCGATTGTCCAGCGCGGCGCGAACCGCGCTCATCCCTTCCGAGGCCAGGACGATGGTGGCGATGACGACGCCCCCAAGGGCGGCGGGCAGATGCAGCGAATTGATGCCGTGATCGACAAAACCGGCCATCTTCTTGGACAGCAGCACAATGGGCAGCAATGTTGCCATCAGCAGGAAGACATGCGCCCAGGTCGCATATTGCGCGTGGTCGTCGGGCGGTTGTGGCCGGGGTTCTTCCTGTTCGGTGAAAAACCCCTGATGCCGCACGGTCTGGATCATCAGAAAAACCAAATACAGCGCAAAGGTCACGGCCGAGAAGAACAGCGCCTGCGCCGGCGTATAGGTGTCGTTCACGCTGGAGATCGTGTAGTCTGGCAGGATCAGTGCCATGACCGCCAGTGGAACCAGCACGATCAGAAATGACGACGCCCCGGCGAAGTTATAGCTTTGCTGCCCATGCTTCAGCGCCCCCAACAACAGAGAAAGACCGATCAGCCCGTTCAGCACGATCATCACAACGGCGAACATGGTATCGCGCGCCAGCGTCGGCCCACCGTCCCCTGACAGCATGACCGACCCAATCAAGGACACCTCGATGCTGACGACGGACAATGTCAGGATCAGCGTGCCATACGGCTCTCTCAGTCGGTTTGCCAAAGCCTCGGCATGGCGCACAACGGCAGAGGCGCCCCAGATCATGACTCCGAAAAGCCACAAAAAGGCCAATAGCGACACAGCTCCAGCGGTTTCAACCGACAGCGCTTTGCCAAGAAAATTGAAGATGGCCAATGTGCCGATCACGGCCAGTATCGGCTTCTCATGCGACAGATTTGAAAATGTCCGTTTCATGCCCGAAACCTATGCATCTGCGGGCAACAAGCCCAAACGCAAATCGGTGATCGGCGAAAAACGAGCAGGTCTTGTCACAACAAAAAACCCCGCCCGAATGACGTCGAGCGGGGTTCGGTCAGAAACGGCCTTGCGGGCCAATCTGGATATTCTTAGGCCGCAGCCTTGGCTTTTTCGACGATTGCGCCGAAGGCTTCAGGCTCGTTCACGGCCAGATCGGCCAGAACTTTGCGGTCAACTTCAATACCGGCTTTCGACAGCAGGTTGATGAAGCGCGAATAGGTCATTTCAGCGTCAACCAGGCGAACAGCCGCGTTGATCCGCTGAATCCACAGGGCGCGGAAGTTGCGCTTGCGGTTCTTACGGTCGCGGGTTGCGTATTGGTTGGCCTTGTCGACCGCCTGCGTTGCAGTGCGGAAGTTGCGCGAACGGTTGCCATAGTAACCTTTGGCTTTGTCCAGCACCTTCTTGTGGCGGGCGTGGGTCACCTTACCGGATTTAACTCGTGCCATGTGTCAGTCCTCCGATCAGCGGTTATACGGCATGTATTTCTTGACGATCTTGGCGTCAGCGTCCGAAAGGACGGTGGTGCCGCGTGCGTCGCGAATGAACTTGGTGGTGCGCTTGATCATGCCATGGCGCTTGCCGGCCTGAGCGGATTTCACCTTGCCCGAAGCCGTGAACGAGAACCGCTTTTTGGCGGCCGATTTGGTCTTCATCTTCGGCATTTTCATCTCCTTCGAGTCAGAGTGAACGCACGCCTCGGCAATGCCATCTTGGCCGGACGCACGGGTAGGAAGCGCGCCGTATAAGCGCAGCTTGGGATTTTGGCAAGAGGGATCAGCGCGTTTGTGGCCCAGATCCCGTCAGCCATGACCACATATTGACGATGGCCGACGCCTGAAACGCCTTTGGGTCCAGATAGGCGGACACAAAGATCAGCACAATACCCACGATCAATGTAATCGCTGCCGTTCGTGGAGGCTGCATGCGCATCAATTGCACCATCGCCAGAATGACCGAGACTGCGCAAAGCGCGGTCCCGACCAAAAGCAGAAAGCCTGTCACGTCAGCAACGTCATGACGGTTTTATTCAGGATCGCTGGCATAGATCAGCCGTTCGTCGCAGGGCGCGATCCGCACGATATTCGTCGTGCCCGGCACGTTGAAGGGCACGCCCGCGACCACGACGACCTGTCGCGTTTCATCTGCAAACCCGAAATCACGCGCGGCACGGGTCGCATTGACCACAGCTTCCTTGAAGCGCGACAGTTGCGGGGTGATGACGCAATGCGTCCCCCAGACCAGAACCATGCGCCGCACCACGGTAATCAGCGGGCTGAGCGCGATGATCGGCACACGGGGACGTTCGCGCGCGATCAGGCGGATGGTTTTACCCGACTGGCTGAAGGCGCAGATGGCCGCAACATCCGTGGTTTCGGCAATTTCACGCGTGGCCGTCACGATGGCATCCGCAACGCTGTGCCGTTCCGCCTGACGCGCAGCCTCGATGATATTGCGATAGTTCAGGTCAACCTCGACCGAGCGGGCGACGTTATCCATCGTCCGCACCGCCTCGATGGGATAGGAGCCCGCCGCGCTTTCCGCCGACAGCATGACCGCATCGGTGCCTTCATAGATGGCATTTGCCACGTCGCTTACCTCGGCGCGGGTCGGCATCGGGCTGTCAATCATGGATTCCAGCATCTGGGTCGCCACGATCACCGGCTTGGCTGCAGCCCGGCACTTGCGCACCAGACGTTTCTGGATCGGCGGCACCGAGTAGACCGGCAATTCGACGCCCAGATCGCCACGCGCAACCATGATACCATCGGAAACCGCAAGGATCTCATCAAAGGCGCGGACTGCCGCCGGCTTTTCGATTTTCGACAGCACCGCCGCACGGCCTTTGGCCAGATCCTTCGCCTCTTGCACGTCTTCGGCGCGTTGGACAAAGGACAAGGCCAACCAATCAACGCCCAGATTACAGGCGAATTCCAGGTCGGCACGGTCTTTATCGGATAAAGCCGCCAAGGGCAGAACCACATCGGGCACGTTCACCCCCTTGCGGTCGGAAATGGTGCCACCGACCGTCACCGTGCAGTTGGCGAAATCCGCGCCACAATCATCGACCCTCAGCCGGATCTTACCGTCATTGACCAGCAATTCGCTGCCGGGCATCAAGGCCAGGAAAATCTCACGATGGGGAAGCTGCACACGATCGATGTCACCGGGGGTCGGGCTCAGATCGAACCGGAATTTCGCACCTTCAACCAATTCATGTGGCCCGGCAGCAAACGCCCCGACCCGCAGCTTCGGCCCCTGCAAATCTGCCAGAATGGCGATTGGCCGACCGGTTTCTTCTTCGACCGCGCGAATCGCATCGTAGCGCGCCCTGTGATCCTCGTGGTTGCCGTGGCTCATGTTCAGGCGGAAAACATCTGCCCCGGCCTCGAACAAGGCCTTGATCATCTCTTTCGAGGAAGAGGCCGGGCCCAGCGTGGCCACAATCTTTACATTACGATGTCTTCTCATGAATCCGCCCCTTCAGGTTTAGCGCTATCTATGCAGCAATTTCGCCCGTGTGCAACTGGCGTCGGATATCGTAGTCGCATAGACAACTTGCACGATGAACGATGAAATTGCCATGACTGAACGTGCTTTCTGGACCCGCGGCGAAAACCGCCCGTCGCGTTGGCTGATCACCTGCGATCATGCAACGAACCGTGTTCCCGATTGGATCGGGGACGGATCACTCGGCATCGATGCCACTGATATGTCACGCCATATCGCGTATGATGTTGGCGCTGCGGGCCTCGCCGAAAACCTGGCCGACCATCTGAACGCCCCCGCGATCTTTTCGGATTTCTCTCGGCTGGTCATCGACCCCAACCGGGGAGAGGATGACCCCACCCTGCTGATGCGCCTCTATGACGGCACGGTCATCCCGGCCAACAAACACGCAGGTGCCGCGGAACGCGAACGGCGGTTGAACGACCTGCACCGTCCCTATCACGCGGCACTGGAACGGATCGCTGCCCAGCATCCCGACCGGTGCATCTGCGCCATCCACAGTTTTACCCCGCAATTGCGTGGCCGACCGCCGCGCCCCTGGCATGTCGGCATTCTTTATTCGCACAAGGATGAACGCCTTGGCCCGCCAATGGTGCACGCCTGCCGGGAAGAAGGCTGGATCACGGGCGACAACCAACCCTATCTGGGGCACCTGGACGGTGATTCCATCGACCGGCATGCGCTACGACACAACCGCCCGAACCTGTTGATCGAGGTTCGCAACGATCTGATCGCAACGACCCAAGGCCAGTCGGACTGGGCCGCAAAACTTGCGCCGGTCATAACCCGGGTCTTGCAGGCCGCAGACCTCTGATCCTGCATTGGTCCGAAAATATCCTCGGGGGTCCGGGGGCAGAAAGCCCCCGGCGATCCCACAGGGGAATTACACAGGGGACTTACCCCGGGGACTTACACCGCAGCCTTGCGCATCTCATCCAGATAGATTTCGCGCAGACGCGTCGCAACTGCGCCCACTTTGCCGTCACCAACCGCCGCGCCGTCGATTTCGACAACCGGCATGACGAAGGCAGAAGCCGAGGTCACGAAGGCCTCGTCCGCATTTTGCGCCTCATCAATGGTAAAGCTGCGCTCTTCCACCTTCATCTGCGCCTCATTTGCGAAACGCAGAACGGCGGCGCGGGTGATCCCGTGCAGGATATCGTTGCTTAGCGCGCGCGTGATGATGGTGTTGCCCTTGACGATATAGGCGTTGTTCGACGTTCCCTCGGTTACCTTGCCGTCTTCGACCAGCCATGCGTCATTCACGCCACGCGCCTTGGCTTCCATCTTGGCCAGCGACGGGTAAAGCAGCTGCACGGTCTTGATATCGCGGCGTCCCCACCGAAGATCTTCGACACTGATGATCTTCCAGCCTGTCTTTGCTGCGGGATTATCTGCCAGACCGGGATTTGATTGGGTAAACATCACAACTGTCGGTCGCGTTCCCGCAGGCGGAAAGGCAAAATCGCGATCACCCGGATTGCCGCGCGTCACTTGCAGATAAACCAGACCGTCGGTGATATCATTCTTTTCAATCAGCTGCCGGTGCACATCCAGATATTCATCATCGCTCAGCGGATTATCCATCTGCAACTCCGCCAGCGAGCGTTTCAGGCGCACGATATGTCCCCCAAAATCCAGCAATTTGCTGTCCAGGACGCTGACCACCTCGTAAACGCCATCGGACATCAGAAATCCGCGGTCGAAAATCGACACCGTTGCCTGATCTTCGGGCAGGTAATCGCCATTCACATAAACGGTCCGCGTCATTTTCATTCCTCCGTGCCGGGCCATAAGAACGTCTGTGGTCCTGCGCCCAAACCAGGGCCGCGTCAAGCAGCGGCAAGACAGGTGGCGTTGTCGCAGGAAACCCGGTTGCATGATGCGGAACGAAAGATTATTGCTCTGCCAACCAGAAATTTAAACGAACTGGACCCAAGCATGAGTTTTCGGACACAGCCCCTTCCCCCTGCCCGCCTGAACCGCTGCCAACTTTTCGGACCCGGTTCGCGCGACAGCCTGTTCCCGAAAATGGCCAAGTCCGACGCCGATGTGATCAACCTTGATCTGGAAGATTCGGTCGCCCCTGATGACAAGGATCAGGCCCGACGCAATATCGTTCAGGCGATTGGCGACGTGGATTGGGGCGACAAGACCCTGTCGGTGCGGATCAACGGCTTGGACACGCCCTATTGGTATCGCGATGTGGTCGATCTGCTGGAACAGGCCAGCGACCGTCTGGACCAGATCATGATCCCCAAGGCGGGCAATGCCAGCGACATCTATGCCGTCGATGCCTTGGTAACGGCTGTCGAAAAGGCCAAGGGCCGCAAAAAACCAATCAGGTTCGAGGTGATCATCGAAAGCGCAGCAGGCATCTGCCATGTCGAGGATATCGCTGCCGCATCGCCCCGGCTGGACGCCATCAGCCTTGGTGCCGCTGATTTCGCGGCGTCCATGGGGATGGCAACCACCGGCATCGGCGGCACTCAGGAAAACTATTACATGCATCACGCCGGGCAGAAATACTGGTCCGATCCGTGGCATTGGGCGCAAGCCAAGATCGTCGCGGCTTGCCGCACGCATGGCGTGTTGCCGGTCGATGGCCCCTTCGGTGATTTCAGCGACAGCGAAGGTTTCCGGGCGCAAGCACTGCGTTCAGCGACCCTTGGCATGGTCGGCAAATGGGCGATCCATCCCAGTCAGGTTGCCTTGGCGAATGAAGTCTTCTCACCTTCCCAGGCTGCGGTGACCGAAGCTCGCGAAATTCTGGCGGCGATGGAAGAGGCCACGAAGTCCGGCGCGGGCGCCACGGTCTATAAAGGCCGTCTGGTCGACATCGCGTCGATCAAACAGGCAGAGGTGATCGTTCGTCAGGCCGAACTGATCGCTGGATAATCCATCCACCGCGGCGCAGATCAGTGGAGGGGTCAGCGCCGCATCGTGGGAGGAGGAGGCCCCGCCTTAGCGCGGGGCCTTTTATGTGTGTATCACGCCGATTCCGCAGATCGCATCTGCCCGCCGCACTACAACAGACGTGCGACAAACGCGAGGACAAGCCCTGCCCGCCCGATCCATTCCCATCCCAGCAGGGATTGCACCACGCCCGCCCCTTAGCGTGCCCATGGCCGAAGCTGCGGCGACAAGCGTGTCATTCGCCCCTTGCACAGATGCCAGCACATGCCAACGGATCGTGTCGGCCGCCTGATTTGCGGTGCAGTCAACCGCGCTCATTGCCAAGGGCGCGGGCGCCATTCAGAAACACCATGCCCCCGTGACACCATCGCAGCCAGAATGGCGAGGCGAACGCCGGGGATCGCCAGTGTCTTGATCAAGGGCATAGATCGGCGCGGGCGCGACCTTGGGCCGCCCCATCCCGCGCAAGGACAGAATTGGCGGCATTCCCAGAAGCCCCAGTCCTGTAATCGCGGCATAGGCACCGCTTGGCGGAGCAGACCCCGGATCACGGGTCGGCTTGAACAGCTCTGGCCCTGCCAGAGCCGCAATCAGGCCCGAGGCAAGCGTAAACGAAATCGCCTGTGCCTGATGGCCGGGCATCACTGATTCGGCAGCAGCAGAGCGCGACAGCCTAGGCGCGGCGCAGCCCCCGGAAGGCGGCGGACGCGCCCCACCCGGCAATCACAGCCACGGCCAACGACATCAGCCCATAAAGCAGCGGTCGTTCAAACGCCAAATGATAGAGCCAGCGTTCCAGCCCAACCTTGCGAACCAAAATCGGGGCGACAAAGGCGTCAATCACCTGCCCGTCGCGCAGCAGGAATATCCGCGTCTTGTAAGCGCCTTCGACCAGGTTTGCGGGCAATCTGACATCGGCCCGAAACAGGGTCTGGTCGATGATCGACACAGCGTTTTCGTCCAGCCTATACAGGCCCTCGTTCTCGCGGATACGCAGCAGCGCCTCGGTAAAGGGAACGGTGCTTTCCACGGCCTCGGTTCCGGCAAATGCACGCATCGCATGAGACAGCGATATCCGATAGCGACTGTCCCATTCCGGCAGCAATATCTGATCCAGCGGGGCCGAGGTTGCGACGGCGTAAAAGCTGGGCGCGGATGCGACCCTGACCGACTGCGCATTGACCCAGATCCCTGCCTTCCGCTCTTTCCGCCAAACCGTTGCACTGCCGGCTGGGGCCTCGACCGTGATAATCACCTGAAGCGGCAATCCCTGAGGGATCGGCGTTTCCCGCTTCACCGCGCCATAGATCAAGATATCCGATCCATCAAAGCTGGCCGTGATGGCGACCGAGTCGCTGGAGAGCCCCGCAACCACCTGCTCGGCCGGGTGGACCTCTAACGTGGGATCCGGTTGGCTGGGATTATCATAGATGGGTTGCGACGGGCTTCCCTGCTGTTCGGAAAGCGGCTGGTTCAAATTCGGCGCTTCCTGCCCCGATACGGGCAAGGCGATGAAAATTGCGGCAAGTGAACAGCGCAGCAATCCCATCACTGAACCCCTGCCGTAATCGCATACAGATCATCCGGCGTCAGAAACAAATCCAATGCCAGCTTGCCACAGACAAGCAGCACCAGCAGTGCCAGCAGGATGCGCAACTGTTCGGCCCGAAGTTTCGCACCTAATCCGGTGCCGATCTGTGCGCCAATGACCCCGCCAATGATCAGAAGCACCGCCAGCATGATATCGACGGTGTTATAGCTGACCGCGTGCATCAAGGTGGTGAACGCCGTCACGAAGGTGATCTGGAACAGCGATGTGCCGACAACCACCTTGGTCGGCATCCCCAGCAGATAGATCATCGCGGGCACCATGATGAAACCGCCGCCAACGCCCATGATGGCCGCCAGAACACCAACAGCCACCCCAACCATCAGTGGCGGGAAGACACTGATATACAGGCCGGATGCGCGGAACTTCATCTTCAGCGGCCAGCGATGCACCCAGGTATGCTGATGTAACCGCTTGCGATAGGTGGGACTTTTCGACCGACGCAACGATCTGACGCTTTCTTGCAGCATCATCAGGCCGATCAGGCCCAGAAAGACGACGTAGCAAAGCTGCACGACCAGATCCAACTGCCCCAGACTTTGCAGGACGTTGAACACCAATACGCCAAGCACCGATCCGATCAGACCGCCGACCAGCAGCACGCCCCCCATGCGGAAATCGACGCTTTTGCGTTTCACATGCGCCAGCACCCCGGAAACCGACGAGGCCACGACCTGATTGGCCCCGGTTGCCACCGCAATGGGGGGCGGGATGCCGATAAAGAACAGCAAGGGCGTGATCAGAAAACCCCCGCCCACGCCGAAAAGCCCGCTCATCAGGCCGACAAGGCCGCCAAGCCCGACCAAAGTTAATGCGTTGACCGAAACCTCGGCAATGGGCAGGTAAATCTGCATATCTCTCGTGCCGCGTGCGTTGCCTACAAGATGCAACGAGGACGCCGACAGGTCAAACCGGTTTCGATGATGTCTCAACGACTTGAAGCGCAGCCCATGCGTCGGTAAGCAAAGATAACAGAGATTTCATTCGGATCGTTTTGCGTGCCCAAGGGCGCGTCCTGACAGACACGGGGACACAGTGCGCATTCTTATCACCAATGACGACGGCATCAACGCTCCGGGATTGCAGGTGCTGGAAGAAATCGCCGCCGAACTGGCAGGCCCCGGTGGCGAGGTCTGGGTGGTCGCGCCGGCCTTTGAACAATCGGGCGTGTCGCATTGCATCAGCTATGCCCATCCCACGCTGGTCGCAGAACTGGGCCCGCGTCGCTATGCGACCGAAGGCAGCCCCGCAGACTGCGTTCTGGCCGCGGTCTATGACATCATGGCCGATCAACTGCCCGATCTGGTATTGTCGGGCGTGAACCGGGGTAACAACTCCGGCGAAAACGTCGTGTATTCGGGCACCATCGGCGGCGCGCTGGAGGCTGCGATGCAGGGCCTGCCCGCCATCGCGCTGTCGCAATACATGGGCGCCGCACTGGTCGGACTGGCCGATCCGTTTGAAGCGGCGCGGTCGCATGGCGTCGCAATCATCCGCCGTTTGCTGGACTATGGCGATTGGGCGTCGGATGATGAATTCCGGTTGTTCTACAACATCAACTTCCCACCCGTTCCCGCAAATGAGGTGCGCGGCGTTCGCGCAGCCCCGCAAGGACGCCGCTTCGGCGTGAATTTCCGGGTCGAGCCATATCTGGCGCCCAATGGCCGCCGCTTCATGTGGGCTGCTGGCGGGTCACAGACCGCCCCTGCCCGCGCGGGGACCGATGTCGCCGTGAATATGGACGGCTACATCTCGGTCACGCCGATGCGGGCGGATCTGACCTGCCAGAGATCATTGACCGAATTGACCAACGCCCTGCAAGACGAGTGATGGACCGCCGATGAACACCGAGGATCACGACGAGGACAGCCCGGCCGAACGCAAGATGCGTTTCCTGTTTCAGTTGCGGTCGCGTGGGGTCACCGATCCTCGGGTGCTGGAGGCGATGGAGGGCATTGATCGCGGCCTGTTCATCCGTGGCCAGTTCGCTGACCGCGCCTATGAGGATACGCCCCTGCCGATCCCGTGCGGCCAGACGATCAGCCAGCCGTCTGTGGTTGGCCTGATGACACAGGCGCTTGGGCCACGCCCCCGCGACACCGTGCTGGAGGTCGGCACCGGTTCCGGCTATCAGGCGGCTGTTCTGTCCGGCCTGTGCCGCCGGGTCTATACCGTGGACCGCCACCGCCGTCTGGTGCAGGAGGCCGAGCTGATCTTCCAGCAGCTTGGACTGTCGAACATCACCGCGCAGGTCGCCGATGGATCGCGCGGGTTGCCGGATCAGGCACCCTTTGACCGCATACTTGTGACCGCCGCCGCCGAAGATCCACCCGGACCGCTGTTGGCACAGTTGAAGATCGGCGGTATCATGGTGGTGCCGGTCGGGCAGTCGGATGCAGTGCAGACGCTGATCCGCGTGACCCGAACCGAGACAGGCTTTGATTATGATGAGTTGCGGCAAGTGCGCTTTGTGCCGCTGGTCGAGGGGTTGGGACAGACATGACCCCCTTCCACGCAAACTGACGTGAGGACGACAGGATGAGCAGAAATTTCAAATTGATGGCTGCAGGTGCAGCCCTTTCAATTTTGGCATCATGTGGCGCGAATGGCAGTTTCGATCCCGATTTTCGCCGGTGGGCACCCGGCGGACTGAATACCGCAGATGCCGCCGCCCGTGCCGCGCCACGTCCCGCGCCAGACAGTCGCGGGCTGATCAATTTTCCCGACTATCAGGTCGTGATCGCGGGACGCGGTGACACGCCGACCACGATCGCCCAACGCTTGGGACTGAACCCGAACGAATTGGCGCAGCATAACGCGCTGCCCGCCACGGCAACGCTGAACGCAGGACAGCCGCTGGTGTTGCCGCGTCGGGTTAGCGCGGCTGGCGCAAGCACCGGAGGCAGCGCCGTGAAAGACCCGTTTGCCGGGCAAACCTCTGCTGCGTCCGCGCCGGCGCCTGCGGCCACCGCCGCGTCGCAACCGCGCCAGCACGTCGTTGCGGCGGGCGAAACCGCATGGTCCATTGCGCGCAAATACAGCACGAACATTCAGGATTTGGCGGAATGGAACAGCCTGCCGTCAAATATGTCGCTGCGCGTCGGCCAACGGCTGATGATTCCGGTCGCGGGTCAAGCTGCCCCTGCGGCCTCGGGCGCGACCACTGCGCCGGGCGCAGGCAGCCCGACGCCACGTCCACCGTCTGCCTCGACCCCGTTGCCGGGTGAAAAAACAACGGCGACCTCCGAACCCGGTCCCAAGGCCCCCGACACCAATCTGGGTGCCACGCGCACCGCCGCCAGCAGCGGCGGGCGTTTCCAGATGCCCGTGTCGGGTTCCATCATTCGCGTCTATGAAAAGGGCAAGAATGACGGCATCGACATTTCCGCAACCTCTGGTTCGGCGGTCAAAGCGGCAGGCAGTGGCACCGTGGCGGCTGTGACGCAGGACACCTCGGGCGTGCCGATTGTCGTCGTGCGCCACACCGGCGATCTGATGACGGTCTATACCGGGCTGGACAAGTCTCTGGACGTCAAGAAAGGCGATACCGTCACCTCGGGCCAATCACTCGGCAAGGCTGGCGGAGGCGGCTTCGTGCATTTTGAGGTTCGTCAGGGTTTCAACAGTGTCGATCCCGAAGAATATCTGAACTGATAAGACCTGCGGCGCTTATGGCCGCCACTTTCTAGCCGACATTGCCTTCCAGCAAAGTGGCGATGTCGGCGAAAATCTGATCCCACTCATCGTCGTCGATCTGCATGAACCGCATGAAGCGCAGCAGGAATGCACCCTCGGTGGCCAGAAAGGCCAGCCGCTGCCTGCGCCCCTCGGGCGTGGTGGCATCCACACCTGCCAGCCGCTCGCGATACCATTGGCGCGTCGATTCAAGATGTTCAGGCGTTTGCAGCAGTGCAGCCATCAGACTGGCGGCCTTGGCATTCAGGGCCGCATCCCCCTGACGGGTCGCCGCGACATGCGCAGCAACCCGCTTACCGGCAGCGGGTGGATCGCCCACAAGTGCCGAAAATTGCCGATCATAATCCACATACCATCGGTCGAACATCGCGTTCAGAATATCATCCTTGCTGCGGAAACTATATTGTACACCGCCCTTGGTGATGCCGCAGGCCTTGGCCAATGCATCAATCGTCAGCGCCGCTGCACCCTTTTCGCGCACCAGTTCCTCGGCTGCGTCCAGTAACTGATCCCGGTCGATCTTGCGTGGTCTTGCCATCAGCCCTTCCATTTCAATACAACCGTATTTAAATGTCGATCATACGATTCGCAACACGAGTTGCGCCACTTTTCGCAAAGGTTATACGATGCAGACCCGTTCGCCCTGGCTTGTCCTGGCCATTGTTTCAACCGCGCTGTTCCTGATCGTGGTTGATATGACCATCCTGTATACGGCCCTGCCCCGCCTGACGCATGATTTGCGGGCAACAGCGGTTGAAAAGCTGTGGATCGTGAATGCCTATTCGCTGGTGGTGGCGGGCCTGTTGCCGGGGTCGGGGGCGCTTGGCGACCGCTACGGCCATCGTCGGATGTTCCTGATCGGTCTGGTGATCTTTGGCGTGGCGTCGCTGATTGCCGGGCTGGCGCCGTCGTCGGAAGTCCTGATCGGCGCACGCGCCCTGTTGGCCGTGGGTGCGGCCGCAATGATGCCTGCGACCTTGTCGATCATTCGCCACAGCTTTGACGATCCAGCCCAAAGATCACTGGCCATTGGTTTCTGGGCGGCCGTGGCCTCGGGTGGGGCGGCAATCGGACCGCTGGTCGGCGGGGCGTTGCTGGAACATTTCCATTGGGGCGCGGTGTTTCTGGTCAACCTGCCCATCGTCCTGATCGCGATACCGCTGACGTTGCGCTACGTGCAGCGCGGCAAATCAGAGGGCGGCCATCCCTTTGATCCCATCGGCTCGATCATGATCCTGATCGGGTTGCTGACACTGACCCTGGCCATCAAGGAGGTCGCGAAACCTGAACCGACCTGGATGGGCTTTATCCTGCCCGCCCTGATCGGCGTCGCTGCGGTATATCTGTTCATCCGCCGTCAACAGCGCGGTGCGCACCCGATGATCGACCTGCACCTGTTCCGCGATACGCGCTTTGCGGCGGGCGTGGTGGCGGCGGTTTCGTCTGCGGCTGTCCTGTTGGGGCTGGAGCTGGTCATCAGCCAGCGCCTGCAACTGGTCTCGCACATGACACCGCTGCAGGCGGGGCTGTTCATCCTGCCGATTCCGCTTGCGTCTTTCATTGCGGGTCCGCTGACCGGATTACTGCTGGGAAAGGTCGAAACCGGGCAGGTGCTGACCTATTCATTCGCGGTGACGGCTGTGGGCGTAGCTGTCTATGCCTTCAACTTCGATGGCAGCATGTGGATTCAGCTGATTGCCTTTGCCCTGATCGGCGCAGGAATCGGCTCGGCAATGACGGCCGCTTCCTCGGCCATCATGATGAATGCACCCGCCAATCGCGCCGGAATGGCCGCGTCGATAGAAGAGGTGTCCTATGAATTGGGCGGCGCGCTTGGTGTGGCGCTGTTGGGCAGCCTGATGTCAGGCGTTTATACTGCCGCCTATCTGGCGGGCGGCGATAACGCTGTCACGATGGCGGCAGATTCGCTGGATCAGGCGATGCTGGTCGCCGAGACCGCCCCGGTCGAACAGGCGCGCCAGATCCTTGCCAACGGCGTCGCTGCGTTCGAGCGGTCGGTGTCCGTGGTCGCGATCGTCTCGACCGCGGTTCTGGCAGCGGCAACGCTGTGGATCGCGCGACTGTCACGGATCATCTGATGAGGTGCCGGTGAACGGGGCTACAACCCGTTCACCGGAACTTTCAGCATCGGGCGCCCGTCCTTGTCCCGAGGCACCTCGCCCGCACGCATATTCACCTGCAGGGACGGAATGATCAGACGCGGCATTGCCAATTGGGCATCGCGTTCGGTGCGGAAACGAACAAACTCTTCCCGCGTCTTGCCGCCGCCAACATGGATGTTGTCAGCCTTTTCCGCCCCGACACTGGTTTCCCACTGAATATCGCGGCCATTCGGGCCATAGTCGTGGCACATGAACAGCCGCATCCGGTCCGGAAGACTCAGCACCTTCTGAATGCTGTCATACAACATACCCGCGTCGCCCCCCGGAAAATCGGCACGGGCCGAACCACCGTCGGGCATGAACAACGTATCGCCAACAAAGGCCGCATCGCCCATCACATGCGTCATGCAGGCAGGCGTATGGCCCGGTGTATGCATGGCAAAGCAGGCCATCTGACCGATCTGATAGCTGTCGCCATCGCTGAACAGCCGGTCGAACTGGCTGCCATCGCGCTGAAACTCGGTCCCTTCGTTGAAAATCTTGCCGAAGGTTTCCTGCACCTCCATGATTTTCGCGCCGATCCCGATTTTGCCTCCCAACCGATCCTGAATATAGGGCGCAGCGGACAGGTGATCGGCGTGAACATGGGTTTCGATGATCCACTCCAGCACCAGATCGCGCCGCTGGATTTCGGCGATCAGGGTATCGGCGTGCTCATGCGTGATACGCCCCGCCGCATAGTCGATATCCATGACAGAATCGATGATGGCGCAGCTGTCAGACGCCGGATCCTTGACGATATAGCTGATCGTGTTGGTCGCAGGATCGAAATGGCCGCTGACATCCGGGTGGATAGCAAGGTTCAGGGGGTAGTTCGTCATCACGATCTCCGGTTGTGTCGCACGCAGTATAGCAGCTTGCACACCGATTGTGAGGTTTCAGGACAACGCCCCCCTGTGATCAGGTGTCGCAGACCCCGAATAGGCGATTGGCCGCTTGACGGGTGACAGAGGGCGCGGCAAGCAGACCAGATGATCGATTTTCGCCCCATTGCCCAACCGATCGGCCGCATCATCGCCACGCTTGGCGTGTCGATGCTTATTCCCATGGTCGTCGACTGGTGGCACGGCAGCGCCCATTGGGAGGCGTTTCTGCAATGCGCGGTGCTGACATTTGTGATCGGCATCATGATCTCGGTTTCGACCCGTGGGAAATATACCTCGGTCAGTTTGCAGCAGGCGTTTTTGCTGACATCGGGGCTATGGCTGATCCTGCCGATCTTTGGCGCCCTGCCCTTCATGATGGGCGAACCGCATGCCAGTTTCATCGATGCTTATTTTGAATCCATGTCGGGCGTGACAACAACCGGAACGACGGCCTTTTCTCAGCTGGACGCCCTGCCGAAAGGCACAAACCTGTGGCGGGCGATGCTGCACTGGATGGGCGGCTTGGGGATCGTGGTTGTCGCGATGGTGTTTCTGCCGGTGATGAAGGTCGGCGGGATGCAGTTCTTCCGCTCGGAAGGATTTGACACATTGGGCAAGATCCTGCCCCGCGCTGGTGAGATCGCGTCAGAGATGACGCGAATCTACATGATCCTGACGGCGGCCTGTATCATCACCTATCTGCTACTGGGCATGACGGGCTACGACGCCGTCGTGCATGCCTTCGCGACCGTCTCGACCGGTGGATTTTCCAGCTATGACCTCAGCTTTGCCGAGTTTCTGGGACCGCTCGAATGGGCGTCAAGTGTGTTCATGGTGCTGGCCTCGATCCCGTTCATCCGCATGGTTCAGGTGATGCGCGGGAATTTCAGCCCAATCTGGAAGGATACGCAGATCCGGGCCTATCTGCGGTGGATCTTCTATGTCTGTGCGGCCATCGTCGTCTATCGCCTGCTCAGCGGGGTCGAACATACCGGCCTGATGGATATGGTTCGCGAAACCGTATTCAATACCATCTCGACCTTTTCGGGCACCGGTTTCTTTTCATCTGATGTGATGAGCTGGGGCCATTTCCCCTTTGCGCTGCTGATCATCGCGGGGCTGATCGGCGGCTGCACCGGATCGACTGCCTGTTCGGTCAAGGTGTTCCGCTATCTGGTTCTGTCACAGGCTGTCCGTGCCCAATTGCGGCGGATGCTGTCACCCAACCGGGTCTATCCGCTGCGCTATCAGGGGCGTCCACTGGAACAGGATGTTGTGAATTCGGTCATGGCGTTCTTCACGCTGTTCATGCTGACCTTTGGCCTGTTGATCGTGGCCTTGTCACTGACGGGTCTGCACCCGCGCACCGCACTGACCGGCGCCTGGACGGCGATCGCCAATATCGGTCCGGTCTGGGGGCCAGAAGTCACAAAGAACGGTTCAGTCGCGGAATTCCCCGAGGCTGCCAAGTGGCTGATGATCCTCGGAATGTATCTGGGCAGGCTGGAACTGGTGTCAGTCCTTGTTCTGCTGCTGCCCAGATTCTGGCGCAGTTAAGGCTGCGCCGCCGGGATGGGAGTGGCCGCAGGCGCGGTCGGCTCTGTCACGGGGTCGTTTTGCGCAGGCCCGGTGCGACTGAAGCTGTCTGACATTTCGGCGGAAATCTGCGCCTGTCCTTCGGTATCGGCTGCGGGCCAGATCAGGACGAAACCTTCGGCGCGGCCATCACGGACCCAACCTTCGGCCCGGCCGATATGATCGTGTTTGCGCCGTCCAGCAGGATATGGCCGTTTTCAATGCTGCGCGTCGGCTGTGGCACCCAACCAAGTGCGGTCACAAGCCCCGACAGATCAACCAGTTCCTGCTGACCGCCCGGCTGGCTGAACAGGATCAGCGCCGCCCCTGAATTGTTCTTCGGACGATAGATGGACAGCGCACGTTCGGCTCGATCAAACTCCAACTGGTCCATCGGCGCGATGACTGACAGGCCCGTCACCTTGTCATTCAATGTGCTAAGCCCCATTTCCGTCCGCCAATCCGCACGCCGCTTGATCAGCTCGGCCATGGCTGTGCCAGCATCGGGGGAGACACGCAATGCCGCAACCTCGGCCGCGATGGCTTCGCGCGTTTTCGGGCCGTCCTTGCCGTCGATCCCCCCGTCATAGCGTCCGGCCCACCGCAAGGCGCGCTGAACCTCATCCAGCGGCGGCATGTCCTGCACTGCGCCGGGCGCGGGAAGCTGTGCGCCTTCGACAACGTCAACAGGGGCCGAAAACTCATCGGAATCGGCGGTAAAGGCATCGCGCGGCACGCTGCCCGCACGTTTGAACGCGGCCAACCAGGCGGTCGCGGTTTCCGCAGGCATCGGACCAAGCGTCACGGCATACCAGCCGCCGGGCATCGCCCACAGACCAGCATCTGCAAACGTATTGCGCCATTCAGCCAAAGCCGCCTGTCCTGCGGGTTCACCCTGCACCGATTGCAATCGGATATGCATACCCGGCGGAACGACGGGGGCCGCAGGCTCTGCAGGCTGGACCTGCACGGCTTCCGCACCATCAGTCGGTGCAGTCTCGGCCACCGCCGCCTGCCCAGCGGCCGGGGTCAGCGTGACATTGCCACTGGGCACCGCGACAAAGCTGTCGGCCGGAATGGTCCCTGCGGCCTTCAACTGCTGGATTTGAGCGTTCGCATCAGCCTCGCTCAGCGGGCCGATGGCAATGGCGATCCAGTTCTGGGCCAGCGGAAAGGTCACGATATTGTCGAACCGTTCGCCCCAACCTGCCGCCGCAGCTGCCGCAGCTTCTGGCCCGCGCTTCGCTTCGATCCGGATCACCGCATCCTGCGCCAAAGCTGCCACCGGCAAGCCTGCCGCCATTACCATCATCGCCAAGCGCCGCATTCCGCTCTCCGTAATTCCGGGCGCTTCCCGCCCTTTGCCCTCAGGCCCTTTATTGACCCTTCGCCATGCCGCGCCTAGAAGGCACACAGGCATTGAACGATCTATGCAAAAGGATGGCCCGGATGACCAGCCCAAACAAACCACGCAGCTTTCAGGAAGTGATCCTGCGGCTGCAAAACTACTGGGCTGCGCAAGGCTGCGCCGTGCTGCAACCTTATGACATGGAAGTGGGCGCAGGCACCTTTCACCCCGCCACAACGCTGCGTGCGCTTGGCGAACGGCCATGGGCTGCTGCCTATGTCCAGCCGTCTCGTCGCCCGACCGATGGCCGCTATGGTGAAAACCCGAACCGTTTGCAGCACTATTATCAATATCAGGTTATCATCAAGCCAAGCCCCGCCAACCTGCAGGACCTGTATCTTGGCAGTCTGAAGGCCATCGGTCTGGACCCGATGGTCCACGACGTCCGCTTCGTCGAGGATGATTGGGAATCCCCGACCCTCGGGGCATGGGGCCTTGGCTGGGAAGTCTGGTGCGACGGCATGGAAGTCAGCCAGTTCACCTATTTCCAGCAGGTCGGCGGTCACGACTGCCGTCCCGTATCGGGCGAGCTGACCTATGGGTTAGAGCGTCTGGCCATGTATGTTCTGGGCGTTGAACATGTGATGGACATGCCCTTCAACGACCCCGACAGCCCGATCCGGCTGACCTATGCCGATATTTTCCGCCAGACCGAGCGGGAATACAGCCGCTGGAACTTTGATCAGGCCGATACCGATATGCTGTTCCAGCACTTCAAGGATGCCGAGGATGAATGTGCCCGCATCCTTGCCGCGCCCGAAACCGACAGCGCAGGCCGCCGTATTCCAATGGCGCATCCGGCCTATGATCAATGCATCAAGGCCAGCCATATCTTCAACCTGCTGGATGCCCGTGGCGTGATCAGCGTCACCGAACGTCAGGCCTATATCGGCCGCGTCCGCGCCTTGGCCAAGGCCTGTGCCGACCTGTTCCTGACGACCGATGCCGCGCAACTGGAAGCGCCAGCCGCCTGATGACTGCATCGTCGCGACATATTCACGGAATGCAGGTGTCGGCATGAACGGCAAATGGCCAGTCCTTGCCATCCTCGGCTCTGCCCTCATCGTGGGCGGCGGCATCTGGTATGCGCAGGAATACATGTATTACGACAGCATCGCCCCCGACGCACCCGAAGCTGCACTGTTTATCGAAACAAAAAGTGGTCCGATCAGCCTGCACGTCACGGATTTCGAGGGCATTGACGCCAATAGTGCGCCGCATCGTTGGCGGGCCTGCGCAAAGTTGTCTGATGTGCCGACGGATGCCGTCCCCTATGACAATCCCCTGCCCAGCTATGGTCCCGGTTGGTTCGACTGTTTCGACGCCGAACAGATCGGACATGATCTGGAAGCAGGCATTGCCAAAGCCTATCTGTCCCAGTCCGAAATCCACCCCGATGTGGACCGTGTGCTGGCAATCTATCCCGATGGCCGTGTCTTCGGCTGGAACCAGATTAACGACAAATCCCCGGAACGCGGAGTGATGGACTGATGCCCGATTTGCTGATCGAACTCTTTTCCGAGGAAATCCCCGCCCGGATGCAGGCCCGCGCCCGCGCCGACCTGCAACGCCTTGTGACCGATGGTCTGGTCGAAGCTGGCTTGACCTATACCAGCGCCGGCGCCTTCAGCACGCCGCGCCGTCTGGCACTGACGGTCGAAGGATTGTCGGCCAACAGCCCGACCACCCGCGAAGAACGCAAAGGCCCGCGCACCGATGCGCCCGATGCGGCACTGGACGGCTTTTTGCGCTCGACCGGCCTGACCCGCGATCAGCTGGAAGCCCGCGACGACAAGAAAGGTCAGGTCTGGTTCGCCACCATCACCAAGCCCGGTCGCCCCGCCGCCGACATCGTGGCCGACGTTCTGGAGCGCACCATCCGCGATTTCCCGTGGCCAAAATCCATGAGATGGGGCGCGGGCAGCCTTCGGTGGGTCCGTCCGCTGCATTCGATCATCTGCCTGCTCAGCGACGAATCCGGCAGCACCGTCGTGCCACTGACGGTCGAGGGTATCACTTCGGGCAATACCACACGCGGTCACCGTTTCATGGCCCCCGACGCCTTCACTGTCACCGGCTTTGACGATTACGTCGCCAAACTGCGCCGCGCCCGCGTCATGCTGGACAGCGACGAACGCGCAGCCGCGATCAGGCAAGAGGCTGACAGCCTTGCCTTTGCCCGTGGCTGGGACATCGTGCCCGACGACGGCTTGCTGGCCGAGGTTGCCGGTCTGGTCGAATGGCCCGTGCCGCTGATGGGCGTGATCGAGGACCGCTTTCTGGACCTGCCGCCCGAAGTCCTGCAAACCTCGATGAAGGAACACCAGAAATTCTTCTCGGCCCGGAACCCGAAAACCGGCCGGATCGAGGGGTTTGTGACCGTCGCAAATATCGTAACCCCTGACGATGGCGCAACCATCCTTGCCGGAAACCAGCGCGTTCTGGCCGCACGGCTGTCGGATGCGGCCTTCTTTTATGACAACGACCTGCGCGAGGCGCGGGCGGGGATGGAAAACTGGGCCGAGGGCCTGAAATCGGTGACTTTCCACAACGAATTGGGGTCACAAGCAGCACGCGTTCGGCGCATCGCGCACATAGCGAGGGAGACCGCAATAGCGGTCGGGGCGGATGTCGAACACGCTGTGCTTGCAGCAAACCTAGCGAAGCTCGATCTTCGAAGCGCAATGGTCGGCGAGTTTCCTGAGCTTCAGGGCGTAATGGGAAAATATTATGTTGGCGAGGCGGGAAAGCAACAAAATGCTGATGAGGCATCAATTGAAGCGATAAGTAAGGCGGCTCGCGAACACTATGCACCGCTCGGCCCGTCTGATGAGGTGCCTACAGCGCCTGTATCTGTAGCCGTGGCTTTGGCAGATAAGATTGATATCCTTAGCAGTTTTTGGGCAATTGATGAAAAGCCAACGGGTTCAAAAGATCCTTTTGCGCTCAGAAGGGCAGCTTTAGGTGTGATCAGACTACTGCTGAACAACGATATTAAATTGCAACTGAACAGCCTCCTCGTAGGACGTCTACTTTGGGCGCTTAGCAACTTTGGCAACGCGAAATCCAACCGAGAAGGTATCGATAATGCGCGTAAAGCTTACGCGCAAGCGCTAGGTGTCGATGAAGATCAATTGATGGCGGAAGAACTGGTAACCCAGTTCCAAACGGGAGAAATCGTAATGCCATCGGCCTCGATGACGCTAGATAGTAATACATTACATGCAATCTTAGATCGCCCCAAAACATCTGGGCAAGATTTGCTATCTGACGCTGAATCGATCGCCTCCGACCTCCTCGCCTTCCTCCACGACCGCCTCAAGGTCTACCTCCGCGACCAGGGCATCCGCCATGACATCATCGACGCCGTCCTTGCCCAGCCCGGCAATGACGACCTCGTGCTGGTGGCGAACCGGGCCACGGCGCTGAACGACATGCTGAAAACCGATGACGGCAAGAACCTGACCCAGGGCATCAAGCGCGCCAGCAATATCCTGACACAGGCCGAGGCCAAGGACGGCGTCGAATACAGATTCGGCGCCGACCCGAAATTCGCCGAGACAGATGAGGAACGCGCCCTGTTCACCGCGCTCGACACCGCCGAACCGGCAATCAAGGACGCCATGGCCAAGGAAGATTTCCCCGCCGCCATGACGGCCATCGCCGCGCTTCGTGGCCCCATCGACGCCTTCTTCGAGGCAGTGCAGGTCAATACCGACAACCAGATCGTCCGGCGCAACCGCCTGAACCTGCTGTCCCGCATCCGCGAGGCAGGCCGCCAGATCGCCGATTTCGGCAAGATCGAGGGCTGACGCCCACCGACCACCGACCACCGACCACCGACCACCGACCACCGACCACCCAAAATAAAGAAAGGGCCAAAGGTTAACCCCTTTGGCGCTTTCTTCTTTGTCAAAATACCCCGCGGGGGTCTGGGGGCGCGAAGCCCCCAGCTGCCAGATCAAACGATCCGGTCGACCATCATATGTTTGATCGACGCAATCGCCTTGGCCGGGTTCAGCCCTTTGGGACAGGTATTGGTGCAGTTCATGATCGTGTGGCAACGATACAGCTTGAAGGGGTCTTCCAGATTGTCCAGACGCTCGCCCGTTGCCTCATCGCGGCTGTCGATGATCCAGCGATAGGCGGCCAGCAGCGCCGCCGGCCCAAGATAACGGTCACCGTTCCACCAATAGGATGGGCATGCGGTCGAACAAGACGCGCACATGATGCATTCATAAAGCCCGTCCAGCTTTTTACGATCTTCGACCGATTGCCGCCATTCCTTGCCCGGCATCGGCGATTTGGTGATCAGATAGGGATTGATGCTGGCATGCTGGGCATAGAAATGCGTCAGATCCGGGATCAGGTCCTTGACGACCGGCATATGCGGCAGCGGATAGATGGCGATGTCGCCCTTGATTTCATCAATGCCATAGATACAGGCCAGATGGTTGCCGCCACCGATATTCATGGCGCAGGAACCGCAGATCCCCTCACGGCAGGACCGGCGGAAGGTCAGCGTCGGGTCAATCTCATTCTTGATCTTGATCAATGCGTCCAGAACCATCGGTCCGGTCTTGTCCAGATCAAGGAAATAGGTGTCCAGCCGGGGGTTTTCCCCGGTATCGGGATCCCACCGATAGATCTGGAATTTCTTCACATTTTTCGCGCCCTCTGGCTTTGGCCAGGTCTTGCCGACCCGGATCTGACTATTCTTGGGCAGGGTGAACTGGACCATTGGGTGCTCCTTTCAGAGAGTGCCTTCGGACGGCGTATCAGCCGTAAACAGATGTTGAGCGCGGGCGACAAGATCGACGACCTTGCCACGGGCATGCGGGTTAAGCGCCGCTTCATTCAGGCGGCGCAGAAATTCGGTCGATCCGCTGTTAAAGCGCGGATTGGCAGTTTCATCCAACGGATCAAGCGCGTCGATCTGTGCATCAGGCAATCCGGCGTGACGCAGCAACAGGCGACCGGGATGGCCGTCCTTCGGCTCATCCTCCAGCCGGACACTGATGATATTGGCGGCGCCGATCACGTTTTCGATCCGGGCGATCAGATCATCCCACGCGGGCAGCGCCTTGGTCTCGTCCAGAAAATCCGGCAAGGTCCGGGCATAACCGTCGGTTCGCACCGCCTGCGCCCAGACGCTTGGCTTCCAGTTCGACATCTCACGCGTATAAATGACGAAATCGACGGCGAAATCCGCTGCGGTTTCCCGAACGATGCGCGTGATTTGCGGCAATGCAGGATAAAGCGCGGTTTCACCACCATTCCCGGGCATCGCGCCTGCAAGATTTTCGTGGCTCAGCAGCACTGGCAGATCATTGTCGGGCAGTGTCACCAAGACCTCGCGCAGCGCATCTTCCAATGCACGGGCAGTCTTTTCAGCAGGTGCCAGACTATAGGCCACCGCCGCCCGCCCCAAAGGCCGCATCGGCGATCCTTTTTCGGGCGTCAGCAGGATCAGGCGATCCGCCAGGGCATCGGCATTCAGTTGCAAATGCCGCTGCAAACCTGTGCTGCCGGTTTTCTGCACGCCAAGATGAACGATCAGACGGCGGGCCGTTTTCTGCGCCTTCCCCATTCGCGCCTACCCCCGCCACCCCAGCTGGTCATCCAGCGGGCGCGTAGGCATCTGCCCAGAGCGGCTTAGAACACAGCGGTTATACACATCGGACGGGTCACGGCGCATCAGATAATCGTCGGATACTTCCATCTCGATCCGACCAAACGCGCCGCCGCTGCCGCCGCCAATCGCAATCGAGCCGCGCGGGCGTTGGGCAAGGTCGGCGTCGCGCAGGCATGTCCGCTCAGCCTGCTCTAGTGGCACCGGCCCGCAAGAGGCCAGCACCGCCAGAAGCGGCAAGAACGTAAAGATGCCTGCGCGTGCCAACATCAGTTCAGGCGGTGCCGGTGCTGCGTGCAGCGGATGCGATGCACTGCGTCGTTGCCGGGCGCGAGACGATCGTGGCGACGCTGTTGGCGGTGCCCGACGCACCCGAGCTTGCGGCCTGCGCAATGTCGATCAGCTCGGCCGTGGTCGCGTTGTTGATGACACAATCGGTATAAGGCGACACGTTCGCACCGGGCAGACGCTTCTGCATTTCGGTGTTGATCACGTTCCGCGCGATCTGGCGGGACGCCGCGTCCAGAACGGTTGGCTGAACCGGGCTGGTCACGCCCGGCGCAACGGGCGAGGTCGTCGTCGGCATTTGCGTGGCGCAGGCAGACAAGGTCAGAGCCGCTGTACCAAGAGCCGCAAAGATATGAAAACGCATCAGTAAACCCTCTTTTTCGGAGCTATTTTCTTCAAGTCGATTCCGCCATCCTCTTGCTTTGTCAGCGGTTCGAGGTGAACGGGGCGATATGCCAGTTTAACCTTGTTTCCATCCACCCACGCAAGCGAGTGCTTGCGCCAGTTGGCGTCATCCCGCTCGGGCCAGTCTTCGTGGGCATGCGCGCCACGGCTTTCCTTGCGAGCTTCGGCGCCGACGATGGTTGCCAACGCGTTAGGCATCAGGTTGGTCAGTTCCAGCGTCTCCATCAGGTCGCTGTTCCAGATCAGGCCGCGGTCGGTGACTTTCAGATCATCCAGCTTTGCCGCGATGACCTCCATCTTCTCGACACCTTCGGCCAGCGTCTTGTCCGTGCGGAACACGGCGGCATCCGCCTGCATCGTCCGCTGCATTTCATCGCGCAGCTTGGCCGTCGGCGTATTGCCATCGGCAAAGCGGATGCTGTCGAAACGCGCCATGATCCGGTCCACGGCATCCTGATTGGTGCCGGGGATCGGGGCTGCGCGGTCAATCACTTCGCCCGCGCGAATCGCGGCTGCACGCCCGAAGACCACAAGGTCGATCAGCGAATTGGAACCAAGACGGTTTGCACCATGCACGCTGGCACAACCAGCCTCGCCCACAGCCATCAGGCCGGGGAATATCTGGTCCGGCGCTTCTTCGGTCGGGTTCAGAACCTCGCCCCAGTAATTCGTCGGGATACCGCCCATATTATAGTGAACGGTCGGCAGAACCGGGATCGGCTCGCGCGTCACATCGACACCCGCGAAAATCTTGGCGGATTCCGAGATGCCCGGCAGACGTTCGTGCAAGGTTTCCGGCGGCAGGTGCATCAGGTTCAGGAAAATGTGATCCTTATGCTCGCCCACACCCCGGCCTTCGCGGATTTCGATGGTCATGCAACGCGAGACGACATCGCGGCTGGCAAGGTCTTTGTAGGTCGGGGCATACCGCTCCATGAAGCGTTCGCCGTCGCTGTTGGTCAGATAGCCGCCTTCGCCGCGCGCACCTTCGGTGATCAGGCAGCCAGAGCCGTAGATCCCGGTCGGGTGGAACTGCACAAATTCCATGTCCTGCAGCGGCAGACCCGCGCGGGCCACCATGCCGCCACCATCGCCGGTGCAGGTATGGGCGCTGGTCGCGCTGAAATAGGCGCGGCCATAGCCGCCGGTGGCCAGCACCACCATCTTGGCGTTGAACACATGGATCGTGCCGTCATCCAGCTTCCACGTCACAACGCCGGTGCATTTGCCATCGGTGATGATCAGGTCCAGCGCCAAATATTCAATGAAGAATTCGGCATTTTCCTTCAGCGACTGACCATACAGCGTGTGCAGGATCGCGTGGCCGGTGCGGTCGGCCGCGGCGCAGGTGCGCTGCACGGGTGGACCTTCGCCGAATTCGGTCGTGTGGCCACCAAACGGGCGCTGATAGATCTTGCCCTCTTCGGTGCGCGAAAACGGCACGCCGTAATGTTCCAGCTCGTAAACCGCCGCAGGGGCCGAACGCGCCAGATATTCCATCGCATCCGTATCGCCCAACCAGTCCGAGCCCTTGACCGTGTCATACATATGCCACTGCCAATTGTCCGGACCCATGTTCGACAGCGACGCCGCAATGCCGCCCTGCGCCGCAACGGTATGCGAACGGGTCGGGAAAACCTTGGTCACACAGGCGGTGCGCAGGCCCTGTTCGGCCATGCCCAGCGTCGCCCGCAAACCGGCACCACCGGCGCCGACGACGACGACATCATATTCATGCGTGACGATTTCGTAATCCGCCAAATGCGGGATGTCTTTTTCTGCCATGGTATCCTCAGATCACAATGGTGACGAATGCCATTTTGACCAGCGCATAAACCGCCGCCGCAATGACCGCCCAGCTGAAAATCACCGAAACGATGATCGCCACCTTGCGCGCCGTATGATGGAAATAGTCGTCGATCATGATCCGCGTGCCCTTGATGAAGTGGACCATGCCCACGATCACGAACAAGGCGGTCACGATGGCCGGATAGGGCCGTCCGAAATAGGCGATGACGCCTTCTTGCGGCAGGCCGATGGCATTGCCCACGACCAGCAAGAAAGCTGGCGTCAGCAGAACCAGCGCACAGGCGCTGACCGTCATGGCCCAGTGATGTTGTGTGCCGGTATGGGCAGAACCCAGGCCTTCGGCGGCTTTCAGCGGAGTTACATAACGCATCCTTGTTCCCTCGCCTTAGGCCAAGAAGAAAATGATGATCGACAGCAGCGTCAGAATGACCGAGCCGATGATGATGATCCAAGAGGAATTCCGAGCCTGCTCGATCTCAAGCCCGATACCTGCGTCGTAGAACAGGTGCCGGATACCGGCCAGCGTGTGATACCAAAGCGCCCAGGTCGAACCTGCAAGGACGACAAAGCCGATCCAGGACCGCACGACCCAATCGGCGCAGGCAAAGGCACCCGGACTGCTGACGGCAGCAACCAGCCACCAGACCAGCAGCAGGATACCTGCCACCAATGCGTGACCGGTAATCCGGGTCATGATAGAGGTCACGGCCGCCACGGGCAGCTTGTAGACCTGAAGATGGGGAGAAAGCGGCCGGTTGCCCCGGTTCACATCTGCCATGATGCGGCGCTCCTTTGTCGGTTCTGGCACGTCCCGTCGCAGGCTTTTGGCTGGCCGCGCGGGGCTGGCGGTTGGCGCGTGTATTGCCGCCATTACTGCCACCTGTCACCGGAAGATACCAGACCTTCGGACGAAAAAGCATCGATTTCAGCATTTGCGATCACACGCGCATCAACTGTGATCACAGCTTCCGATGAAAACGTGAACTCCACGAAGCCCCGCCTCTTGAATTAGCGCAAACATCGGTATTCACGCAAAAATCCGCCCGCAGAATTTACACAAGCGGCAATCGCATTGCCCAGGCGCGTCGAAGCCGACGGGCGAGCCGGGAATCATGACATCGCAATGAAATGGCCACATATGAAGGCCTCGCACAGCATCACCGCCCTGTCAGGCCGACGCTTCCGGGTCAGCTTGCAAATGGAATCCGCGGCTGGATGGCCAACTTCACGCCGACGGCACAAGGTCACACCACATGGCCTTGTCGGCGGCGTTCAACGCTGACCCCTGCCCGCTTATTGCGACAAATTCCCTTGCGACCGGGACGACAGCCGCAACAACATGCCGCGATGATCTGACCCCAACCTGTCCCGCATCTGAACATGACCTGTCCAACCTTGCGGGATCAGAATCCGATCGATCGGCATGGGATAGATCTGTTCCAAATTCAGGCTTGGTCGAACCGGTCTTGCGACAGTGGTATCGGTGGCTGCCGTCGTGACGCGGTCAAGATGCGACCACGGAACCATGTTGAAATCGCCACCGATCAGCACGGGTCGCGGCAAATCCCGCAACTGCGGCAGCAAGGCTTCCATCTGCGATGCCTGCCCATATGGCCAGGGCCAGTGTAAATGCAGCGCCGCGACAGAGAGCAGGCCGTAGGGGGTCACGATACTGGCAAACGCCGAACCGCGCACATTGGGACAGGTAGGTGCGCCCCGAAACGGCATATCGGACAGGATGGCGACGCCCCCAACGGAATGCGCTACGCAAATCTGCTGATAGGGATGGCTATTCGCCAGCGATCGGATCACCGGCAGGTTGCTGTCGGTTACCTCTTGCAGCAGCACGATATTGGCACCGCTGTCGCGGATATCCGCAATGATCGCCTCGTGATTTTGCATGCGAAAGGACAGATTTTTTTGATAGACGATCAGCCCTTCGGCGGGTTGGGCAACAGGACGCATCATCCACAGGATCGGCGACAATGCGATCGCCCCCAGAAAGGCCGCAAAGACACCTGCCCGCGACCGCAGCAACAGTCCCAAAAACATCGCAGCAAGGGCAAAGACGGGCCGGAATACCGCCATTGCATCGCCTGCGGGATGCCACGCCCCCCCATAGCTGACTGCCAACGCCAGAAGCGTCAGCAGCAGCAGGCCTGAAAAAACACGGCAAGAATTCACGTGAGGTTTCCAGATATGATTTTGATTTAAAACAAATAATCAAAATCTTATGTCGGCATCAGCGCCCAATAATCCAGATCCAGCAGAACTTCGGGCAGATATTTCCCGTCATCACCTTTCAATGGAAAGCCAGCACTGTCGCCTTTGGTCGCAATCAGCCGCAGCCGGATCGCGCCCACGCCCGGCGCCGCGGTTTCAGCCTTGTCCAGAACCTCGGACCAGGCGCGAACGGTATCGCCCGCAAAGCAGGGGTTGGCATGCGCCCCGCCGTTCAGCGCGACGATCATCTGCGCGTTGGCCAGACCGTTGAACGACAGCGCGCGAGCCATGCTGATGATGTGACCGCCATAGATCAGCCGCTTGCCATCGTCGCGATTGGTGGCATCGAAATGAACCTTGGCCGTGTTCTGCCACAGCCGGGTGGCCAGCATATGTTCGGCCTCTTCAATGGTGACACCATCGACATGGTCGATTTTCTCACCTATCGCATAGTCACTCCAACGATGCGGTTCTCCTGCAAGTTCAAAATCATAGCTGGCAAAGCTAAGGCCCTCTGGAATGATCAGATCGGCGGGATCGACGACCGCGGCCAGTTCGGGAATGACGGTTTCGGGCGCGTCGGCATCCTGATCTCGTTTGCGGACCATGACCCACCGAACATATTCCAGAACCGTCTCGCCCACCTGATTCACGCCGCGTGTGCGCACGTAAACCACGCCGGATTTCCCGTTCGAGTTCTGCTTCAGCCCGATCACCTCGGATTCCGAATGCAGCGTATCGCCCGGCATCACCGGACGCAGCCAGCGCCCTTCGGCATAGCCAAGGTTGGCCACGGCATTCAGACTGATATCCGGGACCGTTTTGCCAAAGACGACGTGAAAGGCGATCAGATCGTCCATCGGACTGCCGTCCAGCCCGCAATCCGCAGCAAATTCATCGCTGGAATACAGCGCATGGCGCGCGGGATACAGCGCGTGATACAGGGCCCGCTCTCCCTCGGCGATGGTGCGCGGGACGGCATGACGGATCACCTGTCCGACCTTGTAATCCTCGAAGAAACGGCCCGGATTTGTTTTGGTCATTGCTGTCCCAGTTTCATGTCAGGGTGATAATCTGCGGGAATATCCTTGATGACCGCCTGGCCCATGCGCATCACGCCCTTGACCGGATCAAAGGCCATGGTGGGGGTGCCATGCAGCGACCAGCCCTTTGATAGCGCCTCGCTGACGCGGTGGCAGAACCGAGAGGTGTCGTCCTCGGTGATGCAGCGGTAGATCGTGGTCATTTCAGCCTCCGAATGGCCAGTAGCCAAGCCAGTAATGAATCATGCCGACAACCAGCATGACGATGACAGCGCCAGCGGCTGCCATGATTTCCTTGCGGACCGGGAATGGGCCTGTCGGACGAACCCAGGGGGTGGCGCGATTCAGCACCGCGATTTCAACCAAGGCCCAGATCAGCAACCCGCCGAACAGGACAAAAGATGGCAGATCCCCGTTTACAAGCAAATGCGCAATGGCCCACAGCGAAAAGCCGGTCAATTGCGGATTGCGAAGGACCGAGGTGACGCGCGTTTTCATTCCTGCGGCCGCGAACAGATAGAACGCCACCAGAATCAGCAGGTTGTTGATGCCAACCAGCGCCGGCGACGGCCCCCACCAGACCGGACCAGTGCTTGCCCGATAGCCAAAGATCATCAGGACAACGGACAACGCGATCAGCCCGGCCACGACGCCACGACCCGGATCGCCCATCGCCGCACGACGCTCGGGCGCGACGCGTTTGAAGAAATGCGCGGCCCACCACAGGCCCACACCAAGGATCAGGACAAACATCTGGCTTCCTTCCGCTGGATGTCGAAACGCCGGCAGGTTGAACCTATTGGCCCATCGCCGCAATAGCCTGCGCCCGGTCCAGTGTCTTGCGTGCGGTTTCGACATGCAGGTTTTCGACGATCTTGCCATCGACGACGGCGACGCCCTTGCCCTCTGCGGTCGCGGCCTCGAACGCGTCGATCTGACGACGGGCAAGGTCGACATCCGCCTCGGTGGGCGCAAAAACCTGGTTCGCGATCGCCAGTTGCGCGGGATGGATCAGGGTCTTGCCGTCGAACCCCATATCGCGGCCCTGCTCGCATTCGGCACGCAGCCCTTCTTCGTCCTTGAACGCGTTGAAGACCCCATCAACGATCACCTTGCCATAAGCCTTGGCCGCCAGCAGGCACAGGCCAAGACCCGCCTGCATCGGCAAGCGGTCGGCACGGAAACGGCTGTTCAGTTCCTTGGCAAGATCGTTGGTGCCCATCACCATGCCTAGAAGTCGGGGATGCGCCGCGATTTCGGCGGCATTCAGCATGCCCAACGGCGTTTCCATCATCGCCCAAAGGGGCAGGTCAGGGATCAGGGCCGCCACAGCGTCCAGATCGGCAGCGGAATCGACCTTGGGGATCAGAACGGCATCTGCCTTGCCAGACCAAGCCTGTGCGCAGGCAAGGGCATCGCCCTTGCCCCATTCGCTGCCCATGCCGTTGATACGGACGATCTTGGCCCCCTGGCCGTAATCATTGCCCAGTGCAGCCGCCAGACCATCGCGCGCCGCAATCTTCGCGTCGGGTGCCACGGCGTCTTCCAGATCAAAGATGATCGCGTCCGTGGGCAGGGTTTGTGCCTTTTCCATTGCACGCTGATTGGCAGCGGGAATGTACAAAACCGAACGATAGGGGCGCGTCATTCAACTCTCCTCGCAACTTTGTTGCGTGAATGTTGCGCGACAAGCCAGAATTGGCAAGGAAAGAATTGCTGCATCGCAGAATATTCTGCGCTTGCGGCATCATTCATCGGGTAGCGTTTCTATGATACTCAGCCCAACCAGTATGAACCCGAAGAGAGCATAGGCCAGAAGGCCCAACATAATCGCGCCAAAAACATGCCAAAACCCACGGATCTTCAGCAACTGCACAATCGCAAAGATTGTATAACCGAGATATAATATAATGCTGATCCCAGCGTCCCAATCGGAACTGATCGGCGCCAGAACAAGGGATATCAGCGAAGCAATCATGGTCGCCTGTGCGACGATATAGCCGAAGCCGACCGAATATTCCCAAAGATTCAACCCTGCGTTACGAAACGCCAGCCGATAGAGAACGGCAAAGACGCCAATCAAGGTCAACTGAACAAACTGGGCATCGTCACGCAACACCAGACAAAGTCCATCATCGGGTGCGCAGACCTCTTCAGCGGCAAAAAGATGATCGACCCAAAGGGAAAAGGACATCGCGACGATCAGATAGGCCAATGGCCTGATCAGATAATTTCGGTCCTGAAACAAAAAGATACGGATCGACCTACCTGGACGCAATGTAAGCCCGACAAGCGTGCGGCGAAAACCTTTCTCCATCCAGATTTCTTTTTGCCCGCCCATCATTTCGTCAGGTGAATAGCGGGGCACCTGCAGCAATTGCCCACAATCGGGGCAATATTTTCCGACTTTCCGATGTTCGCAGGAGGCTCGCTCTTGCCCCAGCAGCTTGTCCCGAAAACCCATTCTTCGAACCCTTGCGCACGATCAACTCATCAACGCCTGCCAGATCAGACGAACCGACACGACAAGCAATCCCCAAGTAATAAACTGATAGAATATTTTCTGTGGCATGATCCTGACCAGCCGCAAACCGAGCCAGACCGAAATCAGCGCGACAGGCGTCAGGACGGCTGCTGTTTTCAGCGCGGGCAGCGACAGCTGGCCAAGTGCGGCATAGGGGATCAGCTTGATCCAGTTGCAGATGGCAAAGAACCAGGTCGTCGTTCCGGCATAGATCAGCGCCGGCAGCCGCAGCGGCTGAACGTATACCTGCCATGGTGGTGCGCCGGAATGGCTGACAAAGCTGGTGTAACCGGCCAGCATTCCCCAGAAATTGCCCTTGACCGGAGACGGCTGGCGGGCATCGTGGCCCAAATCGGGACGGATCAGCGCATTCAGCGCAAAAATCAGACCGATCAGACCGACAATCAGCGTGACGCCCCACACCGGCACGATATGCGCGGTAGCCCAGCCGATCCCGATGCCGGCCACGGCCCCCGGCAGCGCGGTTTTCAGCACCCGAATATCGAAATTACGGCGAAACGCGATCAGCCCACCGACATCCGACAGGATATAGACCGGCAGCATCAACCCGGCCGCCTGCACCGGCGACATGACCAATGACAGGATCGGGACCGAGATGATCGCAACCATCGCCAGCCCGCCCTTTGCCAATCCGATTGCAATCGACGCGATGATTGCCAGAATCCATCCCTCAAGCGTCAGATCCAGCATGGTTTCCCCCATTTTCGCCTGCTTTGAATGCAGCCATGTGCCGGCGGACACAAGTGTTAGGGCCATCATTGTTGCCGGTCCCTTGCGATTCCCACGCCAAGGGACTAACCAACCTCGCAACAATCCATCCTATGAAACCGGAGGTTTAACATGGCCCGACCCAAAATCGCACTTATCGGTGCGGGGCAGATCGGCGGCACTTTGGCACATCTGGCCGCGATGAAGGAACTGGGCGATGTCGTCCTGTTCGACATCTCGGAAGGGACGCCACAGGGCAAGGCACTGGACATTGCGCAATCCGGCCCGGTCGAAGGTTTCGATGCCAGCCTGAAAGGCGCCAATGACTATGCCGATATCGCAGGGGCTGATGTCTGCATCGTGACCGCCGGTGTTCCGCGCAAGCCGGGGATGAGCCGTGATGACCTGCTGGGCATCAACCTGAAGGTCATGAAATCGGTCGGCGAAGGCATCAAGGCCCACGCCCCGAACGCCTTCGTGATCTGCATCACCAACCCGCTGGACGCGATGGTCTGGGCGCTGCAGCAGTTCAGCGGCCTGCCGGTTGAAAAAGTCGTCGGCATGGCGGGCGTTCTGGATGCGGGCCGTTTCCGCCACTTCCTGTCGCTGGAATTCGGCGTGTCCATGCGCGACGTATCGGCCTTTGTTCTGGGCGGTCACGGCGACACCATGGTTCCGCTGGCACGCTATTCGACGGTTGCCGGTATTCCGCTGCCCGACCTGGTCAGCATGGGCTGGACCACGCAGGAAAAACTGGATGCCATCATCCAGCGCACCCGTGATGGCGGTGCCGAAATCGTCGGCCTGCTGAAAACCGGATCTGCCTTCTATGCGCCGGCTGCATCAGCCATCGAGATGGCGGAAGCCTATCTGAAAGATCAAAAGCGCGTTCTGCCCTGCGCGGCCTATGTTGACGGTGCTTATGGTCTGAACGGTCTGTATGTCGGCGTGCCGACCGTGATCGGCGCGGATGGCGTTGAAAAAGTCATCGACATCAAACTGAACAAGGACGAACAGGCGATGTTCGACAAGTCGGTTGATGCAGTGAAAGGTCTGGTCGCCGCGTGCAAAGGCATTGACCCCTCGCTGGCATAAGACTTGGCACAAGACCCGGCGACAATCGCCGGGTCTTTTCTTTTCCGGATTGGTATACGGATACCGAAAGAACCCTGATGTCTTCGCTTAAGTCTATCTATCGGAATATCAAACGCAGGGCCGGACATTACCTGCATGCAAGATATCAGACCCCCTCGACCCCAAACATCCCCACCCAGACCGATGCGGAATATGGATTTGTTTTTGCGGCTACCGGCCTCAAATACACCATACTGGCACAACGCGCTGCGCGAAGTTTGCGATTGATGATGCCGGATGCGCTGATAGATCTGTTTACAGATCAACCGGTCAATGACCCGGTTTTCAGTCGCATTCACGTGCTTGATCATGGTTTTTTTCGCCCCAAGATGGAGGCAATTCGTCGGACTCGTTTCGATAAGACAATTATTCTGGACGCTGACATCCTTGTAACGGCCGATCTGTCCGAGGTCTTTGCGATTCTGGACAAGTATGAAATGGCCGGCGTTCAAGCCCTCATCCGCACAAAGGGGATGATGCACGTGCGCGGGCGCATGCCACCGCGTTGCTTTCCTGTCATCAACACAGGCTTTCTGGCGGTCCGCAAATCAGACAGGATTACTGCCTTCACAGAAGCCTGGGAAAGCCGTGTCAGGGAAACGGGGACACCTGTGGATCAACCCTATTTTCGCAGTTCCCTTTATGAATCCGACCTAAGCTTTCTCAGCCTGCCGGTGGAGTATAATCTGATCCAGCTTTCTGCGCTGGATAACTGGAATGAAAAAAGTGGTGCACCACGCGTCTTGCACTCGCGAAGGCTGCATGGCGCGGCAAATCCGGGTGATCCGCTGCAACCATATGGGTTGGAAGAAGTGCTGGGATCAAAACGCGCTGCAAAATTTCGGACGCTGATTGCAAAGGATTGGTCGCTGGACCAGAAAACACGCGACTTCTGGCAAACGGGCCGCTGATGTCGATGCGGTCTTTGGCCGATATATCCACCGCCAGACGACATTAATTCAACCGCGCGACAGCGATCTTACCATGTCCGGATCTGGCGCGCCCCTCGACGGGCGCACCAGAATGTCGATCTGTCACCCGAAGGTGAAGTCAGATTCGTCCAGGTTGTAGTAGTAGACGTCTTTCACAAGGATCGTCGTGCCCCCAAAGCTGACCTTGGTATCATTCCCGGCATATTCGATGTTCAACGCTGCGAATCTTGCGCCGGTGATATGAATCGTATCAACACCATCCTCAAAATCCGTGATCCGGTCAGCGCCGTGACGACGTGCGAAGACGAAAACATCCTCGCCCGCACCACCGGTCAGAATGTCGCTGCCAGCACCGCCCGTCAGGCGGTCGTCACCTGCTCCGGCGATCAACACGTTGTTGCCGGCATTCCCGACCAAGCGGTCATCGCCACCGCCGGTCTGGACCTGCTCGACCCCGGTAATCTTGTCCCGGCCCGCACCGGTTACCTGAAGCGCCGTGACCGCCAGATTGACCCTGATGTTTGCGTTGGTGTCAAACACCACCCGGTCGAGTCCGGCACCGCCCACGATGGTGTCATTTCCCGCGCCGCCGTCCAGAGTATCGTTGCCGCCGCCGCCAAGCAGGCGGTCATTTCCGCCACGCCCTGACAGCACGTTTGCAGCCCCGTTTCCGGTAAACACGTCATTGCCGTTCCCGCCGGTGACATTTTCGACCTTGACGATCTTGTCGATGCCATAGCCGGTGTTCTGCGCCGCCGTGACCGCCAGATTGACCTTGGCTGCGGCCTTCCCGGTAAAGATGATCGTATCACGGCCTGCGCCGCCGTCGATCAGGTCATTGCCCGCACCACCGTTCAGCACATCATTCCCACCAGCGCCCAGCAGCGTATCCTTGCCACCATTGCCAACCAGTTCATTCGCGAAAGCATTGCCTGCCAGCCTGTCATGGCCATTGCCGGTCGACACATTCTCGATCGAGATCAGCTTGTCAGTGCCGTGGGCCGCGCTTTGCGCGGAAGATCGTGCAAGATCGACCTTGACCGCACTGTTTCCAGTGTAAATGGTCCAATCCCTGCCAGCGCCGCCGTTCAGCGTGTCTGCACCGCCGCCGCCGATCAGCGTATCGTTCCCACCTTCGCCCCGCAGATGATTGGCACCGTTATTTCCGGTCATCCGGTCATTGTGACGCGACCCGATGGCGCCTTCGATCGAAACCAGCCGATCATCACCCAGAGAATTGCTGATCCGTTGGCTGCCCGTCGCGGCAAGGTTTACGCGAATGCCGCTTGCCGAATCCGAGAATGAGGCGAAATCAAAGCCCGCTCCGCCGTTCAGAACGTCATTCCCGCGCCCACCGCGCAGCACATCATTCCCGTTTTCGCCGTTCAACGTATTGCTTTTACCCGAGCCGGTAATCTGGTCATTCCCTTTGGACCCGCGAACATTTTCGAAATTCGAGATTTTGTCAGAGCCTTGGCCACCACCGACAGTCTGATAATCGGTAATCGACAGATTGACGGTCACACCACCCGAGGCCGAGCTATAGCTTAGGACATCAACGCCATCTCCACCGTCGAGGACGTCGTTCCCTGCACCGCCATAAATGGTGTCACGACCCGAGCCGCCCCGAACGGTATCTGCACCAGCATGACCGATGAATGAATCGTTGCCATCATTCAGGAAGAAGTCGCCGGTTCCGGCGCTGTCGACCTGCCCCACACCGCTGATATCGAACACATCGTTGCCGGTCGTGCCATTGACCGAACCGGGATAAAGATACAGCCCTTCGATGCTGTTCAGATAGGTCGAGTTCAGCAGGAACTTGTTCACCGTCAGATCTGCCGTGACATAGATCCAGTCGGTGCCATCGCCGCCGTAAAGGTAGTCGTTTCCAACATCGTTGGCATCGATGTAGAAGCGATCATTGCCGCTGTCGCCATAAAGCCGATCCACCCCGGAACCGCCATAAAGACGATCGTCGCCCGCGCCGCCGCGCAAGGTATCGTTGCCCGTTCCACCCCGAACGGTATCCGAGCCGATGTGACCAATGAATGAATCGTTGCCATCATTCAGGAAGAAATCATTGGATCCGGCGCTGTCGATCTGCCCCACGCCGCTGATATCGAACACATCGTTGCCGGTCGTGCCATTGACCGAACCGGGATAAAGATACAGCCCTTCGATGCTGTTCAGATAGGTCGAGTTCAGCAGGAACTTGTTCACCGTCAGATCTGCCGTGACATAGATCCAGTCGGTGCCATCGCCGCCGTAAAGGTAGTCGTTTCCAACATCGTTGGCATCGATGTAGAAGCGGTCATTGCCGCTGTCGCCATAAAGCCGATCCACCCCGGAACCGCCATAAAGACGATCGTCGCCCGCGCCGCCGCGCAAGGTATCATTGCCCGTTCCACCCCAAACGGTATCCGAGCCGATGTGACCGATGAATGAATCGTTACCATCATTCAGGAAGAAATCGTTGGATCCGGCGCTGTCGACCTCCCCCACGCCGCTGATATCGAACACATCGTTGCCGGTCGTGCCATTGACCGAACCGGGATAAAGATACAGCCCTTCGACACTCTTCAGATAGGTCGAGTTCAGCAGGAACTTGTTCACTGTCAGGTTTGCCGTGACATAGATCCAGTCGGTGCCATCGCCGCCGTCAATGGTATCGGTCCCGAAGTCATTGGCGGTTATGTAGAAGCGATCATCGCCGGTTCCGCCAATCAGGCGGTCATTCCCGGCATAACCGTAAATGCTGTCATTGCCGCCCAAGCCATTGATCGTGTCGTTGCCAGCGGTGCCTTCGAGCGAGTCATTACCTTCTGTCGGAGTGTTCGCCATTTCGTTCCTCATGAAAGCTTTAATCAGGAATTATCTTCCGCTGCAGTTTCGGCACGCTCATACAATCGTCAACAACTTAATTCGGGCCACACGAAAAAATTCGCAAATCTGTCGTGTCGGGACGCAAATATGCGATTGGACCCGTCATGCGCGGCTGAACCTGGGTCCGCAGAAATGTGATCACACAAAATATCCGCGTGATCACAGAATGTAATTTCGGCACAATTTTGCGCTAACACTGCCCTGTTCCGGTTCAAATGGATTTCGCCTTGTGACAAAACCCCAGCAACCGAACTAGCGGGGGATGACAATGAACATTCACGAATATCAGGCCAAAGCTCTGCTGCGTCAGTATGGCGCGCCGGTCAGTGACGGCCGTATCGTCATGAAAGCCGACGAAGCAAAATCGGCGGCAAGCGAGATGGACGGCCCTCTGTGGGTCGTCAAGGCCCAGATCCACGCAGGTGGCCGTGGCAAGGGTAAATTCAAGGAAGCCGAAGCTGGCGAAAAGGGCGGTGTCCGCCTGGCCAAATCGGTCGAGGAAGCCGAGGAGCTGACCCGTCAGATGCTGGGCCGCACCCTTGTGACCCACCAGACCGGTCCGGCCGGCAAGCAGGTCAACCGCATCTACATCGAAGACGGCAGCGACATCGAACGCGAGCTGTATCTGGCGCTGCTGGTTGATCGCGGCACCTCGCGCGTCAGCTTTGTCGCATCGACCGAAGGCGGCATGGACATCGAAGAAGTCGCCGCCAATACGCCCGAAAAAATCGTCAGCTTCAGCGTCGATCCGGCCTCGGGCCTGTCGGACTTCCACGGCCGTCGCGTGGCCTTTGCCCTTGGCCTGACGGGCCAGCAGGTCAAGCAATGCGTGGCGCTGGTGAAAAACCTGTATCGCATGTTCATCGAAAAAGACATGGAGATGCTGGAAATCAACCCGCTGATCGTCATGACCGATGGCAGCCTGAAATGCCTCGATGCGAAGATGGGTTTCGACAATAACGCGCTTTACCGCCAGCCCGACATCATGGCGCTGCGCGATGAAACCGAAGAAGACCCCAAGGAACTCGCCGCGTCCAAGTTCGACCTGAACTATATCGCGCTGGACGGCGAAATCGGCTGCATGGTGAACGGCGCCGGTCTGGCCATGGCCACCATGGACATCATCAAGCTGTATGGCGCCGAGCCTGCGAACTTCCTCGACGTTGGCGGCGGCGCCACGAAAGAGAAAGTGACCGAAGCGTTCAAGATCATCACCAGCGACCCGAACGTCAAAGGCATTCTGGTCAACATCTTCGGCGGCATCATGCGCAACGACATCATCGCGGAAGGCATCGTCGCCGCCGTGAAAGAGGTCGGCTTGCAGGTTCCGCTGGTCGTGCGTCTGGAAGGCACCAATGTCGAGCAGGGCAAGAAGATTATCGCCGAAAGCGGCCTGAACGTGATCGCCGCCGACAACCTGTCGGACGCAGCCGAGAAGATCGTGAAAGCGGTTAAAGGATAAGAAAAAGATGGCTATTCTCGTAGACAAGAACACCAAGGTCATCACCCAGGGCATCACCGGATCCCAGGGGACCTTTCACACCGAACAGGCGATTGCTTACGGCACTCAGATGGTCGGCGGCGTGACGCCCGGCAAAGGTGGCACCACCCACCTTGACCTGCCGGTTTTCAACAGCGTACACGAAGCCGTCGCAGTAAGCGGTGCCAACGCGACTGCGATCTATGTCCCGCCGCCCTTCGCTGCGGATTCCATTCTGGAAGCAATCGACGCGGAAGTTCCGCTGATCGTTGCCATCACAGAAGGCATCCCGGTGCTGGACATGATGCGCGTGAAACGCGCGCTGGAAGGGTCCAAGTCACGCCTGATCGGGCCGAACTGCCCCGGCATCATGACACCGGACGAATGCAAGATCGGCATCATGCCGGGTTCGATCTTCAAGCGCGGCAGCGTCGGTGTTGTCTCACGCTCGGGCACGCTGACCTATGAAGCGGTCAAGCAGACTTCGGACGTCGGCTTGGGTCAGTCCTCCGCTGTCGGCATCGGCGGCGACCCGATCAAGGGGATGGAGCATATCGACGTGCTGCGCATGTTCCTTGAAGATCCGGAAACCGAATCCATCATCATGATCGGCGAAATTGGCGGGTCCGCCGAGGAAGAAGCTGCAGAGTTTCTGGCCGAGATGAAGAAAAAAGGCATCTGGAAACCGACTGCCGGTTTCATTGCCGGCCGCACCGCCCCTCCGGGCCGTCGCATGGGTCATGCCGGCGCCATCGTGTCCGGCGGCAAGGGGGACGCGGAATCGAAGATCGAGGCCATGAAAAAGGCCGGCATCATCGTCGCCGACAGCCCTGCCGGTCTCGGCGAAGCCGTGCTGAAAGCCATCGGCAAATAATCAAGTCCCCGGTGCGGCAATCCTGTTGCACCGGGGGTTAAACGGGCTTTGGACAGATGATGAGCAGCGGTTCAGGCATAACACGAATCGACCGGCAACCGCCCGTCGGCGACGCGGCAGCTTCTCGTCCCGGGGCCTTGTGTCGCCCGTTTCATGCCTGCGCTTCGGCGGCCCGGACGCTGCCGACCCGTGACATCAATTTGACACCTTCGCCCTCTCGCCCGACTATGGACCGTAATCGCGACCGCAGGAGGCAGAGAGTGCAACCCCACGTCAAAACAGCCGAAGGCCGTTATACCGCGCCTTTGTCGCTTGCCGCGCTGCTGCTGATTACGGCCTGTGGACGTGGGCCGACGGATGACATCCTGCCCGGCGGCATTCCGGCGATGACCAATCTGCATCAGGCCAGCACCCTGCCGCCGGACGCCGTTCGCACGGTGGCGCGCCGCGATTTCGGCTGGCGTCTGATCTATCACCCTGCCCGTGCGCCCGCGAATGCGGAACAGGATGCGGCCCGCGCTCTGTGTGGTCTTGAAAAGCGTCGTCCGGCGCGGATCGAACATATCCCGCGCCTTGATCCCTATGCCGATCCCGGTGCGGCAATTATCGACGTCTATTGTGCTTGATGCGAGAACAGGTGACCAGAATGATACATATTTCCCTTCGCACTGCCAAATCAGCCACGATGCTTGGCTTTGTCGCGGCCATGGTCGCAGGTTGCGTGCAGCCCACGCCAACGGCACCCGTGACCACCGCGCCGCCCGCACCCGCTCCGGTGCAGCGCCCGCAAGTGACGACGCCCCCACCCGCGCCCACCGTGACCGCGCCGACGACGCCGGCAGTGCCCGCTGCACCTACCCGCCATACCGGCCCGGTCGACAGCCGCACAGGCTTGCAACAGGCAGCGCTCGTATCGATATCAGGTGACGTGGACAGCCGTTACATCGTGCTGCTGCGCCCCGCACAGGCCAATCCGGGTCAGGTCGAGGCAGCGCCGGCAAAACTTTGCGGGCAGGACGGCCGCAGTGTCGAAAACAGCAAAACCAACTCTCCTGGTTCGGGCGCCGCCATGCCCGGTGTCCAGATCATGATCGTCGAATGTAGCGCCGCGTAACGCGACGCCAGCCACTATTTCCAGCCAAAGCGTCAAGGGCGCGAAAAACATGACCGAGCAACCGAAAAATACCGATTTCCACGACTCGTCGTTCCTTCAGGGCCAGAATGCGGCCTATATCGAACAGCTTTATGGCCAATGGGCCAAGGATCCGGCTGCCGTCGATCAGGCGTGGAACGAATTTTTCCGCGGCCTTGGCGATGCCGAAGCAGATGCCGTCCGCGAAGCGCAGGGCGCAACCTGGCGTCGCCGCGACTGGCCGCCGGTGCCTTCGGACGAAAACACGTCGGCGTTGACCGGCGAATGGCCGCAATCGACCAAAGCCGAAGCAGATGCAGCGATGAAGAAAATCGCGGCCAAGGCCGAAGAAAAGGGCATCAGCCTGAGCAGCGACCAGATGCGTCAGGCGGTGCTGGATTCGATCCGCGCGCTGATGCTGATCCGCGCCTATCGTATTCGCGGCCACCTGCATGCTGATCTTGATCCACTGGGCATGCGCGAAGTCCCCGATAACGGCGAGCTGTTGCCGGAAACCTATGGTTTTGGTCCCAATGATCTGGATCGCCCGATCTTCATCGACAACGTGCTTGGCCTGGAAATCGCAACGATCCGGCAGATCAACGACCTGATGCAGCGCACCTATTGCGGCACTTTCGCGCTGCAATACATGCACATCTCGAATCCCGAGGAAGCCGCTTGGCTGAAAGAACGGATCGAGGGTTATGGCAAAGAGATCGCTTTCACCCGCGAAGGCCGCCGCGCCATCCTGAACAAGCTGGTCGAGGCCGAGGGTTTCGAGAAGTTCCTGCATGTCAAATACATGGGCACCAAGCGTTTCGGCCTTGACGGTGCCGAGGCGCTGATCCCCGCGATGGAGCAGATCATCAAGCGCGGTGGTGCGCTTGGGGTGAAGGATATCGTCGTCGGCATGCCGCACCGTGGCCGCCTGTCGGTTCTGGCAAACGTGCTGTCGAAACCGTTCCGCGCGATTTTCCACGAGTTTCAGGGGGGCAGCTACAAGCCCGAAGATGTCGATGGCTCGGGCGATGTGAAATACCATCTTGGCGCGTCTTCGGACCGCGAATTTGATGGCAATACCGTCCACCTGTCGCTGACGGCGAACCCCTCGCATCTGGAAGCCGTGAACCCCGTGGTTCTGGGCAAAGCGCGGGCCAAGGGTGATCAACTGGGCGATACCGGCGACCGGACTGCCGTTCTGCCGATCCTGCTGCATGGCGATGCGGCTTTTGCCGGTCAGGGCGTCGTGGCGGAATGTCTGCAACTGTCGGGTATTCGCGGCCACCGCACCGGCGGCACGATCCATATCATCGTGAACAACCAGATCGGCTTTACAACCGCGCCCCATTTCAGCCGCACCTCGCCCTATCCGACGGATATTGCGCTGATGGTCGAAGCGCCGATCTTCCACGTGAATGGCGATGACCCGGAAGCCGTGGTTCACGCCGCACGCGTGGCGATCGAGTTCCGGCAGAAATTCCACAAAGACGTCGTTCTGGACATCTTCTGTTATCGCCGCTTTGGCCATAACGAAGGCGATGAGCCGATGTTCACCAATCCGATGATGTATAAGCAGATCAAGGGTCACAAGACGACCCTGCAGCTTTATACGGAACGGCTGGTCAAGGACGGCCTGATCCCTGAAGGCGAAATCGAGGATATGAAGGCCGCCTTCCAGGCGCATCTGAACGAAGAGTTCGAGATCGGGAAAAACTACAAGCCGAACAAGGCCGACTGGCTGGACGGCAAATGGTCCGGTCTGGAACGCGAAGGTGCCGATTACGTGGCCGGTGAAACCGGCATCGCGCCCGCGATGATGACCGAAATTGGCCATGCGCTGACCACGCCGCCGGAAGATGTGCATCTGCACAAGACCGTTTCTCGTCTTCTGGAAGCCAAGAAGAAGATGTTCGAAACCGGCGAGGGCTTCGACTGGGCAACCGGTGAGGCGCTGGCCTTTGGTTCGCTGCTGGTCGAAGGCCATGGCGTCCGTCTGGCCGGTCAGGATTCGACCCGGGGCACCTTCTCGCAGCGCCATTCGGCCATCGTCGATCAGGAAAGCGAAGAGCGTTATTACCCGCTGAACCACATCCAGAAGGATCAGGCGAAATTCGAAGTCATCGATTCGATGCTGTCCGAATACGCGGTCCTTGGGTTCGAATACGGCTATTCGCTGGCCGAGCCGAACTCGCTGGTGCTGTGGGAAGCGCAGTTCGGCGATTTCGCCAACGGCGCACAGATCATGTTCGACCAGTTCATCAGTTCGGGCGAAAAGAAATGGCTGCGGATGTCCGGTCTGGTGATGCTGCTGCCGCATGGCTATGAAGGCCAGGGTCCGGAACACAGCTCTGCCCGGTTGGAACGCTTCCTGCAAAGCAGTGCGGAAGATAACTGGATCGTTGCGAACTGCACGACGCCGGCCAACTATTTCCACATTCTGCGCCGTCAGATCCATCGCGGCTTCCGCAAGCCGCTGGTGCTGATGACGCCGAAATCGCTGCTGCGTCACCCATTGGCCGTCAGCAAGGCCGAGGATTTCCAGACCGGCTCGACCTTCCACCGGGTGCTGTGGGATGATGCGCAGCGCGGGACGTCCATGACCGCGCTGGTGGCCGATGATGAAATCAAGCGCGTCGTCATCTGCTCGGGCAAGGTTTATTATGATCTGCTGAAAGCACGCGATGAGGCTGGCATCACCGACGTCTATCTGCTGCGGCTGGAACAGTTCTATCCGTTCCCGGCACAGGCGATGGTCAAGGAATTGGGGCGCTTCAAGCAGGCCGAGTTCATCTGGTGTCAGGAAGAGCCCAAGAACCAGGGCGGCTGGAGTTTTGTCGAGCCTTATCTGGAATGGGTGCTGGAACGCCTTGGCGCGAAACACAGCCGCGCCCGCTATGTCGGTCGCAACGCCGCTGCCTCGCCCGCCACGGGTCTGGCATCGCGCCATAAGGCCGAACAAGAGGCGCTGGTGAACGAGGCCCTGTCCATCAACGAAGCACTGGCAATCGAAGGATAACCCCATGACCGTAGATGTTCGCGTCCCCGCACTGGGCGAATCCGTTACCGAAGCCACCGTTGCCACCTGGTTCAAGAAACCGGGTGACGCGGTGGCGGTCGATGAGATGCTGTGCGAGCTGGAAACCGACAAGGTCACGGTCGAGGTGCCCAGCCCCGCTGCTGGCGTTCTGGCCGAAATCGTCGTGGCCGAAGGCGAAACCGTCGGCCCGGATGCCCTGTTGGCCCAGATAAACGAAGCCGGTCAGGCTGCTGCACCAGCGGCGGCCCCGAAAGCTGAAACCCCAAAAGAAGAACAACCGCAGGCCAGCAGCGAAGCTGCCGCGAAGACCCCGGAAGGACAGAACAATATGAGCGGAAAATCCGTCGACGTCATGGTCCCGGCTCTTGGTGAAAGCGTCACCGAAGCGACCGTTGCAACTTGGTTCAAGAAGGTTGGCGATACCGTCGCCGCTGATGAAATGCTGTGCGAGCTGGAAACCGACAAGGTCTCGGTCGAGGTGCCCAGCCCCGCTGCTGGCGTTCTGGCCGAAATTCTGGCTGAAGAAGGCGCGACCGTCGATGCCAAGGCGCGTCTGGCCATCATCACCGAGGGTGCTTCCGGCGCGGTATCGGCTTCGGCAAAGGCGCCAGAGGCAGAAGCCACCGGTGACAAGGATGCCGACAAGGCCAGCGATGTCGGATCGCCCGGCGCAGGTCCGGAACAGACCAAGCCGCGCGACGATGTCGAAGACGCCCCCTCAGCCAAGAAAGCCATGGCTGAAAAAGGCGTCAGCCGCGATCAGGTCACCGGCTCGGGCCGCGATGGCCGCGTGATGAAGGAAGACGTGTCCGGCGCAGCCGCAGTCCCGGCGAAAGCTGCCGCACCCACGGCCGTCCCGGCTTCGGCCCGTCCCGTTCAGGACGCCGCCCGCGAAGAGCGCGTCAAGATGACCCGGCTGCGTCAGACCATCGCCCGCCGTCTGAAGGACGCGCAGAACACCGCCGCGATGCTAACCACCTATAATGAGGCCGACATGTCCGGCATCATGTCCTTGCGCAACGAATACAAGGACGCGTTCGAGAAGAAGCACAAGGTCAAGCTGGGCTTCATGTCTTTCTTCGTGAAGGCCTGCGTCCACGCATTGCATGAAGTGCCGGAAGTGAACGCCGAAATCGACGGCACCGATGTGGTTTACAAGAACTATGTCAACATGGGCATCGCGGTCGGCACGCCGAACGGTCTGGTCGTTCCCGTCGTCCGCGACGCCGACCAGAAGTCCTTTGCCCAGATCGAAAAGGAAATCGCCGAACTGGGCGTGAAGGGACGTGATGGCAAGCTGTCCATGGCCGAAATGCAGGGCGGCACCTTTACCATTTCGAACGGTGGGGTCTATGGCTCGCTGATGTCCTCGCCGATCCTGAACCCGCCGCAGTCGGGTATCCTTGGCATGCACAAGATTCAGGAGCGCCCGATGGCCGTTGGCGGTCAGGTCGTCATCCGCCCGATGATGTATCTGGCGCTGTCCTATGACCACCGCATTGTCGATGGCAAAGGCGCCGTGACCTTCCTTGTGCGCGTGAAAGAGGCGCTGGAAGACCCGCGCCGGCTGTTGATGGATCTGTAAGGTCGAGAAAGATGGGAAAGGGCGCTGCAACGGCATCGCTGGGCGGGAAATGCGGGGCCGCGCCCCGCCCTCACCTGCGATCGGTTGCACTCCAATGCCATGATACGGCAAGGTGGGGTCTTGCCCCGCCTTCTTCCTCGCCGAGGCTCGCATGACCCATTACTGGATCAGCACCGTCAGCCGCGAACACGTCATGATCGGTGTGGCCGGCGGCTTTGCCATGATGAACCACGGCAAGCTGGCGCCGTTGCAACGCCTTGGCCCCGGCGACTGGCTGATCTTCTATTCCCCCAAAACCGCCTATCCTGATGGTCAGCCGCTGAAAGCTTTCACCGCGCTTGGTCAGATCAGGGAAGGCGAACCATATCAGGCCGAAATCCGGCCCGGCATGATGCTTTATCGGCGCGATGTGGACTGGCGCAAAGCGGCTGAAACGCCTATCGACCAGTTGAAAGGACGGCTGGAATTTACCCAGGGCAACTGGGGCATGTTGGCCCGGCGCGGATTATTTGAGATTACCGAGGCGGATTTCCAAACCATCCGCAACGCAATGTTACAGGAGGAATGATATGAGCCAGATGATCGCACATTACACCGTGAATGATTTCGCGGCCTTCAAGACGGCCTTCGACAATGACGCCGAAGATCGCGGCAATAACGGGATGTCGCTGCTGCAACTGTGGCGTCAGGATAATGGCAACGCCTGGGCGCTGTTCAACATCAGCGATGCCAAGGCCGCCAAAGCCTATCTCGAGGGTGCGGCAGGTGTCTTCAACAGTCAGGCAGGCGTGACGGCGACCAGCTTTGCTTTGGTCGAAACGGCCTGACGTGACGACCGAATTGACCGTATTGGCGCTGGCCGGAATCCTGCAAGCTATTCAGTTTGCGGTATTCTCGGTCGCCGCCAATCTGCAGGTCGGCCCGAAAGTGGCCATGGGACCGCGCGACAACCCACCTGCTCTGACCGGGACTGCGGGCAGATTACAGCGTGCGCTGAACAACCATTTCGAGGGGCTGATCCTGTTCACGCTGGCGGTTGTTGTGGTGACGATGGGTCAACAGGGGTCCACGCTGACGGCGACCTGCGCATGGATCTATCTGATCGCTCGAATTTTCTACATTCCAGCTTATGTATTGGGTTGGACACCCGGCCGCTCGCTCATTTGGGCGATAGGCTTTGCCGCGACGATGATGATGATTTTGGCGGCGTTGTTTTGATCAAACCGCGCGCCCTGACGAAAGAAGAATAGTGCATGGGCGGTGTACAGCTTGTGTACGCCCAGTGCATGCCCCGTGCGGGCCAAGGACAAGAAGGAGTTTACGATGTCCACCTATGATCTGATCGTGATCGGTGCCGGCCCCGGCGGCTATGTCTGCGCCATCCGCGCCGCCCAGCTTGGCCTGAAAGTCGCCTGCGTCGAAGGCCGCGAAACTCTTGGTGGCACCTGCCTGAACGTGGGCTGCATCCCATCAAAAGCCCTGCTGCACGCAAGCCATCTGCTGCACGAGGCCGAACATAATTTTGACAAGATGGGTCTGACGGGCGCCAAGGTCAAAGTCGACTGGGCCAAGATGCTCGGCTACAAGGCTGAAACCGTCGCCGGCAACACCAAGGGCATCGAATTTCTGTTCAAAAAGAATAAGATAGATTGGCTGAAAGGCTGGGCAACGATCGAAGCCCCCGGCAAGGTCAAGGTCGGCGACACGCTTTATGACACGAAAAACATCGTCATTGCCACCGGCTCTGTCCCCTCTGCCCTGAAGGGGGTCGAGGTTGATAATGCGGGCGGCGTGATCGTCGATTCCACCGGTGCATTGGCGCTGCCGAAAGTGCCAAAATCCATGATCGTGATCGGCGCTGGCGTCATCGGCCTGGAACTTGGTTCCGTCTATGCCCGCTTGGGCGCGGATGTGACGGTGATTGAATATCTGGATGTGATTACGCCGGGCATGGATGCCGAAGTGCAAAAACAATTCCAGAAAATCCTGAGCAAACAGGGGATTAACTTCGTCATGGGCGCCGCCGTCCAAAGCGCCGAAGTCACCAAAGGCAAGGCCAAGGTCACTTACAAGCTGAAGAAAGACGACAGCGAAAACACGCTGGAGGCCGATGTCGTTCTGGTCGCAACGGGTCGACGCCCCACCGTAGACGGTCTGGGGCTGGACAAACTTGGCGTTGAAATGACCGATCGCGGTTTCGTCAAGATCGACGATCACTGGCGCACCAATGTGCCGGGCATCTATGCCATCGGGGATTGCGTTCCCGGCCCAATGCTGGCGCACAAGGCCGAAGACGAAGGCATGGCGGCTGCCGAGGTCATCGCGGGCAAACATGGCCACGTCAATTACGACGTGATCCCCGGCGTGATCTACACCACGCCCGAGGTTGCATCGGTTGGTCTGACCGAAGAAGCCGCCAAGGAAAGTGGCCGCAAGATCAAGGTCGGCAAGTTCCCCTTCATGGGCAACGCCCGCGCCAAGGCGATGATGCAGTCGGAAGGTTTCGTGAAAATGATCGCGGATGCAGAAACCGACCGTATTCTGGGCTGCCACATCGTGGGCCCGAACGCGGGTGAGATGATCCACGAAATCTGCGTCGCCATGGAATTCGGTGCCTCGGCCGAAGATGTCGCCTTGACCTGCCATGCCCACCCGACCACGTCGGAAGCGGTTCGCGAAGCGGCACTGGCACTTGGCGACGGTGCGATTCATGCCTGAGATGGCCCAGTGGGGACGCCGGGGGCTGATCCTGTCAGCTCTGGCGCTGGCCGCCTGTGGTGGCGGCAATTCGCGACCGATGCCCGAAGGCCTCGGCGCGAACGGCCTCTATCCCAACGAAACGCCCCACTTGCGGTCGCGTATCACCTATTGGTCGCGCCACTATCAGGTGCCCTCTGCACTGGTTCAGCGTGTCATTATCCGGGAATCCCATCATCGCCCCGGGGCCCGAAACGGCCCCTATTACGGCCTGATGCAGATCCTGCCGCAAACCGCCCGCACGATGGGTTATCGCGGCCCGGACAGCGGGCTTCTGGATGCCGATACGAACCTGCGCTATGGCGTGAAATACCTGCGTGGTGCATATCTCGTTGCTGACGGCAACCCTGACAAGACAATCGGTTGGTATTCGCGCGGCTATTACTACGAAGCCAAACGCAAAGGCTTGCTGGAAGAAACCGGCCTGCGCGGCTGATCCATCTTCTGTGCCTAAATATCCTCGGGGGGTGAATTGCGGCCCCCAAGGACGCAAGAGGGGGCGCGAGCGCCCCCTTTTTCATTCACAATCAAACAGGTTGCTTACGCACCCTTATAGATATCCACCAGCTTTTGCAGCATATCCAGTGCATCTTCGCGCGAACGCTGAAAACTGTTGCGCCCGATGATCGAGCCATTGCCGCCGCCGTCACGGATCGCACGGGCATCGTCATAAACCGCATCCGCGCCTTTCGCGGCACCGCCCGAAAAGACCACGATGCGGCGCCCGTTGAACGATGCCTGCATGCAATGCTTGACGCGTGCAGCCTGTGTCGCGACGTCAATCTTCTGCGCCTCATAGACCTTCTTGGCCTCGGGCAGTTCCAGATGATCGGTCGACAGTTTGATCTTGATGATATGCGCGCCCAGCAGGGCCGCGATCTGTGCGGCATAGGCCGCGATGTCGATGGCGGTTTCGCCGTCTTTGCTGATCGCTTCGCCACGCGGATAGGACCAGATGACACTGGCGATCCCTTTGGCCGCCGCTTCCTGACGCATGGCCGAGATTTCCTCGAACATGCTCAGCGCCATGTCCGACCCCGGATAGATCGTGAACCCGATGGCCGAGCGCCAAGGCGCAGAGCGTCGTCCACGCTTGCCGTGATGGCCTGGTTCTTGCCCGCCGTATCAGACATCAGCGAATTGGCCGAATTGACCTTCAGGATCGTCGGAATCTGACCGGCAAACGTATCGGCCCCGGCCTCGATCATGCCCAGCGGCGCGGCATAGGCATTCAGGCCCGCGTCGATTGCCAGCTGGTAATGATAATGGGGGTCATAGCCGGCCGGGTTCGGCGCAAAGCTGCGCGCCGGGCCATGCTCGAAACCCTGATCGACCGGCAGAATGATCATCTTGCCGGTGCCAGCCAGCTTGCCCGTCATCAGCATCCGCGCCAACTGCGCCTTCACGCCAGGATTTTCGCCTTCGTAATTGGCCAGGATTTTCCGAACCGTATCGGTCATCTGCATTGAAGCACTCCACTCTGTTTGGCGGCTGCATAGCATGGAGGTGACCAGAGACAACGCTGGTGACGCTAACATGCGATAACAATAGCGGAAACAAGCCCACTCGCATCCACAAAGATGAATAAAATCTTAATTTCAAATCATTGGCGATATCGCGTGGCTTGGCACATAGCTGAGAGCGAGGACTGAGTTTTACCCAAAGGAGGTATCATGTTCATGAATTCAAACCTCACGCTTCAACATCTTTCGCTGTTCGGCGGGATGACCAATGCAATCTCAACCGAAATCGGCGGGGATCAGCGCAGCATTTTTGTCCGGCCCATCATCGCGGCGGGTGAGGCAAACGGATATGAGGCGTCAGAGTATACGGCGGTATCGCCCGCGGTGAAATTACCTGCTGACTATAGCGGCTGGTTACAGTCGACGCGCGATTACAGTGATGCGACAGCACAGTCGCAATCTGCCGGTGTCGTTGCAGAGGCTGCATCCACGGCTGTATCGACAGATGCTGCCAGCGCAGAGCAGACCGTTCCTGCAGCAACGGTAACGGAACCCGCGACGGAAACGGTGGCAGCTATTTCCGATACAGCATCTGCGGTGACGGACACCGTTGCGACGTCGGCCACCACCACGACTGCGGAAACGATGTCTCAGACGGGATCGAACGCAACCTCGGCAACGTCAAATGTGGTCGTCGTGACCACTCCGGCGAACAATACCGGCAGCAACAATTCCGGCGGACTGCTTGGCGGATTGCTGCGCGGATTGTTCGGGCGCTGACAAAGCTCATCCTGGAAACCAAACGGGGCGATATCTGTCGCCCCGTTTTTCGTTTGCATTGCCGAACGCTTACTTGCCCGGTTTCTTCAACGCCTGCACACCGGGCAGATCCTTGCCTTCCATCCATTCAAGGAACGCCCCACCGGCGGTCGAGATGAAGGTGAAGTCATCGGCCACGCCAGCCTTGTTCAATGCGGCAACGGTATCGCCACCCCCCGCGACCGAAATCAGACGTCCCTCGCGGGTCAGCTGTGCCGCCTTGCGGGCAGCCGCATTGGTCGCTGCATCAAACGGCTCGATTTCGAACGCGCCCAAGGGGCCGTTCCAGATCAGTGTCTTGCACAGCTCCATCGACTCGCCCAAAGCGGCAACGGTTTTCGGTCCCGCATCCAGAATCATTGCATCAGCCGGACATTGATCGACGGGCAGCGTCTCGCTTGGCGCACCTGCCCTGAACTCGCGTGCAACGACAATGTCTTGCGGCAGCAGGATGGTGCAGCCGGTCTGCGCCGCCTTTTCCATGATCGCGCGGGCCGTGTCGGCCATGTCGCGTTCCGCAAGCGACTTTCCGACCTCGATCCCCTTGGCGACCAGAAAAGTGTTGGCCATGCCGCCGCCGATCGCCAGATTGTCAACTTTTTCGACCAGATTCATCAAGAGATCCAGCTTGGTCGATACCTTGGCGCCCCCAACCACCGCGATCACCGGGCGGTGCGGATTGCCAAGCGCCGCATCCAGCGCCTTCAATTCGGCTTCCATCAGGCGTCCGGCACCTGCGGACAGCAGATCAGCCAGACCCGTGGTCGAGGCGTGCGCACGGTGGGCGGCCGAAAATGCGTCGTTGATAAAGGCCCCGCCAAGCGCCGCGATCGACGCGGCAAAGGTCGGATCGTTCTTTTCTTCACCCTCGTAGAACCGGGTGTTTTCCATCAGCGCGACATCACCGGGCTTCAGTGCAGCGACCACACGCTTTGCCGGACCACCGATCAGTTCGTCACTGAACGCGACCGGCTGCCCCAGTGCGGCCTCCAGCGCGGGCAGGATTTGCTTCAGGCTCATGCTTTCGACGCGCTGACCTTTCGGACGATCAAAATGCGCCAGCAGAACCGGGATGCCGCCTTTGGCCTGAATATCCTTGACCGTTGGCACGATCTTGTCGATCCGGGTCGTGTCGGTGACGCGACCATTTTCCATTGGAACATTCAGATCGACGCGGGTCAGCACGACTTTGCCATCCAGATCCATGTCATCAATCGTATTGAAATCCGCCATCTCGCGTCCTTTCGGGGTGAATGTTTTGAATAGGCTTGTCCCGCATGGGCGCGGCGGCGTCAACAGTGCCGGCAACGTGAGGCATGATGACGCCTGCGTGATAAACCTTTGAGGTCGTCGCGCGTTGCACCTGTGTTCGCAAACGCCTAAATCAACAAGTGAACGTGGCAAAGGAGGGCCGCATGGCCGATATCAAAGACCCCGAAAACACCATCATCATCGAGCTGAAGGACGGCCCGGTTGTGATCGAGTTGCTGCCCGACGTGGCGCCCAAACATTCCGAGCGCATGAAAGAGCTGGCCCGCGCAGGCGCATATGACAATGTCGCCTTCCATCGCGTGATCGACGGCTTCATGGCCCAGACCGGCGACGTAGCCCATGCCAATATGGAAAAGGACTACAATCCGGGCCGCGCCGGCACCGGCGCATCAGACCTGCCCGACCTTCCTGCTGAATTTTCCAAACTGCCGCATTCGCGCGGCACGTTGGGCGCTGCGCGTTCGCAGAACCCGAACAGCGCCAACAGCCAGTTCTTCATCAACTTCAAGGACAACGACTTCCTGAACGGCCAATATACCGTTTATGGGCGCGTGATTGACGGGATGGAGCATGTCGACAAGATCGTCCGTGGCGAACCGCCAGCATCGCCCGACCGCATGATCTCAGTCAAGGTGGCTGCCGATGTTCAGTAAATACCTGCTGGTCCCGGCCCTTGCGCTGACGGCAACCGCGGCCGTTGCGCAGGACGCGCCGACGCATGCTGATGGCCCCGGCCCGAACATGGTGATAGAGGTCGCAGCGGCTGACGGCACGCCCAAAGGCACGATCACGCTTGATCTGCTGGCGGACAAGGCGCCGAACCACGTCGCTCGTCTGGTCGAACTGGCCAAGGCTGGCGACTATGATGGCGTCGTCTTTCACCGCGTGATCGAGGGGTTCATGGCCCAAACCGGCGACGTGGAACATGGCAAGCAGGCTGGCGATCTGTCGCGGGCGGGCATGGGCGGTTCCAGCAAGCCCGATCTTGAGGCCGAGTTCAACGAAACCTCGTTCGACGCGGGCACGGTCGGCATGGCGCGTGCGCAAGATCCCAACAGCGCCAACAGTCAATTCTTCATCGACCTGGCGCCGGCCCCCTTCCTTGATGGTCAATATACCGTCGTCGGTCAGTTGATCGATGGCTGGGATGTCCTGAACCAGATCAAAAAGGGCGATGCCGCCGCGAATGGTTCGGTGCAAGAGCCCGACTACATGTCCAAGGTCACCATCGTCGAATAATCGCGACGTCATTGGACAAAATCAGCAAAAGGGGGCCTTGCGCCCCCTTTTTCGCACTTGCGGCATGACTGGCGCGATGCCTATCTTCCACAATCATGGATATGCGCGACAGCCCCGATCTGACCGAAATCACCCCCTCGGCGGGGATTGAACGCCATCACCACGGATGGCGGGCGAAATGCCTGCAACGTCTGATCCGGCTTGAGTTGCCGGTTCCGCGCAGTTTTGCCATTCCCGCCTCGACCGTGGCCGGTATCGCCAGCGGTCGACGCATCCCGCTGCCCGAACTGCGTGCGCTGTTTTCTCAGGATAACCGGTTGGTCAGCGTTCGCCCTTCGGCGGTCATGCCTGAATGGGGCGGGCCACGCACGGTGCTGAACGTCGGCATCAATGACGACACCCATACGGCGATGTCGAAATCTATCGGCGGCGCAAACGCCGATGCGATTTATCTGGATTTTGTCCAAAGCTACGCCATCAACATTGCGCGTCTGGACCCCGACATGTTCACGCAGGACGGGCCGGGTGCGCTGGCACAGGCTTTGCACCTGTATCACGACCAGATGGACGAACCCTTCCCCCAGGACCCGGGCACCCAACTGGCCGAGGTTTTGCGGTCCATGTCACGGGCATGGGACGGCCCGACAGCGCGCCTGCTGCGTCAGGCAAAGGGCGCCCCGGCAGATGCACCCCTTGGGTTGGTCGTCCAGGATATGGCCCCTGCCCTTGGTCCTGGCCTGTGCGGATCAGGCACTATTCAGTTCATCGACCCGGTCAGCGGCGCACCCCGCATCACCGGGCGTTTCCGTCGCCAATCACAGGGCGCAACAGCCGGTCAGGACGTCGAGACATTTTATCTGGTCAAGGATGACCGCGGTTCATCGCTGGAAGACGTCGCACCAGAGCTTTTCGGTGATCTGGTGGCATATGGAACCGCCACCCGTGCGCGGCTGCGCGAAGAAATGCAGATCGAATTTGTCATCAACAATGGCAATATCTCGATCATCGATGCGACGCGGGTGCAGCGTTCATCCCGTGCCAATGTCCGGGTGGCTGTCGCGATGGCGCGCAACAAGATCATTACAACGGCCGAAGCCGTGATGCGGGTCGAACCGCGCGCACTGGCCGATCTGTTACACCATCAGGTCGATCCGGGCGCCCCGCGTCACGTTATTGCGCGTGGCATCAATGCCAGTCCGGGGGCGGCAACTGGCAAGATCGTCTTTACCACAACCGATGCACAGGCGGCCGCGGCACGTGACGAGGCCTGTATCCTGATCCGTCGCGAAACCAGTCCCGAAGATATCCGTGGGATGCATGCCGCTGTTGCGGTTCTGACAGAACGCGGCGGCACCTCCAGCCATGCGGCGGTGATTGCGCGTGGGCTGGGCAAGCCCTGCATCGTCGGAGCAACAGGAATCAACATCGATCTGCGCCATCGCAGGGTCAAATTTGGCAGCGAGGTGCTGGAAGAAGGTGACGAAATCACCGTCGACGGCACCTCGGGCGAGGTTTTGGCCGGGCGTGTCACGCTGCTGGGCCCGGCCTTGGATGACAGTTTCAATCAACTGCTGGACTGGGCGGATCAGGAAAGCGACATCGTGGTTCGCGCCAATGCCGATACGCCCGAAGATGCGCGAATGGCCCAGACCTTCAAGGCGCAAGGCATCGGTCTGTGTCGCACCGAGCATATGTTCTTTGACGCGAACCGCCTGCCCGCAATGCGCGAGATGATCTTTGCCGACACGCCGGATGATCGTCGTCTGGCGCTGGAGCGCATTTTGCCGATGCAGCGGCAGGATTTCCGCGAATTGTTCGAAATCATGGCGGGGTTGCCCGTCACCATTCGTCTGTTCGACCCGCCTTTGCATGAATTTTTGCCACATGATCGCGAAGGTATTCGTGAACTGGCAGAATCATTGGACCTGCCCCTGTCGGATGTGACCCGCCGGGTTGATGCGTTGTCAGAGTTCAACCCGATGCTGGGAATGCGCGGCGTTCGCCTGGGGATCACCGTTCCGGAAATCTATGACATGCAGGCCCGCGCGATCTTCGAGGCGGCGATTGATGCCGCCGCAAGGACGGGTCAGCCCATCGTCCCGGAAATCATGATCCCGCTGGTCAGCGCCGTGCGAGAGGTCGAGATCGTCAAGAACCGCATCGACGCCGTCGCGGCCGAGGTGCGCAACGTCCACCGCATCGATTTCGACTACAGGCTTGGGGTGATGGTCGAAACACCGCGCGCGACGCTGCGGGCCGGAGAAATTGCCGAGCATCTTTCATTCCTGTCCTTCGGCACAAATGACCTGACGCAAATGACCTATGGCTTGTCGCGCGATGATGCGGGCCGCTTCATGGGCATTTATGTTGGTCAGGGTGTCTATTCCGAAGACCCGTTCCACATTCTGGATCAGGATGGCGTGGGCGAATTGGTCCTGACCGGTGTCCAAAGGGCACGGCAGACCAATCCCCAGATCATCTTGTCCGTATGCGGCGAACATGGCGGCAATCCTGAATCCATCGCGTTTTGTCATGCCGCCGGCGTGGACTATGTCTCTTGCTCACCCTTCCGGGTTCCTGTGGCCAGACTGGCCGCCGCGCAGGCAACAATTCAGGCGAAATCGAAAACGAACCATTAAGTCTGGAATTTTGTGATGATTCGCTGAATTCGTCGATTTTTTTCAACTTCAAGTTGCTGAAAATAGGGCCGAATCGGTCATTTATCGCGTCCTCCGCGCCAAAACTCGCCAGTTCAGCAAAATCTTGTCGGCAGCTTTCTGCCGGAAATAGCCAGTTTCCGCGAAACCAGACGCCTCACGCCCCTGTGTCATGGTTCGCGGCTTCGGAAAAATCCTAATCATCTTTCTGGAAAAAGATGGCGGTCATCTGCTCGCGACCGCGTCACCTTTACGACCTGTCAATCTGACGCGGTTATAGGAATAAAGATGAAAACGCTGCTTAAGCGGTTCGCGCCGGTTTGTCTGTGCGCAACTGCCGCACTTACTTTTGCCTCGGCTGCCGCCAATGCGGGCGGAAACGGATCGTTATTCTCATCGGATGCTGGCATCTTCGGTGCTGCTTCGAATGCGATGGAATTGCCCCGTCCCAAGCCGCTTCTATACACAGATGCCGAACCTGTGAAAGTGGAAAATCTCGTCATTGACGAAGATTATGACGCCCCGGATGCAAAGCTGTTTTTGGCCAGCACGCGCACCCAATTCAGCGAACAGGATCTGAACTGTTTGTCGGAAGCGGTGTATCACGAAGCGCGTGGTGAAAGCAGTCAGGGACAGGCCGCAGTGGCCGAGGTCATCCTGAACCGGGTGGACAGCCGCGCATTCCCCCGCACGGTTTGCGGCGTCGTCAATCAGCCCAGCCAGTTCAGCTATACGATCGGCGGGCCGAAACCGATCCGCAACAAGGCAGCCTATATGCGCGCCCGCAATATCGCGGAAAACGCGCTGGCCGGTGCGCCGCGTGTTCTGACCGGTGGCGCGACCTATTTCCACACGCCTGCGGTGCGTCCGGCATGGTCGCATCGGTTCCAGCGGACGGCACGTATCGGACAGCACATCTTCTACCGCCGTGGCGGTCAGCGCGTCGCCTCGAACTGATGCGGTGACGACAGGCTTGCCTGTCGTCGGCTTTTGCTGTGAATGACAGCTATGGAAAAGCCCGACCGCATTCACCTGAAAGACCTGATCATCGCCGCCGAGATTGGCGCGTTTCAATCCGAACGCGGCCATCCGCAACGGCTGCGCTTCAACATGACCGTTGATCTGCGGGATCGCGTTTCGAATACGGAAGATCATGTTGACCATATCCTGTCCTATGATGTGCTGACGCAGGCCATCGACACCGCGCTGGCCGATCAGCGATACAATCTTGTCGAAACGCTGGCTGAAAAAATCGCGGCCGAAGTGTTGGCCCATCGCCAGGCGGCCCGGATCGAAGTCAGCGTCGAGAAGCTGGATCGCGGGCCGGGCGCGCTTGGTGTGACCATTTCACGAAGCGCCTCGAGCATTCAGGCATCGCAGGCCGTGACGCCATTTCGCGTGATTGTGGGTCAGCCAGCCACCATGCCCGATAATGCAGCGGTCATTCTGCCCGCCACCCTGGGGCTGCCTTTACCGACGGGCGGCGATCAGCGACGGATCACCCTGTTGGCGCTGGATCAGGCCGCATGGGCGCTGGCCGGCCGGATGGGTCTGGAAGTGGCCGAAACCCGGACCGAACTTGACGCGGCCATACGGTCCGAACGCGCCGTGGTCTGGGCTCCGACGCGGTTGACCGCAGACGCCCCGGAAGCAGGCCAGCAACCGGCAACGCTGGGCCTGTGGCTGGCTCGGCGGCTTGGCGCGCATCGGATCGACTTTGCGGGAACGAAGGCGGCGCCTGCGCCAATCCCGGATGACTTTCAGATTGCGATCGGTCATATCGACTGAACCATGACCGACCGGATCTACTATCGCCCCATTCCAACAACCGCAGCGGATGCGCGTTATCGCCTAGCAGGAGGGTGGACAGGGTTTACACGCTTCGAAAGATTGCAAAGGGGAGAACTGCCCAAGATCGTCGACGACGCCCCCGCCGAGGTCATCGAGGCACTGACGGCACCACGCCCCCCCGTTGCCGGGCTGGACCTGTCACAGCCGGTTGTCATGGGGATCGTCAACGCGACACCAGACAGTTTCTCGGACGGAGGCAGCTACGATCCAGTTAAACAGGCCAAACGCCTGTTGCTGGAGGGTGCAGACATTCTGGATGTTGGCGGAGAGTCGACCCGGCCCGGCGCAGCCGAGGTTCCCGCAGCCGATGAAATCGCCCGCATCCTGCCCGTGATCCGGGCCATCGCTGGCAAGGCACCAATTTCGGTCGACACCCGCAAAGCCCAGGTTGCTGCGACCGCGCTGACGACTGGTGCGGCCTTGATCAACGACGTGTCAGGCTATGACTTTGATCCAGACTTGCCCGCGCTGATCGCCCAATCTGACGCGCCAATCTGTCTGATGCACGCGCAAGGCCTGCCCGAAAGCATGCAGGACGATCCGCGCTATGGTGACGTTTTACTGGACGTTTATGATGCGCTGGAAACCCGTATCCAGCGTGCGGTCGATGCGGGTACCAAGCGCGACCGGATCGTCATTGATCCCGGCATCGGTTTTGGCAAAACGCTGGACCATAATCTTGCCATCTTGCGGCGAATTTCGCTGTATCATGGCCTTGGCTGCCCTGTTCTTCTGGGCGTGTCGCGCAAGCGGTTCATTGGCACCATCGGCCAGACCGATAATGCAACGGAGCGCACGCCTGGCACCTTGGCGGTGACACTGGCGGCCCTGGATCAAGGTGTGCAAATTCATCGCATCCACGACGTAAAAGACATTGTTCAGGGGATACGCCTGTGGAGCGCCCTTAAAGAAAAAGAAAAGGTAATGGGATGAGCAGAGGATTATTCGGGACAGACGGTGTGCGCGGTCGCGCCAACACCTATCCCATGACAGCAGAGATGGCTTTGCGGTTGGGCGCGGCGGCTGGCCGGTATTTCCGCCGCGACAATAACAGTGCCCATCGGGTCGTGATCGGCAAGGATACCCGTTTATCCGGCTATATGCTGGAAAACGCGCTGACCGCCGGTCTGACCTCGACCGGGATGAATGTGCTGCTGCTGGGCCCGGTGCCGACGCCTGCGGTCGGCTTTCTGACCCGCTCGATGCGTGCAGATGTGGGCATCATGATTTCAGCCAGCCATAACCCGGCCGAGGATAACGGCATCAAGTTTTTTGGTCCTGATGGCTTCAAGCTGTCGGATGAGGCCGAGGATGAGATTGAAGCCATCGTTGCAGGCGATATCGAACCGACGCAGCCCCGGAATATCGGCCGCGCCAAGCGGATCGACGATGGTCGCGGCCGTTATGTCGAATATGCCAAGACAACCTTCCCCGCCGGGCAGCGGTTGGACGGGCTGAAGATCGTGATCGACTGTGCCAACGGTGCCGCCTATCGCGCCGCCCCCGAAGTGCTTTGGGAACTGGGGGCGGATGTCATTGCGATCGGTGTGAAGCCGGACGGTTTCAATATCAACGCGGGCGTCGGCTCGACCCATCCAGAAGCCTGCGCCGCCGCCGTGCTGGAACATGGCGCGCATCTGGGAATCAGTCTGGATGGTGACGCAGATCGGGTCGCCATCATCGACGAAAAAGGCCGCCTTGCCGATGGCGATCAGATCATGGCGTTGATGGCCGCACGCTGGGCCGAACAGGGGCGCCTGCGTGGCGATGCCCTGGTCGCAACGGTTATGTCGAACCTTGGGCTTGAACACTTCCTCGACCGTCGCGGATTGCGGCTGGAGCGCACGAAGGTCGGTGACCGCTATGTCGTCGAACGTATGCGCGAGGGCGGCTTCAATCTGGGCGGGGAACAGTCTGGCCATATCGTCATGACCGACTATGCCACCACGGGCGATGGCCTGATCGCGGCGATGCAATTCCTTTCCGCGATGGCCGAAAGCGGCCAGCAGGCCAGCGAACTGGCGACCCAATTCGACCCCGTCCCACAACTGCTGAAAAACGTGCGCTATGCGGCGGGCGCAGATCCCTTGTCCGCAGCGGCAGTTCAGGCCGTGATCGCAGATGCGGAAAGCCGACTGGCCGGATCGGGCCGCGTGCTGATCCGTAAATCCGGAACCGAGCCGCTGATCCGCGTTATGGCAGAGGCCGAGAACGAGGTCCTGCTTCGTGAAGTGGTGGACGGGATCGTTGCAGCCGTCGAAAAGGCCGCCTGAACCATAAACGCCGCGCGTCACTCGCGCGGCGTTTCACGATACGGTTTCGCGGATCGGATCATAGCCATAAATCCAATCGAATCGCGACAACAGCTTGCCCGGCGCAACCCGCCCTGCCAGCCGCAGCACCGTATGACCCACCAATCGCTTCGGCCCCGTCAGGTGATAGTTGCGGGCATTGTCGTTCGCGGCCTGCACGATCCTGCTGCAGCGCGGCTTGCGCAGGCTTTCAAATCGCTGCAATGCCCGCCCCTGATCCATGTCGGCATCCAGACATGCGGTCAAAATCCACGCATCCTCGATCGCCATGCAGGCCCCTTGCGCCATGAACGGCAGCGTTGAATGTGCGGCATCGCCAATCACCACCTTCTGGCCATCCTGCCAGACCCGCGCCACCTCGTGCCGGAACAGGCCCCAGACATTGGTTTCATGCACCCGCGCCAGCCAATCAGGCACGGGCCCGCCAAATCCGGCAAAGGCGGCGCGCAGATTCGCCGGGTCGTCGGCATGTTTCCAGCCTTCTTCCTGCCAGTCATGGCGCTCGATCACGGCAACGATATTGCGCAACCCGGCCGGCAAAGGATAGCTGACCAGATGCCGCCCCGGTCCCATGAAGACCTGCGCTTCGGGGACGCCACCATCGTCTGCGATAACCGCGCGCCAAGCGGTTTGTCCGGTGAAGAATGGAACCTCGCGCCCGTTCAACGCGGTCCGAACCCTGCTGCGCAGACCATCCGCCCCGATCAACAGCGACGGTTGCGGAAAATCCACGACATCCTGCGCCAACTTGATGTCGACCCCCGCGACACGCGCGGCATCAGCCAGCAACGCAATCAGACGGGCGCGGTGGATCAGACGAAAACGCCCGTCCGGGTGGCCCGATCCCAAATTCATCCTGACAACATCCGCCCCGGATCTGTCCCGCAATCTGACAGCATGGCTGGGCAGCGAGGCCGCGTCCAGTGCAAGGCCCAGACCAAGCGCATCCAGCACGCGGACCGCATTTGGCGAAAGCTGCAAACCGGCCCCAACCTCGGTCAATTCGGGTGCCCTTTCCAGAACCGCCACCCTGGCGCCGCGCTGCGCCAGCGCGATTGCCGCCGTCAGTCCGGCAATACCGGCACCGATGATCTGGATGTCACGCCCCTGCAACGACATGCCCGCACCCCTGTCAGAAATAGAAATGCCGCCAACCCAAAGGATCAGCGGCGCTCATCTTATGCTGATCTGCCGAACTCGGCTGATCGCTTAGTCGTCGCGGTGAACGCGTTCGCGGCGCTCGTGCTTTTCCTGCGCTTCCAGCGTCATGGTTGCAATCGGACGTGCATCAAGCCGCTTCAGGCTGATCGGCTCTCCGGTCATTTCGCAGTAACCGTATTCGCCGGTCTCAATGCGACGCAGGGCCGAGTCTATCTTGCTGACCAGCTTGCGTTGACGATCACGGGTCCGCAATTCGAGCGCGCGGTCGGTTTCTTCGCTGGCACGATCTGCCAGATCGGGAACGGCACGGGCACTGTCTTGCAGGCCTTCCAGTGTTTCTGCTGACTGATCCAGCAGTTCCTGCTTCCATGCTTCTAGTTTCCGGCGGAAATATTCCAACTGCCGATCATTCATGAACGGCTCGTCTTCGGCGGGACGATAATCCTGAGGCAGGAAGGTCTGGGCTTTCATGCGTCTCTCCGGCAGCATATGCGGCGGTATAACCGGCATTGCCCGCCAACTAACGGATGAAGTCCGGCTTGTCACTAGCCGAAAGGTCAGTATTTGTGCATTGACCGGCCGAACTTCGCGCAGAGCGGTTTGGACACCACTCATTTTTCGCGAAAGGAGAGCTTTCATGCAATTCACCGGAACTGATCGCTATGTTGCGCCGCCCGAACTGGCGATTGCCGTCAATGCTGCCGTCACGCTGGAACGTCCGCTGTTGGTCAAGGGTGAGCCGGGAACCGGCAAAACCGAGCTTGCGCGGCAGGTTGCGGAAAGCCTTGGCCTGCCGATCATTGAATGGCATGTGAAATCGACCACCAAGGCCCAGCAGGGTCTGTATGAATATGACGCGGTCAGCCGTTTGCGCGACAGCCAACTGGGCGATGAACGCGTGCATGACGTGGCCAATTATATCCGCAAAGGCAAACTGTGGCAGGCGTTCGATGCCCCCGAAAAAGTCGTCCTGCTGATCGATGAGATCGACAAGGCTGATATCGAATTTCCGAACGATCTGCTGCAGGAACTGGATCGGATGGAGTTTCACATCTATGAGACCGGCGAAACGATCCGCGCACAGCACCGACCCGTGGTCGTCATCACCTCGAATAACGAAAAGGAACTGCCCGACGCGTTTTTGCGCCGCTGTTTCTTTCACTACATCCGCTTCCCTGACGCAGATACCCTGAGACAAATTGTCGGGGTGCATTATCCCGGCCTGAAACCCGCCCTGCTGCAAGAGGCCTTGACCCAGTTTTTTGAACTGCGCGAAGCCCCCGGCCTGAAAAAGAAGCCATCGACCAGCGAATTGCTGGACTGGCTCAAGCTGATCCTGGCCGAAGATCTGTCGCCCGAAGATCTGAAGCGCGATCCGGGTGAGATGCTGCCGAAACTTCATGGTGCGCTGTTAAAGAATGAACAGGATGTGGCACTGTTTGAAAAGCTGGCATTCATGGCACGGAGGCAAAGATGACGGTCATCATTCGCGCGGTCGCCGAAAAGGACAAAGAACCGTGGCAGCGCCTCTATGACGGCTATCACCGCTATTATGAACGTCCCGATCTGCCGCAATCCTTCTTCGATCAGGCATTTGATCGGCTTATCGCCAAAAAGCCAGGCGATTTCATTGGCTTGGTAGCAGAAGATGATGGGAAACTTCTGGGTCTGACGCATTACACATATCATGCGCATCTTTGGCGGCCCGAAGGCGTCTGCTATCTGCAAGACCTGTTCACGGCAGAGGATGCCCGTGGCAAAGGCGTCGGGCGTGCGTTGATACAGGCGGTTTATCACGCGGCTGACGCTGCGGGCGTGCCCAGCGTTTACTGGCTGACGCAAGAGTTCAACTATGCGGGCCGAATGCTTTACGATCAGGTCGCAACGCGAACCCCATTCATCCGCTATAATCGTCCGCTGTAGAACATAGCTTCTGTCATTCCCCGGACTTCGGCGTTGCCGTTTCGCATAACGACGATAAGCTGCACCGAAATTGAGGGAGAACAGAATCCATGAGCCAAGGCTTTGATACAACAGCCATCCACGCGGGCAGCGACGCGGATCCGGCCACTGGTGCACGGCAGGTGCCTATCTATCAGACGACCGCCTATGCCTTTCGCGATGCCGAACACGCAGCCCGTTTGTTCAACCTGCAAGAGGTTGGATATATCTATTCCCGTCTGACCAATCCGACGGTCGCAGCTTTGCAGACCAAAGTCGCGGCGTTGGAAGGGGGCGTGGGTGCGGTCTGCTGTTCCTCGGGCCACGCGGCGCAGATCATGGCGCTTTTCCCGTTAATGAGTCCGGGAAAGAATATCATCGCATCTACAAGGCTTTACGGCGGGACTGTCACGCAGTTCTCGCAGACATTCAAACGCTTCGGCTGGTCCGCGAAATTCGTCGACCTGGACGATCTGAAGGCGGTCGAAGCGGCCATCGACGACGACACGCGCGCGATCTTTTGTGAATCGATCAGCAATCCGGGCGGCTATGTGACCGATATTCCCGCCATCGCAGAAATCGCTGACGCTGCGGGCATCCCGCTGATCGTGGATAATACGCTGGCCACGCCCTATCTGTGCAAACCGATCGAGATGGGCGCGACGCTGGTTGTGCACAGTCTGACCAAATACATGACCGGAAATGGCACCGTGACTGGCGGCGTGGTCGTGGACAGCGGCAAATTCGACTGGTCAGCCAGCGACAAATTCCCCAGCCTGTCCGAACCCGAGCCTGCCTATCACGGGCTGAAATTCCACGAAACCTTTGGTGGACTGGCATTTACTTTCCATGGCATCGCTATCGGCCTGCGCGATCTGGGCATGACCATGAACCCGCAAGGTGCACATTACACCCTGATCGGGATAGAGACATTGGGGCTGCGGATGCCACGGCACGTGGAGAACACGCAGAAAGTCGCGGCCTGGCTTGAAAACGACCCACGCGTGACCGGCGTCACCTATGCCGGGTTGGAATCCTCGCCCTGGAACAAGACGGCGCAGCGGGTCTATCCAAAGGGTGCCGGTGCGCTGTTCACCTTTTCGATCAAAGGCGGATATACGGCGGCGGTAAAGCTGGTCGACGCGCTGAAATTGTTCAGCCATGTCGCCAATCTGGGTGATGCCCGGTCACTGGTGATACATTCCGCATCCACCACGCATCGGCAACTGACCGAAGAACAGCAGCGGGCCGCAGGGGCCGGCCCCGAGGTGGTTCGCCTGTCCATCGGCATCGAGGATGCGGACGATCTGATCGCCGACCTGGATCAGGCATTGGCAAAAGCGACAGCTTAAAAAAGGGGCCGACTGGCCCCTTTTCATTTCCGAACAGTATGCTGACAGACTAGTTCGAAGGCGCTTCACCTTCCTCCGGGGCATTGCCCATGGGCACGACCGGCTCACCCGGTGCTGGCGCACCCTGATCGGTGCCCATCGGCGGGGGCATGTCACCGGCGGGTTCACCGCGCTCGCCAGATTTGTCATGACCACCACCATGATGGCCACCCTTGCGCGGCGCACAGGCACCATCGCCGATCAGCGCATATTCAGCCTCGATCTGCGCACTCATCGACAGCTCGCCAGCTGCAATCGGCGTGCTTGCGGCGTCCGAGGCCGCACGCGCCTCCATCATCATCGGGCGCGGACCTTCGGGCTGCGGCGTATCGCGCAACGAAAGGACAGGGCCAAGCGTCAGGCCGCTGGCCTCGGCCAGAACTTCGGCCTTGCGGCGCGCATCCTCGACGGCTTTGCGGCGGGCATCATCTTCGGCGTCCGATCCGTCTTCGCGCTGGAAGCTGATGCCGTTGATCTCATTCGCGCCGGCATTGACGATGGCGTCCATCACCTGGCCCAGATTGCCGATCTCTTTCACGCGGACCGACACCATGTTCGACGCCTGATAGCCAACCACGGTCGGGGCGCGGTTTTCACCATAATCCATCATCGGATTCAGGTTTAGACCCGAAGTCTGGACGTCAGCCTGTTCGATGCCCGCTTCGCCAAGCGCCGCGATCACAGCCGTCTGACGTTCTGCATTCTGCTTCATCGCTTCGGCAGCGCTTTCGGCTTGGGTCGTAACGCCCAGCTGAATGGTCGCCATATCCGGCGCGATACGCGCCTCGCCCGTGCCATTGACGCTGATTGTTGACATGCCGCCATTGCCCGCCATTGGCGAACACATCGTGCCGCCCTGCTGTGCCATAGCCGGCATCGCCATCGTCAGCGCCAAAGCGGTCGACATCGCGAAAATGGCCTGCCCGGTCCTGCGTGTAGTGATCATCATCCCCTGTCCTTTCACGGTTCGGAATCCCTTTGCGACGATAACGCCAGATATAGACGATATGTTCACCCCCGCTCGGATCACAGTTTCGCTGATTTTTGTTCACAGATACGGCAGAAATCCGCGAGATATGCTTTCCTCACCCCACAAATTGCGGTAAATCATAATCAACCCCACCAAATCGCGGCATCAGAACACGCGATCATAATCGAGCAGCGAATAAAAACATGAATAAACATGCCGCACCGCCCGAATTTGCCATGAGCTTCACGCAAGAAGCCGTGCTTTTGGAACAACGTCAGGGACGCGACTGGCGACCCTTGGGCCAAGCCTATTTCGCCGGTCGAGAGATGGCCGCGAAGCTGCACGCCCTGCGTGATGAAGCGGGCGGCGCATCTGGCGACCTGGATACCATTCTCGTGATCCCCGACGACCAGATCCTTTACACTACGCTGACGGTGCCATTCGGCTCTGACACGGCGGCGATCATTGGCCGCGCACTTGAAGGGATGACCCCCTACAAGACCACCGAACTGGCCTTTGACTGGTGCCCGGCCGAAAATGGCGAGATCGAGACGCTGCGCGTTGCCGCCGTCGCCCGGCGCACGCTGGAAGAGGCAGAAGATTTCGCCCGCGCTCAGGGATTCCATCCGGCAGGATTCATTGCCCGCCCCGGTGACAACCGCTTTGAAGGCGATCCCGAATTCGGCCCAAGCCGTCTGGCGCAGGAACAACTGACCCGCCACCCCTTCTCGGAGCCTGATCTTAGTCAGGCGCGGATCACCGACCCGGTTATTGCAGATGCCCCCGTGCCGAGCGAACCGGCACCTGTGGTCGAAACCGCAGCGTCAAAGGTGGTCGCCGAGGAAGCAGAAGAGGCGATGACCTCGGCTGCGGCTCTGGCTGCCTCGGAACCGGTTGAGCCTGCCAAAGCGACCGAAACGCAAGCCCCGGTGGCTGCTGTCACGGTGTCGCGTATCATTGCGCATCATGTGCATGTGGCAGCGGCAGAACCAAAACAATCAAAGCCCGACGCGATCGCGCGCCTGCAGGCTGCCGTCGAAAACGTCAAGGCAGCCAATTCGGAAACGCCAACCAATTCGGAACTGCCAACCAATTCGGAACGGGCAGCGCAGCAAGCAGTCAAGGACGAACTGGTTGAAATCGACGCCCAAGAGCCGGCCGAAGATGCCGAGGGCCTGGCAATAGGAGTGATCCGTCACGGCGCACGAAAAGCACCCTCGACCCAAGGGCTGTCCCCTCGTGCGCAGGCTGTTCATTCCCGCGCACGTGAAGCCAAGGCGCTGCGTGCCGAACAGTCCGATGTCGAGCCTGCAATCGCTGCGCCCTCTTTGTTGACACGGGTGCGGAACCTGAACCCAAGCCGTTTGACCATGATGATCGGTGGTTTGGCGGTGCTGGTGCTGGTCGTGCTGATCTTCTTCGGTGGTCGCGGTGACGATGTGCCTGTCGCGCAGACCGAACCCGCAAGCGAACAGGTTGTCGCGACGCCCGCCACGCAAGACGCCATTCCGGAACAAGACGTCGTTCAGGAGGGTGCGTTGGACGATGTCGGCACTGCCGAAGCTGAATTTGCAGATCAGAACCTGCCAGCCGCCGCTGCATCAGAGGGCGAAACAGCGCAGTCCGAAACCGCAGCGGCACCGATCGAAACCATCGATGAATCGTCCCCACCCGTCGCGCCTGCCGATCTGGCGACGGACCAGGCCGCACCGGCTGAAGCCATCACCGATGCGCAACAACAGGCTGCCGCAACGGCAGCGACGGCAGCAACCACGGCTGTGGCCGCGCCAAGCGTTACGACAAGCCGCCCACCAGCCGCCCGTCCGGCACAACAGCCCGCAGCAGCAGCCGAACCCGAACGTAACGCTGCGCAGATGGCGCTTGGCAACGATACGCTGAGCCGCGCACTGAATGACGCGATTGTCGCCCGCGATGCCCAGCGTGCGGCCGCGGCTGCCGAGGCTGCGCGCCAGCAAACCATCAGCGCGGCAACCATGACGGGCGATCTGGCGAACGCGCCCAGATCGCGCTCGATCGGTCAGGCGACGGCAACGCCGACGCCTGCGGCTGCACCTGCGCCGACGACGCGCCAACCGCGTCTGGCAAGCTCGGCCCGCCCGCCGCGTGCAACCCCGGCCCGTGCCACACAAACGGCAACGGATCGTCAGCCGACGGTTCCGGCCAATCCGCAACCCTATGCGCAGCGCACGCAGCCAGAGCCAAGCCGTCTGACCGGCAACCGCCCCCCAGAACGCCCGGCCACGCAGCGCCGCGCCGCTGAACCGGTCGTGACCCCGGCTGCCGCTGCGCCTGCCGCGGCACCAGCAGCCACGACCCAGCCGGCAACGCGCCCTGCCGCATCGTCGCCGCGCCCGCCATCGCGCCCTGACCGGCAGACCATGCTTGAGGAAGGCAGCACCAACGAAGACGCTGCTCCGACCAAACTGACGGCGGATGAGCGTCTGTTTCTGGAAAACCTGCTGCTTGATCTGCGCACCGCGCAGGTCGGCGCAAACGGTTTGACACAAGCAGAACGGGGTGCCCTTATCCGTTTGGCCGATGCGCGTCCGACCCGCCGTCCGTTATCCGTCGGTGCAACGTCGGAACAGGCCGTTCGTGACGCGGTCGCGGCGGCCGTAGCCGATACGGATCGCCCCACACCTCGCACCGATGCCCAGGCCGCACCGCCATCAATGGCCTCTGCATCTTCTTCGGCAGGGCTTGGAAGCTCGACGCGCCCCATGGCCCGCCCCGGCAACCGGACCGTCGCCAGCGGCAATGACCCCGGCCCTGGCAACTCCAGCCTTTCAAAAGCGGCAGTTGAAGATGCGATAGCTTCTGCCGTTGCCAGTTCGCCCTCCCAGCCAGGCGCCGTCCCATTGACGGCGCTTACTTCATCTGCGATCCCCGGTCGCCGTCCGGGCGGCGGTCGTGCCGCAGCTTCTGCGGTTGCCGATGCGGTTTCGCTGGCGGCCACGTCGTCCAACGCTCCCACTGCTGCCGACCTTCGCGCGGCGGCAGAGGCCCAAAGCGCCGACGAGCTTGCAGCGCAGCGCCGGGCCGACGATGATCTTCAACGTCAGGCGGAGGAACGCGCCCGTCAGTTCGCCGCAGCCGACGCCCGCGCCGAGGCGCAGGCCCGTGCCGCCGCCGAGGCCCGCGCACGTGCGCAGGCCGAAGCAGAAGCCGCCAATGCAGCCCGCCGTCAGCAAGCATATCAGCCACCCGAAGCGGAATCCGAACCCGAGGTTGCCGCTGCCGATCTGCCCGATGGCCGCACACCAACCACCGCTGGCAACGCGGCCACGGTTGAACGTGGCATCCAGCTGAACCGCACGCAGATCATCGGCACCATCGGTGCGGGTCGCGCCAGCCGTGCGTTGGTCCGCCTGTCAAATGGGCGGGTGCTGACATTGCGGATCGGGGACAAGATCAACGGCGGCACGATCTCTGCTATCGGAGACAGTCGGATCACCTATGTCCGCGGCGGTCGTCAGCAGCAGCTTTCCGTTCTGGGCGGTCGTTGATCAGCCACGCGAAAGCGGCTTTCACACATCGCGCATGAGCTGTCAGAGCAAAGCCTGCATCATTGCAGCGGCCTGATCGTCCAGCCGTCTTTTTCCAGCAATCGCAGCACGCCATTTTCGCCTGGCAGGTGCAATGCGCCAAATCCGGCAACCACGGATTTGCCTTGTGCGGCAGCCTCGGCTGCACCTTTGGTCAATGGCGCGATCCAGCTTTTGTTTCGGCTGTCCATCAATTTGGTTTGCGCCAGCATCATCTGTTCGTCCACCTGCGCCCGGGACATGTCGGAATTGCGATAGGCGTCGAAGCGGCCAAATTCCCAAATCGTCCAGATATCGCTGTCAAAATATGCGTCGCTAAGGGTCACGCCGTAATCATCCGCATGGGCTGCAACGGGTAACGAAACACGAATCATGTCAATTTCCTGTTTCGGGGTCATATCACCGAACAGCGAAAAAACCGTGTCCCAAGGCTCAAGCGCGATCACAGGAATATCCATGTCTTCGGCTTCTTGTACCAAAAGCTGATCCAGCCCCTCGCCCCCATCACTATTCAGCTGGGTCATCATACAAGGGCTGATCCCCAACATCATCGCGACATACCAGGGCCGCAAACGCGAGGTGACAACGGCCGGCGTGCCGCGATCCTCCATTGCGGAGGAAAGCACCTGCCAGTCCTCGTCGCTTAGCCGTTCGGGCAGAGTCGGCCCGGTGGGATCGACCATCAGGTCCGGATCTGCTGTCAGGGCGTCGGTCAGTTTCTTTTCTTCAACCGGCCCAGCCTCGACATATAGCGCGGCTGCATCCTGCAACGCAGGCTGCAGGCGGGATAAGGTGACCTGGTGGCGTGGATCGGTAAAATGATAGGTGCCGACCATCGTGATTTTCTGGTCGCCCTTTGTCGCCTGCCACAGGATACCACGCGCAAAGGGAACGTCTTTCGTGGCCGCATTGATTTCCGCACGTTGATCGGCGGGCATCGTTTCAAGAAGGTTCGTGCCGACGCATTCCGCCGCCGCTGCCCCCGCAGACAGTCCCAAAATGAAGATCATCGCCACCGGCAAACGCATATCGCAATCCTTCATATACGACATCAGATCAGCATAAGGCTGGCACAGGAATCCGCCGACGACCATAGGGGCAAAAATTTAGCCTTGGGAATCGTTGACACATTATGAAGCTGTCCCTAGATCACTCGCATTGGCACTCGCATCAGGTGAGTGCCAACAACGAAACACTGCAACCTGTGATACGGAGTGTTCCATTATGGCATTCAAACCGCTGCATGACCGCGTTCTGGTTCGTCGCGTCCAATCGGACGAAAAAACCAAGGGCGGCCTGATTATCCCCGATAGCGCAAAAGAAAAACCCGCCGAGGGTGAGATCATCGCCGTTGGCGAAGGTGCGCGCAAGGACTCGGGAGAGTTGATCGCACCGTCGGTCAAAGCTGGCGACCGCGTTCTGTTCGGCAAATGGTCGGGCACCGAAGTCACGGTCGACGGTGAAGAACTGTTGATCATGAAGGAAGGCGACATTCTGGGCATCATCGCCTGAGGCGAATGAACCCACGCATCCTTCAACATTAACTTCAGGAGATTCAAATGGCTGCTAAGGAAGTCAAGTTTAACACCGACGCACGCGACCGCATGCTGAAAGGCGTCAATATCCTCGCCGATGCTGTCAAAGTGACCTTGGGCCCGAAAGGCCGCAACGTGGTGATCGACCGTTCGTTCGGCGCACCGCGCATCACCAAGGACGGCGTCACCGTTGCCAAGGAAATCGAACTGGCTGACAAGTTCGAAAACATGGGCGCGCAGATGGTTCGTGAAGTCGCTTCGCGCACCAATGACGAGGCCGGCGACGGCACCACCACCGCCACCGTTCTGGCCCAAGCCATCGTTCGCGAAGGCATGAAGGCCGTTGCCGCGGGCATGAACCCGATGGATCTGAAGCGCGGCATCGACCTGGCGACCGCCAAAGTCGTCGAGGCGATCAAAGCTGCTTCGCGTCCTGTCAACGACAGTGACGAAGTGGCACAGGTCGGCACCATTTCGGCCAACGGTGAAGCCCAGATCGGGCGCTTCATCGCTGACGCCATGCAGAAAGTTGGCAACGAGGGTGTTATCACCGTCGAAGAAAACAAAGGCATGGAAACCGAAGTCGAAGTCGTCGAAGGCATGCAGTTCGATCGCGGCTACCTGTCGCCTTACTTCGTGACCAACCCCGACAAGATGGTTGCTGATCTGGAAGACGCCTATATCCTGCTGCACGAGAAAAAACTCTCGTCGCTGCAGCCGATGGTTCCGCTGTTGGAAGCCGTCATTCAATCGGGCAAGCCCCTGCTGATCATCGCGGAAGATGTTGAAGGCGAAGCCTTGGCGACGCTGGTGGTCAATAAGCTGCGTGGCGGTCTGAAAATCGCTGCTGTCAAAGCACCGGGCTTCGGCGATCGCCGTAAAGCCATGCTGCAGGATATCGCTATTCTGACCGGTGGTCAGGTCATCAGCGAAGATCTGGGCATGAAGCTGGAAAGCGTCACCATCGACATGCTGGGCCGCGCCAAGAAGGTTTCGATCAACAAGGACAACACCACCATCGTTGACGGTGCTGGTGAAAAAGCCGAGATCGAGGCACGCGTCGCACAGATCCGCCAGCAGATCGAGGAAACCACCTCGGACTACGACCGCGAAAAACTGCAAGAGCGTGTGGCCAAGCTGGCTGGCGGCGTTGCCGTTATCCGCGTTGGCGGCATGACCGAAATCGAAGTGAAAGAGCGTAAGGACCGCGTCGATGACGCACTGAACGCGACCCGTGCGGCCGTGCAGGAAGGCGTTGTCGTCGGTGGCGGCGTTGCACTGGTTCAGGGCGGCAAGACCTTGGATGGCCTGAAGAGTGAGAACTCGGATCAGGAAGCCGGTATTGCAATCGTTCGCCGCGCCCTGGAAGCTCCGATGCGTCAGATCGCTGAAAACGCTGGTGTCGATGGCGCCGTCGTTGCAGGTAAGGTCCGCGAATCCAGCGACAAGGCATTTGGCTTTAACGCACAGACCGAAGAATATGGCGACATGTTCAAGTTCGGCGTTATCGACCCGGCAAAGGTCGTGCGCACCGCGCTGGAAGATGCAGCATCGGTTGCTGGTCTGCTGATCACCACCGAAGCCATGATTGCTGAAAAGCCCGAGCCTAAAGCCGCTGGCGGCGGTATGCCCGATATGGGTGGCATGGGCGGTATGGGCGGCATGATGTAATCATCCCCCTGCCCCTTGGCAGACTAGAAAGGGCGTCCCTTGGGGCGCCCTTTTTGATTCTCATGACGATCAGCTTGTGCAGTCCGACATTGCCGGCCTAAATTTGACAACAAGCAGGACTGGCCAAGGAATCGGAATGGGCGCACAGGACATCCCCACGACACAGCAATTGGAAAGCCGATCCCTCGGTATCGCCATGGCTGGCAATCTTGTGATGGCCGTCGCAGGCGTGGTGGCGGGCTTCATGACCAATTCGAACGCCATCATCATGGATGGCCTGTTTTCCATGACCGGCTTTGCATCGGCTTTTCTTGCCCGAGGTATCAGCCGCAAGATAGAAGCGGGCCCGGATCGTCTGCGCCCCTATGGCTATGCCGCAGACGAGGCGATTTTCGTCACCTTCCGTTCGCTATCGCTTCTTGGGCTTGTTCTGTTCGCGATCACCTCGGCCGCGCGTAATATCTTCAGCTACTTGCACGGCAACACGCCAGAACCACTGAATTTTGCACCCATGACCGTCTATTTCGTGCTGATCACGGCGATCTGCTTCTGGCTGTGGTGGAGCCATTGGCAAAGCTGGATCAAAAGTGGAAAGAGCAGTGATATCCTTTTGGTGGAAAGCCGCGCGGCGGCATTTGACGGGGCGATCACGCTGGCGACCGGTATCGGAATGTTGGGCATCTATCTGCTGCGTGACGGCCCGCTGGCACCAATCGCGCCAGTCGGCGATTCGATCATCGTCATCATCTTGTGTCTGACGGCGATTGGGCAATATATCAGTGGCTTGCGGTCTGGTCTTGGCGAATTGGCCGGTGTGACTGCCGCGCCAGACATCGTGGCCCGTGCCCATCGCGCAGTGCGCCCGGCCCTGATACAGGACGGCGGCAGGCTAACAGATCTGTCGGTGACCAAAAGCGGGCGCAGCTATTACGTCAGCGTCTATTACGATCCGCTACGCCCGATGGCTGCCGCAGAAGTCGACACACTCAATTTGCAACTGATCTACGATATGCGCGCCGCTTTACCGGGGTCGGATGTGCTACTGGTCATCTCAACCTATCCACGCCGCTGGCCCGACGCGGTCAACCCCTTCAAAACGCAGCCTGACAATCCATCCATCAAAGAGGCGTAAATCGCAGCACACCGACCCGTCGATCGGCAAAGCCGTCATTGGGATGATGGACGCCGTCATTCACGATGATCTCGGCAAAGTCGAATGGGCTGATCCCTTCGATGCAGGCCACATTAACGCCAAATTCGTTCGGGTTCGAGCGGCGCTGATGATGGGTATAGATGCCGCATGTCCTGCAAAAATAATGCTTCGCAACACCCGTCCCGAATTGATACAGCGTCAGGTTATCTTCCCCCGCCAAGAATTCGATGCCGTCCAATGGTGCCGATACAGCAATTGCCCCACGCATCCGACATAGCGAGCATGAACAGCGTCGGGCGGTATTGAATTCATCCGTCAGCCGAACGCGAAACTGAACGGTTCCACAATGGCAGGCAGCATTATGGCCAACTGGCATGACATGCTCCTCAATTTCCTGAGGCAAGCATGAGGGATCAGTCATTGAAGTGCAAGTTCTGCGCCGCCTACAGCACCACCGGCTCGACATCCATGGCCTTGCACAGGGATTGAAAGCGCGCCTGGGCGACCTCTCCCATCAGTTGACGGCCGGTTTTGGTCAGCTTCAACTGCAATTGTTTCTTGTCGGGGAAATAGCGCAGTGTGCCTGCATCCGACGGATCGTCAATGGCGAACATTGCGCCGAAACGCATCGCCTTGCCCAGAATTTCGGCATCCCGGATCTCTTCGTCTGTCAGCAGCTTGAACAGCGGCTCCATCGGTGAGTTCGAGCGGCTGTTCTTATAGCGGTGTAGCAAGGCCAGCCCCAGAAAGACCCGTTCGGGATGGCTGAGCGCCGCCATGTTTGCGCGGGTCACATTGTCGAAGCAGGCCTCGGCACGATAATCGGGATGCGCGCGCCAGGTGGTATCATGCAGCAGGCAGGCCGCATGGATCAGCCGTTCTCTCTCGGGGGTCGCATCGGCAAAGATCGGTTCCAGAAACTGATAAAGCTTTTTGCCGAACCCCGGAATTCGCGCCATCTGGCGTTCGGTGAACCGCGCAGCCTCGATCAGCGGGTCACGCTTGCGAAGGCTGTCTGACATATGCTCATACAGCAGACCCTCGCGGATACCATAGCTGGAAACGGCAAGTTCCTTTGGCTTGAAAGTATCGACCAGCTGCTCCAGCACCAACGAGGCCAAGGGCAGCAGTTCCATCCGCGACGATGAAATGCCGACCTTGGCGCGCAGCTCATTTATGTCGTGATCGTTGATCCATTTCACCGTGTCATGCACGGCTTCGGGTGTCATGCGGTATTCGTGCAGAACGGTCATCGGGTATTTGGCCCGCTCCATGTCCAGTCGCGCAATGGCCCGCCACGATCCGCCGACCAGATAAATCCTGTCATGATCGGTGCCCATCTTGGCGGCAAGTTCGCCCATAATCTTGCGGATGTGTTTGATCACACCTTCTTTTCCGCCCTTGATCTGTTGCAGGCGGAACGGCCCCAATTGCGAGGTCACGCGGCGACCGATATTACCCTCGCCATCCAGTTCGGCCAGTTCCATCGAGTTGCCGCCGATGTCGCACACCAACCCCTTGGCATCCGGCCAGCCCAACAGCACCCCCTGTGCGGATAACCGTGCCTCTTCCTCACCATCAATGACATGCAGCTTCAGACCAGTTTCCCGTTCGACCCGGTCCTGAAAGGCAGGGCCATCCTCTGCTTCGCGCACGGCGGCGGTCGCGACACAGGTCAGTGGTTCTATATCCATGCCTTTGGCCAGCGCGGCAAAGCGTGCAAGGGCGGCAAAACCGCGTTCGGCACCCTCGGGGTTCAGCTTGCCGGTTTCGGCCATCTTGGCGCCCAGTCCGGCCATCACCTTTTCGTTGTAGAAATAGGCCGGCGATCTGGCTGCACCATCGAAAACCACCAAACGGATCGAGTTCGACCCCACGTCGACCACACCGACCCTCGACAAGGCGCGTTTTGGCAGCTTTTCGAACATTTTACCGAGATGTTCGATATTCTTGCCGCTGGACGTTTGCACGTTGTTCATCGCTGCCTCCATGCTGGCGCATCGGGACCGTTAATGGCCCGTGTTCCGCCGTTGGTCAATCGGAAGAATGGGCCAGTTCCGGAACATCCCTTGCCCGCGCCTTACCTCGGCCCGACAGTGACGGGTTTTCCATGAAGAAACGGTGACAGTTGAATAGATCATCATTATCTTCAGGGAGATAGCGGACAAACCTGCCATTGGGTTGCAACAGCCAGCTTTGCGCTTCATCGGCCATATTCGCCGCCATGACCTGACTGACGATCTGCGCCTTGACGGTTTCATTCATGCATTCGACCAGCGTTTCCACCCGCCGCGACAGGTTGCGGTCCATCCAGTCGGCCGAACTCAGAAAGACGCGCGCCTTTTTGGATGGCAGTTCACTGCCATTTCCGAAACAGACGATACGTGAGTGTTCCAGATAACGGCCAATGATGGATTTCACACGAATATTTTCTGACAATCCCTTGATACCGGGGCGTATTCCGCAAATTCCACGCACGACAAGACTGATTTTCACGCCCGCCGCACTGGCGGCATAAAGTGCCTCGATTACGTCTTTTTCGATCAGCGAATTCATCTTGGCCCAGATCGTTGCCGGGCGACCCTCGCGGGCATGCTCAGCCTCTTTCGCGATCAGCGAGAGCAGCTTTTCTTTAAGATCAATGGGCGAGATCGAGATGTTTTCCAATCCGGCAGGCTGCACATAGCCCGAAAGGAAATTGAATACCTTCGTCGCATCGCGCCCCAGGGACCGGTCGCATGTAAAAAGCGACAGATCGGTATAAACACGCGCGGTGATCGGGTGGTAATTACCGGTGCCGTAATGGGTATAGGTGACCAGATTGTCCCCCTCTCGCCGCACAACGGTGCTGATTTTGGCGTGCGTTTTATAGTTGACGAAGCCATAGACCACATGGGCACCGGACCGTTCCAGACGGCGTGATTGCCGGATATTTGCCGCCTCATCAAAACGCGCCTTCAATTCGACCAGCGCCGTGACTGATTTGCCTGCCTCGGCCGCTTCGCACAGCGCTTCGACGATCGGACTGTCGCGACTGGTGCGATACAGGGTCTGTTTTATGGCCAGAACGTCGGGATCGCGGGCGGCCTGTTGCAGAAAGCGCACGACCATGTCAAAGGTTTCATAGGGATGATGCAGCAGCATGTCTTTTTGCCGGATCGCGGCGAACATATCGCCGCCATGATCCTGAACCCGTTCGGGAACACGCGGGGTGAAGGATGGCCAAAGCAGATCGCGGCGGCTATCCAGAACCAGTTCGTTCAGATCAGCCATGCCAAGCAAGCCTTTGACGTCAATGACCTCGTCGGGGCTGACGTCAAGCTCTTCCATGATCAGACGGCGCAATTGTTTGGGGGCGCCCGCCGTAATTTTCATGCGAATAACGCTGCCACGGCGACGGCGCTTCAGGGCCGTTTCAAATTCACGGACCAGATCTTCTGCTTCTTCCTCGACCTCAAGATCGCTGTCGCGCAGCACACGAAATGCGCAGTGACCGATATCGCGATAGCCCGGAAACAAGCTGGACAGATGCATCAGAAGCAGATCTTCCAGCGGCAGAAAGCGCTGTCCGCCCGGCAAGGGCACAAAGCGGCGAAGCTGTGCCGGAATCGGCAACAGCGCCTGCATCTGTCGACCATCCATATCACGCGCCAGTTCCAGCGCCAGCGAAAACCCCGCATTCGGGATGAAGGGGAACGGATGGGCGGGATCAATCGCCAAAGGCGACAGAACCGGGAACACCCTGTTTTGGAAATAGTCGTGCAGGAATTCCTGATCCGCCTCGGTCAGGCGATCACGCGGCAGAATCACGATGCCTTCGGCCTCCATCTCATGGCGCAGATGGTCCCAGACGGCTTGCTGCGCGCTCATCAGATGGCGAGCATCGGTGTTGATCAATGACAATTGCTCGGCCGGAGAGCGGCCATCGTCCGAGGGGGTCGAACTGCCTTCACGCATCAATTCGCGCAGGCCAGCCACACGGACTGTGTAAAATTCATCAAGATTTGTCGCGCTGATCGAGATGAAGCGCAGTCGTTCCAACAACGGGACACGCTGATTTCGCGCCTCATCCAGCACGCGCCAGTTAAAGCTGAGCCAGCTTAACTCTCGGTTAAAAAACCTTTCGGCGTCTTCGGGTGGGCCATCGGGAAGCTCAAGCGGTTCAGGGAACGGGGTGCGCAAAAAATCGGCTTGGGTCATAGCTTTACAAATCGGGGCTGTTTGACCGGATCATGCGCCAGCAATTGACAGATTGTCCAGCAATTCGGCCGCTAAACGACGTGTTATCGGGCGCTTACCGGCCATTGCGGTTCTGTCCAGCGCAATGACCAGACGCCGGGCCAGGCCAAGATCACGGTCCATGCGCAAAACCAGCCATTCGATCAATTCGGCTGATACTGCCTGCTGCCGGTCAGCAAACAGCTTGACCAGCACGGCAGCCAGTAAAGGTTCATCCGGCGAACCAAGCCGCACCAGCGGCATTGCCTGCATCCGGCTACGCAGATCCGGTAACACCAGCTCCCAGTCACGCGGCGGCGTCCGGGCCGTCAACAGCATCAGGCAATCGCGCGCACCACAAAGGTTCCACAGATGGAACAGTGTCTGTTCTGCCCCTGCTGCGCGTCCGGTCCGGTCCGCATCCTCGATCACCAATGCGCCATCCTGAACCGCCAGTTGGTCGGCCATGTCGGGGCGCAAACCAGATGCCTTGACCCGCCGCGCACCGTTTTCGGCAGCCCAGAACGCCGCCATATGGGTTTTGCCCGCCCCCTCCGGGCCAACCAGCAACATCCGGCCCTGAGGCCATTCCTGCGGTGCATCCAGCATCACCAGCGCCTGCATATTGGCCTGCGCAGGCAAAAAATCCGCCCGCGAATGTGCGGGCGGCGTTGTCAGGTCCAGTGTCAGTTGACGGGAAGCTCCGACCATCTATTCGGGTGACCTGCGATCATGTTCTTCCGGCATCGTTTGCAACATGCCCTGGGCGCGCTCGCGATCCGCGGACCATCGCGCGTTGCGGATCTGAGTTTCGACCGTGCCGCGTGGAACAACCTCGACCAACATCGGCTGACCCGGTTCTGGCGGCAAGGCCTGTCCGGTATAAAGCGCACTTTCGCGGTATCGTTCGACCATGAAACGGGTCAGGACACCCAAAGTCGCCGCCAGCGGCACCGCCGCGACCATCCCGACAAAACCGAAAAGCACACCAAAGACAGACAAGGCCAGCAGCAACCAGACCGGATGCAGGCCGACACTGCCGCCGACGATCTTGGGTTGCAGATAATTCCCTTCGACGACCTGTCCAGTCACGAAGATTGCCGCCACCGCCGCTATCCACACCGGGTCGCCCCAGAAGCTGAACAACGCCACGCCGATGGCCGTCACACCGCCGATCAGCACGCCGACGTAAGGGATGAACGACAACACTGCCGCCATGATGCCGATGAAAAAACCAAAAGGCAGGCCGACCAGCATCAGCATAATCGAATACCATGTGCCAAGGATCAGGATCACCAGCCCCTGACCGCGCACGAAGCCCGACAGCGCCTGATCGATCTCGCGGGCAAGGCGGCGGATCGTGCTTGCATGCTCACGCGGCAACAGGTGGTCGACTTCGGCAACCATCCGGTCCCAGTCAAGCAGCAGATAGAAGGCCACGACCGGCACGATGACCAGCAGGGCAACCACGCTGATCATTCCGCCAACCGACGACATCACCGTTTGAGCGACATTGCTCCATTGTTCTCGAAACGCGTCGCTCAACTCTGTCAGGGCCTGGTCCCAATTCCCGCCTTCGGGCAGCAATTGGGGGAAACGGGCGGACAGAATGTCTTGCGCCTTCTGGAACATCTCGGGCGCCGTTTCCACCAGCGATGTCGCCTGTCGCACCAGAATCGGCACAACCAACAAGACGATCGTGACCAGTAGCAGAACCGCAATGGCACTGATGGTGACCACTGACATCGTCCGCGACAGCCCTGCCCTTTCAAGCCGGTCAGCCACCGGGTCCAGCAGATAGGCGACCCCGGCCCCAAGGATAAATGGCAGGATCGCCTGTCCCAGCAACCACATCGTCGCGAACAGCAGTGCGGCGGCGACGCCCCACCAGACTATCTGTTTTTGGACAGGAATCCGCATCACTAACTCCCAGGACGAAATGTCGGTGCAATTTGACCGTCCTGCGCGTTGGTTGCAAGGCATAGCGGCAAAGGCTGCGGCATCATCCGGCACAGGTTCTTGGCATTGGCGACCTGATCCGGTATCGCTGCAACCCAGCATTCCGTTGTAAGGATCCCGCATATGCGTCTGTCGCGCTACTTCCTGCCCGTGTTGAAGGAAGACCCCAAAGAAGCCCAGATCGTCAGCCACCGTCTGATGCTGCGTGCCGGCATGATCAAACAGCAGGCGGCGGGTATCTATTCATGGCTGCCGCTGGGCTACAAGGTGCTGAAACGCATCGAGCAGATCGTGCATGAGGAACAACAGCGCGCGGGTCATGTTCCCTTGCTGATGCCCACCCTGCAATCGGCGGATCTGTGGCGCGAAAGCGGCCGCTATGACGATTACGGCGAGGAAATGCTGCGCATCAAGGATCGCCACAAGCGTGACCTGCTTTATGGCCCCACCAACGAAGAGATGATCACCGACATCTTCCGCAGCAACGTCAGCAGTTACAAGGATTTGCCGCTGACGCTGTATCATATCCAGTGGAAATTCCGCGACGAGATCCGCCCGCGCTTTGGCGTCATGCGCGGCCGCGAGTTCCTGATGAAGGACGGCTATAACTTCGACCTGACCAAGGAAGACGCGCTGCATGCCTATAACCGGCATCTGGTCAGCTATCTGCGCACCTATGAGCGCATGGGCCTGCAAGCCATTCCGATGCGCGCCGATGGCGGCCCGATTGGCGGCGATTATACGCATGAATTTCTGGTTCTGGCCGAAACCGGCGAATCAGAGGTTTTCTATGACAGCCAGATTACCGATCTGACCTTTGGCGACCGTCAGATCAACTACGACAGCGTCGAAGAATGTCAGGCCGTGCTGGAGGAATTCACCAGCCGCTATGCCCGCACTGATGAAACCCATGACGAAGCCGTCTTCGCCCAGATCCCCGAAGAACGCCGCCGCACCGCGCGCGGGATCGAAGTGGGCCAGATCTTCTATTTCGGCACCAAATATTCCGAACCGATGGGCGCGACGGTTGTCGGCCCCGATGGCAACCGCGTGCCTGTCCATATGGGCAGCCATGGCATCGGCGTTTCCCGCCTGCTGGGTGCCATCATCGAAGCAAACCACGACGACAAGGGCATCATCTGGCCCGAGGGCGTGACCCCCTTCCATGTCGGTATCGTCAACCTGAAACAGGGCGACGTATCGACCGACAGCGCCTGCGAAGCCATCTATAACGAGTTGCGCACGCGCGGTATGGACCCGCTTTACGATGACCGCGACGAACGCGCGGGTGCGAAATTCGCGACGATGGATCTGATCGGTCTGCCCTGGCGCATCACGGTCGGACCGCGCGGCCTTGCCAATAACAAGGTTGAACTGACCGACCGGCGTAGCGGCGAAAGCCAAGAGCTGTCCCCGCAAGAGGCGGTTGAGCGTCTCAGCAAAATCTATCAGCCGATCTTCGCCTTGTCGGCACCCACGGCATGATGGGGTTTCTGCGGCTGACAGTGGCGCTGATTTGCGCCATCTGCCTGTCCCAATTCCCGGCCTTTTCAGACCAGTATGTTCAAAGGCTGGGCGGCCAGGTCGACAGCCTGACCCGTGTGGCATCCGAATTTGATGCCAGCGCACGCCGCGCCGACATGACACGCGAACAGGCGCTGGCGGATCTTTCCGGCAGCAATTTCCGTGACGCGCATCAGGCGGATATGCGCAGCACATTTGCACGGTTGGAACATGCTGAAAGCGACCTGGCAATGTTGCGGCTTGCTTCACCGCTGGAACGAATGGCGCTGCCGCATCGCCTGCGTGACACCGAAACCCTGACCGCAACCTGGGGCGATTTCCGGCCAGCCATTCCGGTAACTGCTGCGGGCCTTTGGGCGGCGGGAATCGGCTTTGCCTTGGGCTGGATGGCGATGACACTGCTGGGCTTTCTGTTCCGACGACGCCCAGAGCCTGTCGGATGGCGCTAACACCTGAAAACTTGACGCAAGAGGCAGGTTCCGCCTGCGACAACATGCTTTCCTTTTAAGCACGGCGCTTCTAACCTGCCGCGCAGGACACAGTTCCAACTGGGAGACTAAAAGAATGAAAAAACTTCTTCTCGCAACGGCCTCGACCGCAATTCTGGCGGCCGGAATGGCCAATGCCGAAGACATCAAGCTGGGCACCTCGTTCGGTTTTACCGGTCCGCTTGAATCGATGTCACCAGCCATGCAGGCGGGCGTCGAACTGGCAGCGAAAGAAATCAACGATTCCGGCAAATTCATGGACGGCTCGACCGTGACGATTGTTCGGGGCGATTCGACCTGTGTGGACGCCGCCGCAGCCACCGCAACTGTCGAGCGTCTGATCACGTCGGAAGGCGTGAAGGGCATCGTCGGGGGCATGTGTTCGGGCGAAACCATCGCCTCGCTGGAAAACGTCGCCAAGCCGAATGGCATCGTCATGATCTCGCCCTCGGCCACCTCGCCTGCGCTATCGACGATCGACGATGGCGGCCTGTTCTTCCGCACCTCGCCTTCGGATGCGCGTCAGGGCGAAGTCATGGCTGACATCATCCTTGGCAAAGACATCAAGAACGTCGCCGTCACCTATACCAACAACGACTATGGCAAGGGTCTGGCAGACAGCTTTGCGGCAGCGTTAAGGAAAAAGGTGGCACCGTCACCACGAACAGCGCCCATGACGACGGCAAGGCCGACTATTCGGCGGAAGTCGCCGCACTGGCCGCTGCCGGTGGTGATGCGCTGGTTGTGGCGGGCTATGTTGACCAAGGCGGCTCGGGCATCGTTCGTGGCGCACTGGACAGCGGCGCGTTTGAAACCTTCGTCTTCCCTGACGGCATGGTTTCGCAGGCGCTGGTCGACAATTTCGGTCCCGAAATCGATGGCAGCTTTGGCCAGAACCCGGCCGCAGAAGGCGAAGGCCGCGACAAGTTCGTCGAAATGGCCAAAGCGGCAAACTTCGACGGCACTGGTGCATTCTCGGCTGAATCCTATGATGCGGCGGCGCTGATCCTGTTGTCGATGGCTGCTGCAAAAAGCAGTGACCCGGCGGTTTACAAGGATCAGGTGATGAATGTCGCCAACGCTCCGGGTGAAAAAATCCTGCCGGGTGAACTGGGCAAGGCATTGGAGATCCTCAGCGGCGGCGGCGATATCGACTATGTCGGCGCCTCTGCCGTCGAAATGGTCGAGCCGGGTGAAAGCGCTGGCGTCTATCGCGAGGTGGCGTTCGAGGACGGTGCCATGACGGTGGTCGGCTACCGCTAAGCCCTGCAAAATGACACGGTCCGGCAACCTTCTTTGGGCGCCGGGCCGTTTTTTATAACAAAAACCGCATTTCGCGGACATACTTCACCAAAGACGTGAAGACAGGGAAAAAGGTATGATCAGGGTCGAAGACCTTCACCGACATTTCGGCGGATTTCGCGCCGTTGACGGGGCCAGCCTGACGATCGAGACCGGTTCGATCACCGGGTTGATCGGCCCCAATGGCGCTGGAAAATCAACGCTGTTCAATGTCATCGCGGGTGTGCTGCCACCCACCTCGGGCCGCGTCACCATGGATGGCGAGGATATCACCGGCCTGCCCCCGCATGAGTTGTTTCACAAGGGCCTGCTGCGCACCTTTCAGTTGGCGCATGAGTTTTCGTCGATGACCGTGCGTGAAAACCTGATGATGGTTCCGGGCGGCCAAACCGGCGAGACAATCTGGAAAACCTGGTTCCAGCGTGGCCGGATCGAACGGGAAGAGGCCGATCTGCGCAAGAAAGCAGACGAGGTTCTGGACTTCCTGACCATCAGCCATGTTGCAAATGAAAAGGCGGGAAATCTGTCGGGCGGCCAGAAAAAGCTGTTGGAGTTGGGCCGCACGATGATGGTCGATGCCAAGGTCGTCTTTCTGGACGAGGTGGGCGCGGGCGTGAACCGCACGTTGCTGGGCACCATTGCCGATGCGATTCTGCGTCTGAACAGGGAACGCGGCTACACCTTCTGCGTGATCGAGCACGATATGGATTTCATTGGCAAAATCTGTGATCCGGTCATCGTCATGGCCGAAGGCAAGGTGCTGGCGACCGGCAGTGCCCAGGACATCATGCAGAATGAAGACGTGATCGAATCTTATTTGGGACGCGGTCTGAAGAATAAAGACATGGTGGGCGCATGAGCGACACAGACAAGGCATTTGGAAATCGCGGCAATCGTGACGCCTCGATCGTGAATACCAAGGGTCAGGGCACATTCGACGGCAGCCGCAAATCCGGTGCGACCGGACCGGCGCGCGACGGCACGCCTTTTCTGATCGGCGAAAGCATGTCGGGCGGATACGGCCGTGGCCCCGACATTCTGCATGACTGCACCATTGCCGTGGACAAAGGCGAGATCGCCGTGATCGTCGGCCCGAACGGCGCTGGCAAATCCACCGCCATGAAGGCGCTGTTCGGCATGCTGGATCTGCGCAAGGGCAGCGTCTGCCTGAACGGTCGCGACATTACCGCGCTGAATCCGCAAGACCGGGTCAAGGCCGGAATGGGTTTCGTGCCGCAGGTGAACAACATCTTCCCTTCGATGACGGTTCAGGAAAATCTGGAAATGGGCGCGTTCATTCGCAACGACGATATTCGCCAGACTTTGCAACAGGTTTATGAACTGTTCCCGGCCGTGGCCGAAAAGCGCAAGCAGGCGGCCGGTGAATTGTCCGGTGGCCAACGTCAGCAGGTGGCCGTTGGTCGCGCATTGATGACCCGCCCCGATGTGCTGATGCTGGACGAGCCGACCGCAGGCGTCAGCCCCATCGTCATGGATGAATTGTTTGACCGCATCATTGCCATCGCACGCGGCGGGATGCCCGTTCTGATGGTCGAACAGAATGCCCAGCAGGCCATGAACATAGCCGACAAGGCCTATGTTCTGGTGCAGGGTGCGAATGCCCATACCGGCACCGGCAAGGAACTGATGGCCAATGAAGAGGTGCGTCGCACCTTCCTGGGGGGCTGATCGTTGCGCAAACCATTCCTCCCGCTTGCTCTGGCTGTGTCGGTGGCAATACCGGCTATGGCCGCTTCGCCCCAACTGGCCGGCATGACGTGCAATTTTGAAACGGAATGCACCGACAGTGATTGCGCCGACAGCAGCTATTCCGCGACGGTGCAGATGACGGCGGCGCGGCCGGTCGATTCACACCTGACCATCATGTCGGCGGTGTTCTCTGACGTATCGGAAACCTACGAAATGCAGGGCAAGATTGTCGATGGCAATCGGCGCATGTTCAACATGGACAGCACGGCAGGCGCGCGCCTGCTGACAATCGCTGCGGACGGCACCGCCCGTTACACCAACCATATTGCGGAACCACTTATGGCAATGACCTATCTTGGCCAGTGCAAGGAGGACCGCTGATGGATATCCTCAATGCCCTCGTGGCCTTTCTGAACTTCGTTTTCATCCCAGCAGCGACCTATGGTGCGCAGCTTGCGCTTGGTGCGCTTGGCGTGACGCTGATCTATGGCATCCTGCGGTTTTCAAACTTTGCGCATGGCGACACCATGGCCTTTGGCACGGCCATCACCATCATGGTGACCTGGGGGCTGCAGGCGCTTGGCATCTCGCTTAGCCCGTTGCCCACGGCCCTGCTGGCCCTGCCTGTCGGGATCGCGGCAACGGCGCTGGTCGTGTTGGGCACGGACCGCGTGGTGTATCGCTTCTATCGCGTGCAAAAAGCCGCGCCGATCATATTGGTGATGGCGTCGGTGGGCGTCATGTTCCTGATGAACGGTCTGACCCGCCTGTTGATCGGCGTGGATGAGATCCGTTTCGATGACGGCGCACGTTTCATCATCAATGTGCGTGACTTCCGCGAATGGACTGGGTTGCAGGAAGGTCTGGCCCTGCGCACGACACAAGTTCTGACACTGGTGGTCGCGGTATTGGTGGTCTGGGCGCTGTTCTGGTTCCTGAACCGCACCAAGTCGGGCAAGGCGATGCGCGCCTATTCCGACAACGAAGATCTGGCGTTGCTGTCGGGGATCGATCCAGAAAAGGTCGTTCGCATGACCTGGATCATCGCCGCTGGCTTGGCGACCATTGCGGGCGTGCTTTACGGTTTGGACAAGTCCTTCAAGGCCTTCAACTACTTCCAGATCCTGCTGCCCATCTTTGCCGCCGCCATCGTGGGCGGTCTGGGCAATCCTTTGGGGGCTATCGCGGGCGGGTTCGTCGTTGCCTTTTCCGAGGTTGCGATCACCTATCCCTGGGCCAAAGTGGCCGGCTATCTGTTTCCCGACTGGCAACCTGACGGGCTGCTGCAACTGTTGGGCACGGAATATAAGTTCGCCGTCAGCTTCGTGATCCTGATTATCGTTCTGCTGTTCAAGCCCACCGGGCTGTTCCGCGGCAAGTCGGTGTAAGGGGGACATAACATGGCTACCAATCGTCAAGCCGCAGCGACAAGCCCCTGGCGTGCGCCGATCTTTTTCGCGATCCTTGCGGTGCTGTTCATTCTGGAAGGCACTGTCCGCAATTCGATGTTTTCGGGCAGTTGGAATACCTCGCTTGCAATCCTGAACATGGGGCTGATCTCGGCCATCACGGCTTTGGGCGTGAACATGCAATGGGGCTATGCCGGGCTGTTCAACGTAGGTGTCGTGGGCTTTATTGCCCTCGGCGGGCTTGCGCCCGTGTTGGTATCTCTCCCCGCCGTCGAGGGTGCGTGGTCCGCTGGTGGCCCGCGTCTGCTGTTGTCGCTTCTGATCGGCCTTGGCACGCTGGCCCTGGCAAAGATCACCTGGATGAAAACCCGCAGCGGATGGATCGTCGCCGCCGTGCTGGTGATCGGATTTTTCGTCTATCGCTGGCTGTTTGATCCGGCCGTCATTGCAATCGAAGCGAACAACCCGTCGCGCAACGGCAATATCGGTGGCCTTGGCCTGCCTGTCCTGCTGTCATGGCTGGCGGGTGGCCTGTTTGCGGCAATCGCCGCATGGGCCATCGGCAAGGTGGCACTTGGCCTGCGGTCGGACTATCTTGCCATCGCCACGCTGGGCATCGGCGAAATCATTGTCGCAGTCCTGAAGAACGAGGACTGGCTGGCCCGTGGGGTGAAGAACATCACCTCGATCCCGCGACCGGTGCCCTATGAAATCGACTTGCAAAGCAATCCCGAATTTGTCGCATTCGCGGCCCGGTGGGGCTTTGGTGCAGCCGAGGCGTCGGGCATCTGGGTCAAGCTGTGTTATATGCTGCTGTTCCTTGTCGTTCTGCTGACCATCATCCTTCTGGCGGAACTGGCGCTGAAATCGCCATGGGGCCGGATGATGCGCGCCATCCGCGACAATGAAACCGCAGCCGAGGCGATGGGCAAGGATGTCACCGGTCGTCACCTGCAAGTCTTCGTTCTCGGCTCTGCCGTGATCGGGATTGCGGGCGCCATGATGATTACACAGGATGGGCTGATGGCGCCAACGGGCTATAACCCGCTGCGCTATACCTTCCTGATCTGGGTGATGGTGATTGTGGGCGGCTCTGGCAACAATTGGGGGGCTGTTCTGGGGGCCGTCCTGATCTGGTTCCTGTGGATCAAGGTCGAGGTATGGGGCCCAACACTGATCGGCTTCCTTGTGACACCTTTGCCCGATGGCGGGTTCAAAACGCACCTGCTGGACAGTGCCCCGCATATGCGGTTCATCGTGATGGGGCTGGTGCTGCTGTTGGTGCTGCGCTTCGCGCCACGCGGGCTGGTGCCGGAAAAATAAGTCATTCGGCAGATCAAACGAAAAGACGCGCTGCCTGTCAGCGCGCCTTTTTGGTTTGCGTTATCGCTCGTATCAACGGCAATCATCGCCCAGGACAAGGCTCCACCAGATGCGACCATCAGGGCCGCGTGCCGCCCCTGCCCCGATCTTGTCCGAGACCTGCCCCAACAATTCGGCGCGATGCGGCATCGACACCGCCCACCGACGCGCAACGGCTTCGGCGCTGCCGCCAACGGCAACCAATTGCGCCACACCACAGGTTGGAAACCCCGCCGACCGTGCGCGATCAACGATATTCGTGCCGTCTGAACCTGTGACGCTGGGCTGTCCCTGCCCGACGATGTCGCAGGCATGGGCCTGAGCGATCAGGTTCAGCTTTTCATCAGCCTCAAGAATGGATTTCTGCTGCGAGCCGCGTTCCTGATTGGCCGCGTCAATCATCGCCTGCTGCAGCGAGGCGTCACCACCGCACATGCCAGCCGAAACTCCGTCAGCCTCGGCATCGGCAAACATATCATCCTCGGCCGAACCACTCCGATTACACCCCGCGAATGCGGCAACAGCGATCATGGCAATGGTTGCAAGACGTAGTGACATAGACAAATACCCTTTCTGGCTTGTTTCGCAGGGGTAACGGCAACGTCTCCCGAAGTCACGGAGTTCCTGTCAGACGGCCACGCGGTCCCCCCCTCTTGCGTCAATCGGGTTCCACGCTTAAAGCGCATTTATGACCCAGCATCAGCGCCTTCTTATCATCGACTTCGGCTCTCAGGTGACACAGCTGATTGCGCGCCGCCTGCGTGAGCTGAACATCTATTGCGAAATTCATCCCTATCAGAACGTCACTCAGGCGTTCCTGAATGAATTCGCCCCAAAGGCCGTCATCCTCTCGGGCGGCCCAGACAGCGTGACGCGCGAAGGATCGCCTCGCGCGCCGGAAAACCTGTGGACCCTGGGTGTGCCGGTCTTTGGCATTTGCTATGGGCAGCAGACGATGATGGCCCAGCTTGGCGGCAATGTCGAAGCAGGCCACCACGCTGAATATGGCCGCGCCTATGTGACACCGGCACCGGGTCACAAGAAGGACGGCATTTTCGCCGGACTGACGGATCGTGAACAGGTCTGGATGAGCCATGGCGACCGCGTGACCGAATTGGCCCCGGGGTTCGAGGTGATCGGCACGTCGCCCAACGCGCCCTTCGCGATCACCGCCGACGAGACCCGCGGCTTCTACGCCGTCCAGTTCCACCCCGAGGTGCATCACACCCCGAATGGCAAACTGATGCTGGAAAACTTCGTCAAGATGGCGGGCTTTACCGGCGACTGGACCATGGCCGCCTATAAGGACGAAGCGATCCGCAAGATCCGCGAACAAGTTGGCGACAAGAAAGTCATCTGCGGTCTGTCGGGCGGCGTCGACAGCAGTGTTGCAGCGGTGCTGATCCACGAAGCCATTGGCGATCAACTGACCTGCGTTTTCGTCGATCACGGCCTTCTGCGCCTGAACGAGGCCGAAGAAGTCGTCAGCATGTTCCGCGACAATTACAACATCCCGCTGATCCATGCGGATGAAGCCGACCTGTTCATCGGCGCATTGGAAGGCGTTTCCGACCCGGAGGTCAAGCGCAAGACCATTGGCAAGCTGTTCATCGACGTATTCCAGAAATACGCCAACCAGATCGACGGCGCCGAGTTTCTGGCCCAGGGCACGCTGTATCCGGACGTGATTGAAAGCGTCAGTTTTAGCGGCGGGCCGTCGGTCACGATCAAGTCTCACCACAATGTCGGCGGCCTGCCCGAAAAGATGGGCTTGAAACTGGTCGAGCCGCTGCGCGAATTGTTCAAGGACGAGGTTCGCGCATTGGGCCGCGAACTGGGCCTGCCCGAGAAATTCATCGGCCGCCATCCCTTCCCGGGTCCCGGCCTCGCCATCCGCTGCCCCGGTGAGATCACCCGCGAAAAGCTGGACATCCTGCGCCGCGCCGATGCCGTCTTTATCGACCAGATCCGCAAGCATGATCTTTACGATGACATCTGGCAGGCATTCGTGGCCATTCTGCCGGTCAAGACAGTAGGCGTGATGGGCGACGGACGCACCTATGATTATGCCTGCGCATTGCGGGCGGTGACGTCGGTTGATGGGATGACGGCGGATTACTATCCCTTCACCCATGAGTTCCTGGGCGAGACCGCGACCCGGATCATCAATGAAGTCAAGGGCATCAATCGTTGCACCTATGACATCACGTCGAAGCCGCCGGGCACGATTGAATGGGAATAGCAGAAAGGGCGGGGGCAGACCCCGCCTTTTCTTTTAGTGCGCGTGGGCGCTTTGAACGCGCCGCTCGTTCATCGCCTGCCGCATGATCTGAAACGCGGATGACAGGACCAACCCCATGATCTGCGCTTCAGGGGCAGCAACAAAGAACATGCGCCAGATGATCCAGCCGAACACCCACAGACCCATCGGCAACAGGCTGCTCCCTTTGATCAAGGCGGTATTCGTTCGCACGGCCACCGATGCTCCGATCACCGCCAGCAATATGATTGCAGCAGCCCGACACTGACCGTGCCAGCAGGCAAATCAGATCGCCTCGGGACAATTGGCGGATGTTCGTGACCGGATCGCCAAGCTGCAATCGCTGGAGGCAGAACTGGCCCGAATTGTCGATCACTGCTCGGGCGATGGCGTGGCCGGGCGGTGCTACGTTCCAAGATTCTTGCCGATCACCAGCTTTGCGGCGGTGAACATCAGCGCCTATGGCCTTCTCGGCAAGTCTCACCTAGCCTGTCGCCGACCGATCAATCGTCCTGGCAGAGGTTTGGCAGATGAAGAATATCCGCATCGGCATTGGCGGCTGGAATTTCCCCGAATGGCGCAATGGCGTGTTCTATCCCGACGATCTGCCGCAGCGGCGTGAACTGGAATTTGCCAGCCGCGCCCTGACCAGCATCGAAATCAACGCGACCTATTACGGCAGCCAGAAGCCCGAAAGCTTTCAGAAATGGCATGACGAAACGCCGGATGACTTCGTCTTTGCCGTCAAGGCTTCGCGCTTTGCCACCAATCGCAAGATCATGGCCGAGGCCGGCGAAAGCGTTGGGCGGTTTCTGAACTCGGGCATTTCCCGGCTTGGATCAAAACTGGGACCGATCAACTGGCAACTGGCCGAGACGAAGAAATTCGACCCTGACGATTTCGCCGGTTTTCTGAAACTGCTGCCCGCCACGCTGGATGGCTTGACCCTTCGCCACGCGGTCGAGGCGCGCCATGACAGTTTCGCCGCCGATGATGCCATCGCGCTGTGCCGTCAACATGGCGTCGCGCTGATCCGTTCGGGTGACAGCAAATTCCCTGAAATCGACGCGAATACCGCAGATTTCGCCTATCTGCGGATCATGGGCACAACCGATCAACCGCAGGGGTATTCCGATGCCGATCTGGATCGCTGGGCCGATCAGGCCAAGGAAATCGCGAAAGATCGCGATCTTTATCTTTATGTGATTTCGGGCCAGAAGATCCGCAATCCTGCCGCAGCGCAGGCGTTGATCGAACGGATAAAATAAGGATCGCAGATGAGCTGTGCTTGCGGACATCACCACCCTGCCCGCCCGGTCTGCGCCGTCGGCAAGCCCGTCACACTGGCCACGCCGTTGCTCGCGTTGTCAGGACGGCTGATCTGCGCGGATACGGCACAGATGCTGCTGGCGATGGATTTGCTGCCCGACCATGTGCGACTTAGCCGGGCCGAGCCGGGCTGCCTGCGTTTTGACATTGCACAGGACAGCGATCCCCTGATCTGGAACCTGTCAGAGCTGTTCATCAATCGTGCCGCCTTCGAGGCGCATCAGGACCGGACTGCGGCCTCGACTTGGGGACAGAACAGCAAAGATCTGACCCGCGATTATACGCGACACGAGGTTGATCTGATGATCCGCCCGGAAACGCCCGCTGATGTCGGGGCGATCGACGACCTGCTGCAGGTTGCTTTTGAAGGTCGCGATGAAGCGCGGCTGGTGCGGGCGCTGCGCGATCAGGGTGATCTGCCGATCTCTTTGGTGGTCGAGGCGGAAGGCTATATCATCGGCCACATCGCGCTGTCCCCCCTGACCGCAGAACAGCCCGCCTATGCGTTGGCCCCGCTGGCTGTTCACCCAAAGGCGCAACGGCTGGGCATTGGTGGCGCGCTGATTGATGAGGCGATGGCCAGAACGGGGGAAACGCCCATCGTCGTGCTGGGAGATCCGGCCTATTACGCCCGCTTTGGTTTCAAACATGCCGATCTGAAATCACCCTATGCAGGGCCATATCTGCAAATCATGGGCGATCTGCCGGTGCAATGCGAAATCCACTACGCGTCTGCCTTTGCCGAGCTGTGATCCAGGGGGGTAATTCCTCTGCCAAGCCTTGCGGATACGGCTGCCACGGTCCAAATCTAGTGCAAAGATGAAAGGACCGATCATGGCAGGACAAATGACTTTCGACGCGGCTGAAGCAACGAAAGGCGCCTTGCTGGGCGCATTGCCCGAATGGGATCTGACCGACCTGTATCCCGCACCGGATTCGCCCCAGCTGAGGGCCGATATCGCCAGTCTGGAAACGCAGGCCAATGATTTCGCTGCCCGCTATCAGGGTAAGTTGGCCGATCTGACGCCCGCTGAAATGCTGGCCGCGATTGAGGCGTATCAGCAAATCGACATTATCGGCGGCCGGATCATGTCCTATGCTGGACTGCGCTATTACCAGAACACCACCGACGCCGAGCGCGCCAAGACATTGGGCGACCTGCAAGGGCGGATCACCGACATCACAACGCCGCTGGTCTTTTTCAGCCTGGAGTTCAACCGCATCCCCGATGACACCTATGAGGCGGTCTTTACTGCCGCCGATGGTCCTGCCCGCTACAAGCCCGTGTTCGACCGCATGCGCGCCATGCGCCCGCACCAGTTGTCGGACGAGCTGGAACAATTCCTGCATGACAATTCGGTTGTCGGGGCTGCTGCGTGGAACCGCCTGTTCGACGAAACCACAGCCGCACTGGAATTCGACGTTGACGGCGAAATGATGGGCATCGAGTCCACGCTGAACCTGCTGACCGAACACGACCGCGCCAAACGCGAAGCGGCTGCCCATGCGCTGGCCAAAGTGTTCGGCGACAATATCAAGCTGTTCGCCCGCATCCACAATACGCTGGCCAAGGAAAAGGCCATTGAGGACAAGTGGCGCAAGATGCCGACGCCGCAATACGGCCGCCACCTGTCGAACCATGTCGAACCCGAAGTGGTCGAGGCGTTGCGCGACGCCGTCACCGCCGCCTATCCGCGCCTGTCGCATCGCTATTACGCGCTGAAAGCGAAATGGCTGGGGCTGGAGAAATTGCAGGTCTGGGACCGCAATGCCCCCTTGCCGACCGACACGCCGAAGACGATCAACTGGGCCGAGGCACGCTCGACCGTTCTGGATGCTTACGGTGATTTCTCGCCCAGGCTTGCGGAACTGGCCAAGCCGTTCTTTGACAAGGGCTGGATTGATGCGGGCGTGAAGCCGGGCAAGGCACCGGGCGCCTTTGCGCATCCGACCGTCACCACTGTCCACCCCTACGTCATGCTGAACTATCTGGGCAAACCGCGCGACGTCATGACGCTGGCGCATGAATTGGGCCATGGCGTTCACCAACGTCTGGCCGCTGGTCAGGGCGAGTTGCTGTCCTCGACCCCGCTGACGCTGGCGGAAACGGCGTCTGTCTTTGGCGAAATGCTGACCTTCCGCGCATTGCTGGCCAAGACCACCGAACCGGCGCAGAAAAAGGCGCTGCTGGCTGGCAAGGTCGAGGATATGATCAACACCGTCGTGCGCCAGATCGCGTTCTATGATTTCGAGGTCAAGCTGCATGCCGCACGCGCCGAAGGTGAACTGACGCCGGACGATATCAATGCATTGTGGATGTCGGTTCAGGCCGAAAGCCTTGGCCCGGTATTCGAGTTCATGCCGGGCTATGAAACCTTCTGGACCTATATCCCGCATTTTGTGCATTCGCCGTTCTACGTCTATGCCTACGCGTTTGGCGATGGTTTGGTGAATGCGCTTTACGCAGCCTATGAGGACGGTCTGCCCGATTTCCAGCAGAAATATTTTGACCTTCTGGCCGCTGGCGGGTCCAAGCACCACAAGGAATTGCTGGCACCGTTCGGGCTTGATGCCAGCGATCCAGCCTTCTGGGACAAGGGTCTGTCGATGATAGAGGGCTTCATTGATGAGCTTGAGGCGCTGGAGCAGTGATCACCCTTTATCCGCTGGCGAAGGATGATCCTTCGCCAGTCGCCCATATCGCCGTCCACCCTGAGCAAGAGCCGTTTTGCGGAACGATTGCCGGTCATTTTGCCGAGAATGAACCTGCCTGCGATTTTCACCAGATTCAGCGTGGCGGTGTTGCTGTAGGATTCTTCAAGATCGACCGCGCCTATCATGAGAGATATGATTTTGCGGGCGCCACTGATTTGGGTTTGCGAGGCGTCATGATCGACGCCAGCGAACAGGGGCGCGGCACCGGCACAGCCGCCATGGCCGCCCTGCGCAGCTATCTATCGGGCAGTTATCCGGATTTTTCAGCCGTCTACCTGACCGTGAATATGGTTAATCCTGCGGCGATTACAGCCTATCGCAAGGCTGGATTCGTGGATACCGGCGGCATCTGGCCGCATGGTCGGATGGGGCCGCAGCATGTCATGCGGATGCACCTGCCAGGTTAGGGGCTGCCGCCCCCGAGCGCGCCGAGGCGCGCTCTCCCCCGCGGATATTTCTGCACAGGAGACATGGCGCAGGCTTCGTGACACGATATGTTTGCAGCAAGGGAGAGACGGATGTTCAAGCGAATTCTGGTGACGCTATTGGCCTTGGTCGTGGTGGGGGCAATAGCGTTCTTTTCCTTGGCACCGGCCTATGTCGAGCGTGGTTTGAACCCGTTGCGCATGCCTGATGGCGGCTGGCCTGTCAGTGCCGAAGCACAGGCGTTGCATGACCGGCTGGTGATCGGCGATTGGCACAGCGACGCTCTTTTATGGGACCGCGATATCCTGAAGCAAGTCCAGCGTGGCCATACGGATGTGCCCCGTCTGTTGGAGGGCAATGTCGCGGTGCAGGTGTTTACGACCGTCACCAAAAGTCCGCGCGGCCAGAATTACGATCAGAACAGTACCGAAGCCCCCGACAACATCACCCCGCTTTTCATCGGGCAGTTACGTCCGATCCGGTCGTGGTTTTCGCTGAGAGAGCGGGCCCTAGTTCAGGCGGAAGCTTTGACCCGTGCCGAGAGAGCCGAACCGGAGCGGTTGAAGATCATCCGAACGCGTGCGGACCTGCGCACCGTTCTGGACGCACGCGCAGATGGGAAACAGGTTCTTGGTGCGATCCTTGGATCGGAAGGCGGGCATCCTTTGGAAGGCGATCTGGCAAATCTGGATGCGCTTTATGATGCCGGGTTTCGGTTGATGGGCCTGACCCATTTCTTCGACAATGAGTTAGGCGGCAGTTTGCATGGCGAAGGGGGCAGCGGATCGGGGCTTAGCGCCTTTGGCCACGACGTCGTCAAAGGCATGATCGCCAAAGGAATGGTGATTGATGTGGCGCATTCCTCGCCGCAGATGGTGCGGGATGTGTTGGCGATTGAGGGCGCGCGCCCCGTTCTGTCACATACCGGCATTCACGGTCACTGTGGCAGCCATCGCAATCTGGATGATGATCTTGTCGCAGCTATCGCAGCCAAGGGCGGGGTCATCGGTATCGGCTACTGGGCTGATGTTGTCTGTGGCAACACCCCTGCGGATATCGCGGGCAGTATCATCGCCGCGATTGATCTGGTGGGGGAAGATCACGTGTCATTGGGGTCAGACTATGATGGGTCGGTTGACGCGCCCTTCGATGCAGCACATCTGTCCGCGCTGACACAGGCCCTGATGGATGCTGGGTTGTCCGAGGTGCAGATCACAAAGGTCATGGGCGGCAACATGATGCGCTATCTGGCAGAAACTTTGCCTGAAAATTAAGGAAATCTGGATGAAACGTGGGAAACTTCTGAACGCGGAATTGTCGGGCCTTGTCGCTTCGATGGGACATGGCGATCTGATTGTAGTGGGAGATGCCGGATTACCCGTGCCATCGGGGGTTGTCTGTATCGATTTGGCTGTCACCGGCGGCGTACCGGAAATGTTTCAAGTGCTGGATGCATTGCTGTCTGAACTGGTGGTCGAACGGTCGGCCATTGCCGTTGAAGCGTCGGAAGATCTGTCTGAACATTTCCGCAAACGCGATATCGGGACAGTCGAAACGGTCACGCATGAGGAGTTCAAGCGCATCAGCGCCGATGCCCGCGCAATTATCAGAACCGGCGAATTTACCCCCTACGCCAATATTTGTCTTTGGTCGGGTGTCGCATTTTGACAGGGAACCCACAGCAAGTGATCGCGTTGTAATCGCAGGGATTTGCAAAGGAGTTGAATGATGAAAACGAAAATTCTGGGCATCGGTGCGGTTCTGGCTGTGATGGCATTGTCCGCCTGCGAGACTGTCCAAGGGGCGGGGCGGGATCTTTCGACCGCAGGACAGGTCGTGCAGCAGGAAAGCGCACAGGCTCAATCACAAATGTAATCCTGCGCAAAGCGGGACTTGGCGAAATGAAAAGGCGGCCTTCGGGGCCGCCTTTGTTTTTCCATTTTCGGCCAGCTTAAAACAGCATCCAGCCGATCCAGGCGAACGAAAATCCGATCACGCCCAGAAGCGTTTCAAGCACGGTCCAGGTCTTCAGCGTGGTTTTTTCATCCATTCCCAGAAAGCGGCCAACCAGCCAGAAGCCAGAATCGTTCACATGGCTCAGCACGGTCGAGCCACAGGCAATCGCGATCACAAGAAAACACAGATCCAGCCCACTAAGTCCGGTCGTTGCTGCGACTGTTGGCGCGATCAGACCGGCCGTCGTCGTCAGCGCCACCGTTGCCGATCCCTGTGCCACACGCAGCGCCGTCGCCACCAGGAAGGCCGCAACGATCAGCGGCAGGCCGATTTGTTCCAGCGAGCCGGCCAGCGCCTGACCGATACCGCTGGCGCGCAGAACGCCACCAAACATGCCGCCTGCACCAGTGACCAGAATGATCGCACAGACCGGCCCAAGTGAATCATTCATGATCTTTTCGATCTCGGATGCGGTGCGGCCGACACCCAGCTTCCACATCGCGTAAAGCACCGTGATCAACAGCGCGACAGCGGTTTGACCCAGCATCCGCAAGATATTGACCCACAAGGCATCGCCGTCCACAAGGCCCATCGTCGCCAATGTTCCCAAGCCCGTATTCAGAAAGATCAAAGCCAAGGGCAGCATCAATACCGACAGAACAGTGCCGAATTTCGGCAGATCCTGCGGTGCGACCTGTTTCACATCCCCCATGACCGCCGGGACCGGCAGATCGAATTTCTTACCCGCGTAAAGACCGTAAAGATAGCCTCCGAAATACCAGGTCGGCAGGCCAATGATCAGACCGACGATCAGCAGAAGCCCCATATCGGCCCCCAACAGATCGCCAGCCGCGACCGGCCCGGGATGGGGTGGCACAAAGGCATGCATGACCGCAAACGCCCCTGCCGCAGGCAAGGCATAGGTCAACACCGAGCCGCCAAAGCGCCTTGCGACCGAAAAGATGATCGGCAGCATGACGACCAGTCCCGCGTCAAAGAAGATCGGAAAACCGAACAAAAGCGAGGCCACGCCAAGCGCCAAGGGTGCGCGGCTTTCACCGAATATCTGGATCAGCCGATCAGCCAACACCTGCGCGCCGCCCGTCACCTCTAGCAGGCGGCCGATCATGGCGCCGAAACCGACAAGAATCGCGACCGAAGCCAACGTGCTGCCAAAGCCGCTGAGCATGGTTGGAACGACATCCGCAAATGGGATTTTCGTCGCAAGGGCGGTCAGCAGACTGACCAGCACCAGCGCGACAAAGGCATGCAGCTTGAACCGCAGAATCAGAACCAACAGCACTGCAACAGCAGCCGCTGCGATCAACAGCAACGGGCCAGTGCCATAGGCGGGCTCGACGACAGGGTTATTCATTATCCCCTCCCTACAGGGTTGAAATCATTCATACGAACGGGCGTTTGCTTGCAAAACGGCAATAACGATTGTCAGGGCAAGCGCAAGAACGGCAGTCCGGATAGTGTAGGACCAGCCGCAATGCGCCGAAAGGGCAAATTACCCTACGTTTTCAGGGCCATGCTGCAGGCGATTTGGTCGGTGTTCCGTCCGGTCCAGCCCGTGGATCGTCTGACAAATACTTATCCGGCCGATCTGCGTTTGCCGATACGTTTGGTTTAGTATAGTCGTTACAGAGATATGATATCTTTTCTCTGCCAGGAGATTTAAGCATGAAGAACCCTTGGCTCAGCGCGTGGCTGTCGACAGCAAACCAAATGACCTCGACTTCGCGCGCTTTGATGTCTGCCGAAATACAGCGTCAGCAAGGCGCCATGATCGAGGCTTGGAACGATGCAGTCATCGAATTCTGGACACGCATCTGGTTTCCGTGGTTACCGACGGATCGCAAACGGCGAAAATAGGGTCGCGCCCGGATCGTCTGGCGGGGCGGCGATCACCGGACAGGCTTGCCAAATGCCCAAACAGGCACGAACCTGAATTTTCACAAGGGGGGAGCCATGCGACTGATCGTTCTTGCGATGCTGATGTTTCCGCTGCCAGCGGCGGCCTTTACAGCGCAAAATGGCATGACTGCGGTTCAGATCAGCCCGACCGAGATTGAGGTGCTGTTTCACCCTCGCCGCAGCGATACGGATTATTGGTGCGCCGCCGGCGATTTCGCGCAGCGCGCCATGGGAAACCCCACTAAAACGCGCCTTTGGCGCGCCTCGCCCAAGCCACGCGAGGCCGGTGGCGGGATTATCTTTACCCTTGACCCGATGCGCAAAGCCGAAGGTGCGGGCCTGTCGCATTTCGGCGCGGGACCACAGGACGGGTCAATTTCGGTCGGGATGGCGGTGGGCAGTTATTGCCACATCGTCGTGCCGTTCTGGGACGATTAGCAGGGGGCACCGCAAGTCCACTGGGCGTACACAAGCTGTACACACAGCGTACACAGCTTGTTTGCGACGCTGTCTTGACCTTTCCGGGCAGAGTCGCGTCATGTCGCGATATGTCCGCCCTCGCCTGTCCGGCGTTTCGATCTTCTTCAGCTTCGCTCTGGCGACGCAAGGAACAACACCGCTGACCGACCGGATCGGGTTTATGCGCGATGCTGGCGGTCTTGTCGCGGTGAGATGACGAAACGGCCCGTAGATCGGGCCCGCCCGGCCACTCCGACCATTCTCATTCCAACAGAATTGCCGGTGGTGACGGCGGGCAGAGATGCCGGGCTGACGTCCGGCCTGCCGAACAGTCGCTCGGATGGCGTTGAGTTTCGCAGCAAAGACTTATTCAGAAGCTATAAAAATATCAGCAAGGTCTGCTGTATTTGCCGCTTTCATCACCCATCCATCTTCAACGCCTGAATAAACGCGGTCTGCGGGATCTCGACCTTGCCGAACTGGCGCATCTTCTTTTTTCCGGCCTTCTGCTTTTCCAGCAGCTTCTTCTTGCGCGTGGCGTCGCCGCCATAGCATTTCGCGGTCACGTCCTTGCGCATGGCCGACAGCGTTTCGCGGGCGATGACGCGGGAACCGATGGCTGCCTGAATCGGGATCTTGAACATGTGGCGCGGGATCAGCTCTTTCAGCTTTTCGACCATGACGCGGCCACGCGCCTCGGCGCGGTCGCGGTGGACCATGATCGACAGGGCATCCACAGGTTCGTCGTTCACAAGGATCGACATCTTGACCAGAAAATCTTCCCGATATTCCGACAGTTGATAGTCGAACGACGCATAGCCCTTGGTCACGGATTTCAGGCGGTCATAGAAATCAAAGACCACCTCGGCCAGCGGCAAGTCATAGACCACCATGGCGCGCTGCCCGGCATAGGTCAGGTCCAGCTGGATGCCGCGGCGGTCCTGGCACAGTTTCAGCACGTCGCCCAGATATTCGTCGGGCACCATGATGGTGGCCTTGATGCGCGGCTCTTCGATGTGATCGACATAGGTCAGGTCGGGCATGTCGGCGGGGTTGTGCAGGTCGCGGACCTCGCCATCCTTCATATGCAGCTTGAAGACCACGCTTGGGGCGGTGGTGATCAGGTCCAGATCGTATTCGCGTTCCAGACGGTCGCGGACGACCTCGAGATGCAGAAGGCCCAAGAAGCCGCAGCGGAAACCGAAGCCGAGGGCGGCTGAGGTTTCCATTTCATAGCTGAAACTGGCGTCGTTCAGGGCCAGTTTCTCAATCGCATCGCGCAACGCCTCGAAATCATTGGCATCGACCGGGAACAGGCCGCAGAAAACCACGGGTTGCGCGGGTTTGAAGCCCGGCAGCGGTTTGTCGGTCGGTTTGCGTTCATGCGTGATGGTATCGCCGACGCGGGTGTCACGGACTTGCTTGATCGACGCGGTGAAAACGCCGATCTCACCCGGTCCCAATTCGTCGATATCGCGCATCGCAGGGGTCAGGACCGCCAGCTTGTCAAGGCGATAGCTGGCGCCGGTCTGCATCATCTTGACCTGATCGCCCTTCTTGATGACGCCATCCATGACGCGGATCATCACGACCACGCCCAGATAGGCGTCATACCATGAATCGACCAGCATGGCCTTCAAGGGCGCATTCCGATCGCCCTTGGGTGCGGGCAGACGGGTGACGATCGCTTCCAGAACATCAGGAATGCCCAACCCGGTCTTGGCGCTGATCGGGACGGCATCCGAGGCATCGATCCCGATCACGTCCTCGATGTTTTCCTTGACCCGCTCTGGCTCGGCCGCTGGCAGGTCGATCTTGTTCAGAACCGGCACGATTTCATGGCCGGCATCAATGGCCTGATAGACATTGGCCAGGGTCTGCGCCTCGACCCCCTGGCTGGCATCGACGACCAGCAGGCTGCCTTCGACGGCGCGCATGGAGCGGCTGACCTCATAGGCGAAATCCACGTGACCGGGGGTGTCGATCAGGTTCAGGATATAGGTTTTGCCATCCTTGGCCGGATAGGAAATCCTGACCGTGTTGGCCTTGATCGTGATACCGCGTTCACGTTCGATATCCATGCTGTCCAGCAACTGGGCCTTCATGTCGCGTTCGGCGACAGTTCCCGTCATCTGGATCAGCCGGTCGGCCAAGGTGGATTTGCCGTGGTCGATATGGGCCACGATCGAAAAATTGCGGATGAGATCAAGGTCGGTCATGCGCCGCATATACAGGGGCGAATTGGGCGCGGAAAGGGGGATTATCGCGCCGGGCCGCCTGTGTCCTGACGTTCTTCGGGCAGGTCACGCCGGGGCGGGTCGACCATGACCGACACATTGCCCGCATGGTCCGCCGGTGCCCATGAATCACGACGCTTGCGGCGGGCTTCGCGCCACATCGTATAGATGCCCGATCCGACGATGATCACCGCCCCCAACAGGGTCAGCGCATCCGGGCGTTCGCCAAAGATCACCACGCCAAGGATCAGGGCAAAGACGATCCGGGCATAACGAAACGGCGCAATCGCAGCGACAGGTGCAATACGGGTGGCGATGACCATGGACAGATACCCGCCAAGGCCAAAGCACAGCGCCGCGAAGAGATAGGCGACCTCTCCGCCGGCTGGCAGCCGCACGGTGGCGTGCTGAAAGACCGCCAGTGCGATCCCGGCCAATCCTGTCGCCAGAAAGGCGCTGGCCGTCAGCGCGTCCGACGATACATGCGCGGGCACGCGGCGCGTTGCCAGATCGCGCACGGTCAGCATCGCCACCGCGCCAAGCGCCAGAAGCGAGGCCAGCTGGAACGCCTGACTGCCCGGACGCACGATCAGCAGAACACCGACAAAGCCCACGATGATCGATACCCAACGGCGCCAACCGACCTGTTCGCCCAGCAGAAGCGCGGCCCCAAGGGTCATGGTCAGCGGCAGCGCCTGAATGATGGCCGAAGCTGTCGACAGATCGCCAATCGCAAGGGCCGACGCGTAGCAGACGGCGCATCCCGCCTCACCCAGATTGCGCAGGACGACCATCGGGTGCAGCAGATCACGGCTCCACAGCCTGATCCCGCGTGCAGCCATAAGCCCCCAGAACAGCAACCCGCCCGCGATGCCAAGGCAGGCCATGATGACGCCCGTGGGCAGGCTGGCCGTCAGCAGCTTGATGAACACATCCTCGAAGGCGAACAGGCCCATGCTGATCACCATCAGCGCCGCTGCTTTCTGATGTCCTTGCATGTGCGACCCCGTGTCAGATTGTTTCCGATCCGCTTGTGCGGCAAGATGCAGGGGAATTCCAACCCCAGATTCCAACCCCAGTCAGACGCGGAGGACGTCACATGAAGCTGACAATCACCGGAATGAGCTGCAATCATTGCAAAGCCAGCGTTGAAGACGCAATCCAGCAGGCGGGGGGCACAGCGACCGTCGACCTGGCGGCAGGCACGGCCGATATTCAGGGCGTGTCGGCCGCTGAGGCCATCGCTGCGATTCGCGCGGCTGGCTATGACGCGGCGGCGGCAAACTGACCCCCGCCTTGCCACAAGATATTGACCGGAAAGCGGGACTTGCCACACCACACGGTTCAATCACCAGAGATTGAGCGGGCGTAACATTTCTGCTATATCTTGTTGCCATGAAAGGCATTCAGACCGGGCAAACCGGCTGCCTTGCAGAGACCAGGAATCGAGGAGACAGCCCAAATGTTCAACCGCATCTTTATTGCGGCAGCAGCCATCGTCTTGACTGCACCGCTGGCGATGGCCGGCCCGATTGACAGCGCCTGCGTGCGTTCCGATCGTGCGCGCGGCAATGCACCGCTATGCGGCTGCATCCAGCAAGTCGCGAACCAGACCCTGTCGCGTTCGGATCAACGCCGCGCCGCCCGCTTTTTCCGCGAACCTCATGAGGCGCAAGAGGTGCGGATGTCGAAAAGCGATTCCGACAACGCCTTCTGGGCACGCTATAAATCCTTTGCCTCGCGGGCCGAGGCTTATTGCCGCTGAGATCGCAGGGTGCGGATCACGGTTCTGACCGGCGCTGGTATTTCTGCGGAAAGTGGTATCGCCACGTTCCGGGCCAGCGATGGTTTATGGGAACAGCATCGGATCGAGGATGTGGCGATGCCAGAAGGTTTTGCCCGCGATCCGGCGCTGGTTCATCGCTTCTATAACGCGCGTCGCGCAGCGGCAGCGGCGGCGGAACCAAACCCCGCCCATCGCGCATTGGCCGACCTGGCCAGGACGCATGACCTGACGCTGGTCACGCAGAATGTCGATGATCTGCACGAACGCGGAGGCAGCCCCGAAGTCATCCATATGCACGGATCGCTTGCCCGTGCGCTTTGCGCATCCTGCGGCGAAAGATGGGATGCCCCTGCCGTCATGTCGCCCGAAGATCCCTGCCCCTTTTGCGGCGCCAGGGCGACCCGCCCCGATATCGTCTGGTTCGGGGAAATCCCCTATGACATGGACCGCATCTGGGACGCCTTGGGGACAAGCGATTTGTTCGCCGCAATCGGCACGTCCGGCAATGTCTATCCCGCAGCGGGCTTTGTCCAACATGCCGCACGTCACGGCGTTGAATGCGTCGAACTGAACCTTGATGCCAGCGCCAATGCCCGTGACTTTGACCGGCGCATCATCGGCCCGGCATCGGAAACCGTGCCGGAATGGGTCAAAAGCCTGACCTCCTGACAACACCCCGTCACATAATTTCTGCATGCCGGCGAAACCTCTTGCCCTGCGGATCGGGATTCGGTTAACGCAAATCTGCCTCGGTTCCGGGTCGAAAGCCCGGTGAAAAGGGAACGCGGTGCAAATCCGCGACTGCCCCCGCAACTGTAAGCGGCGAGCGAAGCCGGATTACGCCACTGTCTGCAGATGCAGATGGGAAGGCCCGGCCAAGCTGCGACCCGCCTAGTCAGGAGACCTGCCGATGCAATCACCCTGGGCGCATACGGGGCGTGTGTGCAAAGCGGAGCTTCCGTCGTGGTGATGCCAATCGTCCGTCCCCGGACATTCACCACATTGCCCGACAGGGCTATTGGAAGGACCACGCCGAATGCCATGCAAGACCCGCCTGTTCACCACCAGCATCATCCTGACGCTGACAACTGCCCTGCCAGCCCTTGCGCAGGATGATACGCCCTATGCGCTGCCCCCGATTACGCTGACCGCAAACCGCGAGGCGACCGATCTGGACAAAAGCGGCAGTTCCGTCTCAATCATCACCCCGCAGGAGCTGAACGGCCGTGCGGGTGAGCCTTTGTCAGACACATTGTCCAGGCTGCCCGGTGTGACCATCCGCCAGAGCGGCCCCTTGGGAACCACGGGATCGATATCCGTCCGCGGCGCGCCCAGCCATTACCTGCCCGTCGTCATTGACGGGATCGAGGTATCGGACGCGGCCGCCGGGCAACCCGCTTATGACATCGGCGGGCTGATCGGCGCGGACGTGGCGCAGGGCGAATTGTTGCGCGGCGCGCAATCGGCGCTGTATGGATCGCGCGCGGTTTCGGGCGTGCTGACCCTGCAATCGCCGCGGCCCACCGAAGAGGGCGTTCATCACAATGTCACAGCCGAGGCCGGCAGCTACAATACATGGCTGGCCCGCTATGGCGTCACCATGCGCCGGAACGCGACCGATCTGGCCTTTTCGGCAACCCGGATCGAAACGGATGGCTTCTCGGCCCTTGATGAGAATGACGGCAACTTCGAGGACGATGGCTATGAAGCCACGCGCCTGACCTTCTATGCCGCGCATGAATTGCAGGGCGGCGCAAAGATCGGCGTGAATGGTTTCTGGGAGGATAGCACCAGCCATTTCGACGACTGGAGTGGCGATGTCGTCGGTTCGACCGGCGATGATTATACGGATCGGGAAAGTTTCGGCCTGCGTGGATTTGCGGAATTTCAAACAGGCGCGATTGATCATGCGCTTGCCCTGACGCGTTATCGTATGGATCGAACCAGTTATCAGAATAATTTTCCGACCGATTTCACTGGCACCCGAACCAAGCTGTCATGGCAGGGTGCGACAGATCTGGGCACGAATGGCGCACGGCTGATCTTTGGCGCGGATAGCGAAAAAGAGGCGGCCGATGGTTATGGCGACACACGCACAAATGGTGTGTTTGCCGAACTGACGACGCCCGTCGGACAGCGTGCCGATCTGTCTCTGTCGTTGCGACATGACAATCATTCGGAATTTGGCGATTTTACTTCGGGCCGGATCGCGGGGGTATACCGCCTGCGCGACGATCTGCTGTTGCGCGCAGCCTATGGCAATGGCTTCCGCGCGCCATCACTGTATGAGCTTTATGGCCCCTACGGCGACGAGACGCTGATGCGAGAAGAAAGCCGCAGCGCCGAAATCGGCATCGAAAAGCAATGGGGGGCTGACAGCTATCTACGCCTGACGACTTTCTGGTTGAAAGCGACCAGCCTGATTGGCTGGGATGATCGTGGCACCCCGGATTGGTCCGATGACGGTTACAATCAAGTCGATGGCGACGCCCGCCGCAAGGGGGTCGAACTCGACGGGCGCTATGCCTTTGGCGCGGGTTATGCATTGACCGGCAGCTACACCTATATCGACAATGAGGTGGCGTCCGAATGGGCCGAGGTTCCCGGTCAGACGGTCAATCTTGGGATCGAGGGCAGCTTTGCGACCGGAACCACGGCCGCCTTGAATATGCGCTATGTCGGGGACCGCCCGCAGGATCTTGGGGATTTCACGGTCGTTGACCTGCTGGTCACGCATCCGCTGCGCGACAACAGCGAAGTCTATCTTCGAATCGAGAACCTGTTTGATGAGCAATACCAACTGGTCAATGGTTATGGCACGTCGGACCGGGCGTTCTACGCGGGCGTCCGTGCCTCGTTCTAAGGCGATAGTGGCGTTGGCGGTGGCGATGCTTGTCGCGGCCCCTGCCTTTGCCCCTGCCCTTGCCACGCCTGCCCCCTCTGCTCCTCAGCGGGTGGTGTCGATGAACCTGTGCACGGACCAGTTGGCGATGATGCTGGCTGCGCCCGGCCAGCTGATCTCGGTCAGTGATCTAGCGCAGGACAAGCGCATGTCGCCCATGGCGCAAGAAGCGGCTGGCTATCCAATCAATCGGGGGCGCGCCGAGGAAATCTACCTGATGAATCCTGATCTGGTGATTGCAGGGGAATATGCCTCGGCGCCGACCGTCGCCATGCTGCGGCGGCTTGGTATCCGGGTCGAAGTTCTGTCGCCCGCCGAAGATATCGACGCCATTCGGGACCAGATCACGCAGGTCGGGGATTTGCTTGGCCAGCCGGAAAAGGCCCGACAGATTCTGGCCGATTTCGATACCGGGTTGGCCCGTGTCACCAGCAAGACGGGTCGCGGCCGCGCGGCGCTGTATTACGCGAACGGCTTTACGTCGGGGCGCGACACGCTGGCGGGGATCATCGTCACGACTGCGGGCTATGACAATATCGCGAATGATTACGGCGTGACGGAGACAAGGGCGCTGCCCCTTGAATTGCTGGTCATGTCGGACCCGGATCGGCTGATCACCGGCGCGAAGTGGCCGGGTCAATCGCGCAGCGAGGCCATTCTGGACCATCCCGTTCTTGCCGAAATCACGCCGAACATCATCGAGGCCACGGACGCCAATTGGGTTTGCGGCACCCCATTCATCCTGCATGCGATCAGGTCGCTGCAATGAAGCCGCTTTTCGTCATCCTCGGGGTGTTGATGCTGCTGCTGTTCTCGGCCTCGCTGCTGATCGGTCCTGCGGGCTTTGGCGGCTGGCAAGGGGCGCACGCGCTGATCCTTGGCGGCGACGGGCCGGTGCCCATCGTGATGCGGGAAATCCGGCTGCCGCGTGCCTTGCTGGGGTTGGCGATCGGTGCGGGGCTGGGCCTGACCGGGGCCGCAATGCAGGGCTATCTGCGCAACCCGTTGGCCGAACCGGGGCTGATCGGCGTATCGGGCACAGCGGCATTGGGCGCCGTCATCGCGATTCAAACCGGGCTTTCGGCAACCGCCGCGCTGGCGCTGCCCTTTGCGGCTTTGCTGGGGGCTGCGATTGGTGTCGGCCTGCTGATGCTGCTGGCTGGCCCGCGGGGTGGATCGGTCACACTGATCCTTGCCGGTGTGGCGATTTCGGCCCTTGCCGGGGCGGGAACGGCGCTGGTGCTGAATCTGTCACCCAATCCCTATGCCGCGAATGAGATTGTGTTCTGGCTGATGGGGTCCCTGGCAGACCGGTCCATGCAGCATGTCGCGCTGGCGCTGCCTTTGATGTTGCTGGGCGCGGTGCTGATCTGGTTTTCGGGGCGCGCCCTGAACGCGCTGACGCTGGGCGAAGCTGCAGCCAGCGCCATGGGCGTATCGGCGGCCGCGTTACGTTGGCGATTGATCGCGGGCGTCGCCCTGATCATCGGACCGGCGACGGCGGTTGCGGGGGCGATCGGCTTTGTGGGTCTGGTGGTGCCGCATATTCTGCGTCCGTTTGTGGGCGCGCGGCCGTCGGCATTGCTGACGGCCTCGGCGCTTGGCGGGGCGGTGCTGCTGCTGGCTGCCGATATCGCGGTCCGCCTGGTTATCCCCGAACGCGATCTGAAGTTGGGTGTGTTGACCGCCATTGTCGGGGCGCCGCTGTTCTTGCACTTGATCTGGAAGACCCGCAGCGGAGGGCACGGCTGATGTTATTGTCGCTGAAAAACATTCATGTCACGCGCCGCAATCGCGTCATTCTGGATCAAGTGTCTCTGTCCCTGAAAGAAGGTGAGTTCATCGGCCTGATCGGGCCGAACGGCGCGGGAAAATCCACGCTGATGGAGGTCGCACTTGGCCTGCTGTCCTTTACCGGCCAATCAAATCTGGCGCAAATGGGCGCCGCCGAACGCGCCCGAACCGCCGCCTATCTTCCCCAGGCCCGGGAGATCGCATGGCCGGTCAGCGTCGAGGATCTTGTGGCGCTTGGCCGTATTCCTTGGCCCGGCAGCGGGCGCAGTCAGAATGATGCAGAAGCAATAGATATCGCGATCAACCGCTTGGGATTGCAGAATTTTCGCAAGCGCACAGCGTTGCGTCTGTCAGGCGGCGAACAGAACCGCGCCCTGATAGCGCGCGCATTGGCGCAGGATACGCCGCTGCTTCTGGCGGATGAACCTGCAGCGGGGCTGGACCCGGCACAGCAACTGGCCTGCATGGGCCTGTTTCGCGATCTGGCGCGTGAAGGCCGGGGCGTGCTGGCCTCGGTCCACGATCTGGGATTGGCGGCTCGTTACTGCACCCGATTGGTTTTGCTGGCAGAAAAGCACGTGCTGGCCGATGGCGTCCCAGAGGATGTGCTGACGGATGCGATGCTGCACCGCGCCTTTGGGATCAGGGTCCGCCGGGTGCAGACACCCGACGGCCTGGCAATCCTGCCGTTACCGGCTTAATCCATCGCCGACAGAACTTCATCCGTCAGGGCCGCGACCTCATCCCGGGCAAGCCCGCTTTTGGCACGCTCGATCACGCTCAGCCCAAGGCCCAGCGTTTCCGCATAGGCGACCCGGTTGGCGACTTGGGTGGTGGCGACGTCAGCCCCCAATTCGGCTGCTTTTTCAGCGACTTCGACGGACAATCTTGTATTTGGCCGAACGCGATTCAAAACCACCAGAACAGGTGCCTTTTCACGTCTGGCCAGGTCCAGAACGCCTTCGGTCGCCCACAAATCAACGTGGCTGGTCGCAACCGGCACGACGACCAGATCCGCCACGCGCAGCGCGGGGCGAAGGTCACTGTCGATCTTGGGTGGCGTGTCGATGATGACATAATCAAACCGCCGCTTCAGCTTTTCGGATTCGTAGCTGGCCCCCCACGCAGACGAGGTTGAAAAATCCATCGCCTCGTCTTCGCCATATGCCTGAATACGTTCAATAAACCAGCGGCCCATGCTGCCCTGCGGGTCCGTGTCGATCAGCGCAACGGATTTGCCCCGCTGATGCAGACTGACGGCCAGATTGATGGCCAAAGTCGTTTTCCCCGAGCCGCCCTTTTGCTGGGCTATCGTAATGATCCTGCCCGACATCACCCCTCCTGCGCGTCAACTTATTGTGACGTTAGCGGGGCGTGTCGGCGATTGCACGGCCTTTTTGCATATGCAGCATCAATCGCGAAAAACCGACTGGACCTCATACATGACCGGCTCGAAACTTTTGCACATGCTGTTGATTTCGCGGTTTCTGCGACGCATTTCATCGCTGCGCAACATGGCCTGATAATCTTTGCGGTCGCGCCATTGCGAATAGGTCGCGATCCGGGTCTGCGCATCATTCAGATGGATCGCGCCTGAAACAAAACCGGCCTGGCGCCGGATGACCTGATCCCAAGCATCGGTCAACAGATCCAGAACATCATGGGCGCTGCCGGGCGTGACCTCGAACGTGGTGATAACCGTCTGGCCGTCGAAATCGGGGCGGATGTCGGGCATGGCTGGCCTCCTTCTGGCGATGCGCTGTGCTTAGCCTAGGACGAAAATCACGGTCTGCAAAGTGATGCGTGATCCCATTGCCCAGCCGCACCACAAGGTGCATGTTCCACAGCAGTTAGCGAACAGGAGCAGGCAATGATCCCGGTATTTGACGGTCATAACGATTTTATCCAGCGCGTTGTAGCGGCGGGCCAGAACGGCACCAAGGTTTGGCTGGAAGGTGACGGAACCGGGCATATCGACCTGCCCCGCGCAAAGCAGGGCGGATTTGTTGGCGGCTTTTTTGCCATCTGGGTGCCCTCACCTGCCGGGCCCAATGACGACGACGCCATCAAAATGATGCAGAACCCGCCTTTCAATATGCCGCTGCCCGCTGAGATTCCACATGATCAGGCGCTTCCCCATGCGTTCGAACAGGCATCCGCGCTGCTGTCGTTGGAACGGACGGGAACGCTGAATATCGTGAAAAGCGCCGCAGATATTCGCGACAGCATTGCCGCCGACCAGATCGCCGCAATCATGCATATGGAAGGGATCGAGGCGATCCGCGATATGGATGCGCTGCATCTGTGGTATGCTGCGGGGCTGCGATCGCTTGGCCCGGTCTGGTCGCGCCCAACCCGTTATGGCGAAGGAGTGCCCTTTGCGTTTCCAAGCAGTCCCGATACCGGCGGGCCGCTGACCGATCTGGGCAAGGCACTGGTCCGCGAATGCAACCAATTGGGCGTAATGATCGACTTGTCGCATCTGAATGAAGCTGGCTTCAGCGATGTCGCAAAACTGTCCGATGCGCCACTGGTCGCCAGCCATAGCTGCGCGCATGCGATCAGCGCCAGCAGCCGGAACCTGACGGACCGGCAGTTGCAGGTGATCGCAGAAAGCCGTGGACTGGTCGGGCTGAACTTTGCCTCAAGCTTCCTGCGCGAGGATGGCAAACGTCTGCCGCTGGAAGAGTTCGACACAATGATGCGGCATCTGGATCACCTGCTGGGCTTCCTGGGTGAAGATGGCGTGGCGCTTGGATCAGATTTCGATGGCGCATTGATGCCGCGCGACCTGTCCGAGGTTTCGGCCCTGCCCGTCCTGCTGGAGGCAATGGCTGAACATGGCTATGGCGATACATTGGTCAGAAAGATCGCCAGTGAAAACTGGATCAATCTTCTGGAACGGACTTGGGGACGCTGACATGACAAAGGCCGGTGCATGCACCGGCCTTTATTTTCTGTGTCACTGCCAGCCTATTCCGTGACGGACGAACCCGACATCGGCGCCTGTGCCATCGCAACCATTTGCGCCAGTTCGGGATCTGCATTCAGATCGGCCAGCGTATAGGTCGAGGTCAGATTTTCCTGCGACAATTCGACATTCTTGATGACCTGCGGGCCGGGGGCGGCAGGGCCATAGGTGCGACCGTTCACAGCGAAATACACCGCGCCAGAGTTACCGGTGCGCAGCAACGGTGCCTGCTCCAGGCTTGGCAGGGTGAAACGCTCACCCGCATCCATGATCTTTTCCAGCAGCACCGTTCCATCGCTAGAGGTGACGCGAACCCAGGCTGGCCGTGCGGCAAGAAGCTCTAACGGTGGGGCATCGGCTGCCACGGTCATTGCCATTTGCGTGGATTGCAGCGGCATTTGCGGACCGTAATCCATCGGGCCAGAACCATTGACGTTGCTCAGAGCAGTCTGGATCGCGGCCTGAACCGCATCCGGCAGGCCAAGATTTTCAGCAACGGCAGTATCCTGCGATGATGACGTCGCTGCGGTCAGCCCCGGATCAATCGCGGCGATCGGCCCATCACGAGACGTCAGAACCGGCGCCTCCAAAATTTGCGGGCGATACAGCCGATCCAGGGATTCGGGTTGCGGCAAATTCTGCGCAAGCTCTGTCGTGTCGCTCATGTCCAAAGCGGGACCGGTCATACCTGCGTTTTCAGTCGGGTCCAGCGCCGTCACGATGTCAGGCGAATCTTCGCCTGGGCTTAACGTGACCCGCTGCACTTCCTGCAGCACGGTCCAACCACCATAGCCAAGCCCACCGACCAGCAGGATCAAAACCAGAACCGCACCAATCGCGCGTGGTTCGATACCGGACCAGAAACTTTCCTGCTGCGGCAGAAACAATGCGCGAGGATTGGCCAAAGCCTCGGCCGGGTCGGACGGGCGACGCGCCGGTTTCGGGCCGGAAGCTGTCGGCGCCATTCCATGCGTCGGCTGAAAGCCGGATTCGGCGCAGAAACGGCGGAACACCCAGTCGGAATCCATCCCCAGATAACGGGCATAGGAACGAACATATCCCGCGATAAAGCTGGGCGTATCAAAGGCTGTAATATCGCAATTTTCAATCGCGGCGACGTAAGATGCGCGAATCCGCAATTCGCGCTGGACGTCCAGCAGCGATTTACCCATCGTCGCACGCTCTCCACGCATGATGTCACCAAGACGCGTGTCGTCGTCGAGGAAATGTTCTACTTCCTCCACCTGCATAATCCCCTCTGCCGGGTAATCAGCCCGCAGCCTGCTCATTTCCAGTTTGCCTCATCGCCCGTATCAAGCCCCACCCGAATCGGAAGGTAGCCTTATTCATTTAACTATATGTTATCACGGAGGCGAGAGCAGTTCATCCGTCGTTTTTGTCAGGCGCTCAATTCTGAGCGATTCAGTGCACAGTGCGACCACAATGCATCCATAGCCCGCACCAGATGGTCGATCTGCCTGGGGTCATGGACGGGTGACGGGGTAAAGCGCAGACGTTCGGTGCCACGCGGAACCGTGGGGAAGTTGATCGGCTGAACATAGATGCCGTAATCCCGCAGCAGCATGTCGGACAGCATTTTGCAGTGAACCGGATGGCCAACATGGACCGGCACGATATGGCTGCCATGGTCGATGATCGGCATGCCCAGCGATTTCAGGCGCATTTTAAGGATACGGGCATTCAGCTGCTGTGTATCGCGCAACAGCTGTCCTTCTTCCGATTTCAGGAAGCGGATCGCGGCTGCGGCCCCGGCAGCAACGACCGGAGGCAGAGAGGTGGTGAAGATAAAGCCCGGCGCATAAGAGCGGACGGCATCACACATCCTGGCGCTGCCCGCGATATAGCCGCCGAACACGCCAAAGGCCTTGCCCAAGGTGCCGTTGAAAATATCGATCCGCGCCATCAACCCATCACGCTCGGCGACGCCGCCACCCCGCGGGCCATACATGCCGACGGCATGCACCTCGTCCAGATAGGTCAGTGCATTGAATTCATCGGCCAGATCGCAAATTGCCTCGATCGGGCCGAAATCGCCGTCCATCGAATAAATCGATTCGAAGGCGATCAGCTTTGGCGCCGTCGGATCATCGGCTTCCAGAAGCTGGCGCAGGTGGGCAACGTCATTGTGGCGGAAGATGCGCTTTGCGCCGTCAAACCGCTTGATCCCCTCGATCATCGAGGCGTGATTCAGCGCGTCGGAATAAATGATCAGACCGGGAAACAGCTTGCGCAGCGTCGAAAGGGTCGCGTCATTGGCGATATAGGCACTTGAAAAGACCAGTGCAGCCTCTTTGCCATGCAGATCGGCAAGCTCGGCTTCCAGACGCTTGTGATAAACGGTGGTCCCGGAGATGTTTCGCGTGCCGCCCGAGCCGGCCCCGACATTGTCCAGCGCCTCGTGCATGGCTTCCAGAACAGCCGGATGCTGGCCCATGCCAAGATAATCATTGCCACACCAGACAGTGATGTCCTGCTGCTCGCCATCCGGGCGCGTCCAGACGGCATGAGGATACCGGCCCTTTGTCCGCTCGATATCGATAAAGGTGCGATAGCGACCCTCTTCGTGCAAACGATTAATAGCCTGATCCAATGCGGCATCATAATTCATTGCGGGCGTTCCCTTGCATAGGTGGCTAGGTGCGATCATTGTCCGATCACGCACGGCAGGTTGTTGTTACATGTTATGTCACGAAATTGACAGGGCGAAATTGTCGCAGCATGCCAAAAGCACCCTTGTAAATTCTTATAAAACCACTCGGAAAATACGGAGGCAACATGGCGAATGACGAAAAGCTTGGCCAGATACTGACGCAACTGGACAACGGGCTGGATCAGGCGCTGAAACGGCTTGTCGCCTTTCTTGCGATCCCGTCCATTTCGACCGATCCGGCGCATAAAAAAGATGTCCGTGACGCGGCCGAATGGATGGGAACGGAGCTGGAATCGCTGGGCTTCAACGTAAAAATCCATGACACGCCCGGTCATCCGATGGTGGTGGCGAAATCGCAACCGGGTGATGCGCGCTCAGTGTTGTTCTATGGGCATTATGACGTGCAGCCCGTCGACCCGCTGAACCTCTGGGACAAGCCTCCGTTCGAGCCGGAAATTCAGGACACCCCCAACGGTCCCGTGATCCGTGGACGCGGCGCCGCAGATGACAAGGGCCAGTTGATGACCTTCGTCGAGGCGTTCAGGGCATGGAAGGCTGTGCATGGCGAGCTACCGTCCGATTTGATCCTGCTGTTCGAGGGCGAAGAGGAATCCGGCTCTCCTTCACTGCGCCCGTTCCTGAAAGAACATGCCAACGATCTGCGTGCGTCGCTTGCGATGATCTGCGACACGGGCATGTATTCCGACGGTCGGCCCGCCATTACCACACAGTTACGCGGTCTGGTGGGCGAGGAGGTCATCGTGCGTGGTGCCGACCGCGACCTGCATTCGGGCAGCTTTGGCGGTCTGGCAGCCAACCCGATCATGATTCTGGCGCAGGCATTGGCGGCGCTGAAGGACGAAAACGGTCGCGTCACCCTGCCCGGCTTTTACGATGGCGTCGAGGATCTGTCTGATACGTTGCGCAAGGATTGGGAAGCACTGGACTTTGACGCCAGCGAATTCCTTGGCCGTGTCGGATTGAAAACACCCATCGGCGAAAAGGGCCGGACGCCGCTGGAAATGGTCTGGAGCCAGCCGACGGCCGAAATCAACGGGATTGCGGGCGGTTACGCGGGCGACGGCTTCAAGACGGTGCTCCCTGCCGAGGCCCGGGCCAAGGTCAGCTTCCGCCTGACCAGCAAGCAAGATCCCGCGAAGATCCGAGAGGCGTTTCGGGCGCATGTCCAAAGCTTCGTGCCCGATGATTGCCGGGTCGAGTTCCATGCACATGGCGGCAGTCCGGCCAGCGTGATGGATACGTCCGATGCCGCCTTTGGCGCTGCAAAGCAAGCGCTGAGCGAAGAATGGGGCCGCGACGCAGCCTATATCGGCGCGGGTGGATCGATCCCGATTGCTGGCGATTTCAAGGAAATTCTGCAAATGGATTCGATGCTGATCGGCTTTGGCCGCGACGACGACCGCATCCATTCCCCGAATGAAAAATACAACGTCGAAAGCTTTGCCAAAGGTGCCCGGTCATGGGCGCGCATTCTGGCAACATTGCGCTGAAATAAAAAAGGCGGGGTCGAACCCCGCCTTCCTCCCTCCCAGGACGTGTCGCCTTAGCCTTCTTTTGGCTGGCAATAGCTTTGGCTGCTGGTCCACTCGGCGATGTCGGCACGCTTCGAGGCGTTACGCATCGGCGCCCAATCGCGGGCGACGCCGCGCCAGCCATTTTCGGTCCGGGCGACCGCGTTATCACGGCCAACCTGACGCGACATGATCTTCACCGCGCAGGACATGTTGTCGCCGCCATTCTTGATGTTGCCATTGCAGTCATAGTGGCGCCATGTCGCGGGCGCGATCTGCATCAGGCCCAACCAACGACCACCGCCGCCACTGGCTTGCGGGTTGTAGGTGCTTTCATGCTTGGCGACGGCCGACAGCAGACCAGCCCAGAATGCACGGCGACCGGTCTGGGTCAGTTCGGCATAGTTCGGGCAGAAGGCATTGATGTCCGATGGGACTTGCGACATGATCGTGACGCCCTCACGGTCCAGCGCGGAAAGCGTTGCTTGTGTCCATGCGTCGGAACCGCTTTTCCCACCCCATCTCATCGGGGGGTTTTGGGCCAGCGCCATCTGTTGCGCCTGGGCCTCGGCCTTTTGGGTGGATTGCGTGGTCGAAGTCGACTCGCAGGCAGCCAGCATCGCCAGCGCGGCCAAGGGCATCAGCGCAGTGCGCTCGTCGCCTCATCTTGTTGTTGCTATCTGGGAAATGGCTGTAGCCAGCCTGAAAAATCTTGCAAGGTTCAGAATTTTCGTGGGCAAGATCGCGCCGAAGTGCCGTTAGGTCAGGAACGAAAAACCGCCGATGTTGCGGTTAGCATGGCTTTTTCGGCGGGTTATCCACAAAATTTTGTGTGGGCCTGTGGGTCGCTTAACAACTTATTAACCTATGGCGAATCCTGGGACAGAGGGTCCAAGACTCTGTTCCGGCCCGTGACATCACCCACGCCCTGTCCTAAAAGACCGCAAACCGTTTTTCCGCATGCCGAGGACGCCCATGCTTGACCATCTTTCCTTTACTGCTCCGCAGCCCAAAACCATTGCCGGCGCCAAGGGGGACTGGGAACTGGTGATCGGGCTAGAGGTTCACGCGCAGGTTTCCTCGAATGCCAAGCTGTTCTCGGGCGCGTCGACGACGTTCGGGGCCGAACCAAACAGCAATGTGGCCTTCGTGGACGCGGCCATGCCGGGGATGCTGCCGGTCATCAATGAATTCTGCGTCGCTCAGGCGGTGAAAACCGGGCTGGGCATCAAGGCTGCGATCAATCTGCGTAGCGCCTTTGACCGCAAGAATTACTTCTATCCCGACCTGCCGCAGGGCTATCAGATTTCGCAGCTTTACCATCCCATCGTGGGCGAAGGCGAAGTGCTGGTTGATATGGGTCCGGGTATCGCCCGCCTTGTGCGGATCGAACGCATCCATCTGGAACAGGACGCCGGCAAGTCGATCCACGACATGGACCCCAATATGTCCTTCGTCGATTTCAATCGCACCGGCGTGGCGCTGATGGAGATCGTCAGTCGCCCCGATATTCGCGGCCCCGAGGAAGCAGCCGCCTATGTCTCCAAACTGCGTCAGATCATGCGCTATCTGGGCACCTGTGACGGCAATATGCAAAACGGCAATCTGCGCGCGGATGTGAACGTCAGCGTCTGCAAACCCGGTGATTATGAGAAATTCCAGGAAACCGGCGATTTCGGCCATCTGGGCACGCGCTGCGAGATCAAGAACATGAACTCGCTGCGGTTCATCCAGGCCGCGATCGACTACGAGGCGCGCCGTCAGATCGGCATTATCGAAGACGGCGGCAAGATCGTGCAGGAGACCCGTCTTTATGATCCGGACAAGGGCGAAACCCGGTCGATGCGGTCGAAAGAGGAAGCGCATGACTATCGCTATTTCCCTGATCCCGACCTGCTGCCGCTGGAAATCGAACAGGCGTGGGTGGACGCCATCGCCGCCGATATGCCGGAACTGCCGGATGCCAAGAAAACCCGTTTCGTCAACGATCTGGGCCTGTCGGAATATGACGCAGGCGTGCTGACCGCCGAGGTCGAGAATGCCGACTATTTCGAAGCTGTCGCCAATGGTCGCGATGGCAAGATGGCCGCCAACTGGGTCATCAACGAATTGTTCGGCCGCCTGAACAAGGAAGGCCTCAGCGTTGAAACATCCCCGATTTCCGCCGCGCAACTTGGCGGAATCATTGATCTGATCGGCAAGGGCGACATTTCGGGCAAGATCGCCAAGGATCTGTTCGAGATTGTCTGGACCGAAGGCGGCGACCCGGCGGCCATCGTCGAATCGCGCGGCATGAAACAGGTGACCGACCTTGGCGCGATTGAAGCAGCCGTGGACAAGATCATCGCGGAAAATCCGGCACAGGTCGAAAAGGCCAAGCAAAACCCGAAACTGGCCGGTTGGTTTGTGGGTCAGGTGCTGAAATCAACCGGCGGAAAGGCCAACCCGGCCGCCGTCAATGAGTTGGTCGCGAAGAAACTGGCCGAGTAAAATGCAAATGGCGCGACCATGTCGGGTCGCGCCATTCTTGCCCCTCGCGACTATCGGTCACAGCCCAACGCGGGCGGTGATTTGGGCCTGCAGGACGTGAGAGCCATCCAAAACTGTCCCAGTAAGGATGTGTCGGGTTGTAGGTGTCGTGGATAGGCGGCGCATTCGGCAAGGTGCCACCGCCCCCTCCGCCATCGTTGGATCAGCGAAAATCTGGTCAGTTGGCCATTGCCCTTAACAGCGAATTTCTGGTCGCCGATATCACGGCCCATGTCGTTCAGGGTGTCGGCCAGGGTGTCGGCAAGAGCGGCCAGGTCCGCCCAGGTGTTTTGACCTTGTCCAACGCCTCTTGAAAGACCTTCTGGACCTCATCGATCTTTTTCTGCTTCCTACAGTCAATCCTGCTGGCGCCGCTGACACCACCATCACCACCGCAGCGTCCACCGCCGACAAAGGATCCAGACGGCCATCCAATCCTATTGGCATCCATGGTGCTTGCAGCCCCGCGCTGCCCGGTCGCGACAATAACATTATGAATATCTTCGCTCATGACAGGTTCGCCCTTTGAACATGTTGAGGCCTGAAATGCAGTTAACGGTCGTGGATTGGCTTTGGCAGGGTCAACCTAACGCGGACACAAACTTGGGAAACTTGGCAAAAATCCGCTTAACCCCATAACAACAATATACAAATTAATTTCGGCATTGTCTCTTGAGCTGGGATGCGCCCAAACATACACAGCCAAATTCCAGATGCGGAATACCCACCTGCACAGCCGTTGCAAACGATTGGACTCTCAGCATTGCCTTATGGTTTCCTGATCGCCCTGATCATCACCTACCCGCTTCTTTTCGCGACGAGCGAGGTCGCCCTGCCAAACCCGTTTTTTGGTTTGCATCAGGGTATCTTCCTGTTGGGCGGATTGACCATGGGCCTGATTGGCGGGCCTTTTTCGGCGCGTCCCACATTGCGTAAACAGTGGATTTACAGCGGACTGTTGTTTTTGCCCTATGCCATATTGCTGATGGTGGCGGCCTTCCTGCTGGAAGTGATTATCCGGGTGCTTGCCACTGCCATTACGACGCCGCTGACATTGGCGGCACTTGCGCTGTCCCCGACGCAGCAATCGCCCGCAACCCTGATCGAAGATGGCCTGCTGGTCACGACGCCAGAGTGGCTGCTGGCGATCCTTTGTCTGCCGGCAGCCTGGATCGGCCTGCGGATCGGGCTTTTCATGGTCAAGCCCAGAAACCCGCACTGACGGCTGCCAGCTACTTTTCTTGGAACGCGCTTTCGACTAATTCGTTAGTGAACCAGAGATGGAGAGCGCCGATGACCGCATACGAATACAACGTGATCCCGGCCCCTAATCGTGGCGAGAAAGACAAGGACGCAAAAACGCCCTCTGACCGCTACGCGGTCGCCTTTACCGCCGAACTGAACCGCATGGCGCAAGATGGCTGGGAATATATCCGTGCCGATGTCTTGCCCAGTGAAGAGCGGACGGGCCTGACCGGTCGAAGCACGGTGTATCACAATCTGCTGGTCTTTCGCCGATTGATCGCATCATCGGGCAAAAGCGGCAAAACGGTGCAGCATGCGACCCCGCAGCCAGAATATCCCGTTGCCGCCTCGCCCGTTCGTCAACCAGAACCCGTGCCGGACGCCCCGGCCGCAGCCGCGCCGCAATCCGCAGACAGAACCGTTGCCGCAGAACAAAAACCTGCCGTTTCTGTCCCACAGGGAAACGCAACGCCCCCGGCCCCCCGCAGCGCACCGGCTGATAACTGATCTGATGTTCCGGTCAGGCCGCAACAGCCGTGGCTGTCGGGCGAAAACTTTCGATCACGACGCTTTCAGGGTCAAAGATGCAGAAACTGTTCGCAGGCACTTCTTGCCAGTCGTCCTGATCGTCTTCCAACGGTTCTGACACGACCGCGCGTCCACCACGGCTGGCGGACCAACGATGATACAGGCTGGGGGCGTGGTCGTCACTGGCATGGCGGATCGCATAAAGTCTTTGCCCGTCCGAAAAGGCGCATGTGATGCGGACATGTGGCGCGGTTCCACGGCGTAACGAAAGGTCGGTCATTCGGGCCACGGCACGTTCCATCGCACCTTTCGGATCCCTGTCCAGACCTTCGCCCAAGGCAATCAGGAACAAGGCCTCACTATCCGTGGCACCCTTGCGATGGGCATATAGATCGTCGGGGATCATCAGATCGGCGTCGCGGCGAAAGGCATCATAGCCGCCGAACTGACCGTTATGCATGAAACTCCACCGTCCGACCGCGAAAGGGTGGCAATTATTGCGGCTGGTCGCGGTCCCTGTCGAGGCACGGACATGGGCCATGAACAGCCCGGAACGCACCTGCTGGACAAGGCTGCGCAGGTTCGGATCGGACCAGGCTGGCATCACATCGCGATACAGCCCCGGTTCATCCCGTTCGCCATACCAGGCGATGCCGAAACCATCCGCATTGACCGGCGTCACACATCGCTGCGCACCCTGACTTTGACGGATCAGCGAATGCGCCGGACGCGTGACGATATCTTCCAGAAAAATCGGCTGGCCCACATAGGCGGCCCAACGACACATGCCCTGCCCCTTTTTGGATCGTGCTGCTTCTTTTTCGTAGAAATAGCACGAAACCGCCAAGAAAACAGCTTATTCGGCGGGGGGCGTTTCTTCGATGATCACAAGATCGCGCTCGGAGGCGCCTTTGGCGAATTCCAGGGCGGCCTGATATTCGGCGCTGTTATAACAGGCAATGGCTGCCTCGAAGCTGGGGAAACGGGCCACGACGTTGCGCGGCCGGTCATTGCCTTCCAACTGCTGATAACGCCCGCCACGCGCCAGAAACACGCCGCCATGCGCCGCAATCGCCGGCCCTGCCGCCTTGGCATATTTTCCATAAGCCTCTGCGTCCGTGACGTTGACATGTGCAACCCAAAGTGCGGTCATGCGGTCCCCCCGATCAGCTTTTCAGCCTCTGCAAATGCGTTATCGGCAGCCGCAAGACTTGGTGCGCCGCCCTGCGCACGATCCGGCCTGCCGCCGCCGCCCTTGCCACCAAGCGCGACCGTCGCCGCCTGCACCAGCGCAACCGCGCTGATCCGGCCGGTCAGATCATTCGTCACACCCGCCGCGACCGTTGCCTTGCCGTCAGCTTCTGCCAACAGCAGAACCGCGCCGGACCCAAGCTGCGCCTTCATCTCATCCACCAAGGCGCCCAATTCCTTGCCGGATACGCCATCGACCTTGCGACCGATGAACTTGACGCCGCCAATCTCTTTCACCTCGGTGCCAGCAGCGCTCCCCATGGCAAGCTGACGCTTCAGTTGCGCAACCTCATTGGCCAGCGCCTTGCGTTCATCGGACAAGGCGCGAACCTTGTTCACAACATCACCCGCCTGCGCCTTCAGCAGACCCGCAATTTCCGACAACTGACTGTCGGAATTGCGCAGATGATCCAGCGCGGCCTGCCCGGTCAGCGCCTCGATCCGGCGCACGCCAGCCGAGGACGCGCCATCGCTGAGCAACGCAAAGGCACCAATATCGCCCGTGCGCGCCACATGCGTGCCGCCGCACAATTCCAGCGAATAGGTCTGACCATCCGCGCCCTTGCCCGAATTGGCCTGACGGCCCATCGAGACGACGCGAACTTCGTCGCCATATTTCTCACCGAACAGCGCTTGCGCACCAAGATCACGGGCATCGTCGGGCGTCATGATGCGCGTTTCGACCGGGGTGTTCTGACGGACGAAGTCATTCACCTCGGCCTCGATCTTTGCCAGCTCATCCGGCGTCACAGCATTGTTATGGCTGAAATCAAAGCGCAAGCGATCCGGCGCGTTCAGGCTACCGCGTTGCGAGACATGTTCGCCCAAGGTGCGGCGCAGCGCCTCGTGCAGCAGGTGCGTGGCCGAGTGGTTGGCCTGAATCATGCTGCGACGATCGTGATCGACGGACAGTTGCGCGCCCTGCCCCCGGCTGACGGTGCCAAGGGTGACTTCTGCGAAATGCACGAAGACGCCAGCGACCTTTTTCGTATCGGTCACCCGCGCCGCGCCGGTTTCGGTCTTGATCAGGCCGGTATCGCCGACCTGGCCACCCGATTCCGCATAGAAAGGCGATTGGTTCACAACAATCTGGATCGTGTCGCCCTGCTTGGCATCGGCGATTTCAGCCCCGTCCTTGACCAGCGACAGGATCTGACCTTCGGCCTCTTCCGTATCATAGCCCAGAAACTCGGTCGTGCCGTGCTTTTCGGCCAGATCATACCAGATCGTCGCGTCCTGCGTTTCGCCGCTGCCCGCCCATGCCGCGCGTGCCTTGGCCTTTTGTTCGGCCATTGCGGTATCAAACCCGCCGACATCAACCGCGCGACCTTTTTCACGCAGAGCATCCTGCGTCAGGTCCAGCGGGAAACCATAAGTGTCATACAGTTTGAATGCAGCCTCACCCGGCAGGTCCGCACCTTCGGGCAACTTGCCCAATTCGTCGTCCAGCAGGCGCAGACCGCGATCCAGCGTCTGACGGAAACGGGTTTCTTCGCTGCGCAACGTTTCTTCGATCATCGGCTGTGCGCGGCCCAGTTCCGGATAGGCGGCGCCCATCTGCTGCACCAGCGACGGGACCAGCTTATACATCACGGGATCCTGCGCACCCAGCATATGCGCATGCCGCATGGCGCGACGCATGATGCGGCGCAGCACATAGCCGCGCCCTTCATTGCTGGGCATCACACCATCCGCGATCAGGAAGCTGGTCGAGCGCAGGTGATCCGCGATCACGCGGTGATGCACCTTGCCGGGGCCGTCGGGGTCGCTGCTGGTTGCGTTCGCGGACGCCTCGATCAGCGCGCGCATCAGGTCGGTGTCATAATTGTCGTGCTTGCCCTGCAGCAACGCGGCGATCCGTTCCAGCCCCATGCCGGTGTCGATCGACTGGGCGGCCAGATCCTTCATACTGCCATCTTCAAACTGCTCGAACTGCATGAAGACCAGGTTCCAGATCTCGATGAAGCGATCGCCATCCTCTTCCGCCGAACCCGGAGGGCCGCCCCAGATATGATCGCCGTGATCGTAGAAAATTTCTGTGCAAGGGCCGCAGGGGCCGGTCGGGCCCATCCGCCAGAAGTTGTCATCGCTGGCAATGCGGATGATCTTGTCATCCGACAGGTTCGCAACCTTTTTCCAGATGTTCGCGGCTTCATCATCCGTGTGATAGACGGTGACCAGCAGCTTGTCCTTCGGGATGCCGAAATCCTTGGTCAGCAATTCCCAGGCATACGGGATCGCCTGTTCCTTGAAATAATCGCCAAAGCTGAAATTGCCCAACATTTCAAAGAAGGTATGGTGCCGCGCCGTATAACCGACATTGTCCAGGTCGTTATGCTTGCCGCCCGCGCGAACGCATTTCTGTGCCGAGGTTGCCCGGTTGTAATCTCTGGTTTCAAGCCCGGTGAACAGGTTCTTGAACTGCACCATGCCCGAGTTCGCAAACATCAACGTCGGATCATTGCGCGGCACCAGCGGACTGGAATCCACGACACGGTGGCCGTTCTTCTCGTAGAAGTTCAAAAATGTGGACCGGATATCGTTAACGCTGGGCATGGCAATTCCTTCGCTGCGGCGAGGGTGACAGTTACCGCCCTCGCGCTGGTGCGTAAAGATGATTTAGCGGGCTTTGACAGCTATCTATGCCCGCTGATGCCATGATCAAGGCGTGGCAAGCGCCGCGGTGATGGCGTCGAACATGACCAAGGGGTCAACCGGCTCTTTGCCAAGCGGCTCGGGCTGGGCCGAGGTCATCGCGATCACGACGCGTTCGGTCGGATTGATATAGATGTTCTGCCCCTGAATACCAATCGCCAGGTAAGCCTTGTCGGCGATGGAATCCTCGGTCCAACCCGGCCACCACATCAGCCCGTATTCGGCCGTATCGCCACCGCTCAGCGTCACAGGCAGGCCCGCGGTATCGGTCCAGCCATCGGGCAAGATGCTTTCCCCGCCGATGACCCCGCCATCAAGGAAAAACTGCCCGAACCGGGCAAAATCCCGCAAGGTCGCAGACAGACCGCTGCCTCCGATTTCATTGCCGTCGGGGCTGTCCAGCCACCATTTGGCATCCGCCTCCATCCCATAGGGCTGCCAGATCTTCTCGGCCAGATAATCCGCCAGCTTTTTACCCGTTGCGCCGACGACAATCTCACTGGCGACCGAGGTTTCCCCGGTTGAATAGTTATGCACCGCGCCCGGTTCATGCGTCTGCGGCAATGCCGCCATCACCCTCATCAGGCCGCCCGGTTCCTGCGCGATCTGCGCGGCCAACAAGGCGCGGCGGTCGGATAGCGGATCGGTATAGGTTTCATCCCACTGAACGCCCGACGACATTTCCAGAATCTGCCCAACCGTCACCCCGTCATACGCGCTGCCCTTCAAGCTCGGGACATACTCCGTCACCTTGGCATCCAGACCGCTGATGCTGCCGTCCTTGATCGCCGCACCGATCAGGGTCGAGGTGACCGACTTCGCAATCGACATCGACATCCAGCGCGTGTCAGGGCCGTTACCGCGCTGATAGATCTCATAGGCAACCTTGCCATCTTTCAGCACGATCATTCCGGTCACACTGTCCAGCGCCAGAAAATCGTCCATGTCATAGGTCGCATCGCCCAGCTGGGCAGTCACTGGCCCAAGCTGCCGATCTGCAGGCTGCAACGGATAAGGATTGTCCGATGCGGCCACCGTGCGCGTCGGAAACAGCCGGTCGATATTGCGGAATGTGCTGACCGCCAGATCGGGCACCAGATCACCATCGTAAATCTGCTCGACCGTGCCGATCGGTTCTTCGGCGTGACGATAGTTTTCCTGCGCAGCCAGCGACGTTGCGGCGAACGCGAACATGACTGCTGTCATGGGCAGTTTTTTCATGTCTTTTCCTCCCTTACCCCGCCCAACTTGCCCGCATCGCCCCCCCAAACCAAGCACCTATCGGTCCGACATCGTGATTTGCGGCAATCGACGACACGTCTCTTTCAATCGCTGGATTGTCGCGAACAGGCCATCACCCGCCCCCACGAAGGATAGCCTCATGTTCGTGCATATTGGGCGCAGTAAGAGGAGTCTGCGTTCATCATTCAGGAGGGGAAGACCGCATGACCACCAACAAAGGCGTCGTATACATCGGACCGGGCAAGGTCGAGGTGCAGGATATCGAGGACGCAAAACTGCAAGCCCCGGATGGCCGCAAGATCGGACACGGGGTGATCCTGAAGGTGATTTCGACAAATATCTGCGGCTCGGATCAGCATATGGTGCGTGGGCGCACGACCGCCGCACCGGGGCTGGTTCTTGGCCATGAAATCACCGGGCAGGTGATTGAAAAAGGCGCCGATGTCGAGATGTTGCAGGTCGGTGATATCGTCTCGGTCCCGTTCAACGTCGCCTGCGGGCGCTGCCGCTGCTGTCGCGAACAGGATACCGGCGTCTGTCTGACGGTGAACCCGTCGCGGGCGGGCGGGGCCTATGGGTATGTCGACATGGGCGGCTGGATCGGTGGGCAGGCGCGCTATGTCATGGTGCCCTATGCCGATTTCAACCTTCTGAAATTCCCCGATCGCGACCAGGCCCTGTCGAAAATCCGTGATCTGACCATGCTGTCCGACATCCTGCCGACGGGCTTTCATGGTGCATACAAGGCGGGGGTTGGTGTCGGGTCCATCGTCTATGTCGCGGGGGCCGGCCCGGTTGGCCTTGCCGCTGCTGCCTCGGCCCGGATCTTGGGCGCCGCCGTCGTGATGATCGGCGATTTCAACAAGGAGCGACTGGATCACGCCGCCCGCGTTGGCTTCGAGCCGGTCGATCTGTCCAAAGGCGACAACCTGCCCGAGATGATCGCCCAGATCACCGGCTCACCCGAGGTTGATGCCGCCATCGACGCAGTCGGCTTTGAGGCCCGTGGTTATTCCGGCGGCGAACAACCCGCCATCGTGCTGAACCAGATGATGCAGATTACACGCCCAGCTGGCTCTGTCGGCATTCCCGGCCTCTATGTGACCGAAGATCCGGGTGCCGTGGATGATGCGGCGAAATTCGGCAGTCTGTCGATGAGGTTCGGCCTTGGCTGGGCCAAGGCGCAAAGCTTCCATACCGGGCAGACGCCGGTGCTGCGCTATAACCGCCAGCTGATGCAGGCAATTCTGCATGATCGCCTGCCGATTGCCGACATCGTCAACGCCACGATCATTCCGTTGGATCAGGCTGCTGCGGGTTATGAAAGCTTTGACAGCGGTGTGGCAAAGAAATTCGTGCTGGACCCGCACGGAGAGCTGGCTGCCTGAGAACAGCGCAACTTCAATAAGAAAGCGCGAGGGTTTCCCCTCGCGCTTTCTTCATTCGCAACCAACCGCTCAATCCTCGGTCAATGTTTCATCCTCTTCGCCGGCGGCGAAATCCAGACCGTGGCTGGCACGGATCTTATCTTCGATCGCCAATGCAATCGCAGTATTATCCCGCAAATATTGCTTGGCGTTTTCGCGCCCTTGCCCGATCCGCTCATCACCATAGGAATACCAGGCACCGGATTTTTCGACCACGCCGGCTTTGACACCAAGGTCGATCAATTCGCCAACCTTGCTGATACCTTCGCCATACATGATGTCGAATTCCACCTGACGGAAGGGCGGAGCGACCTTATTCTTCACGACCTTCACGCGGGTTGTATTGCCCGTCACCTCATCACGATCCTTGATCGAACCCGTGCGACGAATGTCCAGACGAACCGAGGCATAAAACTTCAGCGCATTGCCGCCTGTGGTCGTTTCGGGGTTCCCGAACATGACACCGATCTTCATGCGGATCTGGTTGATGAAAATCACCATGCAATTGCTGCGTCCAATGCTGGCCGTCAGCTTACGCATCGCCTGACTCATCAGACGAGCCTGGCTGCCCATCTGCATGTCACCCATATCGCCTTCAATCTCGGATTTGGGCGTCAGCGCCGCCACCGAGTCGACCACCACCATGCTGACCGCCCCCGAGCGCACCAACGTATCGACGATTTCCAACGCCTGCTCGCCGGTATCGGGCTGCGAGATCAGCAGTTCATCCAGATTGACGCCCAAACGCTTGGCATATTGCGGGTCCAACGCGTGTTCGGCATCGACAAAGGCGCAAACGCCGCCCTTCTTCTGCTCTTCCGCAACCGCATGCAGTGTCAGCGTGGTCTTGCCCGAGCTTTCCGGACCAAAGATTTCGATGATCCGACCTTTCGGCAGACCACCAATTCCAAGTGCGATATCAAGGCCCAGTGAACCGGTCGAAGTCGCCTCAATCTCGGCCACCGGATTGTCGGCGCCCAGTTTCATGATCGAGCCTTTGCCGAACTGCCGCTCAATCTGTGCCAATGCGCTGTCCAAAGCTTTTTGCTTATCTGCGCTTCGCTTGTCATTCATATCGAAGATGCTCGCCTGTGCCATGTCGTCCTCACTGTTATTTCACAGCCCTTCGACCGGGGCAATCAGCCGGGTCGACGAGATGTTCACATCTTGTTCTCATTCTCAGATGCGCGATTCTGCGACGGATTTCAAGGAAGAACTGCGCTTTAGTCCAGATTCATGCGACGATTGTGGGGCAGAACTGCTTAACAAAATATTTATCGCGCCCGATAAGGCCAAAATTTTTCATATACCCGCCACATTTCGCCAAAAAACCAGGAACGATGCCTCAGGTCATGCTGACAGATGCCGAAGCCAGAGGCGGATCGACCTGATGTCGATGAATTCGAGGAAGCTTTCGGCCGTCTTGTCGTAGCGGGTGGCGACGCGGCGGGCGTTTTTCAGCGTGTTGAAGCAGCGCTCGACGAGGGTGCGCAGCTGGTAGAGGGTGCGATCCACGGCCCCGCGCAGCTTGCGGGTCTTGCGCGTGGGGATGACCGGCACCACGTCGCGCGCCGCCATGGTTTTGCGAAGGTTGTCAGCATCTCGCGCCGCGATCTGCGCGCAGGACGGACGGCCCGGGCAGGTCCCGCCATGGCGATCCCGTCCGGGCGATCCAGAAAATCCCATCCACAACACGACGATGGTTCATGGGTTTGCGCCCGTTCGGAGCGCGGAGAGCCAGAATGAAGCCTTCATGAAACGCCCACTCCTTATCCGATATCCGGTCTCGGGCCAAGCTGGTCACCCTACCAGATACCAGCTTGGATCACATCCAGAGCGCCCCGTGAAACCCTTTTGTCACCACAGCCTTAGTGAACTGGTGGCCCCTCGGAACCGTCGAGTTGCATCGCGACTGTTTGGGTCAATTCAGCAAGGGTGAAGGGTTTCGCAAGGAAAGCAGAATTGGGAATGGGGGAATGGCCTTCTCCGAAGATATCATCCGTATAGCCGGACATGAAAATGACCCGCGTATCTGGCCGGTCTTTCAGGGCACTACGCACCCAAGTCGGGCCGTCCATACCGGGCATAACAACGTCGGTCACAAAGACGTCGATCTTCAGCCGATTATCAGCCAACAGTTCCAGCGCAGTTTCGGCGCTGTCGGCCTCATGCACCTCATAACCTTTCAGCTGCAATGCACGGCTGGCAAAGGCGCGAACCGGGGCTTCATCCTCGACCAGCAGCACCGTGGCACGACGTTCACTGCGCATATCTGTCGCAATCACGGGTACGCTGACTGGCTGAGAATTCAGATCAGCATGGGCATGGGCAGGAAAATACAGTGAAAAACAGGTGCCTTTCCCCAACTCACTGTCACAAAAAATATATCCGCCCGTCTGCTTCACAATGCCATAGGCGGTCGAAAGACCAAGGCCTGTGCCCTCGCCGGTTCGCTTGGTTGTGAAGAAGGGTTCAAAGATCTTGTCCAGCATATCGAGGGCAATACCGGTCCCCTCATCGCGCACCTCTATCCGCACATACTCGCCTTTGGGCAACGCCACACGGTTACGCGCCAACGGTTCCTCAAGCAGGATATTATCAGAGCGGACAAAAATCTCTCCCCCAAGGGGCATGGCGTCACGGGCATTCACGACCAGATTCATGATGACCTGCTCCAGCTGTCGTTTGTCGGCCCGAATTGGACGCAATTTTCGGTCATGGCTAATGGCAAGACGGACGCGTTCCCCCACCAGCCTGTTCAGCAGATGGGTCAGATCGGCCAGGGTATCGCGCGGATCGATCAGTTCCAGTTTCAGATTCTGCTTACGAGAAAACGCCAGCAACTGGCCGACCAAAGCGGCGGCGCGATTCGTATTCTGACCTATCTGATCCAGATCGGCATAATCCTGATCGCCCTTGTCATGACGCAGCATCAGCAAATCACAGTGACCACGAATGGCGGTCAGCAAGTTGTTGAAATCATGCGCCACTCCGCCCGCCAATTGACCGATTGCCTGCATCTTCTGACTTTGCACAAACTGCGCTTCCAGCGTTTTCAAAGCACTTGCGTCATTGAGAACGGCAATCACGCCTGGCCGGTCAGTCGGATCGGATGCCAACGAGACCTGAAAATATTTCTCAATGCTTTCCCGGCCCTCAACCAGCCGCAGCCGCAAAATCTCGGATCTGGCATCCATATCGTTTGTCAGGACGTCCTGATTTTTAAGAACCTCGGCAATCCATTCACAAATAGGCCGCCCAGGCCCCTCCAGCAGCGCGCCGACATGAATTGCGGGCTCTTGTTCATCCGGGACAGCCCCCTGCAGCAGCCGCCTTGCCGCAGCATTGGCGCGTCTGATGTTTCCGTCGGGGGCGATCTTCAAAAGTGCGACGGGCATGGCTTCAAAATCATCGACATCCCCCCCATCATCTGGATAAAGGCCGCGCAGCCCCTGACCATTATGGTGATATGACCAGATCTGCAAAAGCCCGTCGGGTGCGGAACTAAGTGCCACCACGTCGCCGGTCGAAAGCTGCATTTCGACATATTTCGAATACAGCGCACGTCGTGTCAGTTGGGTCAGTTCCGCCTCGGCATCTGCCCGCAGGCGGACCAATAGCGACAAAATGCCTCGGCCGGTGATGTCCCCGAAATCGTCGCGTGCCGCCTGATTCTGAAACAACACCCGCCCTTCGCCATCGCAGATCCAGATGGGTTCGGGTGCAGCGGTAGCCTCTGCCCGGACGGATGCCAGCGCACGCCTGCTGGCCATGCGACGACGTGCATGAGAGATCGAGATGGCCCCGCCCAGCAGATACCACGCAACCGCCACCGACGAAAAAATGATCGCGATCGTGCCGGTCCCCAGTTCGGGCCACAGAAGCAATGCCCCCGCCCCGATCACCATTGGCAACAGCAGCAGCGGCACCGCCGTCAATGCTGAATGAGGAATTCCGTTCTGGTCGTCCCAATGCGCCATTCGCCACGCCTTTCTGCGAATATCCAAAGGCTTGAATAGCGAGGGATCATTTAAAATTGCGTTAATTTGCCGCAATTGTCGGGACATCAGACCTCTCGTTGCAGAAGCGCAAGAAAAAATCCGTCGCTTGCTTCCAGTGGCGTCCAATGATGGCGGGCCACCTGTTCAAACGGGGTTTCTGCCAGAAAAGCATCAATCTGATCGTCGTTCTCTTCACTAAAAAGAGAACAGGTCATATAGGCAAGATAGCCGCCCGGGCCGACGAAGCTCAGGGCGTTTCGCAAAATATCATGCTGCGTTTTCAACAGGTCATCCAGCGTGCCCGGTGCCATTCGCCATTTCGCATCCGGCGTGCGGCGCCACGTTCCAGACCCCGAGCAAGGCACGTCGGCAATCACCAGATCGAACGGACCGCCAACCTTATTCATCAGCTGCACGCGGGCGCCTGCACGTTTTGCTCGAGCGGGCAAATCGGCCATTCTTGCCGGATCGGCATCATGTGCCGTCAAACTCAGCCTGTCCGCCATGCCAGCAATTGCCAGCACTTTTCCCCCGCCACCCGCGCAATAATCCAGAACACGCATGCCGGGTCGTACGGGCAAGGCTGCGCAGGCAAGCTGTGGCGACAAATCCTGCAGCTCGACCAACCCGTCCTTATAAGCGTCGGACTGCGCCAGCTTGCGTTCATTGCTGACGACTTTCAGTGCCGTCGGGTGCCGGTCGTCTGCTTCAACTTCAATGCCGTCCCCGGCGAGTGCGGAGATGGCTTTGTCGGGGTTGCCGCGCAAGGAATTTACGCGAAGCCAGACCGGGGCGCGTTGCCGCATCGCATCTGCGACCGCTTCCGCCTGATCACCAAGCGACCGCCGCCAATAAGGCATGGCCCAATCTGGTAAATCGACCACATCGCCACCAGCAGCCATCATTTCAGCATCGGATAACGGGCCGGGTGCATAGCCCTGCCCGGTAAAAACCTGAGCCGGATCGTGGCCGTCAGCGCGCAACGCACCGATCATCAGCCCGCGCCCCGTCAGCGAACCGCCCATGGCCGCCAGACTGTTGCGGCGGCGCAAGGCGTCAAAAACCAGATCGCGGACAGCCGCCCGATCACCCGATCCGGCAAAGCGGCTGGTGCGCGACCAGCGCAGCAAGGCCTGCTCGGCGGGTTGGCCGCCCAGTATCTGGTCCAGAACCTCGATAGCGGCAGCGATCCGGGCAGAGGGTGTCATGCCCTAAATATCGCGCTGCAACAGATCGCGGGTAAAGACCTTGTCGGCCACATCCTCGATATCCGCGTTCAGGCGATTTGCGATGATGATGTCGGATTGCGCCTTGAACTGGTGCAGATCGCGCACAACCGGTGAATGAAAGAAATCCTCGGCATCCAGCGCGGGTTCGTAAACAACGCATTGGATGCCCTTGGCCTTGATCCGCTTCATGATGCCCTGAATGGCGCTGTCACGGAAGTTGTCCGAACCTTCTTTCATCACCAGACGATAAACGCCCACGGTTTCGGGCGAGCGCGCAATGATCTGCTCGGAAATGAAGTCCTTGCGCGTACGGTTTGATTCCACGATGGCCGCAATCAGGTTCTGCGGCACCGAGGAATAATTCGCCAGAAGCTGCTTGGTATCCTTGGGCAGGCAATAACCGCCATACCCAAAGGACGGGTTGTTATAGAAATCACCGATCCGCGGATCGTGACTGACGCCTTCGATGATGGCACGCGGATCGAGATTGTTGGTCAGTGCATAGCTGTCCAATTCGTTGAAATAGGCGACACGCATGGCAAGGAAGGTGTTGGCGAACAGCTTGATCGCCTCGGCTTCGGTCGAGTCGGTAAACAGGATCGGGACGTTCTTGTCCTCGGAGCCCTGCTTCAACAACTCGGCAAAATGGCGGGCCTTTTCGCTTTGACCGCCGACAATAATCCGGCTGGGATGCAGATTGTCATAAAGCGCCTTACCCTCGCGCAGAAATTCGGGCGAAAAAACGATCCCTTCATAGCCGAACTTATCGCGCATGCGGCGCGTGAAGCCGACCGGAACGGTGGATTTCACGACGATCATGGCGTCGGGTGCATGCTGACGGGCGCTTGAAATGACCGTTTCGACCGATTTGGTGTCAAAACCGTTGGTCTTGGCGTCATAGTTCGTCGGCGTGGCGACAATCACATAATCCGCACCAGTCAATGCTTCAGCAGCGTCCGTCGTCGCTGTCAGATCAAGCTCACGTTCGACAAAGAACCGAGCGATGTCGGCATCCTCGATCGGACTTTTACGGGCATTCACCGCATCGACCCGCTCTTTCACGATGTCCAGTGCAACGACCGGCCAATGCTGCGCCAGCAGAACGGCGTTCGACAAACCGACATAACCCAAACCAACAACTGCAACTCTCATTCCCGGCACTCCATCTGGAACCTTGCGCTACTTAGTCAGCGCTTGCGGCAAAGTCCACGGATGGTCTGACGTCCGCGCGAATCCCCGCCGTGGCAGAGCGAACCCCATGTACCCTTTCGGTCATTTGATCACACATTTTCTCCAGCCAAGCGTTCACAGATAGTTTCGGGCGACGGCAAGGGCGACAGCCTGCGTTCGCGTCTTGGCTCCCAGCTTGCTGCACGCCTTGATCGCACGCTGCTTTACGGTTGATTCAGACACGTCCAGATAATCAGCCGTTTCGGATTGTCCCATTCCGTCACGAAAACAGCGCAACACATCCAGTTCAGCGACGGTCAGCGAGGCCCGGTTCAGCACAAGGTCCGTCCACAGATTGAACTTGGTCGCCGCGGTCGCGATCTCTTGATCGGTGAATTCGCGATCAGGGTGCGATAAGGTTAAAAATGAACGCTTTCCAGCCACTTTACGCGAAATCGCCATTCCGTAATTCAGCTTGTAGCGGCGCGCGTGGCGCATCACGCCACGCACATCCGGTATGCGAACTTCTGACCAGCGCACGGCACCATCATTGGTGATGGTCCAGACGGCAATCGGGTCACCGAAGAAGTAATTGCGTTCTTCGTAAACGGCACGCCACGCTTCGGGATATGCGTTAAACAGGTGTTCTGGCCCACGATAGGTCAGGTTAAATCCCATGATCCAACCCGATGGCGCTAACTGGTGCAACGCGGTGATTTCATCATCAAAGTTTGGAATCAGATCCTTCAACACGCCATCTTTCCCTGCTGTGTTCACGTCAGCGTCAAGTTATGTCTTTTCGGACATACTAGAAAGGCAGTTTAGCGACTTTTTGCAAGACAATCACTCAAATCGGTCATTTATTAGATGTGTTCAAAATGGGAGTACCCTCGATGGTGAGCGGAATAAGAGAACCTCGCTTGGCAACTGCCGAGTTTAGTCGCGACATGGTTGAGACCATGCTGACCTACTTCGACCAATACGCGGAAGACGGCGTTTTGACGATTGAAGTGACCCAATGGGGCCTTTGGCTACCCAATCCTGAAACCGCGGGACGACAATTTCTGGGCCTCGCCCGGCTTCCCGAATATGTTAAACAATAGGAGCTTTAAAATGACCTCCATCCAGCGTGATGACGTTACGGTCGAAGTCGTTGTGCTTCCCCGCGACATGCACCGTTTCGACCTGATCACCTCATTTTTGCGCTTTAGAAAGCAGATCTTCGTGGACCGCATGGCTTGGCCGCTGCACCACGCTGAGGGGATCGAATTCGAACAGTACGATACCTTTGATACCGCCTATGTCGTCGCCCATCACGATGGCGAAATTGTGGGTGGTGCAAGATTGAAGCGCACGGACAAGGAATATGGCAATGGCGCGATTGTCTATTCCTATATGATCCGCGACGCCCATCTGGGACTGCTGCCGGGCATGCCGCACAATCTGTGCACCGACACGCCGCCGGTTGACGCAAAAAGCTGGGAACTGACCCGCTTTGCCGCGCAACCCGTGCCCGGATTGGCCGAGCGTATCCTGGAAGCCGCCAACGCTTATCTGTTCACGCTGGGCGCAGACCAATGCCTGTTTCTGGGTCCGCCTGCATTCCTGCGGATGGCCACGAAGCTGGGCTGGCAGCCCGAACCGATGGGCGATATCGTCAAGAATGACGACGGTCGCTTTCTGGCCTTTTCCTGTGCAGTGCTGGCACCTGAAAGCCGTCACGGCGTCACCGTTTTTCCTGCTGCGGCGCATCACGACGCCCGGCCATATGCACATTAAGCTGATACAGTTTTACATGTGAAGAACGGCCAGCCTGCGGCGTGGCCGATCTTCGCGTCTTAAACGAACTGCTCTCGAAGAAGTCTTTCTTCCAGTCCATGCCCGCTGTCGAACAGCAGGCGATGGCGGACATCCTGTGCGCTGCTGATTTCCACCCTGGTCACATGCCGGACCGAGCGTGAATCCGCATCGGCCATGACCGGTCTGCGTTCAGGGTTCAGAACCTCGATGACGACATTCGCAGCTTTGGGCAGCAAAGCGCCACGCCAACGGCGCGGACGAAACGGCGCGATCGCGGTCAGGGCCAACACCTCGGACCGGATCGGCAGAATCGGGCCATGCGCAGAGTAATTGTAAGCGGTTGACCCAGCCGGCGTCGACACAAGGACGCCATCGCAGACCAGTTCCTCCATCCGCATCTTGCCATCGACATGAACGCGCAGCTTGGCCGCCTGCGGGCCTTCACGCAGCAAGCTGACCTCATTGATTGCCAGCGCCCCCTGAACCGTTCCATCGGCGCGGGTTGCACGCATTTGCAGCGGATTGATGACGGTTTCTTCGGCAATGGCCAGCCGATCAGGCAGGTTATCTTCGGAATAAGCATTCATCAGAAAGCCAACCGTTCCGCGATTCATCCCGTAAACCGGTAAATCGTGCCCCTGCCCCTGCATCGCATGCAGGGTTTGCAACATGAATCCGTCACCCCCAAGGGCTACGACAATCCCGGCCTCTGCCAGCGGAACATGACCGTATCGCTTCACCATGACGGACAACGCCTGTTGGGCATGATCTGCCTGACTTGCGGTGAAATGAACCCGTGGCGACATCGTCAACCAACCTCCCTTGACCGGGGCAGCATCGGATGCAGGCCGCTTGAACGCAAGCCCCGTCGCGCCGCAGCCGCGTGCGGTCGCTTTTGACACTTTCCGCTTATTCGACCTTGGGTTAAGAGAACGCAGCGAAACCGCCCCTTGGCCTGACGAAAGGACGCGAGACCGATGACCTCTTCCACCACAGATACCGGCTTCTTTACCGAGACGATTGATAGCCGCGATCCCGAAATCGCCCGCGCGATCAAGCTGGAGCTTGGCCGTCAACGCGACGAAATCGAGTTGATCGCATCCGAAAACATTGTCTCGAAGGCCGTTCTGGAGGCACAAGGCTCGGTCCTGACGAACAAATACGCCGAAGGTTATCCGGGCAAACGCTATTATGGCGGCTGCCAATATGTCGATATCGTCGAAAATCTGGCGATCGAGCGGGCGAAGGAACTGTTCGATTGCGGTTTTGCCAACGTGCAGCCGAATTCGGGCTCGCAGATGAACCAGGCGGTGTTTCTGGCGCTGCTGCAGCCGGGCGACACCTTCATGGGGCTGGACCTGAATTCAGGCGGTCACCTGACCCATGGCAGCCCGGTCAACATGTCGGGCAAATGGTTCAACGTCGTCAGCTATGGCGTGCGTCAGCAGGATCAACTGCTGGATATGGAAGATATCCGCGCCAAGGCGTTGGAACATAAGCCAAAGCTGATCGTCGCAGGTGGCACCGCCTATAGCCGTGTCTGGGACTGGGCTGCATTCCGCAAGATCGCGGATGAGGTGGGCGCCTATCTGATGGTCGACATGGCCCATATCGCGGGTCTTGTTGCAGGTGGCCAGCATCCCTCGCCCCTGCCGCATGCCCATGTCGTCACCACCACCACCCATAAATCGCTGCGCGGCCCGCGCGGCGGCATGGTGCTGACAAATGACGCGGATATCGCGAAAAAGATCAACAGTGCTGTGTTCCCCGGTTTGCAGGGTGGCCCGCTGATGCATGTGATCGCAGCCAAGGCCGTCGCCTTCAAAGAGGCGCTGGACCCATCCTTCAACGATTACGCCGCACAGGTCGTCGCAAACGCCCGCGCCATGGCGGACGAGCTGATGAAAGGTGGCATCGACATCGTGTCGGGCGGCACCGACAACCATCTGTGTCTTGCCGATCTGCGACCCAAAGGCGTGACCGGAAAGGCGACCGAGGCCGCCCTTGGCCGTGCCCATATCACCTGCAACAAGAACGGCGTTCCGTTCGACCCGGAAAAGCCCTTTGTCACCTCGGGCATCCGTCTGGGTGCCCCTGCTGGTACGACGCGCGGCTTCAAGGAAGAAGAGTTCCGCCAGATCGCCCGCTGGATCGTCGAAGTTGTCGATGGACTTGCCAAGAACGGTGAAGACGGCAACGCCGAAGTCGAGGAAAAGGTGAAAGCCGAAGTGGCCCAGCTTTGCGCCCGCTTCCCGCTTTATGCCGGGATGTAAGACTGGCTTTGCGCTGAAATTTCAAAGCTCCGCCTGTCCGGAACGCACGCCCAGTTTCTGACATGCCAGAGCCTCGGCAAAATATTGTCGAGGCTCTGATTAACAATACTATTCATTTCTGCCCATGAACGACGACCAACTCGCCGAACTGGCAAAGGCGCTGGAATATATCGCGGGGCTACTGCTCTTCGGCTTCGTCTTCGCGGTGAATTCCTCGGTCCATTCCCAGCTGATCCTCGCCTTTGGATCGGCCGAGCGCATCACCCGCGATGTCGGCTTCTATGACATGGCCAATGCCGCCGGTCGCCTGATCGACACGCTGCTGTCAGCTGGCCGTGCTGGCGTTGTGTCCGAGCGCTGCGGCATGATGGCACTGGCAAGCTGGTGGGCGCCAAGGCGGCTTGGCGATATTTGACGCCAGAGCGGGGAAGCACGCGGCGATCGGAGGCCTGCGTTTATTTCGAGCCCGCTTTCAGTGCATCCGCCCCAAGCCGCTTCGCCAGTGCGAGAAGCGTTGGTGTCTTGGTCCGTCGCTTTGAAACAGGGATTATTGTATCGGAACCCGGCTTACTGATCGATGAGACGCTGCCAACAACCTCGACGCTACTTCCGCCACTTCGCAGAAAGTCTGACATATTGCCGGATCCCGAACCAGTTGTAATAGACTCGGCAGCCGCAAGGGTCATGTCCCGGCACGCGGAATGCGTCGCCCTTGCCCGAGGCCTTTTTATTGGGTCAAAGGGTGCTTACTGGCTTTCGACGGGCGCTTCGCCATCCGTCAGAAGCACATCAAAATCCTGATCCAATTTCGCCAGCGACGCGTCGATATGATCGCGCTTTTCAGCGATCCACGCCATCCGCGCGGTCAAGCCTTCGCGTGCTTTGCCAATCATCCGCGCCATCTCGGCCGGTTGTGGCCCGCCCAGGGTCGCGCGGTTCCGGACGATGGCAACAGGATCAAGCGTCGCGCGAAAGACCTCTTCGGTCAACGGCAGGGCTGGTGGATGGTCTGTGCCAGCCACCGTTTCAGCATATATCCGCTGTGCCTCGGCATAAGGGAAATCCAGTGGGCCAAGGCTGTTCTGCCGCGCATAGTTGACGATCTCGGAGGCGAAATGGTGCCCCTCGCGGAACGGCAGGCCATGGTCGCGCATCAACGCATCCGCCAGTTCCTGCGATGCGGTCCAGTCGCTGTTCAGTTCTTCCAGCGCACGATCGGAATTGATCACCAGCGCCTTGAGCACCTTGTCCAGCCGCACCAATGCCGCGATCCCGGCATCGACCATTGCGGCATTCGCATCGACATCCTTGGGGTCGGACATGCCCGGCGTGATGTTATGCGTCTGGATGACCGGCCCCATGGCCAGCGTCACCGCGGTCGACGCATCACTACGCGTGTTGTTCAGCAGCCCCGGATTTCGTTTTTGCGGCATCGCGCTGGAGACATAAGTGTTCTCACCCCCTTCCTCCAACAAGATCCACGGACGGGTCTGGGCATATTGCGTCATCAGGTCTTCGACGAAATTGCCGATATGCAGCGCAACCGAGGTGACGATCGCCCCCACCTCGACCGGCTGATCCATGGATGAAATCTGCGAGGCGTCATAGGCATTGTCCACGACCCCCGCAAAGCCAAGGTAATCGGCCATCCGTTCACGGTTCAGCGGCCAGCTTGTTCCATTCAGCACGGTCGTGCCCATCGCGCTACGATCAATCCGGGCATAGGCTTCGCGGATGCGCTGCGCATCGCGATCAAAACCCGCGGCGTGGCCCAGTAGATAATGGCCAAAGCTGTTCGGTTGCGCCGCCACACCATTGGTATAGTTCGGGACGATCGTATCCTTATGGCGGTCCGCCAGATCGACCAGCGTTGCCGATGTGGCGTTCAACTGATCCGCCAGTTCCAGCAGTTTATCCCGCAGCATCGCCGCACGATAGGTCGCGTGCATGTCCTGACTGGATCGGCCTGCATGGATCAGTGTCACATCAATCCCGCCTGCCTCGATCAAAAGCGGCTCGAAGGTAATGACCGTGCCGGGGCGGTCGGCGTCGGGCTGTTCGCCATCGTCGATCACCTTTGCCAGTGCCGTGGCAATTCCGGGCGCAAGTGCGGGATCAAGCAATCCTTCCTGCGCGTTGATGACGGTCGTGGCCTTGTTGATTTCACCCAGCCAGAAGAATTCATCACGAACCCCCGCATCCTGCGCAAAAGATGACGTCATGATCACGCATGACAGTGCGGCACCCGACAGCAGATTTCGGTGCAGTTTCATCGTCCCCTCCCCCTGATGATCAATCCAGAATAGGCCCGACATCGTGATTGTCACGGCGGGAGATCAAACAATTCAGGATTGAACAATTGGGTTTGGCGGCATCACGCCTGCCAGGCGGGCTTTCGTTTGTCAAAGAAGGCCGCGATGCCTTCGGGGGCCTCTGCGCCCTCCCAGACGGCAACAAGCCGGTCGATGCTGTCCTCGATCACGGCTTCATCAATGCGCGGACCCAAAGAGCGGCACTGCGCCTTGGCTGCCGCAATCGCACCGGGCGCGCCCAGCAGGAAGGGGGCGATTTCCGCCTCGATCGCGGTATCCAGATCATCCGGGGTCACGGCCCGGGCGGCCAAATTCAGCGTCACCGCCTCATCCGCGCCGAACAGTCGCGCCGAGAAGAACACCCGACGCGCTTTGTCCTCGCCCATGCGGGCCAGCACATAGGGGCCTATGGTTGCGGGGATCAGCCCCAGCTTCACCTCGGTCAGGCCGAATTTCGCGGTATCGGCGACAATGGCGATATCGCAGACCGACATCATGCCGACGCCCCCGCCAAACGCATTGCCATGAACCCGCCCGATCAGCGGCTTGGGCAGCGTATTCAGCGCAAACAGCATATGGGCCAACACGCGTGCACCAGCGCGGCGGGTATCCGCATCGGCATTGATCTGCGCCTTCATCCAGCCCAGATCACCGCCCGCGCAAAAACTGGCACCTTCTGCCGCCAGCACAACAACACGGACGGCGGGATCGCCGCCCAGCTGCGTCGCGGCGGTGGTCAGCTCTTCCATCATCTGCTGGGACAGCGCGTTATGTTTATCCGCCCGTGCAAGCCACAGGGTCGCAACGCCGCGTGCGTCGGTATCGATCCGGATCGTTTCAAACATCGGATTTCCTATTCAACGGTGAATTGCCACAGCGGTGACAGCGCACAAGCCGCGCCACCCGATCGCTGCGCCGCAAACTGACCTGACCACAGACGATATTGACCCGCAGGTAATGGCGTTGGTTGCGCCAATTGCTGTGCAATCGGTGTCGAGACGACGCCGCCCGATGCCGCCACGGAGGCCGCAGATGCCATAGCCGAGGCGGTCATGGGCACGTCCTGCCATGCCCCGCCCGTCTGCCGCTGCAAACGCGCCGCGCTGGCGGGTATGCGCATCTGAACCGGACCACCCGCACCATAGGTATAGGCACGCAGATAGATCGCCCCATCCGATTGTTTGGCGGTATTCAGTCGTGTCGGCGCAAACAGATCCAGCCGATAACTGCCGCAGTCACGCAGGCCGATATGGCTCAGTCCACGCCTTTCTGCGTTGAAGGCTGCCGATGCGGTCGTGCTGGCACCCGCAACCGGCGTGTTCACCGATTGCGTGCCCGTGCTGCCACATCCCGCCAGCACTGTCAGCGCAGCAAGCGCACCCCACCCGATCTCGCGCCCGATCACGCCGCCACCCGCATCGCCCGCGCCATGTTTGCGGCTTCCTGAATCACATCCATGTTTAGCCCCGTTTCATAGCCCTGCGCTGCAAGATGGGCCGCGACGGTTTCCGTCGCCACATTCCCCTTGGCACCCGGAGCATAGGGGCAACCGCCCAACCCGCCAACAGCCGCGTCAAAGACACGCAGACCACGGGCAAGACTGGCGTCGATGTTCAGCAAGGCACGTCCTGCGGTGTCATGATAGTGTCCGGCCAGTTTTTCGGCTGGCATCTGATCCAGAACCGCCGTCAACATGGTGTCGATCTTTTCCGGCGTTGCTTGACCGATGGTATCGCCCAGACTGATTTCATAGCATCCCATGTCACGCAATGCCGCCACGACCCTTGCCACATTTTCAGGGGCCACCACATCCCCTTCAAACGGGCTGTCGGTCACCATCGAGACATAGCCACGCACCGGCACTCCATCGGCCAGTGCCGCTTTGGCCACCGGAGCAAAGCGTGCAAGGCTTTCCGCAATGGTCGCATTCAGGTTCGCCTTGCTAAAGGCTTCCGAGGCGCTGGCGAAAATGGCGATCTCATTCGCCTTTGCAACCCGCGCCGCCTGATAGCCCTGCATATTCGGTGTCAGAACGGCATAGCTGACGCCGGGCACGCGGTGTATTCCCGCCATGACCTGTGCCGCATCCGCCATCTGCGGCACCCATTTCGGGCTGACAAAGCTGGTCACCTCGATCCGGCGAAAGCCTGCCGTCGACAGCAGGTCGACCAAGGCGATCTTTTCATCCGCCGGGATCAGTCGCTTTTCATTCTGCAGCCCGTCTCGCGGACCCATTTCAAAGATTTCAACAAAATCAGCCATCGGGAAGCTCATAGAAATCGCGTGTATACATGCTGCGTCCACCTTTCTCTGCTGCGCGCAGATATGCCGGGCGTGCCGTCATCCGGTCGCGATAAGCCGCAAAATTCGGATAAGCCTGCGCGGGCAGAAAGCGGAATACCGCATCAATATTGAACCCCAGCATACAGTCCGCACCTGAAAATTCTGACAGCAAGGTATCCGCGCCAGCCAAATGATTGTCCAACGCCCGCGCCGTGACGGCAAGCCGCCTGGTGTCCAGTTTCATCAGCGGCAGCGACCGCGCACTTTCGGGGCGCAGAAAGATGTGATGGATGTTCAACGCCTGCAACATATTCGCCTGCGTTTCGGCAAAGCTGATCCATTCCCAGAAATCTGCCCGCTCGGCATCGCCCGGTAATGGGGTCAGCCGCCCCTCCCGTTCGGTCAGATATTGCACGATGGCAGCAGATTCAAAGATCGACCGCCCATCGATTTCCAGCGCGGGAATGCGCCCTGCCGGCGACATCGCCAGATAATCGGGGCTGCGCAGTGATCCATCCGTCAGCGACCATTCCCGGATTTCATATTCCAGCCCCAGTTCTTCCAGAAGCCAAAGCACCCGGACCGAACGTGAGCCGGGGATATGGTGCAGGCGGATCACGCTTCTTCCTCTTCCAGCCGAATCAACGGTGCGCCGGCTTCAACCTGATCACCAGCTTTTGCCAGAACCTCAGCTACGACGCCGTCACGGGCCGCCGTCAGACTGTGTTCCATCTTCATCGCCTCCAGCACGGCAAGCCGGTCCCCGATCTTGACCTGCTGGCCCGCCTCGACATGGACGGATTTGACCAGTCCGGGCATCGGTGAACGTGTCAGGGCATCGCCACCAGCGGCTGATATGTCACGAGCCAGCGGATCAAGCGGTGTCAGATGAACGGTGCGCCCGCCAAAAACGCTGACGCCTGTATCATGGGTAACGATCCGGTTCCGACGCAGCGCATCATCGACCCACCAGCGATCCCCTTGCCAGCGGATGTCATGCGTTCCGCCGTCCAGGGTCACGCGTGCGGCACCGGGGCCAAGAACCTCCAGCACGGCTTCGCCACCGTCCCAGGCGATTGCCCGACGCAGCGGCTGCCAAAGCGTCGCCCCCCCACGTGCTTCGGGGTTGGCAAGCCCCGCCAGACCGATAACCGCCAAAGCCCGGGTCGCACTTTCCGCTTCGGACGAGGAAATCAGGCTGTCCAGATCACGCCCGATCAGTCCCGTATCAACCTCGCCCTTACGGAACCCCTCATGCCGCGTCAGCGCGATCAGAAAATCAAGATTGGTGACAGAGCCGGCGACCTCGGTATCGACCAGCGCCGCTTCCAATCCGCGCAAGGCGATGGCGCGCGTCGGACCATGTGTCACAACCTTGGCAATCATCGGATCATACCACGGGCTAATGGTATCGCCCTGCCTGACGCCGGTTTCGATCCGGGCACCGTCCGGAAACTTCAGGTGGGAAAGCCGTCCAGTTGCAGGCAGAAAACCCGCAGGAACATCCTCGGCATACAGGCGTGCCTCGAATGCATGACCATTGATGTGCAAATCCTCCTGCCGCGCCGGCAGCGGTTCGCCACTGGCCACACGCAACTGCCATTCGACCAGATCGACGCCCGTGATCGCCTCGGTCACCGGATGTTCGACCTGCAAACGGGTGTTCATCTCCATGAACCAGAAGCCGTCCGCACGCAGGCCATTCGCGCCGTCCACGATGAATTCAATCGTGCCTGCGCCCTTGTACCCAATTGCTTCGGCAGCCCTGACAGCCGCAGCCCCCATCACCTTGCGTATTTCATCGGTCATGCCGGGGGCCGGCGCTTCTTCGATCACCTTCTGATGACGACGTTGAAGCGAACAGTCACGCTCGAACAGATAAACCGCCCGATGACCGTCGCCGAAGACCTGAACTTCGATATGGCGCGGCTGAAGAACATATTTCTCGATCAGAACCGCCTCATTGCCAAAGGCGTTCTTCGCCTCAGATTGGGCCGAGGCCAAGGCGTCAGCAAAATCCTTGGGATCGTCAACGCGACGCATCCCTTTTCCGCCGCCACCCGCAACGGCCTTGATCAGAACCGGATAACCGATCCGGCTTGCCTGATCCGCCAGATAGGCGGGGTCCTGATTGGCCCCATGATAGCCGGGAACGACAGGAACGCCCGCATCCTCCATCAGCGCTTTTGCGGCGTCCTTCAGACCCATGGCCCTGATCGCCTTGGCAGAAGGGCCAATGAAAACCAGTCCTGCTGCTTCGACTGCATCCACGAAATCAGGATTTTCGGACAGGAATCCATATCCGGGATGAATTGCCTGCGCGCCGGTCTTCTTGGCGGCTTCGATGATCGCATCGCCGCGCAAATAGCTATCGGACGGTGCGGGACCGCCCAGATGAACCGCCTGATCTGCCATTGCGACATGACGTGCGCCGCGATCGGCATCGGAATAAACGGCAACCGTCGCAACGCCCATCCGGCGGCAGCTGTCGATGACACGGCAGGCGATCTCGCCCCGGTTGGCGATCAGGATCTTGGAGAACATGGCAAGTCCTTGGCTAAGTGGTACAGGGCGGGAATGTTGCGTCTTGGGTATTTAGGCAAAGAAGAACCCCTCATCCGGGCACCTCATTGAAATGCGGCGCGGCGTCAGCATCCAGAATGATAATCGCGATACAGGACGCGCCCACCATCTTCTGTGTGAAAATATCCCCGCCGGAGGCATCCATCATCACGACCCTCACATCCTGAAAATGCCGAAGCGCGTCGGCTGGATGGGCGCGTTCAGCGATGCGTGCAGCGACAGGGACAACACGTCGCGGCTTTTGCGGGGATCAATGATCCCATCATCCCAAAGGCGCGCAGATGCATAAAGGGGATGCGACTGGTGATCGAACATCTCAATCGTCGGACGCTTGAACTCGGCCTCTTCCTCGGCGGACCAGCTTCCGCCCGAACGCTCGATTCCGTCGCGCTTGACGGTGGCCAGCACGCCTGCGGCCTGTTCTCCCCCCATGACCGAGATGCGGCTATTGGGCCATGTCCACAGGAAACGCGGGCTATAGGCGCGGCCCGACATACCATAATTGCCCGCCCCGAACGACCCGCCGACCAGCATGGTGATCTTTGGCACATTCGTTGTTGCCACGGCCGTCACCATTTTGGCGCCGTGGCGGGCTATGCCTTCGTTTTCATATTTGCGACCGACCATGAAGCCGGTGACGTTCTGCAAGAAAACCAGCGGAATATTCCGCATCGAACACAGCTCGATGAAATGCGCGCCCTTTTGGGCGGCTTCGGAAAAGATCACGCCGTTATTGGCAATGATCCCCACTGGGCAACCTTCGATATGTGCAAATCCGGTGACCAGCGTTTCACCAAAACGCGCTTTGAATTCATCAAAGCGGCTGCCGTCGACGGTGCGGGCGATCACCTCGCGGATGTCATAAGGGGTGCGCAGATCGGCGGGCACGACCCCAAGGATTTCCTCGGGATCGTAAAGTGGTGCTTCTGGCGACTGCCAGTCCACTGTCGACGGCAATTTGCGGTTCAGGTTCGCGATCGCCCGCCGCGCCAGGGCCAGAGCATGGGCATCATCTTCGGCCAGATAATCGGCAACCCCGGACAGGCGCGTATGCACGTCGCCACCGCCCAGATCCTCGGCGCTGACAACCTCGCCCGTCGCGGCCTTGACCAAGGGGGGTCCCGCCAGAAAGATGGTGCCCTGATTGCGCACGATGATCGAGACATCCGACATCGCGGGCACATAGGCACCGCCCGCCGTGCTGGAGCCCATGACCACGGCGATCTGGGCGATCCCTTTGGCAGACATATTCGCCTGATTGTAGAAAATTCGACCGAAATGATCGCGGTCGGGGAAAACCTCGTCCTGATTGGGCAGGTTCGCGCCGCCGCTGTCGACCAGATAGACGCAGGGCAGATGGCACTGTTCGGCAATCTCCTGGGCGCGCAGATGTTTCTTGACCGTCATCGGATAGTAGGTGCCACCCTTGACCGTCGCGTCATTGGCCACGACCATCACATCCTGCCCATGGACCCGGCCGATGCCTGCGATCATGCCTGCGCCCGGCGCTGCGCCATCATACATGCCATGCGCCGCCGTGGCGCCGATTTCCAGAAACGGACTGCCGGGATCCAAAAGGTTCGCCACCCGTTCACGCGGCGGCATCTTGCCGCGACTGACATGCCTGTCCATGGCCTTTTGCCCGCCACCAGCCGCGGACAATTCGGCCGCATCCCGGGCCGTCGCCAGCAATGCCAGATGTGCCTGACGGTTGCTGCGGAAACTATCGGAATTGGTCAGCGCCTGTGATTTCAGCTTCATCTTAATATTCCCGCATATCTCTCAGCTGCAGCGCCCGGCGCGCCGTGTGGTTCATCTGGCAGGCGGCGGATGCGATCGTCCGCATCGAGCCGCCGCCATATCGGTCATAGGCAATTTCACAATCCGCATCCCTCATGGCGACCCATGCACGTTGCGCGGCTTGCAATTTCTCAGTCATGCCGGGGGTATCGGCGAAAGCCTTGCGATTTGCCTGATATTCCTGATTGAGCAGCCGGTCCCAGACTGCGTTTTCCGACATCAGGCATGCGCTGATTCCAGGCGTTGTCGAGCCGCTTTGCGTTGCAGTCTGACACGCCCCGGCCGCAACGCCGATACAATCTGGGTCGGTCTCACCTTTTGCGGTCTGAAGGACGCACACATCAACAATCATCTCGTTGACCATATGTTCTTGCGCATATGCCGCGCCAAAGGACAGGCCCGCGACAAGCAGGGCTGGAATGTGAATTCGGATTGTCGTCATATCCCCTCCCCCAGTTCAAACGCTTAGCCGCGTCATTGGTATTTCTGCAACCAGAAGAACTGCTGTGCGGTCAGCCGCATCATGCATTCGGTTGCGGCTGGCCCACCACCCGTGCCGCCGCCCCAACGGCTGCGCTCGTAACCGCAGGCCGCATCACGGAACGCGATCCAGTTGCGCTGCATATCGCGCAAATGGGGAACCTGCTTTTCCGCCGCCGATCCCAGTTCGGCCATTTCCTTATCCGTGGCCTCGGCGTCGGATAGCAGCGATTGATACGCCTCGTTCAGCTTGGCGTCCCAGATGTCGTATTCCTGACCAAGACACATGGACATGCCGACGGTCGTGCTTCCATCCGGCCCATCAAGGCAGGGATCGGCAGCGGCGGCGATGCAGCTTTCCCATGCAGGCTGCTGGTCCTGCGCCTCTCGCTCGCGTGCGCTGTCCAGACAGGCATCCACCAAGGCGGCATCAAAAGCCGAAGCTGGTTCGGTACTGTCCTGTGCCAGCACGGGCGCAGCGGCGAAAACGGCAAGGCACAAGGCAATTCGTATCACAGATCAGCTCCTGATTTGGTCAGCCCGTTCATGGGTTGGATCAACCAAGGTTCATCAATTCGCGGCCAATCAGCATGCGGCGGATTTCGCTGGTGCCAGCGCCAATCTCCATCAGCTTTGCGTCACGGAACAGACGGCTGACGACGCTGTCATTCAGGAAGCCCGCACCGCCAAGTGCCTGCACGGCCTGATGAGCCTGCACCATTGCCTGCTCGCTTGCATATAGCACCGCGCCGGCAGCGTCCTGCCGCGTCACCTTGCCTGCATCGCAGGCCTTGGCGACTTCATAGACATAGGCGCGGGCAGTGTTCAGCGCGACATACATATCAGCGATCTTGCCCTGCATCAGTTGGAACGAACCGATCGGCTGTCCGAACTGCTTGCGGTCGCGGATATAGGGCATGACTTCATCCAGACAGGCGGCCATGATGCCGGTGCCGATACCGGACAGAACAAGGCGTTCGTAGTCCAGACCGGACATCAGCACACGCACACCGCGACCTTCCTCGCCCAAGACATTCTCGAACGGGATTTCGCAGTTTTCAAAGATCAGCTCGCCCGTGTTGGACCCGCGCATGCCCAGCTTGTCGAAATGGGGCGAGGTTGAAAAACCCGCCATGCCACGTTCGACGATAAACGCGGTGATGCCCTTGCTGCCCGCTTCCGGGTCGGTCTTGGCATAGACGACCAGCGTCTGCGCGTCGGGAGCGTTGGTGATCCAGTATTTGTTGCCATTCAACACATAACGGTCGTTCTTCTTTTCCGCCCGCAGCTTCATGCTGACAACGTCGCTGCCCGCGCCTTCTTCGGACATGGCCAAGGCGCCGACGGCCTTGCCGCTGCACAGATCGGGCAGGTATTTCGCACGCTGCGCATCCGTGCCATTCAGTTTGATCTGGTTGACGCACAAATTCGAATGGGCGCCATAGGACAGGCTGACACTTGCGCTGGCCCGCGCCAACTCCTCGGTCGCGATCACATGGGCCAGATAGCCCATGCCGGAACCGCCATATTCCTCGGCCACGGTGATTCCCAACAGGCCCAGGTCGCCCATCTCGGTCCACAATTCATTCGGAAACTCGTTGGTTTGATCGACCTGCGATGCGATCGGCTTTACGCGATCCTGTGCCCAGCGATGCACCATATCGCGCAGGGCGTTGACATCTTCGCCCAGATCGAACTCCATACCCTGCGTGAACATTGGCAGCATCCCTCCCGGTTATTGAACGCATGTTCATTTAACGGGCTTTTACGGCAAGCCATCACGTCCCGTCAAGCGAAGCCTGCGCGGGAAGCGTGTTCAGGTCAACAGTGCAGGCTTGCCCCTGCCGGGATGACGGGACATTCTGCCCGCGACGCCAATCCGGGCGCCCCCAAAAGCTTTGCCACAGGACAACCCATGCCCCGAATTCTGCTGCTGCGCCATGCCCCTTCGCTGACCGGGGGACGGCTTGCCGGACGCAGGGATGTGGATGCCGATGTCAGCGACCGGGCCGCCTTTGACTGGATGCGCAAGCGGATTGGCACGGTCGCACAGACCATCAGCAGCCCGGCGCGACGATGCGTCAAAACCGCTGAAAACCTTGGTCTGCCCCCCGACAACATGAGCGATTCCCTATGGGAACAGCATTATGGTTCATGGGAAGGGATGAAATATCGCGACCTGCCGGATCTTGGACCCCTGTCTGCCGCAGATCTGGCGCAGCACTGCCCCGCAGGTGGCGAGAGTTTTCTGGACATGAGCGCGCGCGTCCTGCCGGAGTTGCAATTGATCCGGCAGGACACGCTGATCGTCGCCCATGCAGGCACGGTGCGGGCCGCGTTGTCACAGGTTGTCGGACATGCGGCATTGTCATTCGCCGTCGCGCCGCTTTCCCTGACCATCATGCGGCGCGATGGCGATGTCTGGTCCGTCGAAGCGGTGAACATCACCGGCCCATGACCTTCGTTATTGTTGCCATTGCCTTGATACTGGATGCCCTGCTGGGCTGGCCCGATGCGCTATATCAGCGGATCGGCCATCCGGTCACATGGCTGGGACGCATGATTTCGGCGCTTGAGGCACGCTGGAACAAGGGGGCTGAACGATTGCAAAGGGAATGGTCGTCAGCCTGATCGTGATTGCGGTCGCATATCTGGTTGGCCTTCTGCTGCAATCGGTCTTGGGGACGCTGGTGGCCGGTGTGTTGGCCTGGCCCTTGGTCGCGGCCCGTTCGCTTTACGATCACGTCAATGCCGTCGCCAAGCCCCTTGCTGCTGGCGATCTGCCAGCCGCACGACAGGCCATCTCGATGATCGTGGGGCGCGACGTGTCGCAAGCCGATGAAGCCGCCCTTGCGCGGGCCAGCATTGAAAGCCTGGCCGAAAACGCATCCGATGGCGTCGTCGCGCCGCTGTTCTGGGCAGCCGTCGCCGGGTTGCCGGGGATCGCTGCATATAAGGCGATCAATACGTTGGATTCGATGATCGGCCACCGGAATGATCGGTATGAACAATTCGGCAAATTCGCTGCGCGGCTGGATGATGTGGCGAATTGGGTTCCTGCGCGATTGACAGCGATCCTGTTTGCGCTGGCCGCACGGCATGTGCCCACTGTCTGGCGGACCACGCGACGCGACGCCGGCAAACACCGCTCTCCCAATGCAGGCTGGCCCGAAGCGGCAATGGCCGGAGCGTTGAACATCCGGCTGTCGGGGCCGCGCATCTATGGCGACAAAGCCGTGAACGAGCCTTGGCTGAACGCGGCTGCCCCCGATCCGACGGCCAAGGATATCACCCGCGCCCTGACTCTTTTCCGCCGGGCCATCATCATCGGCGCTGTCCCGGTCATCCTGTTGGCGTCGCTGCTTTTTTAGCCCGTCGCCAGACGCCAAGCAGCGAACCCAGAATCAACAGCACCGTCACCGCGACGAAGAACGCCGAAATCGGGCGTTCCAGAAACACCATGGGATCACCCCGTGAGATCAACATGGCGCGGCGCAGGTTCGTCTCGATCAGCGGGCCCAGAACAAAGCCCAACAGCAACAGCGCCGGATTGAACCGCGCCAGCGCCAGCAGATAGCCAGCCGCGCCAATCACCGCCACCGCCGCGATATCAAAGGTCGATCCGCGCACAGAATAAACGCCCAGACAGACAAAGACGATGATCGCCGGATACAACCAGCGGAATGGGATTCGCAGCAGGCTGACCCAGATCCCGATCAGCGGCAGGTTCAGGATCAGCAGCAGCAGGTTGCCGATGCCAAAGCTGACAACCAGACCCCAGAACATATCGGGATGCGCATCCAGCATCATCGGACCGGGTTGAATGCCGTGGATCACCAGCGCCCCCAGCATCAGCGCCATGATCGGATCGCCCGGAATGCCCAAGGTCAGCGTCGGCACAAAGGCTGTAATCGCAGCGGCGTTATTCGCGGCCTCGGGACCTGCCACACCCTCGATGGCACCATTGCCGAAATGCTCTGGCTGACGGGCGATGCGGCGTTCGGTGGCGTAGGACAGGAAGGACGAAATCGTCGACCCCGTTCCCGGCAGCGCCCCAAAGAAACAGCCAAGCGCGCTGCCGCGCAGCGTCGGCAATGTCATCCGGCGCAGATCTTCGCGGGTCGGGATCAGTTGGCGCAGGTTGACATGTTCCGGCACGCCTTTCCGTTCCGCGTCGCGAATATTGCCGATCACCTCGGCCACGCCGAACAGGCCCATGGCAAGTGCCACCAGATTGATGCCGTCCAACAGTTCGGTCCGGCCAAAGGTCAGCCGTGATGCGCCGCTGTTCACGTCGGTCCCGACGCATCCAAGGATCAGGCCCAGCACCACCATGGCAAAGGCCTTGGCTGGCCGCTGTGATCCGATGGTCGATGCGGCAACCAGTCCCAGAACCATCATCGCGGCATAATCCGCCGCCCCGAATTCCGTGGCGATACTGGCCAGCCAGCCCGACAGCCAGACCAGCGCGACAATCCCGATGACCGACCCGACAAAGGACGACATCATCGAGGCAAACAGCGCCACTCCGGCACGCCCCTGCTGCGCCATCGGATAGCCGTCCAGCGTCGTGACTGCCGATTGCGGCGTGCCGGGCAACCGCAGCAGGATCGAGGCGACCGCGCCGCCATATTGCGCCCCGTAATAGACACCGCCCAGCATGACCAAAGCGGCCTCGGGACTGATGTAAAAGGTGATCGGCAACAGCAGCGAAATCGCCGCCATCGCGCCGATCCCCGGCAAAACCCCGATCACGGTGCCCAGCACGACGCCCAGCACGCAATAGATCAGCACCGAAGGATGCAGCGCGACCGCAAAGCCTGTCAGGATACCATCCCATGTGCCCATGTCAGAAATCCGGCCAGACAGGGATGGTCATCTGCAACCCCTGTTTGAAGATGACCCATGTCAGCACGGTAATCACCAAAGCCAGGATGATCCGCCATAGCCAGCCACCGCGCGGTGCGGCGAGACTGGCGATCAGAACGGCGCTGGCGGTCGATGTGACCAGCCCCAACCTGGTCAGCCCAAATCCGAAAATGGCAATCGCCGCCAGAACCACAACTGCGTCAAGGGCAGCAAATGGCGCAACGACACCTGCGCGAAACCATGCGGGAATGGCGATCAGCAACCCAAGGCCAGCCAGGATGGCACCCAGAACGACGGGAAAGAATCCCGGGCCCATCTGGCGCATCGTGCCGAAATCGTAATGGCCAAGGCAATACAGCGCAACAGCCGCGCCAGTGGCGGTCATCGCGGCACCGCCCCAGAGGTCGTGATAGTCGCGCTGCATCTTTGTTCCCAAACCGTCGACAGACTTACTTGGCTTCGATCTTGTCGATGACCGTGCCCCAGACCTGCGTATCATCGGTGATCCGCTGCGCCAGATCATCCGGCGTCCCACCTGCGGCCTGCCAGCCCATCGTCATAAGTTGCTGCTGCACCTTGGGGTCTTTCAGGATCTCGTCGATTTCGGCATTCAGGCGTTCGATAACCGCCGGGTCAGTGCCTGCCGGGGCGATGAAGGCGTTCCACAATTCGGCCCGGAAATCCGCCGGCAGGCCCGCATTCCCAGCCATCACCGGCACGTCAGGCACCTGCGCAAAGGGTTCGGTCGATGTTACGCCCAGCATTTTCATCTTGCCCGCCTCGGCCTGCGGCATCGCAGCCGAGGGGGCCATGAAGCCCGAGTTGATCTCACCGCCAATGATCGACGTGGTGACTTCGGCATAGCTGGCAAAGGGGATATGCAGCATCTGAACGCCCGCGGCGTCTGCAAACAGTTCCGCTGTCAAATGAGCCCCCGATCCTTGCCCGACGGAACCATAGCTGACCGCCTCTGGCTCCGCCTTGGCGGCGGCGATGAACCCGGCCAGATCGTCAGCCGGGAAATCCGCCGAAACGGCCAGAACCAAGGGCGATGTTGCCAACAGCGCCACCGGCGCAATATCGGCGGCGACGTCATAGCTGGTATCAGGCACCAGACGCGGCGACGTCGTCAGCGGACCGTTGATGGTCGAGCCGAAGGAATAGTTTTCCTTGCCCGCCAGCATCTGTTGAACACCGATCACGCCACCGGCGCCGGGCTTGTTTTCGACCACGACCGGTTGACCAAGACGTTGCGACAGCGGGTCCGTGATCAGGCGGGCCAGGGTATCGGGCGACGACCCTGCCGGGAAACCGACATAGACGTGGATCGGCTCGGTGGGCCATTCCTGCGCGCTTGCCATGCCAGCGGCCAGAATGGCAATCCCTGCGGTCAAGGCCAACGTGGCCTGGCGGTGAATTCTGATCATGTTGCCCCTCCTGTCGAACGTGGCAGAGTTAGGCCCTTCACATCGACAAGGTCAAGCCAACGGACCAGAAATCTCCGGCAATCAGTCCTTCAACTGCACAGCCGAAACATTCTGCATCTGCAATTCCGCGTAGCTGCTGGTGGTCATGAAGGCCACATCCACAGCGTCACGACCGACCGCAATGATCGCCATATTATCAGCCGCAGCCATTCCCGTCGGATCAATCAGGTGCCATGCCCCATCCAGAAACACCTCGACCACGGCATGAAAATCCGGTGGCTGCACCGTGGGGGCAAAGACGCTGGCGATCCGCGCGGGTATCTGTGCGGCGCGGCACAGCGCAATCATCAGATGGGCATAGTCGCGGCAGACACCCTGACGCGCCAGAAAAGTATCGGCCGCCGTGGTCATGGAATTGCTGGCGCCCGAGACATAGTCCAGCCGCTGTTCGCACCAGTCGCGGATCGCGGCGACCTTGGCGCCACCCTGTAATTTGCCAAAATGCTGCGTGGCAAAGGGCACAAAGCGTTCCGCCTGACAATAGCGCGACGGCAACAGATAGCGCAGCGCGTCACCGGGCATCTGATCCAGTTCGACAGCCGTCATAGCACCAAAATTCGGTTGCGGACGTGTGATCGTCACATGCGCCGAATATCGGCACCTGATGCGATCAGTGGTGCGGATGATAATCTTTTCGCCGATCCCTTCCTCGGCCGGGACACGGGCGAAATGCTCCAGGGATCCGAAATCAACCGACGTCGCAGTCAGGTCTTGCCCCTGGGCACCGGCCGCCTCGATCACAAGGATCGCGGGTCCGGGTTCGTCCAATGTATAGTCAAGCTCAACGTCGATCTTCATTCGCATCAGGCAGGCTCCAGGCGCAACAAAGGCGCGGCACATTCCGCGCCACGCCTAAACCAGTTCCACAGCCGTATCTATGACTTTAGGTCCGCACCGCGAGTTGATTTATGATGCGATCATTTGCGACGCATCGCCTCGGCCAGTGCCGCGCCAAAGCCGCCCTGTTCCGCATTCTTGCCGCCCTGCGGCGCGGGCGACGAACCGCCACGTCTGTTGCCGCCCTGCTGACGGTCATCCCGTGCGGGCCGTGCTTGTTCCCCGCCGCCATCCTTGCGCATGGTCAGGCCGATCCGTTTGCGGGGCACATCGATCTCGGTCACGCGAACCTTGACCACATCGCCGACTTTCACAACCTCGTTCGGGTCTTTGACAAAACGATCGGCAAGCTGACTGATATGAACCAGCCCGTCCTGGTGCACGCCAATATCCACAAAGGCACCAAATGCCGCGACATTGGTGACGGTCCCTTCCAACGACATGCCCGGTTTCAGATCCTTGATATCCTCGACCCCGTCGGCAAAGGTTGCGGTCACAAAGCTGGGGCGCGGATCGCGGCCGGGTTTTTCCAACTCGGACAGAATATCGCGCACGGTTGGCAAGCCGAATTTTTCATCCACGAATTGCTCGGCCTTGATGCCTTTCAGCGCCGCCGGTTCGCCCATGATCGCGCGAATATCGCGCCCGCAGGCCCGAACGATCTTGCGGGCAACGCCGTAAGCTTCGGGGTGAACGGAAGATGCGTCCAGCGGCTCGGCCCCGTCACGGATGCGCAGAAAGCCTGCCGCCTGCTCGAACGCACGCGGACCAAGCCCCGCGACCTTTTTCAACGCTGCACGAGAGGCAAAGGCCCCCGACGCATCACGATGGGCCACGATGGATTGTGCCAGCGACGGACCAAGGCCCGCGACATGCGCCAATAGCGGGGCCGAGGCGGTGTTCAAATCCACACCGACGGCGTTCACGGCATCTTCGACTACGGCTTCAAGCGTTTTGGTCAGTTGCCGCTGGTCCACGTCATGCTGATATTGACCAACGCCGATGCTTTCGGGCGGCACCTTGACCAGCTCGGCCAAAGGATCTTGCAAGCGCCGCGCGATCGACACCGCACCACGCAGCGACACATCCAAGCCCGGAAATTCTTTCGCAGCCTGTTCCGATGCCGAATAGACCGAGGCCCCCGCTTCCGACACCACAACTTTTGCCGGAACCTTTGCCCCTTTTGGCAGACGTTTCAGCACATCTGCCACCAGACGCTCGGTTTCGCGGCTGGCGGTGCCATTGCCTATCGCGATCAACTCGACACCGTGTTTCGCAATCAGCGTCAGCAAAACAGCTTCCGATCCGACCAGATCATTCTTGGGCTGGAAGGGATAAATCGTTGTCGTGTCCAGCAGCTTGCCGGTCGCATCGATGACGGCAACCTTGACGCCCGTTCGGATGCCGGGATCAAGGCCGATGGTCGTCTTGGCCCCCGCAGGAGCCGCCAGCAGCAAATCTTTCAGATTGCGGCCAAAGACCCGGATGGCTTCGTCATGGGCGCGTTTGCGCAATTCTGTCAGCAGATCAATATACATGGTATTCGACAGCCGGACGCGCCATGTCCAACCTGCGACATTGCGCAGCCACAGATCGCCCGGCCGGTCGCCCAGACGGCCAAGCGCCTGCGCAACAATTCCTTCGGCCCGCGCGGCCCCCGTTTCAGGGTCGGGAGAGATGTCGATGGTGACGATCTCTTCCTTTGCGGCCCGCAAGATCGCCAGCGCACGATGCGAGGGGATATCGGCCCATTTTTCGCGATGGTCAAAATAATCGGCGAACTTGGTGCCGGCATCCTCTTTTCCGGCAATCACTTTCGCCGCGATAAAGGCGTTTGACCGCATGAAATCGCGCAAGCCACCAAGCACAGCGGCGTTTTCGGACAGTTCTTCGACCAGAATATCGCGTGCGCCATCAAGTGCGGCTTTTACATCCGGCACGTCCTTGGTCACAAAGCCAGGCGCCAGCGTTTGTGGTTCTGCGGCGCGATTCTGTTGAATGGCGCGCAACAATGGCTCTAACCCGTTTTCGCGGGCAATCATCGCCTTGGTGCGGCGTTTGGGCTTGAAGGGCAGATAGATATCCTCAAGCGCGGCCTTGGTTTCTGCGGCTGCAATCGCGCGGGCCAGATCGTCCGTCAGCTTATCCTGATCGCGGATTGAGCCGATGATAGCCGTGCGGCGGGCCTCCATCTCTCGCAGATAGGTCAGGCGTTCGGACAGGTTGCGCAACTGCGTATCATCAAGGCCACCGGTTACTTCTTTGCGGTAACGCGCAACGAAGGGAACCGTCGCACCGCCGTCCAGCAATTCGGTGGCCGCCGTGACCTGTGTGGGGCTTGCGTTGATTTCAGCAGCGATGGTGCGGGCGATACGGGTTGCGACGTCCATGCGGTTCATCCTGTATTATTCGGGTGGTCGTGATAGCGGGCCAAGGGCGAAAGGCCAAGCATTTACGGACCTCAACGGCAGTTGGTCAGAAAAGCCCGCAGCAGCCCGCGGGCAAGCCTTGAACCACTGCTGTCAATCAATCCAACGCAAGCTCTGGCAGTTTCAGCAGGTCTTCCGAATGTTTTTTGAAAGCCGAGCTTTCGCGGACCACTTTACGCAAGGACGGGGATTTGCGCAGCAGGCGCCGAAAGCCTTTTTCGTCCAGTTCCAACAGGCTGGTCGGGGTCAGTGCGGTCACCTGTGCGCGGCGCGGCTTGCGGGTCAGAACGCCGATCTGGCCAAATATCTCACCCCGGCCAAGACGGCTGACCTGTCCGGCGATATCCTGTTCGACAGCACCCGATGAAACAAAGAATACACTGCGCGCGGGCGTATCCTTGCGAATAATCACCTTGCCCGCATTGACATAGCGGGTTTTCAACTGCCGCATCAGCCAACGCAACTCTGTCTCATCCAGATCGGCAAATAGCGGGAATTGCCGCAGCAGCTGATCTCGGCGAATGGCGACATCAAGATGGGGGCGCGATTCGGTTTTCTGACGCCGTTCGGCGATTTCCTTCATCAACGCGCTGTGCACCTCGTCCCCGATCAGCCCGTCGTCGCGCATCGCGTTATATTCGCTTTCTTCAAAACGCAGGGCGGTGCGGCGGATAAAGCGGCGTTCCAGCTTCTCTGCATAACCCGGATATTGCAGCCGCATGGCCTCGATCGCGCTGACAACACCTTCGGTGCGGCGGGCAAGTAACTCGTGCAGCAGTTCCGCAACCCGCCGCCCGTGGATGCGTCGGATGCGGCTGTCAATGAACCCACCAAGTTCTTTTAAAATCAGCCTTTTGGCTAGCAACATTTCGAAACGGTCTGCGGTCATGCGGGCCATTGGGCCGGCAATCCCAAGACGGTTGCGCAAAAAGGCCGCCAACCGGAAAGCGTTGCCATAACGCAAACTTCGCCGGGCAGCGCGACGATAGCCCGTGCGCCCATCTGATCGCGTGCCTTCGATCAGCCGGTCGGCGTCAAACAACATCTGTTCCGACAAATACGCACCGATCACGCGTTCGCGGAACCGTTCAAGGATTTGCTCTCTCTCGTAACCGGCCAACGCGATCAGGCCCAGAGTAATGCGGTCGCGGTCAAGTATCTGGGCATTATCCTCGGCCTCGGCCCGCTCGACCGCGTCATCCACACGCCGGGCGAATTTCTTGGCTTCGGACCTGACGGTTTCGCGCGGCAGACCATAGTTTTCGGTCGTTTTCGCAACGTCCTCACGCACCTCTTGCAATGCGACGGCGATCACCTGATTGGACAGGGCGCGATCCAGCGGCGACAGCTTATCCAAACCCAACTTGCCAATCACCCAACGAAGCGTCGTCCCCTGCACCACCAATGTCCACAGGGTAAAGCCGGTCGCAAGGATACCCACCTGCCGTTTGGTTTCCACATCGACCAGTCGGCTTTCCGTGACCGCCAGCGCCAGCGCCAGCGTGACCGCTCCGCGCAAACCGCCCCACAGAATCGCCACGCGGTAACGCGGCTCGACCGCGGGCGAAAGACGCAGCAGGGTCAACAGTGGCAGCACACCAAACAGGATCGCCGCGCGGGCCACCAACGCTGCCACGACAACGACCATGATCAACGCGACGTCCAGCAGGTCGATATTGTCCAGCAAGCGCGGGATCAACAGTGCTGCCAGCACAAAGATCATCGCCCCGGCCCAATGGGCCAGCAATCCCCAGACGGCTTTCAATCGCTGCCAATAGACGGGCGATATGCGCGCCGGCCCGATAATGTTCATGGTCAGCCCGGCCACCACCACGCCAATCACACCTGATGCGCCCAGCACATGTTCCGACACGACATAGGCAAGATAGGGCACCGCGACCGAGATCGAGGTTTGCGCCAGTTCAAACCGGCCAAACATCGACATGATCCAAACTGCGATCCGCGCAATCCCCCAACCGGCCAGCATGCCCCCGGCAAACAGGGCCGGGAAATCGCCTATGGCCTGCCCCACATTCGGAGCAGGCAGCCCCGCGATGACATAGCTTAGGAACAGGCCGAACAACGCGATTGCGGCCGCGTCATTCAGCAGGCTTTCCCCTTCGATGATCCGCGCCAGCCGCAGGGGCGTCGTCAGCGACCGGAAGATACTGACCACCGCCGAAGGGTCGGTCGTCGAAACGATCGATCCGACCAGCAAACAAACAACCAATGGCAGCGTGCTGACCCATGCCAGCGCATAGCCGATGGTCAAGGTTGCAACGATCACGGCCACCACGGCCAGCGTCAGGATCGGCACCCAGTCGTCCAGCATCCGCCGTATATTCATTTCCAGCGTCGATTGAAAAATCAGTGTGGGAAGAAAGATGTAAAGAAAAACATCCGACCGGATCGGCAGCCCCAAAATGAACTCGGCCAGCGGATTGAACGCATCCGTCAGCTCGGTCTGCAGCAAAAAAATCGCGCCCACGCCGATCAGAATGCCCATGACGGCCAGAAACACGCTGTAAGGCACCGCCAGTCGCGTGGCCAAAGGCTCTGCCATGCCGATCAACACGAACAGTGCGGCGGTGACGGTCGTAAGAAGTGTGATATCCATAACTAATCAATGCGACGTATCGTTGCGCTCATCGAACAACATCCGATCCGGAATGACCACGCCCAATTGATACGCACTCGCATTGGGGCTGACCTTCTGTGATCGGCAAAAATCGGAAACCTGCCGGTGCGACTATTGAAACCGGCTGATACCGCTCACAGGTCAATGATCATAACGTGAAATCAGAGGGCAGCATGACCACCCTATTCGACCCATTGCAGCTTGGCGCCGTCACGCTGAAAAACCGTATCGTCATGGCGCCGCTCACGCGCAGCCGCGCCAGCGAGGGCCGCGTTCCCAACGATCTGATGGCGACCTATTATCGACAGCGCGCCGATGCCGGTCTGATCCTGAGCGAAGCGACCTCGATCACGCCGTTGGGGGTAGGTTATGCCGATACTCCCGGCATCTGGAGCGATGAACAGGTGGAGGGCTGGAAAAAAGTCACCAAAGCCGTCCACGATCAAGGCGGCACGATTTTCCTGCAGCTTTGGCATGTCGGGCGGATTTCGGCTCCGCTGTTTCTCGACGGGCAAACGCCGGTCGCGCCCAGTGCGGTCAAACCCGAAGGCCATGTCAGTCTGGTCCGCCCCGTGCAGGAATATGTGACACCTCGTGCGCTGACGGTGGAAGAAATCGAGGATGTTGTCGAAGCCTATCGCAAAGGCGCCGAAAACGCCAAGAAGGCGGGCTTTGACGGTGTCGAGATTCACGGCGCAAACGGTTATCTTATCGACCAATTTTTGCAGGATAAGTCTAACCGGCGCGACGATGAATACGGCGGCTCGATCCAGAACCGGGTGCGCTTCCTGAATCAGATCGCGGATGCCGTTATCGGTGTCTGGGGCGCCGATCGTGTGGGCCTTCATCTGGCGCCACGAGGCGATTCACATGACATCGGCGACAGCGACCCCAAGGCCCTGTTCACCCATGTTGCCCGCGAAATGGCGGCCCGGAACATCGCCTTCATCTGCCTGCGCGAATATGTCGGCTCTGATAGCTTGCTGGCCGATATCAAGGGCGCGTTCGGCGGTCCGGTTATTGCCAATGAGGGCATGACACCCGAACTGGCCGAAAAGCTGGTCACCGAAGACAAGGTTGATGCCGTGGCCTTTGGCCGCGATTTCATCGCCACCCCGGATCTGGTCAACCGGATCAAAGAGGATCTGCCGCTGAACCAGCTGCAACCTGAAACGCTGTATGTGGGCGGGCCAAAAGGCTATACCGATTATCCGTTCGCTGCTGGCTAAGGCAGGCTGCGGCAACGAAACAAGGGGGCCAATCGGCCCCCTTGTCGTCAGAACGGTCTGATGTCGCAGTTATGCTGCTTCCAACACCAGATGCGGCTGTCCGTCCGAGGTGCGGCTGATACTGCGCCCCGCGCTGTTGATCGTCGCATTTACCCGCTTGCGCGGCACCTCCATCAGATCGGACTGTGACACGTTCACCGGCTTGTCGAAGGTGATGGTCAGCGCATGATGGTTGCGGCCACGTTCACTGGCCGCAATCACGCGCCCGGTAAAAGGTTGGCCCAGATAGCGGCCGCGCACCTGCCCACCGAATTGCCACAGCGGCGCCGCTTCGGCCGTTGCATGAGCGGTATTCCAGTCACGGGCACCGTGGCTTTGCGCCACCAGCTCAAGCGCTTGCGAATGGCTGACGGGGGTTCCCGCGCGTTCCAACGCAGCACGCAGATTTTTCGCCTGAGATTTCAAAGTATTGACATCATGGTTCATAGCCATGGTTTTGGTCCTTTAGACAATCATGCCGAAAATGGGCGGGGCTCACATTGCCGCCATCGGGCATATTGCCGAAAGCGGAGATCGTATCAGGCTTCACCATGGGCTTGCGCCTGTGAGCGGCAGGGGCCTGAACCCTTGCCTGCCAAATGGACCACCTTCGGGATGAATTCAAGGTTCTGTCCTGCCCTCCGAAACGACGGCCGGCCTCAGTTGCACCTTTGATACATTTATGCGCAGTTGACCGCGCTACACAATCGGGGCGGGAATCGGCGGTATTTGCTCAAAAACCTGCCCGCCCCGAAAAACTTGTCAGCGCAAATAAAGCAGTATTTTGAGGAAGGTGTTTATGGGACTTTTGGGAATTCTCTTGTCGCTGGGCTTGCTGATGTATCTGGCCTATCGCGGGATTAATGTGTTGATCCTTGCGCCGCTGCTGGCGCTGCTGGCGGTGCTGATGTCAGGCGATCTGCCCGTTCTGGCAACCTATACGCAGGTCTTCATGAAGTCGCTGGGCGGCTATGTGATCACCTATTTCCCGCTGTTCCTGCTGGGCGCGATTTTTGGCAAGGTCATGGCCGACAGCGGCGCGGCCCGCACCATCGCCGAAAAGATCGTCGATTGGCTGGGCACGAAACGTGCGATCCTGGCAGTCGTGCTGTCATGCGGTGTGCTGACCTATGGCGGGGTGTCGCTGTTCGTGGTTGCCTTTGCAATCTACCCGATCGCCAACGCGCTATTCCGCCGCGCCGATATTCCGAAACGTCTGCTGCCGGCGGCAATCGCTCTTGGATCGTTCACCTTCACCATGACGGCCTTTCCGGGAACGCCGGCCATCCAGAACGCGATCCCGATGCCGTTCTTTGGCACCAACGTCTTTGCCGCGCCTTTCCTTGGGACATTGGCGGGGCTGATCATGCTGTTCGGCGGCACCGCATGGCTGGATCGCCGTGCGGCGGCGGCTGCAGCCCGAAACGAAGGCTATGGTCAGCATGCCCGCACCGCTGCCGACAGTTCGCTGGCCGACGATGCCGACCTGCCCAGTTTTGCAATCGCCATTCTGCCCGTGATTTCGGTCATCGTGCTGAACGCGGTTTTCACCTATCTGGTCATTCCCAATCTGGACGCCGCTTATCTGGCGCAGCCGGAATATGGCGCGACCAGTCTGAAAAGCGTGGCGGGCATCTGGGCGATCATTATGGCGCTGACAGTTTCAATCATCCTGACGTTGGCGCTGAATTGGCGGCGCTTCACGGATGTCAAGGAATCCGTCAACTCGGGCACGATGGGATCGCTGCTGCCGATCTTCAACACCGCGTCCGAGGTGGGCTATGGCGCGGTCATCGCGTCGCTTCCCGCCTTTTCGATCATCCGTGACGCGGTGCTGGGCCTGTTCCCGACGAACCCTGTCGCGTCATTGGCCGTCGCTGTCAACGTGTTGGCCGGGATCACAGGCTCGGCCTCTGGGGGCATGTCGATCGCGCTGAATGCGCTTGGCGAACAATTCGCCGCCATGGCGCAAGATCAGGGGATCAGCATGGAGCTGATGCACCGTGTCACCGCCCTATCCTCGGGTGGCTTTGACGCCCTGCCCCATAACGGCGCTGTCATCACATTGCTGGCAATCACCGGCATGACGCATAAGAAAAGCTATGCCGATATCTTTGTCGTCGCTGTGGCCATTCCTGTGGTGGCGACGATTGCTGTCATCATCCTTGGTTCATTCGGTTTCTGACACCGACTGACAAACCACATGAAGAAAGCCGCCCTCTTCGGGCGGCTTTCGTATCTCTGTCCCGAAGTGCTGCAATCAGCAGCTGTAATACATCGCGTATTCGACGGGATGCGGCGTATGCTCGTAGGCATAAACCTCTTCCCATTTCAGGGCGATATAGGCTTCCAACTGGTCGCGGGTGAACACATCACCCTGCAGCAGGAAGTCCATGTCCTTCTCCAATTCCTCCAGCGCTTCGCGAAGCGAACCACAAACGGTCGGGATTTCGGCCAGTTCCTCGGGCGGCAGGTCATACAGATCCTTGTCGGATGCCGGGCCCGGATCAATCTTGTTCCTGATCCCGTCCAGACCCGCCATCAGCAGGGCGGCAAAGGCCAGGTAGGGGTTGGCCGCCGGATCGGGGAAGCGGGCTTCGACGCGCTTGGCCTTGGGCGATTCCGTCCACGGAATACGCACGCAGCCACTGCGGTTGCGGGCCGAATAGGCGCGCAGAACCGGGGCCTCAAAGCCGGGGATCAGGCGCTTGTAGCTGTTGGTCGACGGGTTGGTCAGCGCATTCAGCGCCTTGGCATGCTTCAGGATGCCGCCGATGAAATACAGCGCCTCCTGCGACAGATCCGCATATTTGTCGCCAGCAAACAGCGGCTTGCCGTCCTTCCAGATCGACATGTTGACGTGCATGCCCGAACCGTTGTCGCCTTTCATCGGCTTCGGCATGAAGGTTGCCGTCTTGCCGTATGCGTCAGCGACATTGTGGATGACATATTTGTATTTCTGGATGTTGTCCGCCTGTTCGGTCAGACCACCAAAAATCATCCCCAATTCATGCTGGCAGCTTGCGACTTCGTGGTGGTGCTTGTCGACCTTGATGCCCATGCGCTTCATCGTCGACAGCATTTCGCCACGAATGTCCTGACCCGCGTCGATCGGGTTCACCGGGAAATAGCCGCCCTTATGGGCTGCGCGATGGCCCAGGTTACCCATTTCATATTCGGTATCCGTGTTCCACGCCGCGTCAACGGCGTCGATCTGGAACGACACTTTCTGCGGCGTGACCGAATAACGAACGTCATCAAAAATGAAGAATTCGGCTTCCGGCCCGAAATACGAGGTGTCACCGATGCCCGTCGACTTCAGGTAGGCCTCGGCCTTCAGCGCGGTCCCACGCGGGTCGCGGCTATAGGCTTCGCCAGTATCCGGTTCGACGACGTTACAATGAACGCACAATGTCTTTTCGGCATAGAACGGATCAATATAGACGCTGCTTGGATCAAGGATCAATTTCATGTCCGACTGATCGATCGACTTCCAGCCCGCGATCGAGCTGCCGTCAAACATGAAGCCTTCTTCAAAGAAATCTTCGTCAACCAGATCGACATCCAGCGTCACGTGCTGAAGCTTACCCTTGGGGTCGGTGAAGCGAACGTCGACATAGGCGACTTCTTCGTCCTTCAACAGCTTCAAGACATCCTTAACTTTCATCTCTTCCCTTTCTTCAAGTTTACGCCCGGTGCCGCTGCATCAGGGCGTGAAAGTTCTGTGTCGGGTTGTCCGCCTTTGACGGCCAACCGAAAAACCTCAAACCGCGTCGTCGCCGGTTTCACCCGTGCGAATACGGATCGCCTGTTCAACGGGCGATACAAAGATCTTGCCATCGCCAATCTTTTCGGTGCGTGCAGCACCGATGATCGCCTCGACCGCGGCATCGACCTGATCGTCGGGCAGCACCATCTCGATTTTAACCTTGGGCAGAAAATCGACGACGTATTCCGCGCCGCGATACAGTTCGGTATGTCCCTTCTGGCGACCGAAACCTTTCACTTCGGTGACGGAAAGACCCTGAACGCCGACTTCTTGCAACGCCTCTTTTACGTCATCCAGCTTAAACGGCTTAATGATCGCCTCGATCTTTTTCATCGCAAATGATCCTTCCTCGCGGCTTGTCTGAAGCCTGATTGGCGGGTTTCATGGCTCGGGTAAATGCGGCAGGCGATGGTTCGCGCCTTCAAATGATATGTCCCGGCAATATTGCCCAAAAATTATGCAATAAGATTAAAAACAGAGCAACAACCATGCTGAACGGCCCTGAAATTCTTACCTCCGCCCAAATGCGCGCCATCGAATCCTCCGCCATGAAAAGCGGCAAGGTAACAGGCGCAGAATTGATGGAACGTGCAGGCTGCGCAGTCGCCGGACAGATTCGCCTGTGCTGGCCCAGGCCGGGGCGTGTCACGGTGCTGTGTGGGCCGGGAAACAACGGCGGTGACGGTTATGTCATCGCCCGTGTCATGCAGGCTGCTGGCTGGCAGGTAACTGTCCTGGGGCTGGACAACCCGTCCGGTCAAGACGCAGCCGACATGAAGCGCCTTTGGTTGAAGATGGGGCCGATCCTTCCCCTGACCTGTGACGAAGTCAGGCGTTGTGATGCCAGCGATGTCTATGTCGATGCGATTTTCGGGACTGGCCTGACACGTCCGGCGGAAGGAGAAATCGGCAACGTCCTTCGCTATCTTGGCAATCATGGCGGCAGCGGCTTTCGCGACCGACTGGTCGCCGTCGATTGCCCAAGCGGCCTGTGTCTGGACAGTGGCGCCGTTCTGGGCATGCCGCGCCGCCACAGGAACGGCGCGCCGCATGCATCCCTGACCGTGACCTTTGACAGTCCGAAGGTCGGGCATCTGCTGGACCAAGGCCCGGCCCTCTGCGGCAAGCTGGTTGTCGCAGATATCGGGCTGCGTGAATGGCACGAAACAGGTTGTCCCACACCATCCACGGCAAATCTCATCGCCCTATGGCCGCATTTCGCCAGTCCCCGCACCCGTGATATCAAAGCTGAACCGACCACAAGGATGCTTGAAAAATCATCACTGCGGCAATCGCATAAATATCACCATGGCCATGCCCTGATCCTTGCCGGCGGGGCGGGACATAGCGGCGCCGCGCGACTGGCAGCGCGTGCGGCACTGCGGTCCGGCGCAGGGCTGGTCACGTTGGGCCCGCCGCCGAATGCGATGGCCGAGCATGCCGGCCCGCCAGATGCGCTGATGCGTCGGCCAGTGCAGGATGCGTCTGATCTGATGGCGCTGCTGGCGGACAGGCGGATCACATCCGTCTGCCTTGGCCCCGGCTGCGGCGTGGATCGCGCAGATACGCTGCTGCCGGACCTGCTGGCATCGCGTCGTCCTTGCGTCCTTGATGCGGACGCCCTGACAGCACTGGCGGCACGCAAGGCCCCGCTTGATGGACTGCACAACAGTATCGTGCTGACCCCACATCAGGGTGAATTCGCACGACTGTTCGCCGATTTGGCAGACAAGCTTTCCACCCCCACATATTCCAAGCTGGATGCAGCACGCGACGCGGCACGGCGTAGTGGCGCAGTCGTGCTGCTGAAAGGGCCCGATACCGTCATCGCCGCGCCTGACGGTCACGCCGCCATTCATTCCGCCTTTGATATACCCTAGCTGGCCACAGCAGGCGCGGGCGATGTGTTGGCGGGCATGATCGCCGGCCTTTTGGCGCGTGGTATCGCGGCGCTGGAGGCCGCAAATCTTGGCGTATTGCTCCACGCCAAAGCCGCCCGTCTGTTCGGTCCCGGCCTGATCGCCGACGACCTGCCCGATCTGATCCCGCACGTCTATCGCGACATGGGCCTTTAGACCGCCGCAAACGAGAAACGGTCCACATCCAGCTGCGGGCCGTGTCGTCCATCGTCCTGCCTCAGTTGCCTGCGGCAGCCGCGTCATCCCCGGCCGTAACGGCCTTGTGCATGACATGGAAGATGACGTTCTGTTCGATCACGCCGCCGAGCAGATGCGCCCATGGCCCCTGAGCCATGACGGCCACATCCACTGCCGAATGGGTTTCTGACGGCATCGGCAACAGTGCCTGCTGCAAAAAGTCGGGATCGGTGGCCTGCTCCTGCGTCAGCAGCTCACGGCTGCCGGTATAGTCATTCTGACCTTCCTCTTGAAACAAGATCGAGCCGGGTCCGTTCATATATCCCGCAACGCTATAGGGCTTGCCGTCGAGTGCCCTGGACAAATCGCCACTATGGGCGTGACCATTGTCTTCGACATTATAGCAAAGCCCGGTGATCGGCGTGCCGCGCCCGCAATAGCCGCTGAACTCCAGCCCATGACCGTGATCAGCAGTTACCACGATCAACGTATCCTGTTGATCCACCATCGAAACCGCCTTTTCAATCGCGGCCGCGAATGCCGCGCCATCCGTCACGGCGCGGTGCAGATTGCCGTCATGGTTCGCGTGATCGACGCGCCCGGCCTCGATCATCAGATAATAGCCGTCGTCATTTCGCGACAGGCTGGTAATTGCCTTCTCGGTCATTTCGGCCAGCGACGGCTCGCCTGCGCGATCCTCTTCGTATTGCATATGGTTGCCCTCGAACAAACCGAGGATCGGTTTGGCGGGATCGGCGGCATTGAAGGTGTCCTCGTTCCAGACATATTGCCAGCCCTTCGCGGTGATTTCATCGACCAGATTGCGATCATCGACGCGCCGCCCCTGACCGCCTTCGTCATCAAAGATCCCGTTTGGCAGAAAGTTATGCCGCCCGCCACCAAGGGCAAGGTCGATCACCCCGGCGTCGATGGCATCCACCATCTGCACGGCAATATCCTTTTGCGCACAGCCTGTGGGCAGTTCGGTGTCATCCTCCCAATCCCGGTTGGCGGATCGGGCATAGACCGCGGCGGGGGTTGCGTGGGTCAGCCGCGCCGTGCTGACAATTCCGACGGATTTCCCCATATCCGAGACGATCTCGGCGAATGTCGTCAGCCCCGCCGTCGCTGCCGCATCACAACTGTCATAGGCACCGGCATCGTCAATGTTGATGGTCCCATTGCGCGATTTGATGCCAGTGTTCAACGCGCTGGCCGTCGGCGCTGAATCGGGTGTCTGGCCGTTGGTCGTATAGGTCTTGATCAACCCGACATGAGGAAATTTCTCTTGCGGCAAGACGTGATCATCGCCCAAGCCGCCCGCCTGCTGCCCCACCCAGATCCGGGTCGCATATTGCGTGCCGATGCTGTTGCCATCAGCCACGAACAGGATCACATTCTTGGCGCGGTTGGTATTTGCCACGACCGCCTCTCGTTGTGCCAGAACCGATTGCGCATCAGTGAACCACTTGCTGTCTTTCTGCGCGATTTCGACCTCGGCCATGGCAGGCATTGTAAAGATGAGTGACAGTGCCGTCGCCAGACGAATATACATGAAGAAACCTCCCCTAAATCAATCGCCCCGGCATTTTGCACGTCCGATTAGTTATGGCAGATCAAAGCCTTCTGCCAACACGGATCAGCAAAACGGGGGTGCGAGTCCATTGGCGGACCCAACAACTATGGCAGGTAAAATTTGAATGGCAAGAAAGTGACCACAGACAAAATGGCCCGTGAAATATTTGTCACTGCGCCGAAATGCGCACCCTAAGAACGTCCCTGTTCTGCAAGGACGCGTACCAAATCCGGCGGAAAGAAGGACGGCCCTTTCAGGACCTTCCCATCCTCGCGCAAGACCGGGCGCCCATCGGCCCCCAGCTTCGACATGTTCGATGCGTGAACCTCGGCCATGGCCTGATCTTTCACCCCGTGCAGACCGAATTCCAGAAAGGTTCCGTCCAGCACATATTGGATGTCGCACAGTGCATCCAACACCTCGACCATATCCCCGGCTTCGGCGGCGGCGCGCAACTCGGCCACCTCTTCCTCAAGGATCGCCAGCCGCATCTGCACCCGCGCATCGGGGATGGCCGGCGCATCCTGCACCGGCACATCAAAGGCGTCGTGCCATTCCCGAACGATGGACAGCGTATCGCGCAGCATCAGAAATCCCAGTCTTCATCCTCGGTCGCGACGGCCTTGCCGATCACATAGGACGACCCCGAGCCGCTGAAGAAGTCGTGATTTTCACTATCCGGCGACAATGCCGCCAGAATGGCCGGGTTGACCTCACATGCCTGCGGCGGAAACAGCGCTTCGTAACCAAGGTTCTGCAGCGCTTTGTTGGCATTGTAATGCAGGAAGGCTTTGACATCTTCGGTCAGCCCGATGTCGTCATACAATTCGGCGGTATATTTCTGCTCGATATCATACAGATCAAAGATCAGCGCAAAGGCGAAATCCTTCAACTCTTGCTGCCGCGCGGCATCCAGCTTTTCCACCGCACGCTGATATTTGTAGCCGATATAATAGCCATGCACGGCCTCATCGCGAATGATCAACCGGATCAGGTCGGCGGTATTGGTCAGCTTGGCGCGGCTGGACCAATACATCGGCAGATAAAAGCCCGAATAGAACAGGAAACTTTCCAGAAACACGCTGGCGATCTTGCGCTTCAGCGGGTCTTCCCCGGCCTGGTATTTGTCCAGAATGGTTCGCGCCTTGGCCTGCAAATGCACGTTTTCCTCGGACCAGCGGAAAGCCTCATCCACCTCTTTGGTCGAGCACAGCGTCGAAAAGATCGAGCTGTAGGACCGCGCATGGACCGCTTCCATGAAGGAAATATTCGACAGCACGGCCTCTTCATGCGGGGTGATCGCATCGGGCATCAGCGACGGCGCACCCACCGTGTTCTGGATCGTGTCCAGCAGCGTCAGCCCGGTAAAGACACGAATGGTCAACTGACGTTCCTCGGGGCGCAAGGTCGCCCAGCTGGGCACATCATTCGACAACGGCACCTTTTCCGGCAGCCAGAAATTCACCGTCAGCCGGTTCCAGACCTCAAGGTCCTTCTCATCATCCAGCCGGTTCCAGTTGATCGCCCGCAACGCTTTCCGCTGCATCACCTGATCCTTCATGGCAGAAGGCCCCTCTTCTGTGTCAAAATATCCTCGGGGGTCCGGGGGCAGACAGCCCCCGGCCACCAGATGTCTACAGCGTGCAGGACACGCAGCCCTGCACTTCGGTTCCCTCAAGCGCGGCCTGACGCAACCGGATGTAATAGATCGTCTTGATGCCCTTCTTCCACGCATAGATCTGGGCACGGTTGATGTCGCGCGTCGTGGCCTCTGCCGGGAAGAACAACGTCAGCGACAGGCCCTGATCGACATGCTCGGTCGCGGCGGCATAGACGTCGATGATCGCATCCGGTCCGATTTCATAGGCATCGCGGTAATATTCCAGGTTCTCGTTCGTCATGAACGCCGCCGGATAATAGACGCGGCCGATCTTGCCTTCCTTGCGGATCTCGATCTTCGACACAATCGGGTGGATCGAACTGGTCGAGTTGTTGATATAGCTGATCGACCCCGTCGGCGGCACTGCCTGCAGGTTGCGGTTATACAGCCCATGCTCCATGACATCGGCTTTCAGCTTTACCCAGTCTTCGCGCGTTGGCAGGGTGATCCCCTCGAACACGCGGGTCACATCGTCATAGGTCGGCAGCCAGTCGCGTTCGGTATATTTGTCAAAGAACGTGCCGTCCGCATATTTCGATTTTTCGAAATCCTTGAAACGACGGCCCTTTTCCTGCGCCAGCAGGTTCGAGGCGCGGATCGCGTGATAGGCGACAGCGGCGAAATAGACCGATGTGAAATCGACGGATTCCGGGCTGCCATAATGGATATGCTCACGCGCCAGAAACCCGTGCAGGTTCATCTGACCCAGACCGACCGCATGCGCCTCATCATTGCCGCGGCGGATCGAGGGGACCGCGTCAATCGCGGACATTTCCGATACGGCGGTCAGGGCGCGGATGGCGGTTTCGATGGTCGTGCCGAAATCCGGGCCATCCATCGTGGCTGCAATATTCAGCGACCCCAGATTGCAGGAAATATCCGTGCCCAGATGCTGATAGCCCAGATCCTCGTTGAACTGGCTGGCCTCATTCACCTGCAGGATTTCGCTGCACAGGTTCGACATGGTGATGCGCCCGTGAACCGGGTTCGCCGCGTTCACCGTGTCTTCGAACATGATATAGGGATAGCCGGATTCGAACTGGATTTCCGCGATCGTCTGGAAGAATTCGCGCGCATTGATCTTTTTCTTGCGGATGCGCTTGTCGTCCACCATCTCGGCATATTTCTCGGTCACCGAAATTTCCGAGAAGGGAACGCCATAGACGTTCTGGATGTCGTGGGGCGAGAACAGATACATGTCCTCGTTCTTCTTTGCCAACTCGAAGGTGATATCGGGGATCACGACGCCCAGCGACAGCGTCTTGATGCGAATTTTTTCATCCGCGTTTTCGCGCTTGGTATCAAGGAAACGCAGAATGTCGGGGTGATGCGCGTTCAGATAGACCGCACCCGCACCCTGACGTGCGCCCAGCTGGTTGGCATAGCTGAAACTGTCTTCCAGCAGTTTCATCACCGGGATAACGCCCGAGGATTGGTTTTCAATCCCTTTGATCGGCGCGCCCGCTTCGCGGATGTTGGTCAGCATCAATGCCACACCACCGCCGCGTTTGGACAATTGCAGCGATGAATTGATGGCGCGGCCGATGGACTCCATATTGTCCTCGACCCGCAGCAGGAAGCAGGAAATCAGTTCGCCCCGCGAGCGTTTGCCCGCGTTGAGAAAGGTCGGCGTGGCAGGCTGGAAGCGACCCGACAGGATTTCATCCATGAACTGCATCGCCAACGCCTCATCGCCGCGAGCGAGAGCCAGCGCCACCATGACCACACGATCTTCATAGCGCTCAAGGAAACGCTGACCGTCGCGGGTCTTAAGGGTATAGCTGGTGTAGTATTTGAAGGCGCCAAGGAAGGTGGGGAAACGGAACTTCTTGGCATAGGCAGCGTCCCAGATGGTGCGCTGAAAATTCTTGGAATACTGATCCAGCACTTCCGGCTCGTAATAGCCTTCGTCCACCAGATAGCGCAGCTTCTCATCCAGATTGTGGAAGAACACCGTGTTCTGGTTCACATGCTGCAGGAAATACTGACGTGCAGCCATGCGATCCGCGTCGAAGCGGATATTTCCCTCGCCATCATAAAGATTCAGCATCGCGTTCAGCGCGTGGTAATCCAAATCTGGCTTTACACTGTCAAGCATTCCATCCCCCGGAATTTGTCCAGCCCCGCACGCACACGAAGCACATCAGTTTCAGTCCCGGCCAGTTCAAAGCGATACAGAACCGGTATCTTGCATTTTTCGGATATGACACGCGCGGCCAAGGTAAAGGTCGCGCCGAAATTTCGATTTCCTGCCCCGATGACGCCGCGCAGCAGTGCGCGGCGTTCTGGATCGTTCAGGAAACGGATCACCTGTTTGGGAACCGCCCCGCGCCCCTCCCCGTCGGCAAATGTCGGACAGACCAACACGAATTCCCGATCGGGACTTGGCATTTCATCCTTGGGCGAAACCGGTATCCTCATCGCAGGCTGGCCCAGCGAGGCGATGAACCGCGCCGTATTGCCAGAAGCAGACGAGAAATAGACCAGCCCTGCCATCTTTCTGGTCTTAGGACAGGCGACCGATCATGTCCGGGCGGAACCCGGCCCAGTGATCCTCACCAGCGATCACCACCGGCGCCTGACGATAGCCCAGCGAGGTGATGTGCTGCATGGCCGCATCATCTTCGGTCAGGTCGATCACGCTATAGGAAATGCCACGCGCATCCAAAGCACGGGTGGTGGCGGTGCACTGTACGCAAGCGGGTTTCGAATAAACGGTGATGGTCATGGCTGTCCTCTGCTCCAGTCGTTTTTTTGGGTGCGACAGACGGGCAAAGGATCATCCGGGTCATGCGAAACATCCCCGACTTCCCCTCACCAGGCCCGCCGCCCGGTTGGTTCTTTATGCCACGGCAGGTCTCCTGGCTCACGGCATTTGTCTGGCTGGCCTTCCCGGGTTTTCCCCAGTGGCACCGTCAGCCGAACGAGCCGTTTACAGTTGCGGGGGCAGCGGCGGAATTTCACCGACTTCCCTTTTCACCCTCGGCGCACCGAAAGCACCGTAGCCACACGATATAGACACGACAGGAGCCAATCCGTCAATATATTGACAGAACTTTAATTCACCGATTCGTTATTTCGTCACAGCAAAAGCGGTCAGAAAATCGCCTGCAAATGCTGACTTTTCGGGTTCAGCCGACATCGGCGCTCGCAAAAAATGTGACTCGATAAGCACAAAAATTTTGTCTCTCGATTCGTGGCACGCATCCAGGGTTGACCACTATAGATTGTGCATGGGTCAGGCCGGCGGTTTCAGGCCTGCCCGGCCCCCGGAACCGTGGCGCAACCATGCGCCGCCCCTCCCTGTCGCCGTTTTCACACAGGTTTCGACGCTGTCGGTCGCGTATGTCTGAAACGACTTATGTCATGTCGCAAATCTGCTGCATTGCACACGCAGCAGGTTTAATTTGGGCCGAACAAACAGCTGCACCAGCCTATGGATTCGCCATGACGCAGACCTCTACCGCCGACATGATCGCCGCCCGCGTGCCCGGCTATGCCCTGACCCGCGATCTTTATTGCAGCGAGCAAACCTTTCAGGATGATCTGGAAAATATCTTCTATCGCGAATGGCTGTTCGCGATCCCATCCTGCGAAGTGCCCAAGACCGGCAATTTCGCCACCATGCAGGTCGGCGCCTATCCCGTCGTCATCGTGCGTGGCGCGGATGGCCGCATTCGGGCGTTCCACAATGTCTGCCGCCACCGTGGCCAGCGGCTGTGTTCAAAAGCCAATGGCAGCACACCCAAACTGGTCTGCCCCTATCACCAATGGACCTATGACCTTGACGGCAAACTGGTCTATGCCCGTGACATGGGCGACGATTTCGATGCTTCGAAATACGGGCTGAAGCCGGTGCATTGCATCGATCTGGCCGGGATGGTCTTTGTCTGTCTGGCTCAGGTGCCGCCGCCGATCAGCGACCTTGCCCCCACGCTGATGCGCTATCTGGCGCCATCGGGATTGACCGATGCCAAGATCGCCTTCAGCTCGACCATCGTCGAAAACGGCAACTGGAAGCTGGTGATCGAAAACAATCGCGAATGTTATCACTGCGGCGGCAGCCACCCGTCGCTGTGCCGGACCTATTCCGACAACCCGTCGATGACCGCGATGGATGGCCCCGACAGCGCCAGTCCCGATATTCTGGACCACTGGAAACGGTGCGAGGCTGCTGGCCTGCCCTCTCGCTTCGTGAACCACCCGGATATGCAATGGCGTCTGGCGCGGATTCCGCTGCTGAACAACGCGGAAAGCTATACCCTCAGCGGCAAGGCTGCGGTCAAGAGGCCCATGGGCACCATGCCCTTCAACGATGCGGGAAGCCTGTTGTTCTTCCACTATCCGAATACGTGGAACCACTTCCTTGGCGATCACGCCATCGTTTTTCGCGTGCTGCCGATCAGCCCGACCGAAACGCAGGTCACGACCAACTGGCTGGTCCACAAAGACGCGGTCGAGGGCGTCGATTACGACATCGAAGACCTGACCCATGTCTGGCTGCACACCAATGATGAAGATCGTCAGGTGGTCGAGGAAAACCAGAAGGGCATCCTGTCGCCAGCCTATGAGCCGGGCCCCTATTCAACCATTCAGGAAGAGGGTGTGATCCAGTTCATCGACTGGTATTGCGGCACCATGGCCCAGCGTCTGTCGCCCAAGCCCATCGCCGCGGAGTGAACATGAAGAAACGGCAGTTGAACTGGTCCGCCGAGCCGTGGGCCGATTCCGAACAGCTCGAAGTCGCAATGGTGGTGCCGGAAACCTCGGACTGCGCCACCTTTACCTTTCGCGCGCCGTCGGGCGCGTGGTTCGACTATCAGCCGGGTCAGTTCATCACGTTGGATCTGCCGACGCCGGGCGGCAATGTGCAGCGCACCTATACCATCTCATCCTCGCCGTCGCGGCCGCTGTCGATTTCGGTCACGGTCAAGGCGCAGTTCGATTCCATCGGGTCGCGCTGGATGCTGGACCATCTGCGGCCGGGCATGAAGCTTAAGGCTTATGGGCCATCGGGCATCTTTTCGTCCCACCGTCACCCAGCCAAAAAATATCTGTTCATCTCGGCCGGGTCGGGCATTACGCCGATGATGTCGATGACGACATGGCAATGGGATTCGGGCGAAATGCCCGACATCGTATTTGTCCATGCCGCCCGCCAGCCGCGCGACATCATCTTTTATAACCGTCTGGTCCAGTTCGCGGGGCGCGTCCCCGGTCTGCAACTGCGCTTTACGGTTGAACAGACCGAACCGCATGATGTCTGGACCGGCTATCAGGGCCGCCTGCATCAGATCATGCTGGGCCTGATGGCCCCCGATTATCTGGAACGAGAGGTTTTCTGCTGCGGGCCGGAACCCTTCATGCAGTCGGTGCGTGATATGCTGATCGCGCTTGGCTATGACATGGACCATTACCATCAGGAAAGCTTCGGCGCCCCGGTCAAGACCGAAGCCGACGCCCCCGAGCTGGACGATGTGGTTCTGGACGAAGATGCCAAGGCCGAAATCACCTTTGCAACTTCGGGCGTCTCCGCGCCTTGCCATGAAACCGATACGGTTCTGGCGGTTGCCAAGCGCGCCGGTCTGAATATCCCCTCGGGCTGCACATTTGGTCTGTGCGGCACCTGCAAGATCCGCAAACTGTCGGGCGAGGTGCATATGATCCATAACGGCGGCATCAGCGACGAGGATATCGAGGACGGCTATATTCTTGCCTGCTGCTCGAATCCGATGGGCAAGATTTCGGTAGAGGTCTGATCTGACCTGTGAAGCCGCGCCTAGCATACTTGCCGTGCGCGGTCGTGGCGTGACATGGTGGGGCAAATCCAATTTTTCGGGACAGCCCTATGCCGCGCTTTTTCCTTTTGATCACCCTGACCCTTTCGGTCTTTGCAGGTGTTGCGCGGGCCGATGCGCCCTTGATCATTCTGGATCGGTCGCAACTGCCGTTTGATCTTAGCCCTGGCAACCCGGCCAACAGTCCGGCGCGGTCCTCCAACTCTCCTAATTCTGCGTGGAACTCGGCCTCGAACACGGCAAATTCCGCAAGTGCGTGGGAAAACCGCCCGTCCAATCCGGCCAATGAACAGCGGTTGATCTTCACCTCGGATGGCAGCGTTCTGGGCTATTACGCGACCAATGCGGGCGGGGTGATGAACCTGTTCGACGTGAACGGCAACCGCATCGCCTATCGTCCCGCGCGGGGCACCCGCAGTCTTTTCACGACGTCGGGCGAATGGTGCGGCACCGTCGACCGGAACCGGGGCGGCATGATCCTGGCGGTCACGCGAAGTTGCGCTGCCCGGTTCTGACCGCAGCGCAAATTGACCCAACCATGACATAATGCGGTTACAGTTGCTGCATAGACGGGTGGTAAATTGCGGAGCGGATGATGAAAGAAGAACCCAAGGATTGGCTGGAAGCAGAGCTTCAGAACACGCTGGACGAAGATATCGAGATTGAACTGGAAGACGCGGTTCTGTCCTCTGAGATCAAGCGGATCTATCGCGACAGTCATCCCGAACAAATGCCCCGCAAGCTGTATTTCGAGGAATTGCTGCGCCTTCAGGCCGAATTGATCAACCTTCAGGACTGGGTCAGCTATCACAAGGAAAAGGTCGTTGTTCTGTTTGAAGGGCGCGACTCGGCTGGCAAGGGGGGCGCGATCAAGCGGATCACACAGCGCCTGAACCCCCGCGTCGCGCGCGTCGTTGCCCTGCCCGCGCCGTCTGATCGCGAAAAGACGCAATGGTATTTTCAGCGTTACGTGCCGCACCTGCCCGCAGGCGGTGAAATCGTCCTGTTCGACCGCAGCTGGTATAACCGTGCGGGCGTTGAACGAGTCATGGGTTTTGCCGATGATGAACAAGTCGAACAGTTCTTTCAGGACGTTCCCGAATTTGAACGGATGCTGGTGCGTTCTGGTATCCGTCTGGTGAAATACTGGTTTTCCATCACCGACGAAGAACAACAGATGCGCTTCCTGATGCGCATTCACGATCCGCTGAAACAGTGGAAATTGTCGCCGATGGATCTGGAATCCCGCGTCCGGTGGGAAGATTACACCAAAGCCAAAGAGGAAATGTTCGAACGCACCAACATTCCCGAAGCCCCGTGGTATATCGTGCCCGGCAACGACAAAAAACGTGCCCGCCTGAACTGTATGAGCCATCTTCTCAGCCTGATCCCCTATGAGGATGTGCCGCAAGAAGAGGTTGAATTGCCGGATCGCGTCTTCAACCCGGATTACGAACGGGAATATTTGCCGCGCGAACTGTATGTCCCGCAGAAATACTGACCCCGGAAAAGACTGCCGGTCACGCGATGGAACGGTTTCACGATTTGTGCGTTACATCTGCGAATTAGACGATGATTGCTGCGCCATCAGCCCCGAAGACGCCAGGATCACGTGAAAAATTGATTTGCGCATTGCGCCTTCTATTTTTCAAGCGTCGACGCGGCCCGCCTGCAAAATCTCTGGTTTTGTCGGGCGGGCTTTTTACTGTGGGCAGACTGCAAGAGGAAAAAAAAATGCCAAAAGGTTACCGGGTCGCGCATGTGGACGTCGATGATCCCGCTGCTTCTGAAGCCTATCGCACCGCGAATGCTGCCGCATTCTATGACAGCCCGGAATATCGGTCGGCCAAAGCACTTCGCGATCCTGTGACGGTCGGGGACATCACAACAGTGGAAGGTTGAGAACAAACCTGATACGAATACAAGACGAACCAAAAACCGTCTCTAGTGAAAGCAGCGCGATGTTCCGCAATCTCTTGTCCAGATTGTTCACCGAAGAGCCCAATCCCGCCCGTCTTGCCACGCAGGACGCGGAAGTTGCGATTGCGGCGCTGATGGTGCGGCTGGCCCGCGCCGATGACCGCTATTCCCGCGCCGAACAGGAACGGATCGACCATGTTTTGGCCCGCCGCTGTGGCCTAGACCTACAGGAAGCAGCCGAACGCCGCGCCGCCGCCGAAATGATCGAGGCCGAAGCCCCGGACACCGTCCGCTTTACGCGCCACATCAAGGATCGCATCGCGCTGGAGGATCGCATCGGCGTGATCTCTGCCCTGTGGGAGGTCGCGTATGCGGATCAGAAGCGGTCGTCGGACGAAGAAACTTTGGTGCGTCTTGTGTCCGGCCTGCTTGGGGTAACGGATCGCGATTCTGCCATTGTCCGGCAACGTGTTCGCGAAGACTTGGGGCTGGAGCCGATCGGCAGGACCGCTTAGAAGCCCACCCGGTCACGCAAACCATACCACGCCATGCCTGCCACCAGCAGTGGCCCGCGCAGCATGTCGCCGCCAGGAAATGGTCGTGTCGGCACAGCGGCCATCGCGTCAAAGCCATCGCCCTGCCCTTCAATGGCTTTAGCCATCAGCTTTCCTGCAAGCGTCGCCAAGGCCAATCCGTGACCAGAATATCCGCTGGCTGACAGGCAATTCGGCGCCGGTCGGGCGAAATAGGGCATCCGGTTCATCGTAATGGCCAAGGTGCCACCCCAGGCATGGGTCAGCTTCACCTCTTTCAACTGCGGATATACCGACAGAAGATGTGGCCGCACCAACGCCGCGATATCATTTGGAAAGCGATAGGTTACCGTCTCGCCGCCGCCAAAGATCAGACGGCGTTCTTCGTCCATGCGCCAATAATTGACCACGAACTTCGTATCCGCCACCGCACTGCGCGACGGCAGGATTTCGGGCGCGCGATCACCCAAGGGTTCGGTCGCGACGATGTAATTGTTGATCGGCATGACCCGCGCGGCGACACGCTTGTCCAGATTTCCAAGATATCCGTTCGCGGCCAGAATGACCTGATCGCAAACGATATTGCCGTCCAGGCAATAGACCGTGCTTTTGGTGGTGCTTGACCCGTGGTCGATCCGCTGCACCGGGCTGTTTTCAAAAATCGCGGCTCCGCCCTGGTCCGTCAGCCGCGCCATTCCAATGGCAAGGTTCAACGGGTGCAAATGCCCTGCCCCATGGTCGATATCACCGCCGATATAGGCTTCACTTCCCAGCAGTTCGGCCATCTCGGTCAGACCCAACGGCTGCACCCGGTCATAGCCATAGTGCTGCGCAAGGTGATCGGCCAAATGGCGGGCGTGATCGACCTCTTCGGCGGTGCGGCAGGCATGGGCAACGCCGCCCGTCACCGGAACACCACTTTCCGCAGCCAGTTCGCGAACCAGCGTCTTGGCGTCTTCGGCCAGATTCCACAGGCGTCGGGCAGTGTCGCGGCCCAGCTTCTGCTCAAGCCAGTCCACGTCCTGCCGCTGCCCCGATCCCATCTGCCCGCCATTCCGGCCCGAGGCCCCAAAACCGACCCTGTGCGCCTCGACCAAGGCGACTTTCCGGCCTGCCCGTGCCAAATGCAGAGCCGCTGACAAGCCGGTATAGCCGCCGCCAATAACGGCGACATCCGCCCGCACCTCGCCTTTCACCGCGGGGAACGGGTCCAGCATTTGCCGCGTCTGAGCATAAAGGCTGGAAGGATATTGGCCGCGTTGGTCATTGGCATAAAGTAGGTTGGTCACAGGGGGCATCCATCGGCCGATATTGTCCCCACCAGCATATTGGATGGTCGAGCCAGAGGGAACTGCAAGCACCTTTCATCCGCCCTAAGGGGATGCATATCCGGGTTCAGCATCGCAAACCCACGAAAGTAGTGTTCTGAATTTTGGAACGAGTATCGAATTGATAATACGATAATCACGGATACCTTTGTATGGCGGCGGGAAGAAACATACTCCCAAGGCAATTTCGCTGCCGCTTGGAAAAAGGAACCTACAATGTCTGCACCTGCAAACTTTAACGGCGCCAAGCCGGTAATTGATCCGAACGATGCGGTCATGCTGCTGATCGACCACCAAAGCGGCCTGTTCCAGACCGTCAATGACATGCCCATGACGACGCTGCGCCGTCTTGCCGGGGCATTGGCCTCGATGGCAACGCTTGCCAAGCTGCCGGTCATCACCACGGCATCGGTGCCGCAAGGTCCGAACGGTCCGCTGATTCCGGAAATTCACAAGAACGCACCCCACGCAAAATACGTTGGCCGCAAGGGCGAGATCAACGCATGGGACAACCCTGAATTTGTGAAAGCGGTCGAGGAGACCGGGCGTAAAACCCTGATCATCGCGGGCACCATCACCAGCGTTTGCATGGCTTTCCCCGCCATCAGCGCGATTGCCGATGGCTACAAGGTTTTCGTCGTCGTTGACGCGTCTGGCACCTATTCGAAGATGGCCGAGGAAATCACGCTGGCCCGTGTCGTGCAGGCCGGGGCTGTGCCGATGGATACCGCCGCCGTCGCGTCCGAGTTGCAGAAAACCTGGCACCGCGACGATGCGCAACAATGGGCCGAGATCTACACCCAGATCTTCCCCGAATATCAATTGCTGATCGAAAGCTACCAGAAAGCCCGCGAGGTCGAGCATGACGGAGAGCAGCTGGATTCAGCAAAAAGCTGATCCGACAATGGGGTGGGCATATCGTGCTCACCCCACAAAAATGACGACAAGCTGACCTGAAGGTTAGCGGATCGGCGTTTCAAATCCTGCGTAATCCGGCCACATGGTCTTTCAGCGACACCCGGCAGGCTTCACCGAATGGAACAAGGATGCCTGCCCGGAACGTCATGCACGTCTTGGCTGGTTTCTTCGGACCTCACACAGGCGCTGCCGCGCGGACGGAGCAGCTTCGCAAGGAACAAGAACCGCCGCATTGGCAATTCGTAAAATTCTTCTTCGGTCATGTTCAGGCGTTTTGGCAAAGGAATAATTGGTAGCATTGCACAGCTTTCTTTTCATAAATGAATTGATATCATCCTGAAATGACGAAAACCTCGCCATATAGTGGAATATACTTTTCATGGATGAAAAGATTGCATGGGATGATCTAAGATTATTCCTTCATGTTGCCGAAACCGGCGGGCTTAGCGGGGCGGCGCGAAGGACCGGATCAAGTGCTGCGACGATTGGCCGACGCATGCTGACGCTGGAACAGCAGGCGGGACAACCGCTGTTTCATCGCGCTTTGACGGGATACACCTTGACGCAGGTGGGACAGGCTTTACTGGAACGTGTGCGTGTCATGCAGGCGGCCGCAGTGCCGGTGCGGGAATTGTTGGCGGCGCAGACCGAAACGCCGCTGATCCGGTTATCCGCAGGGACCGCCACAACAATGTTTCTGGCCGACAGGTTCAGCCGCTTGCATCGCCCCGATGACGGCTTCCGTCTGAACTTTGTAACCACCGAAGCGATCATGGACATCGCCCATCGTGAGATTGATCTGGGCATTCGCAATCGTCCCGCAGAAGCCGGAAACCTCGCTTCGTGTCCTTTGGGCACAATACGTTTCGCCCCCTATCGCAGTTGGAGCGTTGCGCGTCCGGAACTCCTGGGGTGGGTGGCAATTGACCCGTCCCATGCCCGCCACCCTGCCGGGCACTGGCTGCATCAACAAGGGGTCACGATCAGCGTGCTTGCCAGCTCGATGGCGGCTGTCCACGCCCTTGTCAGGGCTGGTGCAGGAATTGGAATCATGCCCTGCATGTTCGGGGATAGTGACCCGGCCTTAGCACGTGCGGGCCCGATCATCGAAGAGTTGACCGAACAGCAGCATCTGGTGATGCATGACGATGATCGCCATCGCCCGCCCATCCGCCGATTGGCCGCGAGAATTTCAGCCCTCTATAACGAAAACACTGAGCTGCTGGCAGGATTGCGGCCGCTGCGCGGTCAAATCATATAGCGAAAGCCCCGGTCGTAACCGGGGCTTTTTTGATTGGCATAGGGGCCATATCAGACGTTCAGCAGCAAATGTTCGCGTTCCCACGGGCTGATGACTTGCAGAAATTCTTTGTATTCATTCCGCTTCACGGCCTCGTAAACGGCAGCGAACTCTTGCCCCAAAACCTCGCGCATCGGTTCGCTTTCGTTGAACAGATCCAGAGCATCGCCAAGGTTATAGGGTAATTCGTCCTGCGACATATAGGCGTCGCCCAGACATTCGGCGCGCGGGTTTTCCTGTTCGATCAGGCCCAGATAACCACAGGCCAGCGATGCCGCGATCCCCAGATAGGGATTGCAATCCATACCCGCCAAACGGTTTTCAACCCGCCGCGCCTCTGGCCCGGAAATTGGCACGCGAATCCCGGTTGTCCGGTTGTCGCGCCCCCATTCAAGGTTGATGGGCGCCGCGAAATCCGGCACGTAACGGCGATAACTGTTCACATAGGGCGCCAGCAGCGCGACCGCGGCGGGCAGATGCCGCTGCATCCCACCGATGAAATGCAGAAACGCTTCTGTTTCGCTGCCCTTGTCATCGGAAAAGATATTCTTGCCGGTTTTCAGATCGACGACCGAATGGTGGATGTGCATGGCGCTGCCCGGCTCACCCTCGATCGGTTTGGCCATGAAGGTCGCGAAACAATCATGGCGCAGCGCGGCCTCGCGGATCAGGCGCTTGAAATAGAAAATCTCATCCGCCAGCGCGACCGGGTCGCCGTGGTTCAGGTTGATTTCGATCTGCCCGGCGCCGCCTTCTTGCAGGATGCCGTCAATTTCAAAGCCCTGAGCTTCGGCGAAATCATAAATATCGTCGATGACCTTGCCGTATTCGTCGATCGCCGACATCGAATAGGCCTGCTTGGCAGCCGCGCGCCGACCTGAACGCCCCATCGGCGGAATGATCGGCTGGTTCGGATCAAGATTGCGCGCGACAAGGAAAACTCCATCTCTGGCGCAACGATGGGTTTCCAGCCCTTTTCTTCATACAGCCTGACCACGCGCTTCAACACATTGCGCGGCGCGATGGGCACGGGATTCCCCTGCTGGTCAATCGCATCGTGGATCACCTGCAGCGTCCAGTCCGCCGTCCACGGAGCGGCAGTCGCGGTGGTGAAATCCGGGGTCAGGATCATGTCGGGTTCGGTGAACGCGCCCGATGGGTTATCCGCCCATTCCCCGGTGATCGTCTGCAGGAAGATCGAGTTCGGCAGGTAGAACTTGTCCTGCCGCGCGAATTTGGAGGCGGGCATGGCCTTGCCCCGTGCGACGCCGGCGATATCGGCAACGATGCATTCCACTTCATCCAGCCTGCGGCCCGCGATAAAATCGCGGGCTGCCTGTGGCAGCTGGTCTGTCCAATCGCTCATGCGGCACCCTGCTTCGCAGTATTCACCCGAACCCGCGCTTGTTTGAAAAATGCCTCAATCCGGTCAGCAATTCTGGCCGAGGCTTTGGCTTCGCCCATGCGCCCCGCGGCACGGGTCAGCAATTCATCCGGCACGACGCCCTTGGCCCGCGTGTCCATCAGCCCCTGAACAAAGCTGTCGTCGAATTCGGGATGCGCCTGGATGGTCAGCGCCCGGTCGTTATAGACCAGTGCCGCATTCTCGCAGAAGGTGTTACGCCCGATGACTTCGGCATCGTCAGGCAGGTCAACGACCTGATCCTGATGCCAGGCGTTCAGCCGCAGCTTTTCACCTTCGAAATCATAATCCTGCGTGCCAACAGACCAACCACCGTCATATTTGACCACCTTGCCGCCCAAAGCCTGCGCGATGATCTGATGGCCAAAACAGATGCCGACCATGGGCACCTGATCCGCATAGGCCTGACGGATGAAATCCTCGAGCGGCGGAATGAACGCATGCGGTTCATAGGCGCCGTGACGCGAACCCGTCAGCAGCCAACCATCGGCCTCGTGGACAGTGTCGGGGAAATTCATTTCCTCGACATCCCAGACGGTGAAGTCAAAGCCACGTCCGGCTAGAAGCCGAACGAACATATCCGGATAGTCGCCCAAATCTGCCTTCAATTGCGCGGGCGACTTGCCGCATTGAAGTATGCCGATACGCATGAAAAACCTGCGAAGTTATATGGTGGTCAGAAGGTAGTCGTCCGACAGGGGGGCCCGCAAGGGGGAGTTGCCAATTTGCGCGCCGCTTCCACTGGTGAAGCGCGGTTTCCACCGCTACCCTGCCGACAAGAGCGATACGAAAGGAACCGATATGCCCCACCTGCGCCCCGAAGTTGACCCCGAGGGTCTGGAAGAATTCTCGGTCGTCTTCACTGACCGCTCGCTCAATCACATGTCGCAGCGGTTTCAGCAGGTCATGCGCGATCTGTCAGACATGCTGCGCAAGGTTTATGGCGCCTCGCAGGTGGCAATTGTTCCGGGAGGAGGCACCTATGCGATGGAATCGGTCGCCAGACAGTTTGGCCGCGATGCCCACGCCCTGATCGTGCGCAACGGCTGGTTCAGCTATCGCTGGTCGCAGATTTTTGAAGCCGGCGGTTTTGCCCGCGAAACCACGGTGGCCATGGCAAGACCTGCGGGGAACGAGCCGCAGCCCGCCTATGCACCACCCCCGATTGATGAGGTTGTGGCAAAGATTCGCGAAACCCGCCCCGATGCAGTCTTTGCACCGCATGTCGAAACATCCGCCGGGATCATCTTGCCAGACCACTACATCACCGCACTTGCTGCTGCCGCGCATGAGGTGGGGGCGCTGATGGTGCTGGACTGTATCGCGTCAGGAACGATCTGGGTCGATATGGCGAAAACCGGCGTCGATGTGTTGATCTCGGCCCCGCAAAAGGGCTGGTCTGCATCGCCCGCTGCCGGATTGGTGATGTTGTCGGACCGCGCAGCCGCGCGGCTGGCCGATACCGAATCCAACAGCTTTGCGCTGGATCTGAAAAAGTGGCGGGCAATCACCGAAGCCTACGAGAACGGCGGCCATGCGTATCACGCCACCATGCCCACGGATGCGCTGCTTGGCCTACGCGATGCCATGATCGAAACGCGTGAGATGGGCTTTGATGCTGCCCGCGATGCGCAATGGGATCTGGGCCACAAGGTCCGGCAGATGCTGGCTGATTTAGGCGTCCGATCTGTCGCCGCGAAGGGTTTCGAGGCGCCGGGCGTCGTGGTCAGCTATACCAGCGACCCCGACATCAAAAGCGGCAAGAAATTTCTGGCCGAGGGGATGCAGATTGCAGCGGGCGTCCCACTGGCCGTGGATGAAGGTGCGGATTTTTCAACCTTCCGTCTGGGCCTTTTTGGATTGGACAAGCTGAAGGATGTCGATGGCACGGTGGCCCGCCTGAAAGCGGTTGTCGACAAAGTCCTTTAACGGTCGCGCGTGTTCACCGGATAGGCGGTTGTGTAACGCAACCGCTCCATCGCGAAATGCGAGGTGACGTTTTTCAGCGGCACGGCATCGGTCAGCCGCCGATAGAAGTCATCGAAGGCCGCCATGTCGGCGACGGCGACACGCAGCAGATAATCCATTTCACCGGCCATGCGAAACGCCTCCATGACCTCGGGCAGGCTATCAATGGTGCGAACGAAGGCTTCGCGCCATTCGCCGCTGTGATCAACAGCCTCTATCTCGACAAAGACGGATAGCCCAAAGCCCAATTTCGCGGGATCGGCCAGCGCGACGCGGCTTTTCAACACACCCGCTGCTTCCAGCTTCTGAATGCGTTTCCAGCACGGCGTTTGCGAGAGGCCGACACGATCCGCGATCTGCGCAATGGGAAGGGTCGCGTCCTCCATCAGCGCGGCAACGATCTTGCGGTCGATCAGGTCCAGTTCCGTCATCAGCCCCTCCTTCGGGATTCGAGGGTAGCATGGCGGCTTGGGCGATAAAAATCTACCAACTTTATCGTATTTTTAAAATTCGAACTTGTGCAAGTGATCGCGAATGTAGTTTTTCGCACACGATCGCTGACTCTGATGCTAAATTCCGCAATCCCGACATTGCTTCCGGAGATTAACCCGCTTAATTTTTGACAATGATCACACAGAAAATGAAGTATGCCCTGAAAGCCCTGCTGGTGCTTGGGGACGAGGCGGCAAAGGATCGGCCAGAGCCATTGACGATCGAGACGATCGCCAAGCGTTCCGACACGCCCAAACGGTTTCTGGAACAGATCCTGCTAGAGATCCGGAACGCGGGTGTCGTCGGCTCGATCCGGGGACGTTCGGGCGGCTATGTGCTGATCAAGAAACCCGCCGATATTTCCATTTCGGAAATGCTGCGCCTGATCGACGGGCCAATCGCCCCCCTGCCCTGTCTGTCGCGCCGCGCCTATCAGCGGTGCGAGGATTGTAAAGACGAAGCGTCGTGCCGCATCCGCAAGGTCTTTGCCGAGGTTTTCTGGTCCTATCTGATCCTGATAGAATCGCTGTCACTGGAAGACATGCTGCATTCGGAACAGATCACTGCCCAGATCGTCGGAATTTAACCTCCTGAAATTTAATGATTATACTGCAAGCGCGACGCATTACGTCACGTATTTCGGCGTAGAACAATAATCCCAAAAGACGACAAATTTTAGCGATTTTATTCTGTTGCAAATATCCACTATTCCTGTCGTTATTTAGGTATTGGCGGATCACTTGATCGCCAGAGCAAAGGGAGTGACAGAGATGACCAATCGATCAAACCTGCCCACCACCTCGATCTCATCGCGGGCACGCTACAATCCTGTGGATAGCGTCAGCCGTTTCAACCACCGCAGCGGTCTGGTTGCACATATCGAGGGCAAACCATTGCTGTCCGAGGGCAGCGACCCCGATCTGCTGGCAGCCCGCCTGCTGGAGGGTGGCCAGTCCGAACTGTGGAACGCCCGCACCGACTTGCCGCATCGCGGCTGGCGTCATTGACACGCCACTAACGACTTCTTCCAGGAGGGCTTCATGCTGACCAAAATCGCCATCACAAACAGCGCAATCGCCGGTCGGGGCACGTTCGCAGCGATGCTGCATTGCAGCCTGCCCGTCGTGGCAATTGCGCTGATGGCCGCGACTGGCGCGCCCGGCGTCGCCCGCGCGCAATCGCTGCTGAACGTCAGCTATGATCCGACCCGCGAGCTGTATCGCGACATCAACACGGCTTTCACCGAAAAGTGGGTCGCCGACGGGCACGACGCCGCGTCAATTGAAACCAGCCATGGCGGCTCGGGCGCTCAAGCCCGGGCCGTGATAGACGGGCTTGGTGCGCAGGTCGTGACGCTGGCGCTGGCCTCAGATATCGACAAGATCGCCGAGGCCGGCAAGCTGCCCGAAGACTGGCAGTCCAAGCTGCCGCATAACTCCAGTCCCTACACCTCGACCATCGTGTTTCTGGTGCGCGAAGGAAACCCCAAGGGCATCAACGACTGGGGCGACCTGACCCAAGAGGGCGTCGAGGTGATTACCCCGAATCCGAAAACCTCGGGCGGGGCACGCTGGAACTATCTGGCTGCCTGGGCATGGGCCGAAAAGAACGGCAAAGACCCGAAAGAGTTTCTGGGCCAGTTGTTCACCCACGTGCCAGTGCTGGATACCGGCGCGCGCGGTGCCACCACCACCTTTGCCCAACGCGGCATTGGCGACGTGCTGTTGGCATGGGAAAACGAAGCCTATCTGGCGCTGGAGGAGATCGGCGACGATCAGTTCGACATCGTCGTTCCTTCCGTGTCGATCCTGGCCGAGCCTCCGGTTGCCATTGTTGACGCCAATATCGCCGATGATGCGCAGCGCGAATTGGCGACGGCCTATCTGGATTATCTTTACACCCCCGAAGGTCAGGCGCTGGCATTCAAGCATTTCTATCGGGCATGGGATGAAAGCGCCGCAGCGCCCGAGGATGTGGCCCGCTTCCCGAAACTTGATCTGGTAACCATCGACGAACTGGGCGGCTGGAAGAAAGTGCAGCCCGAACATTTCGGCGACGGCGGCATCTTCGACCAGATATACACAGCGAAGTAACCTACATGCTCATCAAACCTCTGGTTCGACGAACAGCAATGCCCGGTCTCGGCCTTTCGGCCGGGATCACCATGGCGATGCTGTCGATCGTCGTGTTGCTGCCGATTGGGGCCCTGCTGTTGCAGGGTGCCCAATTCGGCCTTGGCAACATCTGGGACACGGTCAACCGCGAACGGGTCTGGGCGGCTTTGTTCCTGTCCTTCAAACTGGCCTTCTTCGCTGCGCTGTTCAATTTGATCTTCGGCGTCCTGCTGGCCTGGGTGTTGGTCCGCTATCGCTTTCCCGGCAAGCGCCTGATCGACGCGGCGGTTGATCTGCCCTTCGCGCTGCCCACGGCGGTGGCGGGCATCGCGCTGACCGCGCTTTATGCGCCCAACGGCGTCCTTGGCAGCCTTGCCGCGCAAATCGGCTGGAAGATTGCCTATACCCAATGGGGCATCTTCCTTGCACTTGTCTTTGTGGGCCTGCCCTTTGTGACGCGCACCGTGCAACCCGTGGTCGAGGAAATCGAAACCGAGGTAGAGGAGGTATCCGCAACCCTTGGCGCATCGCGATTTTACACGATGCGTCATGTGATCCTGCCGATGCTGACACCCGCCGCGCTGACCGGCTTTGCGCTGGCACTTGCCCGTGCGGTCGGCGAATACGGATCGGTCATCTTCATCGCCGGGAACATTCCCCTGAAGACCGAAATCGCCCCCCTGTTGATCGTGATTCAGCTGGAAGAGTTCAACTATGATGCCGCAGGCGCCATTGGCATCGCCATGTTGGTAATTTCCTTTGCCATGCTTCTGTCGATCAACCTGATCCAGATCTTCAGCCGCAGAAGGATTGGTCATGTCTGATTTCACCGTCGCACAACCGCGTCCGCTCCCTGCACGGCCAACCAAGTTCCGCCGCGCGACCGAGGAATCCCCGCTGACCCGCGTGACACTGATCTTGTTGACAGTTGGGGGGTTGGCACTTCTGGTTTTTGCGCCGCTGCTGGTCGTCTTTGCCGAGGCGATGGCCGATGGCTGGGCGACTTCGGTCGCAAGCCTTGGCAATCGTGAAGCATGGTCGGCCATCCGGCTGACGCTGCTGATTACCGCCATGGCCGTTCCGATGAACGCGGTCTTTGGCATCGCCGCCGCATGGTTCATCACCAAATTCGACTTCCGCGGCAAGGCCTTCCTGATCACGCTGATCGATCTGCCCTTCTCGGTCAGTCCGGTTGTTGCGGGTCTGTGCCTTGTGCTGCTGTTCGGCGCGAATTCCATGTTGGGCGGCTGGCTGGTCGCGCACGGATATCCCATAGTCTTTGCGGTTCCGGGCATCGTGCTGGCCACCGTCTTTGTCACGTTTCCGTTCGTCGCGCGGGAGTTGATCCCGGTGATGATCGAGCAAGGCCGGACCGAGGAAGAGGCCGCTTTGACCCTTGGCGCTTCCGGCTGGCGGACGTTCCGCACCGTGACGCTGCCGAACATTCGCTGGGCGCTGCTTTACGGCACGCTGCTTTGCACGGCCCGCGCCATGGGCGAATTTGGTGCCGTTTCGGTCGTCTCGGGCAAGATCCGGGGACAGACCGCGACCATGCCGATCACGATCGAGATGATGTATAACGAATACCTCTCGGTCGCTGCCTTCTCGATGGCTGCGCTGCTGACCGCGCTGGCCCTGATCACCCTGACCCTGAAAACCGTGATGGAACTGCGTCTGTCTGACCAACTTTCCGCCACGCGCCGACACTAAAGGTGCCCTGATGCATATTGATATCGACGACATCGCCAAGGATTTCGGCACGTCAACCGCATTGCTGCCGGTTTCACTCTCTATCCCCTCGGGTGCGCTGGTCGCGCTGCTTGGGCCCTCTGGCTCGGGCAAGACCACGCTGTTGCGCATCCTTGGCGGGCTTGAGTTTCCGACCTCGGGTCGGGTGCTGTTCAACGGGCAGGATGCCACCGGCATGACCGTGCAGGAACGCCGCGCGGGCTTCGTGTTTCAAAGCTATGCCCTGTTTCGCCACATGACCGTGTTTGACAATATCGCCTACGGCCTGAACGCCCGCCCACGCGCCCAACGCCCGCCCAAAGCCGAAATCGCGCGCCGCGTGACCAAGCTGCTGGACCTGATCCAACTGCCCCATATCGGCGGCCGCTATCCCAGCCAATTGTCTGGCGGCCAACGCCAGCGTGTCGCCCTGGCCCGCGCGCTTGCGATCGAGCCGCGCATGCTGCTGCTGGACGAACCCTTCGGTGCGCTGGATGCCAAGGTCCGCAAGGAATTGCGTCAGGGTCTGCGCGACATCCATGACGAAACCGGCTTGACCACAATCTTCGTCACCCACGATCAGGAAGAGGCGATGGAACTGGCCGATCTGGTCGTTGTCATGTCCATGGGCCGCATCGAACAGATCGGCAGACCACATGACATCCGCGAGAAGCCAGCGACAGAGTTCGTGCGTGATTTTGTGGGGGTGTAAGTTAGATTTCGTTCAGGGGGGAAGCCATGAGCGTATTCCTTACCGAATGTCTGCTTCTCATATAAAAAATAGGCTCTGTCGCAGAAATTCCGTGACGGGATCCACGTTGTGAATCCGGAGTGGTAGTTGGCCGGCATGCGCAGACTGACATCCTCGATCTGCAAGACCGGGAGGATCGGCCCGTCGAGATCACCGGGAACCCCCGCGGCGATGCATCGGTCGTGCCCCACCTGCTTCCCCAGATCCCGGCGGACCAAGAGACCGGTTCGGACACCGCTGATGGTGCTTATGACACACGCAAATGCCATGACGCCATCGCCGAGCGCGGCGCGCAACGAGGCTCTAAGAGCATCGAAATATCGTGGCCGGGTTGAAACCAGGATGCATTTTTTGAAGCTTCTGGGCCAGCGGTTGAAGGCGCACGACTTTGACCGCCAGATTGCCGAGACCCAGATCCGCATCGCCGTCCAGAACGGCTACACCGCCATCGGCATACCCGTCACACAGGCCGTCGTATAACTCTGTCCGGGGAAAGGGAAGGTTCGGCTTTCAGCCGAGTTGCGCAACAGAGTCCTGCCACCCAACGGGTAACCCGTGCCCTGCCACCTTGTCAGGCCCGCGCGTCCTCCAAAATCATCTGTGCCGCCTTCTCACCAATCATCATCGTCGGCGCGTTGGTGTTGCCGCTGGTAATTCGGGGCATCACCGACGCATCCGCGATGCGCAGCCGCCCCAAGGCCCGCATCCGCAACCGTGGATCGACCACGGAATCCGCGTCTGTCCCCATGCGGCATGTCCCCACCGGGTGGAAGATCGTCGTGCCCACCGCGCCTGCCGCCTTGACCAGATCGTCGTCGGTTTGAAACGCAATCCCCGGCACATGCTCTTCGGGATTGTAGCGAGCGAATGCGGGTTGTGCCGCGATCTTGCGCGTCAGGCGCAGTGCCCGAACGGCGACATCGCGGTCGCTTTCCGTGGACAGATAGTTCGGCCTGATCGCCGGATGCGCACGAAAATCCGGGTTGGTCACATGCACCGATCCGCGACTGTCCGGACGCAGGTTACAGACGCTGGCCGTCATCGCAGGGAACGGGTGAACCGGGTCACCGAACTTGTCCAGACTGACGGGCTGGACGTGAAATTCCAGATCGGCGGTCGCCTTGTCTGGCCCGGATCTGGTGAATATCCCCATCTGACTGGGCGCCATCGACATCGGTCCCGCACGCCTGAACAGATATTCTGCCCCGATCATCGCCTTACCCCACAGTTTCGATGCCTTTTCGTTCAGCGTCGGCACGCCATGAACCTTGTAGACTGTCCGCAATTGCAGGTGGTCCTGAAGGTTTTCGCCCAAAGCAGCGACCTCGACTTGCGGCGCGATGCCAGCGGCTTGCAGCACATCGCCGCGTCCCACGCCTGAATGCTCCAGTATCTGAACAGATCCGATTGCCCCGGCAGACAGGATGGTCTCGCGGTCAGCTTTGATCTCTTTCCGCTGCCCCTGATGGTGCAGGATGACGCCGCGCACCTCGCCATTTTCGATCATCAGCTTTTCAACCGATGCCCCGGTCAAAACCCGCAAATTCGGCCGCCCGCGCACGGGTCGCAGGAATGCCCTTACCGCGCTCCACCGCCAGCCATTGCGTTGCGTGACGTCGAAGTAACCGCCGCCCTCATTGTCGCCGCGATTGAAATCATCGGTGCGCGGAATCCCTGCCTGCTCTGCCGCCTGCAAAAAGGCTTCCAGCACCGCCCAGCGAACCCGGGCGGTTTCCACACGCAGCTCACCGCCCGAACCATGCGACTGATCCGCACCGCGATAATGATCCTCCTGCTTTCGGAACAGCGGCAGGACATCATCCCAGGACCAGCCGGTGCAGCCCATCTGACGCCATTGATCATAATCCGCCGCCTGCCCGCGCATGTAGATCATGCCATTGATCGAGGAACATCCGCCCAGCACCCGCCCACGCGGATAAATCAGCGAGCGCCCGTTCAGACCCGGCTCTGCCTCGGTCTTGAAGCCCCAATCCGTGCGGGGATTGCCGATGCAATACAAATAGCCGACGGGGATGTGAATCCAGTGGTAGTTGTCATTGCCCCCCGCCTCCAGCAGCAGCACTTTGTTCGCGGGATCGGCGCTGAGCCGGTTGGCCAGCACACAACCGGCGCTGCCCGCGCCGATGATGATATAGTCATAGCTTTCCATATGACGCTTCTCCATTTACCCCCGGCGGTGCCGAGGGCACAAAGGTCATGACTCGGACCGGAAACCCAGCTTGCGGCCCAGTTTCGAGGCGAAGAACTCGCCGATCAGGCCGCGGCGGAACAGCAGCACGCAGACCATGAACACTATGCCCGTGATGATCGTGACCGGGAAATCCGAGGTCGCCAGATAGTTCTGCAGCGTCACCACCAACCCCGCTCCAAAGATCGGGCCAGCCAGCGTGCCGATGCCGCCCAGAAGCGTCATCAGGATCACCTCGCCCGACATTTGCCATGACACGTCGGTCAGGGTCGCGAACTGGAACACCAGCGCCTTCATCCCCCCGGCAAGGCCCGCCAAGGCTGCCGACATGACAAATGCCCCCAACTTGTAGCGCGCGACGGAATAGCCCAGCGAAATGGCCCGCTGTTCATTTTCCCGAATGGATTTCAGGATCATCCCGAAGGGAGAGTTCACGAAACGCCAGATGATCAGCAGTCCGATCACAAACACCGCCGCAACGAAGTAATACATGTTCATGGTTGGCTGCAGGTTGATAAGACCGAACAGCTCTCCCCTCGGGACGGACTGGATCCCGTCCTCACCATGTGTGAACTTTGCTTGCAGGCAGAAGAAGTAGAACATCTGGGCCAAGGCCAGTGTGATCATCGCGAAATAGATGCCCTGACGGCGGATTGCGATGGCACCAATGACCAGCCCCAAGGCCGCCGCGCCAACAACGCCCAGCAGAATCCCCATCTCGGGCGGCCAGCCCCAGACCTTGACGGCATGGGCGGTGAAATAGGCCGCGCCACCAAAGAATGCAGCATGACCAAAGCTGAGCAGACCAGTGTAGCCCAACAGCAGGTTGAAGGCCGATGCAAACAGCGCAAAGCACAGCAGCTTCATCAGGAAAATCGGATACAGGAACTGCGGCGCGATCAGCAGCGCGATCAATGCAACGACCACCAGCACCTTGCGGATCGTCGCAGCCTGCGGGTGCGCGGAGATTTCCTCGGACGGAATGGGTTCGGATTTTGCCGACATCTCAGGCATCCTTTCCAAACAGGCCCGCAGGGCGCAGGACCAGAACGATCGCCATGATGACGAAGATCACGATATTCGAGGCTTCGGGGTAGAACACCTTGGTCAGGCCTTCGACCACACCCAGCATATAGCCGGTAACGATGGCCCCCAGGATCGAGCCCATGCCGCCGACGACGACCACGGCAAAGACGACGATGATCAGGTTCGAACCCATCAGCGGGCTGACCTGATAGACCGGAGCCGCCAGGACCCCGGCGAATGCTGCAAGCGCGGCGCCAAGCGCATAGGTGAGCGTCAACAGCAAGGGCACATTCACGCCGAAACTTTGTACCAGCGTGGGGTTTTCTGTGGCCGCCCGCAAATATGCGCCCAGCTTGGTCTTTTCGATCATCAGCCAGGTGCCGATGCACACGATCAAAGAGGCGATCACGACCCAGCCACGGTAGATCGGCAGGAACATGAAGCCCAGATTGACCGCGCCCGTCAGTTGTGCTGGCGGCGCATAGGGTTTGCCCGACGCGCCGAAGAAGTAACGAAAGGTGCCTTCGATCGCCAAGGCCAGTCCAAAGGTGAACAGCAGCCCGTAAAGATGGTCCAGCTTATACAGCCGCGACAGCATCGTGCGTTCGACCACCGCCGCCAGCAGGCCCACGATCAGCGGTGACAGGATCAGCGCGAACCAGTAGTTGATCCCGCCCACGGTCAGCAGCAGCAAGGCGATGAACGCGCCCAGCATATATTGCGCGCCATGGGCAAAGTTGATGACCCGCAGCAGGCCGAAGATGACCGCCAGGCCAAGGCTCAGCAGCGCATAGAACGATCCGTTGATCAGCCCGACCAGCAGCTGGCCCATCAACGCCTGAAGGGGAACCCCAAAGATCATCGTCATGCCTCAGACCCCCAATTCGCTATGCAGCATGTCCATCTGCCGCGGCAGGTCGGCGACCGGGAATTCTGCGATCATCTGACCGTGATCCATCAGGTAAAAGCGGTCGGCGACCTTGGCGGCAAAACGGAAATTCTGTTCCACCAGCACAACGGTCATGCCGCGTTGTTTCAGTTTTTTCAGCACATCGCCGATGGCCTGAATGATCACCGGGGCAAGCCCCTCGGTCGGCTCATCCAGCAACAGGCAACGTGCGCCGGTGCGCAAGATGCGGGCCATAGCCAGCATCTGCTGTTCGCCGCCCGACAGCTTGGTGCCGGGGCTGTTGCGACGTTCTTTCAGGTTCGGGAAAAGCGCGTAGATTTCGTCGACCGACATGCCGCCATCGGCGACCTGCGGCGGCAGCATCAGGTTTTCCTCGACCGACAGGGTCGCGAAAATACCGCGTTCTTCGGGCACAAAGCCCAGTCCGGCACGGGCGGTCTTGTGCAAGGGCACGGACATCATGTCCTGCCCGGCAAACGCGATCTTGCCCTGACGTTTGCGCAAAATCCCCATGATCGTGCGCAAGGTGGTCGTCTTGCCCATGCCGTTGCGGCCAAGGATGCAGATCATCTCACCTTCGTTGACATGCAGGTTCACGCCGTGCAGCACATGGCTTTCCCCATACCATGCGTGCAGATCGGATACGTCCAGCAACCGCCCGTTCATTCGTCCGTCCCCATATAGGCCGTGCGCACACGCGGATCGGCAGACACCTGGGCATAATCACCCTCGGCCAGAATTTCGCCGCGTTGCAACACGGTCACGTGGTCGCAGATATCGGCCACAACGCTGAGGTTATGTTCAACCATCAGGACGGCCCGTTCGGTGGCGACGTTGCGGATGATATCGGCGACCATCTGCACATCTTCCTGACCCATGCCAGCCATGGGTTCGTCCAGCAGCAGCACCTTTGGATCCAGCGCCAAGGTGGTCGCGATTTCCAGAACGCGCTTGCGGCCATAAGACAGATCGGCGGCTCGATGGTCGCGATATTGCGACAGGCCCAGATTGTTGATCAGCTCGTCCGCGCGCGCATCCAGCCGGTCCAGCGACGACAGCGGCAGCCAGAACTGCGTTGCCAGTCCGGCAGGGCGTTGCAGCGCGACTTTGACATTTTCCCGAACGCTCAGATGCGGAAACACCGCCGAAATCTGAAACGAACGAACCAGTCCCATCCGGGCCACCCGGTCAGGTTTGGTATTGGTGATATCCGTGTCCAGCAGCGTGATTTGCCCGCGCGTCGGTTGAAGAAACTTTGTCAGAAGATTGAAAACAGTGGTTTTTCCAGCACCATTCGGGCCGATCAGCGCATGAATACGTGCGTGTTCGACATCCAGATTGACGTCATTGACGGCGGTAAAACCCGAGAAATCCTTGCCAAGGCCACGGGCGGAAAGAACCACCCGTGGCGCTGACTGCGTTGTAACAGCAGCTTGCGTCATCGTTCATTTGACCAGCGGACAGCCGCTTTCAGCGGGGTTGATATAGGCTTCGTCGCCCGGAATGGTCGCCAGAACGTTATAATAATCCCAGTCTTCCGTGATCTGATCGGGGGCCTTGACCTCCATCAGATAAACGTCCGAAATCATCCGGCCGTTCGCAGCAACCTTGCCGTTTTCGGCGAACACATCCTGCACCGGCAGTTCGTGCATCTTGGCCGCAACAGCTTCGGTTTCATCCGTCCCGGCAGCCTCGATGGCTTTCAGATAGGCTGTAACCGCCGAATAAGTCCCGGCATGGACCATGTTCGGCATGACGCCGGTGCGTTCAAAGAAACGCTTGCCGAATTCAGCCGTTTCAGGTGTGCGGTTCCAATAGAAGCTTTCCGTCAGGTTCAGGCCCTGCGCGGCTTCCGCGCCCAGACCGTTGACCTCGGAAATGGTGAACAGCAATGCAGCCAGCTTTTGACCGCCCTGGGTGATGCCGAATTCGGACGCCTGTTTGATTGCGTTCTGCGTATCAAGGCCCGCGTTCGCCAGACCGATCACCTTTGCCCCCGACGCTTGTGCCTGCAGCAGGAAGGACGAGAAGTCGGTCGTCGCCAGCGGATGACGGACCGAGCCGACCACCGTGCCGCCCTGGGACTTCACGAAATTCGAAGTGTTTTCTTCCAGCGAATAACCAAAGGCATAATCTGCCGTCAGGAAATACCAGCTGTCGCCGCCTTCCTTCACCAGCGCGCCGCCCGTGCCCACAGCCAAAGCATGGGTGTCATAGGCCCAGTGGAAACCATAGGGTGAACATTGCGCACCCGTCAGTTCGGTCGTCGCGGCCCCGGTGTTGACGGTGATCTTCTTTTCTTCCAGCGACAGCGCCTGAACAGCGAGACCGACCGAGGATGAGGTCAGTTCCATGATCGAATCGACCTGTTCGGTATCATACCACTGACGGGCGATGTTCGATGCGATGTCGGGCTTGTTCTGGTGGTCAGCGGTAATCACCTCGATCGGGGCGTCCAGCACCTTGCCACCGAAATCCTCAACCGCCATCTTGGCCGCTTCAAAGGACGACTTGCCGCCGAAATCGGCGTAAACGCCTGACTGGTCGTTCAGAATACCGATCTTGACCACATTATCGGAAACTTCGGCCAATGCAGGCATGGCTGTCAGGCCGACCGCAGCGGTCGACATCAGAAATTTACGCATACTTTCCTCCCAAAGGTGCGATCCTTCTGCCAAAGCGTCCAGAGGCTTCACGCGGGACCGCTGACCTGTTGCACATGGACGGACGACTCCTCCTCGTCCGTTGCGCAGAGGATGGCCGCAAATTCGTTTTGACACAAGTGTTCAGATAAGTTTAATTTTTAACATCATCTGTACATAAATGAACACATGGCAAATCTCAGCTGGGACGACCTTCAATTCTTTCTGGCAGTGGTGCGTGAACGCCAATTGTCCCGCGCCGCGCGTCAACTGGGAACGTCGCATGTCACCGTATCGCGCCGCATTGACCGATTGGAACAGGCCCTGAATACCCGCCTGTTCGAACGAAATCCGCGCGGCTACGAACTGACCTTGGCGGGACAGCGGCTGATCGAAACCGCCGAACGGATGGAAGAAGCGGCCGAGGATATTCCGGTCGGCAGCAACCCGATAACCGGACAGATCAAGCCTTTTCGCCTGGCCGTTCCAGAAGGTTTCGCCAAGCTGTTTTCCACCTTTCTTCTGCCGGAACTGCTGGCGCGGTTTCCACTGACCTCACCCGAACTGATCACGATGCCACAAGTCCTGTCACCCTCACGACGAGAGGCGGATATCTCTGTGACACTGGACCCGGTCACCAGTGGGCCGTATCGGTCCGAACGGATGGCTGATTACACGCTGCACCTTTATGCCACGCATGATTATCTGGCGCGCACGCCAAGAATCACCACCCGCGACGATCTGCGCAATCACCGTATCATCGGCTATATCGAGGAAATGATCTTTGCGCCCGGTCTGGATTATCTGGGCGAGATTCACCCCGCGATCCGCGCCTCAATCAAAAGCTCAAGTGTGTTCAACCAACTTTCCGCGGTGCGGGGCGGATTGGGCGTGGGCGTGCTGCCCTACTACATCGCGGGCGGCTATCCCGAACTTCGGGTCGCCCTGCCCGAACAGGTCACGCTGACACGAACCTATTGGCTGACATGCCATCGCGACGTTCGGCAGATGCGGCGAGAGAAAACGATGATCGAGTTTCTGATATCACGCCTGCAAAGCCGTGCGGGTGATTTGATCGGCCCGGGTCAGAAATCGGACTGATTTCGGTTGCGCATGATTGCACCTGCCGATGATATTGGATTGATAGCCCTATCTGTCCTTGTGAATTGCACCGATTTCAATACGATAAAATCATGACAATATGGCAGCCTGACCCTGACGCATTGCACCGACCGGCCTATATCTCGCTTGCGGATCAATTCGCGCGGGCGATTGCAGATGGGCAGCTTCACGCCGGAACCCAACTGCAACCACAGCGCAAGCTGGCCTATGATCTGGGCCTGTCGGTGCAGACCGTCTCGCGCGCGTATGATGAGTTGATCCGGCGCGGTCTGGTTGTCGGAGAGGTGGGGCGCGGCTCATTCGTGCTGCCACCGCCGGGCAACAATGCAACCCCATACCTGACCGAGCGATCCAGCGAGTTGATTGACCTGTCGATCCTGAAACCGATCAGCGATCAATCGCATATCCAGATCATGCGCGATGGGCTGTCCTGGGTCGCGGAACATCTGGGTGCGCCCGCAGCACTGTCTTTTCGGCCCAGTTCTGTTCTGCCACGGCATCGGGCAATCGCCGCCGAATGGCTGCGTCGCGGTGGCATTGCCGCCGCACCGGAAAGCATCGTGATCACCGACGGCGCGACCAGCGCGATCACAACGGCGGTGATGACAGCGATTCCCAGTGGTGGGGCGCTGGCCGCAGCGGCGCTGACGCACCATCTGCTGATCCCACTGTGCAAATATCTTGGCATTCATCTGGAACCGTTGGCCACTGATCATGACGGAATTCTGCCAGATGCATTGGATCACGCGGCCCAGCGTGGGCAGGCGCACGCCGTGTTCATGCAACCCTCGGCCATCAGCCCCCGCACCACCATGATGAGCGAGCGGCGACGTCTCGAAATCATCGATGTCGCGCGCCGCCATGACATCACCATCATCGAAAGCGATATCCTGAACGTGCTGATTCAGGATCGCCCCGCCCCCTTGGCCGCGCTGGCCCCGGAACGGGTGTTGCACATCAGCGGTTTTACCAAAACGACGCTGCCGGGATTGCGGCTGGCCTATCTTTCAGCGCCAGAACGGCTGACTGCATCGGCCGCAAATCGCCATCTGGTCACGAACTGGATGGCCACCCCCGTGATGGTCGAATTGCTAAGTCACTGGATCGAGGACAGCACCATCGACAAACTGATTGAATGGCAGCGAACCGCACTTGCGGAACGGCACATGCTGGCCCGTCAGATGCTGGCAGGCGCGAACTTCCGGGGTCATCCGCAAAGCCTGCACCTGTGGCTGGAACTGCCCGAGGGTCGCAATGAAGATCAGTTTGTTGCGCAGGCAATGCAGCGCGGCGTTGCCATAGCGTCCGGCCGCGCATTCAGGATCAACGATCGCTATCGCCAGGATGCCGTGCGAATTGCGCTTGGACCAACACATCTGGCCGAGCTTCGCAGGGGCTTGCAGATGATTACCAACCTGCTGAAAGAAGAGGCAGAGCCATTGCTGCCGATGATCTGACCGTTGCCAAAATTGATATGATATAATTTTTAAATTGATCTGATTTAATTGCAATGCAATTCTTCCCATAAATCAGGAAAGGATTGCATTTGGACGCCCCCATCATCCGCATCAATGATCTTAGCAAAAGCTTTGGCAAGCTGACCGTCCTGAACGGCCTGTCCTTTGATGTGATGAAGGGCGAAAAGCTGGCGCTTATCGGGCCATCCGGCTCGGGCAAGACCACAATCTTGCGTATCCTGATGACGCTCGAGAACATTTCCGGCGGCCGGATTGAGGTCTGCGGCGAACCATTGTTCCATATGCACAGGAACGGGCAGGACGTGCCTGCCGATGAAGCACATCTGCATAAGATGCGCCGCCACATTGGCATGGTGTTTCAGCACTTCAACCTGTTCCCGCATAAAACCGTTCTACAAAACATCACCCTGGCGCCCACATTGACCAAGGGTGAAAAACGCATCGATGCCGAAAAGCGGGCGCGCGAATTGCTGGATATGGTCGGACTTGCTGACAAAGCCGACTACATGCCGGTGCAACTTTCGGGCGGCCAGAAACAGCGCGTCGCGATTGCACGCGCTTTGGCCCTCAGCCCTGAAATCATGCTGTTCGACGAGGTCACCTCGGCCCTTGATCCCGAACTGGTCGAGGAGGTTCTGCAGGTGATGCAGCGCCTGGCGGTCGAGACCGACATGACAATGCTGCTGGTCACGCATGAGATGGGTTTCGCCCGTGAGTTTGCCGACCGCGTGTTGTTTTTCGATCAGGGGCGCATCGTCGAAGCCGGCCCACCCGAACAGATATTCCAAGCCCCGCAGGAAGAACGGACACGGACTTTCCTGCGCAAAATCATCGCCTCTCGCCACGGGATGTGAATGAAAACCACTCAACAGCGGAGAAGACCATGAAACCCTATCTGATTGCGGCCCTGCTTGCCGTCCCCTTGCCAGCGATGGCCGAAAAGCTGGACGACCTGAAGGAACAGGGCTATGCCCGCATCGCCATCGGCAATGAACCGCCCTTCACCGCCGTCGGATCGGATGGCAAGGTATCGGGTGCCGCGCCCGATGTGGCGCGTGAGGTGTTCAAACGACTGGGCGTCGAGGATGTCGAAGCCTCGATCCTTGAATACGGTGCGATGATCCCCAGCCTGCAGGCAGGTCGTGTGGATGCGGTGACTGCGGGGCTGTTCATGAAGCCCGAACGCTGCAACGCCGTCGCCTATTCCGAGCCGATCCTATGTGACGCAGAAGCCTTTCTTCTGCCGAGCGGCAACCCCAAGGGTTTTGAAAACTACGCCGACATCGCCGCTGATGAAACGGCTCGCATTGGCGCCCCCGGTGGCGGCACCGAAGAAAAGCTGGCACTGGAAGCGGGCGTTCCGCGTGACAGGGTGATCGTCGTTCCGGACGCGCAGTCAGGGCTGAAGATGCTGCAGGATGGCAGGATCGACGTCTATTCATTGCCGGTTCTGTCCCTGAATGATCTGCTGTCGAAATCAGGGGATGGCGGACTAGAGGTTTTTGCCCCCGTCAAAGACGCCCCCGTTTATTGCGATGGCGCGGCCTTTAACAAGGATGAAACAGCCCTGCGCGACGCATTTGACGTGGAACTGGCGAAGATGAAAGAATCCGGTGAATTCGCCGCAATCATCGAACCTTACGGATTCAGCGCCGAGGCAGCCAAATCCACCACGCGCGAAAAGCTGTGCGCGGCGCAGTAAGCTGACGGCAGGCGAACAAGTTTCGCCTGCGCTAACTGACCATCATCTCACGAAGGAATAGGCAGCAGCGCATGGGCGACTGGGCGGGATATTTGACACTCATCCTTGCGGGGACATGGGTAACGATCAAGCTGACTGTGATGGGCTGCGCGGTCGCGCTGGTCGTCGCCTTTATCGCCGGCTTGGGCCGGGTATCGCGCCACGCGACACTGCGCTGGCTGTCTACCGGATATATCGAGTTTTTTCGCGGCACCTCGATCTTCGTGCAGCTGTTCTGGATCTATTATGTGCTGCCATTGATCGGGGTTAGCATGACGCCGATGCAGGCGGGCGTCATGGCGCTTGGTCTGAATGTGGGCGCTTACGGAGCCGAAGTCGTGCGCGGCGCGATCCTGGCCGTTCCGCGTGACCAATACGAGGCCTGCATCGCCACCAACCTGACCCGCTATCAGCGGATGCGCCATGTGATCCTGCCGCAGGCCCTGCCGCTGATGCTGCCGACTTTTGGCAACAACGCGATAGAACTGTTGAAGGCGACATCGGTCGTATCGCTGATCTCACTGGCCGACATGACGTTTCAGGCTCAGGTCGTCAGATCGCAGACCGGCAATACGATTGTGCCCTTCGTGACCATTCTGATCCTGTATTTCATCCTGTCATCGCTGATCTCATTCGGGATGCGATATCTTGAACGGCGCGCGTCGCGCGGCGCCGAGGGGGTACGCTGATGGAGTGGGATTGGGAGTTTACCTACAGCATCCTGCCGTTGCTGTTACAGGGGCTGAAGATCACCGTTCTGGCCACCATCCTGGGTGCAATCGTGGCAGCAAGTCTGGGGCTGGTCTTTGCGTTGATGCGCCGGTCGCCAAACCGTTTGCTGTCCCGCACCACAGGCTTTTTCGTGGAATTCATCCGCGGCACGCCATTGCTGGTGCAGCTGTATTTCATCTTCTACATCCTGCCCGATATCGGCCTGCGCCTGTCCCCGCTGACGGCAGGTGTGGTGGGCATGGGCCTGCACTATGCCACCTACTTCTCGGAAGTGTATCGTGGCGGGATCGAGGCGGTTCCGCGTGGTCAATGGGAAGCCGCCAAGGCCACCAACCTGACCATCCGCCAGACATGGGTGAATATCATCCTGCCACAGGCAATTCCGCCCATGATCCCCGCCATGGCCAATTACCTGCTGGCGATGTTCAAGGAAACACCACTTCTGTCGGCGATCACCGTCATGGAAATGATGAGCCAGGCACGCTCGATTGCCAATTCGAACTATCGCTATATCGAACCGATGACCTTGGTGGGCGTGTTTTTCCTGATCGTCAGCATCATTTCGGTCTTTGGCCTGCGCTGGTTAGAGCGCCGCTATGGAAGGCAGGGCAGATGACGCAGATCGTCGAATATACCGACAATGTGCGGTTGGATGATCGTCCGCAGCGCCACCGGATTGGCCTGATCGTACTGGCAACCGATCACACAACCGAGCCCGATTTTCACCGTATTCTGTCGCCGCAGGGTATCGGCATCTATTCAACCCGGATCCCGTTCGCCAATCCTGTCACGCCCGAAACGCTGGCCGCGATGGCGGGCGATATCACCGGCGCCGCGCAGCTCATCCTGCCGAACGAGGATTTGGAGGCAATCGTCTACAGCTGCACATCAGCCTCGGTCGTGATCGGTGACGATCTGGTGCGCGACGCCATGACAAAGGGCAAACCGGGCGCCATTCCAATCACGCCGATCTCTGCCGGTTTTGCCGGGCTGCGGGCAATAGGTGCCCGGCGGATCACCCTGCTGACGCCCTACACCGCGGAAACGACCGCGCCGATGGCGGATTGCTTTGAGGCTGCGGGCTTTACCCTGCAAAACGTGACCTGCCTTGGCCTGACGGATGACCGTGATATGGCGCGGCTATCGCCAGCAAGCATCATCCAGGCAGCAGGCGCCGCCATTGCGCCGGACAGTGACGCGATCTTCATTTCCTGCACTGCCCTTCGTGCAGCCGGCGTCATTGACCAGATCGAGGCCGCAATCGGCGTTCCCGCCGTCTCATCAAACTACGCGACGGCTTGGGCGGCGCTACGCACCTGTGGCATCAACACGGCCGCGGCACCGGGACGCCTGATGCAGCTACCGATGCAGGCAGCCGCATGATGACATTGCCCGTTACCCTTGCCGATATTCAGGCCGCAGCCGCACGGATCGCGCCGCATATCCACAAGACAGACATGCAGGCCGATACCGAAGTGCCTGACATGATCGTGAAATGCGAATACCGGCAGAAAACGGGCGCGTTCAAATTACGAGGCGCCACCAATGCAATCCTGTCCTTGCCGGCCCAGCGGCGGGGCCACGGCGTCATCACCGCCTCGACCGGGAACCACGGACGGGCGATGGCCCATGCGGCGAAGTCGCTTGGCGTGCCTGCGGTGGTGTGCCTGTCACGGTTGGTGCCCGAAAACAAGGTCGATGCGATCCGTGAACTTGGCGCCGAAGTCCGCATCATCGGCGCAAGTCAGGATGACGCGATGGCGGAGGTTGCCCGCGCAGTCGCGACAGACGGCATGATCGATATTCCACCATTCGACGATCGTGCCATCGTTGCCGGGCAAGGGACGCTTGGATTGGAAATTGTCAAGCAATGCCCGGAAATGAACGCCATTTTGATCCCGCTGTCGGGCGGTGGTTTGGCGGCAGGTCTGGCAATCGTCATCAAAGCCCTGCGACCAGATGCACGCATCATCGGCGTGACGATGGAAAATGGCGCTGCAATGGCGGCCAGCCTTCGTGCGGGCCATCCGGTTGATGTTACTGAATCGGTCAGCCTTGCGGATTCGCTTGGCGGTGGCATCGGCTTGCAGAACAAAGTGACCTTCCCGATCTGCGCGGCGTTGCTGGATCAGGTTATTCTTGTGACCGAAGCCGAAATCGCCCGCGCCATCCGTCATCTGGACCGACAGGGCCACCGGATAGAGGGCGCGGCGGCGGTCGGGCATGCGGCGGTTCTTGCAGGGAAATTTCACCCGACCGGGCCAACCGTGACCGTCCTGTCGGGTGGCAATATCGACCCTGCCCTGCACGCCCGCATCATGGCAGGCGCAAACGCAGCGGAGACCGCATGAGACACTCTGTCACAATCCTGACCGAAACCGCTCTGCGCCAGTTGGTGCCCTTGGACATGGTCGCCGTCGATTGCATTGAAAACGCATTCGCCGCGCTGGCGACCAAACTCGTTGCCATGCCGCCGATCCTGCGGTTGGACATCCCCGAACACCGGGGCGAGGTTGATGTCAAAACCGCCTACGTTCCCGGGATCGACCATTTCGCGATCAAGATCAGTCCCGGCTTTTTTGACAATCCGAAACTGGGCCTGCCTTCGACCAACGGGATGATGGTGGTGCTGTCATCGACAACGGGTCTGGTCGAGGCCCTGTTGCTGGACAATGGCTATCTGACCGATGTGCGCACAGCCGCAGCGGGCGCCGTCGCAGCCAAGCATCTGGCGCGGACGGACGCACAAACGGCGGCGATCATAGGTGCGGGGATGCAGGCGCGGATGCAGCTGCAATCGCTGACCTTGGTCCGCCCGGTTGCAAAAGCGCTGGTCTGGGCGCGCGATCCCGCAAAAGCCGAAATCTTCGCCGACGAAATGACCCCGCAACTGGGCATCCCGATCAAGGCCGCGCAAAGCATCGCCGAAGCGACCGGCGGTGCCGATATCGTGGTGACGACAACCCCTGCCGATCAACCGCTTTTGCGGGCGCGGGATGTGGACAAAGGCACCCATATCACCGCCATGGGATCGGATGCCGAACACAAGAATGAAATCGCACCTGACTTGATCGAGGCCGCCTATTACGTGGCCGACCGCCTGTCTCAAACCCGAAAGCTGGGCGAATTGCATCATTCGCCCCTTTCCGGCCATGACTTTCCCGAATTGGGTCAGATCATTGCCGGCTTGGCAGACGGGCGCAGCAACGCCGCTCAGATCACCCTTGCCGATCTGACCGGCACCGGAATTCAGGACACCGCCATCGCCGCCCTTGCCCTGTCGCGTGCTCGTGACGCCGGGGCAGGACAACAATTCACCCTCTGAAAGCCTCAGCCATGACAGATGTCGCATTGAAGTTCAGTCGTCAGGAATATGCCGATAGGCTGGCCAAAACCCGTCGCGCGATGGACGCCAAGGGCGTCGACATGCTGATTGTCAGCGATCCGTCCAACATGAATTGGCTGACGGGCTATGATGGCTGGTCCTTTTACGTCCATCAATGCGTCGTGGTGCCGCCCGAAGGCGAACCGATCTGGTTCGGACGCGGGCAGGATGCAAACGGCGCAAAGCTGACGGCGTATCTGAAGCCGGAAAACATTATCGGCTATCCCGATCATTACGTCCAGAACACCGAAATGCACCCGATGGATTACCTGTCAGCTGTCCTGCGCGACAAAGGCTGGGGCGCAAAGCGCATCGGGGTCGAGATGGACAATTACTGGTTCACCGCTGCAGCCTTTGCCAGTCTGATGAAACATCTGCCCGATGCGAAGTTCAGCGATTGCAACGCCCTGGTAAACTGGCAGCGTGCCGTGAAATCGCCGCAGGAAATCACCTATATGCGCAACGCCGCGCGGATCGTCGAAGCCATGCACGAACGTATCGTCGACAAGATTCAGGTCGGGATGCGCAAATGCGATCTGGTGGCAGAAATCTATGATGCCGGCACGCGTGGCGTCGGCGACATAGGTGGCGACTATCCGGCGATCGTGCCGCTGTTGCCATCCGGTCGTGACGCCTCGGCCCCGCATCTGACATGGGACGACAGGCCGATGAAGGCAGGCGAAGGCACCTTCTTCGAGATCGCCGGCTGCTATCATCGCTATCATTGCCCGTTGTCACGCACGGTCTTTCTGGGCAAACCGACCCAGGCTTTCCTTGATGCGGAACAGGCCACGCTGGAGGGGATGGAGGCCGGGCTGGCGGCAGCAAAGCCCGGCAATCGCTGCGAAGACATTGCCAAGGGCTTTTTCGATGTGTTGGCAAAATATGGCATCGTCAAGGATAACCGCACCGGCTACGGCATCGGCGTCAGCTATCCACCTGACTGGGGCGAACGCACCATGTCCTTGCGATCCGGCGACAAGACTGAACTGCAACCCGGCATGACGTTCCATTTCATGACCGGCCTCTGGCTGGAGGATATGGGGCTGGAGATTACGGAATCCATTCTGATTACGGAAACCGGCGTCGAATGTCTGGCCAATGTCCCGCGCAAGCTGTTCGTGAAGGACTGATCCGATGATGCCGATGCACATGCAGATGATCGCATCACCGATCAGCGCCACGGTTGATTTCGCGGCGGCCGGGGTGAACCACGGCTTTCTGCGCTTGCCCTATTCGCGTGACGATGCCGCATGGGGGTCGATCATGACGCCCATCACCGTCGTGAATAACGGCGACGGGCCGACCGCCCTGTTGACCGGGGCAAATCACGGCGATGAATATGAAGGGCCGATTGCACTGTTCGATCTGGCCTCGCGGATCAAGGCGCAGGATGTGACGGGGCGCATCATCATCGTGCCGGCCATGAACTATCCGGCTTTCGGCGCGCAAACCCGCACCTCGCCCATTGATCGTGGCAACCTGAACCGCAGCTTTCCGGGCCGCCCGGACGGAACCGTCACGCAAAAGATCGCGGATTATTTTCAGCGCGTTCTGTTGCCGATGTCTGATGTGGTGCTGGATTTTCACTCTGGCGGCAAAACCTTGGATTTCCTGCCTTACTGCGCGGCGCATATCCTGCCCGACAAGCGGCAGGAGGAACAGAGCTTTGACCTTGTCCGGGCCTTTGGCGCCCCATGGTCGGTCAAGATGTTAGAGATTGATGCCATCGGCATGTATGACACCGCCGCCGAAGACATGGGCAAGATCTTTGTCACGACAGAGCTTGGCGGCGGTGGCACCGCGACGGCCCATACCGCCGGCATCGCCAAGCGCGGCGTGGAAAATCTGCTGATTGCCGCCGGCGTCTTGAAGGGCGAGGTCAAACAGCAGCCGACCCAATGGCTGGATATGCCCGACGATACTTGCTTCACCTTTGCCGAAGATGGCGGGCTGATCGAATTTCTGGCCGATCTTGGCGATACGGTCGAAAAAGGCCAGCCCGTCGCCAGAATTTTCAACGTCACACGCTGCGGGATCAAACCTGTGACCGTCCATGCCAATCGGTCAGGTCTGGTCATGGCCAGACATTTCCCCGGCATCGTAAAGCCCGGCGATTGCGTCGCAGTCGTCGGCGTCATGATCGAGGGTTAAGATGCCGGACCTGACAAGCTTCATTGCGGACACCAACCTGATCCGACAGGACGCCTATATCGGCGGCGCATGGCAAACATCGCCTGACCGATTTTCCGTTACTGATCCGGCAACAGGTCAGATCATTGCCGATGTCGCGCGGCTGAATGCGGACGAAGCACGCAAGGCGGTCGATGCGGCGCAAGCGGCCTATCACGACTGGGCATGGGCCCTGCCCCAGGATCGCGCGACGACCTTGCGGCGCTGGCATCGGTTGATCCTTGAGAATGCCGACGATCTGGCGCGGATCATGACCGCCGAACAGGGCAAGCCCCTGTCCGAAGCCCAAGGCGAAATCGACTATGCCGCAAGCTTTGTCGAATTTTATGCGGAAGAAGCAAAGCGCCCGAATATCGAAAGCGTCACCTCGCATCTGCAAACAGCCGAGATGGAGCTGTGGCGCGAACCTTTGGGCGTTGCCGCGCTGATCACGCCGTGGAACTTTCCCTGTGCGATGATTACGCGCAAGGCGGCAGCGGCGCTGGCGGCGGGCTGCACGGTGGTTGTCCATCCTTCTGCGGAAACGCCGCTATCTGCACTGGCGCTGGCAGAGTTGGCTGATCGCGCGGGTTTTCCGCCCGGCGTCTTCAATGTCGTTACCGGCAATGCACCCGAGATCGTCGGCGAATGGTGCCGCGATGATCGCGTTCGGGCGCTGTCCTTCACCGGATCGACCAGGATTGGCAAATTGCTGTATGCTCAATCAGCCGATACGGTGAAGCGGTTGGTTCTGGAACTGGGTGGCCACGCACCCTTCATCGTCTTTGCCGACGCCGATCTGGACAATGCGGTGGACGAGGCAATCAAGGCCAAATTCGCCACCTCGGGTCAGGATTGTCTGGGCGCGAACCGCTTTCTGATCGAACGTCCGATCTATGACATCTTTTGCAAGGCGTTTACCGAACGGGTCGGCCAGCTGACGCTTGGTCCCGGCAAGGACGATTGCGACCTTGGGCCGCTGATGAATGAAGGGGCCGTCGCCAAGCAGGAACAGCATGTCGCGGAAGCACGCGAGCGCGGTGCAAAAGTGCTGATTGGCGGGCGCCGCGATTCGCAGGGGTCGCTATTCTATCAACCGACAGTGCTGGCGGACGTCCCGACGGATGCCCTGATCTTTCGCGAAGAAACCTTTGGCCCGGTCGCCGCGATTGCGCCATTCGATACCGAAGATCAGGCGGTTCAAATCGCCAACAGCACTGAATACGGGCTGGTCGCCTATCTGCACAGCCAAGACCCCCGTCGGATTTACCGTCTGTCACGTGCGCTGGAATTCGGCATGGTCGCCGTCAACCGCACCAAGGTGACCGGTCCACCCATCCCCTTCGGCGGGATGAAGCAATCCGGCGTTGCCCGCGAAGGCTCTCGTCACGGGTTAGAGGCGTTTACCGATATCAAATATATCTGTCGCGACTGGTCACAGTCGGAAAGGAGCTGATGATGCTGACAAATGACGAACTGGCCAAATGGGATCGCGAAAATTTCATGCACCCATCCACCAATCTGGGCCAATTTGCGCGTGGCGAAGGCTCGCAGCGGATCATCACCGGCGGGGATGGCGTCCATATCACGGATCGCGATGGCAACCGTCTGCTGGATGGTTTTGCGGGGCTGTATTGCGTCAATGTCGGTTATGGCCGGACCGAGATCGCCGATGCGATTGCCCGACAGGCGCATGAGCTGGCATATTACCACGCCTATGCCGGTCACGGGTCGGAAGCGTCGATCACATTGGCGAAGATGGTGATGGATCGCGCGCCCGATCACATGGCGCGGGTCTATTTCGGCCTGGGCGGGTCGGATGCGAATGAAACCAACGTCAAGCTGATCTGGTATTACAACAACATCCGCGGACTGCCGCGGAAGAAAAAGATCATCTCGCGCTGGCGCGGCTATCACGGCAGCGGCCTGATGACTGGCAGTCTGACGGGGTTGGAACTGTTCCACAAGAAATTCGACCTGCCACTGGCGCAGGTCATCCATACCGAGGCACCCTATTACTTCCGCCGAAAAGACGCGGAGCTAAGCGAAGAGGATTTCAGCGCCCATTGCGCCGCCGAGTTGGAAAAACTGATCCAGCGCGAAGGCGCGGATACCATCGCCGCCTTTATCGGCGAACCGGTTCTGGGCACGGGTGGCATCGTGCCGCCGCCAAAGGGTTACTGGGATGCGATCCAGCAGGTGCTGACCCGCCATGATATCCTGCTGGTCGCGGATGAGGTGGTGACGGGCTTTGGTCGTCTGGGCAGCATGTTCGGGTCAGCGCATTACGGGCTGAAACCCGATCTGATCACGATTGCAAAGGGCCTGACCTCGGCCTATGCGCCGCTTTCTGGCAGCATCGTTGGGCAGCGGATGTGGGATGTGCTGATGCAGGGCACGGATGAATATGGCGTGCTGGGCCATGGCTGGACCTATTCCGCCCACCCGATAGGCGCGGCAGCAGGGATCGCCAACCTGAACCTGATCGACAGCCTCGGTCTGGTTGAAAACGCAGGCACTGTCGGTGCTTATCTGCAAAAGCAGATGAAGAACGCCATCGGCGATCATGCCAATGTCGGCGAGGTGCGCGGTGAAGGCATGTTATGCGCGGCGGAGCTGGTCAAGGACCGCGACAGCCGCAGCTTCTTTGATCCGTCAGAAGGGATTGGCGGCAAAGTCGTCGCGGCAATGCTGCGTCGTGGTGTGATCGCGCGGGCGATGCCACAAGGCGACATCGTCGGTCTTGCCCCGCCATTGTGCCTGACCACAGCAGAAGCAGACACCATTGTCGGCGTGACGGCAGAGTCACTTCGGGAAGTTTGCGGCTGAAAAAGAACAATGCCGTTCTGATGTCACTCGGGGCGGCATCACCGTCGTTTAGGTCGCGAAACGCGCGTCAATGTGTCCAGGGCGCACGACGATCCGTTGCGAAATTTTCACCATAGCCCCGCGGACGAACATTGGCTGCACGCGACTGCGGTTCCTGCACTTCATAGTCCAGCCCCTTGTCGCGGGCGTAATCCTCGGCCTGTTTGCGCGTTTCAAAGCGCAGACGAACCTGGCTTTGCGTGTCGTCGCTGCTGGTCCAGCCCATCAGCGGATCAATTTCCCGCGTATCGGCGGGCGGATATTCCAGAACCCAGCCTTTGGTGCGCGCAACACCAGACTGCATCGCATTGCGGGCGGGTTGATAGATTCGGACGCGCATGGCTGTAACCTTTTCGGCTGGCTGGTGACGGTTTATCGCCAATACGATCCCCGTATTCAAGAGCCTGTGGAACATCGCAAGGGGATGGGCGTTAGCCAAACAGGCACAACCCATAGGAGAAAAGCCATGATGACGCGAACGATCCTTGCCCTTGGCGTTGCCTTGCTTGCGTCACCTGCCCTTGCGCAGGATGCAGCGCCTGCGGAAGGAGCGGCAACAGAACTTCCCGAACCGGCACCGGCGCCAGAGCTGGACGGCCCTGTCCCGATGATCGCCGAGATAAAATCGGCCGAGGGCGAAAGCTTGGGAACTGCGACGGCTGCTGCAACACCTTCGGGGGCAGTGCTGCTGACGGTCGAACTGACCGGCGTTGCGCCGGGCATCCACGGATTGCACATCCACGAATCCGGCACCTGCACCCCACCCGATTTCGAATCGGCGGGCGACCACCTGGCGGGGGACAAGGAACACGGCGTCATGTCAGCGAATGGCCCACATCCCGGGGATATGCCCAATATTCATGTGCCAGAGTCCGGTGAACTGACCGTCGAATATTTTGCAACCAGCCTGACCACCGACATGCTGGGCGACGAAGATGGTTCGGCCATCATCATTCACGAACATCCCGACGACTACTTCGGGCAACCAACAGGCCATGCAGGGCCACGTCTGGGCTGCGGCAGCTTTGCGGCGGCCGAATAAGACAATTGGCTGCGTCCATTTTGGGCGCAGTCACCCCTTATCGGGGCAGCCTTTATTCAGGCAGGTCGCCGACACCCTCGCCCAGCGTGAACGGCCCGGTCAGTTCGGCATCTTTGCTTTGCTTGTCATAGATGCAGACCATCACATCCTGCCCTTCAGCGCCGAAATTCACCGCGACCAAGGCCGCGCCATAGCTTTCTGAGCCAAACGGATTCACGTTCACCTGAACCTGGGCATTGTCAGGAACCTCAACCAGTTCACGGCAGGCTGCATCCACTTCCTTGCGAAATTCTTCCCATGCCTCATCGCTTGAGGCCAGCGTGACGGACGGCATTGTGGCGATGATCAGACCACCGATCAAAAATATTCGTTTCATTTCTGCCTCTTTATTATTCTGCCAAGGGAACAACTGACGCGTGTGAACCGTTCTGACAATAAACAGAGAGGTTACTGGAAATGACATTCAGATCGCGAATAATTGCGCCACTGGTCGCCCTCTCGGCCCTTGCGGCCTGTGATACCGGCACCGAGCCCACCGTGATGGCACGCACATGTGATCTTCCAAAGCATCAGGCGCTGGTTGGCATGAATATAGGCGAGGTCAGCTTTCCCGCTGTACTCAATCGGCGGGTGATTTCGTCCGGCATGCCCTTCACCGAAGATTATAACCCGAGCCGTTTGAACCTTTTCGTCGATGAAAAGGGCTGGATCGCACGCGTCACCTGCGGTTAGGCAGGACCGACGGTCGAAATCAACGCAGCCGCGCAGGCCGGCTGCGTCTAATTCGCCCGGCGTCTAATTCGCCCGGCGCTTGGACCGTTTATTGCCGCCCCGTTGCCCTGCCCGGCCCGCCGTGGACCTGCCCGAAGATCTGACAGCAGCTTCGGACGCTTCTTCGATCGCCGATTGTCTTGCCAAAGGATCGTCCGAGATGGCCAGATCGACGGCTTCAAGCCGCTTGACCTCATCGCGCAGGCGGGCGGCATCCTCGAATTCAAGGTTTTCGGCGGCCTTGCGCATTTCTGCCCGCAAAGCGTCCAGATGCGCTTGCAGGTTCGCGCCGACCATCGGCCTGTCGATCTTTGCGGTGATCCGCGACTGATCCGTATCCCCCTGCCACAATCCGGCCAAAACATCCTCGACGTTCTTGCGCACGGTCTGAGGGGTGATGCCATGTTCTATGTTATAGGCCATCTGCTTCTCGCGGCGGCGTTCGGTTTCGGCCATCGCGCGTTCCATGCTGCCGGTGATCCTGTCGGCATACATGATGACGCGGCCATCTGCGTTTCGCGCCGCCCGCCCGATCGTCTGGATCAGCGAGGTTTCCGAACGCAGGAAGCCCTCCTTATCCGCATCCAGAATGGCGACCAGCCCACATTCGGGAATATCCAGACCTTCGCGCAGCAGGTTGATGCCAACCAGCACGTCAAAAGCACCAAGCCGCAGATCGCGCAAAATCTCGATCCGTTCGATGGTGTCGATGTCGCTGTGCATGTAGCGGATCTTGATCCCTTGTTCGTGCAGGTATTCGGTCAGATCCTCGGCCATGCGCTTGGTCAGCGTCGTCACCAGCGTGCGCATGCCAGCCGCCGTGACCTTGCGCACCTCATCCAGCAGGTCATCGACCTGCATTTCGACCGGGCGGATTTCGATAAGCGGGTCCAGCAGGCCTGTCGGGCGGATCACCTGTTCGGTGAACACGCCGCCCGTCTGATCCATTTCCCAACTGGCCGGTGTGGCGCTGACGAACACCGATTGGGGGCGCATCGCGTCCCATTCCTCGAATTTCAGCGGGCGGTTATCCATACAGCTGGGCAGCCGGAAACCATGTTCCGCCAGCGTGAATTTTCGCCGGAAGTCGCCCCGATACATGCCGCCGATCTGCGGCACGCTGACATGGGATTCGTCGGCGAAGACAATGGCGTTGTCGGGGATGAATTCGAACAACGTCGGCGGCGGCTCACCCGGTGCGCGCCCCGTCAGATAGCGGGAATAGTTTTCGATCCCGTTGCAGACGCCGGTAGCCTCCAACATCTCAAGATCAAAATTCGTCCGCTGCTCCAACCGTTGTGCCTCAAGCAACTTGCCTTCGTCCGTCAGTTGCTTCAGCCGCTCGAACAACTCTTTGCGGATCCCCTTGATCGCCTGCTGCATGGTCGGGCGCGGCGTGACATAGTGGCTGTTGGCATAGATCCGTATCTGCTTGAAACTGTCGGACTTCGCGCCCGTCAGCGGATCAAATTCGGTGATCGCCTCCAGTTCGTTTCCAAAGAAATCGAACCGCCATGCCCGATCCTCAAGGTGGGCAGGCCAAACCTCGACAATATCGCCACGCACGCGGAAACCCCCGCGTTGGAAACTGGCGTCAAGGCGGCGGTATTGCTGCGCCACCAACTGCCCAAGAAATTCACGCTGATCATAGTTTTCGCCAACGATCATATCCTGCGTCATCGCCGAATAGGTCTCGACCGAACCGATACCGTAAATACAGGAAACCGAGGCGACGATGATCACATCATCTCGTTCCAGCAGCGCCCGCGTGGCACTGTGGCGCATCCGGTCAATGGCCTCGTTGATCTGCGATTCCTTCTCGATATAAGTATCGCTGCGAGCCACATAGGCTTCGGGCTGATAGTAATCGTAGTAGCTGACGAAATATTCGACGGCGTTCTCGGGGAAAAAACCTTTGAATTCGCCATAAAGCTGCGCGGCCAGGGTCTTGTTGGGCGCAAGGATGATGGCCGGACGCTGCGTCGCCTCGATCACCTTGGCCATGGTATAGGTCTTGCCGGTGCCGGTCGCGCCCAGCAAAACCTGATCGCGCTCGCCGTCATGGACGCCTTGCGTCAGCTCGACGATCGCTGTCGGCTGATCGCCGGCAGGCTCGAATTCACTTTTCATGACGAAGCGCCGCCCGCCTTCCAGCTTGGGGCGGGTGACTTCGTCGAAACGCGCTATGGGCGCGTTGGTGTTGTTGTGGGCCATCAGGCATCCGTTCCGTCGGAGGTTGCGTTGAAAGTGTGTGTCCACGCGCAAATGTCAACCGGTGCTACTGTCGGATTACGGCAGCAGGGCGAAATGTTTCTGTTTGTCCGACCCGCGAAAGGACCCTTGCGCAGATCAAGCTCTTGCATCCATCATCGCCCAATGAGGAGGTCATTCAACCACGAATTGGCGCAACTGATCCAGCAGATAGAAACGCTGGCGTCACGGTTGCCGGGCCCGTTTGTCGTGGCGATTGATGGGCGAAGCGGCTCCGGCAAATCGACCCTTGCGGCACATATGGCGACCCGGCTGAACGCGGCGGTTCTGTCCGGTGATGATTTCTTCGCCGGCGGCGTGACGGTTCGGCACCTGCCACCCGCGACGCTGGCCGACATTTGCATCGACTGGCGAAAACAACGAGAGGTGCTGACCTTACTGAAAGCCAATGGAACCGCCAGCTATTTCCCGTTCGACTGGGCCGCTTTCGACGGATCGCAAGAACCTTTACCCCGAAGCGTCGCACCGCGACCCGTCATCCTGTTTGAAGGGGTCTATACCGCAAGACCGGAATTGCGAGATCTGGTCGATCTTCTTGTTCTTGTCGAAGTTCCCGAACGCAGGCGCTTGCGTCAGTTACGCGAACGGGAAGGCGAAATCCGAGCGTGGGATCGTCAGTGGCTGCAGGCAGAGGACTGGTATTTCGTCACCGTATCCCCGCGGAACCTGTTCGACATCATCCTGTCGCCAGACGATGTCAGACAGCGGTGAAATCCGCCGGTTACCGCTTCAACCGCGCGGGTGAAATTTCCGCCCAGCCCTCGCCGCCGTCCATCTCTTCAGCAAGGATTTCCGACGTGACCGGGCCAAGGGTGAATCCCTGATGACCATGGCCGAAATGGGCCCATAGGTCGGCTGATCAGGAATGCGACCGACGACGGGCAGCATGTCGGGCATGCAGGGACGACGGCCGGTCCAGGGTTCAGCCTCGACCGGGGCGCCGATATCGAACAGCTCTCGGGCGGCCTTTTCGCCGTGGCTCAGTTGCGGCGGTGCCAGACGGGGGTGAGATGTCAGTTCCGCCGCCGTGGCGATCCGCAGGCCGCGCCGCATGGGCGACAGCACGACCGAATTGCCGAAATCCGCGATCGGATGGTTGGGCGGCGTGGTCATGTGATAGTGGCGGTGATAGCCGCGCTTGAACACCATCGGCACTTTCAGCCCATAGCGGACCAGCAACATCGGCGACCATGGCCCAAGTGCGACGACCGCATGTTCCCCGGTATAATCATCGGCGCGCCAGCCACTGCCTTCACGGTGCAAATCGCCCGCATCGCCATTCACGATCCGCCCGCCGTGCCGTTCGAACAGCGCCGCATAGGCCGCCACCAGACCACCCGGATCGGAACAGGTCCACGCGTCTTGCCAATGGGTCGCGCCCTCGACCTCGATCTTGATCGAGGGTTCCAGCCCGCGCAACTCCCTGCCATCCATCAGCTTGGCTTCGACACCAAACTCATCAAGGAAACGCTGCGCCGCAATCCGGGCCATCGCCATCTTGGCGGGGGTGCGGTGAATTTCGATATAACCATCGCGGCGGATGATATTATCCGCGCCGGCGGCTTCGATCAGTGGCGCGTGTCGTTCGGTCGATTGCCGGATCAGCTTGCCCCATGTCACGGTCGCGCGGCGATGGGCCGTGGGCAGCGAGTTTTTGGCATAGGTCCAGACGGCCTCCAACTGCGACATCAGGCCCGGAATGTTCCAGCGCACGTCATAGCCGCGCCCCAAGGCAATCTGGATCAACGCGCCGGGCGACAGCGGCATGGCATAGGGTTCCACCGCTTCGGTCTGGATCAGACCCGCGTTGCCATAGCTGGTTTCCCGCCCCGGCGTTCCGCGTTCGACGATTGTGACCTGATGACCGCGCGCCTGCAGCGCCAGTCCCGTGCTGACGCCGACCATCCCCGCACCCAGAACCAGAATTTCGGCCATGCCTGCCTCCTAAGCGATGTTAAATCACCTGTGCAGATATGACCCGTTTACGGCAAGAAATTTCGGGTATTCTTCGGCATCCGTCAGAATCTTTGCAAGATTCAACCAAAAAGCTCGCGGCAGAAGATCAAACCTTCGACCAAAGCGTCGACTTCTGCAGGAGTATTATACATCGCAAAAGATGCCCGCGCACTGGCAGTGATTCCATAGAAATCCATCAACGGCATGGCGCAATGCGATCCGGCCCGAACGGCGATCCCGCGTTTATCCAGAATCGTAGAGATGTCATGGGCATGCGCCCCCTCCATCGTCATGGAAAAGATCGCACCCTTGTCGGGGGCATCGCCCTGCACTTGCAGCCAATTCAGACTGCGCAACCTGTCGCGGGCATAGTCGCGCAAACCGCGTTCATAAGCGGCCACATTATCCATGCCCAGATCCATCAGGTATTCCAGCGCCGCGCCCAGACCGATCTGGTTGACGATGCCGGGCGTGCCGGCCTCGAACTTCAGGGGGGGATCGGCATAGACGACAGCATCGCGGCTGACGGTCTTGATCATGTCGCCGCCGCCCATGAAGGGGCGCATCTCGGCCTGACGGTCCCGACTGATCCAGATGGCACCTGACCCGGACGGGCCATAAAGCTTGTGCCCCGTGATGCAGTAAAAGTCGACGCCCAGCGATTTCAGATCGACCGGCATATGAACCGCCGCCTGCGAGCCATCAACCAGAACCGGCACATCGGTGCCGCGCGCGATTGCGCCCACATCGACAATCGTGCCCGTCACGTTGGACATATGCGTGACCGCGATCAGCTTGGTTTTCGGGCCGACGGCCGCCAGCACCTTTTCGGGCGGCAGGCTGCCATCCGGTTCCGGTTCAACCCATTTCAGCACGACGCCCTGGCGTTCGCGCAGAAAATGCCACGGCACGATATTGGCGTGATGCTCCAGCACTGACAGGACGATTTCATCCCCCGCCTGCAAACGCGGCGCGGCCCAGCCATAGCTGACCAGATTGATCCCCTCGGTCGAACCGCTGGTAAAAATCAGCTCATCCTCGTGCGGGACATTCAGAAAGCGTGCAATCGTGGCACGGACGCGTTCGTAATTGTCAGTTGCAAGGTTTGACAGGTAATGCAGCCCGCGATGGACGTTGGCATATTCGCCTTCATAGGCGCGGGTGATGGCGTCTATGACCTGACGGGGCTTCTGGGCGCTGGCACCGCTGTCCAGATAGACCAGCGGCTTGTCATTCACCTGACGTGACAGGATCGGAAAATCGGCGCGGACTTTTTCGATGTCAAAGGTCATTGCGGTAACTCCGGCAGAAGGCCCAGCATGGCAGCAAAGGGATACAGCACCAATCCCAGAACCAACAGGGTGGCAAACATGCCAAGCGCAACCTTGCCTGCGCTGGCAAAGCCGTGCAGCGCCATGATGAACTGCACCGTCAACCAGAAGAACAGCACAACAACGGCAATCCCGGTGATGGATGCGATGGATGGCAGCAGCAGAACCAGCAACAGATGCACGCATTCGACAGGAATCATGACGAACTCTGTCCATGCGGTCAGAACCATCGCGTCCTCGAACCGCCCTTTGCCTCCGAACAATCGTCCGACAAAGGCCATTGCGGCGGCGGAAATAACGATGGCCGCAACCTGCACTGCGGCGGTGAACAGCGGGTAATCCAGCGGGCTTGCCGCGGCTGCGTTTTCGGTCGGCAGACGCGCATCAAGTATCGCCTGCCAGAAAAAGCTGAGCAAGGCAGACACGACCGCGACCAATACCACCGCAATCCAGCGTGCAGGAATCGGAAAATTCTGTGCGATCAGCCATTTGGCCATTCCGCGCGGATCGCGGAAGGTCGACAGAAACAGTGTCTTGATAGCTTCGAAGTTCATTTCCGCCTCGCAAGGGCCGACAGGCCCGCGCCCCAGATAAACAGAAAGCCCAAACCGCAAATGATTTGAACCATGGTCAGCGCCGGTCCAGGCCCGACAAAGGCCCCGACCAGCCCCTGCAACAGCATTGCCGGAGCAACGGCCAGCAAGGCCCAAAACAGCGCCAGCCGCGAATCCGGCCCGTCAATGCGCCAGGGCGTCAGCCGCGACAAAACCGCGACCAGCCAGGACACAGCATAGGCGAACAGCGGCATCAGGAACATGACGGCCAACAACGCACCGCCAAAACGTGCCTCGAACGGGATCGACGGGTTCAGCGTCGCGGCACGCGAATGGCCCGGCGCCTGCGCGATCAGAATGATCAGCATTGCCAGCATCAGCAACACGACCTTCTGCGCCTCGCTCATGGCGACAAGGCTCCGCACGATACGGCGCGGAGCCCACCAGCTTTGCAAGATACGCGGCAGGATACCGCCAGACACAGAAGTTACTTTCCTGTCCGGTCGGTCAGCCACGCTTCCAGCCGGTCATTGATCTGCATGCGCAATTCCTCACTGTCGACCTCGGCCAGAGCGTCGGCAAGGAAGGACAGCACAAGGAAAATGATCGCGCGGTCATGCGGAATACCGCGCGAGCGCAGATAGAACAGCGCCTCTTCATCAATCGCCCCAGTGGTTGAACCGTGCGAGCAGATCACGTCATCGGCGTAGATTTCCAGCTCTGGCTTGGCCAGAAACTGGCTGTTCTCGTCCAAAAGCAAGGCCTGACTGATCTGATAGCCGTCGGTTTTCTGTGCGCCCGGCTTGACCAGAATCTTGCCCTGGAAGACGCCCTGCGCACCGTTTTTCAGGACTTTCTTGAAGACCTGACGGCTTTCGCAACGTTCTGCCGCGTGGGTGATGAAGACGGTATCGTCGTGATGGAACGGACCAATATGCCCGTCGCCCAGAACCGCCGCCGCGATATGGGCCACCGCATCGTCACCGACGATTTCGATAACGCCTTCATGGCGCATGACCGATCCGTTCACCGATAGCGTGAAGGATTTCAACTGCGCTTCTGCATGGACCCGCGCGAAGATATGCGACAGACCGACCGTCTGATGGGCCGCACGCTTGGACGCGATGTAATGCAGCTTGGCACCATCTGCGATATCCGCTTCGATCACACCGTTCGAGCGCGCGCCCGACATGCCTGTTTCCAGCAGCGTCAGTTCCGTGCCTGCTTCCAGTTTCACGACATGATGCCAGATGGCGTCGGCATTTTCATCTGCGCGGCGGTGGATGATGTGAACTGGTCTGGACGGATTTCCCGTCACGCGGATCAGCACCCCGTCACGCGCGGCAATGGTGTTCAGCGCCGCAAACGGACGTTTGACCGGCTTTTGCCCCGATGTTTCCAGCGTGCCATAGAGGTCCTTGGCCCAATGGCGCGAGGTCGCTTCTGCGGCCGATAGCAGTTCGATCTGCGCGCCCTCAAGCGTCAGATCGTCCGAGGCTGCGGCGTCAAATACGCCATCCACGAAAACCAGCTTCAGCGTATCCAGATCGCTGAACAGCGGCGAATCCGTCGCCCCTGCATCAACGGCCATCGGCTGCGGCTGGGCCGCGTTGAATGGCTTCGGATCGGTATAGCGCCAGTATTCATCGCGCGGTCCGGGCAAACCCATCTGGGTCAGCCGCGCCAATGCGTCCTTGCGGGCAGCGGCGGTGAAGCCGCCATCCGGCAAGCTTAGCGCCGCCAGACGCGCCGACAGGGCATCAGTAGGCTTTGCCGCATCCGATACCTGCCGCGTCACCTGTTCGGTCTTGACTGCGGTATCGACCATCAGCGGACCTCCGACAGCAGATCGCCATAGCCGTTCTTTTCGACTTCCAACGCCAGTTCCGGGCCGCCGGTTTTGACGATCCGTCCATCAGCCATGATATGCACCACATCCGGCTGAATATGATCCAGCAGACGCTGATAATGCGTGATCACAAGGAAGCTGCGATCGGGGCTGCGCAGCGCGTTCACGCCATCCGCCACCAGACGCATCGCATCGACGTCCAGACCGGAATCGGTTTCGTCCATGATGCACATGCGGGGTTCCAGCATGGCCATCTGGAGGATTTCGTTGCGCTTCTTCTCACCCCCCGAAAAGCCCACATTCACCGGGCGTTTCAGCATTTCGGCGTCGATTTTCAGATCGGCGGCCTTGGCACGAACCGCCTTCAGGAACTCGCCCGCCGACAGCTCGTCTTCGCCACGCGCCTTGCGCTGTGCGTTCACAGCGGTGCGCAGGAAGGTCATGTTGCCCACGCCGGGGATTTCAACCGGATACTGGAACGCAAGGAACAGGCCAGCGGCGGCGCGTTCTTCCGGCTCCATCTCCAGCAGGTCTTCACCGTCCAGCGACGCAGTGCCCTCGGTCACGTCATAGCCATCCTTGCCGGACAGAACGTAAGACAGCGTCGATTTCCCCGAACCGTTCGGCCCCATGATGGCATGAACCTGACCGGCCGGAACCTCCAGCGACAGACCTTTCAGAATCTGCTTATCCTCGTCCTCAAGTTTGACGTGCAGATTATTGATTTTCAGCATTTTCTTACCTCAGTCGATGGTGACGGCGGTGCCGGAAGCCGACACCATCAGCATGTTGTTGATGACCTCATAATCAAGGTCTGTTCCGACGACCGCATTGCCGCCCAACTGGCGGGCGCGGTCCTGCATTTCGTTCAGCGCGCTTTCGCGGGCTTCGGACAAGGCCTTTTCATAGCTGGCCGAGCGTCCGCCGACGATGTCGCGAATGCCCGCGAAAATATCGCGAAAGATATTCGCGCCAAGAATCGTCTCACCGGTGACGACGCCATGATAGGCTGTGATCTTGTGGCCCTCGACGGAAGGGATCGTGGTGACGATCATCCCACCGACCCTTCCAGCGAGATGGCAACCAGCGACTGGGCCTCCATCGCGAATTCCATCGGCAGGGCCTGCAGCACTTCCTTGACGAAACCGTTGACGATCAGGGCGACGGCCTCTTCCTCGTCCATGCCGCGCTGGCGGCAATAGAACATCTGGTCGTCATCCACCTTGCTGGTCGTGGCCTCGTGTTCCACACGGCTGCTGGTGTTCTTCACTTCGATATAGGGCACGGTATGGGCGCCGCATTTATCGCCGATCAGCAGACTGTCGCATTGGGTATAGTTGCGGCTGTTGGTGGCACGCGGATGCATGCTGACCAGACCGCGGTAGGTGTTCTGCGCGCGACCAGAAGAAATCCCTTTTGAAACAATGCGAGAGCGGGTGTTCTTGCCAAGATGGATCATCTTGGTTCCGGTATCCGCCTGCTGGAAATTGTTCGCAATCGCGATCGAATAGAACTCGCCCTGCGACTCGTCCCCACGCAGAATGCAGGACGGGTATTTCCATGTGATCGCCGAGCCGGTCTCGACCTGCGTCCACATCACCTTGGCCCGTGCTTCACGGCAATCGGCGCGCTTGGTCACGAAGTTATAAATGCCGCCCTTGCCTTCTTCATCGCCGGGGAACCAGTTCTGGACGGTCGAGTATTTCACCTCGGCATCTTCCAGAATGACGATTTCCACCACAGCGGCGTGCAGTTGGTTGGTGTCGCGCTTGGGCGCGGTGCAGCCTTCCAGATAGCTGACATAGCTGCCCTTGTCGGCGATGATCAGGGTGCGTTCAAACTGCCCGGTATTTTCTGCGTTGATGCGGAAATAGGTGGACAGTTCCATCGGCGCGGTCACACCCGGCGGGACATAGACGAATGAACCGTCCGAGAACACGGCGCTGTTCAGCGTGGCAAAGAAATTGTCCGATTGCGGCACGACCGAGCCAAGGTATTTCTTGACCAGTTCAGGATGTTCGCGGATCGCCTCGGAGATCGAACAGAAAATGACGCCAGCCTTGGCCAGTTCATCCTTGAAGGTCGTCCCCACGCTGACGCTGTCGAACACGGCGTCAACGGCAACCTTGCGCCCTTCCGCAGGCGTGTCGCCCGCGCCTTCGATCCCGGCCAGGATCATCTGTTCTTTTAACGGAATGCCCAGCTTTTCATAGGTCGCCAGCAGCTTCGGATCAACCTCATCCAGCGATTTGGGCTTTACTTCCATGCTTTTCGGGCGGGCATAGTAATACTGATCCTGAAAGTCGATTTCGGGATAGTTCAGCATCGCCCATTTCGGCTCGGTCATGGTCAGCCAGCGGCGATAGGCTTGCAACCGCCACTCGGTCATCCATTCCGGTTCTTCATTTTTCTGCGAGATCAGGCGGACGATATCTTCGTTCAGCCCTTTGGGGGCATAGTCCATCTCGATCTCGGTATCCCAGCCATATTTATAGCTGCCCATGTTTTGCACGGTTTCGACCGTTTCGCGGTCTACACCTTCGCGCACCTCAAGATCGGGGGTCGAATTCATCCTTTGTCCTTCCTTAGGCCCGGCCAGCGCCTAGCCATTTCGTTCGCGCCAGCGTCCATACGCGGTTTCCCATGCATCCGCAAATCGGTTCATCTGATCCTCGCCCAAAGCCGGGCTTATCGAGATGCGTATCGCGGATTGCGCTTCCTTATCGTCAAAACCCATTGCCTGCAGCGTTCCGCTGGCCCGGACCTTGCCAGACGAACAGGCCGAGCCTGCCGAGATGGCAAAGCCAGCCAGATCCATCTGCATCACCTGGGTTTCACCCTTCCAGCCTGATGTAAGAAGGCAGGTGGTGTTCGGCAAGCGCTTTGCGCCCTTTCCTGCAATGCGCGATCCCGGGGACGCGGCCAACAGCCGTGCTTCCAGCGCATCGCGATGCGCCGCGACCTGATCCCACAGGCCCGCTTCCAGATCGCGTTGCGCCGCCGTGGCCGCCGCTGCAAAGCCCAGGATGCCGATAAGGTTTTCCGTTCCGCCGCGACGACCCTGTTCCTGACCACCGCCACGAATCAGCGCCTGAATATCCGTGCCTTTCTTCAGGATCAGCGCCCCGATCCCTTTGGGTCCGCCCAGCTTATGGGCACTGACAAAGCCCGCCGTAATGTCCAGCCAATTGAAGGCAAAGGGAACCTTGCCAAACGCCTGCGTCAGATCGCTGGAGGCCAGACCGGCCGGCAATGCCTGCATCACGCCGGTTTCGTTATTCGCGATCTGCAATGTGGAATTGGCAGGGTCTGTCACGGTGACGATGCCATCGTGATCGACCGCCAGATCATGTTCGCACCATGCCTTGATGGCGCTATGTTCAACCGGCGCGCAATGAACAAGCTTGCCCGCCAGAACCATGGCCGCCGCCTCGGTCGTGCCCGAGGTGAAGATGACATCGGCCCCTTCGGCACCAAGTGCCGTTGCCACTTGCTCGCGCGCAGCCTCCAACGCCATCTTGGCCGCGCGCCCTTCGGTATGGACAGAGGAAGGATTGCCGCTGATCTCCATCCCTTCGCGCATTGCGGCCTTGACCTCGTCGCGCAGCGGCGTGGTGGCGTTCCAGTCCAGATAGGCTCTCATCCGATTTCCTCGGCAATGCGTTCGGCCAGGCGGCGGGCCACATCGCGTTTCGACATGCGCGGCCATTCTTCGGGGCCATTTTCCGAAATCAGCGTCACGGTGTTTTCAGGTCCGCCCATGATGCCCGTTTCGGGGCTGACGTCGTTTGCCACGATCCAATCGCAGCCCTTTCGCAGCCGTTTGTCCGTGGCGTGTTGTATCACATCGTTGGTTTCCGCCGCGAAGCCCACCACCAGACGCGGGCGATTTTGTGGCAGTTTGCTGATCCATGCCAGAATATCGGGATTTTCCGCCATCTCCAGCGCGGGCGGGCGACCCGAACCGTCCTTCTTCATCTTCTTGTCCGATGAATTGGTCACGCGCCAATCCGCCACGGCTGCGGCCATCACGGCGGCATCAGCGGGCAAGGACGCCTCGACCGCGTCGCGCATCTGCTGGGCGGTTTCGACCCGGATGACGTCCACCCCATCAGGCGGCGGAACCGTGGCGGGCCCGGTGATAAAACTGACCCGCGCGCCCAGATCGCGAAGTGCGGCAGCGATCGCCGCGCCCTGCGATCCCGATGATCGATTGGCGATATAGCGCACCGGGTCAATCGGCTCATGCGTGGGGCCAGAGGTGACAATGACATGCCGTCCCGTCAGTCGCGACAGCGTCAGTGGAATTTCGGTAGTCAATGCACGCTGTTGCGGCAGGCTAAGCCACGTGGGCTGCTGCAAGGCATCGCGGATCGCTGTGACAATCGCTTCCGGTTCGGACATGCGCCCGGTTCCAAACTCGCCACAAGCCATGCTGCCATCATCCGGCCCGACCAGAAGAATACCGTCATCCTTCAACGTCGTCAGATTCCGTTGCGTCGCCGGGTGATGCCACATGCGCACATTCATCGCAGGCGCAATCAACACGCGCTTATCGGTGGCCAGCAACAGGGTCGAGGCCAGATCATCGGCCAGACCATTCGCCATCTTGGCCATCATGTCGGCGGTTGCAGGGGCGACGACGACCAGATCGGCATCACGCGACAGCTGGATATGGCCGATATCGGCTTCGGTTTCGATATCGAACAGCCCCTCATGGACTTTTTCACCAGCAAGCACGGAAATCGTCATCGGCGTGGTGAATTGCGCGCCCGCCGAGGTCAGAACCGGCGTGACATGCGCCCCCTCTGCCCGGATCAGCCGGATAAGCTGCGGGATCTTATAGGCCGCGATGCCGCCGCCGATGATCAGAAGGATGCGTTTTCCGTCCATGTTTTCCCCCAGTCCATGCCCGCAAAGAAATAGCCCCCCCGGCATGAAGTCGCAAGGAAACAGGGACGCAGGGCTGTTAACCGTTTTTTAACAACGCCGCCGTTAACGTTTGCGTCAGGGAAATACCGGAAACGCCATGGTCGCCATTGCCTATTCGGTCGCCTTCGAGGGGATCGAGGCGCGACTGGTCGAAGTTCAATGCTCGGTCGCGGCAGGCCTGCCGGGCTTTGCCATCGTGGGTCTGCCCGACAAAGCCGTGAGTGAAGCAAAAGAGCGGGTAAAGGCGGCGTTCGGCGCACTTTCCATTGCGATGCCGAACCGCCGCCTGACGGTGAACCTGTCGCCCGCCGACATCCCGAAAGAAGGATCGCATTTCGATTTGCCCATTGCGCTTGCGGTGCTGGCGGCGCTGGAAATCGTGCCGACGGATGAACTGTCCCGCTGTGTCTGTCTGGGTGAACTGGCGCTGGACGGGCGGCTGGTTCCGGTGACAGGCGCCCTGCCCGCCGCGATGGCCGCAGCCGAGGATGACCGGGCGTTGATCTGTCCTCAAGCTTGCGGGCCAGAGGCTGCCTGGGTTGATGCCGTCCCGGTCATGGCGGCACGCAACCTGCGCGATGTCGTAAATCACCTGACCGACCGTGCGCCCCTGCCTCGCGCGGCGCCCGGCACGATTCCGGCTGCCGTGGCGAAAGGCTGCATGTCGGAAGTGAAGGGACAGGAACGTGCCAAGCGCGCGCTGGAGATCGCCGCTGCCGGACGCCATCATCTACTGATGATCGGGCCGCCAGGCGCGGGTAAATCCATGCTGGCGGCACGTCTGCCCGGACTTATGCCATCGCTGGCCCCGATCGAAGCGCTTGAAACCTCGATGATCCATTCCCTTGCTGGAACGCTGGACGATGGCGGCATCATGCGGCACCCGCCATTTTGCGAACCCCACCACACGGCATCCATGCCCGCTATTGTAGGTGGCGGGCGCGGGGCGAAGCCCGGTCAGATCAGCCTTGCGCATAATGGCGTGCTGTTCATGGACGAATTTCCCGAATTTCCCCGACAGGTTCTGGAAACGCTGCGCCAACCGATCGAGACTGGCGAAGTCGTGGTTGCCCGTGCCAATGCCCATGTGCGCTATCCCTGCCGCTTTCTGCTGGTCGCGGCGGCCAACCCCTGTCGCTGCGGCCATCTGGCCGATCCTGCGCAAGCATGTGGCCGTGCGCCCGGTTGTGGCGGCGACTATCTGGGCCGCATTTCAGGCCCCCTGATGGATCGCTTCGATCTGCGGCTAGAGGTGCCTGCGGTCAGCTTTCTGGAACTGGAATTGCCTGCGGCCGGGGAAACCTCGACGCAGATCGCAATGCGCGTCGCCGCCGCGCGGGGCATCCAGACCAACCGCTTTCGCGACCATCCGCATGCGCGCGTGAATGCCGACGCTTCGGGCAGCCTGCTGGACCAGATCGCCGCGCCTGATGACGAAGGCCGCGCGTTGATTGTCAAAGCATCCGAAAGGCTAGGCCTGACCGCCCGCGGCTATCATCGGATTTTGCGCACGGCACGCACGATTGCCGATCTTGACGGATCAGCCACTGTGCGGGCCCCGCATCTGGCCGAAGCAATCAGCTATCGCCTGCCCTTCGTCGCTGGCGGATAGAACGCACCACCAGCCGATGGTTTCCCGACAGACGGCGGGACGTTCGAACCAACCACTTGACGTGCAGGGAAGCGTCGGCTTCGATATCGTATCGAAAGCGCCGCCGAACTTGCCGGAAAACCATGACCGCGACAACCCAGCATTCTGCCATCAAACACGTCGGCTCAGGTTTTCGACTGATGGCGTGCCTGATACTGGCAGCAGCATTGACGGCTTGCGGTGGGCGCCCCGGCCCTGAAACGCTGCTGCCCATCACTTCGCCGATCCCCCAGAATCGGGACGTCACATTATATGCAATGACCAACCGGACCCCCGACGGGCCGGATGGATTATTCTTTGGATCAGGACGCGGCACGCTAAGCTTTGATGAGTTTCGCGTTCAGCTGAACCTTTCCGACACCGCGACAGAACCGACGCCAGCCCAGCTTGATCTGGCAATGGATTTTGCCACCATTCAGCGTCGCCGATATGATCAAAACGAATTTCGCGAAACATTGCGCCGACAGATCGCGACCCGTGACGGGTCGGTGCTGATGTTCGTTCACGGCTATAACAACAGCTATCAAGAGGCGCTGTTCCGTCTGGCGCAAATTTCTGCGGGCGATGATCGGAAAACGGTGCCGCTGCTGTTTTCCTGGCCCTCTTCGGCAGAGGTCCGTGGCTATGTGGCGGATCGCGATGCGGCGATGTATGCACGGGACAATCTGGTGCAGACCCTGATCATGCTGACTGATGTGCAGCCACAGGGCACAATCGACATCATTGCCCATAGTATGGGGGCATGGTTGCTGATGGAGGCGATGCGCCAACTGCGCCTGCAGGGCCGTGATGATGTCGTGTCACGCTTGCAGGTCGGGTTGGCAGCGCCGGATATCGATCTTGATGTGTTTCGCTCGCAAATCCAGACCATTGGCAAACTGGACCCGCCATTGACGGTGCTGGTATCAAAAGACGACCGTGCCCTTGCCATCTCTCGTCGTATTTCAGGTGGCAGGATGCGTCTGGGCATGGTCGATATCAGCGATCCCGCAGTGCAAAAGCTTGGCCAGCAAGCTGGCATCCGCTTCGTGGATCTGACCAGTATGCCTGCAATCACGGCAGCCCGACACGATCGCTTTGTCGCCGCAGCAGCACTTTACGACAACGCAACACGTCGCAGCACGCTTGGCCAGACGTTAAGCGTGGGTGCATATGCGCTGGATGCTTCGGGGCGGCTGCTGTCCAGCCCATTTTCCGCCACCGCGCGGATTCTGGACGGATATTGACCTGCAAGGACCGGCAGGAAACCCGTTGAAATTTGCACGAACTGTTGACTGGCCTCAGTCGGAAAATCCTGCCGGAAAAGCCTGCTGATGGCTTGTAATTCCCCCAGCATTTTCCCTAGTTTACGGCATCTTGCCAGGTGCGGTCATTTTTAGTGCCCGCCGACCCAGCCAATAACAATCCAATAACAATAACGGCAAAGAGGTCAAATGGATCAGATCATTACCCGCCACCGACACGAGCTGAAGCGACGCACGCTGACGGTTACGCAAACCAGCCGCATCACCCCGAACATGATCCGCATCGTTCTGCACAGCGATGATCTGGGGGATTTTGTCAGCCTTGGCGCGGATGACCATGTGAAACTGTTCTTCCCCGGCAGCACCGACAAACCAGAGATGCGCGATTATACGCCCCGCGCCTATGATACTGCGGCGAAGACCCTGACGCTGGATTTTGCGGTGCATGGCGAAGGGCCCGCGACGCAATGGGCCGAAAACGCCGCGCCGGGCGATCGGCTGAACATCGGCGGTCCGCGTGGCTCTGCCGTGGTGGCCCCGATTTTCGACTGGTATCTGCTGATTGGCGATGAAACCGCCCTGCCCGCTATCGGGCGCTGGATCGAGGAAATGCCCGCTGGCACCAAGGTCATTTCGCTGGCAACGGTGGCATGCGAAGCCGAACAGCAAACTTTCGACACCCCTGCACAGCATCAGGCTTTCTGGGTGCATCGTCCACTTACCGATGGGGCCGATCCGGCAGCGTTGCTGAATGGCTTGCGCAAGCTGACGCTGCCAGACGGCAAGGGCTTCGTCTGGATCGCGGCCGAGGCCGGCGTGGCCCGGTCGGCGCGCGATTATGTCCTGTCTGACCTTGGCCATCCAAAAGAATATCTGAAGGCCTCGGGATATTGGTTGCTGGGCGAAAGCGACGCACATCAACCGCTGGATTGACCAAACTCCGCTGGCGCGCAAAGCTAAGTGCTTGAAGACATTTCCACAGAAAGGTAGAGAATGCGAGCTTTTCGGCGTTGCGGAGATTGCTGACAGTGACAACAAAGATTTACGTTCACATCGGCATGCCGAAATGCGCGTCGACCTCGGTTCAGGGGCATTTTTTTGGCGGCTATGCCCCCTACCATCAGCATGGGCTGCTGTATCCGCGGACGGCGTGCGAGATGGGCGGATACAGAAGTCACCGTCCGCTGCTTGACGCCCCGACCGACCAGATGCCTGCCCTGATCGACCAAATCGCACAAGAGGCCAGCCAGCATTCCTGCGACAGAATTTTGATCTCATCCGAGGAATTCATTCACTCGAGGTATGATCAGGAACAGCCGCTGACGCTGATCGAATTTCTGAACCAACGCTTTGGTGCGCAGAATGTCACGTTGATATATTTGTTGCGCGACCATGTTTCCTTCATGGAATCGACCTATGCACAGCATATCAAGGGCGGGATGTTCCGAGTCAGGGACAACAAGTTGTTTGCTCAGCACAGGTTCGATCTGGAAGGTTTCGCCGATCAGTTCAAACAGACCCATGGCTTCGAGATTTTCAGCTATTCCGATTTCTTCACCCGGTTCGAGGGGCGTAAAGCCGGAAACAACATCGAATATTTCTCGATCCATCGCGAAGACAATGCCGGCAAGGATATCATCGAGACCCTGTGCGACTTCATCGGCGTTTCAAAGATCGAAGAAAGCCAGCGCAAAAACAGCCGTATGTCAGAGCAGGCTTTGTTTCACATTCTGCATGCCCGCAAACGCCATGGCATTCGCAAGGTCAAACCACGACGCAACATTCTTGCCAAAGTGTTCAGCGACGATGAAGCGTTCCGCTCGCCCTTGTTCCGCATGACCCCGGCTTTGCATCAGCGGATCGAAGCGGCGGCTGTGACGGACAGGGATTTTCTGGCAAAACATTCGCCACGAAAATTGGACAAGATGCTACAGGTCTCTGACCGCGACTTCACGGTGGTGGATGGCCCGATCACCCCACCCGATGCGGTTCTGGAATTAATTGATTACATCGTGACAAGCGATGAAATGACTGTGGAAAAGGCCCGGAAAGCCGTCCCAAAATACAACGAATAGCAGGATTTAGGACCAAAATATCATCGATGTTAAATATGGTGCGCGATGAGGGACTCGAACCCCCACGCCGAAGCGGTTGGACCTAAACCAACTGCGTCTACCAATTCCGCCAATCGCGCACGCTGGCACTTCTTTAGAAAGGAACGCCGACAGGGTCAACGGGCAACTGCCGAGATGTCGTCCCGCATCATTTATCAAGCGTCTTTTGAACTTCACACCATTCGCGTATCGCGTGAATTTTCTTAACATTTTCGTGAGGATCTGCCGCATTTCGTCGCCACGCTGGCAATGGCGTCAGCTTGACTTTGATAGCCGTGCAGCGCACCATCCATCTGTACCTATCTATACGACAGGCAGCAGGAGGGTCTAATGAATATCGACCTTTCGCGGCGCGGCTTTTTAAAGCTGGCAGGCGCGGGAGTTGCGGCGACATCGCTTGGGGCTATGGGCTTTGGCGAGGCAGAGGCAGCAGAGACGGCGCATGTGCGCGCCTTCAAACTGACAACGACCACTGAAACACGCAACACCTGCCCCTATTGTTCTGTCGCTTGCGGCATCATAATGTATTCGAAGGGTGACGTTAAGGTTGGCGAAGACGCCGATCTGATCCACATCGAAGGCGATGTCGACCACCCGACGAACCGCGGCACGCTATGCCCCAAAGGCGCGGCACTGAAGGATTTCGTCAAGGCGCCCACCCGCCTGACCAAGCCGCGTTATCGCGCAGCAGGATCAAACGAGCTGGTCGAAATCAGCTGGGACGAGGCGCTGGACAAGATCGCCCGTGCGGTCAAGGACGACCGCGACGCCAATCTGGTGCAGTTCAACGAAGAAGGCACCCCGGTCAACCGCTGGACAACCACGGGCTTTCTGGCGGCTTCGGCCACGACAAACGAAACCGCATGGCTGACCTACAAGACGGTCCGGTCCATGGGGATCGTCGGATTCGACAACCAGGCGCGCGTCTGACACGGCCCCACGGTGTCCAGTTTGGGCCCGACATTTGGCCGTGGAGCGATGACCAACTCCTGGACCGACATCAAGAATACCGACCTTGTCATCGTCATGGGTGGCAATGCCGCCGAGGCGCATCCTTGCGGCTTCAAATGGGTGACCGAGGCCAAGGCGCATCGTGGTGCACGGCTGATCGTGGTCGATCCGCGTTACAACCGCACCGCAGCGGTATCGGACTACTATGCGCCGATCCGTCCGGGCAGCGATATCGTCTTCCTGATGGGGCTGATCCGCTGGCTGATCGAGAATGACAAGGTCAATCGGGAATACGTCACCAACTACACGAACGCCACCTTCCTTGTGAAGGACGAGTTCGGGTGGAGTGACGGCCTGTTCACTGGCTATGACGAAGAAAAGCGCGATTTTGACCGCTCCAGCTGGGATTACAAGATCGGTGAGGATGGCTTTGCGCAGGTGGACATGACCCTGTCCGACCCGCGCTGCGTCTGGAACCTTCTGAAATCCCATGTCGATGTCTACACGCCCGAATTCGTCGAGGATATCTGCGGCACGCCCAAGGACAAGTTCCTGCATATCTGCGAGATGATCGGCGAATGCAGTGCGCCGGACAAGGTCATGACCTCGATGTATGCGCTTGGCTGGACCCAGCATTCCAAGGGTGCGCAAAACATCCGGGGCATGGCGATGGTTCAGCTGATCTTGGGCAATATGGGCATGCCCGGTGGCGGGATGAATGCGCTGCGCGGGCATTCCAACATTCAGGGCCTGACCGATATCGGCCTGATGTCGAACCTGATCCCCGGTTACCTGAACATCCCGACCGAAAAGGAACCGGATTACGCGACCTATATGTCGACGCGGAACTTCAAACCGCTGCGACCGAACCAGACCAGCTATTGGCAGAATTATCCCAAGTTCATGGTCAGTTTCATGAAGGCCATGTGGGGCGATGCCGCCACGGCTGAAAATGATTGGGCATACCACTATCTGCCCAAGCTGGACGTGCCGACCTATGACGCCATGCGCATGTTCGAACTGATGAAGCAGGGGCACGTCAACATCTACTTCTTCCAGGGCTTCAACGCACTTCTGTCATTCCCCAACCGGGCCAAGATGACCGAGGCGTTTTCCAAGCTGAAGTTGATGGTTGTCATGGACCCGCTAGCGACCGAAACGTCGCATTTCTGGGAAAACCACGGCATCTATAATGAGGTGGACCCGGCCAGCATTCAAACCGAGGTTCTGGAACTGCCTACGACCTGCTTCGCCGAAGATGAAGGCGCACTGGTCAATTCGGGTCGCTGGCTGCAATGGCACTGGGCGGGTGCGACGCCTCCGGGCGAAGCAAAGTATGACACCTGGATCATGGCGCAGATATTCCTTCGTGTGCGCAAGCTTTACGAAGAAGAAGGCGGTGTCTTTCCCGATCCGATCCTGAACCTGACCTGGGATTATGCCAACCCGGATGACCCGACCCCGGCCGAATTGGCCCGAGAGATGAACGGTCGCGCGTTGCAGCCGGTTTATGACACGACCGATCCAACCAAGGTTCTGGTTGAAGCGGGTAAGCAGGTGCTGAACTTCAGCCAGTTGCGGGACGATGGCTCGACCATGTGCGCCTGCTGGATCTATTCCGGCAGTTGGAATGAAGACGGCAACAACATGGCACGCCGCGACAACAGCGATCCAAGTGGCATCGGTATCTATGCCAACTGGACCTTTGCATGGCCGCTGAACCGTCGGATTCTGTATAACCGTGCATCCGCGGATATGCAGGGGCGGCCATGGGATCCCGCTCGTGCGCTGATGACCTGGAACGGCGAAAGATGGGAAAGCCCGGACGTTCCGGATATTTCGCCAACGGCGAAGCCCGGCGATGTCATGCCCTTCATCATGAACGCCGAGGGCACGTCACGCCTGTTCGCACGCGGCATGATGCGCGACGGGCCGTTCCCGACACATATGGAGCCGTTTGAAAGCCCGGTTGCCAACATCTTCAACCCGAAGATGCGCGGCAATCCGGCGTCACGCGTCTTTGTTGATGATGCCGAGCAATTCGCCACCAGCGAAGAGTTCCCCCTTGTCGCGACCTCTTATCGTCTGACCGAACACTTCCACTATTGGACCAAGCACAATCCGGTAAATTCGACCCTGCAACCACAATTCTTCGTCGAGATCAGCGAAGAACTGGCGGCGGAAAAGGGGATTGCCAATGGTAGCCGGGTCCGTGTCTGGAGCAAACGAGGCGAAGTCTGGGCCAAGGCGGTTGTGACCAAGCGGATCAGGCCGCTGACAGTGCGCGGCAAGACGGTGCATGTCGTCGGCATCCCGCTGCATTGGGGCTTCATGGGCGCCGCAAGAAAGGGTTTCGGGCCTAACAGCCTGACGCCAGTGGTCGGTGACGCCAACGTGGAAACGCCGGAATTCAAGGCCTTCCTTGTCAATGTTGAACCCGCAGAAGAGGAACCGGTGGCATGAGCGATACCGCACCTCAGCCCAAGACCGCGGTTTCAAACCCGCCCGTGCAGCCGCTGGAAGTTGGCTTTGATGCGCGCGATGTCGTGCGTATCTCGGCCACTTCGGATGTGCCGCAGCCCGAACGTCAGCTGGACAAGCTGGCAAAGCTGATCGACATTTCGAAATGTATCGGCTGCAAGGCCTGTCAGTCGGCCTGTATCGAATGGAATGACACCCATCCCGATATCGAAACGAATATCGGCAGCTATCAAAACCCTCACGATCTGAACCCGCAGATGTTCACGCTGATGCGTTTCAGTGAATGGGTGAACCCGGAAACTGACAATCTGGAATGGCTGATCCGGAAGGATGGCTGCATGCATTGCGAAGATCCCGGCTGCCTGAAGGCCTGCCCGGCGCCCGGCGCGATCGTGCAATATTCCAACGGCATCGTCGATTTCATCCACGAGAACTGCATCGGCTGTGGTTATTGCGTGACGGGCTGTCCGTTCGACATCCCGCGTATCAGTCAGGTGGATCACAAAAGCTATAAATGCACCCTGTGCTCCGACCGTGTCGCCGTGGGTCAGGGTCCGGCCTGTGCGAAAGCCTGCCCCACGCAGGCAATCGTTTTCGGCACCAAAGCGGACATGATCGCCCATGCCGACGAACGCATCGCCGATCTGAAATCGCGCGGCTATGATAATGCGGGCCTGTATGATCCGCAGGGCGTGGGTGGAACGCATGTGATGTATGTTCTGCAACATGCGGATAAGCCATCCATTTACAGCGATCTGCCGGACAATCCGCGCATCTCGCCCATCGTCGAGGGGTGGAAAGGCGTCACCAAGACCGCCGGCCTTGCTGTCATGGGCATTGCGGCGGTCGGTGCGGCGCTGCATGGCCTGTTCTCACGCGGGAACCGTGTAACCGAGGAGGATACCGAGGAAGCCGAAGCCCTGGTCGAGTCGGATTTGCATGATCGCCGGGGGGATGTCTGATGCCCAAACCGCACTATTCTGAACGTGGCGATCACATCGAAAGCGTCGATCCGGTCCGGGTTAGCCGCTATCGTGGCATCACACGTCTGAACCATTGGGTCACGGCGGGGTGCATGGTCATCCTGCTGCTGTCCGGGCTGGCCTTCTTCTCACCCTCGCTTTACTTTCTGACCGAATTGTTCGGCGGTGGGCAGACGGCGCGTTGGCTGCATCCCATTGTGGGCGTCGTGCTGTTTTTCAGCTTTCTGTTGCTGTTCATACAGATGTGGCGGTTGAATCTGCCCAAGCCCGAGGATGTCACCTGGGTCGCCAATATCGAGGAAGTCGTCAAGGGGAACGAAGAAAAGCTGCCCGAACTTGGCAAATACAATGCCGGGCAGAAATTCGTGTTCTGGGCGATGTCGGGGCTGATCATCCTGTTGATCGGGTCCGGCATCATGATCTGGGAACAGTATTTCCCCAATCTGGTCTCGATCCCCGTGCGCCGGATTGCGGTGCTGGTTCATTCGCTATCGGCTGTGGCCATTGTTCTGGTCTTCATCCTGCACGTTTATGCGGCCATCTGGGTGCGCGGCACCTTGCGCGCGATGACTCGTGGCGATGTGACCGGCGGCTGGGCGTGGCGGCATCACCGCAAATGGCTGCGAGAGGTTGCTGGACGTCAGGGCAAAGACCCGGCAGAGTAAGCCCATCCCGCCAATCAGTGGCCGGTTCGGCCCGGAGAAGACATGAACACCACACTTCAACCCGACCCCGGTGTGATCGGCGGCGTCCCAGAAGCGCCGCTGGCTTTTTCACCGAAACCGTCCCAGCTATTCGACAGACGGGCGAAGCGTTTCGCCTTTCTGGCCGCTCAGGATGGCAACCTGTCGCCCTACCTGCGGTTTCTGGCCGATCTGACCGCGCTCCAGGCCCGGCTGGCGGATGAACTTCCCCCTGTCGCGGCGCTGCCCGTGGACCGGGTCGAACTTGCCCGGGCAAGTCGGATGCCCCCCATTGATCGCGCCGCCCTTGCCACGGATGATGCGCTTTATGCGACCTTGTCGCGGTTCATCGACGCGGCCGAAGGGGTGAAGATGCCGGAAGCGGCCCGGCTTGCCCTGCAATCGGTCAAGGCGGCGGGCATTGCGGATCGGCATTGGCTTTTGGACAACATCCTGTCTGACACCATCCCGGCAGACAGCGTCGCTCCGCATCTGTTCGTGGCAGCGGCCGTGCAGCTTCACCTGGCTCGGATCGCGGCGACGCTGGACGCCACCAAACTGGTGCGCATCAAGACCGGCGTCTGTCCGGCCTGCGGGGGAAAGCCCGCGACGTCGTCGGTTGTGGCGGGCGCGGCCGGCGTGGACAACGCCCGCTACGCCACCTGCAGTTGCTGCGCGACGCAATGGAACGAAGTGCGCGTAAAATGCCTGTGCTGCGGATCGACCAAGGGGATCAGCTATCGCTCGGTCGAGACGGACGAGGCGACAGTCAAGGCAGAGCTTTGCAGCGAATGCGATAGCTGGGTGAAGATCATGTATCAGGTCAAGAACCACAGCCTTGAGCCGATTGCCGATGATGTCGGCAGCCTTGGGCTGGACCTGCTGATGAAGGAAACCAACTTCAAGCGCGGCGGATTCAACCCCTATCTTGCGGGTTACTGATGCCGGGATTTCGTCTGCTTCCCGCAGTCGATCAGTTCCTGAAATCGGATACCGGGCAGGCTCTGATCGCGTCGCATGGCCGTCATATGGTGACGGCGGCATTACGCGCGGAACTGGACGCCGCGCGGGACGCCATCCGGGGCGGCGCTGATGCGCAGGCAGCGGCGGATGCCCTGCCCGCCCGTTTGGCAGCCGTGCTTGACGCCGGCAGCCAATCACGGCTGCGCCCGATCCTGAATTTGACCGGCACGATCCTGCATACGAATCTGGGCCGCGCCATTCTGGCCGAAGACGCCATCGCCGCCGCCAGTTCCGCTATGGCGGCGCCGCTGGCGCTGGAATTTGATCTGGACGGTGGCGGGCGCGGACAGCGCGACGATCATCTGCGCGGGCTGCTATGTGAACTGACCGGGGCCGAGGACGCCACCATCGTCAACAACAACGCTGCCGCCGTGCTGATTGCGCTGAACACGCTGGCGATGGGCCGCCATGCCATCGTATCGCGCGGCGAATTGATCGAGATTGGCGGCGCATTCCGCATGCCCGACATCATGGCCCGCGCCGGCGCGAAACTGGTCGAGGTTGGCACCACCAATCGCACCCATGCCCGCGATTACCAAGGTGCCATCACCCCGGAAACGGGTTTGCTGATGAAGGTGCATACCTCGAACTATCGGGTCGAGGGGTTCACCAAGGAAGTTCCGGCATCCGAACTGGCCACCATCTCGCGCAAGGCCGGGGTGCCGTTGCTGAATGATCTTGGCTCTGGTTCATTGGTTGATCTGGGCGATTACGGGTTGCGACGTGAACCGACCGTCGCGCAGGCCGTGACCGAAGGGGCCGATCTTGTCACCTTTTCGGGTGACAAGCTGTTGGGCGGACCTCAGGCGGGTTTTATCGTCGGGCGGCGTGATCTGATCGCCGCGATCAACGCGAATCCGCTGAAACGCGCCGTGCGGCTGGACAAGATCCGTATCGCGGCGCTTGAGGCCACGCTGCGGCTTTACCGCGATCCCGACCGGCTGACTGACCGACTTCCAACCTTGCGGTATCTGGCCCGACCCAAAACCGACATTGCCACCATGGCACGCCGCCTTGCGCCGCTGGTGAACGACCTGCTGCCCGATGGTTTTCACGCCGGGACGTGTGACTGCGAAAGCCAGATCGGGTCGGGCGCGCTGCCCACGGATACGCTGCCGTCGGCCGGATTGCGGCTGACCGGCAACGGGGGGGATGCGCCTGATCGTCTGTCGGCCCGACTTCGTGCCCTGCCCCGGCCGGTGGTCGGGCATATCCATGACGGTGCGCTGATCCTTGATCTGCGATGCCTTGATGCGGACGCCGTCCTGCTGACGGCGCTGGCAGACCTATGATCGTCGGAACGGCGGGGCATATCGACCACGGCAAGACTGCGCTGGTCAAGGCACTGACCGGCACCGACACCGATCGTCTGGCCGAAGAAAAGGCTCGCGGCATCACCATCGAGCTTGGCTTTGCCTATGCCGATCTTGGCGGCAGCGCGATCACCGGGTTTGTGGACGTGCCGGGGCATGAACGCCTGATCCACACCATGCTGGCAGGTGCGGGCGGTATTGATCTGGCACTGCTGGCTGTTGCGGCGGATGACGGCATCATGCCGCAGACACAAGAGCATGTCGCGATCCTGGATCTGTTGGGATTGAACCGTGGGGTCGTGGCGCTGACCAAGGCCGATCTGACGGATCAGCAGCGGCGTGATACCGTCAGTGCCGAAATCACGGATCTTCTTTCTGGAACCGGCCTGGCGGATGCAGCGATCATTCCAGTGTCATCCCTGACAGGCGAAGGCATCGATGCCCTTCGCGCGGCACTGATCGAAACCGAGGCGGACATTTCGGCCCACCATGCCGAAGGCCCGTTGCGACTGGCCGTGGATCGCAGTTTCACGCTGTCGGGCACAGGAACCGTCGTGACCGGCACCATTATCGCTGGAACGGTCGCGGTCGGAGATCGTGTTACGGTCAGCCCCTCCGGGCTGACAGCACGGGTTCGCGGCATTCACGCGCAAAACCATCCCGCCGCATACGGATTTGCCGGGCAGCGTTGCGCGTTGAACCTTGCCGGTGAAGGTGTTCGGAAAGAGGCGATCCACCGTGGCGATGTTGTCATGGCGCCGGAACTGCACGCGCCGACCGACCGTATTGATGCCATCCTGAACGCCCTGCCATCTGAACCAAAGCCTATCGGGACGTGGTTTCCCGCGCGGCTTCATAGCCACTCGGTCGAAGTTGGTGCGCGTATCGTGCCCTTGGCGAATCCGATTGCACCGGGACAATCTGGTCCGGTTCAGATCGTGCTGGACCGCCCGATTGCTGCCGCCATCGGTGACCGCTTCATTCTGCGCGATGTTTCGGCCAGTCGGACCATTGGTGGCGGGCGTATGCTGGATCTTCGCGCCCCAGCCCGCAAAAGGCGCACACCAGAACGGCTGGCCCTGATTGCGGCGGCCAATGACGGTAATCCGGCCCGGGCGCTGACGGATATGCTGCGGATTGCCCCTGTTGATCTGCAGATTTTCACGCGCGACCGCAGTCTTGCACCGCAACAGACCTCTGCCGCCATCGAGCGGGCGGATGCCGCGACCATTGGCAATCTGGCGCTGGCTCGCGCCACGATGGACAACCTGCGGCAGCAATGTCAGGGACTTCTGGCGGAATTTCACGCCGACAATCCCGATCTGGCGGGCCTTGGCCGGGAAAAACTGCGCCTGATGCTGCAACCGCGGCTACCCAAAGACGTATTTCTGGACTTTCTGCACAGTCAGGCAGAGGCTAATGAACTGGTGCTGGACGGTGCGTTCCTGCGCCTGCCCGGTCACGAAGTGCGCTTGTCGGCAGAAGATGATGCCTTGTGGCAGCGCATCGCTCCGGCGCTGCAGGGTGACATGCGCTTTCGCCCTTCGCGTGTTCGCGATTTCGCCAATGACCTTGGCGTCGATGAAAAAGACATCCGGCGCGTTCTGAGGCTGACTCAGAAGCTTGGCAGAACTGATCAGATCGCGCACGACCACTTCTTTGCCCGCAACGTCACCGCTGAAATGGTGGACATCGTTTGCGACGTGGCCGCGGCGACCCCGGATGGCTGGTTCGCTGCACCGCAATTCCGTGACCGGGTGCAAAACGGTCGCAAGGTGGCGATCGAGATCCTCGATTTCTTCGACCGGCTTGGTGTGACCTTGCGCCGCGGCGATTTGCGTCGCATCAATCCGCATCGCGTCGACCTGTTCGGCGCATCCGGAAGGGAATCGTCCCCGGTGGGGCGGCCAGACTTCAAATCTGGTTGGGGCAGCGAGCCTGTCCCGGGTGGGTTCGACTCCCATTCCCTTCCGCCAATCTCCGGGGACCGCGATGGTTGAGACTGATTTCGACGAATGGCTGCACGCCACATATACCGAAACGCAGGGCTTCACGTTGCTGATGGTTTTGGTCCGCGCTGCTGAGGGACGCATCGACCTGCTGCGCTCGGCCTATCTGCATGTGATTGGCGATGATCTTGGCTGGCAGGACATGCGCCACCACCTTGACGGTTCGGGCACCGCCTGGAATGCAGTGGTGATGTTCCGCGCCGGTCGCGAAGGACTGGTCGCGGATGCTATTGCAAAAGATCGGCTGGATGCCCTGATGCGTACCATGAATGGCGACCGAACTCTGATCCGGGACGGCGAATTCTATAACCGCGATGGATTGAATTTGCGATTGGACGATGCCGAACCGCAGCCCGCCGTCTTAAATCAGCCCCCTATTTTAAATTAGCAGTTCGGCGTTTCCTGCACAGGCTCTGGCCGGCCCGCCAAATCCAGACCTCGCGCTGTCGGCGCATGCCAGGTTTTGGATGCGGGCGTAGCCCCTTGCGGCGTAGTGCCGATCTGCGAACCGCCCAGGCCACCGGTAAAGCCGGTCGTGCCCGAGTTACCGGGCGCCGTCGCATCCGAACCGGGCTGCGGTGCCGTCGCTGGCAGCGCCTGACTGCTCGCCCCCGCACAGTCGGCTTTTGCGTCGTTTTGCACGGGTGCGGCGGGCTGTGCCGCGGGCTGCTGTTGCAAATCCTGTGCGGCACGGGGCTGGTTCATATTCGTCGTATTGCTTTGCGCCGCCGCAACCCCGGACATCGCCAACAGGGCGATGGCCGCGATCTGGACCGGTCTGAAAGTCAGCTTGCGTATGGTCATCGTGACCCCATTCATCTGTGCACGTGGAAAGGTAAACCGAAACGCCCGGATCGCCGTTACAGTTCCCCTTTCCCCCGGCCCCGCTGCAATCTGCTTGCAGAGCATCGCCACGACGACTAGAAGGGCTGGAATTTTGAGGCCGCCCATGGGGGGCCCTTCATGCATACGAGCTTACGAGGACGATAATGCAGGTTACGGAAACCCAGAAAGAAGGCCTGAAGCGTGGCTACAAATTCACCCTGCCCGCCGCCGATCTGGCGGCCACGGTTGAAGCCAAGCTGAAAGAGGCGCAGCCCGAGGTCGAGATGAAGGGCTTCCGCAAGGGCAAAGTCCCGATGGCCATGATGAAAAAGCAGTTTGGCCCACGTGTTCTGGGCGATGCCATGCAGGATGCCATCGATGGTGCGCTGCGCAAGCATCTGGAAGAATCGGGCGACCGCCCCGCGATCCAGCCGAAAGTCGAGATGGAAAACGGCGAGAACTGGAAAGAAGGCGACGATGTTGTCGTCAATGTTTCCTATGAAAACCTGCCGGCTATTCCGGACGTCGACATGGGCAAGCTGAAGCTTGAGCGCCTGAAGGTTCCGGCCGAAGACAAAGCCGTTGATGAAGCCTTGGAAAATCTGGCCAAATCGGCACAGAACTTCGAAGACCGTCGCAAAGGCAGCAAAGCCAAAGACGGCGATCAGGTTGTGATCGACTTCAAGGGTTTCGTCGATGGCGAAGCTTTCGAGGGTGGCGAAGCGCAGGATTATCCGCTGGTTCTGGGCTCCAACAGCTTTATCCCTGGCTTTGAAGATCAGCTGGTCGGTGCGAAAGCCGAAGATGACGTCAAGGTCGAAGTCAAATTCCCCGAGGAATATGGCGCCGCGCATCTGGCAGGCAAAGACGCGACCTTTGAAGTAAAGGTCAAAGCCGTCAAAGCCCCGAAGCCTGCTGAAGTCGATGACGAGCTGGCAAAGAAATTCGGCTCGGACGATCTGGCTGCGCTGAAAAAGCAGATCGCTGACCGTCTGGAAGCGGAATATGCCGGTGCGGCCCGCGCCGTGCTGAAGCGTTCGTTGCTGGATCAACTGGACGATCAGGTCAAATTCGACCTGCCGGAATCGTTGGTCGAAGCAGAGGCCGCTCAGATCGCGCATCAGCTGTGGCACGAAGAGCACCCGGAAGAACACGGCCACAACCACGACACCATCGAGCCGACCGATGAGCACAAGAAACTGGCCGAGCGTCGCGTTCGTCTGGGTCTGCTGCTGGCCGAAATCGGTCAGAAAGCCGAAGTGAACGTCACCGATCAGGAAATGACGCAGGCCGTTATGCAGGCCGCCCGTCAATATCCGGGCCAAGAGCGCGCCTTCTTTGAATTCGTGCAGCAGAACCCGCAGGTGCAGCAGCAGCTTCGCGCCCCGATCTTTGAAGACAAGGTTGTTGACCACATCGCCGAGCAGGCGAAAGTCAAAGACAAAAACGTTACCAAAGAAGAGCTTGAAAAAGCCATCGAAGCTCTGGATGAGCTTTGATCCGTCCTTGACGGGTGAACTTGGGGCCGCACCATCTGGTGCGGCCTTTTTCATTTTTGTTGCGGCCTGATGACTGGCACCGGCGCAGGTGACGCCCTATTTTGAAACCATGACACCGACACTCCACCTCATGAAGCTTTGCGTTGGCGCAGAAGGCATCGACGATCTTCGGCATTGGCAGCAGATGCGCTATGGCGACGGTCCGGCGATGCATGTGACGCGCATGTGGCCAAAACGCGAAACAGAGCTGTTGCAGGGCGGCTCGTTGTATTGGGTGTTCAAGGGGGTCATGCTGGCCCGCCAACGCCTTCTCCGTTTGGAAGAACGGGTAGGTGACGACGGCATTCGCCGCTGCGCGCTGATCCTTGACCGCGAAATTGTGCAGGTCAGCGCCGTTCCGCGCCGCCCCTTCCAAGGCTGGCGCTATCTGGCGGCCAAGGATGCCCCGCCGGATCTGCCGAAGGGGCGCGAAGCCGAAGAAGCCCTCCCCCCTGCCATGGCCGCCGCTTTGGCCGATATGGGTTTGATGTGAGCGTCTTGACGACAGCGCAGCCATAAGATACCCGAAACCCGTCGCGGGTGTAGCTCAATGGTAGAGCAGCAGCTTCCCAAGCTGAATACGAGGGTTCGATTCCCTTCACCCGCTCCACTTTCCGATCGATCCCTTGCATATCTGCCGCTGGTTGGGCCTGTGACACAGCCGCGCCATCGGCAACCGAAACGGCGTATCAACGATCGGAAGAGTGAGAGAGTTTGCCCTGCCCCCCAAGCAAGCAGTCAGTGCTGTCTGCAGTTACGCCAAGCAAATCACGCTACAGCTATGGCGACAGGCATGAATGCGTGTCAGCAATCGAATTCTTGGCAAGGTCAGGCTTTCTCACCGCTGGCGTCGGATGAAAAATCTGTGCAACCATTTGATTTTTTTCAATAACCGAACCTGTCCCTTCTTGCCGTGCGTGGTTGCAAAGGGAAGTGGCGTCAGCCGGGTGAGCCGACGCAAAACTTTCCGCTCCTGTTCCCTAATTCCGCACCGAAATCATCATGCTTCAGACTCCGTGAGACATGGCGGGCGAAGGCCACTACCCCTCGTCCCCAAACCCCAACTCGTCGCGAAAGGTTTCAATCAGTTTCTGCTTCAATATTTTCCCGTTGGGTGAAGTCGGAAGTGCGCTTGTCACCACGATCCGCGTGGGGCGCTTATAGGCCGACAAGCGGGCGGTAGCATGGTCGCGCAACTCGTGTTCACTGATGTTCGCGGCTTGATCGGTCTGGCAAAAGGCAAGAACTTCCTCATTCCCGCCGTCGATTTTGCGGCCGATCACAGCGGTCTGGATCACATGAGGATGGTCGTTCAGTGCCGCCTCGACCTCGGGCGGATAGACGTTGAAGCCGCCACGAATAATCAGTTCACGCGCCCTTCCGGCCACATGCAGGTTCCCGTCCGCATCGATCCGGCCCAGATCGCCGGTGCACAGAAAACCTTCGGCGTCGAAGGCGTCGGCGGTGGCCTTTGGGTTGCGGAAATAGCCGGGAACGACATGCGGGCCACGGGTCTGAATCTCACCCACGCCATCGGGGCCGACATTGCGCAGAACCACACTGTCCAGCAGCGGCGTGACTGCAGCCTCGCGCCCCAAGGTGCGAAAGACCATCAGAATATCGGCACCGGTGCCGCCAAAGCCGCCCGCATCTTCACTGATCAATGCGGCACCGGTGCCCAGTTCGAAAATGGCAGCTGCATCGGAATCGCGTTGCAATGTCCGGGCGATGCTTTCACCCAGCATCATCTGTTCTTCGGTGAAGCCGAAATCCATCACGCGATCCCTTTCTTACAGACCCAACAGGGATTTCGCGATGATCCCCCGCTGGATTTCGTTCGAGCCGCCATAGATCGACAGCTTGCGGTTGTTCAGAAAGGCGCGTGTCGCACCGCTGGCTTCGGCCGGGCCGGGTGGCAGGTCATCGTTCGCCCCCTCCAGCGCCTCTGACGGAAAGGCCAAGGCCCATGGCCCCACGGCGCGGCGGGTCAGATCGTTGATGGCCTGCCTGATCTGCGTCCCCTTCAGCTTCAACATCGAGCTTTCGGCACCCGGCACCTGCCCCGCTTCCGCCTGCGCCAACATGCGCAGATTGGTCGTGGCCATGGCCATCAGGTCAATCTCGACCCGCGCGACCTGCGCCGCAAACAGGGGGTTTTGCAGCAAGGGCTTGCCGCCCGATATCTGGCTGCCTGCAATCCGTTTCAGCGCCGCCAGACCAGCGGTTGCAAAGCCCACGCCCGCGATATTGGTGCGTTCATGGGTCAGCAGATATTTGGCATAGGTCCAGCCTTTGTTCTCCTCGCCCACCAGATTTTCGACGGGAACGCGGACATCGTCGAAAAAGACTTCGTTCACCTCGGGGTTGCCATCCAACAAGACGATGGGCCGCACGGTAATGCCGGGCGAGGTCAGGTCGATCAGCAAAAAGCTGATGCCTTCCTGCGCTTTGGCCGCCGGATCGGTCCGCACCAGACAGAAGATCCAGTTGGCGTGCTGACCAAGCGTCGTCCAGGTTTTCTGCCCGTTCACGATATAATCATCGCCGTCACGTATCGCCGTCGTCTTCACGGATGCCAGATCCGACCCCGAACCCGGTTCGGAGTAGCCCTGACACCACCAGTCCTGACCATTCAGGATACGCGGCAGGATACGGTCCTGCTGGGCCTTGCTGCCGAATGTCTGCAATACCGGCCCCAGCATGGCGATGCCAAAGGGCAGAACGCGCGGCGCATGGGCCAATGCACTTTCTTCTTCGAAGATATGGCGCTGGATCGCGGTCCAGCCAGCACCTCCAAAATCCTTCGGCCAGTTTCCGGCAAGCCAGCCCCGTTCGTTCAGGATCGCGTGCCATTCTTCCATTTCGGACTTGGTCAGTTCCTGAAACAGCCGAACCTTTTCGGACAGGCGTGATGGCAGGCGGTCTTTCAGGAACTGCCGGACCTCGGCGCGGAAGTCCTGATCCTCGGATGAAAAGCTCATGTCCATATGGCGTATCCCTTAGAAAATTTCGATCAGGCCGGCGGCACCCTGGCCGCCGCCGATGCACATCGTGACAACGCCCCATTTGACCTGACGTCGGCGCCCTTCCAGCAGGATATGGCCCGTCATGCGGGTACCGGTCATGCCAAAGGGGTGGCCGATCGCAATCGATCCGCCGTTGACGTTGTATTTTTCTGGATCGATCCCCAGCCGGTCGCGACAATAAAGCGCCTGACTGGCAAAGGCCTCGTTCAGTTCCCACAGGTCGATGTCGTCCACCATAAGACCTGCCCGTTCCAACAGGCGCGGCACAGCAAAGACAGGGCCGATGCCCATTTCGTCAGGTTCGCAACCGGCCACGGCAAAGCCGCGAAATGCGCCCAACGGGGTCAGTCCCTGACGCGCGGCTTCGTCGCCATTCATCACCACCAGCGCGGCTGCACCATCCGACAGCTGCGAAGCGTTACCGGCGGTGATGAACTTGTCGGCGCCCTTGACCGGCTTCAAAGCCGCCAGCGCCTCCAACGTCGTCGAGGGGCGGTTGCATTCATCGCGCTCCAGGGTGATCTCTTCCTGCCGAACCTCGCCGCTGGCTTTGTCAGTGACGGCCTGCGTCACCGTGATCGGCACGATTTCATCGGCGAAGAGCCCCGCTTGCTGGGCTGCGGCGATGCGCTGCTGGGACCGCAGGGCATATTCGTCCTGCGCCGCGCGCGAGATCCCGTAACGAGCGGCGACATTGTCAGCAGTGTCGATCATCGGCAGATACAGATCGGGTCGATGCGCCTCGATCCATGCCTCGCGCGAGAGGCGAGGAGTCGGTTGGACCAAGCTGATCGATTCGACACCCCCACCAGAATGGCGCGCGCATCTTCCTGCCGGACCATATGCGCCGCCATCGCCACAGCTTGCAGCCCCGAGGCGCAGAAGCGGTTGACGGTCGCCCCGGCCACGCTGATCGGCAGGCCCGCGCGGATCGCAATCTGGCGGGCAATATTGCCGCCGGTGACATATTCAGGATAGCCGCAGCCCCAGATGCTGTCTTCGATCAGGGCCGGGTCGATGCCTGCGCGGGCAACAGCAACAGCGCTGACATGGCCGCCCATCGTCGCACCATGGGTCAGATTCAGGCTGCCCCGAACGGCTTTGCCGATGCCCGTACGGGCGGTTGAAACGATAACGGCGTCGGTCATTGCGCGCCCTTTGCGGTGTCCACATCGGCCAATTTCCCGCCATCCGCCGCCAAATGTGCCAGCAGCGGCGAGATCTGCCAGAAATAGGGGTCATCTTTGGCATAATGCGCAATGGCGCCCGCGATCTGATCCAGCCCCTGCACGTCAGTCCAGTGCATCGGCCCCCCTTTCCAGCGCGGAAAGCCATAGCCATGCAGCAAAACCACGTCGATGTCGGATGCCCGCATGGTCGGCGCAGGATGGATTGAGCGTGACCCCGCCGCCCCCTAAGCAGTATGCGCGGGCGAAGCTTGATACCGTATGGGACGTTCGGAAAGAGCTTGCGAAGCTCTACCGCGAAGCGCACCGCAACGACATTGACGTCGGCGATGCAAGCCGCTTGGCGAAGATCCTTGTGATGATGGCGCGGATCATGGCGGACAGTGAGTTTGAAGTGCGCATCGAAGCCTTGGAACAGCGGGGACGGCACTGATAGGACGTATCGGACTTACCGCACGGATTGCCAAGGTTGAGGCGAGGCAGGCGAGGGAGCGCATGGCGAACCGAGTCGTGTTCGTGGGCCCGGCGACGTTCGAAGCCAAGGGTTCCCCATATGGGGCAGGGTTATGGTGGTGGCAGACTACGGCACCAACGACGAATGGGAAGCCGCTTTGGTGGCGCAGCAACGCGCCTTGCTCGCCGCAGCGTGAGGCTAGGCTGCGCCCATGTGATGAGATTGGCCGGGGGCGTTGTGGTTGGCACTGCCTCGCCCCGGCTTTTAGGCAGGGCCGCCTTGCTTCGGGAACGGTCCCGCCGCTTCCTTGCCCGCCAGCCCGCAAAGCTGGCGGGTCTTTTCATGGCGTCATTGGAACTTGCGCTTCTTGAAGGCCGCAATGTCTGCCGCTGTCAGCTTGAACCATTCGCCATTTGCCCGGCGACCATCGAAGCGACGATGCCAGTAAGCTTCAATACCGGACGGATCGTCGGTTCGGATTGTGTGGAACAGTTCGGCCTTGTCGGGCAGGGCGATAGTGATTTGTTTGAAGCGCCGTTCCGCGTCGTCGCTACGGCCGATCTTGTAGTAGTCGCCGGACTTAATGAGATACACGAAACCCTCGACCGGCTTCGATAGCGGACGCGGCGCAGACGGCGACGAAGTAGCCGCAGGAAGCATTGCCGCAACGTCGTCGTATCCGTCGCGGTTGGCAGTCCATTCTCGCAACGCGGTTATCATGTCGTCTTTGGCCGGATAGTGCTTGGCGAGCGTGCTATGCGTCGGAAGTTCCGGGTCAAGCTGCCTATACATTCGAAGTTCGATAAGTGTCGGCTCGCGTTTGAAATGCCGGAAGGCTTCGGCAACCTTCCCCAAAAGGAAATCGCTATCCGTCTTGGCCTGCTTCGTATTCGCCGAAAGCCCGGCTTCAATCAAAGCATCGCCCCAACGCGCCCAAAACCGGCCGCGCCATTGATGTACGGATATACCAGTTTCACGTTCGAAGGTTCGTCGCCCCGGCGCTTTCCCGCCATTCGCCGAAGCTACTCGCCGAATCTCTTGAAGGATGAAGTCCCGCATTCAGATAATGTAGACAGCCTTCCTATCAGACGAAACAGCAATTCGGCTGTTCATATCCGTATGATAGCAGCCACCAAACGCGAGCGCAAAGCCCCGATCCTACCGTCTGACATAGGAAGCCTGCGGGCACGGTTAGGCTTCGCTACGCCGACCCATAACCTACCCGCTGGCGATAGGGTCCGGGCAATCTGCCGCCAATCCCTTGATTTTATTGGCGCACCCGAGAGGATTCGAACCTCTGGCCTCTGCCTTCGGAGGGCAGCGCTCTATCCAGCTGAGCTACGGGTGCCTTGGCGACTGCATAGCGGCCCTGATCGGGCTGCGCAACGCCGAAATCGCGGCTGACAGGGCAAAGGCCCCGACAGATCAGAAGTCGAATGAGAATGTACGGACGATGCCCAGACGCAGGGTCGGTTGATATTCGTCTTGCACGACTGGCGAGTCGCCGAATCGCCGATCAGCTTGGCATATTCGACTTCGCCCAACAATGAGACTTTGTCGGTCAGCGCGTAGCGCATTTCGAACGCGATGGCGGCCGTGTTGAAACCGCTGCCGGGTGTATAAACGCCACGACCAGGGCGGGCTTCATCAGCGGTCACACCAAAATAGGTGTTGTTGTAATCGCTGCTGCCGTAACCCAAAGCGACACTGGACCACAGAGAGATGCGGTCGCTCAGATCCGTGCGGTAACGTGCGCCAACTTCGCCGACGACACCTTCGTGCCCGTCAAAACCACGACGAACAGCGCCGAACGCACGGAGCGGACCTGAACCATAGCTGACGCCCAGACCAACCTCGTATGCGCGGTCAATATCGCTCATGCCGGCCAAATCATCGTAATCCGAGGAATCGCGTTCACCCACCATGTTGAACGAAGGTGAAATGGCGAAACCGTCACGATCCTTGCTGCCGGGTTCACCGAAACCTGCGTTGCGCCAGATCAGCCAAGGGCTGGTGTCCGCTTCGTCCGAGCCGGGAAATTCCGGGCCGATGCTGGCACCGGCGCCCAGATCCACCGAAAAGGTCCGACCGGTGAAGCCAAAATCCTGCGCCGATGCACCAGTGGCGGCGGTTGCGGCAACAAGGGCGAAGGCCAGAGCGAGTTTCATGGGGCAAATCCAGTCGGAGGGCAGTTACATTTTGTCCTTAGGGCCGAATCGAGCGCACATACAAGCGATGACCCCACCCTAGCATCAATCAGAAGGATAGCGGCGCATTTACGCAACAGCCCCGCGCTTTTCGGCTTCCTCCAGGGTCTGAACAGCCTGTTCCCACAGATCTTCGGCGCGGGCCATCGCACCAACCGCTTCAGCATGCTTGCGTCCCCATTTCTGGGCTTCGACCGGGTTTTGGTAAATTTCGGGATCAGCCAGCTTACGATCCAGCTTTTTCAGCATGTCGGCCAGCTTTTCGATACGCTCTTCGGCCTTGCGCACCTCACTGCGCATGGCCTGCATTTCGTCACGACTGGCGCGGCGAGGGGGTTTGGGCGCCGCTTCGACCTTGGGCTTTGGCGGCTCATCCCCAGCCAGCAGGAACCGGCGGTAATCGTCCAGATCGCCTTCATAATTGGAAACCGCGCCATCTTTGACCAACCACAAACGATCCGCGACCAGCCCCAACAGGTGCATATCGTGCGTGACCAGCACGACCGCGCCGGTATAATCGTTCAGCGCCTCGGACAGCGCCTCGCGGCTTTCGATATCAAGGTGGTTGGTCGGTTCGTCAAGCACCAGCAGATGCGGGGCATCGATGGTGGCGATCAGCAGCGACAAGCGGGCCTTTTGGCCGCCCGAAAGCTGGCCGACCTTGGTTTCGGCCTGCGCCTCCATCAGGCCAAAGCCTGCCAGACGCGCACGCAAACGCGCAGGCCCCTCGTCCGGCCGCAAGCGGCGAATATGTTCCAGCGGCGTTTCGTTCAGGGACAGTTCGTCCACCTGATGCTGTGCGAAATATCCGACGCGCAGTTTCGATGAACGAATGACGCTACCTTCCATCGCTGTCAGGCGTTCCGACAGCAGTTTCGACAGCGTCGATTTCCCCTGCCCGTTCCGGCCCAACAGCGCGATCCGGTCGTCCTGATCGATCCGCAGGCTTAGCTTGCGCAGCACCGCGCGGTCGCCATAACCGACAGCCACACCTTCCATCGCGATGATCGGCGGCGAAAGCTCTTCGGGCTGCGGAAAGGTGAAGCGGTGAAACTTTGCTTCCTCTGGTGCCGTGATCGGCTGCATCTTTTCCAGCATCTTCACTCGTGCCTGCGCCTGACGGGCCTTGCTGGCCTTGGCACGGAAACGGTCGACAAAACTCTGCAAATGATCGCGGCGAAGCTGCTGCTTCTTGGCTTCAGCCGCCTGCAGGGCGCGTTTTTCCGCCCGGATGCGGGTAAAGCTGTCATAACCGCCGGTATACAATGTCAGCTTGCGGTTTTCCAAATGCAGGATGTGACCAACCGCGCGGTTCAGCAGATCGCGGTCGTGGCTGATGATGATGACCGTATGCGGATAGCGGGCCAGATAGGTTTCCAGCCAAAGCGCACCTTCAAGATCCAGATAGTTGGTCGGTTCGTCCAGCAACAGCAGATCCGGCTGGGAAAACAGCACCCCGGCCAACGCGACACGCATCCGCCAGCCGCCCGAATAATCGCTGGTCGGACGCGCCTGATCGGCCGTGGAAAAGCCAAGCCCGTCCAGGATCGAGGCCGCCCGCGCCTCGGCCGACCATGCATCGATATCTGTCAACCGGGTCTGGATTTCCGCAATACGATGTGCGTCCGTGGCACTGTCGGCTTCGGCCAGCAGGGCGGCGCGTTCCTTGTCCTCGGCCAGCACGGTATTCAGCACGGACACCCCCGTGCCCGGAGCTTCCTGCGCCACGCCACCGATCCGCGCCCGCGACGGCAGGCTGATTTCGCCGCCGTCCAGTGCAAGCTCTCCCCTGATCAGGCGGAACAGGGTCGTCTTGCCCGCACCGTTGGGGCCGACAAGGCCGATCTTGTGGCCGTCCGGTATCGTGGCAGAGGCACCCTCGAACAAAGGGCGGCCCTGAATGGAATAGGATATGTCATCAATGCGCAGCATCCGTGCCGCATGGCGCATGATGCGCGGGGCGTCAATGGGGTGGTTGATGCGACGGGCCAAATCGGCAAGGCTGAAAGGGTTCTTTTGCAGGCAAAAAGCGAATGCCCATATATTCCCTGAACAATCAGGACGCCCGCCAGCTGTTCCTAGACCGGCATCTGTTGCTGCGCCCCGTGGCCGGCAGCGGCAAAGGTGCTGATCTGACAGGCGTGCTGACCGATCTTGGCTTTGTGCAGGTGGACAGTGTGAACACGCTGGCCCGGTCCCACGATCTGATCCTGTGGTCACGACGCAATCAATACCGCCACCGCGCATTGGAACTGGCTATCGCCCGCGACCGCACGGGGTTTGAACACTGGACCCATGATGCCGCCGTCATTCCGATGCAATTCTATCCGATGTGGCGGCTGAAATTTCAGCGGGATGAGGCACATATGCGCCGCCGCTGGCCCGCTTGGCGGCGGGAAGGCTGGAACGCCGAGGTTGATACCGTCCTGCGCCATATCAATGACAACGGTGCGACCTGCTCGCTGGATGTCGGCCCGGAAGAAAAACGGACATCCGGCGGGTGGTGGGACTGGCATCCGTCCAAGACCGCACTGGAATTCCTGTGGCGATCCGGGCAACTGGCGATCTGTCACCGGCAGGGCTTTCGCAAATTCTATGACCTGAGCGAACGCGTCATCCCGTCAGATCATTTTGCGCAGCGACTGGACGATGCGCTGGTGATTGACTGGGCCATGATGGCCGCGATGAACCGCCTTGGCTTTGCCACAAGCGGCGAATTGACCGCGTTCTTTGACATCGTGACGGTGGAAGAGGCAAAGGCATGGTGTGCCCGCGCCAGGCAGGACGGGCGGATTGTCGAGGTTGATGTCCAGCTTGCGGACGGATCATTCAGGCGCAGCTATTCAACGCCAGAATTGCTGGATCAGGTCGCCGCATTGCCAGCGCCCTCGAACCGGGTGCGCCTGCTGTCGCCTTTCGATCCCGCTTTGCGCGACCGCGGCCGGGCCGAGCGGCTATTCGGTTTCCGCTATCGCATCGAAATTTTTGTGCCCGCGCCCAAACGACAATATGGTTATTACGTCTTTCCCGTGATGCAGGGCAACAGGCTGATTGGCCGCGTTGACGCCAAGCGGCAGGGTGACACGCTGATGGTCACCGCCTTCTGGCCCGAAGCCGGCATCGCCTTGGGCAAAGCCAGATCTGCCGCCCTGCACACAGAATTCGAGCGATTGTTGCCCTTCGCCAAGCTGTCGGAAATCCAGTATGCCGCCGACTGGCTGCGCGGTTGACCGCCAAATCCCTTCCAACGTCCACGTTTCGGTGTATCATCGGCACCGATAATCTGGACGGAGATACGCCATGCCTGCTTTCCGCGCCGTGGCCCTTCTGGGTGTTTTGCTTCTGACCGCATGCGCGCCCCCGCCAAGCCCCGAGCCAGCATCGCTGCGCTTCATCGGAACGTGGCGCTGCGATATGACAACGATGGTCTTTACACGCAACAGCTATTCCCCCTCGCCCGACGAAGCCGGGATGCCCATCAGGCAAATCGAAACGCGCGGCGATGAAACCACCATGACCTTTGATAACAACTATCAGATCACCGTAAAGATGAACGGCACGGATCAGATGTCATGGCTGTCTGGCGCTACGGGCGATGCACAACAGTGCACCCGCATTGCAGGGGCGACATGACCAAGCGCCCATAAAAATGCCCCCCGCAACGCTGCCACGCTGCGAGGGGCGGTAGTCAGGCTGCGCGCCTCTTGCCGGGCGACTGGCTGCTGCGATAGGGGCGCGGGCATAGGGGGCGCCCGCGGCCATCGGCCTGACGAAAACTTGGGGTCCGGATGACCGGCCGTGCGTGAATCAGCTACATCCGCTGGTGCCGCCGCAGGTGTTGCACTTCATGCAGGTGCCGTTACGAACCAGCGTGTAATTGCCGCATTCGCCGCAGGGATCGCCCTCATACCCCTGCATCCGGGCTTTGGTCCGGGCATCCATCCCGGTGGCAACCGTCGCCTGACTGACGCCGGCAGCAACCGCTGCGCCTGACACGCCACCTTGCAAAACCATCAGTTCCTGCGGCAAACGCTTCCGCAGATAACCCGCGCTGCTGATCTGCTTCAGCATGGTCAGGGAACGTAACTCGGTCTGCTCGGCCACGGGCGCGACATTCTGGCTTTCCGCCTCGCCGCCGCCCAGATCGTCAAAGCTGGTTCCGGCAGGTTTCACATGCGCCAGATCGGTGCGATCCAGATAGCTGACGGCCAGTTCGCGGAAGACATAGTCAAGGATCGAGGTTGCGTTCTTGATGCTGTCATTGCCCTGCACCATTCCCGCGGGTTCAAAGCGGGTGAAGGTAAAGGCGTCCACGAATTCCTCCAGCGGGACGCCATATTGCAGTCCCACCGATACCGCGATGGCGAAGTTGTTCATCATCGCGCGGAAGCCTGCACCTTCCTTGTGCATGTCGATAAAGATTTCGCCCAAGGCCCCGTCGTCATATTCGCCGGTCCGCAGATAGACCTTGTGCCCGCCGACGATGGCTTTCTGGGTATAGCCCTTTCGCCGCTGCGGCAGCTTTTCGCGATGGCTGCGAACGGCCTCTTTAATGATGATTTTCTCTACGATTTTCTCGGCGATGACGGCAACTTTTTCCTGCGCGTTGCCCGTGGCCAGAATATTTTCGGCTTCCTCATCATCTTCGACCAGCGCGGCGGCCAGGGGCTGCGACAGTTTCGATCCGTCGCGATACAGCGCATTCGCCTTGATCCCCAGGGACCACGACAGCTCATATGCGGCCAGCGCATCTTCGATGGTCGCGCTGTTGGGCATGTTGATCGTCTTGCTGATCGCACCCGAAATGAACGACTGGGCCGCGGCCATCATGCGAATATGGCTTTCTACCGACAGATAGCGCTTGCCGGTCTTGCCACAGGCATTGGCGCAATCGAACACCGGCAAATCCCGCTGTTTCAGAAAGGGCGCGCCTTCCAGCGTCATCGTGCCGCACACATGATCGTTGGACGCGTCGATCTGCGCCTTGGTGAAGCCAAGGTGACGCAGCAGATCAAAGGTCGGATCGTTGAGCTTGTCGGCCGGAATGCCCAACGTGCCTTTGCAGAACTCCTCGCCCAGGGTCCACTGGTTGAAGACAAAGCGAATATCGAAGGCCGACGCTAAAGCGGCTTCGATCTTTTCAATCTCACGCGGACCAAAGCCATGACCGGCCAAGGCCGTGTGATTGATACCGGCGCAATTGCCCAGCGTGCCGTGACCGACGGCATATGCGATGATCTCTTCAATCTGGGCCGAGGGATAGCCAAGCGCCGCCAGCGCTGCAGGAACCGACTGGTTGATGATCTTGAAGTAGCCTCCGCCGGCCAGTTTCTTGAACTTTACCAGCGCGAAATCCGGCTCGATCCCGGTGGTGTCGCAATCCATCACCAGACCGATGGTGCCGGTCGGCGCGATCACGGTCGACTGCGCATTGCGGAAACCGTAGTCCTCGCCCAGTGTCAGTGCGCGGTCCCATGCCTGACGTGCGATGGCGACCAAACGCGGATCGGGGCAGTTGTCGTCGTCCAGCGCGACCGGGGAAACGTTCACGCCGTGATAGGCATCCGTGCCATGGGCCGCCGCGCGATGATTGCGGATCACCCGCAGCATGTGATCGGCGTTCTTTTTGTAACCGGGGAACGGCCCCAGTTCCGACGCCATCTCGGCCGAAGTCGCATAAGCAACGCCGGTCATGATTGCCGTCAGCACACCGCACAGGGCGCGACCTGCGTCACTGTCATAACCAAGGCCCATATTCATCAGCAGCCCGCCGATATTTGCATAGCCAAGGCCCAGCGTGCGGAAATCATAACTGCGCTGCGCGATTTCCTTGCTTGGGAACTGCGCCATCAGCACACTGATTTCCAGCGTAACCGTCCACAGCCGCGCCGCGTGGACATAGGCATCCGCATCGAATTGCGTGCCGGTCCAGAAGGTCAGCAGGTTCATCGAGGCAAGGTTGCAGGCGGTATCGTCCAGGAACATGTATTCGCTGCACGGATTGCTACCCCGGATCGCGCCGTCCTCGGGGCAGGTATGCCAGGCGTTCACCGTATCATGAAACTGGATCCCCGGATCAGCGCAGGCCCATGCGGCATGACCGATCTGATCCCACAGATCGCGGGCGGAAATGGTTTTCGCCACCCCGCCATCGGTGCGGCGCAAAAGCTCCCACGGGTGGTCCCGACGCACGGCATCAAGGAACGCATCCGTCACCCGGACCGAGTTATTCGAGTTCTGGCCGGATACACTGCTATAGGCTTCACTGTCCCAATCCGTGTCATAGGTCGGAAATTCGATGCTTTCGAACCCCTGCCGCGCATATTGCAGCACACGGTTGATGTAGGTTTCCGGGATCATGGCGCGTTTCGCACCACGGATTGCGGTCTTCAGACCGTCATTCGCCGCCGGATCGGTTGCGTCGTCGATGCTGCCATCCCATTCCCGGATCGCTGCAAAAATCTCATTCAGCTTGCGCTCATGCGCCTTCGAGCCCGCGACAAGGCTGGCGACTTTCTGTTCTTCGATGACCTTCCAGTTGATGAACGCCTCGATGTCAGGGTGATCCATATCGCAAATCACCATCTTGGCCGCGCGGCGCGTCGTGCCACCCGACTTGATCGCCCCTGCCGCGCGATCGCCGATCTTCAGAAAGCCCATCAGGCCGCTGGACTTGCCGCCGCCCGACAACCGCTCACCTTCGGCACGCAGGCTGGAAAAATTGGTGCCGGTGCCGCTGCCATATTTGAACAGACGCGCTTCACGAACCCACAGGTCCATGATCCCGCCTTCCTTCACCAGATCGTCGCTGACCGACTGAATGAAACAGGCATGCGGCTGCGGGTGTTCATAGGCGCTGTCGGATTGAACCAGTTTGCCGGTTTTGTAATCGACATAGAAATGCCCCTGCCCCGGGCCGTCGATGCCATAGGCCCAGTGCAACCCCGTGTTGAACCATTGCGGGCTGTTCGGCGCAGCCATCTGGCGGGCCAGCATGTAGCGCATTTCGTCAAAATAAGCGCGGGCGTCTTCTTCTTTGGAAAAATACCCGCCTTTCCAACCCCAATAGGTCCACGCCCCGGCCAGCCGGTCAAAAACCTGCTGTGCGCTGGTTTCACCGACATAGCGTTCGTTCTTGGGCAGCTTGGCCAATGCATCCTTGTCAGGGACGCTGCGCCATAAAAATTCCGGCACACCCTTTTCCTTGACCCGCTTCAGCGCGGCGGGAACGCCTGCTTTACGAAAATACTTTTGGGCGATCACATCACTGGCGACCTGGCTCCAACCCTGCGGAATTTGGATATCGTCGTTGCGAAAGACGATGGTGCCGTCGGGATTTCGAATTTCGCTGGTCGTCGTGGTAAAGGCGATATCGCCATATGCCCCGGATTTTGCCGTCGTAAAGCGCCGTTCGATCTTCATCCCCGCATGCCCCTTTGCATTCTGTCCCGCTGGCGCAGCCGGGTCCGGCCGCCCCGGCGGCACGCGGAGCAGCAGACAGTCGAACCGCCTGAGGGTTTATCTTGTTATCCGATCCGGGACCGATGTGGTTTCGGTGGCAGCCGTTACCATATCTGGTATTGCCCCGTCTGTGCGCTACAAACTGGCGGTATTACGTATAGCTTTCAACAAGTTTTTTGCGCGTTGTCCCATCTGTTTTCGATTGACACAGATCTATGCCGCAGTGCCGCAGATTCGTTCACAGAGGATTGCCACCAACAGTATACAGATGCAGGAGATTAAAATTTCTTTATTGAATATCAATTCACTAAACATGAGTTATAAAAACTTACCCACAGGGTTATCCCAAACGCTCCACAGGGCTACTCACAGCTGATGCGAAATCGCCACAGCGGTCAGTTTCAACGGCTTGGCCGAATAAGCTCCTTATCCGTCACCACTATATCCAGTGGCTGATCATATGGCTCTGCGGGGATAGCTGACAGTTCTTGTGCTGCGAATGCGAGACCGATTGCCACGGCAACGCCCTGATCTCTCAGCACTTGCAGGGTGCGATCATAGAAGCCTCCGCCATAGCCCAAGCGATTCCCCTGACGGTCGAAGCCCGCCAACGGAACGATCAGCACCGAGGGAATCAGGATCGCAGCCGAATCGGCGGGATGAGCGGTTCCATAGGCCCCCGACACCAGATCATCATCATCCCATGCCCTGAAAATCAGCGGCTGCGCCTTACCGGTCACCACCGGCAGGCAGATCGGCCCGTTATGCGCCGCCAAGGCATCGCGGGGGTCGGCCTCGCCGCGCATCGGCCAATAACCGGCGACGATCTCTCCGCGAAACGGGACAAGCGCGCTGATCAGCCGAGTGGTCAACGCGGCCTGATCGCCACCAAGACGACGGGCGGCCAGCGCGCTTGCCCGCAATGCGACCTTGTCCGTCACAGCAGAACCAGAGTGGCCAACCCAAGAAAGGCGAAGAAACCGACGATATCGGTCAGCGTGGTGACAAAGGTTCCCGAGGCCAGTGCCGGGTCAATCCCCAGTCGGTTCAGGGTCAACGGCACCAGAATGCCGCCAAGCGCCGCGACCAGCAGATTGATCACCATGGCCAGCAGAATGACGATCCCCAGCAGGGGATTTCCAAACCAGAAAAAGGTGACAGCCCCAATGACGGCGCCGAATAGGATGCCGTTTAGCAGCCCGACCGCCGCCTCTCGCCGAATCACCCGCAGCGAATTGCCGGAGGTCAGATCCTTGGTGGCCAGACCGCGCACCGCCACGGTCAGGGTTTGCGTGCCGGCATTTCCGCCCATCGAGGCAACGATGGGCATCAGCACCGCCAGTGCAACCAACCCCTGAATCGCATCTTCGAACAATGCAATGACCGAAGCCGCCGCCAGCGCGGTCAGGATATTGGTCCCCAGCCACGGAACACGCTGCTTGAGGGTCTGTCCCACCGTATCGGTCAGGCTGGATTCGTCGCCGACCCCCGCAAGGCGCAGAATGTCCTCTTCATGTTCTTCATCGAGAACCGCCATGGCGTCGTCGATGGTAATCACGCCGACCAGCCGATCATCGCGGTCCACGACGGGCGCTGATATCAGGTGATACTGGTTGAAGATATAGGCAACGTCGCCTTCATCCGCATAGGCGCTGATGGTTCGGAAGCTGTCTTCCTCCAGCTCTTTCAACGGGGTTGCGCGTTTCGCGGCCAGCAGACGGCCCAAAGTCACATAACCAATCGGATGACGGCGTGGATCAACCAGAACGACATGGTAGAATTGTTCCGGCAGCCATTCCTCATTTCGCAGGAAATCAAGGGTTTCACCCACGGTCCAATGTTCCGGTGCGGTCACGACCTCGGACTGCATCAAACGGCCGGCCGAATGTTCGGGATAGGCCAGGGATTGCTGAACCGCCGCGCGGTCGCCGGCATCCAGAGCAGACAGGATTTCCTCTCGCTCTGGCTCATCCATATCCTCGATCAGGTCAACGACGTCGTCGCTGTCCATTTCGCGCACGGCCTCGGCCAGCACGTCACGGGGCAGCATCTCGACGATCTGATCGCGAATCCCTTCGTCAATCTCTGAGAGGATTTCGCCGTCGATTTCGCCACCATAGAGCGTGACAAAGACGCGGCGTTCACCGGGGTCCAGATTTTCGATGATGTCGGCAATATCAGCCGCGTGCATCGGCGCCAAAAGCTCATTCAGCTTTTGTGCGTCTTCAGCCTCGATCGCCTGATCAATCTGCTGAAGCAATTCGGGGCGTGGAAGATAATCATCCTCGTCACGCTCGACCGGCTTTTCGGCGGATTGATCTTCAGGGGTCGGGCTGTTTTCAGTCATGGGCTGGCTCCTGGATTGCCGGGCAAAAATAGATACGCTGACACAAAACCCTAGCCGCGCAACAGTTCCAACGCGGCACGATGAAGTTCGGGTGTCGCGGCGGCGATCACCTGTCCGCCGTTGATAGCAGTTTCCCCTTGCCAGTTGGTAACAATACCACCAGCAGCCTGCACAACGGCCATAGGACCGGCGATGTCATAGGATTGCAAGCCAGCCTCGATCACCAGATCAATCTGCCCAAGCGCCAAAAGCGCATAGGCGTAACAATCAAGACCATAACGGGTCAGGCGAACCTGTTCGGCAATCCGGCGAAAGGCAGCGCCCTCCTCTGCCGTGCCCACCTCGGGGAAGGTTGTCATCAGCGTCGCCCGGGACAGATCGACACCCGTGCGGACACAGAGCTGATGTTCGCCCTTTGCCGAAACCAGACGCGACAGTCCCAATCCACCTTCAAACCGCTCGCCGATATAGGGCTGATCAATGATCCCGTAGCGGATTTGTTCGCCATCGCTAAGGCCGATCAACACGCCCCAGCTGGGTGCACCGCAGATAAAAGCGCGCGTGCCGTCAATCGGATCAAGAATCCAGGTCAGGCCGCTGCTACCCTTCTGCGTGCCGTATTCTTCGCCGAAGATGCCGTCCTGCGGCCGGCGTCGGGCCAGAACCTCGCGCATGGCACGCTCTGCAGCCCGATCAGCCTCGGTCACGGGGTCGAAATCGGCGGGGCGTTTATTGTCAGCCGTCAGGCCGGCCCTGCGGAAGAACGGCAGGATGGCGCGGCCTGCGGCATCGGCCATCTCATGCGCTGTGTCGATGATTGATTGCGCGTCCTGCATCGCCGCCTCCCTAGATAAGCCTTGAAAGCAGACCTACCCCGAACAAAAAAAGGCTGCCAGTGGCAGCCTTCAGGATTTACACAGAATGAACAGATCACTCGTCAAAACTTTGTAACATCGTCAAGTCTTTACATACCCACCAGTTCGCGGGTCACGTAATCCTGTTGGATTATTGGTCAAGCTGCGTCTGACAGAACGCGCGCGAGTTCGAAAATCTGGCGGCGCTGTGCGGCAGGCATCGCATAATAGGCCCGAACCAGCTGCAGCGCTTCTTTATCTGCCAGGATATCGCCCTCGACCGAGGATGCGGTCTCACCCTCATGCAGCCCTTCAAAGAAAAAGCTGACGGGAACATCGACCGCCTGTGCTATATCCCACAGACGCGACGCCGAGACCCGGTTCATGCCGGTTTCATATTTTTGGATCTGCTGGAATTTGATCCCGACTTTATCAGCCAATTGCTGTTGGGTCATTCCGATCATCCACCGACGATGGCGGATTCGCTTACCAACATGAACATCTACACCGTGTTTCATCGTTAAACCTCACTCAATCTATACTGGCAGTAGCTTAACTGATCTCAATTTTCGAGTGTCAACATTATGAACCTACATGTTTTTGACCAAAAAGACAGGTATTGATATGCGTGACCTGCAAAAAATCACGTTGAAGCCAGCAAAGGGATGCCGTTTTGGACAAAAAATCCGACCATGGGCAAGGGGACCAAATTCGAATCGCAATGGTTGAAGCACTGGATCATGATCCAGTCATCCGTCTTGCATCTGCCCCAAATCAAAATTCAACAGAAGTTTTGGTAAAAATTCATGCCTCTGCGTTGAATTTCGCGGATATTTTGAAGGTTCAGGGTCGCTATCAGGAACGCGCGGAACCGCCCTATGTGCCCGGACTTGAAGGGGCAGGCGAAGTCATTGCCGCACCTGCGGAATCAGGCCTGACCGTCGGCGACCGAGTGGCTGTTTATGCCGCGGGTACCTTTTCGGACATAATTTCAGTCCCGGTTGAAGCCTGCCTGCGCATCCCAGACAGCATGTCATTTGAACAAGCGGCGGGTTTTCAGATCGCTTACGGGACAAGTCACCTCGCCTTAGACGTGCGTGCCGGACTGAAAACCGGCGAGACCTTGGTGGTCCTGGGCGCTGCGGGCGGTGTCGGATTGACGGCAGTGGAAATTGGGCACGCGATGGGCGCGCGGGTGATTGGCTTGGCACGGGGCCAGGATCGGCTTGATGTCGTTCGGGCCGCGGGTGCCGATCTTGTGATAGACAGCGCCGAATGCACCGATTTGAAAGCGGCGCTCCGCGACGCGGGCGGTGTGGATGTGGTATATGATGCGGTCGGCGACGCGGCGGGGGAAGCCGCGTTCCGTGCGCTGCGAACGGGTGGGCGTTATCTGGTGATTGGCTTCGCCGGCGGCAGGCCCCCCGTGCTGCCACTGAACCATGCGCTGGTAAAAAACATCGCGATTCATGGATTGTATTGGGGCGGCTATACCACGCTTGATCCGCAAGTCCTGCGAGCCAGCCTGCTACAACTTTTCGCCATGTTCGAGGCAGGCCAGCTGTCGCCCGTGAATGGTCAGGTTCTGCCCTTCGAGCAGATAGAACGGGCATTCGCCTTGCTGCGCAGCCGGAAATCAGTCGGAAAGATCGTCCTGACCATGTAACATGTGCGCAATTGCCGCGCATCTGGCATTGATTTGAGCTATAATAATGCCAATATCTTACTCGAAATAAGTCGGGGCAGGCCCGACCACCTTTAGGGAGACATTGATGGCCGATTACAACACTTACCGTACCGCGCAGAGCGTCGGCACCCGCTCGGCGGTGGTCGATGAAGGTCTGCGGGCCTACATGAACAAGGTTTATGGGCTGATGGCGGTCGGCATGGGTGTAACCGCCGCTGCCGCCTACGGAGCCAGCGTCGCAGCCGTGTCCGACGGACAACTGACCGCATTTGGCGCCGCGATCTACACGTCGCCCCTGAAATGGGTGATCATGTTCGCACCTCTGCTGGTCGTGTTCGCCTTTGGTGCTGCTGTCAGCCGCTTGTCGGTCCAAGGCGCGACCTTGGTGTTCTACGGCTTTGCTGCTTTGATGGGTCTGTCGATCAGTTCAATTTTTCTGGTCTACAGTAACGTTTCCATTGTCCAGACCTTCCTTGTGACGGCGATTGCCTTCGCGGGTCTTTCCCTGTGGGGCTATACCACCAAGAAGGATATCTCTGGCTGGGGCAGCTTCCTGATCATGGGTGTGATCGGTCTGATCGTCGCCTCAATCGTGAATATCTTCCTGCAATCGTCGGCGATGCAGTTTGCAATCTCGATCCTGGGCGTGCTGATCTTTGCAGGTCTGACCGCCTATGACACTCAGAACATCAAGAACACCTACCTGCGGCTTGCAGGTTCTGATCAGGACTTTCTTGGCAAGACCGCCATCATGGGCGCGCTGCAACTGTATCTGGATTTCCTGAACCTGTTCATGTTCCTGTTGCAGTTCATGGGTAACCGCGAATAATTCAAGCGGATCAGAAAAAAGACAAAAGCCGGGCAATTGCCCGGCTTTTGTCTTTTGGAATGGTGGCGATCCCGGAAGGGCTCGAACCCTCAACCTGCCGATTAGAAGTCGGCTGCTCTATCCAGTTGAGCTACGGGACCACGATTGCCGTCTTTTGCGTGATCGGGCGACCTAGTGCAAGGGATTGATCGTGCCTACAGCTCCAGCGTCATGAAGACACTGTTCGGATCTGCGCGATAGTCGCCAAAGGGCGGGCATTCGGCAAAGCCAAATGCGGTGTAAAGTGCACGGGCTGCAACAAATGTCGGCTGCACGCCCGTTTCCAACGAAAGACGCTGCAAACCTGTTTGTCGTGCATAAGCGATCAGACCGTTCAGCAGCCGCCGCGAAAGCCCGCGACCGCGCTGTTCGGCAAGGATGTGCATCGACTTCAATTCGCCATGCGTCCGGGTCAATCGCTTTATGGCGCCCATGCCAACCGGCACTCCCTCTGCCCGCATGACAAAGAAATCTATGCTGGGCGAGATCAAGGCCTCTCGTGGCAGCATATGGATCGATTCCGCCGGCGTATCCGCATGCATGTCAGCCGTGTGACGCGCAAACAACAGGCCGATATCTTCGGCAAGCGGCGTTTCAAGAGCCAGAACGATCTGCGTTCCATCCGGGCTGGCGGCACCCCGGTTCATATGTTTTTCAGCAATCTCATAAGCCATCGAAGCTGAGTCCTCTGCATAAGGTCCATGCGGCTATTGGCAGCAAGAAACCGAAACTGCAATCAATGCCATCAGGCAGTGACCGCAGCAGGCGCGCGACGCCCTTTGCCCGCACAGGGACAAAGGGCGCAGTTCAGCCGCATTTCGAATAGGCGCAGCTTGGACAAGTCATGCAGCCTTCGACCATGTGCATGCCGTATTGGCCGCAATTCGGACATGCCGGGCCGCGGGGACGTTCGCCCAGTGCCACAACCTCGGCCTTGGGATCGGATTTCAGGCCCATCCCCTCGCCGCTGAGAAAGCCGGTTTCGATCATGTGACGTTCGATCACCCCACCAATCGCCGCAAGGATCGAGGGGACATAGCGCCCCTGCATCCATGCACCACCACGCGGATCGAAGACTGCCTTCAATTCCTCGACCACGAAGCTGACATTGCCACCGCGCCGGAACACGGCCGAGATCATGCGCGTCAGCGCAACGGTCCAGGCGAAATGCTCCATGTTCTTGGAGTTGATGAAGATCTCGAACGGGCGGCGATGGCCGGCCTGGACGATATCGTTGATGGTGATGTAGATCGCATGCTCGCTGCCTGGCCATTTCAGCTTATAAGTCGCACCGTCCAGCGCACCGGGGCGATCCAGCGGTTCGGTCAGGTAGACGACATCGGCCCCCTGATCGGCTTCGGGCGCATCCTCGGTCTTTTCGCTGACCGACAGAACGCTGCCGGTCACGTCATTCGGGCGATATGTCGTGCAGCCCTTGCAGCCCAGATCCCAAGCGGACAGGTAGACATCCTGAAACTCGTCGAAGCTGATATCTTCGGGGCAGTTGATGGTTTTAGAGATGCTGCTGTCGACCCATTCCTGCGCCGCAGCCTGCATCGCGACGTGGTCTTTGGGGGCAAGGGTCTGGGCATTGACGAAATAATCCGGCAGCGGCGCATCGCCATGCAAATCGCGCCACATCCGGACGGCATAATCGACCACCTCTTCCTCGGTTCGCGAACCGTCCTTTTGCAGAACTTTGCGGGTATAGGCGAAGGCAAAGACGGGCTCGATCCCGGAACTGACATTGCCTGCGTAAAGGCTGATCGTGCCGGTCGGTGCGACACTGGTCAGCAGCGCATTGCGGATGCCATGTTCCCGCACGGCCGCGCGGACGTCATCGTCCATCCGCTGCATGAAGCCAGATTTCAGATATTCATCGGCATCGAACAAGGGAAACGCACCCTTCTCTTTCGCCAGATCGACGCTGGCCAGATATGAGGAGCGCGCAATCGCCTTCATCCATTTGCGGGTCTGTTCCACAGCATCCGGCGCACCATAGCGCAGCCCCAGCATCAGCAACGCATCTGCAAGCCCGGTCACGCCAAGCCCGATCCGACGCTTGGCCTGCGCTTCGGCCAGTTGCTGTGGCAAAGGGAATTTACTGGCGTCCACCACGTTATCCATCATGCGGATCGCGGTGCGAACCAGTTCGTCCAGCGCGGCGTCATCCAGCCGCGCCTTGTCGGTAAAGGGGTCGGTCACCAGACGCGCCAGATTGACCGACCCCAGCAAACAGGCGCCATAGGGCGGCAAGGGCTGTTCGCCACAAGGGTTGGTCGCCGAAATCGTTTCGACATAGGACAGGTTGTTTTGCTGATTGATCCTGTCGATGAAGATCACGCCCGGTTCCGCATAATCATAGGTCGCACGCATGATCCGGTTCCACAGATCGCGGGCCTGCACTGTCTGATAGACGCGGCCACCAAATTGCAGATCCCACGGACCATCGGCCTTCACGGCCTGCATGAAATCATCCGTAACCAGCACCGACAGGTTGAACATGCGCAACCGGGCGCTGTCCTGCTTGGCTTCGATAAAGGCCTCGATATCGGGGTGGTCGCAGCGCATTGTCGCCATCATCGCGCCGCGGCGACTGCCTGCCGACATAATCGTGCGGCACATGGAATCCCAAACATCCATGAAGGACAGCGGCCCCGACGCATCCGCTGCGACGCCCTTCACCTCGGCGCCTTTGGGGCGAATCGTGCTGAAGTCATAGCCGATACCGCCGCCCTGCTGCATGGTCAGCGCGGCTTCTTTTAGCATGTCAAAGATGCCGCCCATATTGTCCGGGATCGTGCCCATGACGAAACAGTTGAACAGCGTTACCGCCCTGCCCGTCCCCGCACCGGCCAGAATGCGGCCAGCGGGCAGAAATCTGAAATCCGAAAGCGCCGAATAGAAGCGGTCCTCCCAAAAAGCCGGATCGCTTTCGACGCTGGCCAGATCGCGCGCAACGCGGCGCCAGCTGTCTTCGACGGTGGCATCGACCGGCTGCCCCTGTGCGTCCTTCATCCGGTATTTCATATCCCAGATTTGTTCGGCGATCGGCGCGGCAAAACGGCTCATTTCGCGTTCCTTGGATGCAGATAGATTGAATTATACCACATATTGTGGCGTCAGGGGGGATCTTCAAGTGCAGACTGGTGCCTACCGCGCACGGCCATTTCACAAGCCGCAGACAGCGTCTTGCGGGTCTGATCCCGAACCAGAACCGGGGCGCACAGACGGATCACAACATGCCCCTGTCGCGGCACCGACAGCACCGACAGCAGATGCGGCCCAAGGTCCATTTCGCCCCACCAGCCATAGAACCGGGGGTCTTGCCCCGGCGGTGCGACATAATTGGCGATCAGCGGCTGGATGACCAATCCGTTCGGCAGTGCAGGATCAAGAAAACCCTGAAACAAGGTCGGCTTGAACGGCAAGACCCGGCGTCCATCACTGGATGTTCCTTCGGGGAAAAACAAAAGCCGATGCCCTGCCCGAACCCGCTGTGCAAATTCATCGGCCTGTTCGCGCGCAAGTTTGGGGTCGCGGACGACGAAATGGGTGTTCGTGACCTTGGTCAGAATGTTAATGCCGGGCCATGTCTTCACCTCGGCCTTCGAGACGAAAAAGACCGGCATCGCGGCATTCATCGTCAGGATATCCAGCCAGCTTGAATGGTTTGCGACAACCGCGCCGGGCCCATTCATGGGAACCCCTTGCCGACGCCAACCAATCCCCATGCATAACAGCGTCAACCGACAAACGATCTGGACATGCGGCCCCGTCCAAGGACGGCGCTGCCCGTAAAAAATCCGCTCGATGCCGCGCATCGGCAGGATCAGCAGCACACCAACCAACAGCACAGCAACGGCAGGAACGCCGCGGCGGATCACGCGAAACCAGCCGCGCAGTCCTTTTGGCCGATATAATGGCGGTCGCTCTCCGTCGCGCCACGTCGCCTCACCCCGCCCGGCATCAATTCCAGCCGTGTCGCTCATTGACCCTGCCAGCGGCTTTCATAGAATTTTCGATGTTTTTCAGACATCGCCTTGGTGTCCATTATCAAAAATACATCGGTGGTGTTGAATTCACGGTCGATAAAAGCGCCTTCGCCCACCAGACCGCCAAGCCGCAGATATGCCTTGATCAGTGCGGGCATACCAACCATTGCTTCACGCCGGTCCAGCTTGTCAGCCGCGATCAGATCCATGCTTTGAAAGCCGTCCGTGCGGGCGACGGGGCGCAATTCCTGTGGCGCAAGCGCGTTGTGATGCAGCCAGCTTAGGGATGGAGCCAGGATAGACGCATCGGTGCCGTGAAAGCTGGCGACGCCGAACAAGATCTCGATACCGTGGTCCAGCACGTAATCTGCCAGCGCATTCCACAGCAGGAACATGGCAGAGCCACCGCGAAATTCCGGGTCGACACAGGATCGGCCCAGCTCCAACACGGCACGGTCTGTTTCGCGCAACCGCGTCAGATCATATTCGCTGTCGCAATAGAACCGGCCGAACTTTGCGGCGCGATCCCCCGGCAACAGGCGGTAGACGCCCACAACGTGATCCAGATCCTGAACCGAGCGGCGCTTATCTATCAGGCACAGATGATCTACGATCGGATCAAATTCGTCCTTTTCCAATCGGGCTTCATGATCCACCAAGGGACCATTGCCGCCCAATTCCTCCACAAAGACACGATAGCGCAGCCTTTGCGCGGCCAGTAAATCCTGCTCCGAAAGGGCCAGGCGGATTTCAAGGAAAGATGAGTCTGAATTCATGCCGTCGGCGAAAACCAAGCGTTGCCTATCAGGACGGTGTCTAGGTTGCGGCAGTATCGAATGCAACAAACATCATTCTTACGCAGCGTCAACTTAAAAACTCCTATTGAAATCTACAACCAGCGGCTGCATTTTGTACGGCGAAAAGCCGCTCATTTTCCATCATCAGACCAAACCAAATCGAGGGATACTTTTCGCCCGTCAATGACTTGCTTTCCAGCCTCGGTGAAATTCACGGTGATCTTGTCACCGATGCGCGATTGCACCTGTCCCCGCCCCCATTCAGGGGCGCCAGGGTGGCGAACAATCATGCCGGGTTCAAGCAATTCATTCATGTATATCTCTCGTCGTTATTTTAGAAAGTAAACCGACATGACCAAGGACACAACGCAACTTATGCCCGGCGAACTCGCGCAGCTTCTGGGATCGCGGTTGTGTCATGATCTGGTTTCGCCACTGGGCGCTATCGGCAATGGCGTCGAGCTGTTGGAAATGTCGCCCGGCTTCCCCGGGATTGCCAACAGTCCCGAATTGCGCCTGATCGCTGAATCTGTCGCCGCCGCACGCAACCGGCTTCAGGCGTTTCGCATCGCTTTTGGTCAAAGCCAAGGCAGCCAGCGCGTCAGTCGGGCCGAACTTGCAAAGCTGCTCAGTGGAATGGCCGCGCAAACCCGGCTAACGGTGCAGTTGGACGCAGAAGGTGACTTCTCCCGTGCCGAAGTGCGGATGGTCATGTTGGCGATGATGTGCCTTGAAACCGCGCTGCCATGGGGCGGCAGTATCACCATCGTTCATACCACAAACAGTTGGCGCTTTGTGGCCGAGGCCAGCCGAACGAAGCAAGATCGCAACCTGTGGCATTGGCTTGGCGGCGGCTGCAACAAGGATGCGTCGACACGCACCATCGCCCCCTCGGAAGTCCAGTTCGTGTTGTTGGCGGAAGCCGTCGAACAGGAACAGCGGGTCATCCTGTGGGACGTTGATGACAGTGGCGCAGAACTGCTGATAAAACACGCTGGCGGCAACGAAACGCTTGGCTAGTTCTCGCGGAACGCACGCGAAAGGCTGTCTTCGATCGGTTTGACCAGGTATTGCGCGAAAGTCCGTGCGTCGGTCTCGATCATCACCTCTGCGGGCATCCCCGGAATTGGTCTGAAACCGCGCACCCGTTCCAGTTCTGACGCTGGCAGATCAATTCGTGCGACGTAGATGTCTTGCGGAATACCGCCCGCTTCGGTTTTCAGAGCATCTGCCGAGACATAGACCAGTTGTCCCTCCAGCACCGGTGTTGTGCGTTGGTTCATAGATGTCAGCCGGACAGAGGCCCGCTGCCCAACCTCAACCTGATCTATATCTGTCCGCGAAATTTGCGTCTCGATTACCAAGGGTGCGTTGTCTGGTAGAATTTCGACAATCGCTTTGCCGGCTTCGATCACGCCCCCCGGCGTGTGATAATACATCCGAACGATGGTACCAGAAACCGGAGAAACAATGTCTGCGCGCAGCAAGACATCACTGGTTTTCGTCGACTGTTCGCGAACGCTGTCCAAATCGGCTTCGATCCCCTGACTTTCATCCAGCGCGGTTTGTGCGTGTTGCATACGGGTCTGCTCGATCTCTCGCCCAGCTTTGCGCAACGCTTCTTCTGTTTCAAGAATTTGCGCACGCAGCCGTTCGGCCTCACCCTCGGCATCGGCGACCGCACGCGACAGAACATTCACCTCGCTACGGCGAACAAGGCCGCGTTGAAAAAGCTGTTCGCGGGTGGTCAGATCCTCTTGCAGAAGCCGAAGCTGTGTTTCGACCGCCGTTAATTGCCCCCGAAAGCCGTCGATTCTGGACTGGCTTGCGCTGATATTGCTGTCCAGCAGGGTGATCTCACCGGCCAATTTATTGCGTGCCGCACGAAACGCTGCTTCTTGTTCAAGGATGATCGCCGACACGGCAGGATCGCTCCGCCGCTGCTGAACAAAATCTGCGAGAACGATGGCATCGGCGGCTTCATATTCCGCACGCAGGCGCGCACTGATCGCTTCCAATCTGGCGCGCCGCAGCTCTAGCTCTCGTTCGTTCGCGACGGCCGCTGTTCGGTCAAGCCGGATCAGGGTTTGACCGGCGGAAACGGTATCGCCCTCGGCTACCATGATTTCGCTGATTATGCCGCCTTCAAGATGCTGCACGATCTTGTTGCTGCCCGTCGCGACAAAGCTGCCCGGTGCCATGACCGCCGCGGCAAGCGGTGCGCGAAACGCCCATACGCCAAAACCACCAAATGATACCACCAGCAGCAGCAGGCCCAAGACCAGATGCTTGCGAACCGAGTGGGGCACATCACTGTAAAGCGCATCGAGATCACTGTTCCGGGGCATCTTGCGCCTCGCTTTCAGGAGGGGCGGAATGCGGCGCGGTCTGTTGCCGATTGGACAATCGCTGAAGCATCTGATCGCGTGTCCCGAACATTGATATCTGCCCGTCCGCGAGCAACATGATATTATCAACATCCTGTAGCAGCGCATATTTCTGGGTCACGACGATCACGGTTATGCGGTTCTGCTTTGCCAGCGCCATGGCCCGCGACAACGCCCGGTCACCTGCCGAATCGAGGTTGGAGTTCGGTTCATCCAACACCACCAGCCGTGGCCCGCCGAAAAAGGCCCGTGCCAACCCGATGCGCTGCTTCTGCCCGCCCGACAGCGGAGACCCATCCGATGAAACGATGGTTTCATACCCCTCGGGCAGCTTGGCGATCATGTCATGCACATCAGCCAGCACCGCCGCCCGATAAATTTCGTCATCACTGACATCCGCCCGCATCCGGGCGATATTGTCCTTTATCGTGCCGGGAAAAAGCTGCACATCCTGCGGCAAATAACCGATGCATTGACCAAGCTGGCGTTGGTCCCAGTTACGCAAATCCATCAGGTCCAGCCTGACACTGCCTGAGGTTGGCAGTATCGAGCCAACCAGCATTTTGCCCAACGTCGTCTTGCCGGCTCCGGATTTACCAACCATTGCCAGCGATGTGCCCGGCAGCAAAGAAAACGTAATCGAGTTCAAAACCACCCGTTTGGTCCCATTCGGCACGAACAACAATCGCTCAACATCCAATCGCCCTTCGGGATGTGGCAAATGCAAACGCTGTTGGTTCAGGGGCGACGATTTCAGCAATGACGAAATGCGACCATAGGCCGAGCGTGACAACAGCACGCTGTTCCATCCTTCTATCGCGCCCTCGATAGGAGCAAGTGCTCTGCCTGCGATAATCGAGGCTGCGATAACCATGCCTCCCGTAATTTCACCCTTCAACGCCAGATAGGCCCCCCAGCCTAGCAGCCCCACTTGGGTTAACAATCGCACCCCGCGCGATGCGCTGGCGAAGACGATATTGCGATCCTGGGCGCGCACCTGCGACGCCATTGAACTTGCCGCGTCACGGCCCCAGATCGTCACAGCCTCGGGGATCATCGCCAGGGCATTGATGATCTGCGAATTGCGTGACATCGAATCCAGATGGCGGTTGGCACGACTTAGATGCCCGTTGGCTTTTGCGAATGGTCCTGCTGTGGCACGCTGGTTGATCAAAGCAATGATCAACAGCAACAGGGCCGTCGTCACGACGATCAAACCAAGATGAGGGTGAACCAGAAAGATCGCCAGAATAAACAGCGGTGCAAAGGGCAAATCCAGAAACGACAGCAAGGTTCCGGATACCAGAAAACTGCGCACCTGCTGCAAATCGCCCAGCGTTTGATATTCCTGCCCATTGCTTTGCAGCGATGCCCGCGCTGCGGCTGCCAGAATGGGGGCTCCAAGGCGGGCAGAAAGATCAACCGAACTACGCAGCAGCATTCCACGACGGATTGCGTCGAACATGACTTGCAGCAACACCGCCCCGATCACCACCACCGTCAGCATGACCAGGGTATCGGTGGAACGGCTGGTCAGCACGCGGTCCGATATCTGAAACAGATAGATCGGGATCGCCAACACCAAAATATTGGTCACGCCGCTGAACAGGAGAACGCCCAGGATATTCGCCCATAGACGCCGTATCGTGATCTGCAGCGCGCCGGAAATATCAGGCTCTGCAGCCCGCTTATGAAACGCTGCGCCCCTGTCACCGGCGGTCGTTGTCGTTTGTGGGATGCGACCAGCCTGTTGATCTATCGTCGGTCCAGTGCCGAGCGGTTTGGCCCGTGAGAGGCTGGCGGAGTTATCCCTCCACTCGGTATGCAATTCCGGTTTGGCGCTGCGATGATCCGTCTTCTCATGACCGCTCATGTCAACACCGTTTCCATCGCATCCGGTGAAACGGTCTCATTCGATCCGATGGGCTGAAATTCCTGGTGTTCGGGATCGACGCTTAACATGCCATCGGCCAGAAACAGGACGGCCTCGGTGGCAAGTGTTGACGGAACATCAGGCTTCAACGGATCATCGGTTGCAATCAGTTCTGCCTGATATAGCAACGCATCGGAATAGACTTGGCCGCCCGAATAAATTGTCGAATCGTATTCGGCTTCGATAATGCTCGCAGAGTTCACCAGAACATTCGACCCTGCCACGATTTTGATTTCGCCACCATTATCCAGCAGCTTGTCCCGAAAAATCTCGATTTGATCGGAGTCGCCCATTACGTTCGTCTGCCGGATCATATTCAGCGAAACCATGTCGCCTTTGATGTGCAGGACTCGAACAAGGTCGAGCCCCTGAAAGGTTGGGTTTTCCAGCAAGGATTTGGGTAAGTCGATTTCTCCGCCAGCCGCTTTGGCCATCATCTTGGCCATATCCGCAGTCATATCTTTGTAGGTCGGCTTGCCTGCCTGAATGATCTGCGACGAGTTGATCAGCAAGTTGTCGCCGGCACTGACCGCAGCCTCGGTCCCTCCTTTCACGATGATCCGATCATCATCCAGAAGCACATTTTTTTGAATGACAGCGTTAAGATTGATGATGTAACCATCAATCACGATCAGGTCGAATTGAGTGCCCAGTTCGCTCAACGACACCTTGTTCACAGTGCCGTTTTCACCCATCAGCATCAGCGTTTTCGCAGCATTGACGGTGATTGATGTGACGTCATTATCCGTCATCAGATTGTATTGATCTACCCAGTTGACGTTAATAAGACTGCCCTTCAACGTCGCCGTCGCCCAATATTGCGGCGCATCGTCACCGCCGTCGCGATCCGGCATCGGATTCGAGAAAATCTTATAGGATGCGTAATTCAATGCATTCGTCGTATCGCTGCTTTGTGCGCCCCCTGAATTTTCGGAAAGCATCTTGATAACGTTCTGGTCGCTCCAGACGTTTGTTTGGCTGATGATATTATAGTTGTATATCCCTTGACCGACGCTCATCACAGGCGCTGCAATCCAGCCGGAACTGATGACAACCTCATTCAGCAGCGTATTATTGCCATGGACAAATTCGTGCTGATTGTCTGCCACTTCAGTCTGCACGGTCGTTTTGGATCCGGCCCAGCTTGGCCCATCATCATTTGTTTTGGCTGCTTCTTCCTTGGCAATTCGGGCGGCTTCCTCCTCCTGCGCCGCTTTCTGATCTTTGCGATAGAGGGGCAGCAGATCTGCCAGTTTAGGCGCCTCTTCGACTGCTGTTCCGTTTAGAAATTGGCCTTCAACCGAAGCCCCCTGAAGGGAATGGACGGTCGCGGAATTGGCCGTCATCGCAGGCAGATCGGTGTCTTTGAAAGCCAGCGCAATATCACGAAACGCCAATTCATCGGCGGGCAGGTCCGGGTTCAGTGCAATCCCAAGTTCATTGGCCTGCGTTGCCAGAACCGCCATTTTTGCGTCGATCAGGTTCAAGCTGACAGCGCCAGCCTCCATTTGGCTTGCGTCAATCCTGTCATCGTCGAACTGCGCAAGATTACCCAAGAGCATCACGACCAACGACCCCGGAGGAGGCAAGGTCCAGACCGTTTCAGGAGGTGGCTCCGGTGGGTCAACAACCGGGGGTTTTGGTGGTGGTGTCGTCAGCAGGATCAAGGGACTGCCATCAGGCTGAACTTTTCCAATCTGCCGCATCGGTATTCCGAATGCGTCGCCCGCAATTGCGCTATCATAAAATGTCATCTGCGCAGCCTGCAATTCGCGGATCGGCAAGCCGGGCGGATCATAACGGATATCAGGGATATAATCGGGAATCACGTATGGATGCTGCGTCGCAATATCCAGCGGTTTGATTTCAGGCGGTTCGATGTCAGGCTTAACGGGTGTCAGGCGATCATATTCGATCCACATCCGCCCACGTTCTTCGGTAATCTGAAAAATGCCGGCGAAATGCCAGATCGCTTCATCGGCAGCTTGAATCTTCAACATGTCGGCTACGTCCCAACTAATGACAGTTCCGCAACAATGCCGGACAGACACCAATTAAAAATGATCCTGCGCGGGATCCGCCGCGCAGGATCGTGTCACATGAGGTTAATCAGCCACCCAGATCGTCGTCACCAATCACATGCGAGCTGAGATCGCCCCCAACCACCGTCATATCGACCGTGTTGTTCAAGACATTGGCCCCCATGACGATGCTTTGGTTGAATGCTGTGGTTTCCACGACGGCGTCAGCCGATGCGTTCGAAGTTCCGGTAACAAAACCATCGTCACCATTGTTTGAACCCCAAGTGCCGGCATGGGCATATCCGCCGTCACCATTCATCACCTGGCCGCCCGCACCGCCATAACCACTGTCGGTATTGATGCCATCACCACCATAGGCCATTCCGCCACTGGAAGTCGCCGTGCCACCCGAGCCACCAGTTGTCGTGCCCGTCGCACCACCCATACCCGCGCCGCCGGCTGCACTACCTTCGCCCGTGCCATCGCCATTCGCACTTCCTCCGGCACCGCCTGTCGCCCAGACATTGCCCGCGCCACTGCCAGTGCCGCTACCTGCCGTGGCATCGCCCGCCATGCTTGCTGCGGCAGACAGTGCAGCACCAATGCCGGTACCCGCGCCACCGTCACCACCATCGGCACCAGGAGCGCCAGCACCACCAGCACCCGAAGTTCCGCCATTGCCACTATCGTTGTTGACACCGGCACCCAGCAGTCCGCCCAAGCCAAGAGCACCGCTCATACCGCCGTCGGCCGAACCCGTGTTGCCACCGTCACCGCCATCGCCGCCGTGATCGCCATCGCCACCCTTGCCAGCACCCAAGGCACCTGCAGCGCTTCCGGCAGCTGCATCGCCGCCCGCAGCGTCGCCGCCAAGGCCAGCGCCCAGACCAGCCGCAACACCCCCGGCATCGCCGCCATCAGCGCTGCCGCCCTGACCAACGCCCAAGCCGACGCCCAATGCTGCGCCACCGTCGCCATCACCCGCCTTCGCAAGCGCATCTCCACCATCGCCGGTATAGGATTTGCTGCCAGAGGCTATCGCCCCGGCCCCATCAGCATTGGCGTCACCTTTGCCGCCATCGGCACTTGAATCGCCACCGCCATCACCGCCGTGACCACCCGCATCGATACCAGCCTCGGCATACGCATCGCCCGCATTCGCATTACCGTTCTGGTTGAAATCGGCATTGTTGGAAACCGTCGGATTCAGCAGCTCGTCCTGATCGTCAAGGTTCCATGCATTTGCTTGCGTGACGGCTGTATTGTTGTCGCCATTCAAAGACTTATTCAACACATTGTCGAATGTCAGATCACGGGTACCAATGCTGATTTCGCCATCGCGATTCACAAGCAGGTCACCCATGGTGCCGCTGTGGTTGTCCAGATCAATATCGGCATAATCGTTGTCGGTTGGCGCCCAGCCCTCCAGGTCCAGATCGACATTCACCTTGGTCGAGACATCCGTATCGACATTGGTGTTAACTTCCGTGTCGTTGTAGGCGGAATTGACCGCTTCGTTATAGGCGTCATTTGCCGCGTCGTTTTGGGCAGCATTGTTTGAAGCGTTTTCGGCCGCATTGCTGGCTGCGTTATCCGCAGCATTACTGGCCGCGTTGTCGGTGGCATTTGATGCGCTGTTATCGGCGTCATTGTCGGACGCATTGTTAGCGGCGTTACCCGCCTGATTTTCAGCGCCGTTCGCAGCATATGTTTCCGACGCGCTCGAATTTTCATTCGAGTTGCTATTTTCATTGGCGTTCGCGTTGCTCTGCTCTTGCGATTGCCCCTGATCCTGATCCTGATCCTGGTCCTGATCTTGCTTGTTCAGCTGACCCTGCTTCTGTCCTTGCCCTTGATGTTGATCCTGATCCTGGTCCTGATCCTGGTCCTGATCTTGATCATTCATCGGCCAAGCAAAGAGATTCATGTTACGGCTACCAGCCATTTTTCCACACTCCTGATGACGGGCGGGAACGGCCATGTAATTCGCAAGCTCGCGTGCCGCCCAGTTCTGGTGGGATCAAGCAAGACGTTACCCCCGCCGAGCAAATGCTCACCGTGAAGACGGTGCGGCCGTCGCGCCCTACTCATTTTCCGATTGGCCTTTCGCCACCCCGAACCGGCCTCGTATGCCTGGCTGCGCAAATGGCGCTTAGGCACAGCTCAACAATACGCCCACAATCGGGATTTGGCATAGTCGCACGAAGGGATTAGCCCTGTCAGCGGAAGGTGTTGTTCGGGCAACGCGGGCGGCTATGCCCAATCGCAAGAAAAATGGCCGTAATCCTGACCATTACGGTTAGTACATATGGCTATGTCCTATAAAAACTAAACAATATAGTATTGTTTTTCAAAGAGATACATGCCGCCCTTGCAATTTGCATAACCCCATGAATTTACACATCATTACCTTAGATTTCAGACGAAAAATGTGGTAGATTCATGACTGATTGCAGCAATCCATACACCTGCCCGGCACAAAATAAACGAGTGATTCTGTTCAAATATTAAGCTGATTGGAGGCCGCCAGGATGGAGGTTATTGATATTTCAAACGCACCAAGCACTCAAATTGAGGTGGCTGGCCTTTCGATGCCTGAGGTCATTTTCGTCGGCACCCAGCGCAATTTTTCACCGTCGCTCATTACTGCGACAACTCAGGAACTTGGACAAGTCATAGCAGATGTTCTGACATCCTTCAATGATCTGCACAAATTAATCCAACAAACCGGACATCACCCGACGGTCATCATCATTGATGAACCAACGTTGCGGAATTTACATGAAGCGGATCGGCAGCTTCTTTATGAAATTGATGCGGCTTCCATCGGCTTGGCCTATGCATCGACTACATTCGCGGCCGCTTGGTATAATGATCACACGTTGCGACTGCGTTCCGTCAGTGTCTTTCCCCTCAATGTCCGGCTTGATGTTTGGTTGTCCATCATCCGACTTATCGCCCACGGCGCGGGTTATGTCTGCCCAGAGGTCATGTTATTCAAGGAGCCGGATCCAAAAACCCTGGCAGAGGATGAATTTTGCCTGACGCAGCGACAAATCGACGTGCTTCAACTGGTTGCTGACGGACAATCGAACAAACGCATTGCTGACAGGCTGGGTTTGTCAGTGCATACGGTCAAATTACATCTGCACAATGCCAGCCAACGATTGGGGGCACGCAACAGAACCGAAGCAGCAATGCGATACCAGGCCGTCAGAAAATGACCGCCCGATCCGCATCAGGCAGCAGCAAGCCATCCGAACAGGATTTGGATGCGGTCATGCTTCGCGTCGGCCGCCTGAACTACGCGTGGAGCAATACGGAAAGTCTGCTGATCCATATGCTCGCGGGTTTGACCGGCATGTCAAACGGCGCTGCCGTCGTGATCTTTTTGTCGGTTACCTCGGCCCGCGGACGTATCGAGATGGTCGAACGCTTGGCAAAACTGCGCCTTCCGTCAGGAGATCATCAGAAGGATTTGCTGGAACTTACCGCGCGCTTTTCACGTCTGCTGGCTGTTCGCAACCGCTACAATCACAGCATCTGGTCGTTTGAAGAAGATGGTTCGGTTTCAACCATTCTGATGCGCATAGCCGATCGCAGGGATCGCATTCATATGGGCCGCAAACAAAACCTCAGCGATGATGAGCTAGACAAGCTGGACCGCGATCTGACCACGCTCTCCACGCTGAATCGCGAGATGTGGCGGTTCCTGCAGCATTACAATTATCCCATAGAATAACACAAATCGCCACATGCTCAGGTGTCCACAGGGCAAGCCCCAAAAGCCGAAAGCATCCGGCCGCGACCTCATGGGATGTCAATCAAGACGCCAATTACAGAGACTTGATCAGCCTGCCGCCAGCTTTCTTTCGATTGCAATCCAGATTGCCTCTGCCGCATTCACACCGTCAAATCTCTCCAACTCCTGAATACCCGTCGGAGAGGTGACGTTAATTTCGGTCAACCATCCGTCGATCACATCGATGCCAGTAAACAGCAGTCCTTTTTCGCGCAGGACAGGTTTCAGTCGCGCACAGATTTCATGTTCACGATCCGTCAGACCGACTTTTTCGGCCCTGCCGCCGACATGCATGTTCGACCGAGCCTCGCCTTCTTGCGGAACGCGGTTGATCGCGCCGACCGGCTCACCATCGACAAGAATGATCCGCTTGTCGCCCTTCACCACCGCAGGCAGATATTTTTGGGCGATCATGGGCTCTCGGTTTATGCTGGCGAATGTTTCCAGCAAGGAGGACAGGTTGGGATCGCCCGGTTTCAGATGGAAAACACCAGCGCCACCATTCCCATAAAGCGGCTTTACAATGATCTCGCCATGGCGTGCACGGAACTCTTTGAACGCTGCGGGATCGCGCGCGATCATCGTGGGTGGCGTCAGATCGGGAAAGTCCAGGACCATCAATTTCTCGGGACTGTTGCGCACCCAGAAAGGATCATTCACCACCAACGTCTGTTGCCGCACGCGATCCAGCAGATGGGTCGAGGTAACATAGGCCATGTCGAAAGGCGGATCCTGCCGCAGCCAGATCACATCAAATTCAGCGACATCAACCTCGGCCCAATCGCCGAAGCTGACGTGCTTGCCCTCTTCACGCCGAAGGGTAATCGGACGCCCTTTTGCGATAACCCGTCCTTCATCGTAGCGTAGTTGATCAGGGGTATATTGGAAAAGCCTATGCCCTCTGGCCTCTGCCTCCAGACCAATCCGAAACGTGCTATCCCCCAGGATCGAGACATCTTCGATCGGGTCCATTTGCAAGGCGACATAAAAGCTCATCAGTTTCTCCTGAACGGAACTGCTTTGCTTGTCACCTGTGGTTGGGATGGATGCAAGCGTCAGGCGAAACAATCACCGAACGCGTTTTCCAGAATATCAATCCGACCAAGGGAGTCCACCAAGGCTGCATCAAAGCGCATTTCGCTGTTCAGACCTTCGGGTTGCGTCGCGCAAAATTCCAAGGCGGCGTTGCAAATCCTGATCTGTTGGGAACGCAGCAGTCGCCCCGCCGCTTCTTCATGTGAACGTGACTGCTTCACTTCAACGAAAACAAAGCAGTTCCCGTCGCGCAGAATCATATCGATTTCGCCAGCTTTCCCACGCCAGCGCTGATGCAGAATCTGCAAGCCCCGCCCCTCCAACAGACGTGCAACGCTTTCTTCTGCAAAGCGCCCGGACAGATCGGCCATCCGTCCCCGGTTCTGCCGTGCGCGGGTGACCCGCGTCGGACCACCCCTATCTGCGATGCGATGGTCAGGCTTCAGGGCCAGTTCGGACATGGTCATGTTTTTCTTTCCTGTCATTTCCCATGGTAAGGGCGATTTGATAAACATCCCGACGTGGCAGCCCCAATTCTTCGGCCACGTCGCGGGCCGCATCTTTCACCGTCATCAGCGCCAACCGCGCCCGTAGAGCCGTCCGGATCGTATCGTCATCCGCCTGCACCGGGGTAGCGCGATCCAGCAACAAAACAACTTCCCCCTTCAGCGCGGCGATCCGCGGGTCGTCAGCCAATTCCTTTGCCTTGCCCCGAATCACCTCTTCGAATTTTTTGGTCAGTTCGCGTGCGACAACGGTAAGCCTATCCGGATCAATTTCGCACAATTCCCGTAATGTTTGGTTAACGCGCCTTGGGCTTTCAAAAAGAATGACGGTTGCATCCACCTCCGCCCATTTTTTCAACCAGGTTTTGCGCTGCCCCTTGGTGGCGGGCGGGAAACCTGCGAACAAAAACCGGTCACTGGGCAAACCGGAAACCGACAAGGCCACAAGCGGCGCAGAGGGTCCGGGTATGGCGTGAATCCGAATATCTGCCTCGGCCGCTTCTCGTGCCAAACGAAAGCCGGGATCAGAAATCAGCGGTGTTCCGGCGTCCGATGCAAAGGCGACGCTTGCCCCGTCCCTCAATGCGGCCATCAAGATTGGCTGAGAGCGATCGGCATTATGGTCGTGATGCGACAGGATTCTGCGCCCGCGCAGCGGAACACCGTGAATATCCAGAAGGTGCCGCATGACGCGCGTATCCTCGGCAGCAAGCATATCGGCGGAATTCAGCACATCCAACGCGCGCAAAGTGATATCTCGTGCGGTGCCGATGGGCGTTGCTACCAGATAAAGCCCGGATTCCAGCCGCTGCGCCTCGATATGGGCTGACAAGCGGCGCGGCGGTTCGGCCGGCGAGCGACCGGAATCCGTGCCATCGTCAGGCCTTTTGTCCGTCATTTGCTTATCCTTTGCATGCCTTGGCGTGATTGCGTATCCGGTTTCTTGCCAATAGTCTGATCACAGATCGCTGATCGCAAATTGTACAGCAGGGAAGTTTCACATGTTCGCATCTGCCACAACCCGGCCAGCTTCGGGTCTGCGCCGAATGCTAGGCCGTGCCGCCGCCGTCGTATCTGCCTTTGTCATCGCTGCCTGTCAGCCGATGGACGGCTCGCAAACCACGATCGGAACCAATTACGGGCAATTGATCGAACCGGGTCAGCCGGTTCAGGTGGCGCTTCTGGCCCCCGCAGGCAGTGGCTCTGCCGATCTGGAGCGGTTGGCCCGAAGCCTGAAAAACGCGGCGCGAATGGCCGCCGCCGACGCACAGGGCGCCAATATCGACCTGCGCATCTATGACAGCGGCACCAGCACGGCCAGTGCCGTCGCTCAAGCCAATGCTGCAGCCGACGCGGGCGCAAAGATCATTATTGGTCCGCTATTCGCCGAAGGTGCCAACGCGGTCGGCAACGCCATGCGTGACCGCAATATCAACGTTCTATCCTTCTCGAACAATACCGAGATTGCGGGTGGAAACGTCTTTATTCTTGGCACCAGCTTTGCCGATATCGCCAATCGACTGGTTGGCTATGGCGTCCGTCAGGGCAAGCGAAACGTCTATGTCGTGGCCGAGGACGATATCGCTGGCCAAATTGGTGGCCGCGCCATTGAACAGGCCATTGCTCGTAACGGCGCACGCCTTGCCGGCCGCACCAACCACCCCGTGTCCATCAGTGGCATAGACGCGGCAACCCCGCAGATCGTGGCGGCTGCGCAATCCGGCAGCGTCGATGCGGTTTTCATGACTGCAAATAATCAGGCAGTCTTGCCCTATCTGACGCAAAAGCTGACAGCAGCGGGTGTCTCGTCGCCTGTGACCCAGTTCATGGGGCTGACCCGTTGGGATCAACCGACGAACCGTCTTGGTATGCCGCAACTGCAAAACGGCTGGTTCGCGATCCCGGATCAATCGCTGAAGGCACAGTTCGATGCGCGTTACCGCGCCGCCTATGGCGAGCAGCCGCACGAACTGGCCGGTTTGGCCTATGACGGCGTGGCCGCGATTTCGTCGCTGGTGCGCGCGGGCAAGCGGAATGCCCTGACCACGTCGGGTCTGACACAGCGTTCGGGTTTTGCGGGCGTCAACGGTGTGTTCCGTCTGCGTCCCGATGGAACATCACAGCGTGCGATGTCGGTTGCGAGCATTCGCGGCAATCAGCTGGTCATCCTTGACCCCGCACCGCGCGGGTTTGGTGGAGCTGGTTTCTGATCTTGTCCGATACAGTCAACGACAATTCTGTTCAAAGCGCCCCGGCCTTGCCCGGGGCGCATGTCGTATTTGCCCCTGAAGCCTTTCTGCCCATTCTGGATACGGTTTTGGCGGGGATTTCCGAGCCGAAAGATATTCGCGCCAAAACGGTATCGCGCTGTCATCCGCCCGCCAAAAGGCGATGGCAGACATCGAAGCGGGGTTCTCTGGCCATCCACGTGCCGCCCGCGAAACCGTTCGCGCCATTGCCACCCTGACCGATGGTCTGGTGACGGCTATCCATCATGTCGCGATCAACTATCTGCATCCTTTACAGGTGCAGTCAGAGAATGATCGGCTGGCGGTGCTGGCGGTCGGCGGATATGGGCGGGCCGAAATGGCCCCCGCGTCAGACGTCGATCTCTTGTTTCTGACGCCTTGGAAAATCACCCCATGGGCCGAGAGTGTGGTCGAATCCATGCTGTATATGCTGTGGGATCTGAAGCTGAAAATCGGCCATTCGATCCGTAGCGTTGATGATTGCCTACGCCTGGGCGCCAGCGACATGACCATCCGCACGTCATTGGTGGAACATCGTCTGGTCACCGGCCACGCGCCCCTGGCCGAAGAGCTGCGCGAAAGGCTGTGGACCGAACTTTTCTCGAAAACCGTGCCTGAATTCATCGAAGCCAAGCTGGAAGAGCGGGCGGCCCGCCACCAGCGTCAGGGCGGCCAGCGTTATGTGCTGGAACCCAACGTCAAAGAGGGCAAAGGCGGGTTACGCGACCTTCAAACCCTTTATTGGATCGCAAAATACATCCACCGTGTTGATCGCGCGGTTGAACTGGTGGATTTGGGCGTTTTTACGCGGGAAGAGCATCGCGCCTTCTGGCAGGCCGAAGATTTCCTTTGGGCAGTCCGCTGCCATCTGCACCTGATCGCAGGTCGCCCCCAGGACGTGCTGTCCTTCGACATGCAGGTCGAGGTTGCCCGCCGCATGGGCTACAAAGATACCCCCGCGCGGCGTGGCGTTGAGTATTTCATGCAAAACTATTTTCGTCACGCAACCCGCGTAGGAGAGTTGACCCGGGTTTTCCTGACGCAGCTGGAAGCAAGCCATGTCCGCAGCGCGCCCTTTCTTGGCCGCCTGTTCCGGCGTCGCCGCAAGCTGAAAGATGGATTCGTGGATCTTCACGGCCGCCTTGCCATCGCAAATGATGATACATTTTTGAAAGATCCGCTGAATATTCTTCGCCTGTTCGAAGAAGCCCTGCGGACGGGTGTCCTGATCCATCCTGATGCCATGCGGCTTGTGGCGGCCAATCTTGATCTGATCGATGATCAGGTGCGATCTGATCCCGAAGCGATCCGAATTTTCATGGATCTGCTACTGAAGCACGGCAATCCCGAACGTGGCCTGCGCCGGATGAACGAACTGGGTGTGCTGGGCGCCTTCATCCCGGAATTTGAACCCGTCGTCGCGATGATGCAGTTCAATGTCTATCATCATTACACCGTGGACGAGCATTCCATCCAATGCGTCGCGGCGCTGGCCGAAATCGAACGAGGAGAGCATACCGACGACCTGCCGATCTCGCACGAAATCATGGATGCGGGCGTCAATCGGCGTGTTCTGTATCTGGCGACGCTTCTGCACGATATCGGCAAGGGCCGCCCCGAGGATCATTCGATCCTTGGCGCACGGTTGGCACGCCGTGTGGCGACCCGCTTCGGCTTTTCGCAGGACGATATTGACACGGTCGAATGGCTGGTGCGCAACCATCTGGTGATGTCGGACGTGGCGCAAAAGCGGGATATATCTGATCCGCGCACGCTGAAGGAATTTGCCAAGGCCGTCAAAACCCGCAAGCGGCTGGACCTGCTTCTGGTGCTGACCGTTTGCGACATTCGCGGCGTCGGGCCGGGCACCTGGAACAACTGGAAGGCCGATCTGCTGCGCCGCCTGCACAAACAGACCGCCGAGGTTCTGGAAAACGGTCTGGAAGAACTGAACCGCGACAAACGCCAGAACGAGGCGAAACGCGGCCTGCGTCACCTGCTGGTCGCGAAAGGCTGGGACGCCAAGGAATTGCGGGCCGAAATAGCCCGCCATTATGATAGTTACTGGCCCGGACTGCCAACGGAAACACAAGCCGTCTTTGCCGAAATGCTGCGCGATATCGGACCCGAGGAAATCCGCATCGACCTGCGCGCGGACATTGACCGTGACGCCACCCGCGCGGCATTCGTTCTGGCTGACCATCCGGGCATCTTTTCCCGCCTGGCCGGTGCGCTGTCACTGATGGGGGCGAATATCGTCGATGCGCGCACCTATACCACGCGCGACGGCTTTGCGACCGCCGTGTTCTGGATGCAGGACGCCGAGGGGCATCCCTTTGACGACGATCGCCTGCCGCGCCTGCGTCAGACGATCCATAAGACGCTGGCCGGCGAAATCGTGGCCCGAGAGGCTTTTGCCTCGCGCGACAAACCCAAGAAGCGCAACCGGGAATTCCGCTTTCCGACCCATGTCACCTTCGACAATGAAGGCAGCGACATCTATACCATCATCGAGGTCGATACCCGTGACCGGCCCGGCCTGCTTTACGATCTGACCCGGACGATGGCGGCAAACCATATCCAGATCGTCAGCGCCGTGATCGCCACCTACGGTGCGCAGGTTGTGGACAGTTTCTATGTGAAGGATATGTTCGGGCTGAAACTTCACAGCGAAGGCAAGCGCGAGACGCTGGAAAAAAAGCTGCGCATGGCCATCGCTGACGGCGCGAAACGAGCAGAGGCAGAATAACATGAAATCCGGGCTGGTCCGGGGATTCCTGTCGGTGGGAATCTGGACGTTGATCTCTCGCGTGTCGGGCTTCGTGCGTGACATTCTGATGGCAGCATGGCTGGGCACGGGTGCCATGGCCGAGGCGTTTCTGATCGCGCTGTCACTGCCCAATATGTTCCGCCGCTTCTTTGCCGAGGGCGCGTTCAACACCGCCTTCGTCCCGATGTTTTCCAAGAAGCTGGAAGATCCCGAGAATGCCAAACGCTTCGCGTCCGAGGCATTTTCGGGGCTGTTCATCGTCGTGCTGATCCTGTCGGCGCTGGCCATGATCTTCATGCCGGTGCTGGTCTGGCTGATGGCATCGGGTTTTTACGGGGATGAGCGTTTTGCCATGGCCGTTGAATACGGGCGAATCACATTTCCCTATATCCTGCTGATTTCCATGGCCTCTATGGTATCAGGCGTGTTGAACGCCAACAGCCGCTTTACCGCCGCCGCCGCCGCGCCCGTATTGCTGAACCTGCTGTTCATCGTGGCGATGTATCTGGGGCGCTGGGAAGGCTGGGATCTGGGCCTGACCTTGGCATGGGCCACCCCTATCACAGGGATCGCCCAGCTGGGGCTGGTCTGGTGGGACGCACATCGCACCGGTTGGACGTTTGTGCCGCGCAGGCCGCGTCTGTCGCCGGATATGAAACGCCTGCTGGCCGTCGCGCTGCCCGCCGCCTTTGCGGGCGGTGTGGTGCAATTGAACCTGCTGATCGGGCGTCAGGTCGGATCGCGGTTTGAAGGCGCAATCGGCTGGTTGTCCTTTTCCGACCGCCTGTATCAACTGCCGCTGGGCGTTGTCGGCGCCGCTGTGGCCGTCGTCTTGCTGCCCGAGCTGGCCCGTCGCCTGCGTGCCGACGATCACGCAGGCGGTCAGTTCGCCTATAACCGCGCGACCGAGTTCGGGCTGTTCCTGACACTGCCGGCCGCCTTTGCGATTGCAGTCATCGCGCAGCCCATGGTCGCAACCTTGTTCGAGCGAGGCCAGTTCACGCCCCATGACACCATCATGACCTCTCGGGCGTTGGTGGTCTACGCACTTGGCCTGCCGGCCTTCGTGCTGCAAAAAATTCTGCAACCGCTGTATTTCGCGCGGGAAGATACCAAGACGCCGTTCCGCTTTGCGGTCATGTCCATGTTTGTCAACGCGGGCGTAGCCTTTGGCCTTATGCCCTTCCTCGGCTTTCTTGCCGCCGCGCTTGGCACCACGATTGCTGCTTGGGTCATGGTCATCCAGCTATGGTGGGGCACCCGCAGCATGGGTCAGGCCGCCGCAGCTGATGCCCGTCTGCGCAGCGCCACCCCTCGGATCATCCTTTCCTCGGGCCTGATGGCGGTCGCGCTTTGGTTCATGGAAAACTGGCTGGCAGACAGCGGTATCGGTCGCGTTCCGGGACTGGCCGTTCTGGTTTTCGGCGGCGCGGCGATCTATTTTGCACTGTGCTTTGCCACCGGGGCCGCCCGCATGTCGGAACTGAGGGCAGCCGTCAAACGCCGCTAAGGCCACGCGGGTCAGCGCTGCCGGATGTGATATACGGCGCGCTTGATCCCGCCATCGACCAGCAGAAAGCTAAGCCCGAAGCCGCAGAAGAAGCCTGCGATTTCGGCGATCCAGCCATAACCTGCCCCGCCAAAGACCAGCCCGAAGACCAGCTGGAACAGCAGCAGCATGCCGATCAGGGCAAAGGCACGCATCCGGTTTGCGTTGACCGCCGCCAGACGTGTCCACAGCAGGAAGGTAAAGGCCCCGACCAGCCCGTAAACGGCAGGATAGCCACCAATCAGCGGCTCTAACGGTGCACGGATCAGCGTCATGATGACGGTATAGATCAAAGCCCCCCCGATGGCCGAGCCAAAGAACAACGTGATCACCGCCCGTGGCCGGAACTCTTTCGCGACCATGTTGCCAAGCGCGAGCGTGAACACCACGACAAACGCGGCATGTGTAAAGCTGACATGGACAAAGCTGAAACTCAGCAGGCGATAAAGCTGCGACCAGTCGACGATGCCAACCTGCCACATGCGCTGGATCATCTCGGGTGCGAAGGCTGCGTGTTGCATCGCCGTCAAGCGCAGCCCTACCCCTTGCGCGCCGCCAATGATGCCCGCCTGTCCAAGCCCAAAGACGATCTCGCTGATGATGATCGGCAAGGCCAACAACCATACGGTAATCGGCAAGGGGTTGATCGGGGACTCGTTAATCTGATGGCGCATCGGGTTTCCTTCACGGTTGCGGTCGCTGCATGCAGCAGCTAAGCCAACGGCAAGGAAAATCCAAGCAGGCCTGACATGAGCGAGACGACCAACACGCGCTTTACCCCGCGCATCTTCTCGGGCATCCAACCCTCCGGCGGGCTGACGCTCGGCAATTATCTGGGTGCCTTGAAACGCTTTGCCGCCCTGCAAGGCGGTGAGGCAGAGACGATTTATTGCATCGTCGACCTGCATGCGATCACCGTCTGGCAGGATCCACAGATCCTGCCGCAGCGCACCCGCGAAGCGGCAGCGGCTTTCATGGCGGCGGGCGTCGATCCTGCGCGTTCGATCCTGTTCAACCAAAGCCAGGTCAGCGCACATGCCGAAATGGCATGGCTTTTCAACACGGTTGCCCGTGTCGGCTGGATGTATCGCATGACCCAGTTCAAGGACAAAGCGGGCAAGAATACGGAAAATGTCAGCCTTGGCCTGCTGGCCTATCCCGCGCTGATGGCGGCGGACATCCTGACCTATCAGGCGACTGCCGTTCCCGTAGGTGAGGATCAGAAACAACATCTGGAGCTGACCCGCGACATCGCGGCCAAGTTCAACCACGATTACGGCGTCGAGCATTTCCCGATCACTGAACCGCTGATCGAAGGTGTGGCGACCCGCGTCATGTCGCTGCGGGATGGATCGAAGAAAATGTCGAAATCCGATCCATCGGATGCCAGCCGGATCAACCTGACGGACGACGCCGATGCAATCGCCCAGAAAATCCGCAAGGCACGCACCGATGCAGAACCTCTGCCCGGCGCGATGGAGGGTCTGAAAGACCGCCCCGAGGCGCGCAATCTGGTCAACATCTATGCCGCGCTGTCGGATGAGACGCCCGATCAGGTCCTGACCCGGTTCGAAGGTCAGGGCTTTGGCGCCTTCAAGCCAGCTTTGGCCGAGATCGCCGTCGCGGCGCTGGAACCCATTACCCGCAGGATGAGCGAATACATGGCCGACCCGGCCGAAATTGACCGTATCCTTGGCGAAGGTTCGGTTCGTGCGGCCGAAGTCGCAACGCCGATCTTGGAAAAAACCAAAGAGATTATGGGACTGCTGCAGTCGCGCCCCTGATTCCCATGTCAATCAAGAAGCCGCCGCAAGGCGGCTTACTTGTTTTCCAAGTCACGGCAGTGGTGCAAATAGGCGCATCTACGCCAATGGCTGCAATCGAACGGCGCCTGAGACTGCAAAAGCTTGAAGAAAACCAATGTTCACGGCAAGATTGCCGACATCGGGCAGTGAAAACAAAAACAAGCTTATGAAAATCACAAATACAAAGACGCGGCGTGCCGCGACGGTTGCCGTTGCGCTTCTTGTGCTGGCGGGATGCGGTGGCGATTCATCTGGCGTCTCGGGCGGTTCGCGCAGCGACCTGAACTGTATGATGCGGGCGATCTATTTCGAAGCCAATCGGTCCAGCCGCGACGGCATGATCGCTGTTGGCAGCGTGGTCATGAACCGGGTCGAGTCAGAGAAGTATCCGAATACGGTCTGTGGTGTTGTCGGCCAAAAGGGGCAATTCGCGCCGGGCGTGATGACCCGCAAAATGGACTCGAAGGCGATCCCGGATGTCCGCGAGGCGGCAATTGCCGTTCTGCGTGGCGAACGCCACCCCATGATCCAGAACGCGATGTTCTTCCACACGCATGGCTACACCTTCCCCTATGACAACATGCACTATGTGTTGGTTGCTGGCGGGAACGCATTCTACGAAAAACGCAAAAGCTTTCTGGTGACGCAGCCGGTTCCCCCTGCCCCGATTGAACAGCGCGGGCGCTGGTAACCTCTGACAATCCTCATGATCGCCCAGGGTTTTCCGGGTCGGTCATGGGGTTCAGGTGACAGGGTTCAATCCAGCGCTTTCATCGAAAATCCGGGCCTGCAAGCAATGCGCACACTGGTGATAAGCCCTTTGTCGTTCCATGTGTTCCGGCTTAGCACCAGCAACGCCATTCCGGCCGTTGCACCAAGTAGCTGTGCTTCCCGAGCGGTGGCATTTTCGGCGGAGAACTCGATATCCGCCCGTAGGTATTGGGCATTCCGGACCAACCATTCATTTGCGTTGATATGTTTGAAGTCCAGATTTTCCATTCCTGCAACTGCAGCCAGATTGATCCAGCGATCCTCGAACTGAAACGGCTGGCCGTCGCCATAATGGACCGCCTGCAAATGGACGAATGGTGCGGATGCTGGAACGCCCAGATCCGTGACGATCCTGTTACCCGGCGGACCGCGTCGAACCGTAAAAACGCGATAGCTGTAGCTTTGCCCAAGCTTTTCGATCTGTTCACGGATGATCGGAATGGTGAAGGTCGCCTTGCGGGCGGGATTGACGACAACCCGCGTTCCTGCACGGCGCTTGCGTTCCAGCAAGCCTTCGTCAGCAAGCACCTGAAGGGCCTTGTTGACGGTCGCGCGCGCCGCCCCGAATTCGACTGCAAGATCTGCCTCGTCCGGGATCCGCTGACCTTGCTGCCATTGCTGCGTGGCTATGCGGCGGCGCACCTCATCCGCGATCAATTGCGCCTTTGGGGAAGTGCCGCCCGGCAAATATTCCGTCACAAATCTTCCTTTTACCCTTATGGCCCGCCAACCAGCTGAGGCCTGTTGGACAGCTATCTCTTTTCATACAGTCATTTTCAGACCGGACCAGACCCGGCAAAGAACCGGCGGCCCGAATGTCGTCAAAATACTTATAGACATAATCATTCAATATATCTAAACATATTTACAAGAATGGAGGCGCGGGTATGAAAATTGTCAGCAACGTCAGAATCGTCAGCATCGACAAAACGCCTCAGCAAGCCACCGTCTCGGACCCGGTCAGCATCGTCTTGGATGCAGGTCGAATTGCCTGGATCGGCTCCAAAGCTCAGCTTCCGGATCGTTATCAAGGCGCGGCGGTTACGGATTTCGGTGGCCGCATCGCGACTGCCGGGCTGATAGATTGCCACACCCATATCATCTACGGCGGGGATCGCGCGAAAGAGTTTCAGATGCGGCTGGAGGGTGCCAGCTACGAAGACATTGCACAGGCAGGCGGTGGCATCATGTCCAGCGTCAGGGGAACACGCGGCGCGTCTGAAGGGGAACTTTTGGCGCAGGCCTTGCCGCGCGTGGATGCGTTGCTGCGCGAAGGTGTCACGACGCTGGAGATCAAATCCGGCTATGGGCTGGAAATCGAGGCAGAGTTGAAAATGTTGCGCGTCGCGCGACAGATTAAGCGGGAACGCCCGATCTCTATCCGAACGACATGGCTGGCGGCCCACGCCCTGCCACCAGAATACAGGCACGATCGCGACGGCTACCTGCGCGAGATCGTCATAACGGGCATGAAGCGTGCCCATGCCGAAGGGCTGATTGATGCGGTGGACGGCTTCTGCGAAGGCATCGCCTTTTCGGTCGCCGAAATGCAGGCCGTGTTCGATCAGGCCACGAAATTGAACTTGCCGGTCAAGCTGCATGCCGAACAACTGTCCGATCTGAGTGGCGCAAAGATGGCTGCGGATCACGGTGCATTGTCGGCGGATCATCTTGAATATCTGGGCGATGACGGCATCGCGGCGATGGCCGCTTCGGGCACCGTCGCCGTCCTGCTGCCGGGGGCGTTCTATACGTTGCGCGAAACCAAGCTGCCGCCGATCCAGAAATTGCGCGACGCTGCCGTGCCGATGGCGCTGGCGACAGATTGCAACCCCGGCACCTCGCCGCTGACCTCACTGCTGCTGGCAATGAATATGGGGGCAACGCTTTTCCGCATGACGCCGGCCGAGTGTCTGGCCGGTGTCACGACCAATGCCGCGCGGGCACTTGGCTTGTCGGATCGTGGCGAAATCGCCGTTGGAAAGCGCGCGGATCTGGCGATCTGGAACATCACAGACCCGGCAGAGCTTAGCTATCGTGTCGGCTTCAACCCACTTCACCAACGCATCGTCGGGGGCATCTATGTCTGAACTAACCCTTACGCCGGGTTCCGCCAACCTGGCAGAGCTGGAAAAAATCTGGCGCGAAGGATTGCCCGTCAAACTGGCAGCTTCGGCCCATGTGGGCATTCTGCGGTCGGCCAAACGGATCGAAGCGGCGGCACAGGGCGACGCGCCTGTCTATGGCGTCAACACCGGCTTTGGCAAACTGGCCTCGATCAAGGTCCGGCCCGAGGATACGGCGACCCTGCAACGCAATCTTATCCTGTCGCATTGCTGTGGCGTGGGTGAGCCGATCGAGCCGGAAACCGTTCGTCTGATCATGGTGCTGAAATTGTTGTCACTGGGACGCGGCGCGTCGGGTGTGCGACCCGCACTGATCCAGATGATAGAAGACATGCTGGCGCGCAACGTGCTGCCCGTCATCCCTTCGCAAGGTTCGGTCGGTGCATCCGGCGATCTTGCCCCGCTTGCGCACATGGCTGCCGTGATGCTTGGTGAAGGGCAGGCCCATCATGAAGGGCAACAGATGCCAGCGGCACAGGCGCTTGCGGCTGCAGGGTTGCAGCCGCTTACCTTGACCGCCAAGGAAGGCTTGGCGCTTATTAACGGAACGCAAGTTTCAACGGCATTCGCCCTGACAGGACTGTTCGAAGCCTTTGCGGCGGCCCGTGCAGCATTGGTCACATCTGCCATGTCGACCGACGCGGCAATGGGATCGACCGCACCTTTTCACGAAGAAATTCACGCCCTTCGCGGTCATAAGGGTCAGATTGCAGCCGCCCGCGTGTTGCGCGATCTGATTGCTGGTTCCGAAATTCGCGACAGCCATATCGCGGGCGACGGGCGTGTGCAGGATCCCTATTGCATTCGCTGCCAACCGCAAGTCACCGGTGCCTGCATCGACCTGCTATGGCAGGCTGCCCGCACGTTAGAGATCGAGGCGAATGCGGCCACGGATAATCCGCTGGTTCTGGTCGATGCTGATGAAATTGTATCGGGTGGCAATTTCCACGCCGAGCCGGTCGCATTTGCGGCCGATCAGATCGCGCTGGCGATTGCGGAAATCGGTGCAATTGCACAACGCCGTATCGCGCTTTTGGTCGATCCGGCGCTTAGCCATCATCTGCCAGCCTTCCTGACCCCGGAACCGGGGCTGAATTCCGGCCTGATGATAGCCGAGGTGACTTCGGCCGCATTGATGAGCGAGAACAAACATCTGGCGACGCCCTGTTCGACCGATTCAACGCCCACCTCGGCCAATCAGGAGGATCACGTCTCAATGGCGGCACATGGCGCGCGCAGGCTGAAACGGATGAACGCCAATCTGCAATACATCCTTGGAATCGAGGCGCTTTGCGCCGCCGCAGGCATTGAGTTTCGTGCGCCCCTGAAGACCTCTGGATCGTTGCAGCAGGTCGTCGCCCGTTTGCGCCAGACGATCCCGGCGTTGCAGCAGGATCGCTATCTGGCGCCCGATCTGGTGGCGGCGGCACATCTGATACGTGACGCCACCCTGACCGACGCCCTGTCTCCGGACATTCTGGCCGACCTCCGTCCGTGACGCGCCCCTGCGGCGGCGCGAAATATCCTTGGCAATCGCAAACCCGGTTCAACTTCGGGACCGCGCCTTCAAGAAGGTATAATCGAGATGAACAACCCTCGCCATAATACACGCGACATCTTTCCCGCAACGGGCACAGAAATCACGGCGAAAAGCTGGCTGACCGAAGCGCCCTTGCGGATGCTGATGAACAATCTGCACCCCGACGTGGCTGAAAACCCGCATGACCTGGTCGTCTATGGCGGCATCGGTCGCGCGGCGCGGACCTGGAAAGATTTCGACCTGATCGTCGAGGCGCTTCGAAAGCTGGAGGTGGATGAAACCCTGTTGGTCCAGTCGGGCAAGCCGGTCGGCGTTTTCAAGACACATAAGGATGCCCCGCGTGTTCTGATCGCAAACTCAAACCTTGTGCCGCATTGGGCGAATTGGGATCATTTTAACGAGTTGGATAAGAAAGGTCTGGCCATGTATGGCCAGATGACTGCCGGTTCATGGATCTATATCGGCAGTCAAGGCATCGTGCAGGGCACCTATGAAACCTTTGTCGAGGCAGGGCGCCAGCATTATGGCGGCAATCTGACAGGCAAATGGATTTTGACCGGCGGCCTTGGCGGTATGGGCGGCGCGCAGCCTTTGGCTGCCGTGATGGCCGGGGCATGTTGCCTTGCGGTTGAATGCAACGAAACCAGCGCCGATTTCAGGCTGCGCACTGGTTATGTCGATGAAAAGACGGATAACCTTGAAGATGCGCTGGCCCTAATCGACCGCTGGATCGCGGCGGGTGAAGCAAAGTCCGTTGCCTTGATTGGCAACGCAGCCGAGGTTTTCCCCGATCTTGTCCGTCGTGGCGTGCGCCCCGATCTCGTGACCGATCAAACCTCGGCCCATGATCCTGTGCATGGCTATCTGCCGACTGGTTGGACGGTCGCAGAATGGCAGGCGAGGCAGGAAACCGACCCAAAGGGCGTCGAGCGGGCGGCCCGTGCATCGATGCGCGATCAGGTGGCGGCGATGGTGGCATTCCACGACATGGGCGTTCCGACCGTCGACTATGGAAACAACATTCGTCAGATGGCGCTGGAAGAAGGGTTGGAAAACGCTTTTTCCTTCCCCGGTTTCGTGCCCGCCTATATCCGTCCGCTGTTCTGTCGCGGGATCGGGCCCTTCCGTTGGGCTGCGCTGTCAGGCAACCCGGAAGACATCTACAAGACCGACCAGAAGGTAAAAGAGCTTGTGGACGATCCGCACCTGCACAAATGGCTGGACATGGCCCAAAAGCGGATCAGCTTTCAGGGGTTGCCCGCCCGCATTTGTTGGGTTGGGCTGGGCATTCGTCACAAACTGGGCCTTGCTTTCAACGAGATGGTCCGCAACGGTGAATTGTCCGCCCCCATCGTCATTGGCCGCGATCATCTGGACAGCGGATCGGTCGCCAGCCCGAACCGAGAGACCGAGGCGATGCGCGACGGTAGCGACGCGGTATCGGACTGGCCCCTTCTGAACGCGCTGCTGAACACCGCGTCCGGCGCAACCTGGGTATCTTTGCATCACGGCGGCGGTGTCGGCATGGGCTTTTCCCAGCATTCTGGCATGGTGATATGTTGCGACGGAACCGAAGACGCTGATCGCCGGATCGCACGTGTCTTGTGGAACGACCCGGCAACCGGGGTCATGCGCCATGCTGATGCAGGCTATGAGATCGCGTTGGACTGCGCGCGCGAACATCAATTGATTCTGCCCGGTATTTTGACCTGACTGCAAAACGTCAGGACCAGCGCGACCGGCCTTGTCCTGACAACGTTTCGAAAACGGAAGACTGGCATGTGTAAATATCGCGACGCGCAACCCTGGTCCGGGCGGGAAGATCCCGAAGACGGCCCGCAGGCCCTTCGGATGCACCATCTTGCCGGGCGGGCCAATGCAGATATCGCCATCTTGGGATTTTGCTGCGACGCTGGTGTTCGGCGCAACCAAGGACAGCGCGGCGCGGCATCTGGCCCCGCCGCGATACGACACGCGCTGGCCAATCTGGCCGCATCGCCCGACCTTGACGGCTTCCACGACGCTGGCGATATTTTGGTGACAGGCGAAGACCCGGCCCCGGGTCAGCAGATGCTGGCCAAACACCTTGCGCGGCTGTTGCTGGATCACAAGCGCGTTCTGGTTCTTGGTGGCGGGCACGAAACAGCATTTGGCACATGGTCAGGCCTGCGACTGGCCCGACCTCATGATCGCATTGGCATCATCAATATCGACGCCCATCTGGATCTGCGCAGCGTCGGCCGCGCTGGCCCGTCTTCTGGAACGCCCTTCTGGCAAATCCGTCAGGCCGACCCGGACAATTTCCGCTATGCGGTTCTGGGCGTCGCGGGCGAGGGCAATACCGCTGCCCTTTTCCAGCGCGCGCGGGAGTGGGATGTGCAGATCGTGCCGGATGATCAACTTCAGACGGAGGCACAGGCTGGCTTTGCCGCCATTGACCAGATTTGCGCGGCTTCCGATGCAATCTATCTGACGATTGATCTGGACGCCCTGCCCGGCGCTTTGGCACCCGGTGTCAGCGCACCGGCAGCCCGCGGGATACCGCTGCACGTGGCAGAGGGTTTGATCGACCGGGTGCTCGCCTCTGGTAAACTCATCGCTGCAGATATCGTGGAACTTTGCCCGCCCAACGATACAACCGGACTGACCGCACGCTGCGCGGCCTATATCGCCAGACGTCTGATGAACGGGTGGGTCGCGGATCACTCACTCAGGTGAAAACGCCGGTGATGCGCTGAAAATCATGACCCAACGGCGATCTCAGGTTCGACGAGCCTCGGACCACTTCGAAAATATGACATAAGTAATTGAAAAATATGGTGGGCGGTGAGGGACTCGAACCCCCGACATCTTCGGTGTAAACGAAGCGCTCTACCAACTGAGCTAACCGCCCGCCGGCGCCTCTATTAGCGCCACTTTTCGGATAGCGCCAGAGGGCAGATTGATTTTCTTCAAGGCCGCCAGATTTCGTGGTGTCCCCCCCGGACCACGTGAACCGCGCCCTGTTCGGTCGGCAGCGCTTCCAAGCGCGACAATGGCCATGACAGCGCCAAAAGACGCAGCATTCGCAGGGTGATGCCGTGCGTAATGATGATTGCCGGCCCCGTCAGATCATCCAGAAATGAGGCCGCGCGCCGGAACAGTCCGTCCAGATGCTCTCCTCCCGGAGCCTTGTCATACCATGCCAACCCATTCCCATCGAAAATTGTGGGATGGGAAATGCGCAGATCCGCAATCAGTTGGCCGGTGAACTCGCCGATGTCGATTTCAGCCAAACGTTGATCGGTTACAAAATCGGTGCCGTGAAAGACGATCTGCCCGGTTTCAAGGGCGCGTCCCTGTGGGCTGGAAAACCGCTGCCCTTGAACGCCATTCACCAGCGCGGCCATTCGTGCGGCTTGCGCCCGTCCCTTCGGGGTCAGCGGCGAATCCAATACGCCCTGCATCCGCCCTTCGGCATTCCATTCGGTTTCACCATGCCGGATCAGATACAGATCGGGATAGACGCCTTTTTCCGACATGCCAGACTCAAAAAAAAAGGTCGCCGTATAGGCGACCCGGAAAGGGCGCTTGGCCCGCAGAATAATGGTGGGTGATAACGGATTTGAACCGCTGACATCTTCGATGTGAACGAAGCGCTCTACCACTGAGCTAATCACCCATTGCTGAGCCATTTAGCAGCAAGGTCCAGCGGCTGCAATAGAAGGTAAGGTCAGTCAGTCGAAGATTTGCGGCGCAGGCGAAGAGTGATCACCTCTCCGCCGCGCGAATCCTTTTCCAGGGTAACCCGCGCGCGCCCCAAAGGCGGGATCGCCAAAGTTTCGCCCGCGGCCAGCGCACGCCCTAACTGATCCAGGGTCGCTTCGATCACCGGTCGCGCCTCGGCCTTTTTCGCGCCGCTTGCGGCCAGAACGCGATCAACGAAATCTCTTTTCTGCACAACCTTCGCCGGCTGCGGCGCCGCCCCATCGGAAGACGTTGCGCCTGACTGTCCGGCGAAGGCCGGACCAGATCGCTTTGCCATAACGAACTATCTCCGATTTTTGGAAAAAAACCTCTTCACCTCTGATAGCTTACGTAAGGTAAAGCAAAATGCAAGGACCGAAAAACAAAAAAGGCCGGATCGACACGCGATCCGGCCCTTTTTTTGCCTAAGCGGCTGTTTTTCTGACTTAATGAGCCACAGCCGAGCCGCTGGAACTTTCTTGACGTCCAGCCAGTCTTGCGGCTTCTGCGGCTTCTTCTGCCGCTTCATCCCACTCGACCGGATCTGGCATGCGGACCAAGGCGTGCTTCAGAACTTCGCGGACATTGCCGACCGGAATGATCTTCAAGCCGGTTTTCACGTTATCTGGAATCTCGGCCAGATCTTTTTCGTTATCCGCCGGGATCAACACCGTCTTGATGCCACCACGCAGCGCCGCCAACAGCTTTTCTTTCAAGCCACCGATGGCCAGCGCATTACCGCGCAGCGTCACCTCACCCGTCATCGCCACGTCCTTGCGGACCGGGATACCCGTCATGACCGACACGACCGAAGTCACCATGGCCAGACCCGCGGACGGGCCGTCCTTGGGCGTCGCGCCCTCGGGCACGTGGACGTGGATGTCGCGCCGTTCGAACTCTGGCGGTTTCACCCCGATTTCAGGCGCGATCGAGCGCACGAAGCTTGCCGCCGCATCAATCGATTCCTTCATCACATCGCCCAGTTTACCGGTGGTTTTCATCCGGCCCTTACCCGGCAGCCGCAACGCTTCGATCTGTAACAGATCACCACCGACCGAGGTCCAGGCCAGACCGGTGACAACACCAACCTGATCCTCTTTCTCGGCCAGACCATAGCGATGACGCCGCACGCCCAGATATTCCTCGACCTTTTCAGGCGTCACGGTCACGGACTTGACGTCACCTTTCAGGATCTCGGTCACGGCTTTCCGGGCCAGCTTGGCGATCTCTCGCTCCAGCGAGCGCACACCAGCTTCACGGGTGTAATACCGGATGACATGGGTCAGCGCATCGTCGGTGACGTTGAACTCGCCCTTGCGCAGGCCGTTCGCCTTGATCTGCTTGTCCAGCAGATGGTGGCGCGCGATCTCGCGCTTTTCGTCTTCGGTATAGCCGCTCAGCGGGATGATCTCCATCCGGTCCAGCAAAGGACCCGGCATGTTATAGCTGTTAGCCGTGGTCACGAACATCACGTCCGACAGATCGTATTCCACCTCAAGATAGTGGTCCACGAAGGTCGAGTTCTGTTCGGGATCAAGAACCTCAAGCATTGCACTGGCCGGATCGCCACGGAAATCCTGCCCCATCTTGTCGATTTCATCGAACATGATGAGCGGATTGGTGGTTTTGGCTTTCTTCAACGCCTGAATGATCTTGCCCGGCATCGAACCGATATAGGTCCGACGGTGGCCGCGGATCTCGGATTCGTCTCGCACACCGCCAAGGCTGATGCGGATGAATTCGCGCCCGGTGGCCTTGGCGATTGACCGCCCAAGCGAAGTTTTACCCACACCCGGAGGACCAACCAGCGTCAGGATCGGTCCTTTCAGCTTCTGGCTGCGCGACTGCACGGCCAGATATTCAAGGATGCGTTCCTTGACCTTGTCCAGACCATAGTGATCGGCGTCCAGAATGGCTTCGGCCTTGTTCAGATCCTTCTTGGTGCGCGATTTCACGCCCCATGGCAGCGCCAGAAGCCAATCCAGATAGTTGCGGCTGACCGTCGCTTCGGCCGACATCGGTGACATCGACTTCAGCTTTTTCAGCTCGGATTCTGCCTTGTCACGGGCTTCCTTGCTGAACTTTGTCTTGGCGATTTTTTCTTCCAGTTCGGCCAGTTCGTTCTGGCCATCCTCACCATCGCCCAATTCCTTCTGAATGGCCTTCATCTGCTCATTCAGATAGTATTCGCGCTGCGTCTTTTCCATCTGGGTCTTGACGCGCGACTTGATCTTTTTCTCGACCTGCAGGACCGACATTTCGCCCTGCATATGGGCATAGACCTTTTCAAGACGTTCGGCCACGTCCAGCGTGTCCAGCAAGTCCTGTTTATGATCCAGATCGATTCCCATGTGCCCTGCGACCAGATCGGCCAGCTTGCCTGATTCTTTCGCCTCGGCAACTGCGGTCACGACTTCTTCCGGGATGTTTTTGCGCACTTTGACATAACGCTCGAACTCGTCGGCGACGGTGCGCACCAGCGCGGTCACCGTGGCGGCGTCGCCATCGGTTTCGGCCAGAACGATCGCTGCCGCTTCGAAATGATCCTCATTCGGCACGAAATCAGTGATCTGCACACGCTCCCGCCCCTCGACCAGCACCTTCACGGTGCCATCGGGAAGTTTCAGCAATTGCAGCACATTGGCCAGAACGCCGGTGCGGTAAATACCGTCTTCGGTCGGTTCATCAACCGAAGCATCTTTTTGTGCGGCCAGAAGGATCGGGCTGTCCGACTCCATCACGGCTTCCAGTGCCCGGACCGATTTGTCACGGCCCACAAACAGCGGCACGATCATGTGGGGAAACACCACAATGTCGCGCAGCGGCAGCACCGGATAGGTCTGAGAAGCAAATTCGTTCATATTATGCGTTCCTTTCCTGCCCGAAGCCGTAGCCCCATCATGGCGGCATACAGCCCCTGCGTTACGCCAATTTAGGATGCGCGGGGCGTCCGTTCAATATGACAGGAAGAATACAAGATATTTCCCGCCAATGCATGTTCCCTACCAACCTGTTGTGCATGAGCCGGCAGGAATGCTTAGCGCGGAATAACAATCTCTGCCCGCAGACCGCCCAGCCGTTCGCCCCTGCCCAGCCGCAACTGCCCGCCATGCCCGCGCGCAACATCCGCCGCAATGGCAAGCCCCAGTCCTGCGCCCGCCCCCTGCCCGTTGTTCCGGCTTCTTGCCGTATCCAGCCGCGTGAAAGGCCGCATCACCATTTCATGGCTTTCCTGCGGGATGCCCGGACCGTCATCCTCGACCCCGATCCGCAGACTGCGAGGGCCAAGCGTTGCGTCCACCTGAACCTTCTTGCCATAGCGGGCGGCATTACCGATCAGGTTGTCGATTGCCCGGCGCAACATATCGCGGCGGAATTTAGCCTGACCGTCGCGGTCGCCTTCGATCCGCAACAACTCGACGTTCCGCCCGGCCCGTTCAGCATCTGCGACGATGCCGGTCAGGAACTCTGTCACGGAGGTCGACTCGGCGGCGCTCTCCTGCGCTTCGTCGCGTGTATAATCCAGAAACGCGTCGACCATCCGGTTCATCTCGGCAATGTCGCTGTCCATCGCGGCGATGTCTTCATCATCCGGCGCCATGTCGGGTGACATCATCGACATGGCCAGCCGCATCCGCGTCAACGGGGTGCGCAGATCGTGGCTGATCCCCGACAGCATCAGCTTGCGCTGATCGTTCTGACGCTCCAGCCGGTTACGCATGTCCAGAAAGGCCGTGCCCGCGCTGCGTACCTCGGTCGCGCCGGAGGGGCGATATGGCACCATCCTGCCCTTGCCATATTCTTCAGCGGCATGGGCCAGCCGCCGGATCGGGCGCAACTGGTTCCGCAAAAAGATCGTCGCAATCCCGGTCATCAACAGCGACGTAAAGACCATCAGCACCAACAACTGATGCGGGTTCGAGGCACTGACCCGGCGGCGGTCGAACGCAATCGTGTAAGAGCCGTTGTCGCCCTCCATCCTGACCGCGACACGCTTGTCATTGCTCGCCAGATCAATCCCGTCGATTTCGGGCACCGTCGCGCGCAATTCTTCGATGACGACCCGCCCCGAGAAATCAAACAGCCTGCGCGTATCATCCTTGCCGCTTATCGCGGGCACATAGATCGACAACCCCAAAGGATTGCCAATCGATTGTCCGACCAGCAATGAAGATGCCGAATTCACCGCGATATCCATCTGTTGGGAAATATAGGTCAGTTCGCGGGCCATGCTGGCTGTCATCTGACGAGTCACGCCCTCGAAATGGCGCTGCAGGAACATCACCGTCACCACAAGCGTCACACCAACCACCGGCAGAAACAGGATCAAAGCCGCACGACCATAAAGACCACGCGGCACAAACCGCTTCAGCCAGCCCGTTTCACCCTGGTTCGCCATGGACACCCGCCTTTTGCGCACTAAACTATCGACATGAAAGACGATGTGAAAGAGCCGCGGGTAATCCTTGCGCCAAATCCCTCGCCCCTGACCGGGCCGGGAACCAACACCTTTCTCATAGGCCGCAATCAGGTTGCGGTGATAGATCCGGGGCCTGACCATGCCGGACATCTGGCGGCGCTCATCGATGCGGCTCAAAACCGTATCAGCCATATCTTCGTCACCCATGCCCATCTGGATCACAGCGCAGGCGCACGCCGCCTGGCCGAAATGACTGGCGCCCCTGTACTGGCCTTTGGCGAGGCGCTTTCAGGTCGTTCACCCAGCATGCAGCGATTGGCGCGAGCCGCCGGAATGGGTGGGGGCGAAGGGTTGGACATGGCCTTCACACCCGATCAGCGGCTTCGCGACGACGACGTCATCACCACCGATGAATGGCAGCTTCGCGCCCTGCACACGCCCGGCCATTCGGGCGGACATCTAAGCTTCCAATGGAACGACGTGGTATTTTGCGGCGATATCGTGATGGCGTGGTCATCGACCATCATCTCGCCCCCCGACGGCGATCTAGCCGATTATCTGCGCTCACTCGAGCGATTGGATCAGATCGGTGCCGCCCGTTTTTACCCCGCACATGGCGACCCGATAGGATCGCCCTCCACCCGAATCGCCGCACTCGCCCAGCACCGCCGCGAACGCACCACCCAGATTCTGGGCGCCCTGCGCAGCGGCCCCGCAACAGCCGCTGAACTGGCGCGCGACATCTATGACGTGCCCATGCACCTGATGGGCGCTGCAACGCGCAACGTGCTGGCACACCTAATAGCCCTGACAGACATCGGTGCAGTTACACATGAAGAAAAGCTGACCGCAGAAACAAAGTTTACGTTTCTGTAAAAAATCCGCTCAGACCCACTGGACGCCTCCGAAATCGGCCGCTATATCCCCCCTCGTGTTCCGGCGTAGCTCAGCGGTAGAGCAGTTGACTGTTAATCAATTGGTCGTAGGTTCGATCCCTACCGCCGGAGCCAAATAAAATCAGTGATTTAGCTACGTAATTGCCTGCATGTGAGTTACGGCTTGTAGGCAACAAATAGGCAGGCTAACGGCGGGCCTCCTGTGCTCAACCAACTCATCGTTGGTCGGCGTCTATGTGTAGGGCGAACTGCCTTCTGGACAAAGTGAAAGATCAGCCTGACCGCACCCAACATCCTGACAGGTAAGGGAAAAACCACCGTGAGGGGCGACTTGGGGCGGTCGCGGAGAATGCAGGTCGCCGGGTAAAAACGGCCCTTTATCCGACATCGAGCGCGCATATTCTTGCAGAGTGGCAGCAAAAACCGCGCATCTGACAACACCCAGCTAACATTAGAGAAACAGGCATAGGTCTGATCGGCCTTGTGCGGGTCGTGGCCGGCACCCTGCTGATCGCCGCGCAGGGCAGGCAGGAGTGGGGTGGGCATCGCGACCGGCGAGCTGATCGCCAGCTATACGGTCGTTGACGCCCACGCGGTCAAGGCGCTCGGCATCGCGCAGGTGGAGGCGGTCTTCAACTCTGGTGCTATCGAGGCGCGCTTTGCCAGCTTCATTCGACATTACCCGCCGTCGCCAGATTTCCGAAGCAACAAGCGTGACGGAAGGAGAAACTCGTTCGAACTTGCGGATCGCGAACCCATCCGTTAGATCGCCCGTCTTTCCTTTCAGACTATGGGTGCAGTCATGTCTTCGACGTTGGCTTTGGATTTTGGAACATCGAATTCAGCGGCGGCGATGATCGACAATGGCAGCCTGCGACGGATCCCCATGTCTTCACAGGGGGATACGCTGCCGACGGCAGTTTTTTTCCCCGATGATGGTAGCGCGATGTTGATTGGTGACGATGCCGTTGCTGCCTTGATCGCGGGGGATGACGGACGTTTCATGCGCGCGCTGAAAAGCATTCTGGGCACATCGCTGTTCCATGAAAAACGCATGATCGGGGGCAAGCGCCGGACCTTGGCCGAGATCGTGACTGCTTTTATCACCACCATCAAAACACGTGCCGAAAACCAGACGGGCGAAAGCTTTTCCGCCGTTCTTTCCGGGCGTCCGGTGCATTTTCATTCTTCTGATCCGGCCCGCGATGCAAAAGCGGAACAGGATCTGCGCGGATGTTATCAGGCTGCTGGCTTCCAGCAAATCGACTTCCTGTTCGAACCCGAAGCGGCCGCGCTGGCCAGTCACCAGTTGGATACGAGCGGCCAGATAGGCCTGATCGTGGATATCGGTGGCGGCACGTCAGACTTTACCCTGTTTCGCAGCAAGGGCGACACGGCCGAAATTCTGTCCAGCCATGGATTGCGTCTGGGCGGAACGGATTTCGACCATGTCATTTCCATGAGTCATGCCATGCCCCTGCTGGGTCAGGGTGGAGAGCTGCGCCGAACCTTGGGCAGCGGCCTGCTACCGGTGCCAAATGCGATATATACCGAGCTGGCGACATGGGCGAAGATCCCGTTTCTTTACACCCGCGACACGTTGCGCAAGATCGAGGACATGGAACGTCATGCGGTGCAGCCAGAAAAGATCGCAAGGCTTCTGAAAGTGATCGAGGAAGAACACGGTCACCAACTGGCCTTCGCCGTGGAAAAAGGCAAGATCGCGGCAAATGAGCAGAAAAACGATGCCGCAATCCAGATGGGGTTCATCGAGGGCAGTCTGACCGCTCCGATCAATGCGCAGTCGATGAACGCCACTTTGGCCGATTTTCAGATCAAACTTGGTCTGGCCATTGATGAGACACTGACCGCCGCGAACATTCAGCCCGCGCAGATCGGCGTGCTGGTTCTGGTGGGCGGATCCAGCCTGATGAACATGGTCGCGGAAGAGGCTCAGCGCAAATGCCCTTCGGCCCGGCTACGATATTCAGACGCGTTCACGGCTGTGGTGGATGGCTTGGCATTGGCGACAAAAAGTTAAAAATTTTAACCGTATATTAATGACAATAATAGTTTATATAAATTATACTTACGAATGCGACGCCATAAACATAACTAGAAATTATACTACTATCGACGTGTGGAAACCCGTCTGTTTGTTAGAAAAGTTCTCTTCATGGCCAGGTTAAATGGCACGACGGGTCCAGACTCAATCACCGGAACAATTGATGCAGACAGCAGCAACTCGGGCAATGGGGATGATACCGTCTTTGGCTTGGACGGCAACGACACGATCAATAGCGGCAGCCGCACCGATCTTGTCCATGGCGGCAACAGTGCTGACGATATGGCAGGCAACCAATGGCCTCGCGCTGCGTTACCTGCCCGACGCTCAGCAAACCACGCGCGGGACATATCTATGACAGACCTAGCCTTCAAACCCGGTCGCAATTCCTGGCGGGTTACCAATGCGGATCGCTTTTCAGTCATCATCGATGGGCAAGAGTATTTTCGCATCCTTCGTGAATCTTTGCTGAAAGCAGAACGGTTTGTGATTCTGGTCGGCTGGGATTTCGATTTCGAGATGGAGATGTTGCCCGGCGAAAGTGACGATGACGGAAACGCGCCTGATGGTTTTCCGAACGCGATCGGCCCATTTCTTGATTCTTTGGCTGAACGCCGCAGCGAGCTGGACATCTATCTGCTGAAATGGAGCGGGGGCGCATTGATCGCACCCGGTCGTTTGATGCCCGCGCTTCACATCAAGCTGCTGTCACCTGACCAATTGCACCTTGCCTTTGATGGTCGCCACCCGATTGGCGCAAGTCACCATCAGAAAATCGTGGTGATTGACGATTCACTGGCATTTTGCGGTGGCATCGACGTGACCGAAGGTCGTTGGGATACGCCGCAGCATGAAGCCTATAATCCGCTGCGCCTACTGAAAAACGGCGAAGTTGCGCAGCCATGGCACGACACTGCAACGATGATGTCGGGTGACGCTGCAGCAGCATTCAGCGAACTTTGCCGCAGCCGCTGGCAGCGCGCCATGGACGAACCGATTGGTGAAGATTTCATTCCCGGTCAGGATCGTTGGCCCAACGACGTTACCCCCGATTTCAAGAATATCGAGGTGGCCATCGCCCGGACCGCCCCGCCCGAGTCCAACCACCCCGCCGTCACCGAAATCGAGACGCTCTATCTGGATAGCATCGCCGCCGCGCTTGATTGCATCTATCTGGAATCGCAGTATTTTGCGGCTGACAGCATTGCCTATGCCATCCGCGACCGCCTGCAAGAAGTCGACGGCCCCGAAATCGTCGTCATCAATCCCGACGCCGCGCAAGGCATGGTCGAGGATGAAGCGATGCACGTCACACGCAGCCGGTTGATCCATGACCTTGCCCAACAGGATCCGTATAATCGGTTTACCATCCTCTATCCGGTCAACGATGCCGGGCAGGATATCTATGTTCATTCCAAGACCTGCATCATCGACGACAAGTTTTTGCGGATCGGTTCCAGCAATATCGACCGCCGCTCGATGGGGTTTGATACGGAAAGCGACGTTGCAATCATCGCCGAAAGCGAACAGGATCGGCAGCGTATCACCGAAATCCGTAACGCGTTGCTGGCCGAGCATCTGGCCGTCGAACCGCAGCAGGTCGCCACGGCTATCGAAAACTATGGCGGTGTCATCGACGCGATTGACGTGCTGAACGATAGTGTCGGGCGGGGCCTGCGGCCCATCACACCGCGCAAGGAAACGATGCTGGGCAAATTCCTGTCCGACACACGCTTCTTCGATCCACGCTATCGCCGCAGCGCACAGGCCCGCATCGGCATCACATCGCGGCATGTGATGTATGGCACGGTCGCCTTGGCAGCGGGGCTGATCTTGTGGCAGCGATTTCGCCGGAAAAGAAAGTGACGCGATGACCGGCGACCGCTAGGCGAACCGGTCACCACATAAAACGTTCCGCGCGGCAAGCCAACTTTCAGGGTCGGGCGCACAGATCAGCCCGCCGCTGGTATGCGTGGGCAGATATTCCGTCCCGTCGAAATGCGCACTATGTCCACCCGCCTCGCGATGCAGCAGCCAACCGGCTGCATGGTCCCACGGCATCAACCGATTATAGACCAGCAGATCGCAATGCCCTGCAGTCGCCATCCGATATTCATGCGCCGCACATCGCAGCCAGAAATTCATCGCGAATTTCGGCAGGTTTTCCTGCACCGCAGGACGTAAATCCGGCGGCAGGAAATTCGTCCCCGCAACAATCGTCATCTTTTCCGGCGCACAGGGGGGCGCGACGCGAAGGCGCATATCCGACCTGTCTTGCCGACGCGTCCATGCGCCCTGCCCCCGCACAGCCAAGGCCGTCTCGTCGCATATCGGATCATGGATCGCGGCAAAGGCGATTTGCCCCTTGATCATTCCCGCAACCATCGTTCCAAACAGCGGCAGCCCGGAGGTGAAGTTCTTCGTGCCATCAATCGGGTCGATCAGAAAGGACACCTGTGCTTCCGCAATCCTGGAAATTGCCGCCGGATCATTCCCCGAGGTTTCTTCACCAACCAGCAACGCACCGGGGAACATCTGTGCCAGTTCCGCACTGATCTGTTCTTCGGCAGCCTGATCCGCTTCGCTGAAGACGTCAAAAGACGATGTCTTTTCATAGACCGTATTCGGAACCTGCGCTCGAAACCGGGGCAGCAATTCCTTCTGACCTATGCGGCTCAGCAGGCCGCAGATTTCATCGACATGAGTGGATTTGAACATCGAGGCGGCCTTTGATCGCAAATTCACGGGGCAGTGAAACGTGATCAACGGCAAAAAGAAAGCCCCGCGCACATGTGACGGGGCTTTGCACATCAATATCGCGCGGCGATGGCAGACAAAGGCAGCGGCCGGATCTTGTCGGCATTTCCGGCTGTTCCGAATGCCTCGAACCGTGCCTTGCAGACCTCGGCCATCATGTCCATCGCTGGCTTCAGGTATTTGCGCGGATCAAACTCTGCCGGGTCTTCGGTCAGCGTCCTGCGGATCGCGGCGGTCATGGCAAGGCGGTTGTCTGTGTCGATATTCACCTTGCGCACGCCGGATTTGATGCCGCGCTGAATTTCCTCGACCGGGACACCCCAAGTCGGGCGAATATCGCCGCCATAGCTGTTGATGATCGCCTGCAAATCCTCGGGGACCGAAGATGAGCCGTGCATCACCAGATGGGTATTCGGCAATCGGTGGTGGATTTCCTCGATCACGCGCATGGCCAGAATGTCACCATCAGGCTTGCGGGTGAATTTATAGGCGCCGTGGCTGGTGCCCATCGCCACGGCCAGCGCATCAACGCCGGTATCGGTCACGAAACGCTCGGCCTCGGCCGGGTCGGTCAGCAGTTGTTCTTCGGACAGCTTCTCGGTTGCGCCATGGCCGTCTTCCTGATCGCCCATGCCGGTTTCCAGACTGCCCAGCACGCCCAATTCCCCCTCGACCGAGACGCCGCAGGCATGGGCCATCCGAACCACTTCGGCGGTAATGTCGCGATTATAGGCGTAATCGGCGGGTGTCTTGCCATCGGCCTTCAGGCTGCCATCCATCATCACGCTGGTAAAGCCGTTCTGGATTGCTGTCGCGCAGGTGGCCAGACCGTTGCCGTGGTCCAGATGCATGCAAACCGGGATATCGGGGAATGCCCGCGCAAAGCCCGCGATCAACCCCGCCAGCACCAGATCGTTGGCATAGGCGCGCGCGCCCCGGCTGGCTTGCAGGATCACCGGCGAATTCGTCGCCTGAGCCGCCGTCATGACGGCCAGCCCCTGTTCCATATTGTTGATATTGAAGGCGGGCACGGCATAGCTGTTCTCGGCCGCGTGGTCGAGAAGCTGGCGCAGCGTGATCATGGCCATGAATTATTTTCCTTTAGCAGCAGCGATATAGCGCAGGATGGTTTCAACCTCTTCCCTTGCGCCACAGATGAAGGGGGTCATTTCGTGCAGGCCCGCAGGCTTGCGATCCAGAATGGGCATGTCGCCATCGGTCGCGATGCCGCCCGCCTGTTCGATCAGAAAAGCAATCGGCGCACATTCATACAACAAACGCAGGCGGCCATGTTCATATCCCGGCCGGGTATCGGCGGGATACAGGAACACACCGCCCTGCAACATGATCCGGTGCAGATCGCCCACGGCGGCGGCCAGCCAGCGCATGTTGAAGTCACGCTTGAACGGGCCGTCCTTGCCCAACTGCATGTCATGCAGCCAGTTTTGCAGCCCCGCACCCCAATGCCGTTCATTCGACGCGTTATAAGCAAAGGTCGATGCGACGGGGTTCAGGGTAACATTTTCCCGCACGATGCGAAAATCGCCGGCCTCGACATCATAGGTCGCGATGTTGACGCCATGGCCCAGCGAATAGCCAAAATCCAGCGAATGCCCGAAAGAGGCATAGCCGGCCGCAACGATAGCCCGACCTGTGCGCGCGAACCCTTCGGGGGCAGCGGGCAGGATGCTGAACAGCATCCCCAAGGGCGCACCGATGCCGATGCTGCCCGACCCGTCGATCGGGTCCATCGCCACATCGTAAACCCCATCGGCGTTCAGATGAACGATTTCCTCCATCTCTTCGGACAGCACTTGCCTGACGCCCTTATCTTTCAGGGCGGCGACAATGTAATGATGCGCGGCGACATCCAGCGCCTTCTGCTTGTCGCCGCTGTCATTCACGCCGACGATGGCATCGGGATCGCTGTGCAATCTGCCCGCCGCCAGACGCGCCGCCAGCGCGGGCAAGGTTTCCGCGATGGTCAGAACGATTGCCGCTGGACCGCCGCCCGTCAGCGCATCGCGCAGCCGGACCCCTTTGGCCGGGCCATCGGCGGGCAGTTTCAACATGGCTTAGCCCTTGTTGTATTTGGCATCGACAGCGTCGATGGCGTTGACATTTCCAGCCGATTTCCCGGCGGCGTCGAAATTCATCGTTTCGGCCAGCCACGCATCGGCAATGGTCTTGGCGACCTCGGCGCCGATCACGCGTGCGCCCAGGGTGATGATCTGCGCATTGTTCGACAGCGCGGCCCGTTCCGCCGAATAGGTGTCATGCGTCAGGGCGGCGCGGATACCCGGCACCTTGTTGGCCGCGATGCACACGCCGATGCCGGTGCCACAGACCAGAATGGCGCGGTCATAGGTGCCGTCAAGAACCCCGTTGGCCACGCGATCCGACAGGTTGGCGTAAAACGCATCCGGCCCGGCATCGGTGCGGCTGATTTCCGACACGTCATGCTTGTCCTTCAGGTGCTCGGCCAGAACCTTGGCCAAACCTTCACCCGCGCTGTCGCCTGCAATTGCCAGTTTCATATCGTCAACTCCTTCAGATCTTGGCGGCGCATTTCGCCAGTATGTTAAGATATCCTTCGACCTTCCAGGCCGAACGTCCGATGAACAGCCCGTCGATATGCGGGCATTGGATCAGTTCCTCGCAGTTGTCGGGATTGACCGAGCCACCATAGAGGCAAGGGACTTTGCGTCCCAGAACGTCCTGCGCCACCTCGACGATCGCTCGCTGGCGATCATCGGCATAATCGGCGGTCGCAGGCATGCCGTTGACGCCAATCGCCCAGACCGGCTCGTAAGCCAGCAAAACGGGCGCGGCTTTCTGGTTGCCCGTCAACCGGCCAAGCGCCGCGCGGACCTGCGTTTCCAAAACCTCTTGAGCGCGACCGTCTTCACGTTCAGCCAATGTTTCGCCGATGCAGATCAGCGGGATCAGCCCGTGCCGGACGGCGGATTCGGTTTTCAGGCCGACCGTTTCGTCGGTCTCGCCGAAATATTCACGCCGTTCGGAATGGCCCAGTTCGACAATGTCCAGATTGCAGTCGGTCAGCATGACCGGACTGATTTCCCCCGTCCACGCACCAGCGTCATCCCAATGCATGTTCTGCGCACCGACCTTGACGGATGTGCCAGCCAAAATTTCCTTCACCTGCCGCACCGCGGTAAAGGGAGGGATCACAAAGCGCTGGATACGCGGGTCGCGTGCGCCATCGGCAGCCGCCAATGCGGTCGAAAATTCCTGCGCCTCGGCCAGCGCCTTGTTCATCTTCCAGCTTGTGCCGATCCAGAAGTCGGTCATGTCAGTCAATCCTTGGCAATGGTCAGCCGCAGCCCTGCTCGCTTGATTGCAGCACCCGTTTCCGGGCTTGGTGCAGCATCGGTGATGATGGTGTCGAAATCGTTCAGATCGGCCAGCACATTCAGGGCGGATCGCCCGAAGCGCTGATGATTAACCAGCAGGACCGCGCGGTTTGCGGCGCGGATCATCGCCTGCTTGGTCCGCACGACCGCGTCATCCATGTGAAACGCCTGCAACCCCGACACGGCCGGGGCCGAGATGAATGCAAGATCGGCACGCAAGCGTGACAACGCCTGTTCGGTCACAACGCCGAAAAATCCGTTGAATTTGGCGCTAAACGCACCGCCCAGCGCGATCAGCGTGATCCGGGGCGCATCTTTCAACCTGTCGATCACGGCCATGTTGTTCGTGATGACCGTCAACGGCGGCTTGTCCGCCAGCCGCGCCCCCAGAAGCGCCGCCATCGAGCCATCGTTGACCATCACGGTCATTCCCGGCTCGACCAGGTCCAGTGCGGCGCGGGCCATGCGGGATTTCGCATCACCATCCTGCAATTCGCGGATACGGAAATCGCTTTCGAATTGCGTCCCCGCCTCGATCGTCGCGCCACCCCGGACTTTGCGCAACAACCCGGTCTGCTCCAGATCGTCCAGATCGCGGTGAATGGTCATTTTCGACACGGCAAAACGCTCGGCCAGATCATCCAGATCAACGGCCCGCGCCTCGACCAAGGCATCCATGATCGCCTGCCTGCGCTCTTCGCGTTTCACAACGACTCACCCCTTGCCTCTTGCATTCGCAACATAACACCACATTTCGTTATAACAACATATTTTTTGTTATTTTGTGATTTTAAATTGTGATATCGTGTTGTGATTTCCCGCGCGACATCGTATGCGGGGACAAACCCGGAGGATTGCATATGCCCCTAGATTCGCCCAAAGACCCGAAGATCGCCGAAAAGGCTGCCCTCGACCCCGAAAACTTCGCCTTGGCCAATGCCATTCGTGCGCTGTCGATTGACGCTGTGAACGCCGCGAATTCGGGTCATCCGGGCGCACCGATGGGTATGGCCGACGCCGCTGCCGTGCTGTTTGGCAAGCACATGAAGTTCGACGCCAAAAACCCTGACTGGCCGGATCGCGACCGCTTCGTGTTGTCGAACGGACATGCGTCCATGCTGCTTTACAGCGTGCTGTATCTGACCGGCTACGAAGATATGACCCTGGATCAGATCAAGAATTTCCGTCAGTGGGGCTCGATCACCGCGGGTCATCCCGAATACGGTCACGCCAAGGGCATCGAGGCTACCACCGGCCCATTGGGTCAGGGCATTGGCATGGCCGTCGGCATGGCGCTGGCGGAACGCCGCCTTGCTGCTGAATTTGGCGATGATGTCGTCGATCACCACACCTATGTCATGCTTGGCGATGGCTGCCTTGAAGAAGGCATCGGTCAGGAAGCCGCCAGCCTTGCGGGGCATCTGGGGCTGGGCAAGCTGATCGTGCTGTATGACGACAACTCGATCACGATTGACGGCCCGACCTCGGTCAGTTTCTCGGAAGATGTGCCTGGGCGTTTCCGGGCGATGGGCTGGCATGTGCAATCCTGTGACGGCCATGATGGCAAGGCGCTGGACGCCGCCATCACCGCCGCCAAGGCTGAAACGTCCAAACCTTCGCTGATCGCGATGAAAACCATCATCGGCTTCGGCTCGCCCAACAAGGCCGGTTCTTATGCCGTCCACGGCTCTCCGCTTGGCAAGGACGAAGCGGCGCTGGCCAAGGAAGCACTGGGCTGGACCGGCCCTGAATTTGAGATCCCGGCAGAGCTGCTGGCAAAATGGCGTGCCATCGGTGTGCGTGGCGAAGATGAGTTCCACGCTTGGGAAAAGCGTCTGGCCGCGAAACCTGCCGATCAGCGAGAGGAGCTTGATCGTCGCCTGGCCCGCCGCCTGCCCGCTGACTACGACGCGGTTGTGAAGGCTGCGCGGGACAAGCTGTTCGCGGACCCCAAGAAAGCGGCGACCCGTAAGGCCAGCCAGATGGCGCTAGAGCCGCTGACTGCGGCACTGCCGGAAATGATTGGTGGTTCCGCCGACCTGACAGGGTCCAACCTGACCCGCGTTCCGGCAGTCGATACCCAATATACGCGGGATGAACCGGGTCGTTACATCGGCTATGGCGTGCGCGAATTCGGTATGTCGGCGGCGATGAACGGCATCAGCCTGCATGGCGGGTTTATCCCTTATGGCGGCACGTTCCTTGTCTTTTCCGATTACGCCCGTAACGCGATCCGCCTGTCGGCGCTGATGGGGCTGGGCACGATCTATGTGATGACGCATGACAGCATCGGCCTTGGCGAAGACGGCCCGACCCACCAGCCCATCGAGCATCTGGCATCGCTGCGCGCGATCCCGAACCTGACCGTCCTGCGCCCTGCCGATACGGTCGAAACGCTGGAGGCGTGGGACATCGCCATCCGCAACCGCCACGTACCATCCCTGCTGGCACTGTCGCGTCAGGATGTGCCGCAACTGCGTCTGGAAGCCAGCGACGAAAACATGACCGCCAAGGGCGCTTATGTGATCCGTCAGTTCGGCACGGGCCGCGATGTGACCCTGATCGCCACCGGCACCGAAGTCGCGCTGGCCGTTGAGGCCGCCGAGGCCTTGCATGCCGATGGCCTGAACGTCGCCGTCGTGTCCATGCCCTCGTGGGAGCTGTTTGACGCCCAGCCCGAAGCCTATCGCAAGGAAACCCTTGGCGACGCCCCCCGCATCGCCGTCGAGGCTGCGGGCAAATTCGGCTGGACCCGCTACGTCGCCAGCGAAGACGACGTGATCGGCATGAACGGCTTCGGCGCCTCGGCCCCGATCGATCGGCTTTACAAAGAGTTCGGCATCACCAAGGACGCCATTGTCGCCCATGCGAAAAAGCTGACCGGCAAGTAAGCAGAGTGACAAGACATGCATGGCCCCTCGCAGATTTCTGTGGGGGGCTTTGTTTTGGGGCGGTGTTCGCTTTGCGGGACAAAGCAGCCATTTATCGAAGCCGCTGCATCATGCAGATCAGGCTCCTAACAGACAATCGCATGCAGCAGCCTGTTTCGACCGCATGCCTGCATTCAACCAACGCCTCAACCGCTCACCCCACCAATGCCCGGGCCGTCACCTCATCAGTGATCAGCCCACGCAGCCGACCGCTTTTCAGCACCGCACGCAGTCCCTCGACCTTGCTGGCCCCGCCCGCGATCGCGACGATCTGACTGTCGGTCGGGCCGTCCAGCGGGGCGGCCAGTGTGCGGGCGCTTAGTGTCGTTTCCAGCACATTGCCGTCCGCGTCGAAGAAGTGGCCCATCATCTCACCGACGGCGCCGCCCGCATTGATTTCGGCGATCTCATGCGGCTCGATCATGCCGGACGCGACCAACTGCGCGCTGGCATCCGCCGCGCCCATGCCGACCAGTTTCAGCGTCGCACCATAGGACATATCCATAATATCCCGCACACCCGGTTGTGCCATCAGCACCGCGCGGTCCTTTTCGGAATTGGCAAAGAACGGGACCGGCAGCACGAACGCCTGCGAGCCGGTCTTTTCTGCCAGCGTGTGCATCACATCATGCGGGTTGGCCGCATAGTTTCGCGTCAGCCCACCAAGGACCGAAACAAAGCGCAGCCCCTTGCCGTCAAAACGCGGCAGTTGATGCACCGCAGCCGCCAGCGTGCGCCCGTGGCCAAGGCCGATGACCTCGTGATCGCCACGCTCGATCTCTCGGCGCAGGAAATTCGCCCCGGCCAGCCCAAGCGCGCGAAAAGGCAACCCATCCTCGCCCAGATCGGGGGCGACCTCACAATGCTGCAACCCAAAGCGATTGCATAATTGATCCTCAAGTTTGACACATTCGACGATATCGCCGTCGATGGTGACCTTGACTGCGCCATCGGCCACCGCCCGCGCGATCAGACGATGCGCCTTGACCGAAGGCAGGCCCAGACGCTTGGCCACTGCCGTCTGCGTCAAACCACCCGCGTAATGCAGCCATGCCGCCCGGATGGCGAGGCTTTGTTCGGGATCATCCTTGCCGTTGCGTGCCATCAACCCGCCGCCTCCATCAGTTTCATCAGATCATTCGCATCAAGGCTTGCCGGATTGGCCTTCATGGATGACGAACTTGCCGCAGCCTGTGCCGCCACCCGTTGCGCGGCCCGGTCAATGCCAAGCGCTGTCAGAGCCGGCAAACCCGCTGCCTGCGACCAGTCGGCCAATAATCCCGCCGCTTGCACAACCGATGCCTCCGATTGGCCAAAGGCCGTGCCGATCCACCTGCCGACCTGATCCAGCCGTTCGGCCAGCACCGGATCGCTGACCTTGTCACGGTTCGCAACCAGCACATGCGGCAGTAGAACCCCGCAGATTGCGCCATGCGCCGCACCCGTCAGCCCGCCCAAAGGTCCGGCCAGACCATGCACGGCGCCCAGGCCCGAATTGGCCAGTGCCAGGCCGCCGCACAGGCTGACCCAGGCCATGTCGTCCCGCGCGTCGGTATCTTCAGCCTGCATCAACCGCGTCAGGGCAGCCAGACCACGCGGAATTGCATCGCGACACAGGGTGTCGGTCAGGGGGTTGGCCCTGGTGCAGACGTAAGGCTCGATCACCTGCGTGATCGCGTCCAGCCCCGATGCCAGCGTCACATCGCGCGGCGCACCATCGGTCAGCGCGGGATCAACAATCGCCAGCACCGGCAGCATCCGCGCATCGCGCAGGCTGACCTTGCGGCGATGTTCAGGAACCGCGATGACCGCGTTTCGCGTCACCTCGGCCCCGGTCCCGGCAGTGGTCGGGATCGCGACAAAAGGCAGCGGCGGGTGATCCAGTGGCAAGCCTTGCCCCACCACCTCAAGATGCGCGATGGCCCCTTGTGTCGCGGGAACCAGCGCCGCAATCGCCTTACCCGCGTCAATCACCGCGCCGCCGCCCAGAGCAACAACAACCTGCACCCCGGCAGCACGTGCAATCGCAACGCCTTGCTCAACCAAGGCCAGATCAGGTTCGATCGGCACCGAAAAGCTGGTAACGGCGCACCCCTGATCGGCCAAGGCCGCTGCTAGCCATTCGCTGCGCGCGGCATGACGTCCATAACCAGCAGAATACGACGACCCAGATCCGCCACCCGCTTGACCGAATTTTTCGCCTGCCCCCGACCGAACAGAATTTCGGTAGCGGTCACAAAGGCAAAGGGTGATATCATAAGGGCATCCGTTCAGATTTTCAGCTTATCGGCACCCGTGTCGATATAAGGCGCCCAAAATGCAATGCTTTCTGCAATTTGTGGGATAACTTCGCGGTCATTAGGTTCGCGCTCTTTGAAACTCAACTCAAGGCAGATTTCGTTATCAACCGCCCCACCTTCGCGAAACGCATGTAAGAGCGGTTCAGGCTGAATGCGCCCCTTGGCATTGAATGCTGCAGTGAAGGGCCGGTGACCGCCCTTATCCATCAGCGATTGCTTGATATGGATGATGGGAGACACTTTCGGCACCGCTCGTGCCCAGGCATAGGGGTCAAAATCATCCGGGTCGGATGACGTTACGTCGCCATGGTCGATATCGGCCATCATCCACATCGGGATCGCCATATTGGCAGCCGTCAGACGGTCTTGCAGATCCATACAGGTCTGAATCGTTTCGCCAAATTCTCGCCCCACGCTCATCGGTTCCCAGAAGACATAGTCCAGGCCCGCGCCCTTGGCATGGTCGGCCACCTCGGCCCAGCACTCGATGGCAATGCGGATCAGATCTTCCCGCCGGGCCGGGTCGTCGTAATCGCGATAGGTAAAGATCGCGAACTGCGTCCCGACCGAGGTGCCGCCCAGATCGCCAATGATATCGGCGAAGGTCTTGAACCAGTCGACGTAATAGCGCCGCACATCCGGGTCGGGATGGCCGAAATGGTTCAACCGGCCATAGGGGCCGGTCATGCCGCTGGTCACGCGAACCCCCGTGCGATCCAGTGCCGCACCCATTTGGCGGGTCAAGCGGCGGATGACGTTGGCCTGCCAACTTGGGTTGATGAATTCATGGGTCAGTTGCAGATCGCGGATGCGCAGGTCGTGGGCGACCGTGTCGATCAGATCATCCGGGTCGGCATAGCGATTGACCAGCGGATTGGTGTTCAACGAAAGCGTCAGTGCCATGATTTTGCCCTATGCCGCCTGCGCCAGATCGGAACGGTTGAACCAATCTGCAAATGCACGCCGCTGATCTTCGGTCAGGTGCAGCAGATGCTTGGTCCGCCGCCACAGAATATCCTCGGGCGTCTGCGCCCATTCCTTGCGGACCAGATAGCGCACTTCGGCCTCATACAACTGACCGCCGAAATGCTGGCCCAGATCGCCGATGCTGGTGGCGCTGCCAACAACGTCCGTGGTCCGTGCGCCATAAAGACGGCCGTAATGATGCACCAGTTTGCGGGGCATCCACGGATAAAGCTCTCGCAGCAGTTCGATATAGGATTCGTAATCGGCATTGGCCATTTCACCGCCCGGCAGGCTGGCGGTTTCGGTCCAGTCCCCCCCCATATTCGGGAACACGTCCTTCAGCTTGTGCATTCCACGTTCGGCCAATTCGCGGAAGGTGGTGATCTTGCCGCCAAAGACGTTCAGCAGCGGCGCGCCCTCCTTGGTATCCAGATCAAAGACATAATCCCGCGTCACCGCCGACGGATTGCCTTTGCCATCGTCAAACAGCGGCCGCACCCCGGAATAGCTGTGCAGCACATCCGACCGGCGCAGCTTTTCCTTGAAATATCGGTTCACGACGCCCAGCAGATATTCAATCTCGGACTCGTCGGCCTTGACGTCTTCGGGGCGGCCATCATAGGCGATATCGGTGGTGCCGATCAGCGCCATGTTTCCTTCATATGGGTTGATAAAGATCACGCGCTTATCGTGGTTCTGCACCAGATAGGCGTTATTTCCAGCCCAAAATTTCGGCACGATGATGTGGCTGCCCTTGACCAGCCGCACATTCCGCCCCGAACTGGCCTCGGCCACATTGTCGATCACATCGCGCACCCACGGCCCCGCACAATTCGCGACGCAGCGGGCGCGAAAGGTCCGAACCTCGCCTGTCGTTTCGCTTCTGGTCTGAATGGTCCAGGCACCGTTTTCGCGTTTCGCCGAGATACAGGGCGTGCGGGTCAGAACCTCGGCCCCATGCTCTGCGGCGTCTACCGCGTTCAGAACGACAAGGCGGGCATCATCGACCCAGCAGTCGGAATATTCGAAACCCTTGAAATACCGATCCAGCAGCGGCGCACCTTCGGGATCGCGACGCAGATCCAGCGTCCGCGTGCCGGGCAGCTTTTTGCGGCCACCCAGATTGTCGTAAAGAAACAGTCCCAGCCTGACCAGCCATGCGGGTCGATCCTGTGGCGAATGCGGCAGCACGAAACGCATCGGCCAGATGATATGCGGGGCAGCACGCAGCAGGACTTCTCGCTCAATCAGCGCCTCGCGGACCAGTCGGAATTCGTAATATTCCAGATAGCGCAGCCCGCCATGAACAAGTTTGCCCGACCGCGACGACGTGCCCTGCGCCAGATCGTCCTTTTCGCACAAGACCACCTTCAGCCCGCGCCCGGCGGCGTCGCGGGCAACGCCTGCGCCATTGATCCCGCCACCGATGACGAAAAGGTCGATCATGCCGTTGTCGTTTGTCATATCACTCTCCTGTCGGTGCGCGTGTGGCGGCCAGTGCGTCCCAAGCCGGGGGCAGCGCCTGCCGAGATGTCTGGAATGCCGGGAACAGCCGGTCATAGGCCGCGACCAGCTGCGGATCGGGCGCTTCGGCCTGTCCCAACAGCGGCGTGACCCATTCCGCGATACAGCTTTGCATATCGGGATAGGCGCCGATGCCGACGGCGGCCATCATCGCGGCGCCTGCCGCCCCAGCCTCATCCCGGTCCGAGACGCGGACAGGCGCGTTCAGCGACGCCGCCAGAATTCCGCGCAATGATTTCGACCGAGCCGCCCCGCCGGTCAACCGCAATTCCGATGGCAGCGGTCCCATGGCGGCATAACAGTCGCGCATCGCCATGCCCAACCCCTCGGCCACGGCACGCAGCAGATCGGGAAAACGGTGATGCTGCGCCAACCCGACGAACCCGGCTCGCGCGTTGGCGTTGACGAACGGGCCCCGTTCGCCGGCTTCGGAAATATAGGGGTGATAGACAATCTGACCCGGCGGGCTTTGCGCCAGCCATCCCTCGATATGCGCGACAAGATCGCGATGCGTGACCGACTGGCCCATATCCGACATGATCCCCGCCGCGATGCCTAACACCCAGTCAATGTTCAGCGTGGCAGCCATGTTGGTCTGCACCTGTGTCACCACGCCGGGGATCGGCAGGCAGATCACATAGCCCGTGCCCTGTGCATTCAGATGCACGTTGTTGGAACTGACGGCCCGCAAATGCACCCCGGTCGAGCCGACGGTCGAACAGGCCACATCACCGTCCCCGCCATAGACACCCACGCCAAGCGCCGTCATCACCATATCGACATAGCCCAGACTGACCGGCGTTCCGGCACGCAAGCCCGTCTGACGGGCGGCATCGGCAGTCAACGGATGCATGACCTGCGTGCCGTCGATGATTTCGGGCAACAGATCGCGGCGATGCGTCAGGCCAAGCGCGTCAATCACGGTGGGGTCATATTGCCGGTTGCGGAAATTCCCAAAGGTGAAGCTGGCCTCGGACGGATCCGTCGCGCGGATGCCGGTCAGGTTCAGATACAGCCAGTCCTTGCAATGCAGCGCAACCTCGGCCCGGTCCAGAAGATCGGGGAAATGCACATCCATATGTGCCATCTGGGTGCCTTGCTGGCAGGTGTTCAGCCCGGTCCCCGTCGCCTCGAACCGCGCTCGATTCGCATCACCAGCAGCCAGTCGCGCAACCGTCGGCGCGGCGCGGGCATCCAGCCACAGCCACGCATCGCCCACCGGACCATCGCGCCCGACCAGCCATGTGCCATCGCCCTGCGCCGTCACAGCCACAGCCGCCGTTCGCGCCGCCAGATTGTCAATCCGCTGGCCCAACCCGCGCAAGGCCGATGCACAATCATCCCATGTCTGCGCCAAGGATTGCGTAACCGCGCCGTCATGTCCCGCATGATATCTGTTGGGAACGGATGCCGCGCCAAGTTGCTGCCCGCGCAGATCAAAGGCCACCGCCTTGATGACCGACGTGCCTGCATCGATTCCGATCAGGATATCCACGTCAGCCATGGGCAATTCCTGACACAACCTCAGAGAAATTATCGCTTTTGATCAGTTGCTTCATATGCACCCCCTCGAAACGATACATCAGGTCGTGTCCTGCGATCCAAACATCCGCCATAGCCGACCTATAGCACAAAAACCTCGACATGAATGTATTTTTTTACGGACACAGCAATTTTTTTCATGTAACGTCCAGATGAAGCAAGCGGGACGCGAAGGAGGACAGCGACCCATATTGCAGCGAGAAGATAAGGGGGCTGGCAGGCCACCCCCTTGTCGCCCAGACAGGAGGAGGCCGGATAAATGCATGATATGAAACACAGTTCCGCCATCGTTCCCCGTGCCCCTAGGGATATGCGGTGACCGATGGCGGCCGCCCTCATATAATCGCCATGTCGATTCGGACCCGACCTTCCCACAACTGACAACCGACCGGACTGGCTTTGCCAGCGCCCCCTGTCACCAACTTATCGCGAGGCTGCATCATGACACAAAGTTCCGCTGCGACCCCCCGGCAAAATCCTGCCCCCAAAGCGCCGGCGTCGTCCCGACGCGGTCTGGTCCTCAGCATCGCACTGGCCGCGGTTGTGTTGGCCGGGATCGCGCTGGATACGACGGTCGTCCATATCGGATCGGAATCAGATGTGCGGGCACAGGCATTTTCGGCCGACAGCTATGGTGAAACCGAATTTCCGCGCATCCAGGGCTTTGTGGCCGAAAAAGCGGTGGACGCGACGACGCTGGCAACCGAAGTCATGGCAGACAAGGATGCAGCGGTCGCAAAATACGGGACGGCAGCCACGACCGGCGCGATCATGCCGGTGAAATTGTCCGGCGTCGCGGGCGAAGGCCGCGCGGGCGTCTATCCGATCAGCGTCGAAGGCATGCCGGAAGACATCACCGTTCGCGTCCAGACCGGCCCCGCCATCAACGGCACCGAATTGCGCGACGCGCCCGGCGACATCGCATTTGGTCAGTTCAAGAACCAGATCGAATATCAAGACGCCGGCTCGGGCATCAATCGGGCGATGAAAGCCGCGATCCTTGACGGCATTGATACGGCCAACCTGAACGGCAAGACGGTCGAGGTGGTGGGCGCCTTTCGCCTGATCAATCCCAAGAACTGGCTGATCACCCCGGTTTCGGTGACTGTCCAATGAATGCGCATCCCGAAAACGAAGTCGTCATGTCCGCCCGCAACGTCGCCAAATCCTATGGACAGGTGCATGCGCTGAAGGGCGTGAATTTCGACATTCACCGCGGTCAGGTCACAACGCTGTTCGGCGAAAACGGCGCCGGAAAATCAACGTTGATGAAGATCCTGTCAGGTGTGATACAGCCCAGCAGCGGCGAAATGATCCTTGATGGCCAGCCCGTCACCTTTGCCAACGCCAACGAAGCGCGTGATCGCGGCATCTCGATCATCCATCAGGAACTTAGCCTGGCCCCGAACATGTCGGTCCGCGACAATATCTTCATGGGTCGCGAGATCATGGGCCCCGCAGGCGTCGATTTTGCCGAAGAGGAACGTCAGGTCCGCAAGCTGATGGAAGAGCTTGAGGAGGACATCGACCCGCAAACCCCGGTCGAGGAGTTGCGCCTTGGCCAGCAACAGATCGTCGAAATCGCCCGCGCCCTGTCCGTCGACAGCCGCATCCTGATCATGGATGAACCGACCAGCGCCCTCTCGGCCAGCGAGGTCGAGGTCCTGTTCAAGGTGATCCGCGACCTGAATGCCAAGGGCGTCAGCATCGTCTATATCTCACACCATCTGGAAGAGGCGCTGACGATCACCAATCACGCCGTCGTTCTGCGTGACGGCAACATGACCGCCTATGCTCCGCGCAGCGAGATTGATCTGGAATGGATCGTGCGCAACATGGTGGGCGAAAACTATGATCTCGGCTCACCGCCTGACACGGAGAAACGGGACGTTGCCCTGTCGATCCGCAATCTGTCGGTGCCGGACCAGACCGGACAGGATCTGGTGCGTGGTCTCTCGCTGGACGTGCGCGCCGGTGAGATCGTCTGCATCTATGGCCTGATGGGTGCGGGCAGGACCGAGCTTCTGGAAACCTGCGCCGGACGACTGCAGCAGACCGGCGGTGAAATCGTTCTGGAAGGCCGCGAGGTGTCGCACCTGTCCATCGCCGAACGCATCGCACGCGGGCTGGCCTTGGTCCCCGAGGATCGCCAACGCGACGGGCTGGTCCAGACCATGACCGTCGGGCAAAATCTGTCGCTGGCGTCCATCGCCCGTTTTACACGCGGAATTTTCACACAGCGCAGCGCGGAAAAGAAGCTGATCGACGACACCATCCGCGATGTCACCGTCAAAACATCAGGCGGGGGCGCGGCGATTGGCTCGCTGTCGGGGGGTAACCAGCAGAAGGTCGTGATCGGCAAGATGCTGGCGACCAAACCGAAAGTCATCATGCTGGACGAACCTTCGCGCGGCATCGACATCGGCGCCAAGGCCGAGGTGTTCCGCCTGTTGGCCGAAGGCGCGAAAGACGGGCTGGCCGTCATCTATTCGACCTCGGAGGTCAGCGAATGCCTGTCCATCGCGCATCGTATCATCGTCATGCACAAGGGCCGTATCTCGGCCGAATTCGATTCCACCGTCTCGAAAGAGAAGATCATGGCCGCCTCGGGCGAGTCCGTGGCAGCCTGAGACAGGATTGAGGAAAGCACCATGTCGGACACCACTGCCACCAAAACCGCCAAATCCAAAGACAGCGGCTTCAGCATCGGTCGCCTGTTGCTGGAGGGACGCGCCTTTTTTGCGCTGATCGCGATTATCGCCGTCTTTTCATTCCTGTCGCCGAACTATTTCACGGCCAGCAATTTCCTGATCATGTCCAGTCAGGTCGCCATCTATGGCATCCTGTCCATCGGCATGCTGCTGGTGATCCTGAATGGCGGGATCGACCTGTCCGTTGGATCAATCCTTGCCTTGTCCGGTGTCTGTGCGGGCGCGATGATGCAGGGCGTCACGCTGGATTTTGCAGGCGTCATTCTTTACCCGCCAGTTTGGGCCGTCGTGGTGTTGACACTGATGGTTGGCGCGGCAGTCGGGGCACTGAACGGAATCCTGATCGCGTTCTTCAAGGTGCCGCCCTTCGTGGCCACGCTGGGCGTGATGTATGTCGCGCGCGGTGTCGCGCTGCTGATGACCAATGGGCTGACCTATAACAACCTGCGCGGCAGCGAAGAATTGGGCAATACGGGCTTTAACTGGCTGGGCTTCAACCGCCTGTGGGGGGTGCCGATCTCGGTCATCGTGCTGGCCGTCATTGCCATCCTGACCGGACTGATGCTGTCACGGTCGGCCTTTGGCCGCTGGCTTTACGCATCCGGTGGGAATGAGCGTGCGGCAGAACTGTCGGGCGTGCCGGTCCGTCGGGTCAAGATCACCGTCTATACGCTGTCGGGCATGCTGGCTGCTGTTGCTGGCCTGGTCCTGGCCTCGCAGCTGACCTCGGCCGGCCCGACGGCGGGCACCACCTACGAGCTGACAGCCATCGCCGCTGTCGTGATCGGCGGCGCAGCCCTGACCGGCGGTCGCGGTAACGTGCGCGGCACGATGCTGGGCGCATTCGTGATTGGCTTCCTGTCCGCAGGCCTCGTTATCATCGGTGTGTCATCTTATTGGCAGACGGTTTTCACCGGCGCTGTGATCGTTCTGGCCGTGCTGCTGAACTCGTTGCAATACGGCCGCGGCGCCCGCAAAGGCTGACCGCGCAAGACCTTCTCTGTTCGGCCCCAAGGGCCGGACGGAAAGCCTGCCATCCACGGCAGAACAACCAACCCAAGGGAGAGAGAAATGCTGAAAATGACCCGCCGCATGTTGCTGGCAGCCGCCGCTTCGATGCCGCTTCTGGCCAGTGCCGCCTCGGCCGAAGGGCTGATGACGATTATCGTCAACGACCCCGCGAACCCCTATTGGTTCACCGAAGGCGAAGTTGCCAAAGCGACCGCAGAAGAACTGGGCTATACCGCAAATGTCGCGGCCCATCGCGGCGATACCAATACCGAAAGCACCCTGATCGACACCGCGATCACCAACAAATCGGTCGCGATCATTCTGGACCCGGCCAATGCCGATGGCTCGATCGGTGCCGTTCAAAAAGCGGTTGACGCGGGCATTCCGGTCTTTCTGGTGAACGCCGAAATCAACCAGGAAGGTCTGGCCAAGGCGCAGTTGGTGTCCAACAACGCCCAGGGCGCAGCACTTGGCGCACAGGCATGGGTCGAAGCCGTTGGCGATACCGGCAGCTATGTCGAACTGTTCGGCGCGCCGCCCGACAACAACGCCCAGACCCGCTCGAACGGTTTTGAAACGGTCCTGAGCCAATACCCGGATCTGGTCAAGGTCGGCCAGGAAGTCGCCAACTGGGACCGCACCCAAGGCTATCAGAAGACGCAATCACTGATGCAGGCGAACCCTGACATCATCGGCGTCATCTCGGGCAATGATGAAATGGCGCTTGGCGCGATTGCCGCGCTGAAGGAATCCGGCAAGCTGGATCAGATCAAGGTCGGCGGCTTTGACGGCTCGCCGGACGCGGTCGAGGCCGTGAAAGCAGGCGAGATGCAGTATACCGTGCTGCAACCCGTCGCCGTCTTTTCGGAAGCAGCCGTTCGTCAGGCCGACAACTTCATCAAGACAGGCGAAACCGGCGTCGATACCGAAAAGCAGTTGTTCGATTGCCTGCTGATCACCGCCGACAATGTCGACAAATACACCTCGGCCTTCGTGCTGGAACAGTAAACACGGCAAAGGGCGCCCTGCGGCGCCCTTTTTTTCCGACTTCCATAAAAAGCGCGACAGATGCCATTGCTGTTGGGAATTGATAACGGGCTGACCGTCACCAAGGCTGTCATCTTCGATGAAACGGGCCGCGTGCTGTCCACCGCCCGCCGTCGCGTCGCGCAATCCATTCCCAAACCTCGCCATGTCGAACGCGACATGGGTGACCTGTGGGCGCAAACCGCCGCCGCCATTCACGAGGCGATCTGCAACTGCCCCCGCCCTGCGTCCGAAATCGTCGCCGTTGCGGCGACCGCTCATGGCGATGGTCTGTATCTTCTGGACCAGACCGCCCGTCCGCTTGGCCCCGGCATCCTGTCGCTGGACAGCCGCGCGGGTCATCTGGCAGATGATTGGATGGGCGACGGGACGGCTGAAACCGCATTGCACCGCACCGGCCAGATGCCGCATGCCTCGGCCCCTTCGGCCATCCTTGGTTGGATGCGTGTGCATGACCCCGACCGCTTTTCCCGTATAGCACATGTGCTGGCCTGCAAGGACTGGTTGACCTATTGCCTGACAGGCCATATCGGCACCGACCTGACCGAGGCCAGCACGTCCTTTACCGATGTGCAGACCCAGGCCTTCGCCCCCGATATCCTGCCGATCTTCGGCTTGGAGACCCTTGCCCAGGCTTTGCCCACCATCGCCGACCCCGATCAGATTGTCGGGACCGTTTCAGCGGATGCCGCCCGCGTCACCGGCCTGACCCAAGGGACGCCAGTGGTGGCGGGGCTGCATGATGTCACCGCATCCGCGCTTGGCGCAGGCGGCTATGGGCAAGGCACCGTCGCCATTGTCGCCGGAACCTATTCGATCAACGAAACCGTCACCGCCCTGCCCGTGACCGATCCACGTTGGTTCTGCCGCAACGGCCTGCGTCGCGGCGAATGGAACGCCATGTCGATTTCCCCTGCTTCGGCAACGAATTACGACTGGTTTCTTGATACATTCTGCGGCCCCGAACGCCGTGCAGCCGAGGAGGCAGGCCGCGCCTTTCATGCCGAGATCATCCCCGAAATCGAAGATGCGCTGTCACGCCCTTCGACGGTATTGTTCCACCCGTTCCTGTTCGGATCGCCCCATGGTCCCGATGCCAGCGCGGGTTTTCTTGGGTTGCACGGCTGGCACAATCGCAGCGACCTGCTACGTGCCGTGATCGAAGGGATCGCGTTCAACCACCGTCACCATGTCGATGCATTGCGCGATGGCTTTGGCCCCTCTGCCGTGCGCCTGACTGGCGGCATTTCTCGTAGCCCGGTTTTTGCCCAATTATTCGCCGATGCGCTTGGCATGCCCGTCAGCGTCAGCGACACGGACGAAGCCGCGGCATGGGGCGCGGCCCTTTGCGCCGGTTCCGGCGTGGGGCTGTTCACGTCCCCCCACCACGACCCGCGCGAGATGGACGCCCTGACGCGCCAGTATCATCCGGATCAGGCCCATGTCGCCCAGTTGGATAGGCGCTACGACGTTTTCAATCAGGTGACGAAAGTGCTGTCGCCGGTCTGGCCGCGGATCGAGGCATTGGCAAAGGCAGCCGAATGACCAAAGTCAAGGAAATCGACGTTCTGATCCTTGGAGCGGGCATCAATGGCGCGGGACTGTTTCGCGACCTGTGCGAACAGGGCCTGACCTGCATCATCGCCGACAAGGGCGATTTCGGCGGCGGCACATCCGCCGCGCCTTCTCGGCTGATCCACGGCGGCATCAAATATCTGGAAACCGCTGAACTGGGTCTGGTCGCGCAATCGACACTGGAACGGAACCTGCTGCTGCGGAATGCGCCGCATCTGGTCCACCCGCTGCCAACCGTCATTCCGATCTTTTCATCGTTCAAGGGCATCCCCGCCGCCATCCGCACCCTGTTCGGATCAACCACGGCACCGCGCAGTCGCGGCGCGGTGCTGATCAAGGCCGGGCTGGCGATGTATGATTTCTATGGCCGCCGCCATCGCGTCATGCCCCGCCATCAGCTTTGGTCGAAAAAGCGTGTGCTGCGGGAAATTCCTCCCCTGACACCGCGCCTCGTTGCGGCGGGGCAATATTATGATGCCTGCGTCACCCTGCCGGAACGGCTGGTCTGGGAATTGCTGTCCGATGGGATGCTGGCCAGTAAAAATTCGCTGGCACTGAACTATACACGACTGGTTCAGACGGACGGTCGGCTGGTGCACCTGCACAGCAAGGACGGTGCACAGGTCGTGCACCCAAAGATCATCGTGAATGCCGCCGGTCCGTGGATCGACCAGGTCAATGCTGCGCTTGGTGCGCCGTCGAAGCTGATCGGAGGCACCAAGGGATCGCACATCCTTCTGGATCATCCTGACCTGCTGGCCGCATTGAAGGGGCGCATGATCTATTTCGAGGCTGACGACGGCCGCATCTGTCTGGTCTACGACTATCTGGGGCGCGCCCTTGTCGGGTCAACCGATACCCGCGCCGATGATCCCGACACCGTGCGTTGCGAGGATGATGAGATCGATTATTTCCTTGCCGCGCTGCGCAGCCTGCTGCCCGGCCTGTCCTTCAGTCGCGATCAGATCGTCTACGCCTATTCCGGCATCCGCCCGCTACCCGCATCGGACGGCACCGCACCCGGTCTGATCAGCCGCGATCATTCCGCCCCCGTGGCCGAGCCGGAGGGCACGCGAAGCTGGCCGATCATCTCGCTTGTCGGCGGGAAGTGGACGACATTCCGGGGATTCGCCGAAGATGTCGCAACCTCGATCATGTCGAAGTTAGGGGGACAACGATCTGAGGATACGAGGTTTCTTGAAATCGGTGGCGGTCATGACTTCCCAAAGGACGAAGCCGCATGGGCGCGTGATGCGGCCACCCGCCTGGGCGTCGCCGTGCCACGCGCATCTGCGCTGCTGCACCGCTACGGGACCACGGCCTATCCGATCCTGCAGGCCGAAGGACCATCGCCCAAGCTGCTTTCAGATGTGGATTATTCGCGGGCCGAACTGATCTGGCTGATCCAGCACGAGCGGGTGCAGCATCTGTCTGATCTGGTCATGCGCCGCACGGCACTGGCAACCACAGGTCGCCTGTCACAACGTGATCTGGCTGAAATCGCCGAAATTTGCGGCGCAACCCTGAACTGGGACAGCGCCCGCACCCGGCAAGAGCTTTTGGAGACACAGGCGATGCTGGTTGAAAAGCACCGCCTGCGACTGTTCTGATCAGGCGGCGCTGGCGCGATCGTCGGCTGCCAGTTGCGCATCCAGTTCCAGAACCTGACGCACGGCCTCGGCCGCTTCGGCGCCTTTCTTGACGAAATGTTCACAGAAGAAGCCGGCCACGACCTCTTCTTCGCGATAATGATGCGGGGTCAGCGAAACCGAGAAGCAAGGAACACCGGTTTCCAGCCCGACATTCATCAGGCCCGTCACGACGGCACCGGCAACGAAATCATGGCGATAGATCCCGCCATCCACGACCAGCGCAGCGGCCACCACGGCATCATATTTGCCGGTCTGGGCCAGTTTCTTCGCCAATAGCGGCATTTCGAACGCGCCGGGCACATCAAATGCATCGACCGCCGCACCGGGGATCAGTTTCGGCACTTCGGCCATGAAACCATCATAGGCGCGGTCGACTGTGTCGGAATGCCAGCGGGCTTTGATAAAGGCGATACGAGGAGATTTAGCAGTCATCTTACAGGAACCTTCCGTTAAACTTCGTCAGGTCCCAGAGCACGAGCCTTGACCGGCCCATGGGATGGGAACGGCCCAGGTTCTCTTCCATCCGGACTATACCGTCGGCCCCGGAATTTCACCGGATCTGCTGACCCCTTCCCAAAGGAAGGGCGCTCGCGGGCTATCACCGCCGGTGGGGAATTTCACCCCGCCCTGAGAACAGTTCATAAATAGCATTCCAGCCCCTCAAGTCAAAGGGGCCAGCGCAATTTTCGTGTTCCGGCGATGGAAACGTGGCGTCCGGTCCACGGAAACGAGGCAGAGTTAAGATCGCGGCACATCATCGCTGGACCTTGTCAGAACGCTGACGTATCGCGACAAGCGGCGAAATCGCCACGACCTGATTCCCAAAACAGTTGTTACGGAGCGCGGGTGAAACGACATCAGCTTATGACGGTTCTGCTGGCTTTGATCGGAGCGGTTGGCTTTGTCGCTCTTGGCCTGCCATTGCCCTGGCTTCTTGGCCCCATGCTGATCTGCCTTGTCGCCGCGCTTGCCGGGGCACCCCTTCAAGGCCTTGGGCTTGTCACGACCATCATGCGCACGATCCTTGGCGTCGCGGTCGGGGCCTCGATCACGCCGCAGGTGGTTTACCAATTGCCCGATATCGCGGCGTCGCTGGGCATCGCAGTGATCTTTACCGCCGTTATCGCAGCCGTCGGCTATCCGTTCTTTCGCCGCGTTTTTGGCTTTGACCACGCAACCGCATGGTATTCCGCCATGCCCGGTGGCTTGCAGGACATGCTGGTTTTCGGGGAAGAGGCCGGCGGCAACGTCCGCGCATTGTCGCTGATCCACGCGACCCGCGTGTTGGTGATCGTGACGGTCGCGCCGCTGATCATGCAGCTTTACTGGCAGGTCGACCTGACGCGGCCGCCCGGCATCTCGATCACACAGTCGGACCCGATTCAACTGATCATCATGATAGCCGCAGGGATCGCTGGCTGGAAAATCGCCGAACGTGTCGGGCTGTTCGGCGCCTCGATCCTAGGTCCGATGATCCTGACCACGGTGCTGTCCCTGACGGGTGTCATCACCCAACGTCCACCGGCTGAATTCATTCAGGCCGCGCAATTCGTTCTGGGCATCGCGGTGGGCGCGAAATACGCGGGCATCACCGGGAAAGAGCTGCGCATCTATGTCACCGCGGGAGTGGTCTATTCCCTGCTCCTTGCCTGCCTGACGCTGGTTTTCTTTGAGATCGTCGTGCAACTGGGTCTTGCGCCCGGTCTGGATGCCCTGCTGGCGTTCTTGCCGGGTGGTCAGGCCGAAATGGTCGTGATCGCGATTATCGTCGGCGCGGACCTGCCCTATGTGATCAGCCACCATCTGCTGCGGATCGTGCTGGTCATCGTCATGTCCCCGATCGTCTCGAAAATGATCGAGAGGCGACGAAGCTGATGGTCGGCATACAGGATTGACATACTGCCGATTCACAAACCGAGTTTGTGAAATGGTGCGGTCGAGAAGACTCGAACTTCCACTCCGGTTAAGGAACAGCGACCTCAACGCTGCGCGTCTACCAATTCCGCCACGACCGCATCCGGGCAGTGGCGGGGTATTAGCCGAGGCGTCGGCGATTGAAAAGAGGGTTTTTCGGCATTCGCAATCTTTCCCCTTCGCTTCCCCGGCTTGACGCGCGCGCGTGAAAGGATCACATCCCCGCCATGGTGGAATGGATCATCGCAGACGGTTTGACAGGCTATGACGACGCAGTTGCCTTCATGGAGGCGCGCGTCGCCGCAATTCATGCTGGCAACGCCGATGAACTGATCTGGCTGGTCGAACATCCGCCGCTTTATACCGCCGGAACCAGCGCAAAAGACACCGATCTGTTGGACGCACGCTTTCCTGTCCATGCCACAGGGCGGGGTGGTCAATACACCTATCACGGGCCGGGACAGCGCGTGGCCTATGTCATGCTGGACCTGAACAAGCGTGGTCGCGATGTCCGCGCCTTTGTGCAAAAGCTGGAAAACTGGGTGATCGCGGCCCTGGCCGAATTCGGCGTGACCGGCGAAATTCGCGAAGGCCGCGTCGGGGTTTGGGTGGCGCGCCCGGAAAAAGCCCCCCTGTTTGACGGCTCGATGCGGGAAGACAAGATCGCGGCCATCGGGGTCAAGCTTCGCAAATGGGTCAGCTTTCACGGCATCGCCGTCAATGTCGAACCCGATCTGGCCCATTACGGCGGTATCGTGCCATGTGGCATTTCGGCCCACGGTGTCACCAGCCTTGTCGATCTGGGCCTGCCGGTCACGATGAGCGATCTTGATGTCGCGCTGCAAGACAGTTTCGGCCGCGTCTTCGGCTGATCTGCGCCCCCCACATCACAATCTCAGCTATGGCCGACCACAGGGGTGGCAAAGGAATTTCAAAGGCATATACATGATCGTGGCCCTCATGTGGCCCAGATCAGCAAGGAGTGGTTATGAAACATCTGATCCTTGGCACCCTGCTTGGGGCCACCCTAGCCATACCCGCAGTTGCACAGTCGGCTGGCGATGCATCCGTTGGCGAATCCGAGTTCCGCAAATGCAAGGCGTGTCACGCAATCGAATCGCCTGAAGGCGAACAAATCGTCCGTGGTGGCAAGACCGGGCCGAATCTGTGGGGCATCGTCGGTCGCAAGATCGCATCGCAAGAAGGGTTCAATTACGGCGCAGGCATCAAGGAACTGGCCGAGATGAACCCGGACATGGTCTGGACCCAGGAAGATCTGGTCGGTTACCTCACCAACCCGACCGAATGGCTTGAGGAAAAAACCGGCGATTCAGGCGCGCGCAGCAAGATGACGTTCCGCCTGAACGCCAATCAGGCCGATATGGCCGCTTATCTGGCGACCGTTTCGCCCGATGCGCCGGCGCAATAAACCAATCCGTTTCCCCTGACCGCCCGCAACCAACCTTGCGGGCGATTATAGTTTTTGGACATAACATGCAGAAATTTCTTTCCTTCATCGCCGCTTCTTGCGCTGCAATCTCACCCTCGGTCGGTGCCGCAGCGGTTATCGTTCAGTTTGCGACAGGCGAGGAAACCAGCGTGACCTCGACCAGCTACGTTTGCGCGGGTGGCGAGCCGTTCCGGGTGCAATATGTGAACGGCGCGGCCAATTCCCTTGCCCTGATCCCGATCGACGGGACCGAACGGGTTTTCGTGAATGTCGTGTCGGCTTCTGGTGCACGCTATGTGTCGGGCGAATATGAATGGTGGTCCAAGGGCGATGGCGCCATGCTGGACAACCTGATGGATGATGCCGAGCCGCAGGAATGCACGTCAGGTGACACTGCGACCCAATAAGGCTATCCTGCCGACAGGCTTGGATCAGGCGACCAATCGGGCACAGTCGGGTCGCTTACGGCGTTCAAAGCACCGTGATGGATTGCCGGGTCGCGGTGGCTGGTCTAAAGAAAGCGTGATGACGCCGGTCCGCCCGACCGGCATGACGAGATTTTGAGGGAGTTCGGGTATGGCAGACGCAGCCGCTCACGGCCACGACGACCATCACGACCAACGCGGGTTCTTTACCCGGTGGTTCATGTCCACCAACCACAAGGACATTGGTATTCTTTACCTTTTCACCGCTGGCATCGTGGGTCTGATTTCGGTCAGTTTCACGGTCTATATGCGGATGGAATTGCAGCATCCGGGCGTGCAATACATGTGTGCGGAAGGTGCGCGTTTCATCGCGGATGCCACCGCAACCTGCACCCCGAACGGCCATCTGTGGAACGTGATGATCACCTATCACGGCGTCCTGATGATGTTCTTCGTGGTGATTCCGGCACTGTTCGGCGGCTTCGGCAACTATTTCATGCCGCTGCAGATCGGTGCGCCGGACATGAGCTTTCCGCGCCTGAACAACCTGTCCTACTGGTTGTATGTCTGCGGCGTGGCACTGGGCATCGCATCGCTGCTGGCTCCGGGTGGCAGCGGCCAGATGGGTTCCGGCGTTGGTTGGGTTCTTTACCCTCCACTATCTACGCTTGAGGGCGGCTATTCGATGGATCTGGCGATTTTCGCCGTCCACGTTTCGGGCGCATCCTCGATCCTTGGCGCGATCAATATCATCACCACTTTCCTGAACATGCGCGCCCCCGGCATGACCCTGTTCAAGGTTCCGCTGTTCGCATGGTCCGTCTTTGTGACGGCCTGGCTGATCCTGCTGGCGCTGCCGGTTCTGGCAGGCGCAATCACCATGCTGCTGATGGACCGCAACTTCGGCACCAACTTCTTCAACCCGGCTGGCGGTGGTGATCCGATCCTGTATCAGCACATCCTGTGGTTCTTTGGCCACCCCGAGGTGTATATCATCATCGTTCCGGGCTTTGGCATCATCAGCCACGTGATCGCCACTTTCGCCAAGAAGCCGATCTTCGGTTATCTGCCGATGGTGCTGGCCATGATCGCGATCGGCGTGCTGGGCTTTGTCGTGTGGGCGCACCACATGTATACCGTCGGCATGTCCCTGACCCAGCAAAGCTACTTCATGCTGGCCACCATGACGATTGCCATCCCCACCGGCATCAAGGTCTTTTCGTGGATCGCGACCATGTGGGGCGGCTCGATCGAGTTCAAAACCCCGATGCTGTGGGCCTTTGGCTTCCTGTTCCTGTTCACCGTCGGCGGCGTGACCGGCGTGGTGCTGTCGCAGGCGCCGCTGGACCGTGTCTATCACGATACCTATTACGTCGTGGCCCACTTCCACTATGTGATGTCGCTGGGCGCAGTCTTTGCGATCTTTGCTGGCATCTACTACTGGATCGGCAAGATGTCGGGCCGTCAGTATCCCGAATGGGCCGGCAAGCTGCATTTCTGGATGATGTTCATCGGTGCAAACCTGACCTTCTTCCCGCAGCATTTCCTGGGCCGTCAGGGCATGCCCCGCCGCTACATCGACTATCCGGTCGAGTTTGCCTATTGGAACAATATCAGCTCGCTGGGCGCCTATCTGTCCTTCGCCTCGTTCATCTTCTTCATCGGCATCGTGTTCTACACCCTGTTCGCAGGTAAGCGCGTGACCGAGAATAATTACTGGAACGAATACGCCGACACGCTGGAATGGACCCTGCCCTCACCCCCGCCGGAGCATACTTTCGAGCAGCTTCCGAAACGTGAGGATTGGGATCATAGCCGCGCGCACTGATGCCATATGAATGGAAAGATACGGCCCCGGATGATTCCGGGGCCGTTTCATTTGAACTGCGCCTGTGGCCCTATCGGTCGCTGCCCATTCGCGGCTTTGTCTGGTTCTTCGCCATCACGGCCGCTTTGCTCGGCTTGCCTTTGTTGGCCGTCATCGGCACGATGGTTCTGTGGGGCCTGTTGCCGTTCATCGCGCTGGCTTTGTGGGGCATCTGGTTCGCGTTTCAACGCACCTATCGCAGCGGCGAAACGTTTGAGGTGCTGCAATTCGATCGCGCCAATCTGCATCTGCGCCGCCATGACACGGGCAGACCCGACCGTGAATGGCAAACAAACCCCTATTGGGTCCGCGCCATGCTGCGCAATGGCCCGGTCGAGGACTATCTGACGCTTGGCGACGGTAAACGTGAACTGGAACTGGGTGTGTTTCTGACGCCGGCAGAACGTCGTTCACTGCGTGACGAAATTCAGGACAGACTATCACGGCTGCGTTAGGAGCCCCGCACGGTCTATGCGCAGGGCCCCTCGATCAGCACATGAAAAGCACAAGCGCAAAATCTGCGGCCACTCTGGACCGGCGGCAGAAAAGGTCCCTAGTCGTCTTCGACGTGATCGGGCAATCCGTCCAGCTTGGTCGAGGCAAAGTCCTCAAGCTCAGCTTCGGTCATGCTGTCATACATCTCACGAGAGGCACCTTGCAGGTCGCTGACCTTGGTTTCGCCTCTTTTTGCGGCAAGCGCAGCACCTGCGGCGCGCTGTTGAGCTTTGGATTTGGCGGGCATGAAACAATCCTCCTGCCCACCAACGTTTTCGTCCCGTCAAGGGTTCAGTTCAAAAGGCGAGATTTTACCATTGGGCCAACCGCGCCAAAGTCCATCTGGCCGGCGAAACGCTCGCGCAGTTCCGCCATGACGCGGCCCATATCACGGATACCGGTCGCGCCCAGATCACCAATCACGCTGTCAATCGCCGTCGCGGTTTCAGCCTCATCCAACTGCCGTGGCAGAAATTCCTGAACGATCTTGATTTCGTCTTCTTCATTCTGCGCCAGTTCCAGACGACCACCCTCTTCATAGGCTTTGGCCGATTCCTGACGCTGCTTTACCATGCGCGACAGAATCGCCATCAGATCGGCGTCGGTCAGCTCGCCATTATTATCGCCGCCACGCAGGGCAATCTCGCGGTCCTTGACGGCTGCAGCGATCAGGCGCAGCGTTGACAGACGGGCGCTGTCCTTGGCTTTCATGGCGTCTTTGATCGAAGCTTGCAGTTTGGCTCGCAAATCCATTGTCGTTTCTCCGACCTTGTTTCTGATGCGCTTCATACGCAGAAGCGCGAAAGATGGCCATGTAGGTGGGTCTTGACGATTAATCAAGGCAAGACACCGGGTTCAATGCCTTGACCTTGGACCCTGCTGCCCCTATTCACCAGCTGTTTTCAGACAGAGGTGCCACCATGGCCATAAAACCGACCGCCTGCCTTGCGCTAGCCGACGGAACCGTATTTTACGGCCAGGGCTTCGGAGCACCCGGCGAAGTCGTGGCCGAACTGGTCTTCAACACCGCGATGACCGGCTATCAAGAGATCATGACCGATCCTTCTTATGCAAGCCAGATCGTCACTTTCACCTTCCCACATATCGGCAATACCGGGGTCACACCTGAAGATGACGAAGCGCCCGATCCCGTCGCCAGCGGCATCGTCGTTCGTTGGGATCCGACCCAGCCATCAAACTGGCGCGCGGCAGGTGAGCTTGCCGAATGGATGGAGCGTCGGGGCCGTATCGGCATCGGCGCCATTGATACACGCCGCCTGACCCGCGCGATCCGCCAACAGGGTGCCCCGCATGTGGTGCTGTCCTACAACCCCGACGGTCAATTCGATATCGAGGCGATGATCGCTCGCGCCCGCGGTTGGAAAGGTCTGGTCGGGCTTGATCTGGCCAAGGACGTCAGCTGCGCCCAAAGCTATCACTGGACCGAAGGTGCATGGGAATGGGGCAAGGGCTTCGGCACCAGCCCGGAAGCAAAACCTTTCAAGGTTGTCGCGCTGGATTACGGCGCGAAACGCAATATCCTGCGGTCGCTGGTCGCGAATGGCGCGGATGTGACGGTATTGCCTGCGACGGCCACCGCAGAAGAGGTTCTGGCACATAACCCCGAGGGCGTTTTTCTGTCCAACGGCCCCGGCGACCCCGCTGCCACCGGCGAATATGCTGTTCCGATGATTCAGGAACTGCTGGCCCGCGACGTGCCGATCTTCGGCATCTGCCTTGGCCATCAAATGCTGGCGCTGGCGCTTGGCGCCAAGACCATCAAGATGAACCACGGCCATCACGGGGCGAACCACCCTGTCAAAGACATCGAGTCTGGCAAGGTCGAAATCACCTCGATGAACCATGGTTTCGCGGTGGACAGCCAGACGCTGCCCGAAGGTGTGCTTGAAACGCACGTCAGCCTGTTTGACGGTAGCAATTGCGGCATCCGCGTGCAGGACAAGCCGGTGTTTTCGGTCCAGTATCATCCCGAAGCGGCGCCCGGCCCGCAAGATAGCTTGTATCTGTTCCAGCGCTTCGCCGATTCGATGCGCGAACGTCGCGGCTGATTCGTCCAACACCCATAGGCTTCCAAGGCGCAGGTATCCTATCTGCGCCTTTTGTCGTTTCGAGCTTAACCTGCTGTTAATCCTGTCCATGCGACAACCGTTCGACCCAAGAGGGAATGCCCATGGCCGAACGCGTGTTTTCACTGCAAGAAAACCTGTCAGATCGCGACAAATCGCGTGGTTTTGAGGCAAGACTGCCCGCGGCCCGTGCGGCGCATAGCCAACAGCGACTGGGCCGGATCCTGTTGGAAGATAACGCCGTCGATTCTGGAAATCTGCTGAAAGCGGTCGTCATGCGCCAGCGACAGAAGGTCCGGCTTGGCCAGATCCTTCTTTCCCAGGGTTGGGTGACGCCCGAAGCCCTGTTGCACGCCCTGTCCCGGCAATGGCGCAGCAGCATTGTAGATACTGACCGGACACCAGCCGATCCAAGACTGATTGACGATGTCGGGGCTGAATTTTGCCTGCGCCATGGAATTTTGCCCTGGCGTCGTCTGGGCGGGATCACATGGGTTGCCACCTCACGTCCCGAAGCCTTTGCCGATATCTGTCAACAGCTTCCGGCGCATTTCGGCCATATCCGAATGCTGCTGTGCAGCGAGGAACAGGCCCAGGCTTCCATCCTTTCCTCGCGCCGAACCGCGCTGATCCGCCGCGCAGAACTTCGCGTGCCCGCCCATGAAAGCTGTCGGACGCGAAATGAGGGACGAATGGCGCGTCTGGCGTTGTCGCTTATGCTCCTGCTTGCGGTGGGCCTGTGGTTCGCGCCCGTGCTGATCCTGTCGCTTCTGATGGGGTGGACTGCCCTGACGCTGATCGCGCAAAGCGGGCTGAAGCTTGCGGCGTTCATCGCGACATTGCGGCAAAATGCCAATGATCGCGCAAAGGCCGAAGCTCTGGCGGGCCGCAGAAAACCGACCGACGAAATGTCAGGCCCATTGCCCGTCATTTCTGTCATGGTTCCGCTGTTCAAAGAACAGGATATCGCCGGAAAGCTGGTCAAGCGTCTGGCCCGGCTGGACTATCCGCGTGAATTGACCGATATCATCCTGGTCATCGAAGCGGATGATGATGTCACCCGCAATACCTTGGCGGCAACGGAACTGCCCCGCTGGATGCGCATCGTTGAGGTGCCGCCCGGCCCTATTCAGACAAAACCGCGCGCGCTGAATTACGCCCTGAACTTCTGTCGCGGCGAAATCGTTGGGATTTGGGATGCCGAGGATCGGCCGGACCCGGATCAGTTGCACAAAGTGGCCCGGGGTTTCCACTTTGCACCTCAGGATGTCGCCTGTCTGCAAGGCGTGCTGGATTATTATAATCCGTCCACCAACTGGTTGTCCCGCTGCTTTACGATCGAATACGCGGCGTGGTTTCGGGTGTTGCTGCCGGGCGTCGCAAAGCTTGGGCTCGTGGTTCCGTTGGGCGGGACGACGCTGTTCTTTCGTCGCGCTGCCCTAGAGGCAGTGGATGCCTGGGACGCTTGGAACGTCACCGAAGATGCGGATCTTGGTGTTCGTCTGGTCCGCCGTGGCTTTCGCACCGAAATTCTGGATACGACCACCAATGAAGAGGCCAATTGCCGCGCACTTCCCTGGGTCAAACAACGTTCGCGGTGGCTAAAGGGTTACGCCATGACATGGGGCGTCCACATGCGCGACCCGCTTGCCCTGTGGCGCGATCTTGGATCATGGCGTTTTCTTGGGTTTCAGATCCAGTTCTTTGGCAGCGTTTCGCAATATCTGCTGGCCCCGTTGCTATGGAGCTTTTGGCTACTGCCCCTCGGGCTACCGCATCCGTTGCGTGCGCCGTTGGAAAATGCCTTTGGCGGGGCTGCCCTGACCCTGCTTCTCGCACTGTTCATCGCATCAGAACTACTCAGCATCGCAGTGGGTCTCTGGGCTGTCCGGGGAAGCAAGCATCGGCATTTGCTGGCTTGGGTGCCGACGCTGCATCTTTACTTCCCCTTGGGGTGCCTGGCGGGGTGGAAAGCAATCTATGAAGTGGTCGCAAGGCCGTTTTATTGGGACAAGACCCAGCATGGCGTCTTTGCGCCCAACGACTTTCTGGTTCAGCAGCCCACGCCCAACAACACGATAGCCGTCGAGTTGATCGGTCAGATCGGAGAAGATCGCGAAGCTGCCATCCCATTGTCCGATATATCAGACACAGCGATCCAGCAGCGATTGTCGGCAGCGACCTGTCAGCTCGATACCCCGCCGCGCCAAAGATTGCAGGGCTAATCGCCATTCAAATGACCGGACTGACCCTCGGCTTCTTTACGGCCCGCCTCGATCAGCACAGCTATTTCATCCGCAGCCAACCCGACCCGCTCATCCAGCTTCTGATGCAACGCGTCCAGCGATGTTTGCCCGGTCTCGCGCAGCAAAAATTCTTGTCCACCGGCTCCAAGCTCTTCCATGTTCAGTGGTTTCGCCGTTAGCAGCCGGCCCGAGCATTGCAGACGCCACAGGAAGCGCCAGGTCGAGGACAAATCGTCCGCAATCGGCCCGTCAATCAGTGCTGCCCGCTTTCCGGCACGCAACTGCGCAAGAACCCCACGTGCAGGATCGCCTGCACGCAGCGCAAAGGATTGGGCCAGCAATTCGATATCCTGCAAGCGTCCGGGCCCGACCTTGGCTTCCCATGTTCCATCCGTTGGCTTGGCAACGAATATCCGCTCTCTCATATCATCCAGATCGGGGATGACGCGTGGATCGCGTCCGCGACTTTGCAAAATTTCAAGGCGCAACGCCTCGATATGGCGGGCAAGCGCTTGGCCATCGGCGCCGACCTCGGCCACGACACGGGCGCGGGTCAGCGCCAGATGCTCCCACGTCCAGGCTTCGGTCAACTGGTAGTTTTCGAAGCTTTGAATCGAGGTGGCAACCGGCCCCTGGCGGCCTGACGGGCGCAGGCGCATATCGACTTCATACAGCCGGCCTTCAGCAGTCGGCGCAGAAATCGCGGTGATCATCGCCTGCGTCAGACGCGAATAATAGGCCCGCGTCGCCAAAGGCCGCTTCCCATCAGAGCTTTCTTCGCCAGCTGCATCATAAATCACAATCAGATCCAGATCCGAAGCCGCATTCAGATTGCGCGCGCCAAGCGATCCCATACCCAGAACAACCGCGCCCCGTCCCGGTGGCGGGCCGTGCCGTTCGGCAAATTCGCTGGCGGTTATCGGGAACATTGCGGCAATGCTGGCATCTGCCAGATCGGCATATTGAACAGCCGCCTCATCCGCGTCGATCAGGCCGCGCAGATGGTGTACACCAATGCGGAACTGCCATTCATGCGACCATCGGCGTGCAGTGTCCAGCGCGGTTTCATACCCCCCATCGGGGGCCGTCAGGGCCCGTTGCAGATTCTGCGACAGGCTTTCGCGCAAGCCCACGGCACCCGGCCAGGGCGCAAAGAAGCTGCCGCCCAAAACCGCGTCCAGAACCGACGAGTGCTGCGACAGGTAAGAGGCCAGCGCGGGTGCGGTGCCGCAAATATCGGCGATCAGCTCGATCAATTGCGGGTTCGCCTCGAACAGCGAAAACAGCTGAACTCCAGCTGGCAACCCGGCAAGAAAACCATCGAACCGGGCCAGCGCATCCTGGGGATGGCCGGTATGGGCCAAACGAGACAGCAACTCGGGTTCGACCCGTTTGAAGATCTGCCGCGCACGCGTGGAACGAAGGGCGGGATAGTTTTGCCAGCGGTCGATAACCTCTTGCATTTCGGCAGGCACGACGGGCGCGTCCGCCGCTTCACTGGGCGCAAAGAAGGATTCGGTCAGGTCATGCACCCGTTCCAATCTGTTTTTCAATCGGTCGGAAAACGCTGCGACATCATCTTGCCCCATCATGGCGGCGATGGTGGTCAGGCCTTGGCTGTCTTTAGGCAGGGTGTGCGTTTGGGCGTCGTTCACCATCTGGATACGGTGTTCGATATCGCGATGTTCGCGATAGTGCTGGATCAGCTCTGTGGCGACATCGACGGGAACCCACCCCTTCGCCGCCAAAGCGTTCAACCCACCGACCGTATCCCGCTGCCGCAGATCAGAGTCACGACCACCAGCAATCAACTGCCTGGTCTGTGTGAAAAACTCGATCTCGCGAATCCCGCCGCGCCCCAATTTCATGTTATGACCCGGGATTTCCAGTTTGCCGCCAAGTCCCTTGTGGTCGCGAATGCGCAACCGCATGTCATGGGCATCCTGAATCGCAGCAAAATCCAGGTGTTTCCGCCAAACGAATGGACGCAATTCACGCAAGAATCGGTCGCCCGCGACAACGTCACCTGCCGCCGCACGCGCCTTGATAAAGGCAGCGCGTTCCCATGTGCGCCCCTCGGCTTCATAATAGGCCAGCGCGGCAGCGGTCGAGATGCAGACGGGCGTCACGGCGGCATCCGGCCGCAAGCGCAGATCGGTGCGAAAAACATATCCATGTGCCGTGACATCGGACAGTGTCGCCGTCATCTTGCGCGTCGCCCGGATCAGGGCAGCCCGTGCCTCGTGTTGGTCATCCGGCGCGTAGGCGGTTTCATCAAACAGCACGATCAGATCAATGTCCGAGCTGTAATTAAGCTCTTTTGCACCGCCCTTTCCCATTGCCAACGCAAAAATGCCGCCGGTATCGGCCTGCGTCGCTGGCAATTTACCGCGTCGGATTTCGTGCGCGACATGAACCCGCAACGCCAAATCCACGGCGCGGTCTGCAAGGTCGGACAACGTGCCGGTCACCTGCTCTAACGACCAGACGCCCCCCATATCCGCAAGCGCACTTAACAATGCCACACGTCGCTTTGCCCGCCGCAGGGCAATGCCCAGTTCCTCGCCGTCCAGTTCCTGAAAATCGGCGGTTTCACGCGCGACAACATCGTCATGTTCCAGCGCTTCGGGTAGCCAGTCAGCCTCTTTTTCCAGCAGGGACGCCAGATAGGGACTGCTACCCGCCACCGCGAAAATCAGATCGATGACCGGTTGCGACAGCGCGGAAAAACGCCCGGCGACATCGGCGGCACGCACCTGATCGACAGCAATGGGATAGCGGGTGATACGGTCAGCAAAGCTCATATCCGGCACAGTAGCCAAAGCCTTTCACGCGTCAACGGCGCAACGCCGAAGAATTCTGCCAGGGTTTGAGGATTTCCAAGCTTTCCCTAAGATGATTTCATTGTTACGCTCCCATCAAAGCTCAACCAAAAGGCTAACCGGAACCTGATTTGCGCATGATCAGCCCCGCCTCGCTTATACGACTGATACTGAGGGTGCATAACTGATGCGCCACACGTTGCCGCATGCACCGCAATTCTATGTGACGGCTCCGCAACCTTGCCCGTATCTGCATGGGCGAGCCGAAAGGAAGCTGTTCACCGCGCTGCATGGCGACAATGCCACCGAATTGAACAATGCCCTGTCGCGGCAGGGCTTTCGCCGGTCACAGAACGTACTTTACCGGCCCAGTTGCGAAAGCTGTGTTGCCTGTATGTCTGCGCGGATTCGGGTGGCGGATTTTCGGCCCTCGCGGACGCAGCGCCGTTTGACGCGGCAGAATTCCGGCTTGCGACGTCTGGCGACAAGCGCCTGGGCCACGGAAGAACAGTTTGATCTGTTTCGCAGCTATCTGGACAGCCGTCATGCTGATGGTGGCATGGCTGACATGGATATTTTCGAGTTCGCGGCAATGATCGAAGAAACGCCGGTCAAAACGCGGATCATCGAATATCGCTGCGACGATCAGGACTCATCCCGGCTTGTCGAAGGTGATGAACATCTTGCCGCTGTCTGTCTGACCGATGTGCTGGATGACGGTCTAAGCCTTGTCTACAGCTTTTATGATCCGGATCTGCAGGCGGCCAGCCTGGGCACCTACATCATTCTGGATCATATCGAAATCGCGCGCGCGGCGAACCTGCCCTATATTTATTTGGGGTATTGGGTGCCGGGCAGCCGCAAGATGGATTATAAGGCCCGGTTTTCAGCGCTAGAGATCTACAAGGGCGGTGTCTGGCAGAATATCGGCGACCCCGACGACCACACGAATGAGGCCCATCCGCTGTCGGTTGATCCCATTATCGAACAGGTCGCCCGCATCTCTCTGCCCCCGTCAGATCGATAAGCCACCCCAATTCGCGAAATAAAATTTCAAATCACCGCCCCTTGGCGATATTTTCTCCGCGACCCCATTGACCCTGCCAAACCACCTACATAATTTGCGCCGACGCTGTGGCCAATTTCCGGTGCAGTGAGATGATATTGAATGGAGTAAGAGACATGTCCCGAGAAATGACGGGTGCAAGAATGGTTGTCGAAGCGCTGCGCGATCAGGGCGTCGACACCGTATTCGGCTATCCGGGCGGGGCTGTACTACCCATTTACGATGAGATTTTTCAGCAGAATGACATTACGCATGTTCTGGTTCGCCACGAACAGGGGGCCGTTCACATGGCCGAAGGTTACGCCCGCGCGACGGGAAAACCGGGGGTCGTCCTGGTGACCTCTGGTCCCGGTGCAACCAATGCGGTCACGGGATTGACCGACGCGCTGCTGGATTCGATTCCGATTGTCGTTCTGTCAGGACAGGTTCCGACATTCATGATCGGCACCGATGGCTTTCAAGAGGCTGATACGGTTGGGATAACCCGCCCCTGCACCAAGCATAACTGGCTGGTGAAGGACACGAACAAGCTGGCCGAAACGATCCACAAGGGATTTCATGTCGCAACGACGGGCCGCCCCGGTCCGGTTCTGATCGATATTCCCAAAGACGTCCAGTTCGCGACCGGCCAGTATTTTTCACCAGACGAGTTGGCATCCGACCGGTATCAGCCCATTCGCAAGGGCGATATTCAGGCCATCACCCGGCTTGTGGAACTGATCGAACAGGCGGAACGTCCGGTTCTTTATACCGGCGGTGGCGTCATCAATTCTGGCCCCCACGCGAGCGCATTGCTGCGCGAACTGGCCGATACGGCCGGCTTTCCCGTCACCTCGACCTTGATGGGGCTTGGCGCCTATCCGGCCTCTGCCCCGAACTGGATCGGCATGTTGGGGATGCATGGTCTGTATGAGGCTAATCTGGCGATGCATGGCTGTGATCTGATGATCAACATCGGTGCGCGGTTCGATGATCGCATTACCGGACGTATCGCCGATTTCAGCCCCAACTCGATCAAGGCGCATATCGATATCGACCCCTCGTCGATCAACAAGGTCATTCAGGTCGATATTCCAATTCTGGGCGATGTCGGCGAGGTGCTGAAGGACGTTCTGGACGTCTGGAAATCACGTGGCAGCAAGACCAACAAAGCCGCGCTTGGCAAATGGTGGGAACAGATCGAGGGCTGGAAGGCAAAGAACTGCCTGTTCTATCGCAACAGCGAAACCATCATCAAACCGCAATATGCCCTGCAACGCCTTGAGGCGCTGACCAAGGGCCATGACCGCTATATCACCACCGAGGTCGGTCAGCATCAGATGTGGGCAGCCCAGTTCCTGCATTTCGATGAACCGAATCGCTGGATGACATCGGGCGGGCTGGGCACGATGGGCTATGGCCTGCCTGCCAGCCTCGGGGTTCAGATGGCTCATCCAGAGGCATTGGTCATCAATGTCGCGGGCGATGCAAGCTGGCTGATGAACATGCAGGAAATGGGCACTGCCGTTCAGTTCCGTCTGCCTGTCAAGCAGTTCATCCTGAACAACGAACGGCTGGGCATGGTTCGCCAATGGCAGCAACTTCTGCACGGCGAACGATACAGCCAAAGCTGGTCCGACAGCCTGCCAGATTTCGTCAAGCTGGCCGAGGCATTTGGCTGCAAAGGGGCGCAAGTGCGCGATCCCAGGGATCTGGACGCCGCGATTCAGGAAATGATCGCCTATGACGGTCCCTATATTCTGGATGTGCTGGTCGAGAAGCATGAGAATTGCTTCCCAATGATCCCATCGGGCAAACCGCATAATGAAATGCTGCTCGGCGAGGCCGACACACAGGGCGCCATCAAGGCAGACGGCGCGGTTCTGGTCTGATCCATCTCTGGCAGGGTGAACGGCCCTGTCGAAACGAATTATTCTGCTGAAACACAGGGGCAGATCATGAGTGCACTGAATCTTCAACAAGGCGCGTCCAGCCATTCGGCCTATGACCTGCGCGACCCCCATGCCGACCGTGAAGAAAGCCATACACTGGCGGTTCTGGTCGAAAACGAACCGGGCGTGCTGGCCCGCGTCATTGGCCTGTTTTCGGGGCGTGGTTACAACATCGACAGCCTGACGGTGGCCGAAGTGGACCACACCGGCCACCGTTCACGCATTACCGTCGTCACCCGAGGCACCCCCGAGGTGATCGTTCAGATCAAGGCGCAGCTGGGCCGCATTGTTCCCGTGCATGAAGTTCACGATCTGACCGCCGAGGGCGCGGCAGTCGAGCGAGAGTTGGGTCTGTTCAAAGTCCGGGGCAACGGCGACAAACGTGTTGAGGCGCTGCGGATCGCCGAGATCTTCCGCGCGAATGTCGTTGATTCGACGCTAGAGAGCTTTGTGTTTGAGGTTGTCGGCACGCCGTCTAAACTGGATGCCTTTGCCGACCTGATGCGTCCGCTGGGCTTGATGGACCTGGCGCGCACCGGGGTTGCCGCATTATCGCGCGGCACCTGATTTATCCGACAAGATTATTAACGCGCGGCGCTGATCCTAAGGTTCGGCGCCGTTTGCTTTTCTTGGCCGTCCTTCGTGTCGGGCTTGCCGACAGCGACCAGACGCAAATGCGGTTCCGGCGCGGCTGCCATGACGCTGGATTTCAACATGGCTGGCAGTTGCATACACCCGCGCTCTGACACCAGCGAGACTTGACGGGCATGACGCAGATTATTGATAATCTCGCTTTCCAGCTCGACCAGATCGCCCGTGCCCGGCCACAGTCCGGTTCCCAACAAATTATCGCGGCCTTCCAAATAGGCTAACGACGCATGATCTTCACACCAGATCACAGCCTTTTCGCGTATTTCATTGCTCCAAACAATGACCCCGAGCATAGCGCCTCACTGTTACTCCATCCGCCTTCTGGCTTCAGGTTCTACTGTTATAGTCGCGACTTTATGTATGTATTAATCGCGACAAAAGCGAAAAACCGCTCACCGATACGCTTTTTAGATTTGGCCGCTTGACCTATCTTCAGATGCAGGTTGCAAAAGAAGTTTCCTACTTGACGCAACAGATTGACTTAACTTGGAAATATTCTGGTGTTTTAGTTTTCAAAATGCAGTTACTTCTTTGTGAAATTTGCACTTTCTGAAAGCTTGTTGCATTTTTACAAGAGTGGTGCTGCGCCGTGATAAAGTTACCCCAACGTTACCCGAACAAGTTCAATTATCTTGCCCGACCGCTGTGCACGTCAGCTACCGCGCGCTGTACTTGCCCCAAACGAGACGCGCGGGAAGGATGTGTGCCCAGGATATGATCGCCGGGATCAGGCAGGCGATCAAAGAACCGGGCGCCATTGACTGGGTCAAAGCCCGCATTCATCGTCATAATTGCGCCCAGATAATCGGCCTGCAGTTCCCAATCTCTGGAATAATAGCGCGATCCGACCGATGCACCAATCCGTTGGGCGGTTTCGATGGCATTCTGATTACCGCCATAAACCGACGCGATACTGCCCAGAATAACGGCACCTGCTGACGCCGCACCAGTTTTGCGATCAAGGTGGTTCAAGACATGGTGGGCGGCTTCGTGACCGACGACGAAGGCCACCTCGTCACCATTTCTGGTCTGGGCAATCAGGGACAACGTAAACCCAATGATCGGCCGACCGGCGGAATCGACGGTTTGAAATGCGTTCGGCTCTAGCCCCGAACGGTCATCGACCACGAACTGAAAGTCGCAGTTGATCGGTTGAGTGCGACGCTGCAGGCATTCTCGCTCGACCGCAGGCTCCATACGTCGCATGACCTGAACGAACATCCGCGCCGCAGATTGCGGGGATCCATCATTGGTCAATACAGGCGCGCGCGCGATCGAGATCGTGGGGCCGTTTGGGGTATTTCCCTGCTCGACCGGGATTGGTGCGCAGGCCGAAACCGCAAGCATCCCCAAACCCAAGACAGTCGCGATCCGCTTCATGGCCCATGTCCCTGCTCTGATTTTCCGGCATGGCTGCTTTTGTCAGCTCGACCGAATCTGCCTTAACTTATCGGGCGGAACGGCGGTGCGCAAACCCGCCCTGACCCGTTTCGTGCACGCATTGGCAGGATTTCCCCTGCCCCGTCTCACAGGTTATGCTGCCACGAAAACCACAAGGAGAAGACAATGTTCACCATTGAGCATGATTTCGATGCCACAGTCATCACCTTGATCGATGAGGCAGAGCCGAATACCCGCCCGTTGAACGAAGACATCGTCATCCAGTCCTTTGACGACCGCGTCATCGTCGAGCAGATGCACCCCGACGGAGACGAGGTGATGCAGGTCGTTTTCACCATTCACCAGCTGACAGAATTGCGGCTGGCGCTGAACCTGCCCGAAGGAAATTATCGGATCGAGCGTCAGGAATGATCTATCCGAAACACCTTGTCGCGTGATGTCGCCCCCCGAACCAGCGTCAGCCGCGACTTGGCAAGGCCCAGGGCTTTTGCCAACAGCTTGACGACGGCTGCGTTTGCCTTGCCATCTTCCGGGGCGGCGGTGACATGGACCCGCAAAATTCCACCCTCGGCCATAGCGACCTGATTTCGCTTTGCTTTTGGCGTGACGCGAACCGGAATTTCGGCATTTGGCTGGTTAAGATGGGTCAGGTCGATCATATTGCCATGTTTCAACGGCTGACCGCTTTCTTTCAACCCTTTGCAAAGATGTTGTGATGCACTTTGCTTTCGCCGCCGCCGGGCTTAACTGGAACCGCAAGAACAAGAAGGAGACGCCAATGCAATTTCGCAACAACGCCGCACTGGAATTTCTGGGTTCGCGCCGCTCTCATCCGCCAAAACTGCTACAGCAACCCGCACCTGATCGCGATCAAGTCACCCAATTGCTGACATTGGCCGCCCGTGTGCCGGATCACGGCAAGCTGGAGCCATGGCGTTTCATTGTCCTGTCACGCGAAACATTGGACAGTTTGGCACCCATCGTGCGGCAGCAGGTTCTTGAAAGCGGTCAGGACCAGGCAGCGGCGGCCAAGGCCGAGGCGGCGTTTACATCCCCCCTGATCGTTGCGGTGGTCTTTTCGCCGGTTGAAAGCCCGAAGGTGCCCGAATGGGAACAATTTCTGTCTGCCGGAGCCGTGTGTCTGGGTCTTGTGAACGCGGCGCTTGCCTCTGGCTGGGGCGCGGCATGGCTGACCGGATTTGCGGCATTGAACCCTGATTTTGGGCGTAAATATCTGGAACTGGCTGAACATGAACGGATTGCGGGCTTGATCCATATCGGAACGCGCGGCGAAGCGCCGCCCGAACGTCCACGCCCGGATATCGCTGAACGCACGGTCTGGCTATGACCGTCGCTTTCCGCGCGCTGGCGCTTGGATGGGGCGATCTTCTGCGTCCGCGTGTCTTCAAGCTGGCACTGGCAGGAATCGCCCTGACGATCGTTCTCTTTGTCGCGTTGCAGGCCGGATTGTTCTGGCTGATCCGCACGTTCCTGCCGGGGGACTTCGCCCTGCCATGGATTGGAACGATTGATTTTGGCAATACGCTGTCATGGGGTTCGCTGGCCCTGTTCCCGCTGATGGGCTTTTTCCTGATGGCGCCGGTTGCGGCTGGCTTTGCCGGGCTATTCGCGGAAAATGTGGCCGAGGCGGTCGAGGATATTCACTACCCTGCCCGTCGCGGCAAATCGCTCAGCATCATGGATGGCTTGGGGGAATCGCTGGCCCTGATGGCTTTGGTCGTGCTGGTGGCGATCATATCGCTGCTCCTGACGCCCGTGCTTGGGCCACTTGCGCCGGTGCTGTTCTATGTCGTGAACGGCTGGCTGCTGGGCCGAGAATTTTTTCAGATGGCAGCCCGCCGACATCTGTCGAAAGAGGCCACGTTGATCATGCGGCGCGACAATCGCGGGCAAATCATTCTGGCCGGCGTTCTTGTCGCGATCGCATTGACGATTCCGCTCGTGAATATCGCCGTGCCATTACTGGCGGCGGCGGCTTTTACCCATCTGTTCCACTTGATCAGCGAAAAATCTGATCGAAATTCGCCACATCAGCGCGGGTCACAACTCCGCTAAGAATGATCCATGCGATCAGCCCCCAAATGGCGACGGTAATCAGCGTGGTCCGGATCAGGATCGGCTTCACCTTCAGATCGGCCGGTGCGCCAGCATGGGTGCCCGGCACAACATGTCCGGCATCCTGCTGACTGCGCTGACCAACCACGCCACGATGAACAAGGTCAGAAACCACAACACCGCGAACAGGACGATCCCGCCAGTCAAATTCATCAGACCTGCTCCAATTCGATCAGCGTGCCGTTGAAATCTTTCGGATGCAGAAACAGGACCGGCTTGCCATGTGCGCCGATCTTTGGCTCACCATTGCCCAGAATGCGGGCACCGTCGGCCTTCAGCTTGTCCCGGGCGGCAATAATATCCTCGACCTCGAAACACATGTGATGAATGCCGCCAGAAGGGTTCTTTTCCAGAAACCCGTTGATCGGGCTGTCATCGCCCAGCGGATACAGAAGCTCGATCTTGGTATTGGGAAGTTCGATGAACACAACCGTCACGCCGTGATCCGGCTCGTCTTGAGGTGCCCCCACTTTCGCGCCCAGAGTATTCGCGTATTGGGCCGAGGCGGCGGCAAGATCAGGCACTGCTATGGCTACGTGATTCAAACGTCCGATCATCATTCTCTCCCGTATTTGCAGGCTTTGTAGTCCTTTCATCGATGAAGCGAAAGGAAATCCGACCATGATTAACCGGTTCTTAGAGAATCGGTCGTTAGGTAAGTCCATAGGGGATGATGAACGGGATTTCAGACATGCAGACAGAAATTGGAACGACCCTACGCGAAACGCTGCCTCTGTGGCAGGCGTGCTTGCCGGGGCGCCCCTTGGCGGGCCTGACTGTGTTGGTCGTCGAAGATTCGCGCTTTGCCAGCGAAGCGGTGCGACTGCTGTGCCTGCGCTCTGGCGCGCGTATCCGGCGGGCCGACTGCCTGCGTTCGGCGGCGCGCCATCTGCGAACCTATCGTCCTGCGGTCGTCATTATCGACCTTGGGCTGCCAGATGGCGATGGCGCCGATTTGATCCGGCAGATTGCCAATGCAGAACTGCGGGTGCCTGTGCTGCTGGGCATCTCGGGCGATCCCGAATTGCGCGAAACGGCGCTGCAGGCGGGTGCGGACGGCTTTCTTCCCAAGCCCATCGAAAGTCTTGCCGTGTTTCAACAGATGATTTTATCGGCCCTGCCAGAACAGACGACAGGTCGTGGATTGCGCCTGTTACCCAACGACGTGATCCAGCCCGATCCCTCGGGCTTGCGCGATGATCTGGTCCATGTCGCCGAAATCCTTTCGGGCGCACGGGACACCTCGGCCATCGACTATATCGCACGTTTCCTGGCCGGGGTCGCAAGATCAGCCCATGATCCCGCGCTGGAAGAGGCGGCAACGGCCCTTGCCCGCGATCATCAAGCCGGTCATGCACTTGCAGGTGATCTGGTCCGGATCAGCGGCATGGTCCAAGATCGACTGGCAACGGTGGCCGAAATCTAGGCTAGCCCTCCTGACGACCGGGTAACGCAATATCGGTCAGCGACGACAGGCTTTGCCGCTGCTGACCACTGGCGTCGAAATTGTCGGACGCCAGCCATTGGTCATAGGCCGGCTGCAGGGCAAGCCAATCCTGATCGGTCATCGCAAACCATGCGGTATCGCGGTTCAGACCTTTGACGATCATATGGTTGCGAAACGTGCCTTCGTAGCTAAAGCCAAGACGCAAGGCCGCGCGACGTGAAGGAGCGTTGAGCGAATTACATTTCCACTCGACCCGCCGATATCCCGCGTCAAAAGCCCAACGGATCATCGCCATCAGCGCGGCGCCCGCTTCGCGCCGTTGCTGCAACGCTGGCGTTAGCAGAATGTTCCCGATTTCAATGACGCCCATGGCCACATCGACACGCATGAACGACGCTTCGCCGACCGCCTGACCACTATCCGGGTCGATGATCGCATAGAAGCACGGATCGGCACCGTCCTGCACGCTGACCATCCAATCGGAAAATGCCTGCTGATCATCATAGGGACCGTTGGGCATATAATCCCACAACCAGTCATGCCCTGATTGCGCCTTGAAGACATCAGCCGCGTGGCGGGCCGCATTCAACCGCTCCAGCCGGGTCCAGGGCCCCGTGATGACTTGCTGCCCCGGCAAGGGCGGGCGCACGAAATCTATCGCCTGACCGGTCGGACGGTTTGCATTCCTGACGGGTTGATCCGGCATTGCGACGATACTCCTGACAATTCGTCAGGCCAGAATGCCGGGATTGTCCCCCATGTCCAGATCTGGAAAGACGGTTCGGGTTAGAACATCCTGTGAAACATCAAACAGATCGCGCAGCGCCCACGCCGCATAGGCACGGATATCGCGCATGGGCATCAGATCGCGCCCGGCGTAAAGATCACGATCCGCCAGTCCCGGCCATTCGCCAATCGCCCTGCCCCCTTTGATCGCGCCGCCAGCCATCAGCATCGCACCGCCCGTGCCGTGGTCCGTGCCACCGGTGCCATTTTCACGCGCGGTGCGGCCGAATTCGGTCATGGCCAGAACCGTCGTCTTGCCCCAATTGTCACCAAGCGCGTCTTTCAGTGTCAGAATCGCCGCAGCGAGACGCGCAAGTGGCTTGCTCATCACCTTTTCCTGCTGCGAATGACTATCCCAACCGGGGATAGAGAACGTCGCGATCCGGGTGTCCCCGTTCAGCCTGTCCGCAGCAAAACGCGCCAGCAGTCGGGCATCACGTGTCGGGCCATTTTCCTCCTCGACTGTGCTGACGCCGCTGCCGATAATCTCCATCGCCTGCCCCCCCGCCTGCCGGAACAGCGGGTCGTCGTGCCAGACATGTTCCAGCAACCGCTGACCTTGCGCACTCAGACGCAGGCGCGTTTCGGGTGCCCAGCTTTTCGACGGCGCCGGCCCATCCAGAATCCGCATATCGTCCAGCCCGATGGAATAAGCCGTTTCCGATTGCACATTCGGCATTTGCTGCAACAGACGGTTCAGCCAACCATCCCGCTGGTTGCGCAAATCCAGATCGGTGCCGGTGCCGGCTTCCAGCATGTCCTGCCCATCGAAATGGCTGCGCTTGTCGCGATAAGGCGTTGAAACTGCGGGCGCAAAGCCAAGCTCACCGACGCGCCAAAGCGGCATCAGGCTGTCCAGCGCAGGATGCAGCGCAAAATATCCGTCCAGATCGATCGCTCCATTTTCGGGGCCTACCGACAGCGTGCGCCGCAATTCGCGCAGCGCCGGATCACCATAGGGCTGGAAGACATCCAGCCCATCCATCGCGCCACGCAGGATAATGACCACCAGCCGGTTTTCCCCCGGAGCCGAGGCGAATGCGATTGTGTTCAACAACGGATGCGCGGCAACCGAGCATCCAATCAAAGCCGTAGATTTCAGAAACAAGCGTCGTGACAGCATGGCGTCACCTCCGATTGAAGTCGGCAGAGCCAAGAACGACGGCGATGCCCTCGCGCTGGCTTTCAGCCTTGGGAACCGCCCATTCCAGCGGCTCGGTCGCGGTTGAACCAAGTGAATTGGTCAGCACGTCGCGTGGGTCGGGCAGCTGCTTTTGTAGCTTCGGCAATTCCCGGTTGGCCCAGTCGATGCGTGCGGCAATCCCCTGTGGCGTGGCCCATGCTGCAGCCTCTTCCGGCCACCCATCCGGGCCGCGCGGCAATGCCCAGGGCTGTCCCATGGCGGCCAGTCCCGCCATGATCTGATTTCGGATCTGCGGCAGCGTCAGGTTTTGCATCTTCTTGCGGCCAAAGCCAACGGCCCGAAAGGATGCCGCCATGAAATCAAAAGGTTGCCGGACCTTCTTACGAAAATGCGTTTCAAGTTCCGGGCTTTCCGCCAAAGCCAGGTAAACCGAAGGCAAATCGCCATCGGTGTCCCGGAATACCTGCGCCAGCCGATCAACAGCCTGTTGCGGTGGATCGTCGTCGATGAAGTGGACGACCAATTTACGCGCGATGTGATTGGCCGTCGCCTCGTGCGTTGCAAGATCGCCAATCACCGCCCGGATATCTTCGACCTGTGCGCGACCTTCGCCGCCATAGGTCTTGCCCAGCACCGTTTCGGCACCCGGCTCTGCCCGCACCGGACGGAACATCCGGTCGCTGCGCGGATCATAGCTGAGGCCGGTCAATAGCTTGGCCAATTGCCGCACGTCATCCTGAGTGTAATCCGCCCCGACGCCAAGAGAGTGCAGTTCGATCATCTCGCGGGCAAGGTTTTCGTTTATCCCCATGTTGCGCTTAGGCTGCCGCTGGGCCGCCAGGGAGTTTTCACCGACCGATTGCTGCTGATTCAGATAGCTTAGCATGCGCGGATGCGTTTCGGCCGCATACATCAGGTCCGCGAATTTACCCGTCAGGTTCCGGCGAATGGCATCGGTCACGAAGGCCTCAGCCATTAGTGATTGCACGACCAGACCACCGGTGACCGTGAAATGATCGGCCCAGAACTGCACCAGCCGCTCGCCAAATCCGCCGGGGTTGGCGACGGCCCTTTCGAACCGGCGCTTGATGTTTAGCTGCCGCCGTTGCGAGCCCTTACGTCTGTGCGCGCGGGCAAGCATGGTTTTATCCGGCGCATCGCTGCGAACGATTTCCTGCAGCTCGATCTGAAACTGCCGCACCTCATCCGTGACCAGATCCTGCGCGGTCGGCCTGGATTTCTGAATCGAATCAACCAGTTCCTGCGGCGTGGTTGGGGATGGGACGCGTGGTGACAGACCATAGCCCAGCCGGATCGCCGCAAGTTCGGAATATTCAACCATCTGCCAAATTGCCCTGTTTCACGAAGGGACAGCCCCTCGTGAAACTTTATGGCATAACCTGACAGAGAGTGTCAGATCACTCTTTCGGCAGCGCCCGCAGACGCAATTCGCGCATCTGTTCGTTGGTCGGCTCGCTTGGCGCACCCATCATCAGGTCTTCGGCGCGCTGGTTCATCGGGAACATGATGACTTCACGGATGTTTTGTTCATCCGCCAGCAGCATCACGATCCGGTCGATACCGGCCGCGCAGCCCCCGTGGGGCGGTGCGCCATAACGGAACGCCTTGACCATGCCACCAAAGCGTTTTTCGACCTCATCATGGCCATAGCCGGCCAGTTCAAATGCCTTGAACATGATTTCCGGTTTGTGGTTACGGATCGCGCCGCTGATCAGCTCATAACCATTGCAGGCGAGGTCGTATTGATATCCCTTGACGGCCAGCGGATCGCCATTCAGCGCGTCCAGACCGCCTTGCGGCATGCTGAACGGGTTGTGGCTGAAGTCGATCTTGCCCTCGTCCGTCTTCTCATACATCGGGAAATCGACGATCCATGCGAATTTGAACTGATTTTCCTCCGTCAGACCCAATTCGCGGCCAATTTCGTTGCGGGCGCGGCCCGCGACGGCCTCGAACGCCTCGGGCTTGCCGCCAAGGAAGAAGGCCGCGTCGCCCTCGGCCAGACCCAGTTGCAGGCGGATCGCCTCGGTCCGTTCGGGGCCGATATTCTTGGCGACGGGGCCAGCGGCTTCGGTGCTACCATCTTCGGCCTTACGCCAGAAGATATAGCCCATGCCCGGCAGGCCCTCTTTCTGGGCGAACGCGTTCATCCGGTCGGCGAATTTGCGGCTGCCGCCGGTGGGCGCAGGAATGGCGCGAACTTCGGTGCCCTCTTGCTCCAACAGTTTCGCGAAGATCGCAAAGCCCGAGTCGCGGAAATGGTCGCTGACCACCTGCATTTCGATCGGGTTGCGCAGGTCGGGCTTGTCGCTGCCGTATTTCAGCATCGATTCCGCATAGGGGATACGCGGCCAGTTGGTATCGACCGGGCGGCCATTGCCGAATTCCTCGAACAGGCCCTGAATGACCGGCTGGATGGTGTTGAACACGTCCTCTTGTTCGACAAAGGACATCTCGACGTCAAGCTGGTAGAAATCGGTCGGGCTGCGGTCGGCGCGTGGATCTTCGTCGCGGAAGCACGGGGCGATCTGGAAATAGCGGTCGAAGCCCGCCACCATGATCAGCTGCTTGAATTGCTGAGGGGCCTGCGGCAGGGCGTAGAACTTGCCCGGATGCAGGCGCGAGGGCACCAGAAAGTCGCGTGCGCCTTCGGGGCTGGACGCGGTGATGATCGGCGTCTGGAATTCGGTAAACCCGCTGTCCCACATACGGTTGCGGATCGAGCGGACGACCTTGGACCGCAGCATGATGTTGTTGTGCAGCGATTCACGGCGCAGGTCGAGGAAGCGGTAGGCCAGACGCGTTTCTTCCGGGTAATCCAGATCGCCGAAGACCGGCAGAGGCAGCTCATCCGCCGGGCCGAGAACCTCCAAATCGGTGGCATAGACCTCGATCTCGCCGGTGGGCAGCTTGGGGTTCACCAGCGCCGCGTCGCGCAGTTTCACACGGCCATCAATGCGGATCACGGTTTCCGCACGCAGCTTTTCCATCGCGGCAAAGGCCGGGCTGTCGCTGTCGGCCAGCACCTGCGTCATGCCGTAGTGGTCGCGCAGATCGACGAACAGCACGCCCCCGTGGTCGCGGACCCGGTGGACCCAGCCCGACAGGCGGACGGTTTCCCCGGCATTGGCGGCGGTCAGATCGGCGCAGGTATGGCTGCGATAGGCGTGCATGGCGGACCTCTTTCGTTCAGCCCCCGCATGAACAGCTTGGCGGGGGTGAAGTCAACCTGTCAGAAGGGTCTGACCACGTTCCCGCTGTAGAAATAATAGCCCATTCCGACCGTAAACAGCATATTCCCCGCGATGGCGTGCAAAAGCCACGCCGAAGGAAAGCCTTGCCGGACATAAGCGCGGGCAAAAATCCAGCCGCCAACAAAGGTGATCGCGCAGACCAGCCACGACCAATACATCAGATGAGCAAAGGAAAAGATCGCGGCATTCAAGGCATATCCGGCGCGATGCGCGGGCAGCAATCCCCGGTAACGGTGGAAATACAGCACCCGGAAAATCAGTTCCTGAGGCAGGGCCGACAGCAGCGGATAAAGCAGCCAGATCATCACCATCAATCCCGGCCTGCTTCGCGCGGTAGAAAACAACCCGTCGGGGTTGGTCAGCGACAAAATGACATAGCCGGACGTCAAGACGGCCAGCGCAATTGCCAGAACCGTCAGCCAAGGGATGCGCCGCCAGCCACGGATCAGTGACCGCCAATCGAATCCGCCGGTCAGCCAAAGCAGCAACAGCCCTGCGGTTGAAAATACCGCCAACGCCCGAAACAGCAGATTGGTGGGCATGAACAGCGCAATAATAAGCGGCGCCCCGATATAGAGCGCCGCAAACTCAATCCTCAGCCAAAGGCCGGGTCTTAGCGTGTCAGACGTGTCTGCAACCATCGTGCCCAATCCGAGCGGGTGCCAGCAAAGGCGTTCAGGTCAACATTGCCCTGAATCCCAGGCACAATACCAGTGCCCGTATATTGCCAGAATGCCCAACGCTGGCCCGGATACCGGACGCGCGGGTGATCGGCTACCGAACGCAGCCAGAATTCGGCCCGCATATCGCCCAGTTGGTTATCGCGATAGAAATCCACGGTCGTATAGATGATCGGGCGCTGACCATAGTGGCGACCGACGATATCCATGAAGATCGAGGCTTCGCGCTTCACCTCGGACGGCGGCGGGCGACGGGGGCAGGTTTTCGAATTGGTCCATTCGATATCCAGAACCGGCGGCAGCGAACCAATCTCGCGCGGGACGTTCCGGATGAACCACTGCGCCTGCTCGGCCCCCGAGCGGCAGAAATAATAATAATGATAGGCGCCGCGTGGGATCCGGGCCTGTGCCGCTTCATTCCAGTAGCGGCGGAAATTCGGGTCGATGTGGTCGCCGCCTTCGGTCGATTTGATGAAGGCAAAGCTGATGCCCGAGCCGCGGACGCGGTTCCAGTCGATATCGCCCTGCCAGCGAGAGATGTCGATGCCATGGACGTCGTGGCCATAGGGGTGGCCCGAGCTCCACGGATGTGGTTGGCTGTCGCCCAGTTGCGGGTTCGCCCCCGGCCCCGGTGCCGGGCCACGCGCAGGCGTGCGCGCGCAGGCCACTGCCAGAACCAGCATCAGCCCCAGCAAGAATTTCGTAAAGATACGCATTACTGCCCTCATGTTTTCGTGGCGTTTGGCACGCCTTGGAATGCTTATCGCAAAACCGTGAGCGAAAGTCACCGGGCTGTGTTGGTCACGAGTGTGTCAAAACGAAGTTAGATGTGCTCATCAGATAGACCCCGCGGAACATTCTCCCGCAGGGTCCAATATCAGAAGTTCGCGCGTTCTTTTACTGGCTGGGCGTGGTTTCGGTGTCAGCCATACCACCTTCGGCCTCGGTCGAGGTTGTCCCTTCGGGCGGTGGCGTCGTCGCAATGCCTTCGTTTTGCTCATCAAATCCGGGCATGAAGAAAAGAAAGGCAACCACAACCACGACCACTGCAAAGATAATCGCAATGATCGCGGGCTTATGACGCCTTGCCGCTCTGTTCGGATCGGTGTCGTTGCTGGACATGATTTCCTCAATTCTTTCTGACTTAAGGTCAACCGACCGAACACGAATCAGTTCCTATCCGGAACCATTTTGCCGGGGTTCAGGATGTTCTGCGGGTCCAGCGCCTGCTTGATCGCGCCCATGACTGCCCAGGCATCGCCGTGCTGTGCGGCCATCAGATCACGCTTGCCCACGCCTATCCCATGCTCTCCGGTAATCGTGCCACCCACGGCCAACGCGCGTTCGGCCATCTTCTTCGCGACACGCTTGGCTGCGGCGATTTCATCAGGGTTGCCAGGATCGACCAGCATGAGGGAATGAAAATTTCCGTCGCCCACATGGCCCACAATCGGGCCGATCAGCCCTTCGGCGGCAATGTCATCTGCCGCCGCATGAACCGCCGCCGGCAGTTCCGACATCGGCACGCAGACATCGGTAACCACGCCTGACGCCCCCGGACGCAGGGCAAGGCAGGCGTGATAGGCGCCATGTCGCATGCGCCACAGGCGCGCCCGGTCTTCGGCCGTCGTCGCCCAGTCAAAGTCTTTCGCGCCAAATTCCGCCGCGATCTCTCCGAACCGTCCCGCGTCCTCACGCACTCCATTGGGCGAGCCGTGAAACTCGATCATCAAATGCGGGCTTTCGGGCAGCGTCGTGCCTTCCCGCTGATTAAACGCGCATGCGGTCGCGGCATCAACAAATTCGATCCGCGCCATTGGAATGCCCGATTGGATCGTCGCGCTGACGCATTCGACAGCGTCATCCAGCGTGACAAAGGCACAGACTGCGCTGGCGACCTCTTCGGGCTGGCCAAACAGCTTCAGGGTCAGTTCGGTGATGATGCCCAATGTCCCTTCAGAGCCAAGGAACAGCGCGGTCAGATCATACCCCGCGCTGGATTTCACGGCCCGCGAGCCGGTGCGAATGATCCGCCCATCTGCCAGCACAACCTGCAACGCCAGCACGTTGTCCCGCATCGTGCCGTAGCGAACCGCCGTCGTGCCGCTGGCCCGGGTTGCGGCCATTCCGCCCAGCGACGCATTGGCCCCCGGATCAACGGGAAAGAACAGCCCCGTCGCCCGCAGTTCCGTGTTCAGCGCCTCTCGGGTGACGCCGGGTTGGACGGTGACCTGCATATCCTCGGGCCTGATCTGGACCACCTTATCCATCTGCGTCAGGTCAAGCGTGACACCGCCGGAATAGGCCAGTGCATGCCCCTCCAACGAGGTGCCGGCCCCCCAGGCGATTACCGGCACGCCCGCTGCCGAGCAGGCCGCCATGATCTGCGAAACCTCCTCTGTCGTTTTGGGCCACGCGACGGCATCTGGCGGTGGCGCCCGATGAAAACTTTCAGATTGCGCATGATGGTCGCGGTCCGCGTTGGTTTGGGAAAAGCGCGTCCCAAGCAATGCGGTCAGACTTGCGACAAGTGCTTCGGGCAATGACATCGGCAATCCTCCGCTTGATTCCGAAACTTTATTCGGAACCGGGCACTTGGCAAACCCCTTCCACTTCTGTCATCAACTGGTCACGAAAACGCCATAGTGATGTGGTCCAAACCATCACAAAGCGCGACCCAAGGCAGGACGGCTCATGAACAGCAACCGGATTTCCCCACTGCATCCGGCATCAAAGCGCGGCGCACAGACCCTTCCTGACGGCCTTCTGGCCGATGGTCCTGCCCGGTCGGACCACGCTTTTGTCACGCTGGTCAGCAACAGCGCCTACATGCCCGGTGCCGAGGCGTTGCTGAGGTCGCTGGCGCTGACCAGGACCCCTGCCGACCTGGTGGTGATGCATCGGGGATTAGAGGCACCGCACCTGGCCCGGCTGCGCGCGCTTGGCGCAAGGCTGGTGGCGGCCGATCTGCTGCCAACCTCGCAAGCCTTTGATCAGACCCATGCCCGCGACGCCTTGCATGCCCGCGCGGCCTATACACGTGGTGGCAAACCCGCCTTCCACACCCCGCTGGATAATTTCATCAAGCTGCGCTTGTGGCAGTTGGATTATGAGCGCTGCGTTTTCATCGACGCGGATGCCATCGTTCTGCGCCCGGTGGACAAGCTGTTCCAACTGCCCGAATTCTGCGCCGCTCCGAATGTTTATGACGGGCTGGACGGGTTTCACCGCATGAACTCGGGCGTCTTTACCGCGCGGCCCGACCCGACCACCTATCGCGACATGCTGGACCGGCTGGACCGACCCGGCGTGTTCTGGCGCCGCACCGATCAAACGTTTCTGCAGGATTATTTCCCAGACTGGCATGGCCTGTCGATCCATCACAACATGCTGCAATATGTCTGGTTCAAGATGCCGGAATTGTGGAGTTGGGACGACATTCGCATCCTGCATTTCCAGTATGAAAAGCCGTGGTCCGACCATGACAAGGTGCACCTGCTGCGCCCCCTGATCGACCTGTGGAAGGCCATTGCCAAAGGCCAGCCCGTGCCCGATCTGTCGGCCCAGGAACGCCCCGCCGCCTGATGCGCATCGCCCTGACCGGAGCATCGGGCATCGTCGGCGGCTTTGTCCTGACGGCTGCACAAGATGCGGGCCATCATGTCACCGTGTTCGGTCGCGATAACGGCTACCATCTGGGCGACGCGCCCGATCTTGGCGGCTACGACGCCCTGATCCACTGCGCTTTCGCCCATATCCCCGGCCGTTATCGAGGCGGAGAGGGAGGTGACGCCGCAGGGTTTCGACGTCTCAATCTGGACGGGTCAACACGCCTGTTCGACGCCGCTGCACAGAGCGGCGTTCCCCGCATTGTCTTTCTGTCCTCGCGCGCGGTTCACGACGGCTATCCACCGGGCACAGTCCTGACGGATGATCTGCCTGCACGACCGTCCAGTCTTTATGGTCAGGTCAAGGCGCTGGCCGAAACTCACCTGCAACAGCTTGCCGAACAAGGAATACTGACAACAGCCCTGCGCGCGACGGGGGTATACGGCCCCGGCCCGGCGCATAAATGGCGCAGCCTGTTCGCAGACTATCTTGCCAACAAGCCCGTAACACCGCGTGTCGCAACTGAATTGCACGGCGATGATTTGGCCGCTGCCATAGTGTCGCTGCTGAAAACGCCCGGACCGCCACGGATTGCGAATGCCAGCGATCTGATCCTTGATCGACACGACCTTCTGGCCGAATTCGCCAATCTGACCGGCTGCAGAAATGCCCTGCCCGCCCGCGCGGATGATGCGACGCTTAGCGTCCTTCGTTGTGACGCGCTGCGCGCATTGGGCTGGGCGCCCGGTGGCATGAAGTTACTGCGAAAATCCTTGCCCCTGATGCTGGACCCGCAGCCCGAACTGTGATCCGCTGGCCGCAGGGACAGGTCAGCGATGAACGGCGAACGCATCGAGAACTCACCGCAGAAAACCACGGCGCATTCGTCATGGATCGGTAAAGGCTGGCAATATTGCCGTGACCGCGGCAACACCGCCCTGAAGATCATGCGAACCCGTGGCCCCAACCAGATCCAGTTCTGGCTCTTGGCGCTGTTGATCGGGGTCGGCGCGGGTTTTGCTGCCTTGGGCTTTCGCCTCGGCATCGCCGCCCTGCAACGGATGATCTATGGGGCGGACGATCTGACGCTGGCCAGTATGGCGCAAGGTCTGCCGTGGTACTGGGTGTTGATCGTCCCTGTCATCGGCGGCCTGGTCGTCGGCGTGATCCTTGATCGTTTTACCCCTGATGGGCGCGTTCGCGCAGTCGCCGATGTGATCGAGGGCGCCGCGCTGGAAGGCGGGCGCGTGGAAATGCGCGAAGGCCTGGCATCGGCAGCAGCATCGCTGATCACGCTGGGCACCGGGGGCAGCTCGGGTCGCGAAGGACCAGTCGTCCACCTTGCCGGCGTGATCTCGACCGCTGTGGCGACCCGCATCAAGGCCAGCCCGATGACGGGGCGCAACCTGTTGGGCTGCGCTGTCGCAGGCGCCGTCGCCGCAAGCTTCAACGCGCCGATTGCCGGGGCGCTTTTCGCGCACGAGGTCATCCTGCGCCATTTCGCGATCCATTCCTTCGCGCCCATCGCCATTGCCGCAGTGGCAGGAACCGTCATCAACCGGTTGGAGTTTGGCGGCCTCACCGAATTCACCCTGCCCCAGGCAATGAGCCTTGCCTTTTATATCGAGCTGCCGGCCTTCATGCTGCTGGGCCTTTTATCCGCACTGGTCGCTGTCGCGATGATGTCCGCAATCTTTCGCGCGGATCGTGTGGGCACATGGGTCATGGGCAAAATCGGCTGGCCACGGTGGTCACGTCCCGCCATCGCCGGGCTGCTGCTGGGCGCGATCGCAATTCCCTTCCCCCATATCATCGGCGTCGGATATGAAACGACAGAGGCTGCCTTATCCGGACAGATCGGCCTGCTGGCCGCGATCGTCTTCGCCTTGGTCAAGGCCGTCGCTGTAGCAATCACACTTGGCGGTCGCATGGGGGGCGGGGTCTTTTCACCCGCACTGGTGATGGGGTCGTTGACCGGGCTGGCGTTTGGCATCATCGCCACCTCGGCCCTGCCAGACTTGTCCGGCACGGTGAACCTATACGCCTTTGCGGGGATGGGCGCTGTTGGCGCAGCCATTCTTGGTGCACCGATTTCAACGGCGATGATCGTGTTTGAAATGACTGGCGACTGGCAAACGGGGATCGCGGTGATGACGGCTGTATCGCTCAGCTCCGCCCTTGCGTCGCGTCTGGTGCGGCGGTCTTTCTTTCTGACGCAGCTTGAAAATCGCGGTGTGCGTATCGCCGAAGGGCCTCAGGTCTGGTTGCCGCAGAAAATGCGCATCACGGCGATCCTGCGCCCAGTTGACGCCGCGAATGCCCCCGCCCCGGATCTGGTTCGCAATCTGGTTGCCGATGGTCACGCCCTGCTCGAAGGCACCCCGTTGGATCAGGCATTGCGCGAATTTGATCGAACCGGAGCCGCGTTCCTGCCGGTCATCCGCCCGCCAGAATCCCCAACTGACCCGGACGAGCCGGTATCCGATCCCGAAATTATCGGCGTGGTCTATCACATCGACGCATTGCGCGCGCTAAATCAGGCGCTGACAGAGACTGCGGCCGAGGAACACGGCTGACACTGCGGAGCCAAGCGGACGGCACTAGGCACGCCGCATCGCCGACATTCCCAGAACCCGCGCCCGTTTGCGTGGATCGCTGTCAAACAGCGCCGCCAGTTGTTCGGTAATCGCACCGGCAAGCTGTTCGGCATCCGTAATGGTCACGGCGCGTTCGTAATAACGCGTCACATCATGGCCAATCCCGATGGCCAGCAGTTCGACCGCCTTCTTGCGTTCGACCATCGCGATCACATCGCGCAGGTGTTTTTCCAGATAATTGGCCGGGTTCACCGACAACGTCGAATCATCAACGGGCGCCCCATCGGAAATCACCATCAGGATCTTGCGCGCCTCTGGCCGCTTGACCAGACGGCGATGCGCCCATTCCAGCGCCTCACCATCGATGTTTTCCTTCAGCAGGCCTTCCTTCATCATCAGGCCAAGGTTCGGTCGCACCCGCCGCCAAGGCGCATCCGCAGCCTTATAAATAATGTGCCGCAGATCATTCAGACGACCGGGCTGGGCCGGACGTCCCGCCTGCAACCAGGCCTCTCGCGCTTGGCCGCCTTTCCAGGCGCGCGTTGTAAAGCCAAGGATTTCGACCTTGACCGAACTCCGTTCCAGCGTGCGTGCCAAGACGTCGGCACAGATGGCCGCAATCGAGATCGGGCGGCCGCGCATCGAGCCGGAATTGTCGATCAGCAGCGTCACGACCGTATCGCGAAACTCGGTATCCTTTTCGACCTTGAAACTCAGCGGTGTGGTCGGATTTGCGACAACACGCGCAAGACGGCCCGCATCCAGCACGCCTTCTTCCTTGTCAAACTCCCAACTGCGGTTCTGCTGTGCCAGCAAACGCCGCTGCAACTTGTTCGCCAGGCGACTGACCGCGCCCCGCAGCGGTTCAAGCTGTTTGTCCAGATAGGCTCGCAGGCGTTCCAATTCTGCCGGATCGGCCAGATCTTCTGCCCGGATCTCCTCATCCCATTCCTGCGTAAAGACCTTGTAATCCGCCGATGCGTCACTGACCGGCGGCGGAATATCCGGGGGTGTCTCGGATTCCGGCATTTCCGCTTCGTCGCTCAGTTCATCCTCGGACTGATCATCCATGCTGACTTGCGCTTGCCGTTCGTCCTGCGTCTGCTCCTGACTGCGCTCGGGCGAGGCTTCGGCGTCTTCGCCTTCATCCTCTTCCCGCGATTGATTATCGCCGGATTCTTCGTCCTGTTCGGCGTTATCCTCGGCATCGTCATCTTGCGGGTCTTCGGGATCGTCGCCCAGCTGGTCGGCATAGCCCAGATCACTGATGACCTGACGCGACAAACGCGCAAAGGCCGCCTGATCCGCCAGAACTTCGCTGACATTGGCCAGCGCGTCTCCGGCCTGCTGTTCGACAAAGGGGCGCCACAAATCTGCGACATGCTGTGCAGCGGCCGGCAATGCACGCCCCGTCGCGGCCTGACGAACCAGATATCCCGCAGCCACAGACAGCGGCGCGTCGGCAGCTGCCTTGATCTGGCCATAGCCTTTCTTGTCGGCATCAGAACCGATCTTGGCGTCGATATTTGACAGCGCACCCGGCATATCGCGCGCGCCCAACGCTTCGACCCGCGCGGTTTCAAGCGCCTCATACAATTCGCGCGCCATCGGCCCGGCGGGGGCAAATTTTGCGTGGGTGCCCGCATCGTGATGACGCAGCCTCATCGCCAAGGCATCGGCAGTGCCCCGCGCCAACAAGATCTCATCCCGCGTCATACGACGGCTGACCTGCGGCAAACGCATCGTATCGCCGGACACGCCCGACGGATCGGCGCTGAACGTCACGTTCAACTCGTGTTCATCCGCCAGCGCACGGGTCGCTTCGGACAAAGCTTTCTTGAAAGGATCGGCGGGATTATCGGACTTTTTCATACCCTACATAGACCACTGCCGCACAGACGGGGCAAGAGGCTACAGAGGTGAACCGTGAACGGAAATCGCTTGCAGGGGCGCGTGACACCGTCCGCTGGGCCGTGTTAAAAAAAACACATCAGCCAAAGTGCCCTGGCTGATGTGCTGCCTGTCCCGGAATGGAAGAACAGTGCTTGGCTCAGAACCGGTCCAGGTGCTGATCGATTACCGTCGCCACTTCACGCCGAATGACGGCGCGAAGATTGCTGGAAAACCGCTGGCCCATCTCACCTTGCAGTTCTTCCTGGATGATCTCGCGCAGAAGATCGCGAAGGGCAGGATCATCTGCATTCAACTGCGGTGGCGATGCTTCAACCTCGTCCTCGGCGATGCCCTGCCCTGCATCCACTTCGGTGATCAGGGACGAAGCCTTGTCGTCCTCGTCATCCGCGGACATTTGCGGCGACGTATCGACAGGCAGGCTTGCCGCCGTTGTCGGCAGTTCAGGCCGCATCCGTGATTTCCAGTCAAACGCCTCGGCGAAGTCCGAGTCATCGTCAACCAGCCCCTCGAACTCTTGTGCGGCAGATGTCAGGACAATCTCGACATTCGGGCTGTCTTCGATCGCCTGTTTCGCTGCCGTATCCAGCGACTTGCGCGGTTCGCTGCGGATCCACGATCGCCAGCCGCCTCGTTTCGGTGTGATGTCACCGGTCGGTTCTGGCTGCTGCACCCGCTGTTCCAGCCTTAGCGGAGCAGTGTCGTTGGCGGGCGCCACCGTTGCATGGATCGCAGACGGATCAGCGGTTCTTGCGTCAAACTGCCCATGCCGCAGAACCTGCTTTGGTCGCGCGGCGTCAGAGGCATTTGCGCTGTCGCCAAGCGGCCAGCTTTCCTCGATCACATTCGCGGGGCGCGGATCGGTTGCACCCACCATTTTACGGGCCAAGGCTGCATTGCCACCATAACGGCGGGCCAGAAATTCACCCGCATCTTCGTGCAAGGTGTCAGAGTGGATCAGCGAATCAAGCGCATCGCGTTCCGCCCGCAATCTATCGCGGGTCGAGTTGAGCGCCTCATCCTCGGCGATCATGCGGCGGATGGCTGACAGAACGTCGCCGATATCTTCCGACAGGCGCGTTGCGGATTGTGACAAGCGGGGATCAGCCATGGTGCCCCCGCTTGTTCAGGATCTTAATTGCGGCCGATTGCCCGCAGGACGCGATCCAGATCGCGGCCTTGTTTACTTGTATGCGGCGCATCGCGCACGGCATTGTAATACTGCGAAGGGTCATAGGTCGGAATTCCCAGTTTCAGGTGTTCTACCGTCAACAAACCCATAGCGGACAGAAGTTGATAATGTGCTAACTGCTGATTGGCTTGTGCCGTAATTTTATCGGCTCGCGCCTCTAGCAGCGATTGCTCCGCATCCAGAACGTCCAATGTCGTGCGCGCGCCCAACAACGCTTCTTCGCGAACGCCATCATAGGCCTGTTGTGCGGCGGAAATCTGTTGATCGATCGCGCGAATTTCGGCCCGTGAAACGTCGATATTCGCCCAGGCTTCACCAACAGCCTGATTGACCTGGCGCGACGCATTCAGCAGCACAGCGCGTGCCTGATCCCGCTGGGCCATTGCTTTGCGATGAGCCGCTGGCAGGCGGCCACCGGAATAAATCGTCTGGCTCAGCTCCAGACCGACAGAAGCACTATTCCGATTCTCGTAGTCGCCAGTCACCGTATCCAGACTGCGCGTCACGCCAACCCCGGCATTTGCGCTAAGGTTGGGGTTCCGCTCGGCCGCGGCGGCTGCAACGCCGATTTCAGCCGCAGCAGCCTGACGTTGATACTGCTTGATCACCGGATGGTTGCGCTGCGCCAATTGTCGCGCGGCATCCAGAGAGGCCGGCAATGCAGGCAAGGCGGGCGGCGTATCCAGATTCGTGCCTGGACGGCCAGTTGCCGCCAGATATCCTTCACGCGCGATTTCCAGATCGCCTTGCGCCGAAACCAGGGTTGCCTGCGTGGCGGCAAGTTGCGCATCAGCCTGTGCCACATCGGTGACGGTAATTTCGCCAACGTCAAAGCGATCCTGCGCCGCCTGACGTTCACGTGACAACACCTGAACCGAATTTTGTTGCAGCTCGACCTGCTCCATCGCCGAACGCACCTGGAAGAAGGCCGTTGCCGCCGCCAGAATGACATCCTGCTCGACCGAGACCAGCGCCTGACGCGTTGCCAGAACCTGCTCTTTCGCGCCATCAATCGCCAGTGCCGAACGCCCCCAATCATACAGGGTCATTTCGGCAGCAAGCTGAACGGTGCTGGTGCGTCTGGTAATATAATCGGTATCAATGCCGGTCGCGGTCCGAAACGCAGCTTCGCCTTTCGACACGGTATGGCTGGCAACCCATTGCAATACCGGACGTAATTCGGCGATTGCGGCCGCGACATCTTCGTCCGCGGCGCGCAGAACGGCGCGGTTCTGATCCATCAGCGCAGAATGGCGATACGCCGCCACCATCGCATCCGCCAACGAGTCGGCATTGGCGGGAATGGCCATGCCAAGGCCAAGCGTTGCAGCAATGGCAAATTTACGCAAAGACAACATCATAGGCTGAACCCCCGTTCCCGTGTAAACCCGGGCAGCAGCGGTGCATTCGCGTTGAACGCATAGCGCCAGTTGATCCGGTCGTTCAGTTTATACCCAAGGCGCACGACGCCCAATTTACCTTCAACAAACAGGGCGGCAATCCGACCACCTTCTTTCAGTTGGTCGACGATGGTTTCGGGCACGTCTTCAACCGCGCCTTCGATCATCACAACATCGTAGGGCCCTTGATCCGGGGCGCCATCCGTCAGTCTGGCCGACAAGACGGCGGCATTGAAAACACCCGCTTCCGCCAGCCGGGTTTCCGCCTCGGCCACCAGGTCGTCATCGTCTTCAATGGCGACAACGGCTTCGGCCATCCGCGCGATGACGGCGGCTGAATAGCCCAAACCACAGCCCAGATCCAGGACCAGTTCATTTGGCTGAATGTCCAGCGCATCGACCATCTTGGCCAGGGTGCGCGGCTCTAACAGCACGCGCCCATTCCCGATATCAAGGTTTTCGCCGGAATAAGCGACGGCACGACGGGCCGCAGGAACAAAATCTTCGCGTGGAATCGTCAACATCGCCTCGATAACGGTGAACTTCGTCACATCGTTGGGACGAACCTGCGTGTCCACCATCATCGTGCGCCGTGCGGCGAAATCGGTCATGTCGGGAACCTCTGCGGTTTGCTTTGAGTTTTATTGCCATGATTCACCGACATGGGCAACGGCAGTCGTTCTCGACTTGCAAGGCCGCGGCCGATCCATTATGCGATGGCAACCTTCGACGGCGGCGGGTTGGCGGAGAGGTTACGCACCGGATTGCAAATCCGTGAAGACCGGTTCGATTCCGGTACCCGCCTCCAAAGAATTTCCCATATAAAATCATTACGGGTGTCGCTTGACGCGTGCCTGTCCGACGGCTTTCCCTCAAGCACGGGTTTTCAAGGTGCCACAGTGGCTGAACCAACCGCAGACGCGGGTTGTGAAGCACCGGATCCAGAAGTGATCTGGCGATTCATAAAGAAGCCAAGCGATCTCTATTCGTTGCATAGGCAAGGAGGTGAAAGCCGCTTCCAATGACGACTTTCCTGCGTCATCGCCTGCGCATGGCGCGGCCCGCGATCGTTTGCATTGCCGGCATGCGCCTATATAGCTGCGAAAACAGATCGGCGGCAGAGGCAGGGATGATCTACAGCGCATTGACCCGACTGGCTGAACCACTTCTGCGCTTGCAATCAACGCTGGGCGGACAGGATGCCTTGCGGGAAAGGTTGGTCATGGACGCGCGGCCCGTGGCCGCTGACATCTGGATTCACGGCGCATCCGTGGGTGAACTGACATCAGCGCGGACGATCATCGAAGACCTTGCCCGTGATTTCAGCGTGCTCGTCACAACAAATACCGAAACGGCACGCCAGATGGTTACAGGCTGGGGTCTTGCCGCGCGGCTTGCACCGATGGATCTGCCCGGCACGATGCAGCGGTTTCTGAATGCCGTCCACCCGCGTCTTCAGGTTACCATCGAAGGCGAATTTTGGCCGCTGCGATCCCGCGAATTAGCACGGCGCGGAATACCCCAGACCATGATCGGTGCGCGAATGTCAGCCAAATCGGCCGGAAACTGGGGGCGATTTCCGCGCCTCATCCGGCCGATTCTTGAACGTGTTGAAGCCTTGTCCGCCCAAGATGCCCTCAGCGAAGAACGATTGCTGCGTCTTGGTGCGCGCCCCGCAGCAATTCTGCCCAAACTGGACCTGAAGCTTCTTGGCCCGGCGCAGATATCGCCCCCCGTCGACAGCGCCGCGCGCGATATGACCTTTCTGGCCGCCTCGACGCATGAGGGTGAGGAGCAGGTGTTTTTGGATGCCTTTGTCGAGGCCCGAAAACAGCATTCGGATTTACGACTGATCCTTGCGATCCGCCATCCAAAGCGCGGCGATGAGGTCGCCAACCTGATCGAACAGCGTGGATTGCCCGTCATCCGACGGTCGCAGGGCGCAGAAGACGGGCCGGTCTTGCTGGTTGATACATTGGGTGAGATGGCGCGCTGGTATGCAGCGGCGGGCCTGTGCTTTGTCGGAGGCTCGTTGAACGATCGGGGTGGCCATACCCCGTGGGAGCCAGCCGCCTATCAATGCGCGATCCTCTACGGTCCGCATGTCAGCAATTTCCCGGATGCCTATGCCGCGTTGACCGCTGCAGATGCGGCCCGGCAAGTCACGGTTGATTCCCTGCAAACATCACTTGCAGAGATTCTGGCCCAGCCTGCGCGCATCCGGGCAATGGGTCATGCCGGGCGTAACGTGCTGGACCAGCGGGTTGGGGCGCCCGACGGACTGGTCACCGCCCTGCGCGATCTTGCGAAGCGCGCGGTCTGACACGATATAATGTCTATGTTCAGTAAGGTGACCCCATGATCCGCTATTCGTTGCGCTGCGACAATGGACATGATTTCGACGGCTGGTTCCGCTCGTCCGAGGCGTTCGAGGCGATGCAGAAGGCCGGCCAGAACACATGTGCGTTGTGTGGCACATCGAATGTGCAGAAAACCTTGATGGCGCCATCCGTTCCCTCGAAAACCAAAGCCGGGGCAGCGCCATTGACCGAACCACAAAACCGCATGGAAGCAGCCCTGGATCAGTTGCGCAAGCATGTCGAAGCCAATTCGGATTATGTCGGCCTGAAATTCGCGGATGAGGCGCGCGCAATGCACGAAGGCCGCAGCCCCAGCCGTGCAATTCACGGCGAGGCCAAGCCCGAGGAGGCCAAGAAACTGATCGAGGAAGGCGTTCCCGTCGCCCCCCTGCCCTTTACGCCCCGCCAGAAGGCGAACTGATACGCCCGGATATTTTGGCCGCAGCGGTTATTTCATGTATCTGTCTGAAAATTCGCGGTAAAGTTTCCAATTCTATCCCGCCGAAAGCCAGCCGCAATGCCTGCGGCACCGCCATGGTCGTGGCAAAAGCTTCGGCGCCCGAGATTGAGATTCCCCCCTTTCGTAATTTTGCGATGATCGGTTCGGCCCGCAGTCCGGGTATCAGCGGCAGCCATGCAAATGCGGCATTCGGGTGTGCCATGATATCGTCGCCGAACACCTCACGGCACAGGCGTCGTCGTGCGGCACCATCACGCCGGCGGCGTTCCATGGATTCGGCAAGCGTGCCATCTTCGATCCAGCCAGTCACCAGACCGGAAATCACGGCCGGTGCGTTCCAGATTGTCGCCCTGATCGCCCCTGTTAGATTGTCGATACATCCGTCCGGTGCAACGACATATCCAAGGCGCAGGCCCGTCGCGAGGCTTTTGGAAAAGCTCGCGATATAAATCGTTCGTTCGGGCGCGATATGCTGAAAGCTGGGCGGCGCGCCCGTTTCCAGAAACGCATAGGCGCCGTCTTCGATCAGCATCAGATCATGCCGCCGCCCCACATCGGCGATGCGTTGCCGGGTCCGCTCGTCCATCACCGTGCCAAGCGGGCTGTGCACCGTCGGCATCAGGTAAACGGCGCGCAGCCGCCTGCTCCGGCTTTGCCGTTCCAGATCATCGGGGTCCATCACGCCTGCGACTGGTTGTATTGGAACCAGATCAAGGCCATGCAATTCTGCAACCGATTTGAAGCCGGGATAGGTCAGCGCATCAACCGCGACCGCATCCCCACGGCGCAGCAGGGCTGAACATACAATCGACAGCCCGTGCTGCCCGCCCGAAGTCACCAACAGGTTTTCTGGCCTGGCGGGCGCGACCATCTGACTGTGGTGATCTGCGAATATCTTTCGCTCATGCGCCCGTCCGCCATGCGGATGATAACGCAATAACGCTTCAAGATCGCCGCCCGCCGCCAGTTTGCGCAAACCGGCGCGCAGCATGTCAGCGTCGACCGCGTTGCCCGGCATGTTGAACATCAGGTCAATCATATCCGGGGTTTCGTCCTGCCGCAGCCCGGCTGTCGGCGGCACATTCGGATCGCGGACAAAGGTGCCCCGGCCCGCTTCGCCCAAAACCAACCCCTTTCGTTCCAGCTCTTGATACACACGGGTCGCCGTTGCCAAAGCCAACCCGAATTTCTCTGCAAAGGCCCGGTGGGTCGGCAGCCTGCTGCCGGGTGGAAATGTGCCATCGCGAATCGCGTTCGATATCATTTCCGCAAACTTCAGATATCTGGCGCCGGGCATCCCACATCCTGTATTTATGACAATTTAAAAATTGTCATAAACCTGACCAGGTGGCAATCGAGATTGAATGCAGCAAAGGGTCCACTCAATGCCAAACAAGATATCCGCCGCGCTTCTTGGAATGTGCCTTTTCACCGTGACCTTTGCCGTCAATTTGCAGGCACCGCTTTATGACGCCTATGCCGCGCAGAACGATATGGGCGCGGCAGCGGTGACCATCGCTTTTGCGGCCTATGTCGCGGGATTGATGCCGACCCTGCTGTTTCTGGGCGGTTTGTCGAACCGCATCGGGCGGAAGCCGCCGATCGCCCTTGCACTGGCCCTTGGCGCGACCGCAACAGGTATTTTGGTCATCTGGCCAAGCTGGGCCACACTGATAATCGCCCGCGCCATTTTGGGTGTTGGAACCGGGTTGGCGACCACTGCGGGCACAGCCTATATGACCGAAATTCTGGGCGGCAACCGCACCAAAAGCAGCGCACTGGCTGTGACATCGGTCACATCGCTGGGCTTTGGCGGAGGGGCCTTGGCGACCGGGATCAGCCTTGGAATTCAAGGGCCGACGCTGTTTCCCGCAAGCTTTGCCCTTCTGCTTGCTGTCGCGCCCTGCCTTGCCTTAGCGATCATATTACTGCCGAAAACACACCGCGATACCAATGCACCATTGCTCCGCATGCCGCTGTTTCCGAAAGGCACGGGGATATTCGGCATCTCGCTGGCGCTGGCATGGTCCGTCACCGGCATGACGATTGCGGTTGTCCCACTGCAACTTGCCCGCAACGATCTGGGCAGCTGGTCGGGTCTGGTGATCTTTCTGGCGATTTTCACAGGATTTCTATGCCAGCCCATTGCGAAACGACTGAAAAACAATGCAGCTCTGACCGTCGGGCTGTGCCTTGTTCCCATCGGGTTTGTCATCCTGCTGATCGGTATGCGCTTTGATCTTCTTGCTGCGGTTCTGGCCGGAACCTGTTTCACCAGCGCCGCCAGCTATGGCTTCACCTATCTGGCCGCCTTGGCCGAGATTTCGTCACGTGCCCCGGATGATCGCGCCCGCGCAACCGCGGGATTGTTCATCTATGCCTATGCCGGCTTTTCCGTGCCTGTCATTGTCAGCGGGGTTCTTGCCGATATTCTGGGCCTGTTGCCCGCCATGATGCTGTTCGCCGCAACAATGGTTGCAGCGACGCTGGTCGTCCTCACACGCCTGAAACGTCCGGCCCTCGCGCGGTGCGCCAATTTCGATCAGGATCGCCAGATGTCAAGGTGACCGATATGAAGCGCAAGTGTTTGCGGACAATGGTGCTATGCCCCTTGCGGTTTCGGCCCCCCACCCATAAAAGCCCGCCGATAACAATGCCAAGGCTGGGGGCCCGAAATGCCGCTTCTGGTGATGAAATTTGGCGGCACGTCCGTCGCCGATCTGGACCGCATCCGCAACGCCGCACAAAAAGTGCAGCGCGAAGTTGATCGCGGCTATGATGTCATTGTCATTGTCAGCGCGATGTCGGGCAAGACCAACGAACTGGTTGGCTGGGTCGAACAGACCTCACCGATGTTTGACGCGCGTGAATATGACGCAGTCGTCAGCTCGGGTGAAAACATCACCGCAGGGCTGATGGCGCTGACATTGCAGGAAATGGGTGTGCCCGCACGCAGTTGGCAGGGCTGGCAGGTGCCCATCAACACCACTGCGCAGCATTCCTCGGCCCGGTTTGAAAGCATTCCGCGCGCCAATCTGGATCAGAAATTCGCCGAAGGGTTCAAGGTCGCCGTCGTCGCGGGCTTTCAGGGCCTGGCGCCGGATGGGCGCATCACCACGCTGGGCCGTGGCGGATCGGACACGACCGCCGTCGCCTTTGCCGCTGCGTTCGAGGCTGAACGCTGCGACATCTATACCGATGTGGACGGCATCTACACGACCGACCCGCGGATCACCTCGAAAGCGCGCAAGCTGCAAAAGATCGCGTTCGAGGAGATGCTGGAACTGGCCAGCCTTGGCGCGAAAGTGCTTCAGACGCGCTCGGTCGAGCTGGCAATGCGCTACAAGGTTCGCCTGCGCGTGCTATCATCGTTCGAAGATACGGACGAAAATTCAGGCACGCTGGTTTGCGATGAGGATGAAATCATGGAATCGAAAGTCGTCAACGGCGTCGCCTATTCCCGCGACGAAGCCAAGATCACACTGGTCACGGTCGAAGATCGTCCCGGCATTTCTGCCGCTATCTTTGCCCCACTGGCCGAAGCTGGCGTCAACGTCGATATGATCGTCCAGAACATCTCGGAAAAAGATTATGAAGATCACCCCGGTTCGGTGACTGACATGACATTTTCGGTTCCGATCAATCAGGTCGAGCGTGCCAAACGCGCGATGGAAGACGCCAAAAACAAGGGCACTATCGCCTATGACGAGCTGGTCGTGGACACCGAGGTTGCCAAGGTCAGCGTCGTTGGCATTGGCATGCGCAGCCATACCGGCGTCGCCGCGCATATGTTCAAGGCGCTTGCTGATGAAAACATCAACATCAAGGTCATCGCCACCAGCGAGATCAAGATTTCGGTGTTGATCGACCGCAAATATATGGAACTGGCAGTGCAGGCACTGCATGATGCCTTTGGCCTCGAAGCGGCTTGATCCAGCGCATATCATAGCACTGGCACAGGCCCTGCGGGACCATTGCGACAGCAAAGGCAGGCCCAGGCGATGCAAGACCGCAAGGACCAAGATTCTCGGACGCTTTTGAAGCGGCTCAAGGATATTCTTTCTGCCGCCGGCGGCGGGCAGGATCGGCTTGACCAGATCACGCATAATATTGCGGATTCGATGCGGACACAGGTGTGTTCGATCTATCTGTTCCGCGATGCTGAAACGCTGGAACTCAGCGCGACGGAAGGGTTACGGGCGGAATCCGTGCACCGGACTCGCCTGCGTCTGGGCGAAGGTCTGGTTGGACGCGTGGCGCGCACCGGGCGGTTTGTGAACACCGGCAATGCCCCATCGGAACCCGGCTTTCGCTTCATGCCCGAAACCGGCGAAGAGGTTTTTCCCAGTTTTCTGGGCGTTCCCATTCAGCGCGTCGGTGAAAAGCTGGGTGTACTGGTTGTCCAGTCGCGCGATGCCCGCCAGTTCAGCGAAGACGAGGTTTACGGACTGGAAGTCGTCGCCATGGTGCTGGCCGAAATGACCGAGTTGGGTGCCTTCAAGGGCAGTCAGATGGACAACCTGCCCCTTGTCCACCGCTTTCCACAGATGTTTCGCGGCTCGACCGGTCAGGAAGGGGTTTCCGAAGGCAATGTCTGGCTGCATGAACCGCGGGTCGTTGTCGCAAACCCCGTGGGTGACGATCCCGAAAAAGAACAGGCACGGCTTCATGCCGGCGTCGAACGCCTGCGCGAAACGGTGGACACCATGTTTGCCGCCGCCGCCATGGTCGGCGATGGCGAACATATGGAGGTTTTGGAAACCTACAAGATGTTCGCCCATTCGCGCAGTTGGCTGAAGCGGATGGAAGAAGACATTCTTCTGGGATTGTCCGCCGAAGCTGCTGTTGAAAAAGAACAATCTTCGGCACGCTCGCGGTTGGAACTGGCAGCCGATCCCTATTTGCGCGACCGCCTGCATGATCTGGACGACCTGTCGAACCGGCTGCTGCGCATTCTGACCGGTCAGGGCGTGGACACCGGTGCGGAAATGCCCGCAAACCCGATCCTTGTGGCGCGCAATATCGGTCCGGCCGAACTGCTGGAATACGGTCGCAAGCTGAAAGGTGTCGTGCTGGAAGAAGGCTCGGTCGGCAGCCACGCAGCCATTGTCGCGCGGGCGCTGGCGATTCCGCTGGTCATTCACGCCGCCCGCATCACGACCGAGGCGTTGAACGGTGATTCCGTTCTGGTCGACGGCGATCAGGGTATCGTCCACCTGCGCCCCGAAGAAAGCGTTGCCGCCGCCTTTCGCGACAAGATCGCCATGCAGGCCGAGGCACAGTCGCGCTATGCCAGCCTGCGCGATCTGCCGGCGACCGGCACCTGTGGCGAGACGGTGCAGCTTTACATGAATGCGGGCCTGATGGCCGATCTGCCCTCACTCGAGGGGTCAGGCGCCGAAGGCGTGGGTCTTTTTCGGACGGAATTGCAATTTCTCATCCGCAACCATGTGCCGCGCAGGTCTGAACTGGCGGCGCTGTATCGGCGCGTGCTGGACAATGCGCACGAGAAGCCCGTCATGTTTCGCACGCTGGACATCGGGTCGGACAAGGTTCTGCCCTATATGAAGCCGCAGGACGAACCGAACCCGGCGATGGGCTGGCGGGCGATCCGCGTTGGCCTGGATAAGCGCGGCGTGTTGCGGATGCAGTTGCAGGCGCTGATCCGGGCTGCCGTCGGGCGCCCTCTGCATGTGATGTTTCCGTTTGTCGCCGATATCACAGAATATGACGCCGCCTACCGGATCCTGATGCAGGAAGTGGCGCGCGAACAGCGCCTGGGCCACGACATGCCCAGCGACATCCGCGTTGGCACAATGCTGGAAACGCCGTCGCTGGCTTTTGCGCCCAAGCGCTTTTTTGAGATGTGCGACTTCGTGTCCATCGGCGGCAATGATCTGAAGCAGTTCTTCTTCGCCGCGGATCGCGAAAATGAACGTGTTCGCCGACGCTATGACACGTTGAATTCGTCGTTTCTGATGCTGCTTAAACAGATCGTCGCCCGCTGCGAAGATGCCCGCGTTCCCCTGTCCTTCTGTGGCGAGGATGCGGGGCGCCCCATCGAGGCTCTGACATTCGCGGCATTGGGCATCCGCCGGTTGTCGATGCGCCCAGCCTCGATCGGTCCGGTCAAACATCTGATCCGCCATGTCTCGATCACCGAGCTTGCTCAGGTCGTTGACGAGGCACTGGACTCCGGGATGCCAAATATCCGGCGGCCTGTTACCGAATGGTTGGCACGGCAATAGCCGCATCGGCAGGCGATTTTCAGCCAGTTCTCTGGTAAAGTGATGACAAAGGTAGCTGGGGGATGTTGGCATTGCGGCTTGTTGCTGCATAACAGGCCCCTTATGATGAAACAGTTTTTTTAACCCGGCATCCCCAGATATGAAGCGTCGTCAGTTCCTCAATGCAGCCACCGCGATTGCCGCAGGTGGCACATTTGCAGCCACCAAGGTTCAGGCCCAGTCTGAACCCCAGGTTCAGGCGCAGTCCGAGGCGGATAACGCCGAAGCTGACAACCCGCCTGCTGCTGCCACCACCGTCTTCGGCTTCGAAGAAGTCGCAGCCTTGGCCGCTGAGCGTGCACGGGGCGTATATAAACAGCCCGTCGCCGAACAGGTCGGCAGCTTTGCAGATCTGAACTATGATCAATATCGGGGAATCCGCTTCCGTCGCGACGCTGATCCGCTGGGCGGTTCGGGCCGGTTCAGCATGGACCTGCTGCCACCGGGCGCGATTTTCTATGAACCGGTCAATATCAGCATCGTCCGTGATGGTGTGCCCCATAAACTGGTCTTTGACCCCAAATTGCTGGAATTCGATCCGTCGCAATTCCCAGAAGGTGCGGATACCGAAACCGTTGGTGAAATGGGCTGGTCCGGTTTCCGCCTGCGCACGGTTCTGAACCGTCCGGGCGTGATGGACGAATTCCTGGTCTTCCAAGGCGCGACCTATTACCGCGCCGTCGCGCGCGGCACGATCTATGGTCTGTCGGCACGCGGTCTGGCGATCAAGACCGGCAGCCCAGATGGCGAGGAGTTTCCGCTTTTCACCGATTTCTGGATACATCAGCCTGATCCCGCTTCGGAATGGGTGCGCATCCATGCGTTGCTGGACAGCAAATCCGTATCCGCGGCCTATCAATTCGATATCAATCCGGGTGCGGTGACCATGGTACGCACCCGTGTCGCACTGTTCCCGCGGGTGGAATTGCAAAACACCGGCATTGCGCCACTGACATCGATGTTCTGGTTCAGCCCCGCCAGCCGCCGCGTGGTCGATGATTATCGTCCCGCCGTTCATGACAGTGACGGCCTGCAAATGCACACGGGCGCCGGTCAGGCCCTGTGGCGCACGCTTGGGTCGCACAAGAATCTGCAGATATCTTCCTTCGTGGACAATAGTCCGCGTGGCTTTGGCCTGATCCAGCGCAACCGGAACTTCGCCGAATACGAAGATGCCGAGGCAATGTACAATCTGCGGCCCTCAGTCTGGATTCAGCCCGAGGGGGATTGGGGCGAAGGCGAGGTTCGCCTGATCGAAATCCCGGTCGAGAATGAGTTTAACGACAATATCGTCAGCTATTGGTTGCCCAAAAAACCCATGGCACGGGATGAGCGGCACGAATACCGCTACCGGCTTTCATTCGCACCGCTGCCCCCGAATGACGTGCCCTTGGCCAAAGTCAGACAGGTTCGTTCCGGCCGTTCGATCAATGTCGAAACGACCCGCAGTGTCATCGTCGATTTCGACCTTGCGCTGTTTACGAATGAATTGCCGCAATCCAAGGTTACAACCTCGGCCGGCAATATCGTTCATGCTTATCTGAAACCTCTCCCTGATCAGGGCGTTCTGCGTCTGGCCTTTGAATTTGAACCGGGCGATGCGACTTTGGCTGATTTGCAGGCGGTTCTGACCGATAGCGATGGTCTTGCACTTAGCGAGACCTGGCTGGCGCGTTGGACCGTATGACGGAGATCAATTCAAAAGAAAGCGTGATTGCCGATCAGGCGATGGACGCCGTTCCGCCCGAAGCACCGTTGGACATGCCAACGCAGGATTTTGGCCGCCAGCCGTCGATCCGCCATAAAAAGCGTGCCAACGGGCCGATGGTCTGGCTGGCGCGACTGGTTGCCTTTGGCGGCGCTGCGGCAATCGCAGCAATCGGCTTTTCGCAAATGCTGCAAACTTTCGGTGACCGTCCGACGCCCATGCAATGGGCACTGCTGGTCCTGTTCGTGCCGACCTTTGCCTGGGTCGGATTTTCGTTCTGTTCGGTTCTGGCAGGTCTGTTCGCCCCGCGTTTGCGCACACCCGATGGTCCCAACACGGCCCGCGTTGTCGTCGTGATGCCCGTCTATCACGAGGATACGTCGGAAAGCATCGGCCTGCTATCCGCGCTTGCGCAAGAGCTGGATCGCGAAGGAATGGCTGATCGAACCGAGATTTTTGTGCTGTCGGACAGCCGCGATCCGGTGATGGCGGTGAACGAAACGCTGACCATTGCCAAGGCGCGCGAAACCTCTCCCGTGCCGATCTGGTATCGCAGGCGCATGACCAATGAGGATCGAAAATCCGGCAATTTGGCCGAATTCGTCCGCCGTTGGGGCGGCCGCTATGATCAGATGGTTGTGCTGGACGCCGACAGTATCCTGACCGGCAAGACGATCCGGGAACTGTCGGCACGGATGAATGGCGACCCGGAGATCGGGCTGATCCAGACCATGCCGATCCTTGTCGGCGGCGAGACGATCTTTGCCCGGCAGATCCAGTTCGCGGGCCGGGTCTATGGCCCGATGATTGCCCGCGCCGTGGCCGCATGGTCGGGCAATACCGGCAACTATTGGGGCCATAACGCGATCATCCGGATGAAAGCCTTTGCCGAGGCTTGTGGCCTGCCCCGTCTGCCGGGCAAACCACCGTTCGGCGGCACCATTCTAAGCCACGATTTCGTCGAGGCCGCTGCCCTTTGCCGTTCGGGCTGGAAGGTGCGGCTGGATCACGATCTGCGCGGCAGTTACGAAGGCTCTCCGCCCACGCTGCTGGACATGGCGGCGCGCGAACGCCGCTGGGCACAGGGCAATCTCCAACATTCGCGACTGCTGTCCATGCGCGGTCTGCGCCCGATCAGTTTTGCGCATTTCATCATCGGGATGCTGGGCTTTTTGATGAGTCCGATCTGGCTGACGCTGCTGATGGTGGGTCTGATCCTGTCCTTTACGGTGCTGCTGTCCACGCCGGAATATTTCCCGACCGCCTATCAGCTTTTCCCCGACTGGCCGGTCTTTGATGCCCGGCGCATGTTCTGGCTGTTCGTGGCAGCGATGTCGTTTCTGTTGCTGCCCAAGATGATCGCGACATTTCGTGCGTGGCTGCGCCCCTTGGCGCGCAATTCGGGCGGCCCGGTCCGCATTTTTGCCAGCGCGATCTTCGAGAACCTGCTGTCGGCCCTGATTGCCCCGGTGCAAATGCTGATCCAGACGCGGCAAATCTATGAAATTTTGCGGGGCCGCGACAGCGGCTGGCAGGCACAGGTGCGTGCAGGTTCGATGCCGGATTGGGGCGTTGTGCTGCGCAGGCATTGGATTCACGTCCTTGTCGGGGTTGTCACGCTGGTTGTTCTGGCCAGGTTTTCGCCCTGGCAATTGGTCTGGCTGTCGCCGATCCTTGCCGGTCTGATCCTGTCGCCGGTAACTTCCCGCTATTCAGCCAGCCCGGTTTTCGGTCGTTGGGCGCGGATGCGCGGATTGTTGGTGACACCCGAAGAACGCGATCCGCCGGCGATCCTGACTGCCGCCCTTGCCGCCGCACGTAATCTGCCACGACCGATCACGGACCGGTCCGTCATTCTGAAGCTTGGCAAAGACCGAGAATTACTGGCACGTCATATCTCGATGCTACAGCCCGTCGGCGACCTGCCTGCGGCGCAACGACTGCCGCAAATCACCGCCCAAGCCAAAATAGCCAACGCAGCCACCCAGTCAGAGGCGCTCTCCTTTCTGACGCGCGAGGAAACGGACGTGCTGGTTGCCAATGCGCCCTTGCTGACGCAGTGGAGCGCCCTACCGCAATGAAACGTCTTATCGCACTTGATATGCTGCGCGGCTATGCGCTGGTCTGCATCATGATTGACCACATGCCGGTATCGCCGCTGCGCAAATTCACATTGGCCAATTTCTCGGTTTTTGACGCGGCCGAACTTTTTGTGCTGCTGTCGGGATTTCTGGTCGGCATGGTCTGGTTGAGTGTCGAGGAAAAGCAAGGCGTGCGCACAGCGCAGTGGCGTTTCGCCCGCCGCGCGTTCGAAGTTTGGCGGGCCTTGATTATCGGCGGGGTCGTGATGGCCCTTGTCTCAGCCGGGTTGAAATATGCCGGGCTGGAACACACGGCAGTCTGGGGACAGTATTCCATCTGGGTGCTGGAGAACCCGTTGGGTTATATTGGCGTGCTGGCAACGATGTGGCTGCAACCGAACCTGCTGGATGTGCTGGCGGTTTATGTCATCCTGATTGCATCGGCCCCGCTATTGGTGCCGCTGTTCCAGCGGTATCCATTCAGCTTTGCCGCTGGCTCGCTGGTCTTGTGGTGGTTCGCGCCAACACTGAACGGGTTGATCCCCAACCATCGTGACGGTGGGCTGCTATTCAATCCGTTCGGCTGGCAGTTGCTGTTTTATTCCGGTATCGCCATGGGCCTGTTCCGGCACAGGTTCATGCCGGTCCTGATGCCCTACAGAACGCTGTTGACGGTTCTGGCGACGGGTATGTTTCTGTTCGGCGCGGCCATCCTGATTGCATTGGATTTCGGTGACGCCGCCCTGCCTGTTCGAAATGCGCTGAAGCTGGTTTACGGCAGCATCGACAAGTGGAGCCTTGATGGCACCCGCTATCTGGCGATCATGGCCGCAGCCTGGCTTGTCGCCGTGCCGCTGGCCCGCCCGACGGAGTGGTTGGCCGCAACGCGCCCGGGTGTTGCCCTGCAGGAAATCGGCAAGGGTGGCCTGTGGGCTTTCATCATGTGCGTTCTGCTGTCGGTGATCGGTGATGCGTTCCAGATGAACCCGGCGGATCAGCCGATCTGGCGCCGACTGCTGGTGGACGGATGGGCCATCCTGACGCTGTGGTGGCTGTCTGCAATTTGGCTGCAATATGGGGCGCCGTGGCAAAAAGGCCGCAAAAAGATAAACAAGCAGGCTGCGACATCCTGATTTTGGTCAGATCGGCCTGCTGATAATGTCATCAAGACAGACCCGATCCTGAAAGATCAGCGATTATTTGCGCTATCATCGCAATTTTCAGCGCGGCAAGATCTCGCCACGCCCGCCGCATGATCGTATCACTGGCATAGGAGAATGTGGCGCAAGCCGCATTGGGCAAAGATAATCACAATATAAAGGACGGGAGCATGACTGACCGACCCCCCTCACAAGAGGCCGAGCCTAAATGGAGCCTTGTCGGCCCCGGACTTGTCGTGGCCGCCACCGGCGTCGGCGCCGCCGATCTGATCGCGACAACCGTTGCAGGCAGCAAATATGGTTATCTTCTGCTGTGGTCGGTCATCGTTGGCTGCATCATGAAGGTCGTTCTGGTCGAGGGTGCCGGGCGCTATTCACTTGCGACGGGCAATACGATCTTTGAAGGCTGGGCCAGCCTGGGCAAATGGACCTCGGTCTATTTCGGTCCCTATATCGTCATTTGGGGCTTCGTTTATGGCGCGGCAGCGATGGCCGGAACCGGGCTTGCGCTTTATTCGCTGTTTCCATTCCTTAGTGTTGCGGTCTGGGGCATCATTTCGGGCCTGCTGGGCCTCGCGCTGGTGTGGAGCGGACGGTATGATCTGTTCGAAAAGGTCGTCACTTTCTTCGTCGTATTGATGTTTGTCACGGTGATCATCGCGGCGGCATTTACCCTGCCCAATCTGGGCGAAATCCTGAATGGCCTGATTCCGCGTATTCCCGAAGGTGCGATGATCAACGTCCTGAGCTTGCGGGAGGTGTTGGCGGCACGATCACCCTGGCCGCCTATGGTTATTGGCTGCGTGAAAAAGGTTGGGACACGCCACGCTACATGCGCGTGATGCGGCTGGACAACCTTGTCGCCTATATCATCACCGGCATTTTCGTTGTCGCGACGCTGATCGTGGGGGCCGAGTTGCTGTATTCGGCAGGCATTGCAATCGGCAGTGGCGATCAGGGCATGGTCGATCTGGCCAATGTTCTGGGTGAGCGTTACGGCAAATTTATGGCCGTCATCTTCCTTGTCGGCTTCTGGGCCGCCTCGATGAGTTCGCTGATCGGTGTCTGGAACGGCGTCAGCCTGATGTTCGCTGACTTTGTAGGCGAAATTCGTGGCCTGCCACATGGTGATCCAGACCGTGGAGCCAGTGGCGTCTATTACAAAGCCTATGTCCTGTGGTTGACGTTCCCGCCAATGATCATGCTGTTTCTGGGTCAGCCGGTCTATCTGATCCTTGCCTATGGCGTATTGGGCGCGTTGTTCATGCCCTTTATGGCGATCACGCTGCTGTGGATTCTGAATACGGATCGCACCCCGCGCGAATGGCGGAACGGCGCGATCACCAACCTGCTGATGGCGCTTTGTACGCTGGCCTTTGCGGCGCTGGCGGTAAACCAGTTGTGGGGCGCGATCGCCAAGGCGCTTGGCTGAGCATTTTTGCCAATTCGTCAAAACGGGCCGATTGTTTGTCGGCCCGTTTCCTTTTCAATCAGGTCAATATTCCGCCGACCTTTGCGGCGATTGCCCGTCCCAAAGCCGCATTGTTTTCGGCCGTGAAGTGCAGGCCATCCACACCATCCGTGGTCAGGTGATCGCCAGCATTCAGAAAATCCACCTTCATGAAATCAGCCAGCGCGGCATATAGCCCGGCCAATTGCTGGGACTTGGCATGCCCGCCGTCGAACATGCCCTGAAACCAGGGGTGCGGCATCCGGGCCAGCGGTGGTGGCGCGACAACCAGAACCTTCGGCGCAGGATAGGGCGTTCCCACCCCATAGGCGCTGGTCAGAACCTGCCCGACCAATTTCGCCATGCCATTGGCGATCTCATATGGTGAGCGATTGAAATAGGATTTCGTGTCATTCGTGCCCAGCATGAGTATCACCAGATCCAGCGGCAGATGGCTTGCCAGCAGCATCGGCAGATGATTGGCCCCGTTCAGACGCGGATCGTTGGGATCATCGACGCTGGTCGTGCGGGCGCTTAGCCCCTCTTCGATGATATGATACCCCTCGCCCAGCTCTTGCGCCATCACCCCTGTCCAACGCTGCTCATGAGGATAGCGATAGGTGGGTGAGCCTGCGACCACAGGAATCCATCCCCATGTCAGGGAATCGCCATAACACAGGATATTCTTTGTCATCTTCCGCCTCCGTGTTTTGGTCACGATGGCAGCATTGCAGGACTGGTCGCAAGCGTTGTCAGTCCGCTTCGAAGGGGTCACTATCCAGGTAACGATCCGTGCAAACGCCACTTTCCCCGAAAGAACGTCCCATGTCCCAACATCCAATCAGCCAGTTCCCCGTGCCATCGATTGCGGACCTGCCACCCGATATTGCCGAACGCATCCAGGCTGTGCAGGAAAAGTCGGGCTTCGTGCCGAATGTCTTTCTGGTTCTGGCCCATCGCCCCGATGAATTCCGCGCCTTCTTTGCCTATCATGATGCGCTGATGGACAAGCCCGGCAACCTGACCAAAGCTGAACGAGAGATGATTGTCGTCACGACCAGCGCGGCAAATCAGTGCCAATATTGCGTTGTGGCCCACGGGGCGATCCTGCGAATCAGGGCCAAGGCTCCGTTGCTGGCCGATCAGGTTGCCGTCAATTATCGCAAGGCGGATATTACGCCACGCCAGCGCATCATGCTGGATTTCGCGATGAAAGTATCCCAGCAGGCCCATGCAGTCGAAAATTCGGACTTCGCGACCCTGAAACAACATGGTTTCACCGATGACGATATCTGGGACATCGCCGCCATTTCGGCTTTTTTCGGGATGTCGAACCGGATGGCAAATGTCACCGGCATGAGGCCGAATGACGAATTTTACATGCTGGGGCGCGACTGAGGTGCCCGTCACCCCGCAGATCTGGCGTAAAGATCGCGGAACTTGTTCAGCCGATCCGAATAGGCCGCCGCCAGAGCCCTATTCGGTTCGATGACAGCTGCGATCCGGGGCGAGGTGCAGGTCTCGGCCACGGATGCCCCGGTTGCGGCCATCATCCCCAGACGTGCGGCGCCAAAAGCCGCGCCATAGTCGCCGCTTTCGGGGATCAGGATCGGAAGGCCAAGCGCGGTCGCGATGGATTGCACCCAGAACTCGGACCGCGCACCACCGCCCAGCACGACAAGCGCCTGCGGGTTGGACCCGGCCTGGCGCAGCACCGCAAGGTTATCGGCAAAGGCAAAGGCCACCCCCTCCAGCACGGCCTGCGTCAACGCCGCCCGGTCTGTCCGCGCCGATAACCCGTCAAAACTTGCGCGCAGGGCGACGTCGTTATGCGGCGTCCGTTCCCCCGAAAGATAGGGCAGGAACGTGACCTCACCGGGGGCTTTCAAAGCCGTGCCCAGTTCCGCCGTCAGGTCGGCGGGTTTCCGGCCTGTGATCCCCGACAACCACTCCATCGCGGCTGACGCCGACAGGATCACCCCCATCTGATGCCACATCCCCGGCAAGGCGTGACAAAAGGCGTGGACGGCACTTTCCGGGCGCGGCAAATAACGTTCGGTTGCGGCAAACAGCACGCCCGAGGTTCCAAGGGACACGAACCCCTGCCCTTCGGCCACCGTCCCCGCACCAACTGCAGTGGCGGCGTTGTCGCCGGCCCCTCCGGCCACAATCGTCCCTGGCGTCATCCCCCATGCCTGCGCCAAATCGGCACGAATGCCGCCCGACGGGGCATTTCCTTCGATCAGATCGGGCATCTGGTCCAATCGCATTCCCGAAGCGGCAAGCAAATCCTGGGACCAGCGGCGGGCACCCGTATCCAGCCAACTTGTTCCGGCGGCATCTGACATTTCTGCGACATATTCGCCAGTCAGCCAAAGGCGCAAATAATCCTTGGGCAACAGAACCTTGGCAATTCTGGCAAACTCGGCCGGTTCATTTTCGGCCATCCAGACCAGCTTGGGTGCGGTAAAGCCGGGAAAAACGATATTGCCCGAAACGTCACGAAATTGCGGATCAGCATCCAGTTTGGACGCCTGCTGCTGTGATCTTCCATCATTCCACAAGATCGCCGGCCGGATTACCTGACCGTCGGCGTCAAGCGTGACCGCACCGTGCATCTGCCCTGACAGGCCGATCCCTTTGACGCCCGACAAGTCATGTTTCGATATCAGCTCAGCCATTGCCGCTTCGGTCGCGCTGATCCAGTCGGCGGGGTTCTGTTCGGCCCATCCGGATTGCGGACGCGACACGCTTAGCCCCGATGTGGCGGATCCAAGGACATTCTGCCCCTCGTCCATCAACAGAACTTTGACCCCGGAAGTGCCCAGATCAATGCCAAGATACATCTGCAGCCTCTTTACTTCGCCAATGGCGCGCTGATGCGCTCACGCACGAGAGCAGGCAACTGATCCGCCCGCTGGGCAATGGCATCGGCGCCCGATTGAGGCAGCTTTTGCGCCAATCCAGAAGCCTGCGCGTGTGAGCCGCCCAACAGCCCGATACAATACATTCCCGCCGCCTTGGCCGCACGAACGCCCGCACCGCTATCTTCAATGACGATGCAGTTTTCAGGCGGAACCGCAAGCTCCCTTGCAGCCAGCAGGAACAAATCAGGTGCGGGTTTGCCGTTCTGAACCTGAACGGCGGAATACACCCTTGTGCCAAAGAACCCCGCCAGCCCAGTCAGTTCCAGCGATTGCGCAATCCTTGCCGGGGTGGACGACGAAGCAACCGCCTTGGGCAGGCTTTGTAATTCCAACAAGGCGTGCGCGATCCCGGGAATAGGATACAGTTCCTGCTGAAATCGCTGCGCCAGACGGCGCCGATAATCCGGCAGCAGCGGCGTTGCGTCGACGCCCTGTTCCTGCCGGACGATGTCGACGATCGAGGCGACAGAACGCCCGATCATGCGGGCGAACATCTCATCATTCGTAATCACCGCCCCCGCTGCCCGCAGGGTATCGCCCAGTTCGGCAATCGACAGCGGCTCGCTGTCCACAAGCACACCGTCGCAGTCGAAGATCAGCGCATAGGTCATCCGCCGATATAGGTTTGCAGCGTCGCCTTGGTGCCCTTGTCCCACAGCATGTTCAGCCAGCGTGAAAAGGCGCCCGCAAAGGCAGGGTTCTTGCCGGTGTCACCATAAATCTCGGCCATTGCCAGCCATGCGGCAGGATTGTCCTTGGCCTGCATGGCAACGGCGGTCAAATGGTCCCAATTCGGGTCATTCGGTTCGATCACCGCGCCGGAATCGGTGGTTCCCGCGCAATAGCGGCACCAAAGTGCGCTTTCCAACGCAAGCCCCTCGACCGATTTGCCCGCTTGCAGACGATCCGCAATGGTGGGCACGATGAATTTCGGCTGCCGGTTGGATCCGTCCAGACACAATCTGCGGATGGTATCACCGATCTTGGGATTGGCGCAGCGTTCCTTGACCTTCCGGAAATAGGCTTGCAGGTCGGTATTCGGCACGGGGGGAACGGCGGGAATGATCTCATCCGTTTCGACCTTCTCAAGAAAGCCCCGGACCAGATCATCTTCCATCGCTTCGTGCACGAAATGAATATCCATCAGACCGGCAGGATAGGCGATGACCGCATGCCCGCCATTCAGGATGCGGATTTTCATGAGCTCCCACGGGGTCACGTCGTCGACAAACTCAACGCCGACATCTTCCAGCGCGGGGCGACCTGCGGGGAAGTTGTCTTCCAGCACCCATTGAATGAAATCCTCGCAGAATACCGGGCAATCGTCGTCAATGCCGAAATCGTCGCGAATCATGGCGCGTTCGCGGTCGCTGGTTGCGGGGGTGATCCGGTCAACCATCCCGTTCGGAAAGGCCACGCTGGACTTGATCCATTCGGCCAGCTCAGGGTCGGACAGGCGCGCGGTTTCGACGACGGCTTCCTGGGTGACGACGCCATTATGTGGGATGTTGTCACAACACATAACGGTAAACGGCTGCAGCCCCGCATCGCGCCGCGCCTTCAGACCCGCGACCAGCATCCCAAAGACCGTTCTGGGCTGGTCAGGGTTCGCACCATCCGCCACAATCGCGGGATGGCGGGGGTTGAAATGCCCGGTTGCGGCATCGATGAAATAGCCGCCCTCGGTAATGGTCAGACTGGCGATCTTTGTTTCAGGATCGGCCAGCTTGGCGATGATCGCCGCTGCATCTGCGGGCGGCAGATAGTCCACCGTCGCGCCAACAATCCGCGGGTCCGAGGCTTCGGCCGTCTGTTCGACAACCGAAAACAGGAAATCCTGCGCGGCAAGCGCGTCGCGCATCCGGGCGTCGGACGGCATGACCCCTGCACCGACAATCGCATAATCCAAGCCTTTGCCGGTGTTCATCAGCCGGTCCAGATACACCGCCTGATGGGCGCGATGGAAATTACCCAGACCAAAATGAACGATCCCGCCCTTCAACTGCGTGCGGTCGTAATTTGGCACCGGAACGCCAAGCGAGGACAGGTTGTCGTTGTTCAGTTTGGTTGCCATGATCAGCTCATCCAGTTGCCGCCGTCCACATTGAAACATTGGGCGACGATGTAATCGGCTTCGGGCGTGGCAAGGAAAATCGCCATGCCGGTCAAATCTTCTGCGGTGCCCATGCGGCCATAGGGGACGGCTTCGCCGACCTCTTTCTTCTTCTGGCCACGGGGTTTGTTCTCATAGGCGGCGAATTTGGCATCGACGCCGTCCCAGTGATCGCCATCCACCACGCCGGGGGCAATGGCGTTGACGTTGATGCCCTGGGCGATCAGGTTCAACCCGGCCGATTGGGTCAGGCTGATGACGGCGGCCTTGGTCGCGCAGTAAACGGCAACCAGCGCCTCGCCCCGTCTGCCGGCTTGCGAGGCCATGTTGATGATCTTGCCCTTGCGTCCGGTGTCGATCATGTGCCGCGCCACGGCCTGCATCGTGAACAGCGTGCCACTGACATTGATCGCGAAAAGCCGGTCATAACTGTCGCGCGTGATGTCAACGATGGGGGCAAGGTCGAACAGCGCGGCGTTATTGATCAGGATGTCGATGCCGCCCATCCGGGCAGCAGCTTCGGCCACACCTGCATCAATGCTTGCCTGATCCGTCACGTCCATGACGATGGGAACGGCACCGATTTCGGCGGCGGTGGCGCGCACGCCATCACCATTGATGTCGGCAATCGCAACCGTGGCGCCTTCGCGAATATACGCCTCGGCAAAGGCGCGACCGATGCCACGGGCAGCGCCGGTAATCAGCGCGGTTTTACCCTGCAACCTCATAGGGCAAGCCCATCCTGACCGAACTTGTAGATGCGGCCTTCCTGCGGGGTCAGGAAAATGCGGTCGCCGTGGTGAACCGGAAATTCGCCCGCCGCGCGGGCGATGATATGGGCGCCATTGTCCAGATCGATATGCAGGAAGGTGTCCGAGCCAAGATGTTCGGCCACGCCCACGGTGCCCGGGAACTCTCCTTCAGCCTGCGACAGCTTCCAGTGTTTGGGACGGATACCGATGGTATGGGCACCATGGCGGGCGGCATCCTCACCTTCGATGAAGTTCATGTTCGGGCTACCGATGAAACCGCCGACGAACCTGTTCGCGGGACGGCTGTAAAGTTCCAGCGGCGAACCGACCTGTTCAACCCGGCCAGCCCGCAGCACGACGATCTTGTCGGCCATGGTCATCGCCTCGACCTGGTCGTGGGTGACGTAGATCATCGTGGTTTTCAGGCTGTTATGCAGTTCCGAAATTTCGACCCGCATGTTCACCCGAAGGGCTGCGTCAAGGTTCGACAGCGGTTCGTCGAACAGAAAGGCCGAAGGCTCGCGCACGATGGCGCGACCAATCGCCACGCGCTGACGCTGACCGCCCGACAGCTGTCCGGGCTTTCGGTCCAGATAGCTGTCAAGGTTCAGGATCTTGGCGGCATGGCTGACGCGTTTTTCCTGCTCGGCCTCGGACATCTTGGCCATTTTCAGCGGGAAAGCGATGTTCTTGCGAACCGACATATGCGGATAAAGCGCATAGGATTGAAACACCATCGCCAGACCACGCTGGGCCGGGCCCGCATCGGTGACATCCTTGCCGTCGATACTGATGCCGCCAGATGTCACGTCCTCAAGCCCTGCGATCAGGCGCAGAAGCGTGGATTTCCCGCAGCCCGATGGACCGACAAAGACCACGAATTCGCCGTCCTCGATGGTCAAATCGACACCCGGAATAACCTCGACTTCGCCAAAGGCCTTGCGGACGTTTTTCAGTGTAATGGAACCCATCTGATTGTCCCCCTTATTTCACCGCGCCAAACGTCAGGCCGCGGACAAGTTGTTTCTGGCTGAACCAGCCCATGATCAGGATCGGCGCAATGGCCATGACGGATGCTGCCGACAGCTTGGCCCAGAACAGCCCCTGCGGACTGCTGAAAGACGCGATAAAGGCCGAAAGTGGTGCGGCATTCGTTGTTGTCAGCTGGATGGTCCAGAAAGCCTCGTTCCATGCCAGAATGACGTTCAGAAGCAGCGTCGAGGCGATACCCGGCACCGCCATCGGCGTCAGGACATGCACGATTTCCTGCCCCAACGTGGCACCGTCCATCCGCGCAGCTTCCAGAATTTCGCCGGGAATTTCGCGAAAATAGGTGTAAAGCATCCAGACCACGATTGGCAGGTTCATCAGCATCAGCACGATGACCAGCCCGATCCGTGTATCCATCAGCCCGGTCTTCAGAAAGATCAGATAGATGGGCACCAGCACGGCGACGGCAGGCATCATCTTGGTGGACAGCATCCACATCAGAATATCCTTGGTCCGCTTGGTCGGCGCGAACGCCATCGCCCAGGCGGCCGGAACCGCCACGATCAGCGCAAGGACGGTCGAGCCGATCGCGATGATGACCGAGTTCATGAAGGGCCGGAAGTAATTATACTGGGACTGAACCTCTCGGTAACTCTCCAAGGTAAAGCTGGGGATCAGATCGAAGCCTGCAATCGCTTCCTGCTCGGTCTTCAGGCTGGTGATGATTGCGTAAAGGATCGGGAAGAAGATCAGCAGAGCGACCAACCATGCCGCGATCGTGTAGCCGATCTTGGTATTTTGCGAAACAGCGCGTGCCATCCTTGCCTCCTCAATCCAGGTTTTTGCCGACGGCGCGCATCAGGAAGATGGCGACGAAATTGGCCAGAATGACCGCGATGATGCCCCCTGCCGCGGCCCCGCCAATGTCGAAGTTCAGACGGGCGGCGCGATAGATCAGGTAGGTCAGGTTGGTCGAAGCGTTGCCCGGCCCGCCATTCGTGGTCACAAGGATTTCCGCATAGACCCCCAACAGGAAGATCGTCTGGATCAGGATCACGACGGTTATCGCGCGGGCCATGTGAGGCAGCGTCAGATAAAAGAAACGGCTCAGCGCCGATGCGCCGTCCATTTCAGCCGCCTCCATCTGTTCGCCATCCAGCGATTGCAGCGAGGTCAGCAGGATCAGCGTTGCAAAGGGTAGCCATTGCCACGCCACGATCACGATGATCGAGAACAGCGGAAATTGTGCGAACCAATCCACCGGCTGCAGCCCGAAGAATTTCGCAACGTCGGCCAGCACGCCATAACTGGGATGCATGATCATGTTCTTCCAGATCAACGCCGCCACCGGTGGCATGACGAAGAACGGCGAGATCACAAGGATGCGGACGATCCCCTGACCGAAGATCGGCTTGTCGATCAACAGCGCGATCAGAATGCCGCCAACCACCGTGATGCACAGCACGCCCAGAACAAGGATCAGAGTATTCCAGATCGCCTCGAAGAATGCGGGGTCGGTATAGAAATACTGATAGTTGAACCAGCCAGCCCAACTGGTGCTTGCCGGATTCAACAGATTGTAGTTCAGAAACGAATAATAAAGCGTCATTGCCAGCGGCACGATCATCCAGATCAGAAGCAGGATGATTGCGGGTGCGCGCATAAGCCGAGCAAGGCTTTGAGTCTGGCGGGTGGCCATGGCGTGCTTCCTCCGATTGGCGCGGGACTCGCGCGAATTTCGGGTCGGTGCACCGCCCGACCTATCGCCGGGCGATGCAGGTTTTGTCAGGGCTTACTTGGGATAACCGGCCCGAGCCATTTCACGCGTTGTATTCGCCTGAGCCGCTGTCAGCGCATCCGCCGCCGACATCTGCCCAGCCAAAGCCGCCGAGAATTGCTGTCCAACCGCCGTCCCGATCCCCTGGAATTCCGGGATCGCCACAAACTGACCGCCGGTATAGGGGATATCCTGAACCGATGATTTCTGGGTGTTGGCGCCCTCGATCGCTGTCAGTGTCATGGCCGCGAAAGGTGCAGCGGCCTGATAATCAGCGTTTTCATAGAGCGACGTGCGCGTCCCCGGAGGTGCGGCGCGCCAGCCTTCGGCTTCAGCGACCTGCGCTGTATAATCCTTGCTGGTTGCCCAGGCGACGAACTTCTTGGCGGCGTCCGGCGCGTCGGACGATGCCGGGATCGCAAGGCTCCATGCCCACAGCCAGTTGCCGTGGTTATCCACGCCTTCCTTGTTCGGGAATTGCGCAAAGCCGACGTTCTCGGCAACGGTCGAACTGGTCGGATCAGTCACAAAGCTGGCCGCCACCGTGGCGTCAATCCAGATGCCGCATTTGCCCTGCTGGAACAGCGACAGGTTTTCATTGAAGCCGTTCGACGATGCGCCGGGCGGCCCGTAATTGGTCATCATATCCAGATAATCGGTCAGCGTGGCATTCCACTCTGCGCTGTCGAACTGCGGTTTCCACTCTGGGTCAAACCAACGCGCACCATAGCTGTTGGCCATCGCGGTCAGAAAGGCCATATTCTCGCCCCAGCCGGGCTTACCGCGCAGGCAGATGCCGTATTGCTCTTTGCTTTTGTCGGTCATTGCTTCAGCAGCGGCTTTGATCTCGGTCCAGGTCGGACTTTCCGAAATCGTCACGCCGGCAGCCTCGGCCAGATCGGTGCGATACATCACCATCGCCGATTCAGCATAAAACGGCACAGCATACAGCGTGTCATCGACTGACAAAGCCTGACGAACCGGTGGCAGCAAATCGTCGGTGTCGTATTCTGCCGGGAGGTCATTCAGCGGCACCAGCCATTCCTGCTTTGCCCAGATCGGAACCTCATAGGTGCCGATGGTCAGCACGTCATACTGGCCGCCATTGGTCGCAATGTCGGTTGTCACACGTTCACGCAGGATATTTTCTTCCAGCGTCACCCATTCCAGCTCGATGTCCGGGTTCGCCTCGGTAAAAGGCGCGGTCATCTTCTGCATACGGATCATGTCGCCATTGTTCACGGTCGCAATGGTCAGTGTCTCGGCCATGACCGGCGCTGCCAAAGCTGTAAGCGCACATGCCCCCATCAGGCTGCGTATTGTCATCTTCATAACCTTGTTCCTCCTCATCGCTCCCCCCAGGGGCGTTATTTGCCCAGAGCATTGGCAAATGCTCATAGGATGAGGTAAAATTGTCAAATGCATTTTTACGTCGCGTCATAAGTGTTGTTCAGCGTTCGCGACGGCTGAAAGGCCTAACTGACTGAAAGGACTACCAGATGAGGGACGACCGCAAGTTGGAACAGGCCGCGCGCGCTGCCTGGTTGTCATATGTCGCCCGTCGAACGCAGGATGAAATCGCGCAAGAGATGGGGGTTTCGCGCCAAACTGCACAACGTCTGGTGGCGCAAGCCTTGGCCGCGGGATTGGTCAAAGTGCGCATAGATCACCCGCTGACCAGTTGTTTCAGCCTGGAAAAAGACCTGCAAAAGCGATTCGGGCTGAAAATGGCGTCGATCACTCCGGCAGCGGCGGGGCAGACGGGTGTCGCCATGGCCGTTGCCGACTTCATCGAGTCGCACTTACAGCAAGGCGCCCCGATTACACTGGCGGTTGGCGCGGGACGCACCTTGCGCGCCGCTGTGACACAGATGGCGCGAATAGATTGCCCGCAGCACAGGATCGCCTCGTTGACCGGCAATATCTCGGCGGACGGTTCTGCTGCATATTATAATGTCCTGTTTTCGCTATCTGATATCGTCACGGCAAGATCCTTTCCGCTGATGGTTCCGGTCATCGCAACCTCGAAGGAAGAGCGCGATGCCCTGCATCGTCAGCCGGGCAATATCCGGGTTATGGAGATGACCAAGCATGCTCAGGTTGCGCTGATTGGACTTGGCTCAATGGGCTCCGAAGCCCCTTTGGCAAAGGATGGCTTTCTGACCATGGCCGAAATCCTTGCACTGCAGGAACAGGGTGCTGTCGGAGAGATTCTGGGCCATAGTTATGACATCAACGGCAAGTTTTTGCCAAAGAACGAGCGTGTAGCCTCGGCCGAGCTGCCAAGCACGGAACGCGCACTGGTTGTTGCAGCGGCCTTCGGACCCGACAAACGCGATTCGGTTTTTGGGGCACTGCATACCGGGGTGATCAACGGACTGATCACGGACGAGACCACCGCAGCCAGCCTGCTGAAATAGCGATCTTTCCCCGGCCTTGCAGCCGCATGGGCTGAATACCTACATTCCTGTCAACTTGGTAGCGCAGCCTAATTGCGCAAAAGACCAGTATTGGAAATAGGAACAGTTTCATGAAAAATATCGGCTTCTTGTCCTTTGGGCACTGGTCCCCTGACCGTGGTTCACAGGTCAAATCCGCCTCGGATGTCTTGCACCAGTCCATTGATCTGGCCGTGGCCGCAGAGCAAATTGGCGTCGATGGTGCCTATTTCCGGGTTCACCACTTTGCCCAACAGCTTGCCTCGCCCTTTCCGTTGCTGGCGGCCATCGGTGCCCGCACCTCGAAAATCGAGATCGGGACCGGCGTCATCGACATGCGTTATGAAAACCCGCTGTATATGGTTGAAGATGCGGGTGCGGCGGACCTGATTTCGAACGGGCGTTTGCAGCTGGGTATCAGTCGCGGCTCACCCGAGCAGGTGATCGACGGGTGGCGGTATTTCGGCTATCAGCCGGGCGAGGATGAGACGCAGGCAGACATGGCCCGTCGCCATGCCGAAGTGTTCCTGCAACAGCTTGATGGAAAAGGCTTTGCGCAGCCCAATCCACGCCCGATGTTCCCCAACCCACCCGGCCTGTTGCGGCTGGAACCGCATTCGCCGGGCCTGCGTGACCGGATCTGGTGGGGGGCTGCGACCAATGCGACCGCGGAATGGGCCGCCGAAATGGGTATGAACCTTCAAAGCTCCACCCTTAAGGCCGATGAAACCGGAGAGCCGTTCCACGTTCAGCAGGCGCAACAAATCCGCATGTATCGCGACGCATGGGAAAAAGCTGGCCATGATCGCAAGCCGCGTGTTTCCGTCAGCCGTTCGATCTTTGCCCTGATCAATGACGAAGATCGCCGCTATTTCGGGCGCGGTGGCAAGGATTCTGATCAGGTGGGCGCAATCGAGCAGACGCGGCATATCTTTGGCCGCAGCTACGCCGATGAGCCGGACAAGCTGATCGACCAACTGCGCGAGGATGAAGCGATTGCCGAGGCTGACACCCTGTTGCTGACCATCCCCAACATGTTGGGTGTCGATTACAATGTGCATGTGCTGGAAAGCATCCTGACACATGTCGCACCGGCCCTGAACTGGCGTTGAAGCAACAAAAGCGCGGCCGAAACCGGCCGCGCTTTCCCAAGGGATATTGTCCATCCGACCCGATGATGCCTATGGTGACGCAGTCATAGCCCCAGGTCGAACATGCCCGAGCTTTCCAACCTTCTTGCCTTCGCCCTGATATCGCTTGGAATGGTCCTGACGCCGGGACCGAACATGATCTATCTGATTTCACGCTCTATCAGTCAGGGCCGGATTGCCGGTCTGATTTCCTTGGGCGGCGTCGCATTGGGGTTTGTGTTCTACATGCTTTGCGCGGCTTTCGGGATCACCGCCATCGTGATGGCGGTTCCGTTTGCCTATGACACGCTGCGTATCGCGGGGGCGCTGTATCTGCTGTATCTGGCATGGCAGGCGGTGAAGCCCGGCGGCAGATCGCCCTTTCACGTCAAGGCATTGCCCAAGGACACCCCTCGCAAGCTGTTCGCGATGGGCTTTCTGACCAACCTGCTGAACCCGAAAATCGCGGTCATGTATCTGTCCCTGCTGCCGCAATTCATCCAGCCGGGTCATGGCACGGTTCTGCTGCAATCCGTTGCACTGGGGGCAACGCAGATCATCATCAGCGTCAGCGTGAACGCAATCATTGCCATCACGGCGGGCAGCATTGCGGTCTTTCTGGTGCGGCGCCCGACCTTTGCTGTCGTCCAGCGATGGCTGATGGGAATGGTGCTGGCGGGTCTGGCGCTGAAGATGCTGACCGAAGCGCGCCGCTAAGGCTTTGCCATAACGGCGCATCTGGTTCGGCGTGCGTGCGAATGCGCCGCACCGTGGGGCATCTGTGTTGCCGCCCGTCACAGGAACCGTTTCCCCGACCAAGGGTTAAGTGTGATCGGCCTGCGTTTGGAGGACATATGGCGGACCGGGATGCAGAAACCCGCAAAGACGACCTTAGGACCGGAACACCGTTCTGGGTGAGGACGCCGAATTCCACCGTATCGCAAGAGCGTTCGCTGAACGTCGATCATGTCGAGGTCATTGTCATCGGCACCGGGATCAGCGGCGCCCTTGTCGCCGAGGCGCTGACAGCGCAAGGGCGTTCTGTGCTGGTGCTGGACCGGCGTCCGCCTGTTCGCGGCTCGACGCCCGCCTCCACGGCGATGATACAGCACGAAATAGACGTGCCATTGACAAAGTTGCAGCGCCAGATCGGGGCTGACAAAGCAAACGCCGCCTGGCGTCGTTCGGTAAAGGCCGTCAATGATCTGGTCGACCTGGTTGAGCGCCTTCGCATCGACTGTGCGATGGCGCGCAAACCGGCGCTGTATCTGACCGGTGATCAGATGGGAAAGCGCGCCTTGAAGGCCGAGGCCGAGGCACGCCGTGCAATCGGCATCGAGGCCGAATACCTGAACGCGACCGATCTTGCCAATGAATACCAGATGAACCGGACGGGCGCGATCCGTTCCGTCGCCTCTGCCTCGGCCAATCCCGCGCAGTTGACGGCAGGGTTGCTGGCGCAGGCGATGCAGCGCGGCGCGAGGGTGATCTCGCCCATAGAGATCACCGACATGGCCGAACTGCCTGGCGGCATTGCGCTTGCCACCCGACAGGGCGAGGTTGTGACAGCGGACCACGCGGTGTTCTGCACCGGCTACGAATTCCTGCCGCAGATGAAGACCTCGACCCATCATGTCACATCGACCTGGGCCCTGGCGTCACGGCCCCTGACGCGACTGCCGGACTGGATGAAACAGACCATCGTCTGGGAAGCCTCTGACCCCTATCTTTACTTCCGCACCGATGACGCGGGCCGGATCATCGCGGGCGGCGAAGATGAAGATGCCGCGGCCGCCAATTCCGACCCGGACAAGCTGGTGCGGAAGGCGACCATCATCGCACGCAAACTGCACGACCTGACGGGCGTCGACATCGGCCGACCCGCCTATAGCTGGTCGGCACCGTTCAGCGTGACGAAAGACGGGTTGCCGATCATCGATACTGTTCCGGGCTTCACACGTATTCACACCATCATGGGCTTCGGCGGCAATGGCATCACCTTTTCGATGATCGGCGCCCAGATCGTTGCTGCCAAGATCGCGGGGCGCTCTGATCCGGACCGAGCGATCTTCCGCTTCAGATAAGTTTATTCCGGGAACCTGCCCACTGAAGGTCCGTTGCCTTTTCAAGGCGGCGTTCATCGCCGTTGCCACCCCACTTTCAGGAAGGCAGGAAAAGATGACCGACGACAAAAAATTCAAGACCGAGCGCGGCGACGCAGGTGAGCTTCACCAGATCGCCGTTGGCGACGACCCGGCGATGACCACGAATTTCGGTGTCCCGATCTCGGATAACGAAAACAGCCTGAAGGCCGGCGTGCGCGGACCCACCCTGCTGGAAGATTTCGTGCTGCGCGAGAAAATCTTCCATTTCGACCATGAGCGCATTCCGGAACGGATCGTTCATGCACGCGGATCTGCCGCCCATGGCTATTTCGAATGTACCGACCCGATTCCTGAAATCAGCCGCGCCAGCCTGTTTTCCGCCAAAGGCAAGAAGACCCCGGTCTTCACCCGTTTCTCGACGGTCGCAGGCGGTGCGGGTTCGGTTGACACCCCGCGCGACGTTCGTGGCTTTGCGGTCAAGTTCTACACTGACGAAGGCAATTGGGACTTGGTCGGCAACAATATCCCGGTCTTCTTCATCCAGGACGCGATCAAGTTCCCGGACCTGATCCATTCGGTCAAGATGGAGGCCGACCGCGCCTTTCCCCAGGCCGCATCCGCGCATGACACCTTCTGGGATTTCGTATCGCTGATGCCGGAAACTCTGCACACGTTAATCTGGGCGATGTCGGATCGTGGCATCCCGCGCAGCCTGAGGATGATGGAGGGTTTTGGCGTCCACACCTTCAAACTGGTGAACGAGAAGGGCGAAGAGACGTTCTGCAAGTTCCACTGGCGCCCGAAACTTGGCACGCAATCCTTCGTCTGGGACGAATCCGCGAAAACACAGGGAGCGGATAACGATTTTCATCGCCGCGATCTTTGGGAAGCGATTGAACGCGGGGACCACCCAGAGTGGGATTTTGCCGTTCAGGTCTTCGACAAGGAACTGGCCGAGACGCTGCCCTATGATGTGCTGGACGCGACCAAGATCATCCCCGAAGAGATCGTGCCCCTGCGTGTGATCGGCCGGATGGTGCTGGACCGTAACCCGGATAATTTCTTCGCGGAAACCGAACAGGCCGCCTTCCTGCCCTCGAACGTGGTGCCGGGGATCGACTTCACGGATGATCCCCTGCTGCAGGGGCGGCTGTTTTCCTATCTCGACACACAGAAATCGAGGCTGGGGACCACGAATTTTCACCAGATCCCGATCAATGCACCGAAATGCCCCTTTGCCAACATGCAGCGTGACGGGCTGATGCAGACCCATGTGCCGAAGGGCCGCGCAAATTACGAGCCGAACAGCCTGAACGAGGCCGGCGAGGATCCCGGCCCGCGACCGGTCAGCACCGGTTTCCGCACGGCCCAGCAGCACGTCGAGGGTGACAAGCTGCGGATGCGCGCAGAATCCTTTGGCGATTTCTACAGCCAGCCACGCATGTACTGGAACTCGATGACCGACAATGAGCGTGCGCATATCGCCTCGGCCATGGTGTTCGAATTGTCCAAGGTCGGACTGCCCCATATCCGCGAACGGATGCTGGGCCATTTGCAGGTGCTGCATCCAGATCTGGGCAAGCGGGTTGCGAAGGGACTTGGCATGAACCTGCCAGCGCCGGCCAAGGCCGTTATCCAACCGCTAGACCTTGATCCGTCTGAGGCATTGTCGATCCAGAAGAACTGGCAGCGGACGCTGGAGGGGCGGCAGGTCGCGATCCTGTTTGACGAAGGGTCGAGCAAGGCCGAGATCGACAAGCTTAAAAAGGCGGTCGAGACCGCAAAGGGCACAGCATTCACCATCGCTCCGAGTGTCGGCGGGATTTCCCTTGAGGGCGGGACGATGAAGGCCGACGGCCAACTCGCCGGCTCGCCCTCGGTGCTGTTCGATGCGGTGGCCTTGGTGCTGACACAGCAGGCGGCGCAAAAGCTGGCCAAGGACAGCGCCGCTGTTGGTTTCGTCTCGGACGCCTTCGCGCATCTTAAGGCCATTGGTGCCAGCGAAGGGGCGAAGCCGCTGTTGGATCGTGCCGGGATTGAGGCAGACGAAGGCGTTACTGATCTGGCAACGCTGCCCGAGGCGGCCAAACTGAGGTACTGGGATCGCGAGCCAAAACTGCGCGATCTCGCCTGAGCGCCAGAGCCCTGGGCAACTGTGCGATCCAGCACCGACTGGGCGTCGGGGCCGTCATGCGTTGACCGCGCCCGGACGGCTGTCCACCGCGCCCGCACAGCGCCACCCGAGACGTCGCATAAAACGAAGCACCGCAGGTCTTCTGCGCAGGCTTGAACGATGCCCAGATCGACATTCTTAAGATTTGATGAGAATCTCACAACCTGGTGCCGATGAAGGGACTCGAACCCCCGACCCCATCATTACGAATGACGTGCTCTACCAGCTGAGCTACATCGGCACTTGGTTGTGGTGCGCCGGATAACAGGTTCCGGCGTAGGTGGAAAGAGGGGCGCGAACATTTTTCGCGCCCCTCATCCGATTATGGTTTGATTTTGCCTTCGGTCCAATCGGCCTCGTCAGGTGGAACAACGTCAGGGCGAACCATTTCGCGTTCCTCATCCCGCGTCGGCGTTGGTTTCAAATCTGGCGTTGGTGCCGGTCCAACGGGCCCTGAAACAGTTTTTTCCGGCATTGATGTAGCCGGGTTTTCGGTCTCTGGCTCGGGCGTTTCTGCTTTTTGCGGTGCAGGCTTTTCAGGGGTGGGCTCGTCAGCCTTGACCACTGAGGTCGCGTCCAGAAGTTCAGCGTCTTCCGGTTGCGGCTTATCGGCGCGCGACGCCACAACGCTGTCAGGTTCGACAACGTCAGTCGGGTCGGCCGCCGGTTGTTGTTCCCGCTTTGGCGCACCAACCAGCAATGGCAGCAGCTCTGCCCCGGCGGTTGCAGAGGCCGCACCGCGTTTTTCGACCGGCTCACGCCAGCTGAGCGTATCGAAGCCACCGCAACTATCACAGACAGGTGCCCAGTCGGTCATGATATTCTGACATTTGTCACAGCACCATTGCGGGCCGCGCGACGCGGTCAGGGCACGCGCAAGCCATCCACGAACGACGCTGTCATCCGCGCCTTCGCCACGTTCAATCGCGGCCATGATCGACAGGGTGCGCACCGTCGGATGCGTCTCGGCCAGATTACCAAGCTCACGACGAGCAGCCGGGAAATCCTCGGCCGTCAGCAGCAGTTCGGCCTTCAACAACCGCGATTCTTCGTCGCTCGGATTGCGTTCGATCAGGCGGTTGAAGCGGGACAGACGTTGTGTCGGCGTCTCATTCGGCTCGATTTCAGCATAGGCCGCGGCGACGTCGGGATGCGGACGCACCGACCATGTTTTTTCCAATAAGCGCGCAGCGTTGCGGGCGTCGTTCTGGGCGATATAGCTGCGTGCAGCCAGAACGGCGGCAGGGATCAGGTCGGGCGAAGCTTTGGCAGCGGAAATTGCAGCTTCCCTTGCGCTGATGGACGTGCCTTTGGCCAGAACATCGCTGGCCTCTTGCAGGGCCAGAACGGCATCGCGACGAATTTGAACATCCTTTGGAATTTCGCCCAGACGCTGTTTTTCCTTCAGCATCTTGCGGGCTCCTTTCCAGTCGCCCTCGCGCATTTCCAGTTCCAGCAACGTGTCCTGAATTTCCTTGTGGCGCGGCTTCAACGCATAGGCTTTCTGGGCCAGCAGAAGTGCGGTTGCCGTATCGCCATCCTCAAGCTTCTGACGCATCAGTCCACGGATACCGACGAAACGGGTGCGGTCGTCCTCGAGCAACTGACGATAAATCTGATTGGCCAGTTTTTTATCGCCGGCAACCTCTGCCGCCTGCGCGGACAGCAGGTTGGTGATATGCGTGTGTTGCAGATATTTCTCGGCCCTTGCCGCCTTGTCCTGCGCCAGTTTGCCTTCGCCGGAAGCGATCGCCAACACAGCATCCCCAAGCGCCTGATAGCCCTTTTTCTCGCGTGAGCGATCAAAATAGCGGCTGATTGCAGTTTCATCGCCCGCGATAAAACGGATAAAGGCCAGCAATAGCCCCAAAAGCTTCAGGGCGACCCAAGTTAATACCAGCAGAACCAGCAGCGCGACGATGGCCTTCAGCGGGGTCAGTGCAATCTCTTGGCCGCCATATTCAAGATGCAACACCTGCCCTGTTTTTGACAGATGAATGGCGCCCAGCGCCAAAGCCAAGACAACCGCAAAGAAGGCTACGATTTTCATAACGGAAATCAGCATGATACCGCCCTCAATTCGACATGGCTGAAAGACTGGAAAGCGCGGCCTGCGCATCGCGATAGGCCGTAGCTTTGGCAGTCCATTCAGCCATCAGCTGCGCGTTTTTTGCCACATCAGGAAGGGCCTCCATTTCAGTCAGCGCATTGCCGATACGACCGGCCTCGACCTCGGCATTGGCGCGCGACAGGATGGCGTCTGGATCGTTGCCTTCGCGCGGCTCGACCGAACGGGCCCCGGTTTGCGCGCGCAGGAAATTGGTAAAAACATTGCCTTGTCCCGAAGCGCTTTCCTCACGCAGGGCGGCCCGCAGCGCGGCCCGCACCGCATCGGGAAATTCGCTTTGCAGCGTTCCAAGGCTGGCGATTTCACGGTTCAGCGCATCAGGCGTTTCGATGCCGACCCCTTCCATCGTCTGTCGTGCTTCGTCTGGCTGCAGCCCACGATCCAGTGCCGTCTGCAGCGAGGCGATCGCAGCCACGGCCTCGGCGCGACGCGTGCTTCCCTCGGCCGCCTCTTGCAGCTTCCGAGCCTCGACCTGTGCAGCGGTGATTTGCGTTTGCGCCTGTTCAGCAGCGGTCTGGATCTGGTTTTCCAACGCAGCGGCCTGTGCGGTCAGGGTCTGCAGGCGTTCGGCCAGCGCCGGATCAAAGGCCGGGCGGTTCGACAATTGATCAATCTGCTGGGCCTGCGCGTCGATGCGCTGTTGCATCGCTGCCAAATCCCGCGTCGCATCGTCAGATGTCGGGACCGCTTGCAACTGGGCCTGCAATTCCTGGATCCGACGGTCAGCCGCAGCCTCTGCGGCGCTTGTGGCATTGCTTTGAATCGCTGCCACGTCAATCTCGGCCGTCTGCTGTTCCGGCAACCATGACGCCGGTAGAAACGGTAACGCCATGATGGTCGCGACGCCCCCGATCAGGGCAGCGACACCGCCCCCAAACACCAACGGCCAGAAGCCTGCCTGTTCACGTTTTGCCGGCTGTGCATCTACGGGCTTTTCGGGTGTGGGTTTTTCGGGTGCGGCCTTGGGCGGCTGTGATGTCGTGGTCATGGGTTTGGCGGGTTGCGACTTTTCTGGCTCAGGTTTCGCAGGTTCGGCTTTCGCCGTCTCAAGCTTCAATGGCGACTCGGGTGTCTTTGGCGTTGATGGCATGGGCTTTTCTTCGGGCTTAGCGGTCCTGGACACGGCGGCGGGCAATCCTTCGATCTTGTTCCCGACCAGATTGGACTTCACGGGCTCAATACTACCACCGCTGGCAGCAGCAGCCTTGCCTTCACCGGGTTCAACAGCTTGCGATCTAATCGTCCCCCTCTGGGCCGCCTGTTTTTTGGCGGTCAGGCCAGTGTCCGTAGAATTGGTTGACGTCTTTTTCGGCTTCGGCGTGCCCGAGGTTTTGGATTCTTCTGGCTTTTTCACGGCAGTCCTCGTTATCGCGCGCCATAGTGGCCCAGTGGCAGCATTTAGAGTGGCAGCATTGATTTTGATGACAGCCTAATAAGGCGCGGCCATCTGCTCAACCCGCAGTGATGATTAATGTTCCCTAACAGGTAGCTGGCGAATTGCCGCAGCCATAGCACGGGATGAGGGTTCACTGGCGATATTTCGTGCCACAGCCGGGGCGTTCCAGGCGTCCATGGCCGCCCGACTGATCGCTACAGGCCAAAGCGGCGCCTGCGCGTGGGAAACCTGCTGCCCAAGAATCCGGGCCGAACGCGGGGAAAACAGCGGCACGACAACCGGGTCAGTCACCGCCAGCAGATCCCGTGCAGCGCCCGTCAGTGCAAGCGGCAGTTGATCATAGACGACGACATTTTTCACGGGCAATTCACGGGCCAGATGTCGCCCGTGGGGATGCAGCAAGGGGATTTCTGCGGCGGCGATCAGGGGCAACAGGCTTTCGGCAAAGCCATTGCCTTCCACAACCTTGAAACCCGCCCGCCGGGCCAGCTGGCCCGTTCGTGGGCCGACGCAAATCGCCAGCCTGCCCCTGCCCGCACCCGCCGATGCGATGGCGTGGCCAGAGGTAAAGACAAGCCCTTGGGCGCTGCGCACCACATCCACGTCATGCGCCACAGGCACGATTTCCAGAATCGGAGAGATAATGGCCCTCCATTCCGGAAGCATCGCAGCAAATCGCTGCGAATCCGCATAGGGGCGCGTTAACAGAAGCGTGGGTCTTGCCACCGTCGCCATTGGCTTCCCTCTTGGCCGATGCTAGGCCACAGGGGTAAGCATCAATCCCTCGCCCGGCAAGAGCATGGACAATATCATCTTTCTTGGCATCGAAAGCAGTTGCGACGACACGGCGGCGGCCATCGTCCGGGGCGACGGGCATATTTTGTCCTCGGTCGTCAGCAGTCAGACGGCCCTGCACGCCGAATTTGGTGGCGTCGTGCCGGAAATCGCGGCCCGTGCCCATGCCGAACGTCTGGACATCGCTGTTGAGCAAGCCCTGGCTGAAGCTGGCATAGGCTTGCGCGACCTTTCAGGTGTTGCCGTGACTGCGGGTCCGGGACTGATTGGTGGTGTCATGGCCGGAGTGATGGCGGCCAAGGGGATCGCGGCCGGTGCCGGATTGCCGCTGGTTGGGGTGAATCACCTTGCCGGACATGCCCTCACGCCTCGTTTGACCGATGGCGTCGACTATCCGTATCTGATGTTGCTGGTATCTGGCGGGCATTGCCAGTTTCTGCTTGTGGACAGCCCGGAAGATTTCACGCGCCTTGGCGGCACCATCGACGATGCTCCGGGCGAGGCTTTTGACAAGCTGGCCAAGCTTTTGGCCCTGCCGCAACCCGGCGGCCCATCGGTCGAGGCCGAGGCGCAACAGGGCGATCCTGATCGCTTCAGCCTGCCGCGTCCACTGCTGGACAGGCCCGGCTTTGACATGTCGTTCTCGGGCCTGAAAACCGCCGCCCTGCGTCTGCGCGACCAATTGATCGCAGAGCAAGGCGGTCTGCGCGAAACCGACCGCCGCGATCTCTGCGCCGCATTTCAGCTCGCCGTGGCCGAGGTTCTTGCCGAAAAATCCCGCCGGGCGCTGGCTGCCAATCCGGTTCCGGTTTTGGCCGTCGCGGGCGGTGTCGCCGCCAATCGCACGATCCGCGCCGCGTTAGAGCGGGTGGCCCATGACGCGGACGCAAAGTTCTTAGCGCCCCCTTTGCGCCTTTGCACGGATAATGGTGCCATGATCGCCTGGGCCGGGATCGAGCGTTTCCGCCTTGGCCATCACGATGGAATGGATCTGGCCGCACGCCCCCGCTGGCCGCTTGATCGCAACGCCGCACCCATGCTGGGGAGCGGCAAGAAAGGGGCCAAGGCATGAACGATGTGACAATCCTTGGCTCGGGCGCCTTTGGAACCGCATTGGCGGTCGCGTTGGCGGCGAATGGTTCTGTCACCCTATGGGGGCGCGATATTGATTGGGGGCGCGAAAACCCTCGGCTTCCCGGCGTCACCCTGCCCGATCAGATTGTGCTGACCAATGATCTGGCGTCAGCGACCAAGGCGGATACAATCCTGCTTGCGCTTCCGGCACAGGCCTTGCGCAGCTTTCTGGATCAGCATGCCCGACGGCTTGACGGCAAACGGCTTGTCAGCACGGCCAAGGGGATTGATCTGCAACGTCTGACCGGCCCCTCGATCCTGATCGCCGAAGCCTGTCCGAATGCAACGGTTGCTGTTCTGACCGGCCCCTCCTTTGCTGCCGATATCGCACGGGGCCTGCCCACGGCACTGACGCTGGCCTGCGGGGATGACGCTGCTGCGGTCGACTTGCAGAAGATGCTGTCCACGCCGGTCCTGCGGCTTTACCGCAGCAACGATGTCACCGGCGCCGAGCTTGGCGGAGCGTTAAAGAACGTGATTGCGATCGCCGCCGGCGTGGTGATTGGCGCGGGCTTTGGCGACAGCGCGCGCGCAGCGATCATCACCCGTGGCTTCGCCGAAATGACCCGGCTGGCAACCCATATGGGAGCGCGGGCCGAAACACTGGCAGGTTTATCGGGCTTGGGCGATCTGACATTGACCTGCACATCGGCCCAATCGAGGAATTTCCGCTTTGGACAGGCGTTGGGCAAAGGCGAGGAATTCGACCCCTCGACCACTGTCGAAGGTGCAGCGACCGCCCGCGCCGTCTCCGCGCTTGGCGTCAAGCTGGATCTGGACATGCCCATCGCCGCGATGGTTGCCAAACTTGCCCAAGGCGGTGCGTCCGTGAAAACAGCCGCCGAATCTTTGATGACCCGCCCCCTGAAGGAGGAATGAATGCCGCTTTTCGCCGTGATCTGCCGGGATAAGCCCGGTGCGCTACAAATCCGTCTGGACACCCGTGACACTCATCTGGGCTATATCAAGGAGAGCGGTATCGTCGCCATGGCCGGTCCGCTGATCGAACAAGGGGACATGCGCGGGTCGCTGGTCATCGTGGAAGCCGATGATCTGGCAGCTGCGCAAAACTGGGCTGCCAACGACCCCTACAAGGCAGCAGGGTTGTTTGAAAGCGTCGAAATCATCGAGTGGAAAAAGGTCATTGGCTGATGCAATACTGGCTGTTCAAATCAGAGCCTGATGTTTTCGGCTGGGACGATCTGGTTGCCAAAGGCGATCAGGGAGAAGAATGGGACGGTGTGCGCAATTATCAGGCGCGCAATATGATGCGGGCCATGAAAATCGGTGATCGCGGGCTGTTCTATCATTCGAATATCGGGAAAGAGGCCGTCGGCATCGTTGAAGTGATTGCCGAGGCGCACCCCGATTCCAAGGCGGATGATCCAAAATGGGAATGCGTGGACATCAAGGCGATCGAGCCATTGCCCAGCCCGGTATCACTGGATCAAGCCAAGACGGAGCCACGCCTGAAAGACATGGCACTGGTCAAGAATACCCGTCTTTCGGTGCAACCCGTAACCGAAGATGAGTGGAAAGTTGTCATGGAAATGGCCGGTCGCTGATATCTGTCGCTGACATCCATCCGCCACAAGAAAATAATGTCCCGGTCACACCCCGGCCGGGACATCAATTGGTCGCAGCATCGTGTCATGACTTCCAATGGGGATTGGATGACGTTCAACACTGCACTTAAGATAATACCTCATGCGTGACGCATTCACAAATCTAAACTGATTAGTTTTTTGCCTGTCTCGGCTTTTTCTTGCACGGCTTGCAGGCTAGGTTCCGCCCATAAACGCACTTACGGAGGCTAATATGAGCCAGCGTCTTCATCTGGTGTTCGGTGGCGAGTTGACCGACACTCAATCAACGCAGTTTCGCGATGTGGACAATATCCATATCGTTGGCATCTTTCCGAATTACGAATCCGCCTATAGCGCCTGGAAGGCCGAGGCGCAGCGCACCGTTGACAGCGCCCATACCCGCTATTTCATCGCCCATCTGCACCGCCTGCGGGACGAAGAAACCGCCGCCAGCGCAACCGAAGAACTGGACGTTCGCGGCTAACCTTTCTGCTCGATTGGACGATACGGCATGGCATCAGAAAGCTGGAGGATCGGGCGTCTGGCACTTTGGCTGGAACTGCGCAAGCCCAGCGCGGACCGCCCTCTGCTTTCCTTGCCCGAAGCTGACGGTCCATTGCTGCTGATAAGGCCGTCGCCGGATGCCGCAATCGCGCTGGAACAGGTTCAAAAACGCCTGCAACGGGCACGGCCCGATCTGCGTATCCTTCGGATTGACGATCAGTATCTTGCCGATACGGGCAATAGCCTGACAACCGCGGAAGCCTTGATGGATACCGCAAACCCTGTTGCCCTGCTGCTGCTGGGCACCGATCTACCAGCAGCGCAAATTGAGGCCGCAAGCCGAAAAGGCATCCCGGTCATCCTGGCCGAAGCCCGCTTCGACCGCACCGATACCGGCTGGAGCATGCGCAGCGCGATGCGTCGCGAATTGTTGCGCAAGGTGAAACTGGTCCTTGTCACGGATCAGACCAGCCAGCGCATTGCCCTGCGGATGGGCGTGCCCCGCGACAAACTCGTGATGACGGGTCCCGTCGCTGAAATTCGCGAACCATTGTCCTATGTCGAGGAGGAGCGGTCGGCTTTTGCCGCGTTGATGCAGGGGCGGCACGCCTGGTTTGCAGCGTCGGTTCCACAAGCTGAAGAACAGGCGGTTCTGGAAGCGCATCAAGCCGCTTTGCGGCAGTCACATCGGGCGCTGTTGTTCCTGGCACCGCTTGATCCCGACCGGATCGACGATCTTGCCGCCGAAATCGAAGCGTCGGGCCTGACCGTAGCGCGCCGCACCCTGGACGAAGATCCAACCGATGAGGTTCAGGTGATGTTGACGGATGGCGCGACGGAAATGGGGCTGTGGTATCGCCTTGCGCCTGTCACCTATATGGGCGGGACACTGTCTGGCGAAGATGCCGAAACGCGACATCCGTTTGAACCAGCGGCCCTTGGTTCTGCCATCGTTCATGGGCCGGTCACGGGCCAGTATCCGACCCAATGGCAGCAGTTGCAGGGGGCCAAGGCCTCGCGTCAGGTCAGCGACGCGAATGATCTGGCCACCGCAATCGCCGAACTGACATTGCCCGAGCATATCGCGACCCTGGCCAGCAATGCCTGGATCGTCAGCACAGGCGGCGCGGACGTCACCAACCGCATTTGTGCGCCGGTGCTGGATCTTCTGGTAAAGGAACGAAAATGAGGCGCGCACCCGCATTCTGGTATCACACGCCGCCCAGCCTGACCGCGCGATTGCTGTCTCCCCTCGGTGCAATCTATGCCCGCGCAACCGCCCACAGATTGGCTGATGGTGCGCGGGCACGTGTCGGTGTTCCGGTCATTTGCGTTGGTAACCTGAATGCAGGCGGCACAGGCAAGACCCCGACCGTCATTCATCTGCAACAAACTCTGATGGCGCGAAAAATTGATGCGCATGTCGTGTCGCGCGGCTATGGCGGCAGTGCCAAAGGACCGATCATGGTGCAAGAGGCCGCGCATGACGCCGCATTGGTCGGGGATGAGCCGCTGTTGATGGCCGCATTCGGACCCGTCTGGGTCAGTGACGACCGGCTGACCGGGGCAAAGGCCGCTGTGGCTGCGGGCGCAAAGGCGATCATCCTTGATGATGGTTTTCAGGATCCCGCATTGGCCCATGACCTGTCGCTTGTCGTCGTCGATGCGGCCAAGGGGTTCGGCAATGGTTTGTGCCTGCCCGCCGGTCCCTTGCGCGAACCCGTGGAGATTGGTCTGGCGCGCGCTGATTTTCTTCTATCCATCGGATCGCCTGACGCACAGGCGCACTTCACGTCGCCCGCGACAACACCGCCCCACTTGCGGGCCGAACTGAAGCCGCTGCAAATGGGCTTTGACTGGACCGATCACCGCGTTCTGGCATTTGCCGGGATTGGCCATCCAGAGAAGTTTTTTGCGACATTGACCGCGTTGGGCGCAAAGGTGATCCGGGCAGAAGCGTTGGATGATCATCAACCCTTCACTCCGGCGTTGCTGACCCGGTTGGAAACCGAAGCGCGACTGCATGATGCGCAAATGGTCACCACGGAAAAAGACGCCGCCCGCCTGCCCCGCAGCTTCCGCTCAAAAGTCATGGCGGTGCCAGTGCGGCTGGAATTGCAGGACAGCACCCCGTTGACCAAAGCCTTGGATCAGATGTTTCGCGCTGATTAACGCCCGACGCTCTTTGCAATCCGTGTTGCGATACCGATATAAAGGGTGAAAGCGGCCATTTCGGCCCAACGGAAAGGATGCGAATGTCGCGCAAAGCGATGCAAAGGCTAAGTTTCTATCTTTTGGTCCTGTTGACGCTGTATGCGTCGATGTTGGGCGCTGGATAAGAGGGACGGCATGGCCAATCGCTATGGCGGGCGATATTCGCCCGACGGCTCGCACCGTGACCACCGCAATCAGGCGTCGACGCCCATGCCACCCGCGCCCATCCGGCATCCGCTGGAATCGCGCCCCAAATGGGTGACGATCGCGGCGACCCCTTTCTTGCTGAATGCCTTCTTTCAGGCGCCTGTGGGCATGATCTCTGACCTTGCCGCGTTTGGGCTGATCGCCTCGGGGATGTGGATGACCCGCGAAGGATTGGTGGCCGAGGCCGCATATCAGGTGCGCCGCGTCGCCCGTCGCCCCGCAATTCCACGCAAGCTGTTTGGTGGGCTTCTGGCCGCCGTTGGTCTGGGCGTCGGCGCAGCCGCACCCGAGGCCGTGACAGGTGGCGTGCTGGTTGGCATTGCCGGAATGGCGCTGCATTTTCTGTCCTTTGGCGCAGATCCACTGCGTGACAAGGGTGCGACCGGTGTTGACAGCTTCCAACAGGATCGCGCGCAACGCATGGTCGATGAAGGTGAAGCCCTGCTGGCGGAAATGAAAGATGCTATCTTGCGCGCCGGCGACAGGCGTCTGGAAGGGCGCGTCGCCATGTTCGCCGCGACCGTCGATGAACTGTTCGACCGTGTGCGCGACAATCCCGGCGATTTGTCCGGGGCGCGGCGCTATATGGGCATTTATCTGATGGGTGCGCGCGATGCGACGATCAAGTTCGCCAACTTGTATGCCCGCACCCGAGATCAGGAAATCCGTGCTTCCTACGAAAAATTCCTTGATGATCTGGAAAAAGATTTCAAGGCTCGGTCGCGCAAGATGCTGAACAGCGACCGGGATGATCTGGATATCGAAATCTCAGTCCTGCGCGACAGGCTGGAGCGTGAGGGCGTGCGGGCATCGGAACCCGCCGCGATCACCAGTCAAGATGCACAGACGCTGGACGAGCTGCTGTCCTATGACGTGACAAAAGACAAAGAAAAAGCGCGCTGAGACGCTATGCCGCGCTTTGCCCTGAAAATCGAATATGACGGCAGGCCGTTTGCCGGATGGCAGGCGCAGGCCGATCAACCATCGGTGCAGAAATCGGTCGAAGATGCGCTGGCCAGACTGGATGCGGGCTTTGCAGAAGGTGCCCGGATCGCCGCGGCTGGTCGGACGGATGCAGGTGTTCATGCGACCGGGCAGGTCGCCCACGCCGATCTGCAAAAGGACTGGGACAGCTTTCGACTGACCGAGGCTTTGAACTTTCATCTGAAACCAGCGCCGGTTGCGATCCTGCAAGTAGCCCCGGTGGCGGGTGACTTTCATGCCCGATTTTCCGCGTTGGAACGGCGCTATCTGTTCCGGCTGGTCGCGCGACGCGCACCGCTGACGCATGGCAGGGGACGGGTTTGGCAGGTTCAGAACCCGCTGGATATCGAAAAAATGCGCGCCGGTGCGGCCTTCCTGATCGGCCAGCACGATTTCACGACCTTCCGATCCTCGATCTGTCAGGCGAAAAGCCCGGTTAAAACGCTGGATGAGATCGCGATCGAAGAAGTCGAAATCCCGCATGGCCGGGAGTATCGCTTCTTTCTGCGCGCAAGATCGTTCCTGCACAATCAGGTGCGCTCAATCGTTGGTACGCTGGAACGTGTGGGTGCGGGCGGGTGGAGCCCTGACCGGGTTCGCGCCGCACTGGAAGCAAGGGATCGGGGCGAATGTGGGCCGGTCTGCCCACCGCAAGGTCTGTATCTGACCGGCGTGGGCTATCCGGAAAACCCGTTCGGCGAATAAACCTAGTTGCGGCCGCGACGACGCGGACGTTCGTCCTTGCGCACGAATACGATCTTCAGCGTATTCCACAGAATCCACAGATCCAGCCGCACATCGCGGTGGCGCTGATAGATCAGGTCAATCTTCAGTTTGGCGGGCAAACAGCGGCGATAGTAGGCAATCTCTGTGGCTTCTGCACTTTTGCAGCGCGACATGATGCGATCTTCGTGGCGATGATAGATCAGCGTCGCCAGACCCGTGACCCCCGGACGGCTTTTCAGCACCTGAGTATAAACGCTTGGAAAACGTTCGACATATTCACGCAGCGGGGGACGAGGTCCGACAAAGCTCATGTCGCCGCGCAGGATATTGAACAATTGGGGCAGTTCGTCGATGCGGGTCTTGCGCAGGAAATGCCCGACCGGGGTAATCCGCCAGTGCTTATGCGCGCCGGTTGCACCGAAATCGCCTTCGTCCTGCAGCATGGTGCGGAACTTCAACTGGGTGAAGGATTCCGAAGGTGAACGCATGCGGTGCGCGGTATAAAAGATCGGCCTGCCCTGCAGTAGCAACAGTATCAACGCGACAGCGCACATGACCACAGATAGCGGGATCAGCAGCAGCAGCGCGAAAGAAAAATCGAAGATCCGCTTGCCCACCGGCATCGGCTCGACGCCGGGTGCGCCTGCTTCGCCAAGGAACCATGCCATCTTGGGTGCAGTCAGCCGGTTAAGCCGTGCAGCCTCTGCCTTGTCCCAATCGTGGTGAATGGTCACGATGCTGTCCGCTCGCGTTGGTTCTGGTTCGTCAAATCGCGTAGCATATCGTTATGTTTAAGAAAACTGGTGCGCGCGGGAATTGGCCGAATGACTTGCGCGACCATGGCATATAAGCCACTCTCGGCTGAACATCGCCACAGCGAAAGTCCCTTTTCATGCGGAAATTCCTTGTTCTACTGGATGATAGTCACGAGTGCTTGAACGCGATGCGTTTCGCGGCAATGCGCGCATCCAACTCGGACGGTGTGGTCTTGGTGCTTGCGGTCATTCCGGCGGCGGAAATCCAGCACGGTTTTGGCGTCGCTGACGTGATGCGGGCCGAGGCGCAGGAGCGAATCGAAGCGCATTATGAGGTTTATGCCAAATGGATGCGGACCAGACCTAAAGTAGAACCCGAACTTATCATCCGCGAGGGTGATCCGGGTGAAGAACTGATCAAGTTGCTGAATGAAGACCCCGAGATCGGGATCCTTGCAGTCGGCCTGAACTCTGCCGACAAATCCGCGCAGAACCCAATCCTGACGCGGCTGATGCGCGAAAACAACCTACCCTGCCCGATCACGATTGTGCCCAGCGATCTGTCGAAAGAGCGGCTGGAAGCGATCACGTAGCAGACGACATCCATATGGCCATATATGGGCCTGAAAACTTGACCGACAGGCCAAGCGTCGCCATATCGGTGACAAAGGAGCGCCCCGATGTTCATCCAGACCGAAACCACGCCAAACCCCGCCACCCTGAAATTTCTTCCGGGCGACATCGTCCTTGCCACCGGCACGGCTGATTTTCCCGCTGCGGACACCGCCGCAAAGTCCCCCCTCGCCAGCCGTATTTTTGCCGTTGAGGGTGTGACCGGCGTCTTTCTGGGCCGCGATTTCGTGACCGTCACCAAGGGTGACGATGTGCCGTGGGATCATCTGAAGCCCTCGGTCCTTGGCGCAATTATGGAGCATTTTCAGTCGGGTGCCGATGCTATCGAAGGCGACGCGCCTGCCAATGCGGGTCATGCAAGCCATGAGGGTGAGGACGCCGAAATCGTCGTTCAGATCAAGGAACTGCTGGATACGCGCGTCCGTCCCGCAGTGGCGCAGGATGGTGGCGACATCACCTTCCACGGCTTTGATCGCGGCATCGTCTATCTGCACATGCAGGGGGCCTGCGCTGGCTGCCCGTCCTCGACCCTGACCCTGAAAATGGGGATTGAAAACCTTCTGCGCCATTATATCCCCGAAGTGATCGAGGTTCGCCCGGTTGCCTGATCCGATCGCGTTGGGCTTTGACACATCGGCCGCGCATTGCGCGGCCGCTTTGCTGTGCGGCGACCAGGTTCTGGCATCCCGTCACGAAGACATGGCCAAGGGTCAGGCGGAACGACTTTTCCCGTTGCTCGAGGAAGTTCTGGCGGCAGGCGGCCTTGGTTGGCAGAATATATCCGTCATTGGCGTGGGCATCGGCCCTGGCAATTTCACCGGCATTCGCATCGCCGTGGCAGCAGCGCGCGGGTTGGCATTGTCACTGGGGATCCCGGCCATCGGCATCAGCGCCACCGAAGCCGCAGCCTTTGGCCTGCCGCGCCCCTGCCGGATCGTCCTGCCCTTGCGCAAGGATCAGGTGGTCTGGCAGGATTTCGACGCAGATGCGATCGGCGTGCCGCTACAAGCGACAGCCGATGATCTGCCTGCGGGGCCACACGCATCAACGCCAACAACCCCGACTGCCGAGGCGATTGCCCGTTTGGCGCTGCAACATCGCGACCGCCTGCATCCGCGCCCGGCACCGATCTATCTGCGCCCCGCCGATGCAGCCCCGTCCCGCGATCCGGCACCGCTGATTTTGCCATGACACCCGTCGAACTTGCCCGGCTGCACGCAGCTTGCTTCACGACCCCCCGCCCGTGGAGCGAGGCCGATTTCGCCAGTATCTTGACGACGACCGGCGCTTTCCTTTTGACCCGTCCCGCCGGCTTTCTGATCGGTCGCGTTGTTGCTGATGAGGCAGAATTGTTGACCGTCGCTGTCACCCCCAATGCCCGCCGAACAGGCACTGGTCGCGCTCTGATGATGGAATTTGACGCCGCGTCACGCGACAGGGGGGCCGCGACCGCCTTTCTGGAAGTCGCGGCGAATAACGACCCCGCGCTTGCGCTGTACCGGGCAACTGGCTGGCAACAAATCGGGCAACGACGCCGCTACTATGGCCCTGATTTGGATGCTATCATCATGCAGTTATCGTTCAGACCTGCCGAATAATCCGGTTGACCGCTTGGCGCCTATCAGCCCAAATTGGTGCATTGAACGGGCGACATGAATCGCCTGCAACAACAGGATGAGGTTCCTATGTCCCTGATGAAATCGCTTCTGGCAGGCGCGGCACTGACGGCTTTGTCGTCGGGTCTGGCCATGGCCGAGCCTGCGCTGATCTATGATCTGGGTGGAAAATTCGACAAATCCTTCAATGAGGCCGCCTTCAACGGTGCGCAACGGTGGGTCGAAGAAACCGGCGGCAGCTATAAAGAACTGGAAATGCAGTCCGAAGCACAGCGCGAACAGGCACTGCGTCGTCTGGCCGAAACCGGTGCGAACCCAATCGTCATGACCGGCTTTGCCTTCTCGGACGTGCTGACCAAGATTGCACCCGATTATCCCGACACCAAGTTCGCGATCATCGACATGGTCGTGGAACAGCCCAATGTGCAGTCGGTGGTCTTTACCGAAGAACAAGGCAGCTATCTGGCGGGCATCATGGCCGCGATGGTATCGCAGTCCAAAACCGTAGGTTTCATCGGTGGGATGGACATTCCGCTGATCCACAAATTCGAATGCGGTTTTGCTCAGGGCTTCAAGTCCGCAGCGCCTGACGGCAAGGTTCTGGTGAACTATACCGGCACAACGCCTGCCGCCTGGAACGACCCGGTCAAGGGCGGTGAATTGACGAAAGCCCAGCATTCGCAGGGCGCTGATGTGATTTATGCAGCCGCTGGCGGCACCGGCATCGGCGTTCTGCAAGCTGCTGCCGACGAAGGCATCCTGTCGATTGGTGTCGACAGCAACCAGAACCACCTGCATCCGGGCAAAGTCCTGACCTCGATGGTCAAACGCGTGGACAACGCCGTGTTCGATGCCTTCACCGCCGGGACAGAGCTTGAGCCGGGTGTAAAGGTTATGGATCTTGCCGCAGGTGGTGTTGATGTCGCCATCGACGAATCCAACCAGCCGCTGGTGACGCCGGAAATTCAGGCGGCCTTGACGACGCCAAGGCGAAAATCGCCTCGGGCGAAATCAAGGTGCATGACTACATGTCTGACAATAGCTGCCCGGCAAGCTGATGGCGGGCGCCGTTGACGAACAAAAGGGGCGGTCCGATGCGGCCGCCCCTGCCGCAATCGAATTGCGCGGGATTTCCAAATCGTTCGGTCCTGTTCAGGCCAACAAGAACATCAGCCTTCGGGTGCCAAAGGGCACGATCCACGGGATCATCGGCGAAAACGGCGCGGGCAAATCCACGCTGATGTCTATTCTTTACGGATTCTATAAACCCGATAGCGGCGAAATTCAGGTCAACGGCAACACTCTCACAATCACTGACAGCCAGACCGCGATCCGTGCGGGGATCGGCATGGTGTTTCAGCACTTCAAGCTGGTTCAAAATTTCACAGTTCTGGAAAATATCATCCTTGGGGCCGAGGATGGTCCGCTGTTGCGCACGTCACTTTCCAAGGCGCGGGGCGTGCTGAAACAGCTTGCCCAGGAATACCAGCTGAACGTCGACCCCGATGAGACGATCGAAGAACTGTCCGTCGGCCATCAACAGCGGGTCGAAATCCTCAAGGCACTGTATCGTCAGGCGGATATCCTGATCCTTGATGAGCCGACCGGTGTGTTGACCCCTGCCGAGGCAGACCACCTGTTCCGCATCCTTGAAGGGCTGAAGGCCGAGGGGAAAACGATCATCCTGATCACCCACAAGCTGCGTGAGATCATGGAAATCACCGACAATGTCAGCGTGATGCGCCGCGGCGAAATGGTAGCCTCGGTCAAGACCGCCGAAACCAGCCCCGAGGAATTGGCCGAACTGATGGTCGGCCGCAAGGTTCTGCTGAACGTGGACAAGGCTCCTGCCAACCCGGGTGCGCCCATTCTGGAAGTCCGCGACCTGAAGCTGGTTGACGCCGACGGCGTGGAACGCCTGCGTGGCATCAGTTTCGACATCCGCGCGGGCGAAATTCTGGGGGTCGCCGGTGTCTCAGGCAACGGCCAGACACAATTGCTGGAATTGTTGGGCGGCTATCCCGAAAAAGGCAGCAAGATCAGTGGATCCGTTCGGATGAACGGCGAGACCTTGGACCTGACCGGCACCGGATCCGACGCTGCGACCCGCCGTGCACGCGGCATCGGCCACATCCCCGAGGATCGTCAGGTCGAAGGGTTGATCATGGATTTCGCAGCGTGGGAGAATGTGGCCTTCGGCTATCATCATGCGCCCGAATTCAACAAAGGGTTGCTGATGGACAATGCGGCCATTCTGCTCGACGCCGAACAAAAAATGGAGCGTTTCGACGTTCGTCCCCGAAACCCCAATCTGGCAGCGCGCAATTTTTCCGGCGGGAACCAGCAAAAGATCGTCGTCGCCCGTGAGATCGAGCGGAACCCGGACCTGCTGCTGATCGGCCAGCCGACCCGCGGCGTCGATATTGGCGCCATCGAATTCATCCACAAACGGATCGTGGAATTACGCGACTCGGGCAAAGCCATTCTGCTGGTCAGCGTCGAACTGGACGAAATCCTGTCGCTGTCAGACCGTATCGCCGTCATGTTCGATGGCCGGATCATGGGCGAGCGTTTGCCCGACAGCACGACAACGGGCGAACTTGGCCTGCTGATGGCAGGCATCGTTGACACCGAAAACACCCCTGACAGTGCGGGCATTCCGCCCGACCTGAAACATGTCGAAGAACTGCCCCAGGAGCCGGCCTGATGGACAAGATGCCAAAATGGGCCGATGTCGTTCTGACACCGCTGATCTCGCTTGTTCTTGCGATGGCGATTTCCGCGCTGGTGATCCTTGCCATCGGGGAAAGCCCGTGGATGGCCCTGACAACGATGGTCGAGGGGGCGCTTGGCTCCAGCTATGGCTGGGGCTTCACGCTGTATTACACGACCAATTTCATCTTCACAGGGTTGGCGGTCATGGTCGCCTATCATGCGTCCCTGTTCAATATCGGCGGCGAAGGTCAGGCGATGATGGGGGGCTTGGGCGTTGCGCTGGTCTGTCTGGCGTTGCCATGGCCGCATTGGGGCGTGGCGCTGCCCGCAGCGATGATCGGCGCGGCGCTGTTTGGTGCGGCATGGGCGCTGATTCCGGCGTGGTTGCAGGCGAAACGTGGCAGCCATATCGTGATTACCACGATCATGTTCAACTTCATCGCCGCCGCGCTGCTGAACTATGTGCTGGTGAACATCCTGCGCCCGGTTGGCAGCATGGACCCGGCCTCGGCCCGTTTCCCCGAGGGCACGCACCTGCCGAAACTGGCGGAAATCGCCGCCGGCTTCGGGATCGAATGGGGCAAGAACACACCCGTGAACATCACCTTCCTGTTCGCGATTGTGATCTGTTTTCTGGTCTGGGTGCTGATCTGGCGCACGCGCCTTGGCTATGAAATCCGGGCCTTTGGCAAATCCGAGCCGGGCGCCCTTTACGCCGGTATCTCTCCGGTGCGGATCACCGTCATCACCATGCTGATTTCAGGCGCGTTAGCGGGCCTGATGGCCATCAACAACGTCATGGGCGAGGCTGAGCGCCTGTTGCTGAACTCGGTCGAGGGGGCGGGCTTCATCGGCATCGCCGTGGCCCTGATGGGCCGCAACCATCCGTTCGGAGTGTTCCTTGCCGCCCTGCTGTTCGGCTTTCTGTATCAAGGTGGGGGCGAACTTGCCCTGTGGACGACCATTCCGCGCGAATTGATCATCGTCATTCAGGCGCTGGTGATCCTGTTTACGGGCGCACTGGACAATATGGTGCGGATACCGCTGGAACGGATGTTCATGGCGATGCGCAGCAAGGGAAAGCCATGATGGATTGGCTGGTTCTCTATCTGCCGGGTTTCACTGCGGCTTATGCTATTCTGGCGGTCGCAGTTGCGTCACCCGGTCCGGGTGTGGCGATGATCCTTGGCTTTGCTGTTAGCGAAGGGCGGTGGGCGGCCTTCATGTCATCCCTTGGTATTTCCGTGGGCACCGCCGGTCTGGCGCTGGCCACCACGCAAGGGCTGGGCCTGCTGATGCAGCAGGTCGCATGGCTTTCCTCGGCCATTCGCATCGCCGGGGTCTGTTATCTGCTATGGCTGGCCTTCACGGCGTGGAGCAAGGCCATTCGCCCGCCGGATGTAGTCGTCGCGCGGGTTCGTGCCATGTCCATGGGCCGGGTTTTCCTGACCGGGCTGCTTCTGCAACTGACCAACCCCAAGGCCATCGTCTTCTGGCTGGCGATCTCGACCGTTGGCGCGACGCAGGGCGCGCCTGCAGCAGTTGTGGCGACCTTTGTCGCGGGGGCGTTTGCGATCTCTCTGGCTGGCCACGCCGCCTATGCCGTGCTGCTGTCATCGTCGCCCTTTCGCGTGGCCTATAACCACGCCCGCCGCTGGATCGAGGCGTCGATCGGCGTATTTTTGACATATGTCGCCTTCCGGCTGGCAACGGATCGGAGCTGATAGATGGACTTCAACACAATCATCCAGATCCTTGACAGTGCCGTGCGCCTGATGACGCCGCTGCTGCTGGCCTGTCTGGCCGGGCTGTATTCCGAAAGATCGGGCATTTTTGACATCGGGCTGGAAGGCAAGATGCTGATGGCGGCCTTTACCGCTGCGTCCGTCGCCTATGTCACCGGCAGCGCGTGGCTGGGCCTGTTGGCTGGTATCGGTGGATCGCTGGGCCTGTCGCTGATCCACGGCGTTGCCTCGATCACGTTCATGGGCAACCAGCTGATCTCGGGCGTTGCGATCAACTTTCTGGCCTCCGGCCTGACGGTTCTGCTGGGGCAGAAGATATTCGGTCTTGGAGGGCGCACCCCGTCGCTAGAGGGGCCCGCACGGTTCAGCGAAATCACCCTGCCCTTTGCTGACAGCATTCGGAATGCACCTATTATCGGGCCAATCTATGCCGATCTGATCTCGGGCCATTCGATCCTTGTCTATATCGCCTTCCTGTGCGTGCCGCTGACATGGTGGGTGCTGAACCGCACCCGCTTCGGCCTCCGCTTGCGGGCGGTGGGCGAAAACCCCGCATCGGTCGATACGGCAGGCGTCTCGGTCGCACGGCTGCGCTATGCCGCCGTCGCCATCTGCGGCATCCTGTGCGGCATTGCAGGGGCCTATCTTGCCACCAGCCTGTCGGCAGGTTTCGTGAAGGAAATGACGGCAGGTCGCGGGTTCATCGCGCTGGCGGCGCTGATTTTTGCCAAATGGCGGCCCTGGAGCGCGCTTTTTGCCACTTTCCTCTTCGGATTGTTGGAGGCTATAGCGAACCGTTATCCCAACTTGGATATCGGACCTATTACGATCCCCTCCATGTTCATGAATGCGCTGCCCTACATCCTTACCGTCATCATTCTTGCCGGCTTCGTCGGCCGTGCAATCCCGCCGCGTGCGGGCGGAGAACCCTATGTCAAAGAGCGCTGAGCTTGCAGCAATCATTCATGAACGCGCCGGAACCGAGACCCCGGAATTTGGCCTGATCCTTGGATCGGGACTTGGGCATTTGTCGGGCACCGTGGACGGCGTCGCCATCCCCTATTCCGAATTGCCCGGCTTTCCCCATGCAGGCGTGTCAGGTCATGTTCCGCAACTGGTGATCGGTGAGTTAGAGGGCCATCGCGTCGCCATCTTCGGTGGACGCGCCCATTATTACGAAAGTGGCAAGGCGGATGCCATGCGTCTGCCGCTTGAGACTTTGGCGCAACTGCGTTGTGAAAAGCTGATCCTGACCAATGCGGCCGGATCCGTCAGGGATGAAATTCAACCCGGCGGCCTGATGCTGCTGAACGATCATATCGCTTTTGCCGGGAATAACCCGCTGATCGGCGAAAAGACAGATGCGCGTTTTGTGCCGATGACTGACGCCCATGATGTGCAGATGCGAAGCGCATTGCGGAAAGCGGCACTGGAGGAAGGCATCGACCTGTCAGAGGGCGTTTATTGCTGGTTTTCCGGTCCCAGCTTTGAAACCCCCGCTGAAATCCGCGCGGCGCAAATTCTGGGCGCAGATGCCGTAGGAATGTCGACAGTGCCTGAAATCATCCTTGGTCGTTTCCTTGGACTGCGCTGCGCCGCCATATCGGTTATCACAAATATGGGTGCTGGGCTTAGCGACGAATCCATCAGTCACGACCACACCAAAGCCATGGCCCCTCTGGGTGCGGCAAAACTGGAACGTATTCTGCGCCGTTTCCTGCGTGACAGCTAAGGCAATACTTGCCGGCCGAGCATGCTCCCGGTGGGCACGTAATGCATTCCACGTCATCCAAGGTATCGCCTAGAAACCCATCCCCTTATTTTTCACGACGCCACGGAACGGTGTTGGTCGTATGAGCTCTTAGCCGTCACTTGCGATGCTGCGGTGGACCTTGCTGAAGACCCTAGTTCCTCTCTCCACGTGACCGTCCATCGCCATTTCCTGTGCCAATCAAGCTTACAGGGACGCAAGTTCCCTATATTTGCATTCAAAGCGTTTAGTTCGCCGTCGCCGCAATCAGGCTCAGATCCAGAAACCAAGCCCTATAGCGATCCAAAATACAGGCTGCATCATCGCCGCAACGGTCTCGCTGGCTGATCCAAATGCGCTGCTTCTCCGCCAGTGCAGAGCGCTCACCATCACTGCTTCGATTCCGAAGAACAGAGTAGATGGAGCCCAACGCCCGGTCCTCCAGCCACAGCTCGAAGCTGCCACAGATTGCATGCTCCGTGCTCGTCGCTGCCCTTGCGCAATTGTAGCCTGGCCCGGAAATGCCTACAGACAAACCCTGTTGGTGAAGGTCTGTCGCAGCACCGGTGCACCAGTCTTTCAGCGCTATGCTTACCTTTGTCGAATTGACTTGGCTGCTCATTTCAGGAACCAAGCTAGCAAAGAGCTCTCCACCGAAAAGTTCATGGCCAAGTTTAAGCCGCTGACCGCCCTGCTCCCGTAGGAACGCAGCGTCGAGACCGAAGAGCGGGGCGCAGTCAACGCTTAGTCCAATGTAGGTAACCGCCTGCCAAGCTAGACGGCGCGGCGTTGGCCTCTCATCCGGCATTCTAATCAGGCTACCGTCAGTCACCGCCGTGTCAATGTCGAGGCGCTGTGCGATTGCTGGCGTTATGGGCAGGACGTCATTCGGTCCGGCTGTCGTAAAATAACGAATGGCCTCCCGCGATAGACCCACATGCGTGAGGAAGGAACCGATGTCGGCGTTGGCGACTCCTGACTCAGATATCAGCGATGTCCCATCTTCCAACGCCTGATTGCGGTAGGCCGCGTGCACACCGATTGTAGAGGTGCTGTCCATCATTCGGCTGCCGCCGCTGACCCAGATCACGGCGCAGATCGAGTGGCATTCAGCCCCTGGCGCAACGATCGTAGTAAAACCGCGTTGCCCAATTTCCGCTGCGATCGACAGCCCCTCGTCCACGAGACCGCCTGGCGAGTGGAGAAAGACGATAGCCCTCTCGGTTCGTTGCGAAAAATCATAGAACCGGTCGGCGTCTCCGCTTTCGATGGGTCCGGTGATGTCGATGACGGAAGGTGCCGTCGCATCCCCCTGCGTAATCTGGATGTCGGCCGCTAATGCAGAGGAATGTCGAACAAGAGCAAAGGCAGCAACGGCAAAGAAAGAGGCTTTCAAAATTTTCATTTGGGATCCCGGAGAATAGGCCAGCTGCGTAGCGGCACCAACACAACCTTTTGCCGAGCGCCGAGCGCCGGTCAACGACTTTCTTCTAAAAAATCGACGCGAACTTCGGCTGTTTAAATGTCCGTAGAGAACGGCAGCTTTGTCCCGCAAAGCAGACCAATATACTTCAGGATCTATTCTAATTGGTCAGGGTGCATCGTGGCCAAAGCCGCCTGAACCTTGGCCGCCGCCAAATCCAGATCCGACAGATTGTCCAGCGCAACCAAGCGCCCCTTCCCATCATCATGCCTTGCGCGATGGCGGCGATAGCGCGGGTCATAGTGATCCCGCAACAGGCCAAGCGCCAAAGCATTCCAGTCAGCCGCTGCGATCCGTGCTTGCCAATCTGCGATCCGCTCGGCCGGGTGAAGCGTGGTCATGGCTGCGATGATGCTGGCAATTCGTGCGGGATCGGCAACCATAGCGCGATAACCGTCGGCCGTGAATTTCGCCCGCGCGTCCAGCGGCACATCCAATTGAATGCGGGGTGCGGCGCATATCGCCTGCCAGACAGCCTTTGGGACATTCAGGTTACCAATCCGACTGCTTTCCGATTCGACGACAACCGGGCGCGAGGGGTCCAATGCTTCAAGCGCAAGGGCCAGCCGGCTTTCAAACAGTTTCTGGCTTGGCTGTCCGCCGGGCATGGCACCAAACAGACTGCCACGGTGGTTCGCCAGCGCCTCAAGATCGATGACCTGCACCCCACGGGCTGACAGCCTGGCAAGGATGGCGGTCTTGGCGCTGCCGGTGTTCCCATCCAGCACGACGACCGGTGATGGCACGTGACCGTTCTGAACCAGATCTACGACCAGCCTGCGCCACGCCTTGTAGCCACCCTCGATACGGTTCACTCGCCAGCCGATCTGGCCCAGGATGGTTTCAAAGCTGCCCGAGCGCTGGCCACCACGCCAGCAATAGATCAATGCTTTCCACGATCCGCCCCGGTCCGCCAGCGCCCCCGAAATATGTCGCGCCGCATTGGCGGCGACCAGCCCACCGCCAATCTTGCGTGCATCAAAGGGCGAAACCTGTTTGTAAATCGTGCCGACCCGTGTGCGTTCCTGATCGCTTAGAACCGGCAGGTTGATCGCGCCGGGCAAATGATCTTCGGCGAACTCCGAAGGCGCGCGAACGTCGATAATGTCGTCGAACCCCGCGAAAGCGGGGTCCAGAACACGTATCAGTTTCAAGGTCACGTATCAGAAGACGTAGACGGGTGTCCCAAGCGGAACCTGATCGTAAAGCGACATCACCGCTTCGTTGCGCATCCGCAGGCATCCGTTCGACACAGCCCGCCCGATCGAACCCGGCTCGGTCGTGCCGTGGATGCGGATGGCGGTGTCATTGCCGTTGGCGTCATACAAATACAACGCGCGTGCGCCCAACGGGTTACGCGGGCCACCGGGCATGCCATCCGCCCATTTGGCGTATTGGCCGGGATTGCGCTGGATCATTTCCTGCGTCGGACGCCAGCTTGGCCATTCGACCTTGCGACCGATGGTGGCTTTGCCCTTCCAGACCAATTCGGCCTTGCCGACAGCGACGCCATAGCGGATCGCGCGACCCGGTGCGATGACATGGTAAAGGAAAAAATCCTTGCTGACGACCACAATGCTGCCAACCTCAAAATCCTCGCGGATGGCGACTTCGGTGGGAACATAGGGATCAGAGGCGGCCTGCTGTGCCTGCACCAGCGTTGGACCAAGGGCAACCGCCGCAGCCAAGGGCACGGCCAGCGACATTAACTCACGACGTTTCATGAATGCTCGTCCTGTTCAGCGTTTATATTGGTTCTTTCAGTCCATTTACTGCAAAATATGGGGTGAACGCAATTCACGACGATGTTCTTGTGCAACAGCCCTTGAAGGCGCGCCCGATTGGCCACATCTTTACCCCATGGCACATGAACCCGCATCCTGCTGTCACGCGGCGCAACCCCCGCGCAGACCAGCCCCCCGCCCCCGGCATCTTTGCCGCGGTCGTGGTGACCGTGCGTGCCGGTGTCATCTGGCAGACCGGACACTTGCGGCACGTTTGCCCGCAGGGCTGCAGCGTCTGCGCGATGCGCGTGACACCGCGCGCCCCCAATTGCTGATCCATGATCCCGCACGGCCACAGGCGCCCCCTCGTTTCCCAAACATGCTTCGCCAAAAACGCATGATTTGTGGAAACAGCCATGACCTTATCTAAATTAGACCTCTCGATCCCCGGGATCACCTGTTCAGCCTGTGCTGGCCGTGTCGAGCGTGCCTTGACCACCCTGCCCGGCATCAGTGACATCGTGGTCAACCCGATCACCAAACGCGCGCATATGTCACTGGATGGCGCGAAATTGCCCGACATTGATGCCGCGCTGACCAAGGCGGGTTATCCCCCGGAACTGGTCACAACCAAATTGTCCATCGACGGGATGAGCTGCGCATCCTGCGCAGGCCGAATCGAACGGACGTTGAACGCACGCCCAGACGTTGCCGAGGCGCAGGTCAATCTTGTGGCGCAAACCGCGAATGTGCGGCACGCGCCGGATCTACCAGGACAAACGATCGCCGACGTGGTGACCAAGCTGGGCTATCCCGCCTTGGTCCAGGATGATGCGCCGACACATCAGCACCACCACGAAGATGAAGCGTCACTGTTGAAGCGCAGGTTTCTGATCGCGCTGGCTTTGACCCTGCCAGTTTTCATCACCGAAATGGGCGGGCACCTGTTCCCGGCCTTCCACCACTGGCTTTACATGAATATTGGTCAGCAGCCGTTGTGGATCATGCAGATGATCCTGACAGCGCTGGTCTTGATTGGGCCCGGACGCAGCTTCTTCACGACCGGCATACCCGCCCTTCTGCGCGGCGGGCCAGAGATGAACAGCCTTGTGGCCTTGGGCGCGGGCGCGGCCTTTCTGTATTCAGCGGTTGTCACCCTGATGCCGTCCCTCGTGCCGGAAAGCTCTCGTTTCGTTTATTTTGAAGCCGCGGCGGTGATCGTGACGCTGATTCTGATGGGGCGCTGGCTAGAGGCGCGCGCCAAAGGTCAGGCCGGACAGGCAATCCGGGCGTTGATGCAATTGACGCCGGACACAGCCACCGCGCTGCGCGACGGTGTGGCAGTTCAGGTGCCGGTAGCCCAGCTTCATCAGGGTGATCTGGTGCGACTTGCCCCCGGTGAACGCGTCGCCGTCGATGGCGTTATCATCGAAGGTAGCGGCACCGTCGATGAAGCGATGCTGACGGGCGAGCCGATCCCCGCGTCCAAGACCATCGGGGATCAGGTCACGGGCGGCACGGTCAATGGAATGTCCTCTCTGACATTTCGCGTAACCGCCACCGGCGCAGATACCACGCTGTCGCGGATCGTCCAGATGGTCGAAAATGCGCAGGCCACCAAGCTGCCGGTGCAGGCGCTGGTCGACCGCGTGACGCGCATCTTTGTGCCCACCGTGATCGGGCTGGCCGTTCTGACCTTCATCCTGTGGATGATGTTCGGCCCGGATCTGGCCCATGCCGTCGTCGCGGCGGTTGCCGTGCTTATCATCGCCTGCCCCTGTGCGATGGGCCTTGCCGTCCCCGTCTCTATCATGGTGGGCACGGGGCGCGGTGCGCAGCTTGGCATCCTGTTCCGTCGAGGCGATGCGCTGCAACGGCTTGCCGAAGCAAGGCTGGTCGCTTTTGACAAGACCGGGACACTGACCAAAGGTCATCCTGAAGTCACTGGGCTGTGGACTGATGGCATCGGCGAAGACGATGCCCTGCGCCTGATCGCAGCAGCCGAGGCGCATTCGGAACACCCCCTGGCCGCCGCAATTCTTTCGGCTGCGGAAAAGCGGGGCCTGTCGCTGCCTGATGCGCGGGACATTCACGCCACAGCCGGTCGTGGGCTGTCGGCCAAGGTCGATGGGCATGATCTGCTGATCGGAAACGCAGCAGCCCTGGAAGAGGCTGGCATCACGATCCTGGAAACGCTTTTGCGGACAGAGGCTGCGACGCCGGTTCATGTCGCCATCGACGGACAGCATCGCGCAACGCTGGCCCTGACCGATCCGATCCGTCCCGAGGCGGTGGAAACGGTTCGCGAATTGCACGATCTGGGCCTGCGCACGATGATGCTGTCCGGCGATGTTCAGGCAACCGCCGACAGCGTCGGACGCAAGGTCGGGATCGACGAGGTGCGCGGCGGGCTGATGCCTGATGACAAGCTGAGGGCCATCAAAGAGATGGGCAAAGGCTCTGTTTTCGTGGGCGACGGCATCAACGATGCACCTGCGCTGGCGGCAGCGGATACCGGCATCGCGATTGGCACGGGCACCGATATCGCCATTGAATCCGCCGATGCGGTTCTGATGTCGGGCGATCCATCGGGCGTCGCCCGTGCGATCCGCCTGTCCCGCGCGGTCATGCGCAATATCCGCGAAAACCTGTTCTGGGCGTTTGCGTATAATACGGCGCTGATCCCAGTGGCGATGGGCGTGCTGGTGCCGTTTGGTGGCCCACAGCTGTCGCCGATGCTGGGGGCGGGCGCGATGGCCTTGTCCTCGGTCTTTGTCGTGGGCAATGCGTTACGCTTGCGGCGGGCCGCATGATCGGGCGTCGGCGCTTTCTGACAATCACGGCTGCAATAACGGCTTTGCCCCGTCTTGCAACCGCCCAAGCGCCGACGCGCCTGTTGATCTTTGGCGACAGTCTGACCGAGGGCTACGGGCTTCGGCCTGGCGACGGGTTGGTACCGCGCCTTCAGGACTATCTGGACGCACATAACCGACCCACCGTCGTCTTGAATGGTGGGCTTTCAGGCGATTCGACCTATGGCGGGCGGGTGCGGATCGGGTGGTCTCTGACCCGCCACCGCCCCGATGCAGTGGTCATTGAACTGGGCGGCAATGACATGCTGATGGGATGGGACGTTCGCGCGGCCGAAACGAATCTGGATGTCATTCTGCAAGACGCCCGTGCAGGGGGCCGACCCGTTCTGCTGGTCGGTGTTCATCCTGTCGATGGCGACGCAAAATGGCGGCAATCCTGGATTGACCTTTGGCCCCGTCTGGCGGAACGCCATGGGGCACTTCTGCTGCCCGATCTTTACGCGCCCCTGACCTTTGCCCCAAAAGATCGTCAACGCGATCTGGTTCTGGCCGATGGCATCCACCCCTCGGCCAAGGGGGTGGAGCTGATGGTGCAGGTGCTTGGCCCTGCTGTTATCGCATTATTGGATCAGAAGTAGAAAGGGCGGCTCTGCAGCCGCCCTTGCAACAGGTCAGTGGCTACTATGATCCATTTCGCCCATGTCCATGGATGCTTCCGCGGGCGTGCGCTGATTGTCGACCGGTGCTTCCACGTCCAGCGTGCCGCAATCGCCGAAATCCAGCACCAGTTTGACCACATCGCCGTCGGCCAACGGCTGCGTCAGCCCCATCATCATGATATGGTCGCCACCGCGGTCCAGGGCGTGCCTTGCCTCTGGATCAATCGGAAAGCCGTCCTCGTCCTTCATCATTTTCATGATGCCATCGGCTTCCTGATGGGTGTGCAGTTCGACCCGCTCGGCAGCGTCGGACGACGCCCCGACCAATGTGCAGGCGACCTTGCGGTGGTTGTCCAGCACCATGAACGCGCCGGCCGTTTTTGGGTTCGTGCTGCGGACATATGCATCTTCGACGGCCATTCCGTCATGGGCAAAAGCAGTCAGGGGCATCATTGCCGCAAGTGCGGCACAAACATAGAGTTTCATCATATTCCTCGATCTAAGCTTTGATTACGTTAAAGAAATCAAAGCGTCGGAGGTGCCCGCGCAATCCCTGACGGAACTTCGCGACTGACCAACGCGGCTTGCTGCTGCATCGCAACATGCAAGGAATGGGCGAGCCGGTCCGGCAAGGCAGCGTGATCCGGCAACGCGCCCGATAGCAGCGACAAGGCCATATCCGGGCAGATATGCGTATGGATCGTGCCGGGCGCACTGGGGTCATCGACAACAACAACGCCGTCGCCCGTGCACAGAACGATCTGACCGCCAATCATGACCGTGCCACGCGCCACGCCCAAACCGATGCTGGTCATGACGACGCACAGGATCAGCGCAAGATAGGTAAAGCGTTGCAACAAGATCGCGGCCTTCCAAGGATCAACGTTGCTATAACCGCGACCAAGCGCCATCGCAATTCACTTTGCCAAAAACGAAAAACCCCGCCGGTAAGGGCGGGGTCAAATCGTCTCAAATCGCTGAGAAATCAGGCCAGCGCGGCTGCGCCATCATCCGATTTCTTGGCCAGCTCACGCTTGATTTTCAGCGCGCGCTCTGACAGTTCAGCATCCTTGGCCTTCGCCAGGAACGCATCCAGACCACCACGGTGATCGACCGAGCGCAACGCCGCAGCCGAAATACGCAGCGAATAGTTGCGGCCCAGGGCTTCCGAGGTCAGCGTGACATCGTTCAGGTTCGGCAGAAAACGACGACGGGTTTTGTTGTTAGCGTGGCTAACGTTGTTGCCGGTCATCGGACCTTTGCCGGTCAGTTCGCAAACGCGCGACATGGTTTCTTCCTTCGTCTCAGCTAGGCGGGCGTTCCCGGCAATGGGGTCCGTCCTAATGTTAAAGGGCGCCGCGAGGCAGCGCCCGGAATTCCGTTTGCCGGTGGTTACAAAAAGACCGCGTGAACGTCAAGCCAAAATCCTGAACTCTTCGCCTGCCGCCTGCGCCAACCCTGCCATCGCAGCCCGCCACGGGAAAGGCCCGTGACTGACCCGTGCCACGCCAAGCGCAGCCAACCGATCCAAAGACGGTGTGCGCGGCGACGCCATGATATTGACGGGCAAGGAACATTCCCGGCACAGGCGGGCAATCAGGTCAGGATCCGCCAGACCGGGGGCAAAGAACCCCTCGGCCCCCGCCTGCGCATATATATGCGCGCGACCAAGGGCATCATCCATCAGATCGGCGTGACGCTCAGCCGCATTTTGCAGGAACAAATCGGTTCGCGCGTTGACGAACAGGTTCGTTCGGTCGCGTATAGCCGCGATTCGGGAAGCATGTTCGGCCGCAGACCGGATGCCCGCTTCGGGCGGGATACCATCCTCCAGGTTGATCCCGTCCACACCAAGCGCCTCCAGACGCGCGGCATTATCGGCGATCCGGGTAAGATCGTCGGCATAGCCGGCCTCGAAATCGACGCTCAGCGGCAGGGTGGAAACGGCGCGGATACGCGCGACCACGGTCAGCAACAGATCCAGCGGCAATTCCTGCCCGTCGGCATAGCCAAGCGCCCCCGCGACCGAGGCGCTGCCGGTTGCCAAAGCCTTGGCCCCTGCCCCTTCAATCGCCTTGGCCGATCCGGCGTCCCAGATATTGAACAGAACGACCGGGTTTCCGGGTTGGTGCAATTCGCGAAACAGAATGTCAGGCTGCATAGCGACGCTCGATCTGGATCAGTTTCTCTTTCCGCCACAGACCACCGGCATAGCCGGTCAGGGTGCCGTCCGCACCGATGACGCGATGGCAGGGCACGACCAGCGCCAGCCGGTTGGTGGCATTGGCGCGGGCGACGGCGCGGGTCGCCGTCGGGCGTCCGATCTGGGCGGCAAGTTCCGCATAGCTGCGCGTTTCGCCCGCCGGGATCGTCTGCAATGCGCGCCAGACCTGTTGCTGAAAATCGGTGCCGTGCAAGGCAACGGGCACATCCAGCATGGCGGCCTGTCCCGCAAAATAGTTCTGCAACTGGGCTTCGGTCTTGTCATGGACAGTCGTGCGTCCAAGGCCGATGCGCCCGCCCGTCAGCGCCGACAGCTTGCGCAACCCTTCGGGCAGGGCCTTGCGTTCGACAAATTCCAGCAAATGCAGGCTCTGGTCATCAGCAATCGCGATCATTCCGCCCAACGGCGTGTCGATCCAGTCCGCCCGCAGGTCGGAGGGGCTGCGCATTTCATGTGGGGGATGACCGAACAGGCGCGCAAAGGCCGTCCGAAAGCCCGAAGCCGAATCAAATCCGGCATCCAGTTGTGCATCAATCATCATGGATCCTTTCTGCAGACTGGTCAGTCCGCTGCGCAAACGTGCCGCCCGTGCCATTGTCAGGAAACTTTCCCCGAAATGACGCTTGAATGCACGCCGCACCGTCGACGGATCATAGCCAAGCCGGGTCAGATCAGCCTCGGACCAGCGATATCCAGGATCGGTATTCAGCCGCGCGGTCAGATCGCGGATGATCGGGTCGCCCTCGGCAGTTGCGCCAACGGGATAGCAACGGCGGCAAGGGCGAAATCCTGCGGCGGCAGCATCGGCCGCACTGCCAAACCATTCGCAATTCGTCGCCAAAGGCTTTCGTGCCGGGCAGGTCAGACGGCAAAAAATCCCGGTTGTCCTGACCCCGACAAAGGCCCGCCCTTCGTAAGAGGCATCGCGCGCCACAAGTGCGGCATAAAGCGTATCGGAATTTGGCAAAACAGACATGACCAGTTTCCTTCTTGATATGCCTGTTCTAACCGATTCGCATTCCAGGCTGACCGCAAAATCGGGCGTTTAATTCTGTGTCGTTTTCTGTAGCCAATCCAGCATATCCCGCGCGGCCTCGGCCGGGGCGGCATCGCCTTGTGCGACAGCATCGCCCAGGTCTTTTAGATGGGCGCGTGCCTCGGGGGTTTCCAGTTGCGCCAGCAATCCGGCGCGCAGTTCCGCCATGAACCAATGCCGCGCCTGTTGGGCACGGGTCTGATCAAAATACCCATGTTCGCGACGCCATTCGGTCAGCGCCTGCATTTCCATCCACGCCTTTGGCAGGCCGTCTTGCGTCGTGGCCGATACCGTCAGCGCCTTCGGAAACCCTTCAGGATCTTGCGGGCGCTTGCGCAACAGACGCAAGGCCCCCGCGTAATCGGCCACAGTGCGACGCGCGGTCGGCAGCAGGTCGCCGTCCGCCTTGTTGACCAGAATCAGATCGGCCATTTCCATGATGCCGCGCTTGACGCCCTGCAATTCATCCCCGCCTGCCGGGGCCAATAACAGGACGAACAGGTCGCACATCTCGGCGACCAGCGTTTCGGACTGCCCGACGCCTACGGTTTCGATCAATACGACATCATAGCCCGCCGCTTCGCACAGCCGGATCGCCTCTCGCGTTCGGCGCGCCACACCGCCCAGCTGCGCGTTTGACGGCGTGGGCCGGATAAAGGCCATCGGGTTGCGCGACAGCATTTCCATCCGGGTCTTGTCGCCAAGGATTGATCCACCCGAGCGGGTGGATGACGGATCGACGGCCAGCACCGCGACACGTAGATCCTGTTCTGTCAGCATGGTGCCGAAAGCTTCGATAAAGGTGGATTTGCCAACGCCCGGCGTTCCCGACATGCCAATCCGAAGCGCCTGACGATCTGGCAGGCCCGCCAACAGGTTAACGGCACGAGCGCGGTGATCTGCGCGTGTTGATTCAATCAGGGTGATCGCCCGCGACAGTGCACGGCGGTCACCCTGTATCAGCCGGTTCAAAAGATCGTCCATATGATCCCGTCACTGTTTCGCGGCTTGGCTTATGTGTGGATAGGCGGGACAGAGCCAAAAGCCAAGAGCACCCCCTTTGGCACGGTTTCTCGCCACAGTTTGATGACGACGAACTTGTCGGCTGTGCTGGCAACGGTTAACCCGGTGAAAGCCCCCTGACAAAGGATCAGCATCATGCTGCGCCATTTCCGTTTCTCTGTCCTGAGCCTGCTGGCCATGCTGTTCATGCAGGTCCCGGCAGCCTGGGCCGATGCAGCCAAAGGCGTGCGTCTGCTGATGATCGAGCGGGATGGCTGTCTGTATTGCGCCGCATGGGATGCCGAAGTCGGTCCCAGCTACGCCCAATCTCCCACCGGGCAAGTCGCGCCGATCGTGGCGGTCGATATCGACGGCCCCTATCCCAACGGATTGGCCTTGGAGCGGCGCCCCGTGATGACGCCCACCTTCATCCTGCTGCAAGATGGGATCGAGTTGGGTCGGGTCGAAGGTTATGCCGGAAAAGACCAATTCTATCCGCTTATCGGTCAACTGATGGCAAATGCCGGTATCATCAGGCGCTAGATCGCATCTTCGTCGCCTATTGGTGACGTTTTTGGATATTTAAGCACAGAAGATGGGGACGGGCTTTTGTCGGGTGTCGGGATGCGTTAGGCAGTTGGCACTTCTAAACCAGGACGGTGACAGACATGCATGATATTCGTGCCATCCGCGAAAACCCCCAGGCTTTTGATGCGGCCCTGCAGCGCCGTGGGCTGGCAGGAATATCGGAACAGGTTCTGTCGCTGGATTCAGAGCGCCGCGCCCGGATTGCCGAGGCGGAAACCGCCCAGGCCGACCAGAACCGCGCCAGCAAGGAAGTTGGTGCCGCCAAAGCACGTGGCGACGAGGCAGAATTCGAGCGTTTGCGTCAATTGGTGACCGAAAAGAAGGCTGATGTGTCGCGCATGCAGGCCGAAGCTGCGCTGTTGGACAATCGTCTGCGCGATCTGTTGATGGCAATCCCCAACCTGCCTTTGGACAGCGTCCCCGAGGGCGTGGATGAAAATGATAATGTCGAGCTGCACCGTTGGGGCAATCCTCGTAATTTCGATTTTACTCCGGTCGAACATTTCGAGATCGCCGGCGTAAAGCCCGGAATGGACTTTGAAACTGCGGCCAAGCTTTCGGGCAGCCGTTTTGTCGTGCTGAAAGGCGCAGTCGCCCGCATTCACCGCGCATTGGCCCAATTCATGCTGGATCTGCATGTCACCCAACATGGGCTTGAAGAAACCTGGACCCCGATTTTGGTTCTGGAAGACATGATGGTTGGCACCGGGCAATTGCCGAAATTTGGTGAGGACAGCTATCAGACACGCGAAGGGTATTGGTTGATTCCGACCTCGGAAGTGACGCTGACCAATACGGTCCATGGTGAATTGGTCGATCAATCCACCCTGCCCCGCCGCATGGTCGCGCATAGCCAGTGTTTCCGTTCAGAGGCAGGCAGCGCAGGCCGAGATACCACCGGGATGCTGCGCCAGCACCAGTTCGAAAAGGTCGAGATGGTGTCGATCACCGATGCGGAAAGTGGCCTGGACGAACATGCCCGTATGACCCGCTGCGCCGAAGCGGTGCTTGAGGCGTTGGAATTGCCATATCGCACGATGGTTCTGTCCAGCGGTGACATGGGCTTCAGTGCGCGGATCACCCATGATCTTGAAGTCTGGCTGCCCGGTCAGAACAAGTATCGTGAAATCAGCAGTGTCAGCTATTGCGGGGACTTTCAGGCGCGTCGGATGAATGGCCGTTATCGCCCCGAAGGCGGTGGCAAGCCAGAGTTCGTTCATACCCTGAACGGATCGGGTCTGGCTGTGGGGCGCGCATTGATCGCTGTGCTGGAAAATGGCCAGCAAGCCGACGGGTCGGTCACTTTCCCTGCGGCGCTGCACCCATATCTTGGCGGCGCGACACGGTTGCAGGCGGACGGAAAGCTGGTCTGATCAGTTTAGCGCCATCATCCGCATAATCGCCGCGGTCACTGGAAACCGGGCGCGCTCCAAAGGCGTTGGTCGGAATGGAACGCGCAAAAGACATGGCATATCTGGCGGCGGTGGCGGCATTTGTCGGCAGCGGCCTGGCATTTGCACTGTCTTCGCAGGCCGAGGTCGCCCCCTCTACCGCATCCGCGACCAGTACGCTGTTGATGTACCCGGCGGTCGTCATGCCCCAGACATCGCAGATTGCGGATTTGCCCCATATATTCCTGCATCCACAGAACCCTGTCATCTGGGCGCTATTGATCAGCCTATGGGGGCTGTTGATCCTTGATGCCATTCTAAGGCTTGTCGAACCTGGGAAGGATAGGAACGGTCCGTCGTGTCTGTATTTCGGTGTCGCGCTGATCGTCGGGGCGATCTGGCCCTGGACCTATGACCAAAGCCCGGTCATGGCCACGCTCGGGGCACTGGTGATGTTGAACGCAGGCCTGGCCGCAGCGTTGCGCGATGGAAGTATTCGCCGGCCAGCGATCGGCTTTTTCGCTGGATGGAGCACGGGTGTTGGCAGCATCACCGTGCTGTCCCTGATAGGTGGAAAGTTCGGCCTGTCGATGGTCGTCACGGCCAGTATCGTCCTGATCTTCGGCGCGGTTATCGGCGTTATCGTCCAGCATGAGTTGAACCACAGGATCAGCTATGCCATCGCGATGATCCTGGTGTTCTGCGGTCTGGCCATCGCGACAATGGGTGGCAGTATGGTTGTCGCGCTGGCGGCGATCTTCAGCGTTTCGGCAATGGCCGTCATGCTGATCCGCGCCGCCAGTTAGCTGCCCTTGGGCTTTTGCCGGTTCTTGTGTTTGGACAAGGCGCCCGACTGATTGATCTTGTTCGCCTTGGCCCTGTAGGGGTTGTCATTCCCCTGATCGCGGAAGAACAGGCGGATCGGCGTGCCGGGCATGTCAAAGTCCTGACGCAACCCGTTGATCAGATAGCGTTGATAGCTGTCGGGCAGCTTATCCGTATGCGTGGCCTTGACGATAAAGGCGGGCGGGCGCGTTTTCACCTGCGTCATATAGCGCAGCCGGATACGCCGACCGCCCGGTGCGGGCGGTGGATGGCTTTCCGTCATCGCCTCGAGCCAGCGGTTCAGGCGCGCGGTCGAGATCCGGCGGTTCCAGACCTCATGCGCTTTGAGAATTGCATTGTGCAGACGATCCAGCCCCTTGCCCGTGCGGGCCGATACGGTAACCATCGGCGCACCCCTGAGCTGAGGCAACAGACGTTCGAGGCTTTCGCGAAGCTCTTTCAGCTTCTCGGCCTTTTCGTCTTCCAGATCCCACTTGTTCGCGGCAATCACAACGGCCCGCCCCTCGGTTTCCGCGAAATCGGCAATCCGCAGATCCTGCTGCTCGAACGGAATGGCGACATCCAGCAGGACGACGACCACTTCGGCAAAGCGGACAGCGCGCAGACCATCGGCGACCGAAAGTTTCTCAAGCTTGTCCGTGACCTTGGCGCGCTTGCGCATCCCGGCGGTGTCAAAAATTCGCATGGGCGTGCCCATGAAATCGGTCGTCACACTGATCGAATCGCGGGTGATCCCGGCTTCGGGGCCGGTCAGCAGACGATCCTCACCGATGATCTTGTTGATCAGCGTCGATTTTCCGGCATTCGGACGGCCGATGACGGCCAGCTGCAACGGGCGTTCAGCCGAAGGGCGCCAAGCCTCTTCCCCCTCGCCGGACTCGGCATCCTCATCGGACAGATCGACATCGGTTTCGGCGGCGATGGGCGCGGGACGTTCGGCCTCGATCTGGTCAACCAGCGGGACGAGGGCGCGATACAGGTCGTCCATCCCCTCGCCATGTTCGGCAGAGATGCGCAAGGGCTCGCCCAGACCAAGGGCGTAACCTTCCATCGCGCCCGCCTCACCAGCCCGACCTTCGGACTTGTTGGCGGCCAGAATAACGTGTTTGGCGCGACGGCGCAGAATTTCAGCGAAATATTCGTCGGCAGCCGTGACGCCCACACGCGCGTCAATGACGAAAAGGCAAACGTCAGCCTCGTCGACCGCACGTTCGGTCAGGCGGCGCATACGACCTTGCAGGCTGTCATCTTCGGCCATTTCCAGACCGGCGCTATCAATGACGATAAAGCGCAGATCGCCCAGACGACCGGCCCCTTCGCGCAGGTCACGGGTAACACCCGGCTGGTCATCGACCAAAGCCAGCTTCTTACCAACCAAACGATTGAACAGCGTTGATTTGCCGACGTTAGGCCGACCGACAATGGCAAGTGTAAAGCTCATCGGAATGCGTGCAGTTGGCCCTTGCGGGACACGACGTAAAGAGTTTGACCGGCAACCACAGGGGCCGAGGTCGCGCCGTCCGGAATCTGACCTTGGCCGACAAGCTGTCCTGACCTTGGATCAAACGCCCGCAGCACACCATCAGATGATGCCACGAACAGTCGACCGCCGGCCAGAACCGGGCCGAAATGGGCATAGATGCTGTCCTGACGCTTGGGCTTGGTATCGGTGTAATATGGCAGGTCGACCCGCCAGATCACGCCGCCGCTTGCCGCATCCAGACGCACCAGCTGTGCCTGATCATTGACGGCAAAGACCGAACCGCCTGCCACAACGACGGGGCTATTTGCGCCATCGCGGCTGGACCAGTTTTCGATCCCACTGCTGAGTTCGACCGAATTGATGCGCCCGGCAGAGCTGCCGCCAAATACATTTCCGCCGGAAATCACCGGATCACCGGTGACATCGCGGATGGCAGTATAGGCGCGGCCACGACGTGTCCCTGCGATCTGAGAGGTCCAAACTGGCAAGCCGTCAGCAGTATTGACCGCCATCAACTCACCCGAGGAAAAGCCGAAGACCACGGTATTGCCCTGCACGGCCGGAACCGTAACCCCCATGATCCCCGCATTCGAGGGGTTGCCGGAAGCCTGCCACAATGCCTTGCCATCCGATGCACGCACCGCCCAGCCGACATTGTTGCGCGCGGTCACATAGACAACGCCATTCTGGACCGCGGGACCGCCGCTGATCGGCGCATCGACCCGCTGCCGCCACAACACGCCGCCCGAACGTGCGTCAAGTGCCACCAGCTCGCCAAAACCTGTGGTGACAAACACCTTGCCAGCTTCATAGGCAACACCGCCGCCCGACACGCTATAGGACGTTTCCAATGCCGGGGTAACATCGGTGGACCATGCCGTGCCGCCCGAAACTGGCGAGGCGGTTACGCGTGCGCGGCTGTCCAGCGTATAGACAAGCCCGCCCCCAACAACCGGATCAGCGCTGATCCGGTGACGGCGATCATTGCCTGAACCGATATTGTTCGACCAGATGCGGGTGGTTCCGGCGCCAAGCGCCACATGCCCCGGCTGATGCGCGGCATTTCCGCCGCGCTGCGACCATTCGCCATTCGTCTGCGGTGCGGCCAGCGACAGCGCAGTCGAGGTAACCGGTGCCGGTCCTTCGATCGCGGGCCCGTCGGGCGAGGTTACGGCAAGCGGATCAAGCCGTTCACCGGGCAGGATCACTTCGCGTTCTCCGCAGGCCGACAGGCCAAGCGCAACAACGGTCAGGGCCGTGGTCAATCGCAGCATGGCGGTCATACTCGCCTCTCCCTCGTCTCTTTATTATTGGCTACGTGGCAATCAGCCCGCAATCGTGCTTTCGGTCATTTCAGGCTCTTCGCCCAAAGCGATCATCATCTCTGACAGGCGACGGCGCAAGCCTTCGCTAAGGCCATCTTTTTGCTGAATCTGACGAATCAGGCTGATGGCATCATCTTTGCGGCCAGCATCAATCAGTGCGACAGCCTTTTGCTCCAGCGCAAGCAGTTCGAATGGCGCACCCGTGCGTGACAAGCGCGACAGAATTTCGTCACGTTCTGCCGGTTCCATATCGCGGCCCTGCAACATCACCAGCTTCAATTCGGCCAGATCGTGCAACACCGTATCGGTTTCCGGATCGCCGGCAACCGCACGCAAAGCCTCAATCGCGGCATCCTTGCCACCGGCGGCTGCCCAATCGCCCGCGGCCAGCAAGGCAGCCACGACGCGGCGGCCTTCTGCGCCATTCGGATCGACCTGCATGATCGCGGCAGGATCACCCGCATCTTCCGCCGCAAGCACAGCATCACCCCACTCCCGAGCGTTTGCCGCATCCCGCGCCTGACTGTATTCGCGCCAGATCACACCGCCGACGATCAGAAGAATGATCAGCAGCGCCAGCCAACCCCAACGGCGATACAGCCGAAAAAGCCGTTCGCGGCGAAGGTCGTCGAATACCTCGTCAATGAAACTGTCGTTCTGGTTGGCCATCGGCGCCTTCCGCAAAATTTTGTTGCGTTTGGTCATATACCGCGAAGACAGGAAATGCCAATGCCGCAGCGTGGCTGCATCGCCATCTGATCAAGCGAAAATGAAATCGCCCTCATTGATCGCAGCCAAAGCTGCATCGTGATGGGGTTCAGACGCGGTCAGGGTATGCTCGATCAAATACCCGTCCGGCTTTGCCAGACTGTTATCTGCTTCGGGCGGGGTCGGATGATTGAGCAAAATCTTGTTCAGCGCCATTTCAAAATCAAAGATGACTTCCTTTTCAACAACAGCGCTGAAATCAAAATGGTCTGCAACCAGCCTGGGTCCGACCACACCTTCAGGCATGGAAAACGTGGATTCGATCAAGGGGTCATGTCCCCAGGATGCCTGCCCGCTGCTTTCATAGACCTTGAGTTCGAAAACCTCGTTCAGCCTATCGAAATTCTTCGCACTCAGCTGAAATGCAAAGCGGTCGTCCGCACCCAGCAGCAACTGTTTCGACAGGGGCGGCTGTTCGGCCCGGCCAGCCGCATGTGACCATGATACTCCATCAAAATCGGCGACATCGCCCGACAGAGGCATCACTTCGACGAAAACCGTTTTTGAACTGGCAGTGGTCTGTTCTATCCAGAAACTGACCGCGCCCTCGGCGGCAGGGTTTTCGCCACCAATCACAGGCTGCCCCAAATCAGAGGATATCGTCCAACCATTACTTTGCGCGATGATCGGCATTTGTCCTCGGGCGTTTTGGGGAAATCATGCTTACCTTTTCAGACTACATCCCTCCAAGTCAAATAATATCTTTCAGCAGGCAACAGAAAAACCCGCTGCAAGATGCAGCGGGTTCAAGTCAGATCATCAAACTGATCGCGATTACAGACGCGATGCCACGTTATCCCAGTTGACCAGATTGTTCAGGAAATTTTCCAGATATTTCGGGCGCACATTACGGAAATCAATGTAATAGCTGTGTTCCCAGACATCGCAGCCCAGCAGCGCGGTTTGACCAAAGCACAGGGGGTTTACGCCGTTTTCGGTTTTGGTGATCTCCAGGCTGCCATCGGCATTCTTGACCAGCCAGACCCAACCAGAGCCGAACTGACCAACACCTGCTTCGGCAAATTTCTTTTTGAATTCATCAACCGAACCAAAGGAATCAACAATCGCCTTTTCCAGATTGGCTGGCATGGCGCCCGAATCCGGGCTCATCATTTCCCAGAACTGGCTGTGGTTCCAATGCTGGCTGGCATTGTTGAAAATGCCATTCTGCGCAACCGCGCCCTTGGAATAGGTCCCGGTAACGATATCTTCCAGCGACTTGCCTTCCCATTCGGTGCCGGCAATCAGCTCGTTCAGCTTGTCGACATAAGCCTTGTGGTGCTTGTCGTGGTGATATTCCAGTGTCTCTTTCGACATGCCGCCTGCGGCAAGCGCATCATGGGCATAAGGAAGATCGGGAAGCGTGAAAGCCATTTTACGGTCCTTTTCTGAAAGGGTGGCAGTTTCGGTCGGGCGCACAGTCCCGCATTCACCGGGACAACGCAATACCACTAGGTCAGGTTCCTGCCAGAGCAGATGAAAGAGGCACGAACAGGCTTGTCACGCCCCTTTCGTCGGCAAATGCCGATCAGCGCGGGGCCAACTGACTGCCTGCAAGGGTCGCGTTATTCAGGATCAGCCCCAGATAATCGGCGGTTGAGCGGAAACCGATCAGCCTGAACCCGCCGTCGATTCGCCAAATCGCAGCCGCTGTCTGGGCGGCGCGGGTGCGACGCAATCCATCCTGTGGCAGTTCCACGAAATCCACAGGGGACAGCTTGGCCAGAACATCCGTGGCATGCGGGCCGACCACGTCAAAGACGGCACGCGCATCGGACACATTCACCACCAGCGAATGTTCCCCGGTCAGCGCCTGTTCCAAAGCCGCGATCGCCCCGGCCGTTTCCGAAACTGGCAAGATCAGAAGCAGTTCATCGGGCGACATCCAGCCAAGGCTGCGGCTGTCATCGGTCGTGATCCGCGTGACGTCCGGAAGGGCCAATCCCACGGCTTCGGCAATCGCATCGCCTGCGCGGGCGAAATCGGCGCGGATCGTTACCATACCAAGGTTTTCGGCGCGGGTGATTGTTGCAAGCGCGTCAGCCATTCAGACGGCTCCCTTCCTTGTCATAGAATACCGGATCGACGATCCGTCCCTTCAGCACCTCGCCCGAGGGCATCGGAAACTCCAGCTCCTGCCCCATCCGGTCGGGACCGTGGCGCACCAGGGCCATGGCGATCGGACGATCCAGCGTCGGCGAATAATAGCTAGAGGTAACGCGCCCCTGTGTCTTGCGCTGACCATTGGCATTCGTGCCCTCATCCACGGCAAGCGCACCGTCTGGAATGATCCGCTTATCCAGACTTTCCAGACCGACCAACTGCCAGCGGGACCGCTGTTTCATAAAGCTGCGCGACTGCGCACGTTTGCCGATATAGTCTTGCTTCTTCTTCGAAATCGCCCAGCCAAGGCCAAGATCCTGCGGAATGATGGTGCCGTCGGTTTCATCGCCGATCATGATGAAGCCCTTTTCGGCGCGCATCACGTGCATCGCCTCGGTTCCATAGGGGGTGATGTTCAGATCGCGTCCGGCCTCGTGCAGTTTTTCCCACAGCTCCAGACCGCGACCGGCAGGAACGGCGATTTCATAGCTAAGCTCGCCCGAGAAGCTGATCCGGTAAATCCGCGCAGGTATGCCGCCAATCTGACCTTCGGCCCATGTCATGAAGGGCAGCGCCTCTTGCGACAGGTCGATATCGCCGCCCAGACGCTGCAACAGCTCTCGCGCCTTGGGGCCGGCGACGGCGATCTGCGCATATTGTTCGGTCAGGTTGGCGGTATATACCTGCCAGTCCCACCATTCGCATTGCAGCCAATCTTCCATATGACCGTGAATACGGTCCGCACCGCCGGTGGTCGTGTGGCACAGCCAGGTATCGTCAGACAGGCGTGCCACCACGCCGTCATCCATCAGGAACCCGTTTTCGCTGCACATCAGGCCATAGCGGCATTTGCCGACCGGCAGCGTGGACATCATGTTGGTATACAGCATGTCCAACAACTTGCCCGCATCCGGCCCCTTGACGATGATCTTGCCCAACGTTGATGCGTCCAGCGTGCCCACGCTGCGCCGCACCGCCAAAATCTCGCGGTTGACCGCCTTGTCCCGATCTTCGCCTGCCTGCGGATAACAATAGGGACGCCGCCAATGGCCGACGGGTTCCCAGGATGCGCCATGCGCTTCGTGCCAGGCATGCATCGGCGTCTTGCGCAGCGGCTGAAACGCATCGCCCCGCGCATCGGCAGCGATCGTAGCCAGCGTCACCGGCGTATAGGGCGGACGGAAAGTCGTTGTGCCGGTTGCCGGGATGGGTTGCGACAGGGCGTTGGACAGGATCGCAAGACCGTTGATATTGCTGACCTTCCCTTGATCCGTTGCCATACCAAGCGTGGTGTAACGCTTGGTATGTTCGACAGATGCATAGCCTTCGCGGGCGGCCAGCTGGACATCGCTGACCTTCACATCATTCTGGAAATCCAGCCACATCTTTGCCCGCAGCTTATAGGGCGCGTTTTGAGGCATGACCCAGACGGGCATGGTCGGCAGTTCGCGCCGTTCCAGATCGCCCGCGGCGCGAAGATCGCCATTGGCGGCGCCGACGGCGGTGACGTTGCCTTGGCCATCAGCGCCCAGGGGAGGACGTTCGGGATTGGGGCGGAACATGGCCTCTGCCTCGTCCCACAACAGCTTGCCGCCGCAATGGCTCCACAAATGAACGACGGGCGACCAGCCGCCGGACATGGCAACGACATCGCAATCCAGCGTGCCAATCTGTTGGCCATCACCCTGCTGTCTGCACAGCACGACACCATCGACGTGGCGACCGCCTTTGACCTTGGCGATGCCGGTATCGGTCAGGACCGGAATATTGGCGGCGCGCACGGCCTGTGCCAATTCGCTGTCGGCAGTCGGGCGGGCGTCGATGACCGCAGCAACCTCCAGCCCCGAATCATGGGCGATCAGCGCCGTGCGATAAGCGTCATCATTATTGGTGACGACAACAATACGCTTGCCCGGCGCGACACCGTAATTCACGATGAAATCCCGCACGGCCGAGGCCAGCATCACTCCCGGCACATCGTTGCAGGCGAAAGCCAGCGGACGCTCCAGCGCGCCGGTTGCAGTGACGACCTGCTGGGTCCGAATGCGCCACAGGCGCTGACGGGGGATGCCCTGGTTCGGGTCGTGATCCGCCAGGGCCTCGCGGGCAATCAGATAGCCGTGGTCATATAGCCCGGTCGCCATCGTGTTGCGGCGCATGGTGACGTTTTCGCGGCGTTCCAGATCGGCGACCAGCGCATTGACGACCGCTGCCCCACCTTTGTGATCGACCGGGGTTCTGCCGCCCCAGATGGGGCTTTGTCCCAGCACGATCACACGCTGGCCCTGGTCGGCAGCCTGTTTCGCCGCCTGTAATCCCGCGATACCGCCGCCCACGACGACGACATCGGCAAAAGCATAGGCCTGTTCATAACGATCGGGATCAGGATCGGTCGGCGCACGGCCAAGACCCGCGCTGCGGCGGATGATGGGTTCAAACACATGCTTCCAGAACGGACGCGGATGCATGAAGGTCTTGTAATAAAAGCCCGCCGGAAACATCGGCGACAGCCAATTGTTCACCGCGCCAATATCGGCGTCCAGCGAGGGCCAGCAGTTCTGACTGCCCAGCACCATCCCCGGCAGAAGCGTTGTGGTGGTCGCGCGCTGGTTCGGCTCGAACCGGCCGCCTTGTCCGAGACCGAACAGGGCGTTCGGTTCCTCGGCACCGCTGGCAATGGGGCCGCGGGGGCGGTGATATTTGAACGACCGGCCCATCAGCATCTGGCCGTTCGCCAGCATGGCCGAGGCCAGGGTATCACCTTCCAGGCCCCGCAAATGGCGTCCGTCAAATCGGAACGGGATCTGGAAGGCACGGTCGATCAGGCGGCCGCCCTGCGGCAGGCGGAAAGGAGCGGTATAGGTCATTCGGCGCGTGTCCAGTCAGGGTTCCAGTCGGGACTAACCTTGCGGATCGCCGCGACGATGTCATCGGTCGGATGCGGGGTCTGGGCCCTGTAGGTGCCATAGACCTGCAATGTGTTCGTGTCGCGGGCTGCCAGGAACCATTTGCCGCAGCCATAGGCATGGCGCCAGCGTTCGAAATGCACGCCTTTTTCGTTCTTGCGATCAAACATATAGGCCTCGAACTGCTGATCATCGCCATCGGGCCCGACGCGTTTCAGGTGCGCTTCGCCCCCAGGGGCCAGTTCGGTTTCTTCGGCGGCGACGCCGCAATAAGGGCACGTCAAAATCAGCATCTAGGCATCTTTCGCAGGCAGGTGAGAGACAAATTCAAGCGACATTCGCGCCAAGGCACGACGCAAACCGTCGTCTTCAAGCGGGTCACCGGACAACCAGATAAAGCCACGCTTTGCGCGACCGCCTTGGATCATCGGTTCGGTTCCGGCAAATGTAAGAGCTTTGTCTTGGGCGTCTGGACCGACGCGATACATGGCACGACCTTTGCGCGCCGCACAAAGCATGTGGCCGTTCAGCATATAGCATAGTCCGCCAAACATCGCCTTGCTGGCGATGTCTGCGGGATAGCCAAGATCATGAAGCATTCTGGCTTCAAGCGCGGGATCGCGTGTCATGGATAGCCCCGCAGATATGCAAAGGCCGGGGGCTGACTGCCCCCGGACCCCCGTGGATATTTCCGCACAGAAGATGAAGCGTTACCCCATCCCCCAGCTTTCTCGGCCTTAGTTGGCCGGTGCGGTTTCGCCTTCGACAGCGGGGGCATCGACTGCAGGGGCATCGACTGCGGGTGCGTCGGCAACGGGTGCATCAGTGGCCGGCTCATCAGGCGTCTCGACGGTGATCGAGGTCGTATCTCCGCCTTCGCCGGCGGTGTCGACATCACCACCCGACATGAAGAAGAACAAAAGCGCCACGACGACAACGATGCCGCCGACGATGAAGTAAAGACCGTTATTGTTGTTACCGTCTGCCATGTATTTCCCTTTCGGAATTCAGTTGGATGCAAACGCAATTCGCACCCCCTCTGAAAGGTTCCCGCGGGATCTAACAAAAGCGAAGTCACGCTCAATGCGCCACACCGGCGGCAACGGATTCATCGATGAACCGGCCTTCGCGGAAGCGGTTCAGGCCAAATTCGGCGGCAAGCGGGCCGGGCGTGCCGTTCGCGATCAGTTCTGCCATCGCCCAGCCAGAGCCGGGGATCGCCTTGAAGCCGCCGGTACCCCAGCCACAGTTGACGAAGATATTTCTGACCGGCGTGGTTGACAGGATGGGAGAGCGATCCCCCGTCATGTCGACGATACCGCCCCATTGGCGCAGCATTTTAAGCCGCGAAATCATCGGGAAGGTCTCGACCAGCGCCCGCACGGTTTCTTCGACATGGTGCCATGATCCGCGCTGCGTGAAATTGTTGAAACCATCCGTGCCACCACCGATCACCATTTCGCCCTTGTCCGATTGCGACAGATAGCCGTGGACGGTGTTGGCCATGACAACAACATCCATGCAGGGCTTGATCGGCTCGCTGACCAGTGCCTGCAGCGCGACGCTTTCGATGGGCAGACGGAACCCCGCCATTTCGGCCAGCTGGCTGGAATGGCCCGCGACGACCATGGCCAGCTTTTCGCATTCGATGCGGCCTTTGGAGGTATTCACCGCGCGAAGCTGCCCGCCTTCGGTTTCAACCCCCTGCACTTCACAATTCTGGATGATGTGCATGCCCATGTCGGAACAGGCGCGGGCGTAACCCCAGGCGACAGCGTCGTGGCGTGCCGTGCCGCCACGCTCTTGATAAAGCCCGCCCAGAACCGGATAACGGGGACCCTCCAGATTGATGATCGGCACCAGTTCCTTCAAGCGAGCAGGCTCGATCCACTCTGTCGCGACGCCTTGCAGGTTGTTGGCATAAACGGTGCGCTTGTATCCACGCACCTCGTGTTCGGTCTGGGCCAGCATGATCAGACCACGCGGGCTGAACATGACGTTGTAGTTCAGCTCCTGCGACAGATCCTCATACAGCTTCAGCGCCTTGTCATAAATCGCAGCCGATGGGTCTTGCAGGTAGTTTGACCGGATGATGGTCGTATTGCGACCGGTATTGCCGCCGCCCAGCCAACCCTTTTCGATCACCGCGACATCGGTGATTCCGAAGTTCTTTCCCAGATAATAGGCGGTTGCCAGACCATGGCCGCCCGCGCCAACAATCACCACCTTGTATTTGCTGCGTGGTTCGGGATTGGCCCATGCCCGTTGCCAGCCGGTATGTTGGCGAAACGCCTCGCGGGCGATGGCAAAGATGGAATAGTGGCCGGAGCGAGCTGACGGCATGTAAGACCCCCAATGGAATATCTACGCCAGCATGACGACAGCTGCTGACATGCTCAAGGCAGCATGCGGCAGATCAAGGCGAATTGCGACATCTTGCGCTTGCCGATGGCACATCCGTGAACACATGCGACGGCAGGACGCTTTCGGTCGGCGGCAATCCGCACTATGGGGAAAGGGTAACGGAGGACATCCATGTTCTGGATCATCTGCACGGCGCTGGTTGCGATTGTCGCCATGGCCATTTTGACCCCCATCTTGCGTGCGCGTGATGACGCGCAGGCGCAACCTGTTGCGGCCTATGACCTGCAGGTTTACCGCGATCAACTGCGCGAGGTTGACCGCGATCTGGAACGGGGGGTGATCGAGGCAGAGGATGCCCAGCGGCTGAAGGCCGAGATTGGCCGGAAGGTTCTGGATGCCGACAGGAGGCTGAACGACAGCAGTGACAAAAACGGGGGCGCCGCAGTCGCGCTGCCCGTGATCGTGATGGCCCTGGTCCTGGTTGGTGCCGCGGCTCTGTATTGGCAGGAAGGTGCGCCGGGCGCCCCTGACATGCCGATGACGGCACGGATCGTGGCGGCCGAACGTGCCTATGACAACCGCCCCACGCAGGCCGAGGCCGAGGCAAACGCCCCCGCAGCCGCCCCGGTGGAATTGTCTGAAGACGACCGCCGCCTGATTCAGCAGCTTCGCGAAACGGTGGCCCAGCGACCCGATGATCCGCAGGGACTGACCTTTCTGGTCACCTATGAAACCCGTAGCGGTAATATTGCCGCCGCACGAGAGGCGCAGCAGCGCCTGATCGACTTGCGCGGTCATGAGGCGACGGCCGACGACCATATGCGTCTGGGCGCGTTGATGATCGAGGCGGCTGCCGGCATCGTCACCCCCGAGGCCGAGCGGGTGCTGGGCCAGGCCCTTCAGATCGACCCGGATCAGCCCCAGGCACGATATCTGATCGGATTGATGTATCTGCAAAACGGTCGCGCTGACCGCACGTTTGCCATCTGGCGCAGGCTGCTGGAACAGGGGCCGGAATCGGCACCGTGGATTGCGCCCATTCGCGCGGCGATGCCCGATCTTGCTTGGCTGGCAGGCCAGCCGGACTATGTCGCGCCTGCCCCTGTTCTGACCGGGCCAAGCGCCGAAGATATCGCCTCAGCCGAAGGCATGACCGATGATGAGCGTCAGGATTTCATTCGCGGTATGGTTGCCCAGTTGGAAGGTCGCTTGGCAGAGCAGGGGGGCAGCCCCGAAGAATGGGCGCGGCTGATTTCCTCACTGGTGGTGATTGGTGACACCGATCATGCCAAAGATATCTGGACCGAGGCGCAGTCCATCTTTGCCGCTTCGCCTCAGGCCTTGGCCACGGTGCATGAGGCCGCCCAGAAAGCGGGATTGGTCGAATGATTTATGAAGACATCACCGAATTTGCAGCGGCCCTGCCCTCGGTCGGCGCGCTGGCAGGACTGGATTTAGGGACCAAGACGATTGGCGTGGCGGTCAGCGATGGGCTGCGTCAGGTCGCCTCGCCCATCAGTGTGATCCGTCGGGCCAAATTCACGCTGGATGCGGATGAACTGCTGAAAATCGCCAATGATCGCGGGCTGGTTGGCCTGATATTGGGCCTGCCGCGCAATATGGACGGCAGCGAGGGGCCACGCGCGCAATCGACGCGTGCCTTTGCACGCAACCTGACCAAGCTGACCGAGCTGCCCATCGCCTACTGGGACGAGCGCCTGTCCACGGTGGCGGCTGAACGGGCTTTGCTAGAGGCCGACACCTCTCGTCGTCGCAGGGCCGAGGTGATTGATCAGGTCGCTGCAGGATATATTCTGCAGGGTGCGTTGGATCGCCTGCGTTATCTGTCGCAATGAGCGTGATCGAAAGCCCTTGCGTCAATATCTGCGTCATCGACCGACGAGAGGATCTGTGTGTCGGCTGTTATCGCAGTCTGGAAGAAATCGCGACTTGGGGGACGATGTCACCAGCCGAAAGACAAGCGGTGATGGAACGCCTGCCGAATCGCAAGCAGCGGATCAAGGTCAAGCGTGATCGGGAAAGAAACCGCGATCGGCTAGAGGATTAAGACAGACGGCAGCACGGCAATGCTGCCAGCTCCAGCCCTGCCAATTAAGTCCTGCCCGCGTCAGCTGTTTTCGGGATCGTCGTCGATGTGGACGATACGGATATGCCGGACGGTCGTGGTGATTCTGCCGCGCACGTCGTCGGGTTCTGCCGCCACTGCCTGCATCAGCGCACGCATATCGCCACGCGCGGTATTCAACTGGTCGATCAGTGACATCACCATGGTCAGCGAATCGTCGGGCAGTTCATATGCTTCGGCCAGATCGACAAGCAGTTGCAGACGCGCCAGATCGGTTTCGCGATAGGCGGGGCCTTGCGGCGTCGTCACGGGTGAAATGATCCGCGCCCGGATGAACGCCCCAAGACGAGGTTGCGTCAGATCGTCGACGCGGGAAATTACTTCGGTTTCACTGTAAAAGCGCGTCATGCCGTTACACCCCCGCCTTCAATTCGGACCGTGGATCATACTGATGATCCTTACTCCATTTTTCCATGAATTCGGTTAACTCGCTATCAACTTTAGGTGGCATGACGACCTTCAATTCCACGGTCTGATCGCCACCGTTGATACCCCGTCCTTTCAGACGCAATTTGCGGCCGGTGTTCGAGCCAGCGGGAATGGACAAATTGACCGAGCCATCAATCGTCGGAACCGGAACCTTGCCGCCCAAGGCAGCCTCGTAAATCGTGACCGGCAGCGTCAGGAAGATATCGTTCCCCTCGCGGCGGAAATCCGGGTGTGGGCGATGGTGATGGTCAGATAGGCATCGCCGGACCCGCCCTGCCCCATGCCGGGACCGCCCTTGCCTTTCAGGCGAATGGTTTGGCCATCACGCACGCCTTTGGGGATCGTGACTTCAAGATCGCCTCCGTCGGGCAGGCTGATCCGGGTTTTGCCGCCGCGCGCGGCGGTCATGAAGTCGATCTCAAGATTGAAACGATAATCCTGCCCGCGGACATGAAAATCACGGGGGTTTTCATAGCCTGAGCTGCGAAAGCCGCCGAAGCCGCCGCCTGCGCTGCCCGCCCCACGTCGTCCAAACAGATCCGAAAACACATCCGACAAATCCGGATCGCCCTCGAATCCATAGCTGCGGGAATAGGGATTATCCGCAGCCTCGGCATGTTCGCGATAGTAATGGCGCTGCGGGCGTTCCTGCCCCTGATCGTCGATCTCACCAGCGTCAAAACGGCGGCGTTTCTCAGGGTCTTTCAACAGATCATAGGCCGCCGACGCCGCCTTGAATCGCGTCATTGCCGCAGGGTCGGGATTAAGGTCGGGGTGATCGGTCTTGGCGATCTTGCGATACGCCTTCTTGATCTCGGCATCCGTCGCCGCTTTCTTCAGCCCCAAGGCTGCATATGGATCGCCTGCCATCCCGGCCCCCGCTCAAAAATTTATTATCGTCACAGCCCAATAAGATAAGTGCCGTGTGGGTTTCATCAATAGGTCATTGCATGCAGCTTATGCAGGCGATCAATTTCTTTGATCAGTTCTGCGGAAAGCGTCAGGTCGAAGCCTGCGATCAGATGCTGAAGCTGTTCAACGGTCGTGGCACCAATGATCGGCACCACCTTGAAGGGGCGCGTCAGTTGCCATGCAATCGCCAAGTGCATCGGGTCGACACCATGTGTGGCGGCAAGCTGATGATAGGCTTCGGTCGCAGCAAGGCCCAGACCGGTCTTGCGCCCGCCCAGATTACCCAACCCGCCCGAGGCTTTGTTGACCGCCGCACGACTTCCTTCGGGCACCGCACCATCGCGGTATTTACCGCTCAGCATCCCTGCGGCCAGCGGTGAATAGGACAGAAGCGTCACATCCTCATTCACGGCAACTTCGGCCAGGTCAGTGTCATAAAGGCGATAGAGCAGCGAATATTCGTTCTGGATCGCTGCCATACGCGGCGCGTCGATACGGTCGGCGACATCGCACCAGCGGGTCAGCCCCCAGGCACTTTCGTTCGACAGACCGACCGCACGGATCTTGCCGGCCTTCTGCGCATCGGCCATCGCGCCAAGCACATCGGCCATGTGGTCCAAGGTCTGCTGCCGGTTCTGCCCCGACGGATCGTAGGTCCAGTTCTGGCGAAAAGCATAGCTGCCCCGAACTGGCCAGTGCAGTTGATACAGGTCGATATGATCGGTCTGCAGACGGCGCAGCGAAGCATCGATGGTTTGCCGGATCGTCGCGCCATCAAAAGCTGCGCCGTCACGCACCATCTGACTGGGGCCAGTCACCTTTGTCGCCACCTCGACCTTATGACGATGTCCGGGTTGGCTCAGCCAGTTGCCCAGAATTTCTTCGGATTTCCCGACCGTTTCACGGCGCACCGGATTGACCGGATACATCTCGGCGCAATCCAGGAACGTGACACCGGCGGCCAGTGCCGTCTCGATCTGGCGGTGGCCATCGGCCTCAGGCGTCTGGCTGCCAAAGGTCATCGTGCCAAGACAAATCTTGCTGACCTCGATATCGCTGCCGCCCAGTTTCACGCGCTTCATACGGTTTCCTGTCTTTGCATTGCGGCGGCAGGCTAGCGATAACAGACGCAGTTGCAAGGGGCGTGGTCAGGCGCGTTCATAGCCAGCCGATGCCCGGATCAGGTGGCGGGTGTAATCCTGTTGTCCTGCGCCGCGGCGCAGGGCATCGACCTCCATCACCTCGACAATCTGGCCATGCTGCATGACCGCCAGCCGGTCGCACATATGACCAACCACCGCCAGATCATGACTGACCATCACATAGGTCAGCCCATGTTCACGGCGCAGATCGGTCAGCAGATTCAGGATCTCGGCCTGCACGCTGACATCCAGCGCGCTGGTCGGCTCGTCCAGCAACAGCAGGCGTGGGTTACCGGCCAGAGCACGAGCAATCGCGACACGCTGACGTTGACCACCCGATAGCTGATGCGGATAGCGAAAGCGGAACCCGCGCCCAAGCCCGACATCGTCCAGCAGTTGATTGATGCGGCGGTCGATGTTGTCCATGCCCTGCAGCTTCAACGCCTCGTGCAGGACAGCGTCGACGGAATGGCGGGGATGCAGGCTGGCATAGGGGTCCTGAAACACCATCTGCACGGTTTTATAGAAGGCGCGATCACGGTGGCTGCCATGGACGGCCTGACCCGCAACATCAACGCGCCCGGACCAACTGTCGATGAGTCCGGCAATGGCACGGAGAATGGTGGATTTCCCCGAACCGGATTCGCCAACCAGACCAAAGCTTTCACCCTGGGCGACCGTAAAGCTGACCTGTTTGACAGCATCGACCCGATCCGGAGGAAAGCCAAACCAGACGTCCAGATTTTCCACGTTCAGCATGGAGGGCACCCGAGTAGCGGGGGTTTTGCACCCCCGAACCCCCGCAGGATATTTAAACACAGAAGATGCGGCATCAGCTACACCCCTTTGGGCAATTCGGTTTCAAGGCCTTGGTCGATCAGCGGGTCACTGCGCCAGTTTTCCTGACGTTGCAGAACAGGCAGGCGATCCACCGGCGCGTCAAGGCGCGGCAGGCTGTTCAGAAGGCCCTGTGTATAGGGATGCCGCGCGTTGTGCAGATCCTGTGCTGCCAATGTTTCGACAACGCGGCCCGCATACATGATCAGCACGCGGTCACAAAACTGGGCCACAAGGTTCAGGTCGTGACTGATGAAGATCAGGCCCATGCCGCGGTCACGGACAAGACGATCCATGATGTTCAACACCTCGGTCCGGACCGAAACATCCAGCGCACTGGTCGGTTCATCCGCAATCAGGATTTCGGGATCGGGGGCCAGCATCATCGCAATCATGATGCGCTGGCCCATGCCGCCCGACACCTCATGGGGATAGGCGTCCATCACGCGTTCGGGATCGCGAATCTGCACAGCCTTGAGCATTTCAAGAGCCTTTTTGCGGGCGGCGGCTTTGCCGCCCCCGGCGTGCAGGCGATACGCCTCGATGATCTGATCGCCGATGGTCATCACCGGATTCAGACTGAATTTCGGGTCTTGCATGACCATGCTGATCCGGCTGCCCCGGATTTTACGCATGCCGCGTTCGGGCAGGTTCAGGATGGATTGACCGCCCAGATCCATGCGGTCCGCCCTTACCTGTCCCGGCGGGCGGACAAGGCCAAGGATCGCGCGGCCCGTCATGGACTTGCCACTGCCGGATTCGCCGACCACGCCCAAGCGTTCGCGGCCAAGGTCGAAGCTGACGCCGCGCACAGCCTCGAATACGCCCTGACGGGTTGGGAAGCTGACGTGAAGGTTGCGGACCGAAAGCATGGGTTCGGTCATTGCTTTGCCCCCTTTGGATCGAGCACGTCGCGCAAACCGTCGCCCAGCAGGTTGAATGCCAGCGAGACGATGAAGATTGCCAGCCCGGGCATCGCCGCGACCCACCAGAAGTCAAGGATATAGATGCGGCCATCGGAAATCATCGCCCCCCATTCCGGCATCGGCGGCTGTGCACCAAGCCCAAGAAAGCCAAGGCCCGCCGCCGACAGGATGATCCCCGCCATATCCAGCGCAACACGCACGATCAGAGAGCTGATGCAAAGCGGCCAGATATGCCGGATCAGCAGACGCATGCGCCCGGCCCCCTGCAATCGCGCGGCGGCAATGAAGTCTGCATTGCGGATGGTCAGCGTTTCGGCGCGGGCAAGCCGCGCATAGGGTGGCCAGCCGGTCAGGGCCAGCGCCAGAACGGCATTCCCGATGCCGGGGCCAAGCGCGGCGACAAAGGCCAGTGCAAGGATCAGCTTCGGGAAGGCCAGAAAGATGTCGGTGATGCGCATCAACACCTGATCGACCCATCCTCCGGCAAAGCCCGCGACCGTGCCAATGAACAACCCGATGACCGGCGCGATCAGCGCGACGGTTCCCACGATGAACAGCGTGATGCGGGAACCATAGATCAGCCGCGACATGATATCGCGGCCAAGCGCATCGGTGCCAAGCCAATGTTCTGGGGATGGCGGTTGCAACCGGCCCGCCAAGTTCTGCGCGAACGGGCTTTGCGGGGCCAGCCATGGAGCAAAGATCGCCATGCCGATCAGCAGGATCAGGATGATCAGGCCCAGCATCGCCAGCTTGTTCGCGCGAAATGTCAGCCATCCCTGATAAAAGGCGCCAAGCCGAGCCTGATGGCGGGTCAGCGGGGCATCGGTCAGCAGCCAGTCGCGGCGGGATTGCGGTTTGCTGGATGTATCGCTCATTTCGATCTCGGGTCCAGAACGCGATACAGAAGATCGCTGAACAGGTTCAGCAGCACGAAGCAGACGCCAATGACGACCGTGCCACCAAGCACGGCGTTCATATCGCCCGCCAGCAGCGCCTTAGTGATATATTGCCCCAATCCCGGCCAGCTGAAGATGATCTCGGTCAGGACCGATCCCTCCAGAAGTGAGCCGAAGGACAATGCGATCACCGTCACCAGCGGGATCGCGATATTGCGGAAGGCATGCCCCCAGATCACCCTGCGTTCGGACATGCCCTTGACGCGGGCGGTGGTGACATATTCCGCAGATAGCTGTTCCAGCATGAAGCTGCGGGTCATGCGGCTGATATAGGCAAGGCTGAAATAGCCCAGCAGGCTGGCGGGCAAGATGATATGGCTGAAGGCGTCCCTGAACGCGTCCCAATCCCCTGCCAGCAGCGAATCCGCCAGGATCATGCCGGTGACGTTGGGCACCATGCCGTCATAGATGATGCCCTGCCTGCCCGGTCCACCGACCCAACCAAGGATGCCGTAAAAGATCAGCAGACCCATCAACCCCAGCCAGAAGATCGGCATGGAATATCCGATCAGCGCGACCACGCGGGCGATCTGATCGACGATGCCGCCACGGCGGGCGGCAGCGATCACGCCCAGCGGAACCCCAACCAGCACGCCGATCAGCGTGCCCAGGGTGGCAAGTTCCACCGTCGCGGGGAAAACCCGCCTGATATCATCAACGACAAGCTGCCCGGTCGAGATCGAGCGCCCGAAATCCCCGGTCAGCACATCCGTGATATAGCGATAGAACTGGATATAAAGCGGCTGGTCCAGCCCCATGGCCACATAAGCGGCGTCATATTGCGCCTGTGTCGCACGGTCCCCCACGACTTTCAAAACCGGGTCGATCGGCATGACCCGACCAATGATGAAAGTCACCAGCAGCAGCCCAAACAGCGTAAGGACCAGCGACAATATCGTGCCGCCAATGCTGCGAAAACGGCGACGACGCGCGGCGGCGCGATCAGACGGGGTTGGCGGCGGGATCATGCCCCGCCCGCCTGTTTCTGTATCCATGGCGGCCAAGGCTTATTCGCCCTTGGTCACTTGGCGATACATGACGGACGCGACCGAGCGGCCAGAGTTCCAGTTTTCGATGTTATCCTGCATCCCTGTCGCCTCGATCCGTTGGAACATCGGGATGATCGGCGCTTCGGCCTGATATTGCTTCTGCAATTCGATATACATGTCGGCACGCTTTTGGGCGTCCTGTTCCAGCGTCGCGTCAACAGTTTCCTTGTTCATGTTGTCCGGCACCGCATAGGCGTTGCGCCATGCCAGAAGGCCGGTTGCCTTGGCTTCGTCACTGTTGTCGGGGTTATAGGCGAAGGTCGCGGCGTTGGTGTTTGGGTCAGAATAATCCGGGCCCCATTCACCGATGAACACCGGAATCTCGCGCGCGCGATAGGCATCAAGCGTCTGGGCGCCGGTGGATTGCTGGATATTCATCGTGATCCCGACCTCGGCCAGGGATGCCTGCAAGGCCTGCGCCACATCGACATATTCCCGCAGATCACGAACGTTGGTCGTGATTTCACCCGAAGTAATACCTGCATCCGTCAGGATTTGCTTGGCTTTTGCGGTGTCATAGCTGTAGGGCATATCCTCCAGCGCGCCCAGGTAGCCCTTGGGCAGGAAAGACTGATGCGGGACAAAGGTGCCCTTCAACAGCGTTCCGGCAATGCCTTCGTAATCGACCAGATATTTCATCGCCTCGATCATGGCGGGGTTCGACAGCAACTCATCCTTCTGGTTCAGGCCCAGATACATGATCCGGCCGCGTGGTTCGTCCTGAACTTTAACGCCTTCCGCGCTTGCGACGCCTTCGACATCGGTTGGCGACAAGTTGCGGGCAACGTCGATGTCGCCTTGTTCCAGCAGCAGACGCTGGGCACTGGATTCCGGCACGTTTCGAACCACAACGCGCTTCATCGCCGGGGCGCCAGCGAAGTAATCTTCATAGGCGGCCAGTTGCAGGGCCTCATTCGGGCGCCATGCGGACAGGGTATAGGGGCCAGAGCCAGCCTCGTTGGTGTTCAGCCAGGCGTGGCCGTAATCCTCACCCTCGGCATTGGCCATTGCCGTTTCCTTGTCGATGACGCTGGCGACGTTGGCCGTCAGACAGTTCAGAACAAAGGTCGGCGCATAGGGTTTATCCATATGCAGGGTCACGCTGGTATCGTCGAAGGTGATCTTTTCATCGACATTTTCAGGCGTGAAGCCGAATTGCGTCAGAATAAAGGCGGGGGTCTGATTCAGCTTGACCGCACGCTGCAACGACCAGGCCGCATCCTCGGCCCGGACAGGATTGCCGGAATGGAAGGTCACGCCATCACGCATTTTCAGGGTGATCGACATGCCGTCCGCGCTGACTTCCCAGCTTTCGGCCAGTGACGGCTGAAACCCCTTGTCCAGATCCATCGGATCGAAATCCACAAGCCGGTCATAGACGTTCTGATTCACATCATTGCCGGCGAATTCGAACGCCTGCGCGGGATCAAGGCTGATGATGTCATCAATCGCATGCGCAACCACCAGCGTATCGGCCGGGGTTTCCGCATAGGCGGCGGGTGCAATGGCAAGGACGGACGCCAGCAGAATCGCACGCGTGGTCAGCAGATGTCGCATATTCATTCTCCCTGAGATATTGCCCAGTTTTTGAACAGTGGGCTTTTCTAACGGGAAAGGTGGCGCAACGGGACTTGGCTGACAAGCCCCTTGTGGCAATCGGTGGCTAAACTTTGATCACCTGGTCAAGGCCTGCCCACCGGATCGCATCATATACACACAGCCGCGCAAGCATTTGTATGTTTTGTTATTTTTGACCAACTGAGGTGCGGTGCAGCGCGATAAAGGTCAGTGCCACCGTGCCTGCCGCCATGGCAAACCACGTCAATGCATAGCTAAGATGGTTGTTGCGAAACTGGATCACGGTCAACCCTCCGACGGGCGGGGTCTCAGCACTCCGGCTCGCGTCGATGAAATAGGGGGCGGTATCGTTCAGACCCAGCTTCCCGGCGATGGCGGCGATGTCACGGGAATACCAGCGATCAGCATCGGGATCATTGTCGCGCAGGAAGGCCCCGCCCGGCTGAGACATGCGCAACAAACCGGTCACGGTGACATTCCCCGCAGGGAGCGGCCGGTCGTCGCGTTTTTCGGCCGCGACGAACCCGCGATTGACCAGAACGGTCCATCCTTCGGCCGTGGTCAGGGGCGTCATCACCCAGAACCCGCCGCCAAGATCGGTCACGGCCTGAACCAGGGTGTCTTGCCCGCGCGCATAGTCACCGCTGAGCTTTACCGGCGTGTATTCATTGTCGGAAGTCAGCGTTGACCAGGCATCCGGGCCGGGCGCGGCAATCGGATCGGCGCCGACCCGCGCGTCGACGCGTTCGATCAGGTCAAGCTTCCAGCCCAGACGCTGAACCTGCCAGATCCCAAGCCCAAGAAACAGCAATGTCGCGAGGGCCGCGAATGTCAGAAAGACACCGTGCCCCCGCAGCTTGGTTTTGATCACGACCCGATGCCCAAAGCCTCGTGATCCATGGTCGGCATCATGTTGGTGTTCATGTGATACATGACCCAGATCGATCCCGCCAACACCACCACAAGGATGATAATGGTGAAGATCAGCGACATGAAGGTCCAGCCTTCGTCGCTGCGCGTGTTCATATGCAGGAAATAGACCATGTGAACGACGATCTGGACGGCAGCGAAGCCGACGACCAGCAGCATGGTTATCACACGGCTTTCAAGCCCACCGGCCATGACCAGCGCAAAAGGAATCGCGGTCAGAATGACCGACAGGACAAAACCGGTGAAGTAGGATTTATAGGTGCCGTGGTCGTGACCGCCATCATGCCCGTGATCGTCGTGATGATGTGTGTCGTGGGTATGTGCGGACATCAGATCATCCCCATCAGGTAAACAAAGGTGAAAACGCCGATCCAGACGACATCAAGGAAGTGCCAGAACATCGACAGACACATCATGCGCCGCTGGTTCGCCGGAATCAGGCCGCGCTGGCTGATCTGCACCATGAGCACCACCAGCCAGATCGAGCCAAAGGTCACATGCAACCCATGCGTGCCGACCAGCGCGAAAAAGGCCGATAGGAACGCCGAACGCTGCGGCCCTGCCCCTACGTGAATCAGGTGGCGGAATTCGTAGATCTCGACAGACAGAAAGCACAGGCCGAACAGCAACGTGACGGCCAGCCACAACAGCGTGCTTTTCTGATTGCCTTTGAACATCGCCAGCATGGCAAAGCCAAAGGTGATGGACGAAATCAGCAGGAATGCCGTGTTCAGCGCCACGAGTTCCAGATCGAACAGATCCTTCGGCCCTGGCCCGGCGGCATAGCTACCGCTTAGCACGCCATAGACCGCGAACAGAACCGCGAACATCAGACAGTCGCTCATCAGATAGACCCAGAAGCCTATGCCGGTGGACGCACCTTCTTCGTGATGGTGGGGGTCGGTTTCCCAGAAATCGCCCGGTGAAGTCGTGTGAACCGTGCTCATCTGTCAGGCCCCCAATGTCGCAAGTTCGCGGTCGCGTTCATCCTCGGTATTTCGGACTTCTTCGGCCGGGATGTAGTAATCGCGGTTGTAGTTGAACGTATGGACGATCGTAACAACGATGATCCCGATAAAGGAAAGCACGGCCAGCCACCAGATATACCAGATCAGCGCAAAGCCGCAGATCGTGGAAAGTGCCGCCAGCACCACACCCGCGCCCGTATTCCTGGGCATATGGATGGGCACGTAGTTCGCTTGTGGGCGCGTCTGGCCGAACCGCTTCATGTCCCACCATGTATCCAGCCCGTGGCTGACCGGCGTGAACGCGAAGTTATAATGCGGAGGCGGCGACGACGTTGCCCATTCCAGCGTGCGGCCATCCCACGGATCGCCCGACACATCTGCAAGCGCCTCGCGGTCGCGGATCGAGACATAGAACTGGATCAGCATGGCCGCGATACCGGCTGCGATGATCGCCGCGCCAATGGCCGCGATGATGAACCAGATCCGCAGGTCGGGGTCGTCAAAGACGCGCATCCGGCGGGTAACGCCCATCAGGCCCAGCACATAAAGCGGCGTGAACGCGACCCAGAAGCCGATCACCCAACACCACAGCGACACCTTGCCCCAGAAGACGTTCAGCTTGAAGCCGAAGGCTTTGGGCCACCAGAAATTGACGGCAGCAAAGCAGCCAAACAGCACACCGCCGATGATGACATTATGGAAATGCGCCACAAGGAACAGAGAGTTGTGCAACACGAAATCCGCTGGCGGCACCGCCAGAAGAACCCCCGTCATCCCACCAAGCACAAAGGTGAACATGAAGGCGATGGCCCACATCATCGGCAGTTCGTAACGGATCTTGCCCCGATACATGGTGAACAGCCAGTTGAACATCTTGGCCCCGGTCGGGATCGAGATGATCATGGTCGTGATCCCGAAGAACGAGTTCACCGATGCCCCTGCCCCCATGGTAAAGAAATGGTGCAGCCAGACCAGATAGGACAGGATCGTGATGCAGACGGTCGCATAAACCATCGAGGTATAGCCAAACAGACGCTTGCCGCTGTAGGTCGAGACGACTTCGGAAAAGACGCCGAACAGCGGCAGGATCAGAATGTAAACCTCGGGGTGGCCCCAGATCCAGATGAGGTTCACATACATCATCGGGTTGCCGCCCAGGTCATTGGTAAAGAAGTTGGTGCCCAGATAGCGGTCCAGCGTCAGCAGGATCAGCGTCATGGTCAGCACCGGGAAGGTCGCCACGATCAGCACGTTCGTGCACAGCGCCGTCCAGGTAAAGACCGGCATCCGCATCAGCGTCATCCCCGGGCAGCGCATTTTCAGGATCGTGACCAGCAGGTTGATCCCCGACAGCGTCGTGCCGACACCCGCAACCTGCAGGCCCCAGATATAATAATCCACGCCGACCCACGGACTGTAGCCAATCCCCGACAGCGGCGGAAAGGCCAGCCAGCCGGTTTGCGCGAATTCTCCGATGAACAGCGAAGCCATGACCAGCACCGCGCCGCCCACCGTCATCCAGAACGAGAAGTTGTTCAGGAACGGGAACGACACGTCACGCGCACCGATCTGCAGCGGCACGATGTAATTCATCAGGCCCGTCACAAACGGCATCGCCACAAAGAAGATCATGATGACGCCGTGCGCGGTAAAGATCTGGTCATAGTGGTGAGAGTTCAGATACCCCTCGGACCCACCAAAGGCCCAGACCTGCTGAATCCGCATCATGATCGCGTCGGCAAAACCGCGCAGCAGCATGATCAGAGCCAGCACCAGATACATGATGCCGATTTTCTTGTGATCTACCGATGTGAACCATTCGTTCCACAGATAGCCCCACAGTTTGAACTTGGTTAGCACCGCCAGCAAGGCGACGCCACCGATGGCCACGGCGACAAAGGTGGCCCAGACGATCGGTTCCTGCGGGATGGCGCCGAAATTCAGGCGACCGAAGAGAAAGGTTGTTTCGTTGCTTGCAATAGCCATGTCGTGATCCGGTTAAAGGTTCCGATCCACGCCGGCGGCCGGCGCTGTCTGTGAAAAATCATTCGGGCTGCTGGGCTGGAAGAAGCCTCCAGGCTCGGGCAGGCCGTGACCGCGCATGGGCGTCGGATCGCGCAGCGGCACGGCCTCTTTGCGGGCGGCTGCGGCGAACATCTGCTCCAGCTCATCCACGGTGCAAATTCCGGCGACCTGGAACGGCTCCCATCCCAGAATTGGGCGCGGCGTGCCACGCCGGTCGTATTTGTCATAGGTCAGAACCGAGACGTTGACGGCACCTTCCAGCCCCATCCCGCCGGCGCGATCACGGGCCATCATTTCGGCCATGCACATCTTGCCTTCTTCGACACACATGTTGACGGCACGCTGGAACAATTGCGGATCGACCTGACCGAAAGCCATGGGCGGCACATTCTGGGTCGGTTGTTCCAGCTCCAGATAGCGCGGACGGTCCAGCGTGTCGGGACTGGCGCGAAGGTCGGCGATCCACTTATCAAAACCCGCCTGATCTTCGGCCAGCGCCTTGAAATGCATCCCCGAGAAGCCTGCACCGGAATAATGCGACGCAAGACCATGATATTCGCCGGGTTTGTTGAAGATGCCGTGCAACTTGGTCTCCATCCCCGGCATGGCATAGATCATGCCCGCCATTGCCGGGATGTAGAAGGCATTCATCACGGTCGAGGATGTAAGCGTAAATTCGACCGCCCGATCAACAGGCACGGCAAGTTCGTTGACCGAGGCGACGTTATATTCGGGGTAAATGAACAGCCATTTCCAATCCAGCGCGACAACCTGCACCTGCAACGGGGCTTCGGCTGTCACGGCAGCGGGCTCATTATCGGAATGGGTCGCACTGGCCGGTTGCAGCGGGCGATAGGGGTCAAGCAAATGCGTCCCAACCCAGGTCAGCGCGCCCAAAGTCACGATGATCAGCAGCGGAATCGCCCAAATCACCAGTTCCAGCTTGGTCGAGTGATCCCAATCAGGCGCATAGGTCGCGTCCTTGTTCTTGGCGCTATAGTGCCATGCGAACAGACCGATCATCACCATAACGGGAATGATGATGACCAGCATCAGCAAGGTCGAGATCACAAGCAGGTCCCGCTGCTGCGCCGCGACATCGCCCGATGGCGCCAGCACGACCGCCTTGCAGCCCGCCAGCGACAAGGCCATGGCCAGCCATGAAATTCGTTGGATTGTTTTTATCATATTCATTCATGCCCCCGGTTAGGGGCATTTGCCCCGCCCTGTATCGGCCCGTCTGTGATGCGCTGCGTTCCAGCACAGCGCCATTCGATATGACTCAAGCGCAGATTTAGACAGAAGACAATTTGTCGCGTGTGCATTCTGACGTTAATGTAGCAAACATAAGCCGAACTTGGGCGCAGATTCCACAAGATATGTCTGTGTTCATTAGCCTTTTATCCTAGAACGTCGATCACGGAGTGCTTGGCATCATGGTCCAAACGGTCGAATCAGCCGCTACACAGTCAGGTCAACCAAGGGATGCAACCGAGTATCCGGTATCACCGTCGGATATCGCCGTCGGCGTGATCATCGGACGAACGTCCGAGTTCTTTGACTTCTTCGTCTTCGCCATCGCATCGGTGATCGTTTTCCCCGCTCGCCTGTTCCCATTTCTGAACCCGCTTCAGGGAACAATGGCTTCTTTTCTTTTGATTTTGCTTGCGTTTATAGCGCGCCCAATCGGCAATGCGATTTTCATGCGGGTTGACCGGAAATATGGCCGCGGGGCCAAGCTGACGATTGCGCTGTTCCTGCTGGGAACCTGCACCGTGGCCATGGGTCTTGTGCCATCTTATGCGTCGGTCGGAGATTGGGCGATCATCATCATGGCCATCCTGCGCTTTGGTCAGGGTCTGGCCGTTGGCGGCACATGGGATGGCCTGGCATCGCTGCTTGCCGTCAGCGCACCCAAGCGTCGCCGCGGCTTTTACGCCATGGTTCCCCAGCTTGGCGCACCACTGGGCCTGATCGTGGCGGCATTCCTGTTTTCCTATCTTGTCAGCAGCATGTCGGCCGAGGAATTTCTTGACTGGGGTTGGCGTTATCCGTTCTTTGTCGCCTTTGCCGTGAATGTGGTGGCACTGTTCGCCCGTCTGCGCATCGTTGTGACACCAGAGTTTCTGCGTGCCTTCGAATCGCAAGAATTGCAGCCCACCCGCATTCGCAAAACCATTGCCGAAGATGGCCGCGCCATCGCCGTCGGAATTTTCGTGCCGCTGGCAACCTTCGCCATGTTCCACATGGTCACGGTTTTCCCGCTGGCATGGATCTATCTTTACAGTGAAGAGGCCCTGTCCACCTTTCTGAACCTGCTGGCTTTTGCCGCCGCGGTTGGCGTGCTGTCAGTCATTCTGTCCGGCTTTCTTTCGGATGAGATCGGTCGCTGGCGTGTGCTGCTGATCGGTGCTGTCGCCATTGGCGTCTTCAGCCTTGTCGCCCCCCTGATGTTGCGCGGCGGTATTCTGGGCGAGGCCGGTTATCTGATCATCGGCTTCATTATCCTTGGGATCAGCTTTGGCCAATCCTCGGGTGCGGTGGCCTCGATGTTCGACAATCGCAATCGCTATACTGCGTCGGCCTTTGTCTCGGCCTTCTCGTGGTTGTTCGGTGCAGGCTTCGCGCCCATTACCGCACTGTTCCTCTCCACATCGCTGGGCCTCTATGCGGCTGGGCTGTATCTGCTGTCCGGGGCAATCGCCACGGTTCTTGCACTTTGGGCTGTGCGGCAGCTTGAGTTTCAGGCGGGCGATGGCGTGGAATAACTCCGCCTTCTGCGACAACAAACAAAACGGCGCTCGGCAACGAGCGCCGTTTTTCATTTGAGGCCCATGCTGCACTGCGACGCGCCACACGCAGTCGTGAGCCATAAAACTGCGCCAAATCCCGCTGTTGTCTGAATATCCCCTTGATCCCAAGCCAATCAAACGGCAATCGGTAGATATTCCAAGCCATCACATCGTCACTCTTGTCGTATCTCGATCCAGGGTCTTTTATTGTGCCGGCTGACACGACGATTATCGGAGAACGACCAGGAAAATGGCCGAACAGAACCTGCTGACAATTCTGGCACTTGCCCCTTTTGCCGCGTCGCTGCTTCTGTTGACCTATCCTCATAACGCATTACGAGCGGCGGCGTGGACATCGGGCCTGACGCTGACCGCTGGTCTGCTGATCCTGCTGGGGTTCCGCGACCTGATCCAATCAGGTGAAAGCGTCCGCGCCAATATTCAATGGATCCCGTCGCTGCAACTGAACATCAGTTTCCGTTTGGACGGATTTAGCTGGCTTTTCGCCGCGCTGGTGCTGTGCATCGGCATTCTGGTGGTGATCTATGCGCGATCCTACATGGACGGTCAGGATCGGATGCCGCGCTTTTATGCGTTGCTGATGGCGTTTACCGGTGCGATGCAGGGTATCTTGTTGTCGGGCAATATCCTGATCTTGGTGGTTTTCTGGGAACTGACCTCGATCGTGTCCTTCCTGCTGATCGGCTTCTGGCATCAAAGTGCGGCAGCGCGGGACGGTGCACGAACCGCGCTGCTGATCACGGCGCTTGGCGGGCTGGGCCTGCTTCTGTCGATGCTGCTGATCGGTTACATCGTCGGCAGCTATGATCTGGAGCAGGTTCTGGCCTCGGGTGACGTGATCCGCTCCCATCACCTTTACGAAGTGACGTTGGTCCTGTTCCTGCTGGGGGCTTTCACGAAATCGGCGCAATTTCCGTTTCATTTCTGGCTACCGGGGGCGATGGCCGCACCGACCCCCGTATCGGCCTATCTGCACAGCGCAACGATGGTCAAAGCCGGGGTCTTTCTGCTGATCCGGTTTGAGCCAGCCTTGGGCCGCACGCCGGAATGGTTCTATATCGTGGCGGGCGTGGGGATGCTGACCCTGCTGACGGGCGCTGTCATTTCGCTGTTCCGCCACGATCTGAAAGGGCTGCTGGCCTATTCCACGATCAGCCATCTGGGGCTGATCACGGCGCTGGCCGGGTTCGGTGGCCCGGCAGCCATCTTTGCTGCGATCTTCCACATCTGCAACCATGCCGCCTTTAAAGCGTCGCTGTTCATGACCGCAGGGATTATCGACCATGAGACCGGCACACGCGACATGCGCAAGCTGGGCGGTCTGATCCGGGTGATGCCCGTGACCGCGGTTCTGGCGATTGTGGCGACGGCGGCGATGGCTGGCCTGCCACTGCTGAACGGGTTCCTGTCGAAAGAAATGTTCTTTGCCGAAGCCGTCGAATGGCATGACGGGACATGGCTGGATGACGCGCTGCCCTATCTGGCGGTCGTTGCAGGAGCGTTTTCTGTCGCATATTCATGGCGATTGATCGTCACCGTCTTTTTCGGCCCCACACCGACGGACCTGCCCAAGACGCCGCACGAACCGCCAAACGCCATGCGCCTGCCGGTCGCGTTTCTGGTTGCTGTCTGCGTCATCGTCGGCATCCTGCCCGCGATAACCATCGAACCCGCGCTGAACATCGCAACGCGCGCGGTCATTGGCCCCGGTGCCCCGGCGGTCCATATCGCGATCTGGCATGGCATCAATGGCCCCTTGCTGATGAGCGTGATTGCAATCTTGGTCGGGACGTATCTTTTCCTTGCGACCGCGCGCTCGATCCCCTTCGGTCCCGAGGGGCCACCGATATTCCACCATCTGCGTGCCGCGAAAATTTATGACTGGCTGGAGTTGCAGTTCAGCTGGCGTTGGCCGCGCGCGATCTTCAAACGGATCAGCACAGAACAGTTACAGCCGCAGCTGCGGGTTTTGGTACTGACGGCGTTGCTGTTTGCTGTGGCATCTTTGTGGGGTTCGTTCAACATCTCCAACACCCCACGCCTGCACCAACCGCCGCCTGCCTTCCTGCTGATGTGGACAGTTGGCGCGGCTTGCGCGATGTTTGCGGCGTGGCAAGCCAAGTATCACCGCTTTGCCGCATTGGTGTCGCTGGGCGGTGCGGGGCTGATCACCTGCCTGACCTTTGCATGGCTGTCCGCCCCCGATCTGGCCGTGACGCAACTGCTTGTCGAGGTGGTGACGACTGTCCTGCTGCTGCTTGGCCTGCGTTGGCTGCCCAAACGCCGCGAAGAAATCGCCGAAGATAAACTGCTGCCTGCCAAGATCCGTCGTTTTCGCGATTTTATCATCGCATTGGCAGGCGGAACCGGAATTGCGGTTCTGGCCTATGCGATCATGACGCGGCCCTTGGTGATCAATATCGGCGACTGGTTTCTTGGCAATGCCTATTACGAAGGCGGCGGCACGAACGTCGTCAACGTGATCCTTGTCGATTTCCGCGCCTTTGATACCTATGGTGAAATATGCGTTCTGGCGATCGTCGCCCTGACTGTCTATGCGCTGCTGCGTCGTTTCCGACCCTCTGCCGAAAGCGTCGAGACGCCCGCACAACAGATGCAAACAAGTGCGCAAAACGCGACAGATTATCTGTATGTGCCTTCCGTCATCATGCTGTGGATGTTCCCGGTGCTGATCCTTGTGTCGGCATATTTCTTCTTTCGCGGTCACGACCTGCCCGGTGGCGGCTTTGCGGCGGGCGTCACCATGGCGATTGCGTTTCTGGTGCAATACCTTGCCACCAATGTTCGTTGGGTCGAGGCGCGGATCACGGTTCTGCCGATCCGCTGGATGGGTTTTGGCCTGTTGATCGCCACGGCGACGGGGCTTGGGGCCTGGATCTTCGGCTATCCGTTCCTGACGGCCTATGCCCAATACGTCCACCTTCCGGTGATCGGGCAGGTTCCCGCAGCGACCGCGATGCTGTTCGATCTGGGCGTCTTTGCCCTGGTCATGGGGGCCACGGTTCTGATGCTGGTTGCCATCGCGCACCAGTCGCTGCGCGCCAACCGATTGCGTGAAATCGAAGAAGAAAAAGCCGACAAGAAAGAGGCCGCCTGATGGAACTGATCCTGTCCATAGCCATCGGCGTGCTGGCGACATCTGGCATCTGGCTGCTGCTGCGCCCACGCAGCTTTCAGGTCATTGTCGGCCTGTGCCTGCTGTCCTATGCCGTCAATCTGTTCATCTTTTCGATGGGTCGGCTGACCCCCGGCCGCCCGGCCATCATGCCCAAGGGCGGCTTTGTCGATCCCACCATTTATGCCGATCCGCTGCCGCAGGCCCTGGTGCTGACCGCGATCGTCATCAGCTTTGCCACCACCGCGCTGTTTCTGGTGGTTCTGCTGGCATCGCGCGGCTTAACGGGCACCGACCATGTCGACGGAAAGGAGCGTGATCAATCATGAGCCAACATCTGATCATCGCCCCCATCCTGATCCCGTTCATCGTCGGCGCATTGATGCTGCTATATGATGACCGGCAGCGTCGGGCGAAATTCTGGCTCAGCATGGGTTCGACCGTGTTGCAGCTTCTGGTCGCCGTTGCGCTGGTCTTGCGGGCCAAGGCAGGCGGCGCGGATGGCAGCGGCAGCATCGGGTTTTATCTGCTGGGCGACTGGCAGGCTCCGTTTGGCATCGTGCTGGTGATCGACCGGCTGTCGGCGATGATGCTGGTTCTGACCTCTTTGCTGGCGATCCCGTCGCTGATCTATGCCTCGACCAATGTCAGCCGTCAGGGTCCGCATTACTACTCTTTGTTCCAATTCCTGCTGGTCGGGCTGAACGGCGCGTTCCTGACGGGTGACCTGTTCAACCTGTTCGTCTTTTTCGAGGTGTTGCTGGCCGCGTCCTATGGCCTGCTGTTGCACGGATCGGGGCAGCTGCGTGTTCGGGCGGGGATGCACTATATCGCCATGAACCTGACGGCGTCGCTGCTGTTCCTGATCGGGGTCAGCCTGATCTATGGCGTGACCGGCACGCTGAACATGGCGCATCTGGCCAACATGATCTCCTCGATCGCGCCGGAAGATCGGTCCTTCCTGCATGCTGGCGTTGCGATCCTGTCAGTGGCGTTTCTGGTCAAGGCGGGCAGCTGGCCTTTGTCTTTCTGGCTTCCCACGGCCTATATGGCCGGGGCGGCGCCAGTGGCGGCAATGTTCGCGATCATGACCAAGGTTGGCGTATATTCGATCCTGCGCCTGACGATGCTGGTCTTCGGCCCCAGTGCGGGCGCTTCAACCGGCTTCGGCGCGGGCATGCTGATCCTGCTGGGATTGGCGACCGTGATCTTTGGGCTGCTGGGCCTGTTGGCATCGCAGACGCTTGGCCGGATGGCGGCGCATTCAGTGCTGATTTCCTCGGGCACCGTGCTGGCCGTGACCGGCTTCGCCGTCGCCGGTGGAGGAGAAGCGCTGTTGGCCGCCGCCCTTTACTACATGATCGGATCGACACTGGCGACCAGTGCCCTGTTCCTGCTGATCGAGCCGATGAATCGGCAGGATGGCGGCATCGCGGCCATGCTGGCGCTGACCGCCGATGTGTATGGCGTCGACGACTCCGAAATTGATGAGGTTCCCGACCCAGGCTTCAGCGTTCCTGCCACCATGACGGTTCTGGGGATATGCTTTGGTCTGTGTCTGCTGGTTCTGGCCGGAATGCCACCACTGCCGGGCTTTATCGGCAAGGTCGCCATGATCCAGCAACTGCTGCAGAATAACGGCTTGCCGCCCGGTCTGAACTGGACACTTATCGGCCTGCTGATGCTGTCGGGCTTTGCGACGCTGGTCGGACTGGCCCGAATCGGCATCCAGACCTTCTGGGCGCAGGACGACGCCCCGCCTCGCGTTCTGGCGTTAGAGATTATTCCGATCGCGGTATTGCTGCTGGTCGTCGGTCTGATGACTGTCAAGGCCGAGGCAACCTTGCGTTATACCACCAGCACCGCCAGTGCGCTGCATCAGACCGCAAGCTATGCCTATGGCGTCTTTGCCACGCCACGCGCCGCCGACCGCGAAACCACCAAACGGCGAGGGGCGTCGGAATGATCCGCCTTATCCCGCACCCGCTGTTGTCGGTTTGTCTGGTGGTGATCTGGATGATGCTGACCGCATTTTCGCCGGGCCACTTTCTGCTGGGATCGGCAATCGCATTGTTCGCAGGATGGGCCATGGCGGCACTGCATCCGCCCAGCATTCACATCCGCCGCTGGTCGGTCATCCCAAAACTGATCTGGACGTTGTTTTTCGATATCCTACAATCCAATGCTGATGTCGCCAAACTCATCCTCACCAATGGACGCAATAACCGCCGCTCTGCATTCATCTTTATCGATCTGAAGCTGAAGAACCCGAACGCACTTGCCGCGCTGGCGATCATCGTCTCCTCGACCCCCGGCACGGCATGGGTTGAATACAGTTCCGCCAGTAACAGATTGATCCTGCACATCTTTGATGCGACCCGCGCAGACCACTATCATCACGTCCTCAGCGACGTTTACGAACCCATGCTGATGGAGATCTTTGAATGAGCGGTATGATTCTGACCTTCGCCCTCGGCTATGCGCAGCTTGTGATAGCAATCGCCGCCTGCCTTGCCGGATCACGGATTTTGCTGGGGCCGCGGGCGCAGGACCGTGTTCTTGCGCTGGATACGCTGTATCTCACGGTGATGCTTCTGTTTTTGATCACCGGCATGCGGCTTGGATCGGTTTTTCTGTTCGAAGCCGCCATGGTTATTGCCGTCATGGGCTTCGTCGCGACGGTCGCGCTGACGAAATTCCTGTTCCGGGGTGAGGTGATCGAATGAACGGCTTTGAAGGCTTGCCGCTGTGGATTTCCATTCCCGTCGCACTGTTGGTGATGCTGGGGGCGACGCTGACACTCATCGGTGCTTTGGGCTTTGTACAGCTGTCCAGCTTTTACGACCGCCTGCATGCGCCAACGCTGGGCGCAAGCTGGGGCACCGGCGCCATCATTCTGGCGTCCTCCATTCTGGCTACATATCTGCAACAGCGACTGGTTGTGCATGAACTGGTCATCGGGCTTTGTGTTCTTGTCACGATCCCTGTCACACTGATGTTGCTGGGTCGGACGGCGCTGCTGCGTGACCGGACCGAAAACCCGACCGCCCTGCCCGAAAAGATGCGCAACAGCCTTGATGCAGAAGATGCCGCCCAACAAGAACAGGAAGCAGAGGAACGCGCAAAACAATCTTCCGCGTGAAAATTATCTGCGCGCGCCTTGTAACCTCCGAAGCCGCTTCCTAATTGCAACCTGCGGGACCGGGCCCCTCTGACGACAGCAACTGTCGTGATGTCGGACCGCATCGAGCGTGCTCGATGTCATACGGCCCGACCCTGATCTTCCGTCTGACCTCTCAGCACTCAACTGGATTGGCGAGGGCAAATGGAACTTCTTCTTCTGACATTTCTTGGACAGCCTGTGTGGATGTGGCTGCTGTTCATCAGCTTGGTCGTGACCTTGCTGGTGCTTGACCTGGGCGTCCTGAACAAGGGCGACCATGAAATCGGCGTGGCGCAAAGCCTGAAACTGTCGGCGATGTATATCGCGCTTGGGCTGGGCTTTTCGGGCTTCATCTTCTGGCAGATGGGCGGCGAGGCGACGGCGCAATATCTGACGGCATTCGTTGTCGAAAAGACGCTGGCGATGGACAATATCTTCGTGATGGCGCTGATCTTCAGCTTTTTCGCCATCCCGCGGAAATATCAGCACCGGGTGCTGTTCTGGGGCATTCTGGGCGTGATCGTTCTGCGTGGTATCATGATCGCACTGGGTGCGACCATCGTCGAACAATATCACTGGGTGCTGTATATCTTTGCGCTGTTTCTGGTCTTTACCGGCATCAAGATGTTGTTCACATCAGAGGAAAACCACGACCTGTCGGAGAATCGCGTCCTGAAATTCGTGCGCAAACGCTTTCGCGTGACGGATGAATTTCACGGCAATGCGTTCATCGTCAAGCAGCCTGACCCGAAGACCGGCAAGATCGCCCGTTACGCGACGCCCCTGCTGCTGGCGCTGGTCTTGATCGAGATTGCGGACATCGTTTTCGCTGTCGACTCTGTCCCGGCTGTCTTTACGATCACAACCGATCCCTACATCGTCTATACGTCGAACATCTTTGCCATCCTTGGCCTGCGAGCACTGTATTTTGCCCTGTCAGCAATCCTGCACCGCTTTGCTTATCTTAAGTATGCATTGTCGCTGTTGCTGGTGTTCATCGGCTCAAAGATCTTCATCGCCGATGCGATGGGCTGGCCGAAGTTTCCGCCGGAATGGTCGCTGGGCATCACCTTTGCAATCCTTGGCGCGGGCGTCCTGTTCTCGCTTTGGAAAACCCGCGACGACGATGAACCGCCGCAAATTGGGCGTAACAGCGCCGAAAGTCACAGCTAATTGCACGGTTCACAAAAAAAACATGGTGCGACGGGTTGAACTGTCGCACCAGCATGAACCAAAGTAAGCTTGGCGGCGTTGGCTGTCAGGTTCTCTATGAGTCAGAACAGGATAATGCAGGACAACGACCCCCGAGGCGAACCCGTCTCATCGTATCGGACTGACGATACCGGCGATGGTTCCGAGGGTGACCGACGAAGATCGTCGTCCAAGGATCCGAAGCGCCGCAAGAAACTGTCTGAAGTTCTGCTGGAAATTGCAGCCGACGATAGCCGTGATCGCATCTCCATCGCCGACCTGATGGAGGCGACGCGCCTGCGTGCGGCCGGAGCGCTGATCCTGTTGTTCGCGCTGCCCAATGCCCTGCCCACACCGCCCGGCACTTCCGCCATTCTTGGCCTGCCACTGCTGTATCTGTGTATTCAGATGGCTTTTGCACGCACGCCGTGGCTACCGAAAATCATCAGTGAAAGGTCGATGGCGCGAGAGGATTTTTCTGCCCTGCTGGGCCGGATGGGTCCGATCCTGCAACGCGCCGAGCGGTATCTGCGTCCCCGGCTTCTGCCTTTGACAACACGGGCAGCCGAACGTGCGCTTGGCGCGTTCTGCGCCTTTCTGGCCCTTCTTGTCGTGCTGCCAATCCCATTGGGCAACATGCTTCCCGCACTTGCCATCAGCATGATTGCCCTTGGTGTCGTCGAACGCGATGGCGCATGGATCATCGCGGGCGTCAGTGTCGGCATCGTGTCGATCATCATCGTCTGGGGTGTGTTCGTGGTCCTGATAAAGACTGTCGCATACCTTTTGGCCCAGGCGTTCAGCTGACATGAACCTCAATATACATCGTTCCCCGTGCCCTTACCCAAACATTGAGCCATGATTCTAGAAATCGCGATCGTTCTTCTTCTGACCATGTTCAATGGCCTGCTGGCCATGTCCGAACTGGCCATCGTTTCAGCCCGCCCCGCGCGGCTGAAGGTCATGGCGGATCAGGGTAACAGGGGCGCACAAATTGCTTTGGAGTTGGGGGCCGAGCCTGGCCGTTTCCTGTCCAGCGTGCAGATCGGCATTACGATGGTCGGCGTGCTGTCCGGTGCGTTTTCCGGTGCAACACTGGGCACACGGGTTGCGGCGGCACTGGTTCAGACCGGAATGTCGGCGGCAATGGCGCAAACCGTGGCCGTCGGCGGTGTTGTTGTCGTGATTACCTATCTGTCGCTGATTATCGGTGAATTGGTGCCAAAGCAGATCGCCCTGCGGTCCCCCGAGGGCGTGGCGGCACGGGTTGCGCCGATCATTCTGTGGATCTCGCGCATCGCGGCGCCGATTGTCTGGCTTTTGGACAAATCGGGAAAAGCCGTCCTTGCCCTGTTGCGGCAATCGGGTGAAAGTGATCGCTCGATCTCGGACGAAGAAATCAAGGTCGTCATTTCGGAAGCGCGGCTTGCCGGCGTGATCGAGGATGCCGAACGCGACATGATCGCGGGCGTCATGCGAATAGCTGACAGAACCGCGCGCGGCCTGATGACGCCGCGACACGAGGTGGAAACGGTCGATGTCAACGCATCGTTTGCGTCGGTGGTGGAAGAGTTCAAGAAACTGAACCGGTCGCGCCTGCTGGTCCGCGATGGATCGGATGACGAGATCATCGGCATTCTGATCAGTCAGGATTTGCTGGGCCACAAAGACGACGACACGCCCGACATCCGCACATTGGTTCAACCGGTGCCAGTCATCCGAGAGGGGCTGCCGGCCCTGAACGTGATCGAACAGCTGAAGACCAGCCCATCGCGAATGCTGCTGGTATTTGACGAATACGGCCATTTCGAAGGCGTCGTCAGCTCGATGGATGTGCTGGAGGCGATTGCGGGCGACTTCCCCGAACCCGGCGATGATGAGCCGAAGGCCGTCACGCGCGAAGATGGCAGCTTGCTGGTCGCGGGCTGGATGCCTGCCGATGAATTTGCCGATATGATCGGACTGAGCCTGCCCGAAGATCGCGGCTATGAATCCGTTGCGGGATTGGTTCTGGATCATGCGGGGGTGTTGCCTGAACTTGGCTCCAGCATTGAAATCGGCGGCTGGCGGATCGAAGTGGTCGATATGGACGGCCGTCGTATCGACAAGGTTCTGGTCTCTCGTCTGCGCGAAGCCGTGCCGGAATAGCGCGGCTTCGGGATGCCTTCAGGCGGTCTTGCGGCTGCGCTTGCTGAAGCGCGTCAAAATGGCCAACCCGGTCAGCGTTCCGATGAAGGTCAGAGCACTTAGGTAAGAACCATATTTGCTGGTATGCGTGCCATCATCGAACCACAGGTCCAGCAAGCCATCGGTCAATGCATCATCCGCCCAGAAATCGCGGGGCGCGACGCCCGACCGGACGGCACGCATGAAAGCCTCGCTAACCGGGGCTTATGCCAAGGCGGTCAGTTCGACATGGCTTTGACCTTATCCATCCCGGCCTGAACGGCGGCGTGAACCGCCACTTCAAAACCAGCCTCTTGCGCGGCTGACAGTGCCGCCGCCGTTGTCCCGCGATAATCCATATAGTCGCGCACAATTTCTCCTGCCCGATCGATCCGATCAGCCATCAGCACCGGCGCATCGCAAACCATCGCCTTTACCGCTTTTGCTGCGATATCGGGGGAAAGTCCCTGTGCCAAAGCGGCATCCAGAAATGCCTTGGCCAGCAGCGCCGCATAGGCCGGTCCGGCCCCGGACAAAATGGTGATGGCGGCCAGATCGCTTTCATCTTGCAATTGATCAGTCTCACCGACGGATGAAAGGATGGCAGAGATCGTTTCTTTATCCTGCACGGTCACAGTATCTGTCGCAAACCATGGCGAATAGGATCGGCCAATCTGAACCGCGGCATTGGGCAATGTGCGAACCACGCGATCTGCACCCGTGCGTCGTGCGATTTCCGCGCAAGACACACCAGCCATAAAGGAAATGACCAGCTTCCCTGTGCAATCCAGCGACAGTTTCCCAAAATCCTGCGGAAGGACCGAAAGGATCACAATTTCCGCCCCCTGTGCAGCTTTGCCCGCATCGACTGTCCAGCGCAGATCAGGCCAATCGTCATAGTGCGGGCTTCTGCCAGAGCGGTTCGCGGCGATGAAAGCCTGCGGAGCGACCAGTTTCTGACGCAGCAATGCCGGACCGACAGACCGGCCCAGCCAACCTGATGCCCCGATCAAAGCGATGCTTTGCTGTAACCCGTCAGTCATTCTGCCCTCCATCGCCGTCAAACCGATGCCGTGCGTAGAAGCGTGCCAACTCGGCATCCGTCGGCATCTGTCCAGAATAGGTTTTCACATAGGCCGGTATCCGCGCCATCCGGGTCGTCAGACTTTCCTGTGCCTGCATGGAGATATAGCCGATCTGGACCAGATAGACCGTGCGCGCCCGAACATCTGCTTCGGCGGGGGTGAACCCAAAACGGCCGAACATGCGCCGGATTGCCGCCAGCCGACGCTCATCCGCTGCGGTCACGCGCGCCATCACGGCGTCGGACTGCAGCGCCCAGCCACGCATGGCGAAATCGAACCGGGAATCGAATGCTGCGTCATCCAGAAAAACGCTTAGCAGGTTCAAGATCGCTTCGGGAATGGTTTCGGCATAAGCGTCCGTCGCATCGACCAAAGCCTGGGTATTGGTCGCATCCCAGTCGGCCAATAGCGCGTCCAAAATTGCGGCGCGGTCTTTGAAAAACCAATAAAAGCTGGTCCGCGACAGATCCAGCCCGCTGGCCAAGGGCTGAATCTTCACCGCATCGACCCCTCCGGCCAGAAAGGCGGCTTTTGCCGCCCCCAACCATAAGGCATGCGATCCCCGCCAGCCGGTCTCTTTAATGTCCGCATCAGCCGTTTCCATCAGCCAAGATTACCCTGCACCACCCTGTCGCACAATAATAATTGACGCCTATGAACTTAAACTTGACACTTATGAACATTTCGTGCCTGTTTGACCAAGCCAAAGGGAGGTTTAGATGTCCGTTGATCCCCTTCTTCAGCCCTATCAGTTAAAGCATCTGCGGCTGAAAAACCGTCTGATGCTGACCAGCCATGAACCCGCCTATCCAGAAGACGGGATGCCCAAGGATCGCTATCGCGCCTATCACGTGGAGCGTGCACGGGCGGGTGTGGCGCTGACCATGACAGCGGGTTCGGCATCGGTTGCACGGGACAGCCCGCCCGTTTTCAACAATATTCTGGCCTGGAAGGATGAGGTCGTCGGCTGGATGAAGCAGCTGACCGATGAATGCCATGACCATGACTGCGCGGTAATGATCCAACTGACGCACCTTGGCCGCCGCACCCGTTGGGACAAGGGCGACTGGCTACCTGCCGTGTCGGCCAGCCATGAACGCGAACCCGCCCACCGTGCCTTTCCCAAAAAGGTGGAAGACTGGGATATTGCCCGCATCATCCAGGATTACGCAGACGCGGCCGAACGGATGAAAGCCGCAGGGCTGGATGGCGTCGAGCTGGAAGCTTATGGTCATCTGATGGATCAGTTCTGGTCGCCGCTGACCAATGATCTTGATGCGCCCTATGGCGGAGACCTGGACAACCGCCTGCGCTTTACCTTTGACGTGCTGCGCGCGATCCGTGACCGCGTCGGCCCTGAATTCATTGTCGGCATTCGCTATACAGCCGATGAAAATACGGTTGGCGGCCTGACAAGACAGGACGGGCTGGACATATCTCACCGTCTGAAATCCAGTGGCATGGTGGATTTTCTGAACGTCATTCGCGGCCATATCGACACCGACGCGGCGTTGACCGATGTCATCCCGGTTCAGGGAATGCGCAGTGCGCCGCATCTGGACTTTGCGGGTGACATCAGGGCCGCGACGAATTTTCCAACCTTTCACGCAGCAAAAATTCAGGATGTGGCAACGGCACGCCACGCGATTGCCACTGGCAAGCTGGACATGGTTGGCATGACCCGTGCCCATATTGCCGATCCGCATATCGTGGCCAAGATCATGCGCGGCGAAGAACATCGTATCCGCCCCTGCGTCGGTGCGAACTACTGTCTGGACCGCATCTATCAGGGCGGCATGGCGCTGTGCCTGCACAACCCTGCAACCGGCCGAGAGTTGGAGCAGCCCCATATCGTGCCCAAGGCCGAACGACACCGCCGGATCGTGATTGTCGGTGCCGGCCCTGCCGGAATGGAAGCAGCCCGGGTGGCTGCCGAACGCGGGCATGACGTCATTGTTCACGAGGCCGCGGACAAACCTGGCGGTCAGGTCCGCCTGACTGCTTTGACGCCTCGGCGGCAGGAAATGATCCAGTTGATCCAATGGCGGTTTGACGAATGCGAACGTATGGGGGTGAATTTTCGCTTCAACAGCTTTGCCGACGCAGAAACGGTTCAGGCTGATGATCCCTGCGTGGTCATCATCGCCACGGGCGGCCTGCCCCATACAGAGATATTGCCCGCGGGGAATGATCTGGTCGTGTCGACATGGGACATCCTGTCGGGCGATGCGCGCCCGGGGTCTAACGTGTTGATCTATGACGATGCAGGCGATTATGCGGCGCTTCAGGCCGCCGAAAAGATCGCCGCGACCGGCGCGAAGGTCGAGGTGATGACACGCGACCGCAGCTTTGCCCCCGAGGTGATGGCCATGTCGCTGACGCCATCAATGCGAGAACTGCAAAAGCTGAACACGACTTTCACGGTCACATGGAAGCTGGATCAGGTGCGCCGCGACGGCAACGAATTGCTGGCAACGATTGGCAGCGACTATGGCGGCGCCACAAAGGAACGGCGTGTCGATCAGGTCGTCGTCAATCACGGAACCCGCCCTCTGGACGATCTGTATTTCGACCTGCGCCCGATCTCGACCAATAGTGGCCAGGTCGATTATGATGCGTTTATCCATGGCCGGCCGCAATCGGTCGTGACCAATCCCGATGGCGCCTTTCAGCTTTTCCGTATCGGGGACGCCGTTGCGGCACGCAATACACATGCCGCAATCTATGATGCGCTAAGACTGGTAAAGGTGCTTTAGGACCAAACGTCAGAGGCATTGACCACCCGACGCTTGGAACCAATGGCGTTCAATGCGATCAGGTGCACGACTTCCAGCGGGGCCGTGCAAAGATCGCCGATCACCTGTATTTCATATGAATTTGCGGCCTCGGACAGGGCGGTGAATACGACGCAGTTCTGGGTCATCATTCCACAGATCAACAGGTCATCGACGCCATCCAGATGTGTCGCCAGATCGGTATCCTGAAAGGCGTCGGCGAAATGTTTCACGACCACCGGCGCGTCCCCAGATGCCTCAAGGATTGCCGGTCGGATGGCATTTCCCGTCCCACCATCCGCAAACAACCCGCTATTCTGGGTAGAAACGTGGCGGATCAGGATGATCTTGTCGCCAGCGGCCCTTGCCTTGCCCATCGCAGCAATGATGCGTGCCTCGGTTTCGTCGGTCTGCCACAGGGGCAGCACACCGCCAGGAAAATAATCCTGCTGAATATCGATCACGATTAATGCGCGTGCCATCACATGCCCCTTTCTAACGCCGCAGATCCTTATCGAAGAATAAGCCGTGCGGCGTGATGCCGTGCAACCCGTTTTTCAGGCTGCGCCGTGCCTGCCGGGTGATCGCGCATCCGCCGACTCTGGTTTGCGTGCAGAACAGGAGACCCCCCGGAAAATTGCATCAAATTGATGCACGGTGAGTATTTGCGCAGAAACATGGTCAGAAAACTGGCAGCCCCTTGCGGATGAAATCTAATTCCCTTTGCCGCAGTGCGGCGCATAACAAAGAGGGAAACACGGATGAAAAGATTTTCCAGCACATTTGCCGCACTCACAATCACGGTTAGTCTTGCCGGAACCGCAAGGGCGCAAGAAGGTGAACCAATCAAGATCGGTGTGCTGCATTCGCTGTCCGGCACGATGGCAATTTCGGAAACCACACTGAAAGACACTGTGCTGATGATGGTGGAACGGCAAAACGCCAAAGGCGGCCTACTGGGCCGCCCGCTGGAAGAGGTTGTCGTGGACCCGGCATCGGACTGGCCCCTATTTGCTGAAAAAGCCCGCGAATTGCTGACCGTGTCGGATGTGGACGTGATCTTTGGCTGCTGGACCAGCGTCAGCCGCAAATCGGTTCTGCCCGTGATCGAAGAACTGAACGGCCTGCTGTTCTATCCGGTCCAATACGAAGGCGAAGAATCTTCGAAGAACGTCATCTATACCGGCGCCGCACCGAACCAGCAGGCGATCCCTGCGGTTGATTACATGACCGATGAGCTGGGCGTCGAAAAATGGGCGCTGCTGGGCACGGATTACGTCTACCCGCGCACGACCAACAATATTCTGGACGCCTATCTGAAAGACAAGGGTGTCTCCGACGACGACATCTTCGTCAATTATACGCCGTTCGGTCATTCGGACTGGTCCAAGATCGTCGCGGATGTGGTGGCCCTTGGCGCCGATGGCAAGAAAGTCGGTGTCGTCTCCACCATCAACGGTGATGCGAATGTGGGCTTCTACAAGGAACTGGCGGCGGCGGGCGTGTCGGCGGACGATATTCCTGTCATGGCCTTCTCGGTCGGCGAAGAAGAATTGGCCGGTCTGGATACAGCGAACCTTGTCGGCCATCTGGCGGCCTGGAATTATTTCGAAACCGCCGACACGCCCGAAAACGCTGCATTTATTTCGGAATGGCACAAGTTCATCGGTGACGACAAGCGCGTGACCAACGACCCGATGGAGGCCACCATGATTGGCTTCAACGCCTGGGTCGCAGCCGTCGAAAAGGCTGGCACCACCGATGTCGATCCGGTTCTGGAAAGCATTGTCGGCGTCGAGGTTCCGAACCTGACCGGCGGCACGGCGCAGGTTCTGCCGAACCACCACCTGACCAAGCCGGTCCTGATCGGCGAGATCCGCGAAGACGGGCAGTTCGACATTGTCAGCCAGACCGAGCCGGTTTCGGGGGACGCATGGACCGATTTTCTGCCGGAATCCGCGGTTCTGGACGCCGATTGGTCGGCCAGGGATTGCGGCATGTTCAACACCGAAACCCAGACCTGCGTTCAGGTTCAGTCGAATTACTGATGAGCCGTGCGGCGGCGTCTGCATGCCGCCGCTTCCCCGATTTCAAAGGACATTCGCATCGTGACACGCCCGCATGCCCTGCTGCGCCACCTGCCCGCCCTGATCTTTGTGCTGGCCCTGCTGGCGACGGCCTTGCCTGCGACAGCCAATACCGCGTTGGAACAGATCGTCACCAATAATCTGGAGCAGATCCAGCGTCCTTCGCGCCGCACGGTTCAGCCGCTGATTGCCCAAATCGCGGCAACCGGCCCGGAAGGGTTGGCGTTCCTGTCGGCATGGGCGAACCGCAATCTTGGCCTGACCGATGACGGACAGTTGTTGATCACCAGCGGCAAGACGACAACCGATGCGATCACCGGGCAGGTTGTCACGGGGGCGGAGCCAAAGATGCTGCGGCCGAATTCGGGGGTGCGCGGCCTGATCGAATCCGCCTTGGTCGCGGGTGAGATCGCGTCGCCCGACATGGCCCGCCGGGCGGCTGCGCTGGACAGCATGGCGCGATCCAGCAGCGCAGAGCATCTGGTGGCTTTGCGCGACGCGCCACCGGAAACCGACCCCGCACTGGCTGCACGCCGTGCCCGGCTGGAAAAACTGCTGACGATCCGGTTCGACGACGATTCCGCCGCACGGATCGCCGCAATTCAGGACATGTCCGGCGATGTCGGGCTTGATTTCCGCGCCGCATTGAATCCGTTGCTGGCAACGCATCGTATCGTGGCGACAAGCGCACCGGCCGATCAGAATATCGCCCGCGAGCTGACGCCGGGCCGCGATGATTTTTCCCGCGACACGGCCTATGACATATTGAAATCCGAAGGTGTTGCCCAGGCGCGTTTGACGCCGACAGCACAGCGTGACACGCTGGCTGCGCACCTTCAAGACGGTGCCGTAGCCGGCGTGCCGGTTGCAGAACTCAGCACCACCGTGGGTCGCGATCGGGCCTATGAGGCGTTAGAGGCAGCGGGCACCGTCTCCCCCGCAGCAACCGATGCCGAGGCTGACGACGCCATCGACGCCCATCGCTATTTCGATGTCTACAATGAACCCGACAGTGATGTGACCGATGCCGCCCGTGCCGCGCAACGTGCGGCAGAAACACGGCTTATGGCGATGAAGGGCGTCGATCTGGGGCTGGATGCGCTGTCGCTGGCGTCGATATATTTTCTGGCGGCCATCGGGCTGGCCATCACCTTTGGTGTCATGCGCGTCATCAACATGGCGCATGGTGAATTCATCATGATGGGCGCCTATACCGCCTATGTCGTGCAAACGATGATCCCCGACCGAACGGGGTCGCTGATCATCGCCCTGCCCGCCGCGTTCATCGTCACCTTCCTTGCCGGTGTCCTGCTGGAGCGGCTGGTGATCCGGCACTTGGCGAAACGCCCATTGGAAACGCTGCTGGCGACCTTTGGCGTGTCGATCGCATTGCAGCAACTGGCCAAGAACATCTTCGGCACGCAGGCCCGCCCGTTGACGGCGCCGAAATGGCTGGAGGGCGCGATTACCATCAACGATGTCATCTCGATCTCGACCATCCGGGTTGCAATCTTTGCGCTGGCGCTGCTGTTTCTGGGGCTGTTTCTGTTCATCATGAAAAAGACCCGGCTGGGGCTAGAGGTTCGCGCCGTCACGCAAAACCCCGGCATGGCGGCCAGCATGGGCATCAATCCCGACCGGATCGCGATGATGACCTTTGGTCTGGGGTCGGGCATCGCAGGTATCGCGGGCGTGGCCATCGGGCTGTTCGCGCAGGTCACGTCAGAACTGGGCCAGAACTACATCGTGCAAAGCTTCATGACCGTGGTTGTCGGCGGCGTCGGCAACATCTGGGGCACACTGGCGGGCGCGGGCCTGATCGGCATTCTGTCCAAGGTGATCGAGTCCTTCAACCCGTCGAACACATTGGCGGCCCAGACTTTCATGATCCTGTTCATCGTCATTTTCATCCAGTTCCGGCCACGCGGAATCATCCCGCAAAAAGGCCGCGCGGCCGAGGTATAAGGTATGGCACGCAAACCCTTTATTCTGCGCAACCCCTCGGTGCTTGTGGTGCTGGCTGTGTTGGCGGTCTTTACAGTCATTGTCACGTTGATGAGTCAGGCCTACGGGACGGGTGCAATCCCCACGTCAATGGTCAAGGTATTGGGCAAGACATTGTGTCTGGCCCTTGCAGCGGTGGCGATGGATCTGGTCTGGGGCTATCTTGGAATCCTCAGCCTTGGGCAAATGGCGTTCTTCGCGCTTGGCGGCTATATGATCGGGCAATGGCTGATGTATGCCCGGACCGAAACCATCGTTGCGGCCAGCATGGCCAACAACCCGATCCCGCCAACCCCGAACGAACTGCAACAAGCCGTGGCCAGTCAGATTTTCGGTGTCGTAGGGGCGGCAGACCTGCCCTTGCTGTGGTCCTTCGCCCATTCACTGACAGCGCAACTGGTCCTTATGGTTGCTGTGCCCGGCCTGCTGGCGCTGATCTTTGGCTGGCTGGCATTCCGGTCGCGGGTCAATGGGGTCTATCTGTCAATCCTGACCCAGGCGATGACGCTGGCGCTGGCGCTTTGGTTATTCCAGAACGACAGCGGTTTTCGCGGGAATAACGGCCTGTCAGGCCTGCAAAACATCCCCGGTCTGGAGCATGTCGCGCAAGCGCGGCTGTCTGTCTGGTTCCTGTGGGCATCTGCGACGGTGCTGGCGCTGTGCTATCTGCTGGCGGCGTGGCTGGTCAGCGGCAAGTTCGGCAGCGTGATCCGCGCCATTCGCGATGATGAAACCCGTGTGCGGTTCCTTGGCTACCCGGTCGAGGGTTTCAAGCTGGTCGTCTTCACGCTGGCCGCGATGATCACCGCCATCGCGGGGGCGCTTTACTACCCGCAAGCCGGGATCATCAATCCCGCCGAGCTGGCGCCCATCGCCTCGATCTATCTGGCCGTCTGGGTTGCGATCGGCGGGCGCGGGCGTCTGTATGGTGCGATGATCGGCGCGATCGTCGTGTCGCTGCTGTCCAGTTGGTTCACTGGCGGACGCGCGCCCGATCTGCACCTGCCGGGCTATACCGTCAGTTGGGTTGACTGGTGGCAGGTTGTTCTGGGCCTGTCCTTCGTGCTGGTCACGCTGTTCGCACCCAAGGGTATCGCGGGCATTTTCGACTGGCTGGGGGGCGCCGTATCGCCGCGCAGGCAAGGCAAGGATCTTGGCCCCGGCGAAGGATCCCTGACAGAGCAAGAGGCGCAGGCATGAGCGCACTTCTAGAGGTTTCAGGCGTTTCGGTCAGCTTTGACGGCTTCAGGCCATCAACAACCTGTCCTTCGACATCGGCGCGGCAGAATTGCGTGCCGTGATCGGGCCGAATGGCGCTGGCAAGACGACCTTCATGGACATCGTCACCGGCAAGACCCGCCCGGATGAAGGCGAGGTTAAATTCGGTGACCATTCCCGATCCCTGCTGAAAATGAATGAGGCGCAGATCGCCCGCGCAGGTGTCGGTCGTAAATTCCAACGCCCGACCGTGTTCGAGGATCAATCCGTCGCGGACAACCTGACCATGGCCCTGAAAGCCAATCGTAGTCCGTTTCCGGTCCTGACGTGGAGGCCGTCGCCCGCGTCGGATCGGCGTGTGGCGGAACTGGCCGCCGAAGTCGGTCTGGCCGATCAAATCGACCGCAAGGCCGGAGAGCTTGGCCATGGTCAGAAACAATGGCTGGAAATTGGCATGCTGTTGGCACAGGAACCGCGTCTGCTGCTGGTTGATGAACCAGCCGCCGGCATGACATTGGCCGAGCGTGAACAGACGACAACCCTTTTATGCCGTCTGGCCGAAACGCGGGCCGTGGTTGTTGTCGAACATGACATGGATTTCGTGCGCCGTCTGGATTGCAAGGTCACGGTTCTGCATCAGGGGTCGGTGCTGGCCGAAGGCTCGCTGGATCATGTTACCCGAAACCGTGAAGTCATCGAAGTTTATCTGGGACGCTGAACCATGCTGGACGCGAAAGACCTGACATTGCATTACGGCGGCAGCCAGATCCTGAACGGGATCGACATTCAGGCCAACGCGGGTGCTGTCACTTGCGTCATGGGCAATAACGGTGTGGGTAAAACATCGCTGATGAACCTGCTTGCGGGGCGCCATCCGCGTTCCGGCGGCACGATCAGGTTCGATGGCGAGGAACTGGGGCGCATGACCGCGCAGCAGATGGCGCGAAGGGGCGTAGGCTATGTGCCGCAGGGCCGCGCGATTTTTCCGATGCTGACCGTGCGCGAGAATTTGGAGACCGGTTTTGCCTGCCTGCCCCGTGGCGAACGTCGCATACCGGACGAAATATTCGACAACTTCCCGGTGCTGGCAACAATGGCGCATCGGCGTGGCGGCGATCTGTCAGGCGGCCAGCAACAACAGCTTGCGATTGCCCGTGCCCTGATCACCAAGCCGCGCCTGTTGCTGCTGGATGAACCAACCGAGGGGATTCAGCCAAACATCATCGCCCAGATTGGCCGCGTAATCGCAGTCCTTCGTGATCGTGGGGATATGGCGATCGTGCTGGTCGAACAGTATTTCGACTTTGCCTGGGATCTTGGGGATCAGTTTCTGGTGCTGGAACGGGGCCGCGCCGTCACGCAGGGCAGCAAGGCCGAACTGCGTCGCGCAGATCTGCATGCGCGTCTGGCGGGCCATGCGGCCGCATGAGCCAAAAAGGCCGCAGCCCAAGCTGCGGCCTTTGCCATTCAGGGGCGCAGCAACACCTTGCCGGCCTTGCCCGGCGTCAGCGACGCATGCATCGCATCTGACACCTGATCCAGCCCGAACACAGCCTCGACGGGCAGTTTCAGCACGCCATCGGCAGCCAGCTTTACCACCTCGGTCAACAACGCCACGCGCTTGTCCGGGTCCATCTGGGCACTGACGGTTGCTCCCCAGAACCCCTTCACGGTGGCCTGCTTGAAGATCAACTCGCCCGAGGGGATTTCCATGGGGGCACCTTCCATGCTGCCGAAACTGACCAGCAGGCCATTTTCACCCAGCATGTTCACCAGGTCGCCACTGGCCTTGCCGCCAATGGAATCGACCGCCGCCTTGATCGGCGCGCCACCCGCGATCTGTCGCACGTGATCCTTCCAGCCGTCGGTCGCCGTGGACACGACATTGCCGATCTCCAGCGCTGCGAGTTCATCGACACCAGCGTCGCGACGCACAAGCCCGATGACATTGATGCCCCGTGCCTTGGCCAGCATGGCCAGCATCTTGCCAACCGCACCGTTGGCCGTGTTTTGCACAACCCAGTCACCAGCCTGAACATTCAGGAAATCCAGCAACGTGATGGCGCTGAACGGCATCGCGATCAGTTGGGCAGCCGCCTCGTCCGAAATCGCATCTGGCACGGACAACAGCCCCTTGGCCGAGGCGATGAAATATTCCGCCCAAGATCCATGAACGCCTGCGACGGCAACGCGCTGACCAATCTGAACGCCGGTCACGTCGGGGCCAAGCGCATCGACGATGCCAACAGCCTCGCTGCCACCAATCGCGGGCAATTCGGGTTTGTAGCCATAGCTGCCGCGAACCGTCCAGATATCGTGGTTGTGGATCGGCGAAAGGATGGTCTTGATCCGCACCCGGCCCGGACCGGGGTCGGGGATCGGAGCATCTTCCACGGCCAGCACATCGGCCGGTTCGCCAAATCTGTGATGTATCGCGCTGCGCATCATATTCTCCGCCATCAAAGCGCGGTGACGTGCAGGCGCACATCGACATTGCCGCGGGTGGCGTTGGAATAGGGGCAGACCTGATGCGTGGCTTCGATCAGCTTCCGGGCCTCGTCCTCGGTGATGCCAGTCGTTTCGATATAAATATCAATGTCCAGCGCATAGCCCCCCTCGTCACGCTGGCCGATCCCCACCTGAACCGAGGTCTTGCTGCTCGTGTCCAGCTTCATCTGCTTGGCCACCATCGACAAGGCGCTGTCAAAGCAGGCAGCATAGCCAAGCGCGAACAACTGTTCAGGGTTCGTCCCGGTCTTGTCACTACCCGGCTGCGCCAGATCAAAGCCCAGCGAGCCATCATCCAGCTCGGCATGGCCAGAACGGCCACCGGTCGCGGTCGCGCGGGTTTTATAGAAAATTTTCATGGAGTCATCCTTTCGGGATTGCTGCCGGTCGTGCAGGCCAGCAGGTGTTCTGTGGCCAGAACTGCCCGCCGCATCGGTTCATCCGTGCGGGTCAGTTTGGACAGCAGCGCCGCCCCCAGCCACATTTGGTAAAGACATTGCGCCAAGGCCTGCGCATCGGCGCCTTGCGGTATCGAGCCGTCGGACCGGCCCTCTGCGATCAGACCGGCGATCCGGGCGACCAGACTGTCGGTGGCACGGGTCAGAACCAATCGCATATCTTCCGACATATCCGCGACCTCGGCTGCCAGCTTGACGACCAAGCAGTCCTGCTTCCAACCGGGTTCACTGTCGCGATCCGGATCACCGCTCCAAGCATGCAAATAACGCATCAAAAGATCGCGGCCGGTTCCGGGTTGTTCCAGCAGGTCGTTCAACTTGACCATGCAGCGTTCAACGTAATCCTGCAGTAACGCGACGCCAAAGGCCTCTTTCGATGCGAAATAGTGATAGAAAGACCCCTTGGGCACGTCCGCAGCGCGCAGGATTTCCTGCAGGCCGATCCCGGCAAAACCCTTGTGCAACACAAGCGTATAGCCAGTATCCAAGATATGTTGCCGCGTCGCCTTGGCCTTTGATGTAAGTTCGATCTGCGTCATTCCATTAAAATAGACCGGTCGTCTATAAGCGCAAGTCATGTTGGACAAAAAATTTTTGACGGACCGATCAGCAGCAAGACCGTTTTCCGCACCGGGCATCAAACCCGGTGCGGAACTTCATTAGGCGGCATCCATGCCCCTGCCATAACGCTCGATCATGCCAAACAGATCACGCGGGTCATCGGGATCGGCCAACAGGTCAAGTTTCTGGAAAGCATCGCTTTGGCGGACCAGTTCATTGATATAACGCAAGGCGCTGAAATCTTCGGTCGCAAAACCGACGGAATCGAACAGCGTGATCTGACGATCACTGGTCCGCCCTTTGGTCGCGCCGGTCACGACCTGCCAGAACTCGGTCACGGGATGGTCTTCGGGCAGTTGCTGAATCTCACCCTCGATCCGGGTTTGGGGCGGAAACTCGACGAAAATATCTGAACGCGTCAGGATATCGCGGTGCAATTCTGTCTTGCCGGGGCAATCGCCGCCGATGGCGTTGATATGGACACCAGAGCCGACCATGTTGTCGGTCAGAATCGTCGCGAATTGCTTGTCGGCTGTGCAAGTGGTGATGATATCGGCACCCTCGATCGCCTCTTCCCCCGTTTTACAGGCAACGACCGTCAAGCCTTTGCCTTGCAGGTTGTGCACAGCCTTTTGGGTCGCATTCGGATCAATGTCATACAGCCGAATGGTGTCGATACCGCAGATCGCCTTGAACGCCAGACATTGAAATTCGGACTGCGCGCCATTGCCGATCATTGCCATTGTCCTGGCGCCCTTCGGCATCAGATATTTCGCCACCAGTGCCGAGGTCGCCGCCGTCCGCAACGCGGTCAACAAGGTCATTTCCGTGATCAGGACCGGATATCCGGTATCAACATCCGACAAAACGCCAAAGGCCGTCACGGTCTGCCGACCTGATTGGAAGTTCTTGGGATGACCGTTCACATATTTGAAGCCATAACTGCGCCCGTCGGATGTCGGCATCAGTTCGATCACGCCTTCGGGCGAATGGGCCGCGATGCGAGGTGTTTTGTCAAACTGCTCCCACCGACGAAAATCGTCTTCGATATACGCCGCCAGATCTACCAGCATCCCCTCGACGCCCTGCTGCAGGATCAGCTGCATCATGCCCTCGACGCTGACAAAGGGAACAAGGCTCATCGGGCCCGGCTTTGGAAGCGACATCATAAACTCCTGTAACTGCAGCCGCAGATTTCCGGGGCCGCGTGCGGTAATAAAATATCTAGATATCTATTACCGAGAATGGCCCGGCTATTCGAGTCCCGCCAGTAAAGCTGGCCCAACCCTGCTGCCTCAGGAAGCGGACGCAGGCCAGCACGATGATTCGAGCATTCATATGAATCCTGGCTGTCGTCGCTTTGGAGATCACTCCGCCCTTCATTTTACCCCCTTCTAAAAAGGTTCAATACGGCATTTTTCTGGGGAAATTGACGGTTCCTGACGCAAGTTTGCCTATGGTCAACCAAGTCGCTTGACAACCAATCCCTTCGCTTCAAAGATGCATGTAATCGTTTTCATAAAACCTCTTTCTACCAATTGGAGAAAGTGACCAGAAGACGATCCAATGCGGTTTGAGGAGGCCGCATTGCACTATCGGGCGTCTGAACGCCCAGTCAGGGGAGGGGAATGACAGAATGAAAATGATGCGTATGATGTTGGCTGCAAGCACCGCAATCGGAATTGCAGGTGGCGCGTGGGCCGAAGACCTGGAAATCACGCATTGGTGGACCTCTGGCGGCGAAGCCGCAGCGGTTGCGGAATTTGCCAAGGCATTCGATGCGACGGGGAACAAATGGGTCGACGGTGCGATTGCCGGTTCGGGCAATACGGCACGCCCCATCATGATCAGCCGTATCACCGGCGGCGATCCCATGGCTGCGACGCAGTTCAACCACGGTCGTCAGGCCGAAGAGCTGGTGGAAGCTGGCCTGATGCGCCCGATCACCGAAGTTGCAGAGGCCGAGGGCTGGGCAAATGCCATCGCGGCGCCCGGCCTTTTGGAAAGCTGCACGCTGGATGACGAACTTTATTGTGTGCCAGTCAACATCCACTCATGGCAATGGTTGTGGCTGTCGAACAAGGCATATGAAGAAGCAGGCATCCCCGTTCCAAAGAATTGGGCCGAATTCGTGGCCTCTGGGCCCAAGTTGCAAGAGGCGGGAAAAGTGCCGCTGGCGATGGGCAAGCAGCCTTGGCAGGCGGCAGGCGCGTTCAAAGTGCTTGTGCTTAGTCTGGGCGGCCCCGAGCTTTACACAAAGGTCTATGACGAGAAGGATTCAGAGGTCGCCGCAGGTGCCGACATGATCCCGATCTGGCAGGCCGCCGACGAAATGCGCAAGCTGGCGGCGGGATCGAATGTTCAGGAATGGAACCAGGCCACCAATCTTGTCATCACCGGCCAGGCTGGTGGCCAGATCATGGGCGATTGGGCGCAAGGTGAATTCCAGATGGCAAATCAAGTCGCTGGCACCGATTACACCTGCCTGCCCGGATTGGGCGACCAGCCCTATCTGTCAACGGCCGGTGATGCGATCTATTTCCCACTTCTCAGCGATGATGCGAAATCCGCCGCGCAGCTAGAGCTGGCATCGGTCCTTTTCTCATCAGAGGCGCAACTTGCCTTTAACGCAAAAAAGGGTTCACTTCCGGTTCGCAAAGATCTTGACCTTGCAGAAGCCAACGATTGCATGCGTCAAGGTCTGGATATTCTGGCCAAAGGTAACATCGTTGCCGATACGGACCAGCTGATCAGCCCGGATACCAACACCCAAATTCAGGATCTGATGATCCAATTTGTCAGCGACATGAACATGACGCCCGAAGACGCACAGGCGCGCTTCGCGGAAATCATCGCCGACGCAGATTGACCTGACGAACAACGAACGCACGGCTGCCGCCATTTCGACGGCAGCCGTCAGGAAAGGCATATCGCAACCCTGCCCTGCCCCGCGCAGGGCACAACCCCGCGAGGCTGACGCATGTCTACCCGTCCCTCCCGTCTGTTTCACAATATGAACGCCAAAATCGCCTCTGTCCCGATGGTGCTGACCGCAATGGTCGTGTTTTTGGGCGGCAGCATCTGGACGGTCGTTTATTCATTCACCGACTCGAAACTGCTCCCGCGCGAAAAATGGGTCGGCCTTGATCAGTATGAAAGATTGTGGGGAACGAACCGCTGGCTTGTCTCGATTGAAAATCTGGCGATCTACGGCGTTCTGTCGCTGATTTTCAGTCTGGTGATCGGCTTTGTTCTGGCCGCGCTGATGGATCAGAAAATCAGGTTCGAGGATGTGTTTCGAACAATCTTCCTGTATCCCTTCGCCTTGTCTTTCATCGTGACCGGACTGGTCTGGCAATGGCTGTTGAACCCCGATTTCGGGGTGCAAAATGTCATTCGCGGCATCGGTTTTGAAAGCTTTACCTTTGACCCGCTTTATGACGCCGATCTTGCGATTTACGGCATCCTTTTTGCCGGGCTTTGGCAGGGCACGGGGCTGGTCATGTGTCTGATGCTGGCAGGTCTGCGAGGTATTGACGAAGACATATGGAAAGCCGCGCGGGTCGACGGAATACCGGCATGGAAAACCTATCTGTTCATCGTTATCCCGATGATGCGCCCGGTTTTCATCACCACACTGGTCATCATCACGGCGGGCATCGTCAAGTTGTATGATCTGGTCGTGGCACAAACCGGCGGCGGGCCCGGCATCGCGACCGAGGTTCCGGCGAAATACGTCTATGACATGATGTTTCAGGCGCAGAACCTGGGTCAGGGGTTTGCCGCCTCGACCATGATGCTGGTCAGCGTCATCATCATCCTGATCCCCTGGGCTTATCTGGAATTCGGAGGAAAGCGCCGTGGCTGACGTGACAACCAATCCGGCCCCCCGCATCATCGATGGCCCGCGTGGCCGCAAACCAACCCGCGCGCTGTCAGGGCGCAACATCATGATCTATGGCACGCTGATCGTGGTGGCGCTGTATTATCTGCTGCCGCTTTACGTGATGGTCGTCACATCACTGAAGGGCATGCCGGAAATCCGCATGGGCAACATCTTTGCCCCCCCGGTCGAGATCACGTTCCAGCCATGGGTCAAAGCATGGGCCGAGGCCTGCACGGGCCTGAACTGTGATGGCCTTTCACGCGGCTTCTGGAATTCGGTTCAGATCACGGTGCCATCCGTCTTTCTCTCGATCGCCATCGCCTCGCTGAATGGCTATGCGCTGGCGAACTGGCGCTTCAAGGGCGCCAACATCTTTTTCACCATCCTGATCATCGGCGCCTTCATTCCCTATCAGGTGATGCTTTATCCCATTGTGATCCTGCTGCGCGAGGCGGGTCTTTATGGATCGCTGACCGGGCTGATCATCGTGCATACGATCTTTGGCATGCCCATCCTGACGCTGCTGTTTCGCAACTATTTCAGCTCGGTCCCCGAGGAATTGTTCAAGGCCGCCCGCGTGGATGGCGCGGGTTTCTGGGGCATCTATTTCCGCATCATGCTGCCTATGTCGCTACCGATCTTTGTCGTGGCGATGATCCTGCAGGTGACGGGCATCTGGAACGACTTCCTGTTCGGCGTCGTCTACACCCGGCCTGAAAACTATCCCATGACGGTGCAGCTGAACAATATCGTCAACTCGGTTCAAGGCGTCAAGGAATACAACGTCAACATGGCCGCCACCCTGCTGACCGGGCTGGTGCCGCTGATCATCTATTTCATCTCGGGCAAGTTGTTCGTGCGCGGCATCGCCGCCGGCGCGGTCAAGGGCTGAGGGAAGGGCAAAATGGAACCAAGCATTTCAATCCGCAATCTGGACCTTAGCTTTGGCGCGGTAAGTGTGCTGAAAGACCTGAACCTGGATATTGGTCAGGGTGAATTTCTGGTGCTTCTGGGATCGTCCGGTTGTGGCAAATCCACGCTGCTGAATTGCATCGCCGGTTTGCTGGACATCACCGACGGCCAGATCTTCATCGGCGGGCGCAACGTGACATGGGAAGAACCCAGCAAGCGCGGCATCGGCATGGTGTTTCAAAGCTATGCGCTTTATCCGCAAATGACGGTCGAAGGGAACCTGACCTTTGGCCTGAAAAATGCAGGCGTCCCCAAGACCGAGATCGCCCAGCGCGTGGCACGCGCCGCCAAGATCCTGCAGATAGAGCCGCTGTTGAACCGCAAACCCGCCGCCTTGTCCGGCGGCCAGCGACAGCGCGTTGCCATTGGTCGCGCGCTGGTCCGTGATGTGGACGTATTTCTGTTCGACGAACCCCTGTCCAACCTTGACGCCAAACTGCGTGCCGATCTGCGGGTCGAGATCAAGCAGCTGCATCAGACGTTGGACAATACCATGATCTACGTCACCCATGACCAGATCGAGGCGATGACGCTGGCCGACCGTATCGCCATCATGCGCGGCGGTCTGATCCTGCAACTGGGAACGCCGGACGAAATCTATACCCGCCCCGCGAACAAATATGTGGCGGAATTCATCGGCTCACCCTCGATGAACTTCTTCGACGGGCATCTGGACGAAAGCGGCTTCACCGCCAAGGATATCAACTTCACCGTCGATGGTTATGACTTCGCGAATGGCCGCAAGCACGGCCCGGCGTGGTTTGGCATCCGCCCGGAACATATCCTGACCGGTGCCGAGGCCGAGACGCGCCCGGTCCGCCTAAGCGGCACCGCCGATCTGGTCGAGCCGCTTGGCTCTGACACGCTGGTCCGACTGCGCGTGGGCGACCGGCTGATATGGGTGCGCATGGACGGGCGGTCCAAGCCCGCAATCGGTGACCAGATTCAAATCGGCTTCAATCCGGCAAGGGCCTCGATCTTCGACAAGGATAGCGAAGAACGCCTGTAGCCCGACCCAACCAATCAACACGCATCTTAAAGGAATGACATGATGGATATTTCCTTCCAGCTTTATTCGGCCCGCAACTTTACCCCATGGGAAGATGTGGTGCGCAAACTGGCTGATCTGGGCTATACGCAGGTCGAAGGCTTTGGCGGTGTCTATGAAGACCCCGCCGGGTTCCGGGCAAATCTGGATGCGGTCGGGCTAAGCATGGCGTCCGGGCATTTTTCCATAGACATGCTGGAAAACGATCTGCCCACCGCGCTGAGCATCGCCAAAACCTTGGGGATGAAACGGATCTATTGCCCCTATCTGATGCCCGACCAACGCCCGACCGACAGCGCAGGCTGGGCTGATTTCGCGCAGCGCCTGGCGGTCGTGGGCGAAAACGTCCGCGCCGCCGGCTATCCCTTTGGCTGGCACAACCACGATTTCGAATTTGAAGTGCTGGAGGACGGCGGCATCCCCATGCAGATCATCCTGGACAACGCCCCCGATATCGGATGGGAGGCTGACATTGCCTGGATCGTCCGTGGCGGGGCCGATCCGATGGACTGGATCGCGCGTCATGGCGACCGCATCACCGCCGCCCATGTCAAGGATATTGCCCCCGATGGCGACAATCTGGATCAGGACGGCTGGGCGGATGTCGGTCATGGCACGCTTCCATGGGCCGAGCTGATGGCCGCGCTGCGCAAGGCGGGTTGCGACCTGTTCGTGGTCGAACATGACAATCCGTCCGATGTTGATCGCTTTGCGCGTCAAAGCATCGCCAGCATCCGCAGCTTCTGAAAAGGATCGCAAATATGATCAGGACCTTAGGGGTCGGCGTGATCGGTGCCGGTAACATCTCGGCCGCCTATATGCGACTTGCGCCCATGTTCAAAGGCATCGAGATGCGCGCGGTGGCCGATCTGAACGAAGATGCCGCAAAGGCCCGCGCCGCAGAATTTGGGCTGCGGGCTGAAACCGTGGATGGGCTGTTGGCCGCTGATGACATCGATATCGTCGTCAACCTGACCATTCCGGCTGCGCATTACGAGGTGTCAAAGCGCATTCTGGACGCGGGCAAGCACGTCTATTCCGAAAAACCCTTCGTGCTGTCGCTGGAGGAAGGACAGGATCTGGACCGGATCGCCGCCGCAAAAGGCCTGAGGATTGGATCGGCGCCTGACACATTCCTTGGCGGCAGCCACCAGCTTGCCCGGCATCTGATTGATGAAGGCGCAGTGGGACAAATCACCTCGGGGACGTGTTTTGTGCAAAGTCCGGGGATGGAAATGTGGCACCCCAACCCCGATTTCTTCTTCCAGGCGGGGGGCGGGCCGGTGTTGGATCTTGGCCCCTACTATATCTCTGAAATGGTGCAGCTACTTGGCCCGGTGCGCCGCGTGGCCGCGATCAGCGGCATGGCCAGCCCAACCCGCATCATCACATCGCTGCCCCGGAACGGAGAGGTGATCCCCGTCGAAACGCCGACGACATTCCACGCCATTCTGGAATTCGCATCTGGCGCGCAAATTGCCTATATCACCAGTTGGGACGTCTGGCACCAAGCCCATAACAATATCGAGCTTTATGGCCGCGAAGGCACGCTGTATGTTCCCGATCCCAACTTCTTTGGCGGAGAGTTGCGGATGACCCGACGCGGTAGCTTTGCCACCATCGGCGTCGATTGGGACCATCCTTTCCTGAAGGATAACGACAATGGCCGTGCCAATTATCGCGCGGCCGGTCTGGCCGACATGGCGCTTGCCATCATCGAGGGGCGTCCGCATCGCTGCAACAACGACTTCGCACTGCACGTCGTGGATGTCATGACCTCGATCCTGAAATCAGGCGAAATCGGGCAATTCCTCGAAATTAGCACAACCTGCGAACGCCCGGCCGCGCTTGGACCAGCCGAAGCAGCGGCGCTGTTGGCCTGAAGGTCAAAGCGTTGCGCAGATACGAACAAGACGGGGCGCAACTTCCTTGCGCCCCGTCAAAATGATTTAATATCAATGCCGTCAACACCGGCTTCTGTGTCAGGGATCTTCGCCTGGTTTGGTGGTGAACAAGTCAGACCATTCTGCATGTCTTGCATATTGCCCGCGCACATAGGGGCACAGCGGAATAATGCGAAAACCGTTCTGGCGCGCGTCTTCCAGCATGTAATTCAACAATGCCTTTGCAACGCCCTGTCCGCCCATCGCATCCGGGACGCCCGTGTGATCCGCGCTGATCACCCCCGGCCCACGATGCGTGAAAGTGATTTCCCCTTCGGCATCAATCCCGTCGATGCGGGCGACATAGCGGCCGCGAAGGGCGCCATCTTCTTTGGCAATCGTCAGCTCGGCCATATTCTAACCTCTTCCACAAAAACAAAAATTGCAGATTGCACCTTACCGCCCATGAAGCGGTAGAGACAGTTCATTTTCAGTCCGATATCACAAAATACCGTATTCGACGAAAACGAACAGTCACGACTTGGCGATAAAGTTGGAATTATTTCCCGGTTTCACGTGCGATGACCCGCTGCACTGCGGGATCCGCCGCAAGCCGATCATACAATGCCTGCACGTTCGGATAATCCGCAATACCGTTCGGCAGCATCTTGATGCCCCAACGGATCATCGGAAATGCATAGGCGTCAATCACAGACCGCAGGCCACGCCCGTCACCCAATATCCAATCGCGCCCCTCAAGATGATCGTTCAGAACCGTCATCTGCTTCTGGACCAGCTTCAGCCCCGCAGCGACCACGGCTTTTTTGGCGTCATCGCTTGGGTCCGTCGTGTAGCGGGCGGGCGTGAAGACCGGCCAAAAAGCCGCGTGCATGTCGCTGGTCAGAAACGCCGACCAGCGATGCGCCTCGGCCCTTTCACGCAGGGAATCGCCGCCCGTCAGCCCGGCTTCGGGATGCTTATGCGCCAGGTAGTCGATGATCGCCCCCGCTTGCGTCAGAAGCCAGCCATCATCTTCCTGCAATGTCGGCACCGCACCCGAAGGATTTACGGCCAGCAGTTCCTTTGATCCGAACTGAACCTTGACCGTTTCATAAGGCGCGCCGATCCATTCCAGAACGATATGGTGTGCCAAAGAGCAGGCACCGGTCGCATAATAAAGCGTAGTCATGGAATCCCTTTCAGCTTGGTTTTTGCCCCGCAAAGGGCCGAATGATGGTTTGATCATGCCCTTTGTGATCCTGATGCACAACGGCATGCACACGGCCCGGCGATCACCCCCCAAGCAACGCATTGCCAGTTGGAACAGCCATCTTTAGCTTCGCCGTTGAATTGATCTCTGGATATCACCCCCTCAACCAAGAACGACCGTTCCGCCTTCTGCAAGCTTCGCGATTTCATCAGGTGTATAGCCCAATTCGGCCAAAACATTTCCGGTATTACCGCCAAGTTTGGGCACCGGCTTGCGAATGGTGCAGGGCGTGGCCCCCAGCTTGATCGGAAAGCCCAGAACGCGCAGCGATGGACCATCCTGCCATGGCGTCTCGATCACCATGTCCTGTGCCGCGATTTGCGGATCGGCGACGACCTGTGACAGATCCTGAACGATCCCGCAGGGAACCCCCGCTGTGTTCAATGCCTGCAGCCAATGATCGCGGCTTTTGCCTGCCATGCGGCTGTCAATCAGCTCACGCAGTTCCTCTCGCGCCGCCATTCGCTTTGAATTGGTGTCATATCGCGGATCGGCCATCACCCAGCCAAGATCAAGCGTATCCAGGAACCGCTGCAAAATCTGATCATGCGAATTCGCCACGGCAATCTGCCCATCAGCGCAGCGGAACAATCCGTAAGGATAGACCAGCGGATGATCGTTCCCGGTCCGCTGCGGAACCTTTTGCGTCGCGAAATATTCGGATGAGATATAGGCCATCAGGCTGAGCAGGCCATTGACCATCGCCACCTCGACCGTCTGGCCCTGCCCCGTTTTCTCGCGTCCGATGACCGCGCCCAGGATACCGACCGCTGCGTAGATGCCCGCAACCAGATCGCTGATTGGCGGGGCTGCGCGCATCGGCGGGCCATCAGCTTCGCCGTTCACGCCCATGAAACCGCTCATCGCCTGGGCAATGAAATCGAAGGCCGGGCGATCGACATAGGGGCCGGTGCTGCCATAGCCATTGATGCTGGCGACGATCAGCCGGGGGTTCATATCCTTCAATGCCGCTTCGGTCAGCCCCAGCTTGTCCAACGTGCCGGGGCGAAAATTCTCGACCAGCACATCGGCATCGGCCAGCATCCGGCGCAGAACCGATTTGCCCGCATCGCTATAAAGATTCAGCACGACGGATCGCTTGTTGCGGTTGAACCCCGCGAAATAGCCCGAGTGCCCGTCAGTCATCGTGCCCTGCGCACGAACCGGATCGCCCTTGGGCGGTTCGATCTTGATGATATCCGCGCCCAGATCGCCAAGGATCATGGTGCAAAACGGACCTGACAGCACGCGGGTCAGGTCAATGACGCGCAGCCCGTCCAGCGGGCCCTTATTCATCTCAACCATTGGCGGTCCTTACGCTGTCCATGGATGCCGTTTGCAGACGCGGCCCGGCCTTCATGATCTGACCGGGCAGTTCACGCCCGATGATCCGTTCGGCCAGTTGCGCAGCCTCGATCAGCCTGCCCAGATCGGTCCCCGTCTGAACACCGGATTCGGCAAACAGATAGGCAAGGTCTTCGGTCGCGACGTTGCCGGTCGCGCGCGGCACAAATGGGCAGCCGCCAAGCCCACCGATGCTGGATTCGTAATGCGTGATCCCCTGCGACAGTCCGGCATAGGCGCAAGCCAGCCCAACCCCACGCGTATTGTGGAAATGCAGCGCGATATCGACCGTCGGGACGGCTTCGGCCAAGGCTTGCACCCGCTGGATCACCAGCATTGGTGTTGCCATACCGGTCGTGTCGCCCAGCGTGATGTAATCCATGCCAAGATCGCGATACGCCTTGGCCTGATCGACGACGGCTTTCAGGGCAACCTCGCCCTCGAACGGGCAGCCAAAGGCGGTGGCAATGGCACCTTGCAGCGCGACGCCGGTTCCTTCGGCACGTTTTGCAATCTGGGCAAAGCCCTGAAACGATTCTGACCGGGTGCGATTCACATTCTTCAGATTGTGACTTTCCGAGGCCGAAGCGAACAGCACCATGGCATCCACCCCCGCCTCTATCGCAGCTTCGGCCCCACGCATATTCGGCACCAAGGCTGTCAGATGCGCGTCGGAACGATCCCGAAATGCGGCGATCACCTCAACCGCGTCCTGCATCTGTGGAACGGCACGGGGTGACACGAATGAGGTGATTTCGAAACGCCGCAGCCCCGCATCCAACAGTGACTGGATCAGTTGGATTTTCTGCGCGGTCGGCACAAAGGCCGGCTCGGACTGCAGCCCGTCCCGTGGTCCAACTTCTGTGATGACGGCGTTGTCGGGAAACCCCGCGATCCTGCCAACCATTCCACCCTCCCCCTTGGTGATAAACGGCGTTGCAACTGAATGCCGAATTGGTATACCAATGATCTGGGAGGCGTCAATGACCACAACACAGGCGGATCAAAGCGATGATCGGGATATTCTATCCCGGCTGCGTTTCGCGATCCTGTCGCTGGAACTGGTTCCCGGCGAACCGGTCAGCGAACGCGCGCTTGAGCAGCAGTTTCAGGTTTCCCGCACCCCGATCCGCGAGGCGCTGTTTCATCTGATGCGCGACGGGTTGGTTATTCGCGACGGCCGCAGCTATGCGATTGCGCCGTTCGATATCGCCGAAATCCAAGAGGCCTTTGACTTTCGCGACATTGTCGAACCGGAAGCGATGCGGATGGCCGCCAAGCTGGCAACACCCAACGAAATTGCTGCAATCCGCCAAAGCATCGATTTCAGCCATGATGAATTCACGCCCGAACGCTGGCTGGAAATGGGGCTGGACTTCCACGTTCGCTGCGCTGCGCTGTCGGGCAATCGCTGTATCGTCGCGGCGATGCAGGACGTGACACTGCGGGCGCTGCGGGCGCGCTGGCTGACATTTGCATCACCTGCTGCACGGCGCGTGACCCATGGCGAACACAGCGAAATTCTAAGCCTCATCGACGCAGGCGATGGTGAGGGGGCAGCCCGCGCCGCGCTGACCCATTCTGCTTCTGTCCGCACGGAGGCGCTTGAGGCGATCGAAAACGCCAGGCGCTTCGTCGGAAAACGCGGGGTCGTTTAAGAATAAGAAACATCATCACTTAGGGAGGAGAATGATGATCTTGAAACTGAATACCGCATATGCGGCAGGGCTGGCCGTTGGATTGCTGTTTGCGATGCCCGCCACGGCAGCGGAATGTATTGCGCCGGCAGATCCTGGGGGTGGATGGGATTTCACCTGCCGTGAGGTGGGGCGCCTTCTGTCCGCAGAAGGGTTGGTCGATGGCAATGTTCAGGTCACGAACATGCCCGGCGGCGTTGGTGCCGTGGCCTTTGCCAATGTCGCCAGCAAGCGTGCCAACGATCCCGAATTGCTGGTCGCGACCTCGACCGTTGGCGTCACACAGATTGCGCAGGGCAAATACCCGGCAGGCGTTGAAACGATGCGCTGGCTGGCCATGCTGGGTGCCGATGTCGGCGTTATCGCCGTTGACGACGACAGCCCCTATCAGTCGCTGGATGATCTGATGGGTGCAATGAAAGGCGACCCTGCCTCGGTCGTGACGGCAGGATCGACGGGCGCAGGTGGGTGGGATCATATCCGCCTGATGATGCTGGCGCAGGCCGCAGGGATCGAGGATATCGGATCCATCCGTTGGGTGCAGTTCGATGGCGGCGGTCCGGCGGTGACGCAGATGATGGGCGGTCAGGTTGGCGTGGTTTCAACCGATCTGGGCGAGATCAAGGGTTTTGTCGAATCCGGCGACATCCGGGTTTTGGCGGTGCTGTCGGATGAGCCGATCTCGGCCTTTCCCGACCTGCCGACGGCAAAATCGCAAGGCTATGACGTGACCGGCTATAACTGGCGCGGCTTCTATACCGGGGGCGGCGTCAGTGACGAAGATTACGCCGCCTGGGTCGATCGTCTGCAAAAGCTTTATAACAGCGAGGGTTGGCAAGAGACGGCCAAGGCCAGTGGTCTGGAACCCATCTGGCGCGGTGGCGAGGAATTTAGTGCATATGTGGCCGAGCAGAATGAACAGATGGCCGAAATCTCGCGTCAGATCGGGGTCATTCAGTGAGCGACCGGCTGGCAGGATTTGCCTTTTTCCTGCTGGCGACCGGCTATGTCTGGTTGTCGGCGGGATACACAACCAGCTTCGGGGATCCGTTGGGACCGGCAATCTTTCCGCGCATCATCGGAATTCCGGCGATCCTGCTAAGCCTGTCGCTGGTCATCTGGCCCCGTCACAACGCGACATGGGCCGGACCTGCCGGGTTGATGCGGCAGGGGGTCGCCGTTGCGATCCTGCTGGCCTATGCGCTGCTGCTGGAGCCTGTCGGCTTTGTTCCGATGACCTTCATCGCCGTCTTGGGTCTTGGCCTGCTGATGGGTGCGCCGCCTTTGCCCGGCCTGTTGGTCGCGGTCGTGGCGGCACCGGGCCTCTACCTGCTGTTTGACCGGCTGATGGGCCTGCCGCTGCCGCTTCTGGGAACATGGATTAGCTGACATGGAAACCCTTTCGCTTCTTTGGGACGGTTTTGCCGTCGCCGCGCTGCCGATCAACCTTCTGCTGATCGTTGTCGGCTGCTTTGCCGGCACGCTGATCGGCGCCCTGCCCGGCCTTGGTCCGGTCAACGGCGTCGCCATCCTGATCCCGCTGACCTTTGCCTTCGGGCTGGATGCGACATCGTCGCTGATCCTGTTGTCGGCTGTCTATTACGGCTGCATGTATGGCGGCCGGATTTCGGCGATCCTGCTGAATATTCCGGGCGATGAACCGGCGATCATGACCACGCTGGACGGCTATCCAATGGCCAAACAGGGACAAGCCGCCGATGCGCTGGCGATTTCCGGGGTGGCCTCGTTCATTGGTGCCACGCTGGCCACGATTGGGCTGACGCTGTTCGCACCCATGCTGGCCAAGGCCGCGATCTATTTCGGGCCTGCCGATTACTTTGCCCTTTACGTCATGGCATTTGCCACCATTGGCGGCATTACCGGCGCGGACCCGCGCAAGACCCTGCTGGCTGCCTTGCTGGGCCTGATGCTGGGCACTGTCGGGCTGGACCCGTCAACGGGCGTGGCACGCTATACCTTTGGCAGCTTCAATCTGTATGACGGCTTCGATCCCATCGTGGCGCTGGTCGGGTTATTCGCCATTTCCGAAATCCTGTTCTTTCTTGAGGAAAAGGCCCATGGCGGCAGTATGGTCCCGCCGGGGCGCGTGTTTCCACGCCTGACCCGCGTGAAGGAAGGACTTGGCGCCTCGCTGCGAGGGTCGCTGATCGGCTTTATCGCGGGCATTTTGCCCGGCGCGGGCGCATCCCTGGGCGCGGTGATGTCCTATAGCTTCGAGAAGCGCATCAGCGACAAGAAAGGCACTTTTGGCCATGGCGATCCGCGTGGCGTCGCCGCCCCCGAGGCGGGGAACAACGCAGCCAGCGGCGGTGCCCTGATCCCGATGCTGACGCTGGGCGTGCCGGGGTCTGGAACGACCGCGGTGATGCTGGCCATGCTGATTTCGCTGAACATCCAGCCGGGACCATTGCTGTTTGAGCGCAGCCCCGATCTGGTCTGGGGACTGGTCGCCGCGCTGTATCTGGCGAATTTCACGCTGCTGATCCTGAACCTGCCGCTGATCGGGATGTTCACCCGCGTTCTGGGCCTGCCTGCATGGGGGCTTATGCCGCTGGTCGTGGCGATCAGCTATCTGGGTGTTTATGCGATCACGCATGCGGCCTTTGATCTGCTGATCATGGTGGGCTTCGGCATCTTGGGCTACGTCTTGCGCAAGTTGGATTTTTCGCTAGTGCCGATCGTGCTTGGGCTGCTGCTGGGCATGGACATGGAAAACAACCTGCGTCGTGCGCTGTCAATTTCGGGCGGTGACTTCACCGTTCTGGTCCAAAGCCCGATTGCACTTTTCATCTATGCGCTGACAGCCGCTTTTCTGGCACTGTCCCTGTGGCTTGCACGGCGCGGCGTGGTTGCCCCATTGCATGCCGAACAGGCCGAGGATTAAGCCAATCGCATGCATTCCAAAGGGTCAGGGCTGCTTATTGCCCTGGCCCTTTTTGTTTTGCTGCCGGTTCAACCAGCCACTTCGGTGCGCACGGCTCTCAGCTCTTGCTGGATCATGGCATCGGATTCTCCGGGATATTTGGCGCGGCTCCATAGATAGAAGCCAAGCCCCAGTATCGCCCAAACGCCCACAATAGCCCATTCATAGGGCCAGATCAGCGCAGCCGGACTGCCGGGCATGTAAAGCACGACGATCCCAAGTGCCAAAATCAGCGCGCCCCAGCCGATCAGATTGCCGTTGGCGACACGGAACGGGCGCGGCATGTCAGGCTCTTTCCTGCGCAGGACAAGGAAGGATGCGGCGACCGCGGCATAGGCGACAACGATGCCCAACCCACCTGCATCGACCAGCCAGACCAGCGCCTTGCGGCCAAACAGTGGCGCAATGAATGACAGCGCACCAACCATCAGAATGGCATTGACGGGGGTTTTGTATTTCGGATGCAGCCTGCCCAGAAATTCCGGCAGCATTTTTGCTTGCGCCATCGCATAGATCGCGCGGCTGCCCCCGACAAGAAAGGCATTCCAGCTGGTGATGATGCCGCCGATCCCCGCAAGGATCAACAGCTTGCCCGCCCATGCCCCGCCGAAAACCACGCTCATGGCATCGACGGTCGGCAGGGACGCCGCGGCAGAATCCTCGGCGGAGAGCGCCAACGAAACGGCAAGGATAACGCCGATATACCAAGCCACCGCCATCACGACCGAAAGGATCAGGATGCGGCCAATCTTTCTGGCCGGCAAATTGATTTCTTCGGCCGCCTGCGGGATCACGTCAAACCCCACGAACATGAAGGGCGTCATGATCAGCACCGCCAGCATGCCTTTGGCACCGTTTGCAAAAAGCGGCTCCATATGCGCGGCGTCGCCATTGAACAGCGCCCCCGTGACCAGCATCAGGCCGACGACGATAATCAGCAAAGTCACCACCTTTTGCAGCAGGGCGGATGACTTGATGCCCAAGATATTGATCCAGGTCATGATGATCGCGCCAACCACCCCCACCATTGCCCACGAAAAATAGACGTCCCATCCCGCGACATTCCACAGCAGACCGACCTTGTAATTCGGAAACAGCTCTTCGATCACGGTCGGCAGCGCCACGGCTTCGAACGCAACGACCGAGATGTAGCCAAGAATGATCGCCCAGGTGCAAATGAAAGAACCGCCCATACCAAAGGCCCGATGACTATAGACATGTTCGCCCCCCGTCAGCGGCATGGCGGCGGCCAGCTCCGCATAGGTCAGCCCGATCAGCACCACGGCCACCCCGCCGATGGCGAATGCCAGCATCGCGCCAAGCGCCCCCGCGGAATTGACCCAGCCTCCGGCAAGAACCACCCATCCCCAGCCGATCATCGCGCCAAAGGCCAGGGCCAGAACCTCTTTGCTGTCCAGAACCTTATCAAATTTTCCGTCGGCCATCCTATCCCCCATCTGATATGCCTCCACCAAATCCGATCAAATTTGTGGAGACATTATGCGGGATAATCACGCCATGTCGATGTTCAGGCCCCAGCACAGCAAGATGCCGCGCGGCCGGACCGAAGTCCGCTTTTCGACGGAGTGATACCGGCGGCTTACCGGCCCAGTGTCGACCCCGCCCCGGTGTCGACCCCGCCTTTTTTGCTATTTCACCCCCGGCGTTCCGTCGAATTTCTTTTCCAGCTGGTCCCAGACTTCGATATATTCCTGCTGCATGGGGGCCTCTTTCGCGGCAAATTCGGTCAGATGCTGGGGAAAGCGGGTCTCGAACATGAAGGACATGGTGTTGTCCAGCTTTTCCGCCTTCAGTTCGGCATTCGACGCGCCCTCAAAGGCATCCCGGTCGGGACCGTGGGGCAACATGCAGTTATGCAGGCTCATCCCGCCAGGGATGAACCCCTGCGGCTTGGCGTCATAGATGCCATAGATATTGCCCATCAGTTCGGACATGATGTTCTTGTGATACCATGGCGGTCGGAAGCTGTGTTCGGCCACCATCCAGCGTTCGCGGAACAGGACAAAGTCGATATTCGCTGTGCCTTCCTGCCCGGAAGGCGCGGTAAGGACAGTAAAGATCGACGGGTCGGGGTGATCGAACAGGATCGCACCGACGGGACTATAGGTGCGCAGGTCATATTTATAGGCACAGTAATTGCCGTGCCATGCCACGACATCCAGCGGGCTGTGACCGATATGGGTTTCGTGAAACTGACCGCACCATTTGATGACGACCCGGCTGGGCACTTCGCGATCCTCGAATGCCGCGACCGGGCATTTGAAGTCACGCGGATTGGCCAGACAGTTCGCGCCAATCGGCCCGCGATGCGGCAGATCGAATTTCTGACCATAATTTTCGCAGACAAAACCACGGGCCGGGCCTTCCAGCACCTCGACACGATAAACCAGCCCTCGCGGAAGGATGGCGATCTCTTTTGGCTCAAGGTCGATCACACCCAGTTCGGTGCAGAAACGCAGACGGCCTTCTTGCGGAACGACCAGCAATTCACTGTCGGCGGAGAAGAAATATTCGTCCTGCATCGACCGTGTGACCAGATAGATATGACTGGCCATTCCGATCTGAATATTGACATCGCCCGCCGTCGTGATCGTGCGCATGCCGGTGATCCATGTCAAATCTTCTTCCGGGCCGGGCATGGGAACCGGATCCCAACGATACTGGCCAAGGCTGGTCACGCCCGGAAGGATATTCGGTGCGGTTTGCCAGTATGGCATTTGGATCGGACTGAAACGTCCGGTATGAAGGACCGAGGGACGGATGCGATAGCACCACGTCCGTTCATTCTGACCGCGCGGCGCGGTGAAAGCCGTGCCCGAAAGTTGTTCGGCATAAAGCCCATATTCGCATTTTTGCGGACTGTTCTGCCCCTGCGGCAGCGCACCAGGCAATGCCTCGGTTTCGAAATCATTGCCGAACCCCGGCATGTAGCCGTCATGCGTTCCTGTCGTATTCGTGGCGCGGATCATTTCCGTGGGCAGTTCTTGCGTGGTCATGCGAAACTCCTCCGTCGCGAAATCGTTGCGATTGCAATGACAATATCGTTGTCATTGCAACAAAGTCAAGTCAGACTGGGCGCGCCCCAGGCTTTATTGTAAATGCAACGACGCTCTGATGTTATGTGCGAAAAGGAAACGCCAATGACCTTTCACCTGGATGATTTCCTGCCCTACCGCCTGTCGGTAGCCGCCGCCCAGATCAGCCGCAGATTCGCGGCGCGATATGCCGAAGAGGCCGGTCTAACCATTCCCGAATGGCGCGTCCTGGCGCATCTGAACCATTCCGGGACCGTCAGCGTTCGCGATATCCACAATAGGGTCAACCTGGACAAATCCATGATCAGCCGCGCTGCCACCAGATTGCAAGAGGCAGGCTTGGTCCGCAAATCGGGGCATGAGGCAGACCGGCGCCTTGTATCACTTGAGCTGACGTCGCAGGGGAAAACGCTGATGCAACGCCTTGGCCGGATTGCCGAGGATTTTCAGACCGAGTTGCTGGCAGAAATTGGAGAGGATGCGCCCGCGATGAGCCGTGTCCTTGACCGCTTGATCACAACGCAGCACATGGAATAGCCAGAGGCGGGTGCATGAAAAATGTTTTTATAACAAAATATTAGAAATTTCACGCGCACAATATTGGTTTCAAAAGAAATTATTTTCGCAAAATTATAGTTGCATTTGCAACGAAATCTGTTACGAATTTTCGAAGAAGAGAATGTGTCATCGCGCCGCCTTGGCGTGATTGGAAGATTATCAGAACAACAGGGGGCTTGATGCCGATGGTTGAACAACCATACCGCAGCTGGATATCGGCTGCGAACAGGGAAGATTGCGACTTTCCCCTTCAAAACCTGCCCTTTGGCGTCTTTTCGACACGCGATATTGCACCGCGCTGCGGCGTCGCGATTGGCGATATGATCGTTGATCTGGCCCTATGCGAAGAACGCGGTTTGCTGGACGCCGGTGGGACTTTTTCCCAGCCTCAGCTGAATGACTTCATCGCCCTTGGCCGCGCGAAATGGGACGAGGTTCGCGCCCGCCTGACCGGCCTGCTGGCCGAAGGGGGTGATGAAAACACGCCGCTGGTCGCGATGAACGCCGCAACCTTGCATCTTCCGATCCGGGTGACCGAGTTCACCGATTTCTACGCCTCGAAGAACCACGCCTTCAATGTCGGCGTGCTGTTTCGCGGACCTGAAAACGCCCTGCCGCCGCAATGGACGCATATGCCCATCGGCTATAATGGACGGGCATCCTCGGTCGTCGTGTCGGGGACTGACATTCATCGCCCGATGGGTCAGGTGAAAGGTGACAACGGGCCGCTCTGGTCGGCCTGTCGCCGCCTTGACCTGGAACTGGAACTGGGCGCCATTGTCGGGGCCGACAGTAAGATGGGCCAGCGTATCAGTGTCGAACAAGCCGAGCAGATGATCTTTGGCTACGTCCTGCTGAACGACTGGTCGGCACGCGATATTCAGGCGTGGGAATATCAGCCGCTTGGCCCCTTCCAATCCAAGGCGGTCGGCACCACCATCAGCCCGTGGATCGTGACGCAGGCTGCATTGGAACCGTTTCGGTGCAAGGGCGCCGACCGTGTGAACCCGCTGTTGCCCTATCTGCAAGAAAGCCGTCCGGGCTTTTACGATATGACGATAGGCTGGACCATGAACGGGCAACGCATGGGCCAGACCAACTATAACGTCATGTATTATTCCAGCGCTCAGCAACTGGCCCATCACACCGTATCGGGTTGCCCGATGCGTGTGGGCGACCTGCTGGGATCCGGCACCATTTCGGGGGCCAGCAGTGAGCAGACGGGCGCATTGTTGGAGATGACGCAGGGCGGCAAGAACCCGGTCACGGTCAATGGGGAAAGCCGGACCTTTATCGAAGATGGCGATGAAATCGGGCTGTATGCCTATGCGACTGGTGACGGCTATCGCATCGGCTTTGGCCCCTGCATCGGCACCATTCTTCCCGCTTTGAAATGAGCTGTTCTGGGGCAGACGCGATCATCCTGCATGATTACTGGCGCTCTTCCGCGTCATATCGCGTGCGGATCGCGCTGGCGCTGAAAGACGTGGCTTACACGCGTGTGCCGGTCGATCTGGTCGCGGGCGAGCAGCGCGGTGCAGCACACCGTGCGGTCAACCCGCAAGGCTTGGTGCCCGCGCTGAAAATAGACGGGCAGGTTCTGACGCAATCCCTGGCCATTCTGGAATATCTGGAGGAAACGCGCCCCGAACCTGCGCTATTGCCCCGGCATGTCGCCGCACGGGCACATCTTCGGGCAATCTCGCTGACCATCGCCTGTGAAATTCATCCCCTTTCAAACCTGAATGTGCTGGAACGCGTTCAGGCCATCGGCGGGTCGGAAGCACGCGCCGAATGGAACCGCGACAATATCGCATCGGGCTTGGAAGTGGTCGAGCGTTTGCTGCATCATCCCGGCTACATCGGCCGGTTCTGCCACGGCGATCAACCCGGCATGGCCGACTGCACCCTGATCCCGCAGCTTTACAATGCAACACGGTGGGGCGTGGTTTTTGATCACCTGCCCCGGATCACGACAGTTGCACAAAGCTGCCACACACACCCCGCCTTTCAACAGGCCCATCCAGACAATTTCGACCCTTCGCGGGAGGCGAAGGAACCTTGGGGAGAGAGACCATGAAATCACTGAAACTGGCGCTTGCCGGATTGCTGCTGTCATCTGCGCCGTTGATGGCGCAGGAACTGATCATGTCATCCTGGCTGCCGCCCAAGCATCCGATCGTCGTGAATGCGTTCGAGCCTTGGGCCGAGCAGGTTGAAGCCGCCACCGATGGCCGTGTCACCGTGCGCATCATGGGCAAGCCGCTTGGCAGCCCGCCTGCGCATTTTGACATGGCCCGCGACGGCGTGGCCGACATCACCTATGGCCTGCATTCCTTTACCGAGGATGATCGCTTCACCCGCGCCCAGCTTGGTCAGTTCAGCTTTCTGGGTGACGATGCCATCGCAAATTCCAAAGCGTATTGGAACATTTACAGCGGAAAGCTGAACGCGGCAGATGAACATCCGGGCACCCATATCCTTGGGCTGTTCATGCACGGCCCCGGCCTTTTGCATAATAACAAGCGCAAGATCGAAACCGTCGCCGACATGCAAGGGTTGAAAATCCGCGTGCCCGGCGGCTACGCTGCCGACCTGCTTTCAGCCCTTGGCGCGACACCCTTGTTCATGTCATCGCCCGAGGTTTACGAAAAGCTGTCTCGCGGCGTGATCGACGGTGTGGCCTTCACCTATGAGGCGATGACAGCCTTCAATCTGGTCGATGATATCAAATATTCCATGACCGTTCCCGGCGGGATTTATAACACGACATGGTTCTTTGTCATCAATGAGGACAAGTGGCAAAGCTTGAGTGAGGAAGACCGCGCGGCCATCGACGCGATCTCGGGCGAGGCTTTTGCAGAAAGTGTCGGTCAGGCATGGAATGACGCAGATTCAGCCGCCATAGAAGAAATCGGCGACAAGGTCGAATTCTATGAAGCCACGCCGGAAGTCGTGGGCGCCCTGCGCACCCAAGCGTCCGAACTGGAACAGGCATGGTCGGAAAGCCTTGGCGAAGATTATGATGGCACGGCGGCGCTGGCCGAATTTCGCGGCATGACCGGGATCAAGGTCGAATGACGACGCCCGCCCACAATGCTGATGAAACGCCCCCGGATAGGATTCCGGGCCGGGTGCCGCATAAGAATGCGACATGGTATCGCGTCATGGCGGGCATTGCGGCGCTGCTGATCCTTTTGATGATCGGGGTCACGTGCCTCGATGTGGTTGGCCGCTATCTGTTCAACCGCCCGTTCGGTGGCGCATACGAATTGACGCAGGTTCTGTTGGCAGCGCTGGTTTTTGTGGCTCTGCCGCTGACCACGGCTGACGGCGGCCATGTCGAGGTTGATCTGGCCCTGCATCTGTTCCCACGCGGTGTGCAACGTCTGATGGGTCGTTTGGCTGGGGTCATCTCGGCCGTTGCGCTGGCATATTTCACCTGGCGTCTGGCCATCATCGGCCTGGATCAGTGGCATGAAGGAACGCGCACATCCTCGCTTGCGCTGCCCTTGGCACCGCTGGCCTTTCTGGCGGCGGCAAGCTGCGCTCTGTCAGCCATCATCATGCTGTTCCGGCAGGAGGCGCCATGACCATTTCCCTGATCGCCTTTACCATCCTTCTGGCGATGATATTCGTGCGGGTTCCGATCGCCTTTGCCATGGCCATTGTTGGCGGTGTCGGTTTTGCGCTGCTGCGTGGCTGGGGACCGGCGGGCGCAATGGTTGGCAACGCCGTCTTTGAAACCGGCCTGAATTATTCGCTGTCGGTCGTTCCGCTGTTCATCTTCATGGGCAACGTGCTGGCAGGATCCGGCATCGCACAGGGTCTGTTTTCGGCGGCAGACCGGATTTTCGGGCGCATGCGTGGCGGGCTGGCCATGGCAACCGTTCTGTCCTGCGGCGGCTTTTCAGCCGTATGCGGATCTTCGCTTGCAACGGCCGCCACCATGTCCAAGGTCACGATGCCGTCCATGCGGCGCTTTGGCTATTCCGACAGCCTTGCCACCGGCGCGATTGCGGCGGGTGGCACGCTGGGCATTCTGATCCCCCCCTCGGTGGTTCTGATCATCTTTGGCCTGTTGACCGAAGCGGACATCGGCAAGCTGTTCCTGGCAGGCATCCTGCCTGGCATTCTGGGCATCATCGGATACCTTTTGGCGGTCATGGTTGCCGTCCGGTTGAAACCCGAACTTGCCCCGAAGGTGGGCGAGGTTCACGCAATGACCCGCCGCGATGCCGTCAGCGTTTTCGCCGTGATGGGTCTGTTTGTCTTTATCATGACAGGCATCTATGGCGGCTTTTTCACCCCGATCGAGGCTGCCGGCATGGGTGCCGCCGCCGCGCTGCTGATCGCATTCGCGATTGGCGGGATGACCCGACAGGCGCTTTGGACGGCATTTCTGGACAGCGCGACCGCATCCGCGATGATCTTTGCCATTATCATGGGGGCCGAGATTTTCAGCAATTTCGTCACCTTCGCCGGCTTGCCCGACAGCCTGTCAGATATTGTTGAAAATCTGGGTCTGTCGCCGTGGACGGTGCTGTTGGTGATCGTGCTGATCTACATCGTTCTTGGCTGCTTCCTTGAAAGCCTGTCGATGATCCTGCTGACGGTTCCGGTTTTTTATCCGCTGGTCGTAGATTTGGATTTTGGGCTGAAAATTCTTCAGGATCCCGACGCCGTGCTGATCTGGTTCGCGATCATCGTGGTGGTCGTAACCGAGATCAGCCTGATCACGCCGCCCATTGGCATGAACGTCTTTGTCCTGCGATCCGTGCTGCCCGATGTGTCACTTGCAACGATCTTTCGTGGTGTCTTCGTGTTTTGGGTAGCAGATATTGTCAGGCTTGCCCTGATCATCGGCCTGCCGGTCCTGTCGCTTTATCTGGTCACCTGACGACACCGCCCCGCCACCGGCCGTCATGCGCTGGCAGGGCCTGAAGACCAACTCGCAAACCCAAAACAGACAGCCCTGATATGCGCATTGAAACATTCTTTCCCTATCGTCTTGCCGTCACCGCCGAAGCATTTTCACGGCAATTGGCCGTAGCCTATGGCCGACAACACGGCCTGTCCCGTGAGGAGTGGCGTCTGCTGTTCTTGCTGGATGACGCAGGCAGGCTGGATTCCCTGCAGCTCTCGCAGCGCACATCGCTGAACAAGGTTCAGGTCAGTCGCGCGGCCAGCAGGCTAGAGGAAAAAGCCCTGATCACCCGCGATATTCTGGGGTCGGACCGGCGCTTGCGGAACTATGCCATTACCGATGCCGGGCGCGACTTGTTCCAAAGCGCCCTTCACGAGGTCGAGGCACGGGCGCAGGAAATACTGGATGCCATGCCCGCACGCGACCGGGCGGCGCTGGAACGCGGAATAGCGGCGCTGGATCAAGCGATCGCAACGGTCACGTCCCCCGATGAAGGTCGGGGCACGCCCTTCCCCCGTCCCGGTCGATCCCGGAAATAAGTCACAGCGGCCCGACGCCCGCATCGTCCTTCAGCGTTTTCAGCACAATCTCGGATCGGACCTGCGCGACCTGCGGGTGCGGCAACAGATGCCGGTGCACGAAATCGGCAAAGGCTTCCAGATCGCGGGCGCGGATATCCAGCACATAATCCGCATCGCCCGACACGGAAAAGGCCGACCGAATTTGCGGCTGGCTGGCGACGAAGCGGGCGAAATCGCTTTCCTTGCCCTGCCCGTGGCTGGACAGGTTCACCCGGATGATGGCCCGCAAACCGAAACCCAGTTTGACCGCGCTTAACCGCGCCGAATATCCCTCGATCACGCCAGCCTGTTCCAATGCCGCGCGGCGACGCGAACATTGCGAGGCTGACAGGTTCACAACCTCGGCCAATGCGGCATTGGTGATTGATCCGTCATGCTGCAATGCAACAAGAATCGCGATATCGAAGCTATCAAGCTGCATTTCATGCACAATCTTCAATATTCATGCAGATGTCATGCAATATTGACATCTTTTCGACCCAGTTCGCAAGCATCGTGCATTCGCGGGGTGATATTCTGTCATCGACACGAGACATGCACCCTGAGGAGCAGAATATGGGCCCTTTCCCGCACAACGCCCCGAAAGCCACCATCAGCGCCGCCAATCCGGCCGGCACGGATGGTTTCGAATTCGTCGAATATGCCCATCCGCAGCCTGAAAAGCTGGATACCATCTTTCGGCAGATGGGTTTCGTCCCGGTCGCGAAGCATAAGACAAAGAACATCACGCTGTATCGTCAGGGCGACATCAACTACATCCTGAATGCCGATCCAGACAGCCACGCCGCCGGCTTTGTTCAGGAACACGGCCCGTGCGCCCCGGCGATGGCTTGGCGCGTCGTTGATGCACAGGCGGCGTTGAAGCGTGCGCTTGATCTGGGGGCAACGGAATATACAGGCGATGGCAAATCCATCGACGCGCCTGCGGTCTATGGGATCGGTGGTTCTTTGCTGTATTTCATCGACATCTATGGCAGCGAGGGCAGCGCCTATGATGCGGATTACAACTGGTTGGGTGAACCGAACCCGAAACCGACTGGCTTTGGCTTCTACTATCTGGATCACCTGACCCACAATGTCATTCGTGGAAATATGGATACGTGGTATAAATTCTATCACGACACCTTCAACTTCCGCGAAATCAAGTATTTCGACATCAAGGGCAAGCAGACCGGTCTTGTCAGCCGCGCCTTGACCTCGCCCGATGGCAAGATCCGCATCCCAATCAATGAATCGACCGACGATCACAGCCAGATCGAGGAATATCTGAAGGAATACAAAGGCGAAGGTATCCAGCACATCGCAATCGCCAGCGAAGACATCTATGCGGGCACCGACCAGATCTCGGCAGCAGGAATGGATTTCATGCCCGGCCCGCCAGATATCTACTACGAAATGTCGCGCAAACGCGTCACCGGCCATGAAGAGCCGATCGACCGGATGAAGAAGCACGGCATTCTGATCGACGGCGAAGGCGTGGTCGGCGGGGGCGAAACGCGCATCCTGCTGCAAATCTTTTCGAAAACTGTGATCGGTCCGATCTTTTTCGAGTTTATTCAGCGTAAGGGGGATGATGGCTTTGGTGAAGGCAACTTCCGCGCACTGTTTGAATCCATTGAGGAAGACCAGATTCGCCGTGGCGTGCTGACCGCCGATCCGGCCAACTGACAAGGAAAGCCCCGTCGACCGGCGGGGCCGTTCACCGATGAGTTGGACCGATTACAGCACGGCCCCGGTGCCGGGCACAGTCATCTGCCCGAAAGATCAGGTTCAGGGCGTCCGCGCCCTGACGGTTGACACGGACAAGGGGCAATTCCCCCTGCTTGTGGTCGCAACAGATCAGGGCATTCGCGCCTATGTCAACGCCTGCCCGCATCAATATCTGCCGCTGAATTATCGCGGCGATCAAATGCTTTCTGCGGACGGCACAAAACTGCTTTGCACCGCGCATGGTGCGCGCTTCGATATCCACACCGGGCATGTGGTCGAGGGCGCAGATTGCGGGTTGGACAGCGTTCCGGTTCGGATCGACGGCACGATGCTGGTTGTGGACGGCTAAACGTCCATAGGCCGCAAGCCCACCGGATCGACGCATTCGCCCGCCAAACACGATGGGCTGCAATTTCGGGATCGCCAGCGGCACGAATATCATGGATCATTGCCGAAACGGCAAGGTCAGGGTGCAGCCCACCAACCCAGCATTCGCACTTTGCCCATATCCTTGCCGCAGGAGCATGCAATGGCGTTCGATCAAGACCGACTGGCAAAACTGCGCGAACAGTTTGACGGTGAAAACAGCAGCGAAATCTATGACCCGCGATTTGCCCGGGTCGGGAAAAAACTGTTCAAGGGTGGCAAGCGGGCGATGCCCTGGGCAGGGGTGCCTACGCTTTTGGGTGCGCCGCATCATCAGGATGCCAATGGCTTGCAGGTTGCCTTGACCGGTCTACCGATGGATCTGGGCGTCACCAACCGCGCAGGCACGCGCTTTGGCCCTCGCGCCGTGCGGATGGTCGATCGGATTGGTCCCTATAACCATGTTCTGGACTGCCTGCCGCTGCATGATATGGCGGTGGCTGACATCGGCGATTGCCCGTTCACCAGCCGGTATCAGCTGGAACAAAGCCACCATGATATCGAAGCCCATATCGCCGCGATCATGGATGCGGGCGCCCTGCCCCTCTCCGTTGGCGGCGATCATTCGATCACGCACCCGGTGCTGCGCGCCGTTGGCCGTGACCGCCCCGTAGGGCTGATTCATATCGACGCGCATTGCGACACTGGCGGGCGCACGGACGGCACGAAATTCCACCACGGCGGGCCAATGCGCAATGCCGTTCTGGACGGCGTGCTTGACCCCGAGCGCACCATCCAGATCGGCATTCGCGGCGCGGCCGAGTATCTGTGGGAGTTTTCATACGCCTCGGGCATGACCGTCATTCATGCCGAAGAAATTGACGGGTTTGGCATCCCGGCAATCATCGCCCGCGCAAAACAGGTCGTGGGTGATGGGCCAACCTATCTGTCATTCGATATAGACGCCATCGACCCCGCCTTTGCCCCCGGCACCGGCACACCAGAGGTCGGCGGCCTGACCCCGCGTGAGGCGCTTGAACTGATCCGCGGATTGAAAGGCATCAATCTTGTCGGGGGCGACGTTGTCGAAATCGCACCGCAATATGACACAACGGACGCCACGGCCCGGATTGCAGCACAGGTTCTGTTTGAAATCCTTAGCTTGATGCAGTTCAGCCCCGCCCTTGCGTCGCAGCCCAGATAGTTTTCGGCAAACCCACGCCAGTAATAGGCGGGTTTTGCCAGCAAGATTTGACATCAAATTTCGGGTTCGTATTATTGAACCTATTGCAATTATCTATTTCAAGACATGAGGCGTTACCGTGGAAACAGCCACTCACGCCTTGATTGGGCTGAAATGCGCCGCTTTATTTTTATCGTTGATTTTCAATTCACTGACAGCGAAAACTTGCGGTAATATGCGTCAGGTCGTCTGGACGGCATCGGGATCTTCGTCACCACCAATAGCAGGATCAGCATCTTGATCGCACGCGGCTCATCCACAAAGGATGTCAAAATTGAGGGCATCCGGCTGTCCGTCTTTACCCACCGTCCCATCGGGCGATCCCGGGGGCTATTGATGCTTTTTCACGGCAACAGCGCCAATGCCGCTGCGCTTCGGGACTTTGCAATCCCCCTGTCTGAACTTTGCGGCCTGACCATCGCCGCGCCATTGTTCGATAAAGATCGTTTCCCGCCCACTGTGTATCAACGGGCAAATATCACAGACAAGCGCCACCACCCTCGGCCAGAAAAACGATGGACGACGCGACTGGTGGAACCGTTGCTGCATCTGCTGCGCCCGACGGACACGACGCCCTACTGGTTGTGGGGATTTTCCGCAGGGGCACAATTCTTATCGCGCGTTGCGGCGTTTCAGGATCTGGTTTCGGCCCCGCAGCGCATCGTGATTGTCAGCCCATCAAGCCATGTTCTGCCGATCACGGGCCGTTTTCCCGCGGGCGAAGCTGCCCCATACGGTCTGGGCAGCATCTTTCCGAAGGGGATCGAGCAAGCGCGGCAGATCCGTTATCTTGAACGCCCGATAACACTTTGTGTGGGGCTTGATGATCGTGAGGTGACCGATCCAAGCCTGACCCGCAGCGCCGCCGCGCAACGCCAAGGCCCGGACAGACTGTCGCGGGCCACGAAAACATATAACCTTGGGGCGATGACAGCTTTGCGGCTTCGATGCGCCTTTAACTGGCAGATCAAGATTGTTCCCGGTGTTGATCATTCGGCACAGGCGATGCTGGACCCGTCGCGCGCCATCCAGATCATCGACCTGCCGGAACCTGACGACGCCTCCTCGGACAATCGGCTGCACCGCGCCGGCCAAAACCAGGCTTCGGCGGATCAGGACCGTTTTTCGGACCGCATCAGTCGTCCCGGCTTTCGGTCGCGACCGCAATCTTGAACTGCCCCTTGGGCCAGTCCATCCTGGACGGACTCGAAGTCGAACAAGGCCATAAGATGCGACACCGAACCATTGCAGCAGGGATAGCCATATCGGTGGCCGCCACTTGGGCAACCGTTGCGATTGCAGATTCGCCAAGCGTTGGCAGGGTAACAGCAACCATCGGCGGACAGGAATTGCAGGTATTTACCTATACCCCACAAGACTGCGCCTCTCCTTCGATCCTGATGATATTTCATGGCAATAGCCGGTCAGCCAGATCCTACCTGGAAAGTGCGGTTCCACTTGCCGACCGGTCTTGCTTTACCCTCTATGCGCCGCTGTTTGATAAAGAGCGCTTTCCAAACTGGTCCTACCACCGGGGCGGGCTGATCCATGATGGCAGATTACGCCCCATGGAGGAATGGACCGTCGAACTGGCCGACGATCTTGTCGATTGGGCGCAGGACGATAATGGCAATCCCGACGCGCCGGTCTATCTGTTCGGCCATTCCGCCGGGGCGCAGTTTCTGTCCAGAGTTGCCGCCTATTCCCTTCCGGACGAGGCGCAGCGGATCATCCTTGCCAATCCTTCCACCTATGTTCTGCCGACCGACGATGAGGAGCGCCCTATGGCTATGGCGGGTTGCCGGATGCAAAGCAGGCGGAGGAATGGATGCGGGCTTATCTGGCGGCCCCCATCACCATCTATCTGGGCGATGAAGATACCGGGCGAAAAAGCCTGACGATGACCGACGCGGCGACGCGTCAGGGGGCCAACCGCCTTGATCGGGGCCAGCAGACTTTCGAGGAGGCCAAAGCCGTCGCCGCGGACCGGGGCTGGCCATTCAACTGGACGCTTCTGCATGCAGACGATGTGGGGCACAGCGCCCGGGGCATGCTGCAAAACGAAGCGATGACCGAAGCCATGGGTTTTTAAAGGGCCACAGATCTACCGAAATCGACGTGCTGATTCGTCGACGGGGACCACGATGGACAATTTCCCCCTTAATTCGATGCGTCGCGCGTGGCGCGTGGAATTGACATCAGAACCAGAGTCCCTCACTGGCAGAAAATCGCCCATAAACAAATGTCACATGGCACAAATCAGCCTAACGATCAAACCGCCGACATCACCCCATTGTCGTCGGTGAACTCAGCGAGAATCGGCGCCAGAAAAGTTTTCTTTTCGGATTTCTTTTCCCCTACATTTTGCACGATGCGCAACTTTCTGATTGGCGCGTTATGGGCTTATATTGTGGGAAAAACGATCTCTCTCTAGCAACTGAAAAATGCATTTTAGCCCTGCTGGCCACGCATCAGCACCCCCTTGAATCCTTCAAGGAACCGCGCCTCACTTTTTTTCTAACGATGGTTTTGCAGTGCTTTGGTAGATCGTTGTTTTGGCAAGAAAATCACAGGAAATGCAGGAATATTGCAGTTATATGACAGCGAATGCGTCGCGCATTCTTTTGCCTGCTCTGACGTGTTGCGTTCACATGATCCCGCTTGTTAACAAATTCAGGACGCAGTGAGAGCGCCGCGGCTTCTGGCCGATATTCTGTAAAAAGGGGGACTGGTTTATGGTCCATGTCGCTATTGGGAAAACCCGTATTTCACGGGCAAAACGCGCATTCAGCACCCGTCGGGTTCCGCGTAAGGCTTATCAGACATTGATATCAGGCGATGTGTGCCCCCAACCCGGCGATCTGGTTCTGGCGCGGATTGATGAGATCGGGAAACACACCAAGCTAGAGCTTACGGACGGTCGCCGTGCCCATCTTTTTCCGGGGGATGAAATCATTGTCTGCTTTGGCAACCGCTATGCGCCGGATCAATACGAAGCGCAGATCGGGAACGATCTTGGCCCATGCGATCTGGTCGCCGCCGGTGGTATCGCTTCGCTGGAATTGTCGCGCCATCAAAGGATGAAACCGCCGACCCGGATCACGCCCTTGGGCATTCTTGGAAACGCGGATGGCGCGCGGTTGAACGTGATGCAATTCGCGGTGCCAGCGCCTTGTTTCGCGCCGACCATTCCTGCGGTCTTGTCGCTGGGCACATCCATGAACGCCGGCAAAACGCTGACGGCAACCTCGCTGGTGCGTGGATTTAAACGGATGGGGCACAAGGTGGCCGCGCTGAAGATTACCGGAACGGGTGCCGGTGGCGATATGTGGATTGTTCGTGATGCAGGTGCCGATATTTCGCTGGATTTCACGGATGCCGGCCATGCAAGCACCTATCTGGTTGGCATTTCAGACATCGAAGATGCCGCCTGCCGGTTGATGAACTATGCCGCAGCACAGGGATGCGATGTTGCCGTGATCGAGATTGCGGATGGCCTGCAACAGCTTGAAACCTCGCAACTGATCCACAGTCAGCGGATCATGGATTTTACCATCGGCACGGTCTTCGCCGCCTATGATGCCATGGGCGCGAAATATGGTGTCGATCTTCTGACACGCGCGGGTCACGATGTTCTGGGCATCAGCGGTTGTCTGGGACGTTCGCCTCTGGGCGTAAGAGAAGCCGAGACCACAACCGGGCTTCGTGTTTTCTCTCCCCTGGAGTTGCAGGAGGGGGCGCTGATGACGGCCATTCGCGATCGCGCGGCCAAGGCCTATGCAACCAAAGGCGCAGATCAGCCGTCGCTGAAGACGCTGTCCCAAACGGTTGTTCCGGCAAGCATTGAATTGGGCAATATGGTTGCCTTGGGGCCTGTCAGGGGCGATGGACAACGGACAATTGTGACAGGCGCATCGCTGGCCCGCGACATCCTTGACCTTGCCGCGCATCACGTGATGCAGGCCGATGCCAACAGGATTTGTGGTGTCGCCTATGGCAGGCACGACAGAAAGCGCAGTGATTGGCGCAATGGTATTCGACTGCAAAACTGGGTCACGGATTTCGGCACGATTGAACTGCAGATCCCGCGTTTGAAAAAGACTGACTACACGCCCGCCTTCCTGCAGCGTGCAACGCCCCCTGTGGCCGCGATCAAAGGCGTCATCGACGCGCGTCCGACCGAATTGCAGACCACCGTAACGGCGCTGCTTTCCAGTCTGACAACGCACCGTCACCGCTATGACGACATTGGTGATTTGCTGGTATCCGTCAGCGACATCATGGCGAATGCCGGTCTTCTGAACCTGCAAGGCCGCACTGCAGACAGCCCTTGGCCAATGATCACCGCGCCAGAATATGACGGGTTGGACGAAGATGAAATACTCGACGGCGCCCCGGGCATGATGGGTAATCTGGATGGCGACGCCGAATATGCTGACTCTGACATTGGTCAGGCGTTTCAGCGCAGGTTCAGCATCGCCGCTGCCGAATAAGCGACTTTGGCCGACGATCTGTCTTTGTCGGCCAGACCAAAGCCCAAGCCTACTCACCTGAATTGATCCGGCTTGGGCATGTTCATGTAGCGAGTGTATTCGCCCGATGGCAAAACGAAGAAAAGCAGGCACGGTCTCGGCGCTCAGCACGGCGTGGCGCATCTCTCGCCCCGGTCTGGGCGTCGTGGTGATATTCACTGCCTGCTTCAACCTGCTGAAATTTGCAATGCCGCTGTATCTGATCCAGGCACTGGACCGGGTGCCTGCCAGCCGCAGCATTGAAACGCTGGTCATGTTGACGGTTATGGTCGTCATTGCCATTGCCTGCGGGATGGCGCTGGATGTCTTGCGACGCCGGATGCTTGTTCGTTGGGGCATATGGATCGAGCGGCGCTTTGGCCCCTATCTTGTCGATCAGGGGCTGGGCGGTAACGGATCATCAGATCAGACGGCCGAGATCAATGAATCGCTTGGTTATCTGGAAACGCTGCGCGGCTTTGTATCGGGGCCGCTGGTATCGTGGCTGGATGTTGTTTTCGCGCCGTTGTTTTTTATCGCAATCTTCCTGATCCATCCATTGCTAGGGGTGATTGGCCTGTTGTCTTTGGTCGCGCTGGCGGTTGTCGGCATCCTTAGCGATTCACTGACCCGCGACGGGCGCCGCGCATCTGGCGCGGCCTATCGCGAACAGGCTGCCCTTGTTCAGGCGGCCGGGCAGAACAAGGAAAGCGTCGGTGCCTTTTCCATGGGCGCCACGCTGACGGAACGTTGGCGGCGCACGGCCTCGGCCCGGTTGCAGGAAAAGCAGCGCGTGCAGGACCGGCAGATTCTGTTCAAGACCTTGCGCCGTGGCATTGGACAGTTTCTGCGCATCGCCATGATTGCAGCGGGCATCTGGCTGGTGGTCATCGGCTCACTGACTTTTGGCGGCATTTTCGCGGCAAGGATCATGGCAGGTTTCGGCTTTTCATTGGCCAATGACGCAATCAGCAATTATCGCAACCTGCGCGAAACGCGCACGGCCTATCAGGCGATGAAAAGGCGTCTGGACCCCGATGAAACAATTCAGGTCTCGGTTCTGAACGGCACGCAGGATGCGCCACTGGTCCTTGACCAGATGAGCTATCGTCATCCCTCGGAGCGTTCCTACATCTTCAATCGCCTGTCCCTGCACCTTGCGCCGGGCGAAATTCTGGTCGTGACCGGCACTGCCGGGACCGGCAAAACCACGCTGTCCCGGCTGCTGGTTGGCGTCCTGTCGCCGCGTGACGGACAGATCCGAATGGGCGATGTCGAACTGTCGCGATTGGCCCCGCAAACTCGCGCGGATCTGATCGGCTTTCTGCCACAGCACACCGAGCTGTTTACCGGCACCATTCGCGAGAACATCGCGCGTATGGGCCAAGGAGAGTTTGACGACGTCGTCGACGCCGCCACTCTTGTCGGCATTCACGATAAGATCATTCGCCTGCCAGATGGCTATGATACGGTCATCAGTGGCGACAGTTTTGGCATGTCCGGCAGTGAACGCAAACGCATCGCGCTGGCCCGCGCCTTCTATCGTCGCCCAAGGATCATCGTCATGGACGAGCCATCGGCAAACCTTGACAGCCCATCAAGGCGCTTGATGGAAAGCGCGGTCGCAGAGCTGAAAAAAGGCGGCTCATCGATCATCATCACCCAATCCATCCATGCGGCACAGATCGCGCGGATGGCGGACCGCTTTCTTATCCTGGGTGGCAAGCGTTCGCACGAGGTGACGGAAAATACCGGTAACGAAACGCTGCAACGCGCCAAAGATCATCTGAGGAGCGTGACATGACCCTTCTGGAAACCCAGGAAAATCAGGCAGCCACAGATGCCCAGAATCGCCCGTTTGGTCGTGGCCTTGCCACGGCAGGTTTTGCGATCATCGCGGTTTTCGTCGGGTCGTTCTATGTCTGGGCGGCAAGCGCACCACTGGAAGGTGCCGTGATCGCGCCCGGCATCGTCAGTGTCGACACCAACGTGCGGACAGTTCAGCATCTTGAAGGCGGTATCATTGATCAACTGCTGGTGCGTGACGGCGACACCGTCGAGGCCGGCCAGCCGCTGATCAGGCTGCAAAATACCGTTCCCGCCTCTAGCCTGAACGAAATTCAGGCCCAGTATTTCGAGGCACGCGCAACCGAAGCGCGCCTGATTGCCGAACAACTGAAAGCGGACAAGATCGAATTTCCGTCCGAGTTGACCGATAAAATCGGTGATCTGGCCGTTCAAACTGCGATGCGCGGACAGGAAAGCATCTTTGAAAGCCGTCGGGTATTGCTGCAGGATCGCCTGACGATCTTTGAACGCACGACCGGTGGTCTGGATGCTGAAATCAAAGGGTTGCAGGATCAGATCACGTCCTCGGAGGGCCGCCTGCTGCTGCTGGATCAAGAGCTGGCAGATGTTCAGGCGCTATACGATCGCAAGCTGACAGATCGCCCGCGCCTGTTGCGGTTGCAGCGCGAGCAGGCAGAACTGCACGGTGAGATTGCAAGCTATCGCGCCGCTATCGGAACCGCCCAGCAAAAAATCGAAGAAACCGCCCTTCGCCGGTCAGAGCTGCAGAATTCAATGGCAACCGAAGTCGTCCAGCAACTGCGCGAAACCCGCGCGGGCGCCTATGAGCTGTCACAACGTCTGGCTGCCGCGCGGGATGTCATGGGTCGCACGGAAATCCGCTCTCCTGTCACGGGGGTGGTCACTGGCTTGCAGGTTCATACGGTTGGTGGCGTAATCTCTGCCGGTCAGGGGCTGATGGAAATCGTGCCTGTCAGCGACAAGCTGGTGGTGCAGGCGACGATCGACCCCATGGATATTGACCAGGTATCGCAGGGACAAGACGCGCAGGTTTGGTTGTCCGCGCTGAACCGCCGCAGTCAAAAACCGATCGAAGGCATTGTCCAGACCGTGTCAGCCGATCGTCTTGTCGATCCGCAGACGGGCGCCCCCTACTATCTTGCACGGGTGCAGCTTGACCGGAGCGATGTCGAAAATGGCACAGTCCCGATTCAGCCGGGGATGAGCGCCGAGGTGATGATCCACACCGGTGCGCGCACGACTTTGAATTACCTGTTTTCCCCGATTACCCAGTTCATTTCGCGCGGCATGCGCGAAGGTTGAGTGCATTTCATTGTTAGAAAGGTTGCCGTTATGAAGATTATAGAAAGCCACCTCTTCCAACCGGGCAATATCCATACCCGCCGCAAAGCCATTCAACTGACACTAGATGGCGCGACCGGCGTGATCATGCCTGCAGCGGCGATTCAGGAATTTGGGCGCATGCTGCGCCGGATTCGCGCCGAGATCAGCGACTGCCCTGCATGGCGACGCCTGCACCGCGCCAAACAGCCCGTCCCGGTCGCAGGCGCAATCGAGGTTCTGGCCGTCCTGACGCAACGCTATGCGCTTTGGCCGGTGAAATTCTGTTCATGGCGGCAAAGCGCCACCGGCAATCATCGCATCCAACCGGAAGAATTGGAAAAACAAGGTATCGCCATTTTTGAAACCCGCGCAGAGGCCGTTGGATTGGCCGCGGCCGAGGTCGCCATCTCCATGGCACAGCACATGCTAGATGGGATGACCGCGAACGCGCTTTACGACCGGTTCATCGAACAGTTGATGCAATTTTTTGCGGCCACTGGCCACGAAACACCATCTGGCGATTGCCTGACCATCGCCAAGGCCGCGACCGCCAAGGGGATCCCGTGGTCGGTGGTGGAACGCTCTCACTACATGCGCCTTGGTTTGGGCAAGCATTCGCAGATCCTGAAGGGGTCGGAATCGACCAACACGACGTCCATAAGCCGCGCCCTGTCCCGCGATAAAAGCATGACGCATCGCATCCTGAGCGCTGCGGGATTACCTGTCGCGCGGCAAAGCGTGACAGCCAATACCACGGAAGCTGAAGGTTTCGCGGCCAGGATCGGCTTCCCTGTGGTCGTCAAGCCGCGTGATGGCAATATGGGGCGCGGTGTCTCCATTGGTGTCACCAATTCCACACAGTTAAGACGTGCGTTCAAACGTGCCCAGCAGATTTCGCGGCACGTGGTCATTGAAAGCCTGATCGTCGGAGAGGAATATCGGCTGCTGGTCGTTGACGGACGCATGGTTGCAGCGGCGCAACGACGCCCGGCCCAGATCACCGGCGACGGAACCTTGACGATCAAGCAGTTGGTCGAAAAGGAAAACAAACGCCCCGAGCGCGAAAGTGCGCTGCCCAGCAGCATGGCGATCATGCGCCCGCTAAAACTGGATGGGAACGCGCTGGAAGTGCTGACCGATCAGGGCTTCACACCGGAAAGCATTCCAACCCAAGGCGAAACCGTCTTGCTACGTCGCGAATCCAATATCTCTCGGGGGGGTGAAGGCGTTGATATCACCGACCTTATCCATCCCGACAATCGGGCGTTGGCGGCGCAGGCGGCAGCGGTTATCGGTCTGGATGTCTGCGGCGTTGATTTCATCACCAAAGACCCTTCGGTGTCCTGGCGTGAAAATGGTGCGGCCATCTGCGAGGTAAACAGCCGGCCCGGTGTCCATATCCATATCCATGCCATGGAAGAACGCGGGCACCAGATCACCGATGCGATGCTGAACATGCTGTTTCCCGATCGCGCCCCGGTCCGAATGCCGGTGATCGCCCTTATCGGCAATCCCGCACAGACCAACCATCTGCGCAGCAGGATCGAGGCCGCGGCCACCGCTTCGGGCAAAACCCTTGGGTTGGTCTGTGACGCGGCAGGCGCGACGTCTTCCCGGCGGGTGAACGACGCCACCGCCTTGGAATGGGACAACCAGATCGACGCGGCTGTGATCCAGGTTTCACCCCGGCAGATAGCGCAAAACGGCATCGGGGTGGAAAGGCTGGATCTTGCGGTCATCGCGCCGCAGGTCGAATCCGACGACGATCGGCTGGCAATGAGTGCCATTCAGCGCGTAGCCCAGAATCACATCATTCCATTGGATGAACCAGCAGCGTCCTCGATCGCAATCGATGCACTTGGCTTTCCTGCCCAGGCGACCCCGGACAAGATCGATGCTGACGCCCCGAACTACGCCAGCCCGGTGGCCCGCAAGACTGAAAACCCGGACGAATTCACCGCCCTGTTCATCGGTGATGTCGGTTTCGGTGAAAGCTATATGCACCATCCACGCGTCTCGGACCTGCAAAGCATCCTTGGCACCCATGGCCACGGCTATTCCCTTTCCAATCTGCACCATGTTCTGGGGCAGTCGAACCTGACAATCGCCAATCTGGAGGTTCCCCTGTCCGGGCGTCCCGATGCCGGACTACAAGGACGCAAGAAATATCTGGGCTGGTCTGATCCAGCCCGGACCGTCGCTGCGCTGCAACAGGCTGGCATCGATGCTGTGACGCTTGCCAATAATCACGCGCTTGATTGCGGGCCTGCTGGCCTTGCGGAAACATTGTCCCGCCTGCAGGGCGCGGGCATTGCGGGTTTCGGCGCAGGCCCCGACGTGGATACCGCATCGCACCCGATGATCCATCGCTTTTCCGTCGGCGGAATTGACCAGTCGCTGGTCGTCTTTCCCGGATTTGAGCATCGTCGCCGATATGATCGCAGCTATCGCTGGTATGCGGGCCGGGGGCATGGCGGCGTTGCCAGCATCTGGCCCGAAATGATCGCGGCGCAGATCGACGCATTGCGTGACATCTTGCCCAACCCGACCTTCATCGCTTTCCCGCATTGGGGAACGGATTACGAAGACATCACCGACAGCCAGCGCGAAACGGCTGCTGCCTTGGTGGCCGCGGGTGTCGATCTGATCATCGGCCATGGGGCGCACATCACCCAACCGGTCGAGGTCATCGACGGTTGCCCCGTGTTGTTCAACATCGGCAATTTTGTCTGGAATACGCCGGGTCGCTTTAACAAGCGCGACGTGCAGCCGCTTGGTTTGGCCGTCGCGCTTCGCTTCAGCAAACGGCAGCGCACCGGGCCATCACTGCGGATTTATCCAATCCTGACAGATAACTTTGCAACCGGTTTTCAGAACCGCCCCGTCACCCCCGAAGAATTTGCATCGGCACGGGTTCTGATTGCATCGCGACTGCCGTCACGCCCTCGGGGACAGATCGACAAGGCTGGCCCGTATCTTGAACTGAAGCTGCAACATACCGCCGAAAAACAGGCCATGGCCCAGCGAATGGCAGCCGAGTAAGCGGCTGCGGTCGTGATTACACATGAACCAGCGGGGACGCATCGTCCCCGCCGGTCGCAAGACGAATGTGTCAGCGCTCTCGAACCACGAAACTGTCGGATTTGCGCAGGCGGTCAAGAAACCGTTCACTGAAATCGACCGGCACGGCATCCTTGACACTGGGGCGGCCTGACAAGGCCTGCCGCCACGCATCAAGCACCGGAAAATCGTCCAGCACATTCAGCGGTCGCACGGTTTGCAATGTGTCGATCTGTCGAAATGCCGGGGCGTAAACCACATCGACCGCAGAAAAAGCCTCGCCCGCGAAAAACGGTCCCCGCACCTCGGCCTCCAACGGCTGCAAACGCGCCTTTAGCGCAGCAATGGCTTCATCGAACGCGGCGCCCTCGCGGGCCTGCGACAGCTTGAACAGATCGCCCAGCAGGCTGCCGGCATATTCGATCCATGCCCGCTGTCGCGCACGGTCCAGTGCATCTTCGGGAAACAGCCGCGCCCCCGGCAGCGTTTCATCCAGATATTGCAGGATAACGGTGCTTTCAAACAGGATCGCAGGATCAAAGCCCTCGCGCTCGACCTTCAAGACCGGCACTTTACCAAGGGGAGAAATTGCAAGAAACCAATCGGGCTTGGCGGCAAGGTCGATATAGATCACCTCGAAATCCACGCCGCGCTCTTTCAGCGCGATCACCGCTCGCTGAACATAAGGGCATGTCGGAAAGCTGATCAGGGTCAGCTTTGGCAGGGGAGATGTGGCGCCCGCAGCAGGTTGCGCGGTGGGCAATTCACATACGCCCCCCTGACAAACGCCGCCGCCGTCACCAAGCGAAATCAGTTCGCCGCTCATCGTGCGACCTGATCCCGGTCGGACTTGACCTTGTTCAGCGCCTGCAAAAACAGCTCCGAGGGCTGGGCACCCGATATGCCGTATTTGCCATCGACGACAAAGAAAGGCACACCCTTGACGCCAACAGCAGCACCCCGTGCCTTGTCGCCCTCAACCGCCTGCCGATACGTCCCCTGCATCAGCGCCGACAAGGCGGCGTCACGGTCCAGCCCGATCTCGGCGGCCAGATCTGCCAGTTCGGCATCCCGCCCGACATGGCGGCCTTCGCTGAAATAGGCGCGCAGCAGACGTTCCTTCATCTGGGCTTCGCGGCCGTGTTCCTTGGCAAAATGGATCAGTTGATGGGCCTTGCCGGTATTGGTGACTTTGATGTCATCAAGGTGATAATCCAGTCCTTCTTGCAAGGCCAGATCAGTGATCTGACGGTCCATTTCCTGCACCTGTTGGGGCGAGGCACGCAGATGCTTGGCCAGATATTCCGCGTGATTTCCGGCGTATTCGGCCGGTGCGGTCGGGTCCAGTTCATAGCTGTGATATTCCACCTGAACCGGCACCGCGTCCGGGCCTTCGGCAAACTGCGACAGGGCCGTTTCCAGACGGCGCTTGCCGATATAACACCACGGGCAGGCAATATCTGACCAGATGTCGATCTTGATAGGGTCGGCCATGCTCAGTTCCTTTCCATCCGCTTTCATGCGGCAAGTGGCGCACGCAGCGCCGCTTGCAAGTCGTGGCGACCAAGGGGTGCGCCGAAAACCGGCGTCCCGATGGCAAAGTCGCGGGCATTTGCCAGCCTGCCTGCGTCAACCGGGTCAAAGCCCATCCGGTCGATGATATCCGCCACGATACTACGCGCTTGCGCATCATCGCCAGCCACGGCCATGGCGCGACGGTCGGGATCGCCTGCCGGACGGGCTTCGCCGTCCATTTCATGATAGCCCATATGGTTGAAGCTGCGCACCAGTCGCGCACCTGTCAGATAGTCGGCCACCACTTCACTGCTGCTTGGTGCGCCTTCGAATTCCGTCAAGGTTCCGTCGGTCGGCGCCCAATAATTCATCGTGTCGATGACAATCTTACCGGCCAACTGATCCGCCGGCAGGCTGCGATATTTCGACAGCGGCAGCGCCAGCACGATGACATCGCTTTGTGCGATGACATCGGAAGCATCGGCGGCAACGGCACCGGGGGCGGTGAATTGCAACACCAGCGCAATATCGGACGCGGGCCGGGACGAGGCGACGCGCACCTCATACCCGGCGGCAAGGGCGCGGCGTGCAATCGCCGTGCCAACGCGACCTGCGCCAAGAATACCGATGATTTTCGGTTCGGACATATGAACCTCCCTTACACAGCTTCGGTCGGGGCGTCGGCTTTCTGGGCCAAAGCGGCATCGACCAATGGTTTCACCTTGGTTCCCAGCAACTCGATCGAGCGCAGGAAATCCTTTTGTGCCACTTGCCCCAGATCCATCTGGAAGAAGTGCCGGTCATGTTGCATCGCCCCATGCAGCGCGACGATACGGTCGGCGATTTCCTCGGGGCTGCCGACAAACAATGCGCCCTTGCCGTTGGCATCGCGGTCGTAACCGGGACGCTGCGGGGCCGGGAAGCCACGGATTTCGCCCAAGGCGCGGAACGCCTCGTGGTAATGGTTCCACCACAGATCCTTGGCGGCCTTGGCATCATCACCCACGAAACCGGGGCTGGCGACCGAAACACGGGTATCCGCACCGGGCACCTTCACCTGTTCGACCGCCTGACGATACAGTTGTGCCAGGGGTGCGAACCGTTCAGCATCACCACCGATGATCGCATAGCTGACCGGCAGACCGGCAATCGCCGCACGCACCGTCGAGTTCGGGTTCCCGCCCGTGGCCAGCCAGATCGGAAGCTTGCCGTTTTCGGGGCGCGGCACGACCAGGGCATGATTCAACGACGGACGAAACTGGCCTTCCCAGGTCACCTCTTCGCTGTCGTTCAGCTTCAGCAGCAGGTCCAGCTTTTCGGCATAAAGATCATCGTAATCGTTCAGGCTGTGACCAAACAACGGAAAGCTTTCGGTGGACGAGCCACGACCCGCAGTGATTTCGGCGCGACCATTCGACAACGCATCCAGCGTCGCGAATTGCTGAAACACCCGCACGGGGTCATCGGTCGACAGCACCGTAACCGCACTGCCAAGCGTAATATTCTTCGTCGTTGACGCAGCAGCCCCAAGGATCACCGTCGCAGCGGATGCGGGCATTTCGCGGGTATGGTGTTCGCCAATCCCGAAATAATCCAGTCCCACCTCATCAGCCAGTTGGATCGCCTCCAACAGGTTGCGCTGTGCCTCGGCTGTGCTGCCAAGTTCACCCGTCTTGGGATCGCGCTGCACGTCGCCAAAGCTGTAAACACCCAGTTCCATCTCATTCCCTCCTATCGTCAGCGGCCAGATTATTTTCACGACCGGCTGGTATAAATTCGTAACTTGCACCTATATTGATACTGAATTTTTTGACACAAGAAGGCACATCCATGATACCGCATCTGTCAAATGATGACCTGCTGGGCGGCTGCGAAGCCGTGCGCCCGATCCTTGTCCGTATTGGCGACAAATGGTCGGTCCTGATCGTCATGGCCTTGCGTGAGGGGCCGCGTCGCTTCAATCAGATTCGCCGCGATATCGGTTCGATCTCGCAACGTATGCTGACGCTGACCCTGCGAGGGATGGAGCGTGACGGCCTGATCTCTCGCAAGGTTTATCCAACGACACCGCCGCGCGTTGAATATGCGCTGACCGAACTTGGCCATTCGCTGCGTGGCCCGGTCGAGGCGCTTGGCGCATGGGCCATCGCGAACGAGGCAGAGATCGTCAGCGCCCAAACACGCTATGACGCCGAAAACGCCTAGGCTTCACCCCACGACGATATCGTCATATTCCCGATGGGTCGTATAAAACCGGGCCATGAAGCTGCATTTCAGCACGGCCTTGCGCCCTGATGCCCGGATCAGATCAAAGGTGCCGATGGCCAACCGGGTGCCAATCCCGCGTCCGCTGTATTCAAACGGCACTTCGGTATGGGTCAGCACCAGATTTCCATTTCCGTCCATCTGGTAATAGGCGGCAGCAATATCATCGCCGTCCAGCGCCAGTTCAAAACGATGCTCTTGCGGATTCTCGATAACGCCGTCGGACATGGATTTCCCCTATTCTGATTTTGCTTTGGGCGGCACAAGGCCAAGATAACTGACCAGTTCCTGCGCAGCCGCGGCGCCCGCCCGATTTGCGCCGATGGTCGAGGCCGAGGGGCCGTAGCCGACCAGATGCACACGCGGATCGCGAACGGTCTGCGTGGTCAACCGGCCCGTCATCTTGATTCCGCCGTTTTCTTCGCGCAATTGCAAAGGGGCCAGATGATCCAGCGCGCTGCGAAAACCCGTCGCCCAGATAATGACATCGACAGGTTCTTCGCGTCCATCGGCCCAACGGATACCCGTCGGCGTGATTTCCGTAAACATCGGCTGACGGTTCAGAACGCCTCGCGCCTCCATCGCGTCGATGGCGGCCGTCCGGGGGATGCCCGTGACGGACACCACCGAACGCGGGGCCAGCCCCTGACGAACCCGCTCTTCGACCATTGCAACGGCCGCGCGGCCAAGTTCGGGTCCAAAGGCCGCATCAACATATTCTGGTGGACGACGCGTGACCCAGATGGTCTCGGCGACGCGAGAAACTTCGTCCAGTATCTGCAAGGCAGAAATACCCGCCCCCACGATGGCAACACGCTGTCCGACAAACTCGTCGGGAATGTGATAGTCATGCGTGTGGATCTGACGCCCCCGAAACAGCTCTCGTCCCGGATAATACGGAATCTGCGGCGCATCCCACGTGCCGGTGCCGTTGATGATACCGCGGGCGGAAAAGGTTTCATGATCGGTTTCGACACGCAGCCGTTCACCCCGACCGCAGACCAGACGCACCGTCACCGGACGATAAATCGGCAGATGAAAGCGTTCTTCATAGGCCTTGAAATAGGCGGGCACGGCCTCGGCCGCCTTGACCTCGGTCTGGCCGGGGTCCAGCACCTCGGCAAACCCCATGCCCGGCAGATCGTGCAACCGGTTGATCGTCTTCATCGTCAATGACGGCCAGCGGAACTGCCAGGCGCCGCCCGGCTGCGGCGACTTGTCCAGCACCAGAAACCCTTTGCCGCCAACCAGCCCGGACCGCTGTAGGTGATAGGCCGCTGATAATCCTGCCTGCCCACCGCCGATCACCAGAATATCGATCTTGTAGGCAAGGCCGCTCATTTTTCTCCGAACCTATGGATACGCATCACGACACAGCCAGATTGCATTGGGGTTATCCGATGCGCAAGGCCGCGCAGCCATGCGTCCGGTAGAATGCCGTCATGCACATTATTAATACCACTTTGTCCATTTATGATACTATATGGTATCAAACAATCATCTGAACAATCAAACCATAGGCTTGTCATGACATTGCCACCCTTACCTGCCGCGGCATTTGCCGCAATTCTGTGGGGCTTTACCTACATCGTCACCACCTCCATGCTGCCACAAAACCCGATGTTCATCGCTGCGGTCCGTGCCTTGGGCGGTGCGCTGCCACTGCTGCTGCTTGCGCGCGAATTTCCACCGCGCCAATGGTGGGGCCGCATCATCGTTCTGGGCACCCTGAACAGCGCCCTGTTCTTTGCATTGCTATTTGTCGCGGCCATCCGGTTGCCCGGCGGAATGGCCGCCACCTTTCAAGCGCTAGGGCCGCTGTTCATGGTGCTTCTGGCGTGGCCCTTGCTTGGCGCCATTCCGTCGCGTTCAAAGCTGGTAGCGGTTGGGCTTGGCGTTGTCGGGGTGGCGATGGTTGTGCTGAAGGGAAATGCGACGTTGGACCTGATCGGGGTCGCTGCCGCCCTTGGCGCAGCCCTGTCGGTCGCGCTTGGCAGCTCACTTGTCCATAAATGGGGACGCCCGGGTTCCATCCTTGGGCTGACCGGCTGGCAAATGGCGATCGCCGGGGTCGAGCTATCCGTGGTCGCCGCCCTGTTGGGTGATATTCCCACCAGCCTTGGCGCCATCAATATCCTTGGCCTGGCCATCATCGCTTTGATCGTCACGGCGCTTGCCTTTGCACTCTGGTTCAGCGCGGTGCAAAGCGCCGGTCCGTCCGCCGTCGCACCGATGATGCTGCTGACCCCGCTGACAGCCTTTGCGCTGGACGCGATCTTTCGCGGGTTTCTGCCTTCACCGGTTCAGTCGCTTGGCGTTGCCATTGTGATAGGCAGCCTGTTGTATGGGCAGCACGTTGATCGCCGCGCTTTCCGGGTTGCGCACCACCATGCACCCTCGGCACGGCAAGTCGCCACCAGATCCACAGGAGTCGCTGCGGAATGACCGACCCCGCCGCTCAGGCACCCCGGCTGAATGTCCGGGGTGCTGCACGCCACGAACAAATCCTTGACGCCGCGACGCAGGCATTTCTGGATCGTGGCTTCGATGCTGTCAGCCTTGATGAAATCCTGCGTGTGTCCGGCGGTTCGAAAACCAACGTCTACAAGCAGTTCGGCGACAAGAATGGGCTGTTCACCCAGATCGTTCACCGGCTTGCCGCTGAATTTCTGTCGCCCTTGACTGCCCTGGATCTTGGCCAGATCGCGCAAGAGACCGGTCTTGGCATATTGGGCCGCACCCTGATGCGGCAACTGATGCAGCCGCGTCATATCGCGTTTCAGCGGATGGTCATGGCTGTTTCGAGGCGGATGCCACATCTGATGGCCGAATGGTATCGCGTCGGACCGAAAACCAGTCAGGCGGTCATCGCGGATTTCCTGGGTGGCGGGCCGAACGCACAGCGAGACGCGGTGCTGTTTCACGATATGATCGTGACCGATGCCGTCAATCACGCCTTAATGGGCGATCCGCCCGACTGGGCCGAGATTGAGGCCCGGATCGACAGGGCAGCCAGGATGATCGGCGGCAAAGCCATTGATGCGTGAACGCCGGCGCTTGCACGCCGGCGTCGTTTCCATGTTCGGCCTTGGTCTTAGCCGATTGGATCACCTGTGACAGCGCCATTCCAGTTCGGCTGCCAGCCCAGTTCCGGGGCGACGTGTTTCGCGAAGGATTCCAGAATATGCAGGTTATATTCCGGACCCAGCTGGTTGGGGATCGTCAGCATCAACGTATCGGCAAGGGCGATGGCCTTGTCCCGCTTCAACTCCTCGATCAGCCTGTCGGGCTCAGCCGCATAGGTCCGGCCCGATGTCGCCCTGTAGCCGTCCATGATTCCGTAGCTGTCTTGTGCCTCGCTGCTGCTGCGATGCCCGAAATAGGCCGCGTCGGTTTCGTTCATGATCGGAATGATGCTGCGACTGACCGACACGCGCGGCGCGCCCTTGTGACCGGCCGCACGATAGGCTTCGCGGAAGCGCAGGATCTGTTCAGCCTGCAATTCATCAAAGGGTTGCCCCGTATCTTCGACCAACGCGGTCGAGGACATCATGTTCAGGCCCAGCCGCCCGGTCCATTCCGCGCTGTCGCGTGTGGCCGAACCCCACCAGATATTGCCGCGCAAGCCGGGTGATTGCGGCTCGATCGGCAACATCTGACCGGTGCCGACCAGATTGGGATTGCCTTTGGCAACACCTTTTCCGTCGATCGCATTCAGAAACTGGTCGAATTTTTCTCGGGCGATATCTGCCCCACGGGGGTCCGTCGAACCGGTATAACCAAACGTCTCATACCCACGCAAAGCCGTTTCGGGCGATCCGCGACTGATGCCAAGCGCAATCCGGCCGTCAGCGATGATATCCAGCGCCGCCGCCTCCTCGGCCAGATGCAGAGGGTTTTCATAGCGCATGTCGATAACACCGGTGCCAACCTCGATGCGCTTGGTTTTCGCGGCGATGGCGGTCAGCAGCGGAATGGGGGCCGCCTGCTGGCGAGCGAAATGATGCACGCGGAAATACGCGCCGTTAACGCCCAGTTCCTCGGCACCCACACCGATCTCAACAGCTTGCCGGATCATGTCGCTGGCCGTTTTCGCCTGCGAACCATATGAATTTCCGTAATGTCCGAAGCTCAGGAATCCAAAAGCTCTCATAACATTCTCCTGTCAGGATAACGATTTTTGAATGGCCCCGCACTGAACCGACACTTCGCACAAGCGAAAAAATCGCGTCCCGCACCCAAGCGGGTTTTGCAAGGAAACATTTTCCACCTTGTGGCAACGGTCGTCATCTGCGGGCCGTCTTGAACATAAATCTGGTCATCGCCCTGCCATATGGCAGGGTTACCTGACCGAAACCGCCGTTCGCTTGCATCGAACATGCGGCCACCACACGGCAGGAGGCGCACATTCGATTTTGCCCGCGAATGCAAGCATTCAACATTGCAAGCGGATGACCTCGCGTTACTATCAACCTGACGAATCTAGAAAAAGTTGGATATTCACCACGCAATCATTCAAGGGGCAGATCATGTTTGGGATCGACAGGGTAGTGCTGCGAGCGACGATTTCTGCGACGCTATTGGGGGGATTATTCGCAACCAATCTGCAGGCACAAGACGCCCCTCCACCGGCCGTCGTAACGCATCAGATTGAAGTTCAGCCAATCGACGCGCCGGAAAGCTTTACCGCCAGTGTCGAAGCAATTGAGAGCGTCGAGATCATGGCCCGGATTCAGGGCTTCATTGACGAGGTCGTCTTCAGCCCCGGGCAGATCGTCCAGACCGGCGACCGGCTTTTCCAGATCGAACCGAAGCAATATCAGGCCGAAGTCGCCTCTGCGCAGGCAAATCTGGCCCAGGCCGAAGCACAACGCGTCCGGGCCGAAAGCGAAGCCAACCGCCAGCAGGAACTGGTGAACAGGAACGCCGCCGCGCAGGTCAACCTTGAACAGGCCCGCGCCGATTTTCAGGTCGCCGAGGCGAATGTTCAAGCGGCGCAAGCGGGCGTTGAACTGGCCCAGATCAATCTGGGATATACCACCATCACCAGCCCGATCACCGGCAAGATCGGACAAGCCCTGATTACCAAAGGCAACTTTGTCGGCCCTTCGGCGGGGTCGCTGGCACAGGTCGTCCAGCTTGATCCGGTCCGGGTTGTCTTTTCGATCTCGGAACAACTTTTGCTGGACATGCAGCAAAGCGGGATGGCCGAAACCGGCGCGGAAAACGTGAACTTCAAGCTTATGCTGTCGAACGACACCGAATATGCGCAAACCGGGACAATGGAATATATCGACAATCGGGTCGATCCCGCCACTGGCAGTATCGCGGTCAGAATTGTCTATGCAAACCCCGATGCCTTGCTGCTGCCAGGCCAATTCGTCACCATGGTCATTGCAGAAAAAGATCCCCAAAGTCTGCCCGTGGTGCCACAAACTGCCGTTCTTCAGGATCGCGAAGGGCGTTATGTCTTTGTGGTGAATGATGATCAGACCGTGTCCCAGAAACGTATTTCGACAGGCCCGCGCGTCATGAACGGATGGGCAGTCACCGAGGGGCTGGCAGGCGGAGAAGCCGTCGTCGTCGAGGGCGTTCAGCGACTGCAGGACGGCATGGCGGTCAGGGTCGGCGCACAAGCAGCCGAAGAGGATACCGCAGCGATCCAACAGGATGCCGAAGGTCAAAGCACGGATGATGCCGCTGCGTCTGATGGTGATGCGCCATGATCTCGAATTTCTTTATTGATCGGGTTCGGTTTGCGCTGGTCATTTCGATCGTCATTTCGATCGTCGGGGCAATCGCGCTGTTTGCGCTGCCTATTCAGCAATATCCGAACATCACGCCGCCCACCGTCAATGTATCGACGGCCTATCCGGGTGCCAGCGCCGAAACCATTGCCGATGTGATCGGCGGCCCGATTGAATCTGCCGTGAATGGTGTCGACGACATGACCTATATGTCTTCGACCAGTTCCAACGCGGGGCAATATTCGCTGGCGATTACGTTCGAGATCGGGACCGACCCGGATCAGGCGCAGGTCAATGTGCAAAACCGTGTGCAGTTGGCGACATCCAACCTGCCGAACGAGGTGCAGCAACAAGGTGTCCAGGTTCGTGCCAGTTCGCCGGACTTCCTGCTTGCGCTTGGTTTCTATTCCGAAAACGGCCAGATGGACGATCTGGCCGTTGCCAACTACGTCAATACCTCGCTGATCGACGAAATCGTTCGCATTCCCGGTGTCGGCGACGCGTCCTCGGTCGGGACGTCGGAATATGCCATGCGGGTCTGGCTGGACACGCCCAAGATGGTGGCGCTTGGCGTCACTGCCGATGAGGTTGCCGCAGCCATCCAAACCCAGAACGTGCAGGCCGCATTGGGAGAGCTTGGCGGCCCGCCGGCACCGGAAGGGACCGAGGTTCAATATACACTGGTGTCTCAGGGCAGGCTTGCAGAACCAGAGCAGTTTGAAGCTTTGATCGTCCGCACCGGAGAAGATGGCAGCATCGTGCGGCTGGGCGACGTTGCCCGGATCGAGTTGGGCGCACAATCCTATGCCGCGCAGGCCATGGTGGGCGACCGGAACGCAACGATGGTGCAGGTCAATCTGGGTCCGGGTGCAAACGCGCTTGAAACCCGCGACGCCATTCTGGCGATGCTGGAAGAAACAAAGCAAGGCTTTCCCGGTGATCTGGTCTACGACACGGTCTATGACGCGACCCTGTTCGTCAGCTCCAGCATCGAACTGATCATGCGTATTCTGGTGGAAGCATTCGTCATCGTCATGGTGGTGATCTTCCTGTTCTTGCAGGATTGGCGGGCAACAATCGTGGCAGGTGTGTCGATCCCGGTATCCTTGCTGGGTGCGATGGCTGTGCTGCTGCTGATGGGCTATTCGCTGAACATGATCTCGCTGCTGGCGCTTGTGCTGGCCATCGGGCTTGTGGTGGATGACGCAATCCTTGTCGTGGAAAACGTCCAGCACCTGCTGGAGGAAGACCCCGACATGTCCGTGCGGGACGCCGCGAAAAAGGCCATGGTCCAGATTACCGGGCCAATCATCTCGACCACGTTTGTGCTACTGGCGGTGGTTATTCCGACGGGTTTTCTGCCGGGGATCAACGGACAGTTGTTCCGACAGTTCGCGGTGACGATTTCGGGCGGATTGGTCATGTCCGCCATCGTTGCCGTCACGCTTAGCCCAGCCATAGCCGCGATCATGCTGCGCCCCCCGAAAGAGGGGGGCAAGCGTGGTCCGCTGGCATGGATCGAGGCAGGGCTGAACTGGATGCGCGACACCTATGGCAAGATCGTTGGGGTCATGCTGCGCATCTGGGTCATTCCCGTGGGCATTCTAGCGGCCTGTATCGTTGGCGCGGTCTATTTGATCACCGCGCTACCGACCACGTTTCTGCCGGACGAAGATCAAGGTGCCCTGTTCGTCAACGTCCAGCTTCCCGATGCGGCATCCCTGCAACGCACGGACCGCATCATGGCACTTGTGCGGGATGAGTTAGAGAAAACGCCCGGCGTCCAACAGGTCATTTCCGTTTCCGGTTTCAGCATTCTGCAGGGCACCGTGGCGCCGAATGGCGGTATGGCCGTGGTTGCGCTGGAACCCTGGGCAGATCGCGAAAGCGAGGAAACGCAGCTTAACAATATTCTCGGGACCTTGAATCAGACGTTCAGTCAGGTTCCCGGTGCGACCATTGCCGCCTTTTCGCCCCCGCCTATTCCGGGCGTGGGTGCCGTGGGTGGCCTTGATATGCGCTTTCGGACGCTGCAGGGACAATCACCGGCCGAACTTGCCCAAACGCTGCGCTCATTTCTGGCAACAGCCAATCAGGATCCTGCGATTGGCGGGCTCAGCTCAACCTTCAGCGCAGACGTTCCACAGGTCTATCTGAACGTTGATCGCGTCCGGGCCGAGCGTCTTGGGCTTAGCCCGGCCGATATCTACAGCGCCATCGGTGTCTCGTTCGGATCAAGCTATATCAACGATTTCACCACGGGCGGACGCAACTATCAGGTGACACTGGCCGCAGATGGCGAATACCGGTCTGACATCGACGATCTGATGAACCTTTATGTCCGCAGCAGCAGCGGGGCGATGGTGCCCTTGCGCACGGTGGCATCGACAACAACCCTGCTTGGTCCCTATGTCATCAACCGCTTCAATCAGCAGGTATCGGCGACGGTGAATGGTCAGGCGGCCCCCGGCCAAAGCTCTGGCGCAGCCATGGCGGCGGTCGAACGTATCGCCCAGGAGGACATGCCCGAAGGTTATGACGTTGCATGGGCCGGGCTTTCCTATCAGGAACAGCAGGGCGGCGGAAACCAGTATATCACCTATGTCATGTCGCTGATCTTCGCCTACCTGTTTCTGGTCGCCCTTTACGAAAGTTTTGCGTTGCCGATCGCGATCCTGCTTTCCCTTGGGGCAGCAGCATTTGGTGCGGGTGTCGGTCTGTTCATCACCGGCATGCAGATGAGCCTTTATGTGCAGATCGCATTGGTCTTGCTGATCGGCCTTGCCGCGAAGAACGCCATCCTGATCGTTGAGTTTGCAAAGGAACGACGAGAGGAAGGCATGTCCATCATGGACGCCGCCCGGACCGGGGCAGAAGCCCGTTTCCGCGCCGTGCTGATGACGGCGCTGGCCTTCATCTTTGGCGTCCTGCCCTTGGCGGAATCGCATGGTGCCGGTGCCGGCGCACAAAATGCTGTCGGTGTTACCATCATCGCCGGGATGTTGGGCGCGACGCTGATCGGGCTGTTTATCATCCCATCACTGTATTACGTCATTCAGACGATAACAGAATGGTTTTCGGCAAAGCTGGGACGAAAGAAGCCCACGTCGCCCTCGCAGAATACGCACTAGGATTATCGAGTAATAACGTCCTGACCGTCTGTTGACGGTCGGGGCCGGATTGTCAGTTGATAGATAGCGGCGTTCGAACAGCGAACATGCTGGTCATCGCTTCAGGCAGGGGGCCGCAAACAGGTCGCCACGCCCGCAGTCATATCCTGTGGCAAAGGCCTGTTCGCTGACGAACAACGAATGAGCATTCCCGCCGACAACAAAGCCGACAACAAATAGGATCGGGCGGGGCGAGATCATGTCCACATGGTCAAGGGGCCGACACGGCAGATAGGCCGGATCACCGCTGACTGTCATGGTGGTGGTCGCGCGGCGGGGTGACGGCGCAAACTATGATCCCCATGGCGATGATGGCGGCGCGAATAACATCTCGTGTAAAGAGGGCCGCTTGATTACCGGCAAGCGCCACCAGCGCATAGATGGTCAAGCTGGCGGGCAGGTCATCCCAGATCCTTCCCATCATGATCGTGTGCGCAATTGGCGTGATCGCCCAGCACCTCGATCACCCGGCAGTCAGAAATCGTGCCGCTGGCGCATTGGTCCAGCATGCGTTCCAATTCACCTTCCAGCGCCTTCAGGCGCACGATACGGTCGCGAACGGCGTCCAGTTGGGCTCGTGCAATGGCATCGGCGGCGGCGCAGGACTGGTCGGGATGGTCCGACAGGCCCAACAGGTCACGGATCGCGTCAAGGGGAAAGCCCAGTTCGCGGGCATGACGGATGAAGGCCAGCCGGTCCAGCGCCGTTCGCGGATAGAGCCGTTGGTTGCCGGCGCTGCGGTCGGGTTCAGGCAGCAGGCCAATCTGCTCGTAATAGCGGATGGTCGGGACCTTAACCCGCGCCGCCCGTCCCAACTTCCCGATCGAAAACATCGAAAAACCTCTTGAAGCTATAGCCACTAGAGCAATTAGGTAGGATGGAAAGATGATTCGGACAAGGCCGCGACGGCGCGGTCAGAGGTAGAAATGACGCAGCACGACCCCGACAAGGATGGCAACCACGCAGGACACAATCACGCGGACCACGATCACTTGGGCGATGACCATACCAAAGGCGACCATGCCGGACACAGCCACACGGTCGAGGTGACGGCGGGCAATGAACGCCGGATGCGCTTTGTCTTCCTGATGACCTTTGGCTACGCGATCCTGCAGGCCATCGGCGGGCTGTTGTCCGGTTCGCTGGCGCTGGTCGCAGATTCCGGGCACATGATCTCGGACGCGGCGGCGCTGCTTCTGGCACTGATCGCCTATCGCGTGGCCCGGCGCGCGGCCACGCCCGAGGTCAGTTACGGTTTCCACCGGGTCCGGGTGCTGGCGGCGCTGGCCAATGGTGCCTCGCTGCTGATCCTTGTCGCCTGGATCGTCTACGAGGCGATCCGCCGTTTTCGCGATCCGGTCGAGGTTCTGGCCGGGCCGATGCTGGCCGTCGCCGTCGTCGGATTGCTGGTCAATATCGCGGGTTTCCTGATCCTGCGCGCGGGCCAGCAGAACGATGCCAACCTGCGCGGTGCCATGCTGCATGTGCTGGGCGATCTGCTGGGTTCGGTGGGCGCCATCGGGGCGGCCGTCGGCATCATGCTGACCGGCTGGACCGTGCTGGACCCGATCCTGTCGGTGCTGGTGGCGGTGCTGGTGGTGCGCTCGGCCTGGGGTCTGGTGGCGGAATCCATCTTCGTGCTGATGCAGGCCGCCCCGCGCGGGCTGGATACCAAGGCGGTGATGGCCGATCTGGCGACGCTGCCCGGCGTGGCCGAGGTCGGGCACCTGCATGTCTGGACGCTGACCGACAATCGCGCCGTGGCCACTGTCCATGTCACCCCCACCCCCGGCACCGATCCGCTGGCCCTGCCCCGTCAGGTCGCCGCGCGTCTGGCCGGGAAACACGACATCCTTCACGCGACGGTCGAGGTGGACCCTCCCGGCGCGATCCCCTCCGAGCCCTGAGAGACGGACGGAAATGACTGAAAGGCAGGGCAAGATGTCCGAAGCGAAGAAACTGGAATGGAATGTCAGCGGCATGGATTGCGCATCCTGCGTGACCAAGGTGACGCGGGCGGTGGAACGGATGCCGGGCGTCAGCGAGGTTTCGGTCGCGCTGATGGCCGAAAAGCTGACGGTGATGCTGGTGCCCGACACCACGCCGCCCGCCCGGATCGAGGAGGCGGTCAAGGCGCTTGGCTTCGGCATCGCGCCCAAGGGCCAGACCGCCGCGAAGAAGAAGGCTTTTGTGCTACCGGGGGAACCCGTTCCGGCGACGGCCGACGACCATGACGACCACGATCACACCGGCCACAATCACACTGGCCACGATCACGCGGGCCATGATCATGCCGGTCATGGCCATGCCGATCCCGCCGACCGGGGCAAAAGCTGGTATCAGACCGGCAAGGGGCGGCTGGTGATCTTTACCGGCGCGCTCTTGGCGGCGGCCTGGGCGGTCAAGCTGCTGATGCCCGGCGCGATCGCCCATTGGGCCTTCATCGCCGCCTGTGTCATTGGCGTGGCGCCCGTCGCCCGGCGGGCCTGGGCCGCGCTGCGCATGGGCCAGCCCTTCACCATCGAAAGCCTGATGACCATCGCCGCCATTGGCGCGCTGTTCATCGGCGCGGCCGAGGAAGCGGCGCTGGTCGTGTTCCTGTTCACCGTCGGCGAGGTGCTGGAAGGCGTGGCCGCCAACAAGGCCCGCGACGGCATCCGCGCACTGGCCAATCTGGTGCCCAAGACCGCCCTGCTGGTCGAGGGCACCGCCACCCGCGAGGTTCCCGCCGAGACGTTGCAGATCGGCCAGATCGTGCTGGCCCGTCCCGGCGACCGCGTCCCCGCCGATGGCGAGATCATCGAGGGCACCTCGGGCGTCGATGACAGCCCGGTGACCGGCGAAAGCGTTCCCGTCACCAAGGGTCCCGGCGATGCGGTCTTTGCCGGGTCGATCAACACCGAGGCGGCGCTGCGCATCCGCGTCACCAAGGCGGCCGAGGACAATACCATCGCCCGCATCATCCGCCTGGTCGAGGAGGCCGAGGAGGCCCGCGCGCCCACCGAACGCTTCATCGACCGCTTCAGCCGCTGGTATATGCCGCTGATCGTGGCGCTGGCGGCGCTGGTCATCGTCGTGCCACCGCTGGCCACGGGCGCCGACTGGCAGACCTGGATCTATCGCGGGCTGACGCTTTTGCTGATCGGCTGCCCCTGTGCGCTGGTGATCTCGGTTCCCGCCTCCATCGCCTCGGCGCTGTCATCTGGCGCCCGGCGCGGGCTGCTGATGAAGGGCGGCGCGGTGATCGAGGCGGCCGCGAATGTCCATACGGTCGCCTTTGACAAGACCGGCACCCTGACCCATGGCCGCCCGCAAGTGGTGGATGTGGTGGCCCTGAACGGCGCCACCGAGGCCGAGGTGATCCGCCTTGCCGCCGCGGTCGAGGCCGGGTCGAGCCACCCGCTGGCGCAGGCGATCCTGCGCCGGGCCGAAGGGGTGGCGCTGCCCGCCGCCACCGCCGCGCGGGCGATCACCGGCAAGGGCGTCTCGGCCCAGGTCGAGGGGCGCAGCCTGACCGTCGCCAGCCCGCGCTTTGCCGTCGAACAAGGCGCGCTCGCGGGCGATACAGCAGCCCGCGCCACCGCGCTGGAGGATGAGGGCAAGACTGTCGCCGTGCTTTATGCGCCCGACGGTGCGCTTGGCCTGATCGCGCTGCGCGACGAACCGCGCGCCGATGCAGTGGACGCGGTGGCGCAGCTGCGCGCCATGGGCCTGACCCCCACGATCCTGACCGGCGACAACCCCCGCACCGCCGCCGCCATCGCCGACAGTCTGGGCACCGAGTTCCGCGCCGAGATGCTGCCCGAGGACAAGCTGAACACCATCCGCGACATGGCCGCGCATGGCGGCGTGATGATGGTCGGCGACGGCATCAATGACGCACCGGCGCTGAAGCAGGCCAGCGTCGGCGTGGCCATGGGATCGGGCACCGATGTGGCGCTGGAAACCGCCGATGCGGCGATCCTGCGCGACCGGGTGACGGATATTCCGGCGCTGATCCGGCTGGCCCGCGCCACCATGGCCAATATCCGCCAGAACGTGACCATCGCCCTGGGGCTGAAGGCGGTGTTTCTGGTCACGACGCTACTGGGCATCACCGGGTTGTGGATCGCCATTCTGGTCGATACCGGCGCCACCGTGCTGGTCACGCTGAACGCCCTGCGGCTGCTGACCTTTAACCCCGACAGACCGACGTGACGACCTGCGCAGTGCCATGTGCTGCGCGGCCTTCCATGCAGGCTCGGGCAAAGCGCCCTCGACATTCTCGACTCCACCTGCCCTCGGAACCTGTTCGGGCCGGTGTTGAACGCGGTGCTGGCAAATCAGCCGAACTCGCCCCCCCACGAGGTGGGGGCGCCCGGCCAAGGTGTTGTTACAGACAGAAGCAAGACATCCGAAACGGTCGCAGCGTTCTTCGAAAGACAGGGAGATCGGTGAAGCTCGCGTTATCCGTGCACCGAGCACCCTGCATGAGCCGGCACCTCACAAGATACCTGTGACGACTGCCGGGAAAGCCATGCAAATCCCGATCAGCGCCGCCATGGCCAGCACATAGGGCATGACCCCGGCAAAGATGTCCTGCAGGCTGCACAAGTCCCCGACCGTGCTTTTGACCACGAAGACGCTGATTCCGAAGGGGGGCGTCAACAGCCCCATCTCGACCGCGATAATGGTGACGATGCCGAACCAGATCAGCACATCGGGGCCGATGATCCCCGTTCCCAGTGTCGTCACCAGCGGCACCACCATAGGCACGGTGATGACGATGATCGACGTCGAGTCGAGGAACATCCCCATCACGATCACCACCAGCAGGAACAGCACGATCACGCCCCAGAAGCCAAAGCCCGAGTCGACCGCGTATTGCACCATCTGCGCCGGCAGAGTGGACATGACCAGTGCCTTGGTCAGCACGCTGGCACCGATGACCAGAGACAGGACCGCAACGGTGATCTGCCCGGTCTCGCGCAGCACGTTCCACAGGTTCGCGCGGGTCAGGCGGCGACGCAGGATGGTCACGATCATTGTGGCGAAGGCGCCGACCGCCCCCGCCTGTGTCGGCGTGAACCAGCCCAGATAGATGCCGCCCAGAACGATGCCGACCAGCACCACGATGGGGAGCAGGCGCCGGGCGGAACTGGCCAGCGTTTCGGGTTCCAGATCATCATTGCCGGTGGGCTGACCGACAAAATCGGGGCGGAACTTCGCCAGCAGGATGATGGTGATACAGAAGATCAGCGCCATCAGGATCCCCGGCACCATCGCCGCCAGAAACAGTTTGCCGACCGATGTTTCGGTGACGAAGCCGAAGATGATCAGCAGCAGGCTGGGCGGGATCAGCATGCCCAGGATCGACGACCCCGCCACCGTGCCGGTGGCGAAACGCGGCGTATAGCCATGTGCGACCATCTGCGGCACCGCCACGCGCGAGAAGATGGCCGACGAGGCGATCGAGATGCCGGTAATTGCCGCAAAGACCGCATTGGCTGCGACCGTGGCAATCCCAAGGCCACCCAGCAATTTCCTCGTCCACCACGCGGCCACCCGATAGGCATCGCGGCCAATGTCAGAGATATCGGTAAAAAGCCCCATCAGCACGAATAGCGGGACGACGCCGAAATCGAATTTGTTGATCGTGCCCGTGGCCGAGGTCTTCAGCGAATTCAGCGCCACGTTCGGATTATCCCGGATCAGCCAGATCCCGACCACGCCGACGACGCCCAGAACCACAGCGACATGCATCCCCGCCATCAATAGCACCAGCAGGAACAGGATCGCCAGGATGCCCAGCGTGGTGCGGCTGAAATCGCCTGTCGCAACCAGCCAGACAGCACCGATGACGACCGCCACGCCGATCAGCGCCGGCACCAGCCAGCGGCCCCGCCCGCGCGTCAGCATCTCGGGCAACTGCCGCGCCACGTCGGTGGCCTCAAGCAGGAACTGAATCGTGGCGGCTGCGCAGCCAATGGCGGTCAGCAGCTTGAAGGGCCATGTCGGCAGCGTAAAGACGCCGCTGGCGCCGATGAACTCCCCGCCTCTGAAGGCACTGGCATAATCGCCCCACAACACCCAGGTCAGAGCGCCGAACAGCACGCCCCCGATCAGCAGGAACAGCATGTTCAGCACCGCCGCCGCCGCTGGATCGGCCTTGGCCAGTGGCGCGAACAGAAAGTCCGCGCGCGTCAGCCGACCATGGGCCAGCGCATGGGCCAATTGCAGGAACACCACCGGCACGATGGTCTGCTCGACCACCTCGACGACGCCGTAAAGCGGCTGCGAAAACAGCGCGAGGCCCGCAACATCGGCGCAGATCAGCAGCATCAGCACGAAAATCCAGATCGTGCCGAGCGCCGACAGCCCACCGGTCACCTGACCGTAAGCCCGCGTGACCAGCCCTTCGGGGGCCATGGGCGTCTCATCCGATTGCAGCATCTTATCCTCCTTGGGGCTGGCGCGGGCGCCGCTTCGGTTACTCGACCTTCCAGTCGCGGGCGGGGGTGGCGCCGGCTTCGCGGATCGCGGCCATATAGGCATCCAGCATCACCTTGCCCTCGGGCAGTTTCGCGGCCCATTGCCCGGCCAGATCGGGCAGTGCATCGACCCATTTCTGCCGCTCGGCTGCGGGCAGCGTGGTCAGCGTTACCTTGGGATCGGCGGCAAGCTCGGTCAGGATCGTGTCATAGCGATCCTTCAGGATTTCCGCGTTGCGGGCGCTGTATTCGGGGCCAAGCTCGGTCAGGACTTGCTGCACGTCGCCCGGCAGCCCATCCCAGATGTCCTTGTTCACCCCGAACCCGCCGATGAAATTCGCCCCGACGCCGACCAGTGTCACATAGGGCGCAACCTCTTGGATTTTCAGCGGATGCGCACCGGTCACGATCGAAATGACGCCATCCGCAACACCGGTTTCAATCTGGTTGTAGTAGGTCGGAAGCGCACCGTTCACCGGGACCGCCCCGATGGCCGCCATCCAGGGCGCGGTCGGACCGGGTGCCAGAATCTTGCGGCCCTTCAGGTCGTCGATCGAGTCGACCGGAAACGTGGTATAGAGGTGATAGGTATCCGCCCCGGTTGCGCCCAGAAAGACGACATTGTTATCCTCCCATTCGGCTTTCAGGGCCGGAACCTCATCATAGAGGCGGTTGAAGACCTGCATCTGAAGATCATAATCGTCGGTGGCGAATGGGGTGAAATAGGTCAGGTTGTCATAGGGCATCTTGCTTTCTTCCCAAAGCGAGCCGATCCAACCCGCATCGGTGATACCGTCTCCGACGGCCTCCAGCGTGTCACCGAAACTGTAAAGCGCACCGCCATAGGATTCCGTCCAGACGATGCTGTTCTCGGATCCCATGGCCCTCAGACGCTCATTGGTTTTCGCGACGATCACCTCTTGCAGCGGCGCGATCCAGGGGATCTGGATGGCGTGGCTTGCCGAGATGGTCAGGTTAATTTCTTCGGCCCCGGCCATTGGTGCCAGGACGGCCAGTGCGGTGGCGGTCGCGCAGATGGTTTTCATGGGGTTTCTCCTTTTTTCGGGCTTGTGTCGGGTCAAACCTGCCCGTCGGCTGCGAATGGGTCGCGCCGTGCGTTGCTGGTTCGGTGGCTGATGGCTCTGGGCCGGCTCCGTGCGCCGCCCCGGCCCTTCTGGTTTTGGATCAGGCCGCCAGCGCGTCGCGATCCTGCCGGGCAAGGATCTGACTCAGTGCGGCCCCCAGCGCCTGTTCGGGGGCCTCGACCATCACATCGGCACGCCAACCGACATAGTTGTCGGGCCTGACCAGAATGGCCCCGTCTTCCTGCACACCGCTTTGATAATACCAGTCGGCATAGATATCATGCGCATCGCTGCCATCGGGACCGATCGAGACCACTGGCAGGTCAAGCCCCAGCTTCTTCCCCACAGCGGCGGCGGCCGCGCGCCAATCCTCGCCCCCCGGCCCGGTCAGCAGGACAAAGCGTCCCTTGCCGCCCAGATCGACCGACGAGACCCGTTTGCCGCCGTGATCCAGCCAGACATGCGGCAACCGCGCACCGGGCCAAGTGGTTGGGTGATAGTAAAGCTCGGGATCACGGATGAATTCGGGTTCCGGCGTGCCATCGGACACCACCGCACCCGAGGCATAACGGGTGCCCAATTCCACCCCATGAGTGTTGAATTCGTAGTTTTTTCGCCGGATCGCGTCGTTCAGCGCACGGCGCTGCGCCTTGGCATCGTCCGAGGCCCCCTTGCGCGCCGCCATCAGTTCCTCGACCCGCACCGGATCGTCGCTGGCGGTCATGCCAAGCGCGTCGAAGATCGGCGGATAGTCCTTGATCGAGTTATTGGCGCGGCTGACGATGGTTTCGGCGACCGGCACACGCTCGACCGAATAGCTGTCCAAAAGCCCCGGCCCCGCCTGCCCTTTCAACACCGCAGCCAGTTTCCACGCCAGATTATAGGCGTCCTGGATGCTGGTGTTCGACCCCAGCCCGTTCAGCGGCGGGTGACGGTGGACCGCGTCGCCCATGCAGAAAACCCGGCCCTTTGAAAACTCGGTCGCCCACATGTTGTTGACCGTCCAGGTCGAGGTCGATCGGATCGTCACCGGGATGGTATCGTCGCCGATGAGTTGATGGACGATCTTCACCGCCTCGTCATCGGTCAGCTTCAACTCTCCCTTGCTGGTATCATAGCCCCAGATCGCCAGCCATTCGTTCCACGGCCGGACCATGCGCACCACACCTGCCCCGATCCCGCCGGTCCGGGCGCCCGGCTGCAAAACCCAGTAAAGCACGCTGGGCCGGTGGGCCACGAACTTGGTCAGATCGGCGTCAAACAGGATATTCATGCTGCCCGACAACGCCATCTGACCCGTCATCGGCAAGCCCAACTGTTCCGCCACCGCGCTGCGGGCGCCATCGGCGCCGATCATATAACGGGCACGGATCGGAAATTCCTGACTCGACAGCCGGTCGCGCACATGGGCGGTGACGCCCCCGTCGTCCTGGTCCAGCCGCAGGAATTCGGTATTGAACCGTATCTTGCCGCCACGCGAGGCCGCAGCCTCCAGCAGCAGCGGCTCCATATAGGTCTGGGGGATGTCGCAGATCTCGGTCGGGCTGGCCAGTTCGTAGTCGGCCTTGCGCGCCGGATGGTTGCCCCAGGACAGCACGCGGCCGAACTCCTCGCCCGCAAGGCTATGGCAAAACACATTGTTGGCCATCAGCTTCTGCTTGCTGGCCAGAGCCATCGCCCGATCCTCGATCCCCAGATCGCGCAGCACCTGCATGGTGCCTTGGTTGGTGATATGGGCGCGAGGTGTGTTCGCCAGCCAACCGTATTTGTTGATGACCAGGTTTTCGATCCCATACATCGATAGCAGCGCCGAAGCCGCAAGCCCCGCCGGGCCCGCGCCCACGATCAGCACATCGGTGGAAATTCCGTCAGCCATCGCAGCTCCTCCTCTGCCGAAGTTACGAATCATCCATTATTTGACGATTAAGATAGATATTTTCGAAAATCAATAATAACATCGAATTTATGGATCTGGCCAGCAACGCCCTCTGCCGGCTGGATCATCGAACTTTGCGTTGATCTTCGAACCATGTGATAAGCAACTGCCGACGAACCGGCGAAAATCGAAAGGACATCCGATGACCATGCCCCTGCGGTCCGATGGGGACGGCAAGACCCTGATGGCCTCGGTCTACGACCGGCTGCGTGGCGATATCGTCGATGGAGAGCTGCGCCCCGGCGCGCGGCTACGATTTGATGAGTTGAAGGAAAGCTACGGGGTCGGCCTGTCACCCCTACGCGAGGCGCTGACCCGGCTAGCCGCCGAAAAGCTGGTCATTCTGGAGGAACACAAGGGCTTTCGCGTCGCGCCGATCTCGCGCTCGGATCTGAATGACCTGCTGTTCATGCGTCAGGAAATTGAATCGTTGGCAATCCGCAGGGCCATCGAACGAGGTGACGATCAATGGGAATCGGCCGTGGTTGCCACGATACACGCCCTTGGCAAGCGCGACAGCCTGACCGAAGGCGGCCATATCGACCCGGAATGGGAAAGACGCCACCGGGCCTTTCATGACAGCCTGGTCGCAGCCTGCGATTCGCCCCGCCTACTGCTGTATCGCCAGCAACTGACCGATCATGCCGACCGCTATCGCAAGCTGTCGCACCACTATTCATCATCCGGGCGCGACCATCTGTCGGAACATTGCGCCCTGTCCGATGCGGTGATCGCCCGCGATGCCGATCTGGCCAATCAATTGATCCGAAAACACCTTTTGCGAACGGTCGAGATTATCTTGTCAGGCGAAGATCTGCAAAAAACAGGTTTTGACGACTGATTTTCGAAAATATTATTGATTATCGATTAAACTTCTCTTATCTCTAGTTCATCCAAGGGACGAACCAGAGATCGGAGGAGACAACGATGCGAGTGACGAGTTATGACCGTAACGGCACCACTGGGGTCGCCGTCAAACGCGAGACGGATTGGGCCGATTTGGGTTCGGTCGATCTGGTCGAAGTGCTGAACGGCGTCCATGCCGACAAGGTGGTCTCGGCCCCGGCGCTGGACGAGGGCACCGTGAAGAACGCCCCGCCGCTGGCCCGTCCCGGCAAGATCATCTGCGTCGGCTTGAACTATTCCGACCACACCGATGAATCGCCCTATGAGCAGCCCGACTATCCGACGCTGTTCCCGCGTTTCACCACCAGCCTGATCGCCGATGGTGCCGCCATCATCCGCCCTCAGGTCTCGAAGGACCTGGATTACGAAGGCGAGCTGGTCGCCATCATCGGCAAGCGCGGGCGTCACATCCCCAAGGATCGGGCGCTGGACCATGTTGCCGGTTATTCGATCTTCAATGACGGCTCGCTGCGGGACTATCAGTTCAAGTCGCCGCAATGGACAGTCGGCAAGAATTTTGACGGCACCGGCGCCTTCGGGCCACATGCGGTTTCAGCCGATGAACTGCCGGCCGGCGCCAAGGGACTGCGGTTGCAGACCCGCCTGAACGGGCAGACCGTGCAGGACGCCAATACCAATGACATGATCTATTCGGTCGAGGATCTGATCTCGATCATTTCCGAGGCTATCACGCTGGAACCCGGCGATCTGATCGTCACGGCACGCCCGCGGGGATCGGCATGGCCCGCGACCCCAAGCTTTACATGAAGCCCGGCGACGTGGTCGAGGTCGAGATCGAAGGCATCGGCACGTTGCGCAACCCGGTCGAGGACGAGGTCGTCTGATCCGGATCCGGCAATCCTGAGGAGGAGGAGGAGGCCAAAATGGAACCGCTTGTTCACCGTCTGGGCTATATTGCCCTGAATGTCAGCGATCTGGAAGGCGCGATCGAGGACGCCCGCGAGATCGCCGGCGCCGCCCTTGTCGATCAGACCCCGGACCTGGCGCTGCTGACATCGAATGCGCGTCATGCCGAACTGATCCTGCACCGCGCCGAGCAATCGTCGCTGCGCGCGATCGGGCTGGAGACGCTGGACCCCGCCAATGTCGATGAGGTCGCCCGCCGGGCGCGTGAGGCCGGGTTGACCATCGTCAGCGAGACGCCTTCGCTGCCGGTGATCGAACGCGCGGTCAGCGTGGCCTTTCCCGAAGGCCATGTGATCGAGATCCACACGCCGATGCCGCGCGACCGCCCCCCGCGTTATGCCGGGCCGGGCATTCATCCGCGCTTTCTGGACCACGTCAATCTGACGGCCGCCGATCCGGCTGCCTCGGCGCACCTGATGATGCAGGTGCTTGGCCTGAAGCTCAGCGAACGCACCCAAGGCTGGGAACTGGCCTGGATGCGCGCTGGCGACGGGCGCCATCACACGATTGGCATGGCCAAGTCACCCGATGGCGGGGGCCTGCATCACTATAGTTGGGAATTCGCCGATTTCGCCGATTTCAAGCGGCTGGGCGACGTTCTGGACGCCCGGGACCGCACCCTTGCCTGGGGGCCAGGTCGGCATGGCGCGGGCGACAACATCTTCGCCTATTACGTGGATGCAGCCGGTTTCCTGGTCGAGACCACGGCCGAGATGGAGATCATCGCCGATCCGCATTTCCAGCCGCGTATCGTCGATCCTGGCGAGAACCTGTCCAACTACAAGGTCGTCAATCGCTGGGGACAACTCCCCTCGCAAGCCTGGATGACCCATTTCAACATCTGTGCGGTGCTGCGGTGAGCATGCCCGATATCCAGGCGCTGGAGGATCGTCGTTACGCCGCCATGCGGGCGGGTGATGTGACAACCCTGCGCGACCTGCTGTCGGCGCGGCTGCGCTATACGCATTCGCTGGGCGATCACGACACCCGGGACAGTTATCTGGCCAAGGTGGCCGCCGGCCACTTCGTCTATCACCGCATCGACCACCCGGTCGAATGGTCGGAACGCCTTCCCGGCGCCGTCCTTCTGGCGGGCCGGATGGCGGCCGAGGTGGATGTCGGCGGCGAGCCCCGCCGCATCAACAACGCCTTTCTGGCCGTCTGGGCGGATGAAGGCGATGCGTGGCGGCTGATTGCCTATCAGCCGACACCGATGCCGGGGGCCGACCCGCTGCAGGCGTGAGGCGGGCGTCACACCGAAGAGGAAGAGTAGGAAGATTTCGATGACCAGACTGATCATCCCGCAATTGCGTGGCATCTATGACCGGCTGGAGCCGCTGGCCTATGCGGTGCTGCGCGTTCTGGCGGGCGGCATGATGATCCAGATCGCGCTTGGCAAGGTGCTCGCGGGCGAGGTGTCGCGCGATGTCGAGCTCATGCAACAACTGGGCCTCGTCCCGGCGGCGCTCTGGGCCTATTTCGTCGTTGGGGTCGAGATTTTCGCATCGCTGGCGCTCATCCTTGGCCTTCTGACACGGCCCGCCGCCGTGATGCTGTTCATCCTGGTGACGGTGATGCTGCTGACCGTGCTGATCCCACGCGGTGCCAATTACCAGTTGGGCGCGCTGTGGTTCGGGGCTTTCGGTCTGATCGCCCTGCGCGGCGGTGGGCGCTATTCCATCGACCGCCTGATCGGACGCGAGTTCTGAGCGGACGGCAACCTGGACGCAAGGCAAGGGAGGGCCTGCAACATGGATCTTGGACTACGCGACCGCATCGCCGTGATTGCAGGGGCCAGCAAGGGTATCGGCAAGGGCATCGCCCGCGCCCTCGCCGCCGAAGGGTGCAATCTGTTCCTGTTGGCCCGTAACGGCGACGAGCTTCGCGCGACCGCCAGCGCCATAGCCGATGAGTTCGGCGTAACCGCCACACCGGTCATCGCGGATGTCAGCGACCCGGACTCGGTTCGCGCGGCGGCGGCGACCGTCCGCGCCGCCGTGCCTGAAATCAACATCCTTGCCACCAGCGTCGGCACGGCCATCCGCCGTCAGGACCGCACCATCACCTGGAGCGACGAGGACTGGCAGGCCGATATCGAGATCAAGGTGACCGGCATCCTGCGCGTGATCCGCGAATTCGAAGGCATGATCGCCAGCGACGGCTCGGGCCGTATCGTCAACATCACAGGCGCGTCGGGGATGATGACCTGGATGCCGGCGCTGAACTACGGCATGAACAACGCCGCCGTGATCCATGCGACCGGCTATCTGGCCGCCGATCTGGCGGGCCGGGGCATCACCGTCAACACGGTCGTCCCCGGCATCATCGGCACCGAATGGCGCGAAGGCTGGGCCGGCGGCATGGCGGGCGATCAGGACAAGGCCGACTGGCTGGCCGATTTCTGCGGCAGCAAGGGCATCCCCGTCCGCCGTTGGGGCAAGGTCGAGGAAATCGGCGATGCGGTGGCGTTCCTCGCCTCGGATCGCGCCGGTTACATCACCGGCACCAGGTTGGTCGTCGATGGCGGGCTGACCGCCAATATCCGCTAGGAGGGCAAGATGCTGAACCTTCAGATCATCATCGGCAGCGTTCGCCAGGGGCGCGGTGGACTGTCCGTGGCCGAATGGTTCGAGGACATCGCCCGCAAGGACACGCGCTTCACTGTTGAACGCGTCGATCTCGCAGAACTGAACCTGCCGATCATGGACGAGCCGAACCACCCGCGTCTGCAACGCTATACCCACGATCACACCAAACGCTTCAGTGAAATCATCACGCGCGGCGATGCCTATGTCTTTGTGACCACCGAATACAATTATGCCATTCCCGGCGCGCTGAAGAACGCGCTGGATTACCTTGGCCCGGAATGGGCAGGCAAGCCGATGTGCGCCGTGGCCTATGGCGGCGTCTCGGGCGCCGCCCGCGCGGTCGAGGATCTGCGCCGCGTCGCCGTGGCACTAAAGATGATCCCGCTGGTGCAGGGCGTCGTCTGCCCGCTTTACGCCCAGCAACGCGATGACGAGGGGCGATTCCACGGCAACCAGACCCAGACCGAGGCCGCCGCAGAAACGCTGAACATTTTGGCCGAGATGGGCGCCGTGCTGAAGGCGCGTCGCCTGGCCGCCGCCTGACAGGAGGACGACATGACTGCGATCACCGGAAAAATTGCGCCCACCAAGCGGCCGGGCGAATTGGGCATTCATTCGATGGACACCTTCACCATGACGGTGCCCAACCTGACCGTAGCCGATGATTTCTATCGCACTTTCGGTCTGGACGTGCGCGAGGAAGGCGACGGGCTGGGGCTTTACACCTTTGGCTCTGACCACCGCTGGATGTCGATTGCCGAGGCGGGCAGCAAGAAGCTGAACCATCTGTCCTTCGCCGTCTTCGAAGAGGATTTCGACCCGATGCGTCGCCGGATCGAGGCGCAGGGCGTGCGCCTGCTGGATGCCCCGCGCGGCGTGGTCTCGAACGGGTTCTGGTTCCTTGATCCCTTTGGTGTGCTGATCGAGGTGAAGATCGCCGAAAAGACCTCGCCCAATGAAAAAACGCCTTTCTCACTTGGCTCGACGCCGGGCGGGGTGGCGGCCGCGCCGCAGCGGTCGAAGGCCGGGATCGTGCGTCCCCGGCGGCTGGCCCATGTGCTGCTGTTCACGCCCGACGTGCCGAAGGCGATCACGTTCTATAGCCGCACGCTTGGCCTGCGGCTGTCGGACCGTTCGGGCGATGGCATCTGTTTCATGCATGGCATCCATGGCAGCGACCATCATCTGGTCGCTTTCGCCAAGTCATCGGCACCGGGGCTGCATCATTGCAGTTGGGACATGGGCGGCATCAACGAAATCGGCAAGGGCGCCATGCAGATGGCCGATAAGGGTTACACCCGTGGCTGGGGCATGGGGCGGCACGTGCTGGGCTCGAATTATTTCCACTATGTCCGCGATCCCTGGGGCAGCTATTCGGAATATTCGGCCGATATCGACTATATCCCCGTCGATCACGATTGGGAGGCCGGGGACTATCCGCCCGAGGATTCGATCTATCTGTGGGGGCCGGAAATGCCCGGCGACTTTGTCCATAATTACGAAGCAGACGACAACGCATAGGCCGCATCCACGGCCCATTTCCCCCAAAAGCTACCGGGCACGCACATCGCGCATGAAAAAAGAGATATCCATGTCCCAAGAAAGTGCTCTCGCCCGGAACATCGTCCGGTTTGTCCGCGCCAAAGTCTTGCTGGCCAGGTAGCTTTACATCGTCCGCACGACGCTGCCGTGACCAAGCGCGGAAACTCCAACTCCGGCGGTCCAACATCAGTAGCTAGGCACGTGGGTTTTGGCCGTTCGAGAGGTGGCTTCACGACCAAGATCCGCCTTCGCGTAACGGTGCGACCTGCCCATGAGGTCGGAGATCACGTCCGCTGATGTGGGAAAGCTGCTGAACCGGATCGCCATGGTCGCCCGGTTGAATAAGGCGAATCCCAACAACCACGCCCGCAAGCTGCAGGGATCAATGCCGACGCCCCGCCGTGCCAACCGTGGCCCGCCTGCTTGCCAAATCTTTCGGTATGCCTCTATCTCGTGCCGCCCGATCCGAGCGGCGCGAGATGGAGGCACAGGCATGGCACAATCCAAAGCGGCGGACCCGCCGAGAGGACATCGTCTGCCGCGCGGCTGGATCAGGAGATACAACCTGGCAGGGGCGCGGGGCCTGTCGGTCGACAGGCCGGGGCGCTGATCGGCGCGCGGCAGTATGGCTTGACCGCCGATCTGGCTGGTCGTGAAGAAATGCCGAAAGGCCGCCCCCGACAACGGGGCGGCCCTGCTGAAAGGTTACTCCTGCCGGTCGTTGGCGAACTGGATGCCCGCCGTGCCGCCAGTCTCGATGAACAGGTTCATAAAGGCCGGCACCGTGTCCTTGCGGTCCCAGTCGCGCTGCAATTCGCAGAACAGCTGCGGCACGCTGATCATCTTGCCGCCAGCCTGTTCGACCCGGCGCAGCGCGGCCTCATGCGCCTCGCGCGAGGTGCCCCCAACGGCATCGGTCACGACATAGACCTCATACCCCTCAGCCAGGGCATCGAGCGCGGGGAAGGTCAGGCAGGCCTCGGTCCAAAGCGCGGTCATGATCAACTTCTTGCGGCCGGTATCCGTGACGGCCTTGCGAAACTCGGCATCCTCCCACGAGTTGATGGTGGTGCGGTCATAGGTCGGATAATCGGCCAGCACCTTGCGAAGCTGCGGGATCGGCGGCTTGTTCAACCCGGTCTTCACATTGACGGTCGAGTGCACGATCGGAAGCCCGTATACAATCGCCGCCTTCGCCGTTCCGACGATATTGTTGACCAGCAATTGCCGATCCATGGAGGCAATCGAATTCACCTGAACAGGCTGATAGTCGATGACGATCAGCGCCGAATTTTCCGGGGTCAGAAGCCGATCCTTGACCGGATCGCGACGTGGTTCGCTTGTCATTCCGTTACTCCTCTTCACTGGTTGAGATCCCGCGACATGCGCAGCACCGGGCCGGCACATCCCTGCGCCGGATACGAAAAAGTTCAAAACTCGCGTTTCAGAAGCGTCCGATCCACCGACAGCGGTCCGGCACCGAAGGCGGCCAGAAACAGCGTCGCCACGGTCCAGATCGCCGAAAGCCCCTCGGCCTTGAACTGGACCTGATGCAGAAAGACCGCGCCGCCATCGGCGGCAAGGTTGCGGATGCCATCGGCCGTGAACAAGGTCTGGCCCGCAACCTGCGCGGCGGAAATGCCCTCTTGCGTCAGGGCCAGATCGCCATAGGGATGCGTGAGGTGGAACCAGTAGGTCACCGCCAGCATGACGCCATTGGCCAGCGCCGCCGGCCGGGTCAGGAAACCGACAAGGATCAGAAGACCGCCGCCGAATTGCAGAACGGCAAGAACCGCCGACCAGAACCGCCCCGGATAAAGGCCAAGCGCTTCGGTAAATCCGGCCATACCGAACGGGTCCTGTATCTTCGGCCAGCCCTCGACCACCAGAAGCCAGCCGACCACCAATCGCAACCCGACAAACGCCAGCGGCTTGGCAAAGCGGTCATAGAACGGCCCCATGAACGGCAAGATCAGCGCGGTATCGGCGTCTTTCATGATCTCATCCTTCTGCTTGGGAGCATGGCACGGTGCCGCCGGGCCGAATGCAAGGGGCATGCGTTCAACACGGTGACCGGGGTCGTGGTTCCCGCATCGCGGGCTCTGCGCGGCAGTGACCAATAGAATGCGGCATTCGACAATTCAGAACACCCATCATTGTATAACAACATTCGCGCCCGGCGCAGTCAATCTCGCACGATCCGGCGGCATCGGCGGCGGAACCAACTCACGCTGCGCTGGTTGGGTGAAAGCGACGCGATAGGGTTCCAGCGCCCGAGTTCCGGTCAGTGCCGACCTGCCGCGCGAAATGCGGATTGCAAGCCCAGGTATCATCGCTGTGCCTTCTTGTGTCCGACACACTGACATTTTTTAAGTTTGCAGCGTCGCAATGGCCCGACGCTCCACGCAAGAGCATCAGTTCAACCGAAGGAAGAGCTTCATGAGCAACTCCGCGAATTTCAAAGCCGCGCGTCCGGTGATTGATGACGACGACGGTGTGATGCTGCTGATCGGCCACCAAAGTGGCATGTTCCAGACCGTGGCCGCGGTTAAGGAAACCGTCCGCAAGACGCTGATCATCGCGGGAACCATCACCAGCGCCTGCATGGCCTTTCCGGCCATTTCCGCGATCAGCGAAGGATACAAGGTCTTTGTCGTCATCGGCGCCTCTGGAACCCATTCCAAGATGGCCGAGGACATCACGCAGGCGCGTGTCGTCCAGCGCGATGACGAGCAACTGGCTTCTCAGCACCGTTGACGCAACCGGGGCGGCGTCCGGCGCCGCGCCCCATGCCACCAGGAGAACGACAGATGGCAAAGATGGCCGCCAAGGTATTCGCCGCGCTTTTCGCGCTTGTCCCAGCAAGCGTACTGGCCGCCGGTCCCGAACTGGTCCTGTATAATGGCCAGTTGATCACGCTGGATGACGCCCAGCCGCAGGCCAGCGCAATCGCGATTTCGGATGGAGTGATACAGCAGATCGGCGATGACGCGACCATCCGCGCGCTGGCGTCACAGGATACCCGCCAGATCGACATGGGCGGGCGCACGGTCATTCCCGGGCTGACCGATGGTCATAGCCACCTGATCCGTGGCGGCCAGTCCTTTACCTCCGAGACCTTCTGGCTGGACGAAACCAGCCTGGCCTCGGCGCTGGAAAAGCTGACCGCAGCCGCCAAGGACCGGAACCCGGATGAATGGGTCGTCGTGGCCGGGTCCTGGATTCCCGAACAGTTCGATGAAAAGCGCGGCCCGACGCCCGAGGAACTGACCGCCGCCGTTCCCGATCACCCGGCCTATGTGCAGCTTCTTTACGATGACGCGTGGGTCAATGCGCGCGGGATCGACGTTCTGCGGCTGAACAGCCCCGACCCCGCCGTGCCGCCCAGCATCACCGTCGAACGCGACGCCGAGGGTCGGGCCACCGGTCGCCTGCTGGGGGGTGTGTTCCCCTATAACATGCTGTTGCCGCAGCTTCTGCCGCAGGATCCAGAGCGCCGCAAGGAAAGTCTCAGGACCTTTTTCGCGACGCTTAACAGTTATGGCGTGACGGGGTTTGTCGATGCGACGGCGGGCGGCCCCGAGAATTATCAGATGCCGTTCGATCTTGACCGGGCGGGCGAGCTGAACCTGCGCGTCAGCTATCGCATTCCCGGCCTGGACCCGGGCCACGAGCCGGAATGGATCGCCAGGTTCATGGCCTTTCGCCAACCCCATTACGAGGCCGGCCGGATCGGCTTTGTCGGGCTGGGCGAAGCCCTGGTCGGCGAAATGTATGACGGGGTGCAGATGGGGCCGGGCTTTACCTCGCCGCCGCCGGCGCATGAACGCCTGCGCATGATCGGCGATTTCGCGGCCGAACGCGGCATCCCGCTGGAATTCCACGCCTATACCGATGATGCAGCCGCCGCGATCCTGGACGTGTTCGAGGACGTGAACACCCGCCATTCGATCAGGGATCTTCGCTGGTCGCTGGCGCATCTGAATACCGGGTCGGAACGGACGCTGCAGCGCATGGCCGACCTGGGGCTGGCCTATTCGGTGCAGATGGGCCCCTATTTCGAAGCCCCCGGGATTCTGGCAGCCAACGGGCCCGAGGTGGCGGCGAAATCGCCGCCCCTGCGCGCGGCTCTGGACAAGGGGCTGATGGTGGTCGGGGGAACCGACTCGACCCGGATCGGCGTTTATGGCGTCTGGCAGGCCATCGAATATCACGTCACCGGCACCTCGCTTGGTGGCGTGGTCCAGAAATCCGATGACCAGCTGCTGACCCGGGAAGAGGCGCTGCGGCTTTACACCAGCAATGCCGCCTGGATGAATTTCGCCGAGGAACGGCGCGGCACCCTCAGCCCCGGAAAGCAAGCCGACCTAGCGGTGCTGGACCAGCCCTATCTGACCATGCCCGCCGACCGGATTGACACGATCCGCGCCGACCTGACCCTGATCGACGGTGAGATCGTCCATGACGTTCTGACCCAGGGCCAGCAATGAACAAGCTGCTGGCGGCGTCCCCGTCGGGGGTGCCGCCAACCCGCCTGATGCGACCGCTGAGACAGGGCTTAGCGCCCCGCCCGTATCAGCCGATCATCCGGCCAGCTGTGACAGGTGACGCAGGTATTGGGGGCCTGTTGCGCCTGATGGCAGCTTTGGCAGCTGGCCATGCTGGTGACGGTCGTCAGCTGCCGCATCTGCTGAAGTTCAGGCACCGCGCCGTGGCAGTTCAGACAGCCCACGCCCGCATCGACATGGGTCCGATGGCTCCAGTTGACGCCCGGCAAAAGCTGATAGACCCGGACCCAGGGCACCGCCTCATGCGCATCGTGATAGGCGGTCAGGCGCTGGATCGGCTCCTTGTCGGTGGCAATATCGGCGTGGCATTGCATACAGGTTTCGGTGTCCGGAAAGGTCATCAGCCGACCGGGATCGGGGTTGGTGTGACAATTCGTGCAATCAAGCCCGACCTCGGTCACATGCCATTCGTGATTGAAGGGCAGCGGCTGGACCGGCGCGGCGGGTGGCACCGGATTGGCCGCAACCTGTTCGAACAGCCTGTTCAACCAGGCCGGGTCCACCGGTTCATCAATGCTGGGGGTGTTCCCGGTCGCGGCCTGCGCATTCGCTGTCGCGACCACATCGGTGCCGTCAACGACCGCGACCCAAAGCCCGGCAGCAGCCATCGCCACCCAGCCTGTCAGCCGACGCCACGTCCTCGGCGATTGACGATCACCCATCATGGCTCACCCCTTCCCCAGCACTTCGGCCAGCGTCTTGCCGTCATCCTCCAGAATGGCGATGGCGGCATTGCGCCCGGGCTGTCCGGTGACCGAGCCGCCCGGCGCGGTGCAGGCGCCGGTCTGGTAAAGCCCCGGAATCGGCATCCGGTAGGGCGCGAACACGCCCCAGCGCTTGTCCAAATGATGCACGCTGCCCCGCCACATCGCGGGGTTCATGCGCTCGATGTCCAAGGGGCTCATGATGACGCGCGCCAGCACATTATCGCGGGTCAGGTTCGGGGTATAGCGCAGATAGCGGTCCAGCACCCGGTCGGCCACGTCCTCCTTGATCGCGTCCCAGTGTTCGGGCCCTTCCTTCAGCTGATAGGGTATCCCGCCCTCGATCTTCAGCAGGGAATAGCCGTCGGGTGCGCGGGTGCGGTCATAGCCGGTCGCATGGACGATCTGCAGCGGATAATCGTCCAGCGTCAGCTCTCCCTTCGCCTGGTCCTCGTTCAGCTGAAAGATGCTTTCGGGCCGCTCCATGATCGAGGCCTCGGCCCCGGTCACCGATCCGCCCGCCGCCAGCGGATATTCCGGCGCACCTTTCAGCGCATAATGAAAGGCGAACATCGCCTGTTCGGGTTGCCAGATATCGACGCTGTCGGTGAAGGGCTGGCCCCAAAGCTCGCGGGGGGCCATGTCCATCAGATGCTTGACATGAATGGTCGACACGACCCCCTTGCGGGCCCGGAAGCGGCTGCCGTCAAGACATTCCACCCCCACGCAACGGTGATCCTCGATCATCAGTCGCACCACCGGCATATTGACCAGAACGGTGCCGCCATGGGCCTGAATGAAGCGACCAAGCGAGGTGCTGAGCATGCCAGAGCCGCCAACCGGCATCGGCCGGCCGGCCATATGGGTCAGCATCGACCAGGCCTGCGCACCGCTGCCCGGATCGCTGGCCGGCACCCCGCCCCAGCGCCCGCCCGAGATATTGGCCGCCTGCATCTGCGGGCTTTCCCAAAGCTGGCGCGCGGCGTCAAAACCCGACAACAGCTCAAGCCGCTGAAAGAACAGCGCCTCGCGCGAGGGATCGGCGCTGGCCGGATCCTCGTCCGCGACCTTTTCCTGCGCGGCCCAAAGCTCGCGAAAGGTCTGGGCGTCCTTTTTCGACACCCGCTCGATGGTCGCGGCGGTCTGGTCCGGGTCGCCACGATGAACGGTCATCGACGCACCGTCGGCAAAGGGGAAATGCACGACGATCTCGGGATCGAACAGCTCATAGCCGAAATCCCGTATCTCGATCTCATTGTCGCGATAGGCGGGGTTGCGGGCAAAGACGTGATGCGAGCTGGAGCAGAGATCCTCGAAAAATCCGGGCAGCAGCACCTCGGCCGTCTTGGCGCCGCCGCCGATCATGCCGCGCCCTTCCAGCACCAGCACGCTGTTGCCCGCCTTGGCCAGGTAAGCGGCGCACAGCAGGCTGTTATGCCCGGCGCCCGCGACCACGTAATCGAATGTCTCGGGTCGCGCCTGCCCGCCCGCGACCTGCGCCCAGACGGGCGATCCGACGCCGAAAAGCGCCGCAGACACGGCCCCCGCCGATTTCAGGAGTTCACGCCGATTGACCATAACACTCTCCCACCACAGGGCGCGGGATCGACGTTCAGATGACCAAACCTGTCTGCTTGCTGTTGATCCGAAAATCGACTCGCTTGCGTCACGGAAAATTGTAACCATCCATGAAAAGCGCACAAGCCATATCAGACCCTCTTGCCATGCGGCGACCGGGACGGACGAAGCAGCCTCGCATTATCCGAGGGAGACGAACATGACTACCTTTCTGGCCCTTTTTGCCGCCGGTATCGTCGGCGGGCTTCTTCTGGGCATGATCGGGGTCGGCATGGCCCTGGTTGCCGTGCCGGTGCTGATCATCGCGCTGCCGCATCTTGGCGTGCCGGGTCCTTTGGCCCCCGTGGTCGCCCTGGCGACATCCATGGGGATCGTTACCATCGGTTCGATCGGGTCAGTGCTGACCCATAACCGGCTGGGCAATATCGACTGGCCGGTGGTCAGAAAAATGGTGCCGTTCAGCCTGCTGGGCGTTGCCTTGGGATCGGCTGTGGTCACGCTTTTGCCGGCCATGGCGCTCCGCGTTGTCTTTGCCGCCTTTCTGGCCTTTGTCGGACTGCGGATGCTGATCGGCAAGGCCCGGCGCGACCCGCAGCCGGTATCCGCGAATGCCCTACGCACGGCGGGTGGCGCGATCGGCTTCGCGGGCGCCCTGATTGGCGCGGGCGGCGGCGTGTTCATGGTGCCGTTTCTGAACGGTCGCGGCTGGCCGATGGTGCGTGCGGTTGCGACCTCGGCCACCGTCGGGCTTCCGGTCACGATATTCGGCACGATTTTCCATGCGCTGCGTCCCCTGCCGGGGATCGAGGCGCCGATGCTGGGCTCGATCCATCTGCCGGCGCTGATCGGCATCGGCTTTGGCAGTCTGCTGGGCGGGCCATTCGGTGCAAGGCTGGCCAGCCGGCTGCCCGGAGAATTGCTGAAAAAGGGCTTCGCCGTTCTGCTTCTGATCCTTGCGGTCGAACTGATCCGCCACTGACCCGCCTTGCCCGGCTCGGTTTCCAGCCCAGTGCCGGCGCCGAATGCTTGGCAAAGAAGTCGGATTGTCTTCCCGCCCCAGCTGGCTGGGAATGGTCAGCATCAGGCTCTCGGCCAGAGCGATGGCCGGCTCCTGCCTCAACTCGTCGATCAGCTTGTCAGGCTCGCCCCGACGCAGGTCCGGCGGCGTGACGGCGGCAACACTCGCGTCGTGCGCCCGCAACCTCAGGGATCGGGATTTGCAATGGTTGCAACAGCCGCTTTCCGGCTGACCATTGATCTTGCCAAGGATTGGCTGGCCGGTCTGGCGCATTTCGCGACGCCGTTGTGGATGCCGCGGCGGAACACCGATCCCTGCCGCCCCTCTGGTGCGATCTGTTCAACATCGACATCCATGCGGCGACGCGGCTGCAGTCTCGCGAAACGCTGCGATGCGCCGCCCTATCGGGTCGCGGGTCCATCACTGTGGTCACGCGGGCGCATGGTGGCGAAAGGCGCAGCGACGCGATCATTGCCTTCAACGGCTGGAGCCTGCGTTACGCGCGGCCGCCAGCCTGCCTTGCATTGTGCCGCGACACCGACGCCATCAATCACCACTTATCAGCGATACGAAACCATCGGCAATATCACCCCGGCCCCAGCGGCGTTTGAGGAGCTTCTGCGGTCCGCTGCGAACCCGTGGCGATAGGCACCCGGCCCCGGCCATGTCCAAGCCGGGGCACGGTTGGCATACGCGTCGCCCAGACCCCGATAACCGGTATTCCGCCCGACGACAGGGGCGGCACGCCCTATCTGCTGGCCGGGTCCGCGCATCCGGTCAACTTGTCCCCGTTCGTCGGGTAAATGGTGACCTCATAAGATCCGCGACGCCCATTCGCGGTGCAGGACCGGGGCGTGATATGGACGGAAAGCGGGATCATCGCGATACCGTTGCGGACCTCTCCCGACAGCATGAAGATGTTGGACGGCGCATCCGCCGGAACGCCGTTGTAATTCAGGGTGCCCAGCCATTCGCCACGGCTGCCGGGAATGGTCATCCTGGCAATATGCTCGCGCCGGTTGACCGCGCCGACCGAAAGCGTCCAGTCCTGGCCCCAAGCGCTTACATTCGGCACCGGGCTCAGCACCGGAACCGGGGTGGTCGGCGTGACCGGACGGACCTCATTCTGGGTGGTCGCGCAGGGGGCGTCGCGGATGAAGCGCGCCTTCACATAGCCCCTCGGCGAGGCCAGGTTCACCTGATAGGACGGCGTATAGGTCACCGGGCACCAACGCTCGGCCCAAGGCACCGACATCGGCGTGCATGGCGCGTCGAGCACCAGCTGCCCCGTATCATGGGGCACGATCCGCGCCAGAATCGCCGAACGGGTCGAGGGCCCCTGCCGCAGGTTCAGCGCATCCCCCGCCGACACGTTCACGATGCGCAGGCAGGAAGCGGCCTCGGCGGCCGCGGGGGTGGTGATGGCCAAGGCTGCCAGCAAAGGAAGTGCCCGCTTGAAAATCATAATCTGCATGTCCTGACACAACGAAGGTTACGCCGCCCCATTATACCCGACTGGCCCGCATGTGGAGGTCCGTGACATTCACTTCGAGGATAGCCGCCGTGATCGTGGTGGCGCGGCTATCCACAGGGATCCCGGCCAGGGTGGTCAAGTCATTGGCCGATAGCGTTCCAGCCTCGCGCCCGATTTGAAGTCCGTCGCGTCGATTGACACAAAACCACGGCGAACCCCATCGTTTGCGAATAGGGGCGTGCCGCTGCCAAGGACAACCGGATAGCGGATCAGCCGCACATCATCGACCAAACCCTGCGCAAGAAGGCTCTGGATCGCGCCAGCACCAGCGAAGGCCGCGATTGGCTTTTCCGCTTCAGCCCTGATGCGTGCCACATCATCGAGACGGATGACCCGGCTGTTGTTCCAGTCGGTTTGATAGGGACCATGTGACAGCACATATTTGGGCAAGGCGGCCATCAACTCGCTTTGGCGCTTCAGGTCCGCGTCCATCTCCATCCGTCCGGCAGCAGCGTCCATCCAGAAGCTGGCGATGGTTTCATGCGCCTTGCGTCCGAAGATCATGCCGGCGATCGATTCCAGGGTTTCGGTATGAAGGCGATCCACCGACCGATCCTCGGTCATCCAGTCGATCGCCTTTTTCGCGTCCTCGATACGGTCGTCGAGCGACACCGATATCTGAACAAAAAGCGGGGCTGCGTTCATTTTCATTCCTCCATGAGCCATCGCATCGAGTGAAATATCTGATTGCATTATGCAATCAGTATCAAATCAAATTGCAATTTGCAAGCGGTTATGCCAATTTGACGACATGAATGATCTGCCGCGCTCTGGATGCCCGATTAACCTCACCCTGGAAGCACTTGGCGACAGGTGGAGCCTCATCGTCATCCGCGACATCATCTTCGGCAATCGTCGCCACTACCGTGAGCTGCTGACGCGATCAGAAGAAGGCATCGCATCCAATATCCTTGCCGACCGGCTCAAACGGCTCATGGCGGGGGGCTTCCTGACACGTGAGGACGATCCTTCCCACAAGCAGAAAGCGATCTACAGCCTGACCGAAAAGACGATCCAACTGGTGCCGTTACTGGCTGCAATGGCGGCATGGGGCAGGCGTCACACGGCCGTCAGCCGCCCTCTCGCGATCCGGGCCAAGTTGCTTGAAGAAGGTGGACCAGCCCTTTGGGCGATCTTGATGGATGAACTGCGCGCAACGCATTTGATGAAGCAAGCGGCCACGACGGACGCCTTCGCACGGCTACAAGACGCCTACGAGGCGGAACTGTCGCAGAACGCCTGACATCTGAAGCACCGCTTGACGACCGCCCAATGGCGCGCGGGTTTCCGACCGCGCGAGGACAAGGCGACGCCCCGTGGCAATGGCGGCTCTGCGGCGCGGCATCGCATGGGCGTGAAGCGCCCCGGCTGCATATGTCTGTTCTGGCGCAGGCTTTCGTGCCAGCTGAAGGCTTCCTCCAGCAGATGTGGGGTATGGCCGCCGCGTGCCTCGGGCTGGTCGGTGTTGATCTCGATGATGACCTTCTTGCCGAGGATAGCGAAGCTGGCCTGATTGCCGATCGAGGTGGTGGGCACGATGCCGCCACTCCAAGCGGTCGGCCAGCGCTTCGGTGACCGTTTCCATGGCCGTGCCGCCTCTTTTCGGCAAATGATTGAAATAAACCGCGTCCATCCTGAGCTGTCAGGAAGATTCTCCAAGGTTGAAATCATCACTATCCGTTCACAATCGGGCCAAGAGTCCCGTCGGCGGGTGGTTGCCGTGAACCTACAGTGCTATGCGCCCGATAGTAATCAAAAGGAAAGAAACATGATTGGTCGTTATCTCGTGCTGGGTAGTTTTGCCATTCTGGTCAGCGGTTGCGTCATTGATGAAGAAGCGATTTCGCCGAACAACCGGCCCGATGGTCAGACCACCGGCCAGACCAGAGGCACGGGACTCAGCCCGGTTCCCGACATGAAAGCCTGGGGCAAGGACTGGACCCTTGACGTCAAGTCGATCGACGGCAAGCAGCACAGCGCCCAGATGACGATACCGGACAGCAGCGGTCCCTGGATGGGCACCCTGAACTATCATGGCACCCCGCAAGGTGCGCCGGCTGGCCTGGTCTCGCTGAACGGCGAAATGCGCCAGGGCATCGCGATGCTGCAGACCATCGTCACCCTGACGCCCGGCAATTGCTCGGCCGAAGGCCGCACGGGCACCCATAAGGTGACGGTGAACCTGACCGACGGCAAGCCGCTGCAGGGCTGCGCCAACGTCGCGGTGTATTGAACGTTCGAAAGCTGAATTCCGTAAGGAAGGAAGAAGATTGTGGCGGCGCTCACCCTCGCCGCGGTGCTGGGCGGTGCCGCCCAGCACCGGCCAATCAGCCTCGTGAGCCGATGACGGCGGGGGAAACCATCGCAACCGGCGCCGGCATCGGCCTTGGCGTGGCGATTGCGGGCGGGATCATCGCGATCCTCGTCGTCAACCGCGCCCTGAACGACGCGTCCGACTGACCCGGTCGGATGCAACTCGCTGGCCGCCGTGCCGGCCAGCGAGCCAGACCCACAACCAGATGACACCAAGGGATCACATATGAAACTGCTACTGACCGCGCCGCTGGCGCTGCTTCCCGTCTATGCGCAGGCGCAGGATGCCGATATCAACTATGACTACGAAGGCACCGCGATCAACCTGGTGACCTATACTTGCGCGGGCGAAGTGAAACTGCCGGTCGCCTTCATCAACGCGGGCGATTCCTCGACGGCGGTCATGCTGTATGACGGGCAACTGGTCGCCATGAACAGCATGAAGACCGCCTCGGGCGCGACCTATGCCTCGATCGACGAGCAGAACGGCTACCGGCTGTCGACCAAGGGCGACGAGGCCTTTGTCGAATTCATGGCCGCGGACGATTCGGCAAAGCTGGAAATGAAGCTTTCCGCCTGCCAGAGCGCACCGGCTGAATAAGGCCGGACTGCCCGGCCAGTCACTCAAGGCAAAGCGGGCGGCCACTGGCCGCCCGCAGTCATTTTGCACGGGTGTCCGCCGTCAGAACGGCCGCACCACCCAGGGCACCAAGATCACCATCAGGATCACCAGCACCGCCGCCAGGATATAGGGCGTCACCAGCCGCGACAGCCGGGTGATGGAGATATCGCTGAGCGCCGCGGCGATATACAGCCCGGTGCCGACCGGCGGGGTCAGCAGGCCCAGCACCAGGGTCAGCGACATCATCACCCCGAACTGGATCGGGTCGATCCCGTAATTCGAGATCGCCACCGGCAGCAGGATCGGCGTCAGGATGATCAGTGCCGCGATCCCGTCAAGGAACATTCCCACCACCATCAGGGTCAGCATGATCAGCAGCATGAAGATCAGCGGATCGCCGGTCAGCGAGACGATGAAGGCCGCGACCGCCTGCGGGATCTGGTTGAAGGTCAGGACCCAGCCAAAAACCTTGGCGGCCATGATCAGGAACAGCACGATGGCGGTATTCGTGACCGTGCGGTCAAGGATCAGCGGCAGCCGGTTCAGCGGCAGTTCGCGGAACACCACCGCGCCGAAGAACAGCGCCGCGATGAGGGCCACGGCGGCGCTTTCGGTCGGCGTGAAGACGCCGCCGCTGATGCCGCCGATGATGATCAGCGGGATGCTCATGGTGGCCAGACCCGGCAGCGTCGCCTTCAGCCGCGAACCCTCGGGCAAGGGCGCACCGGGGTGGCCCGGCTCGCGGTTGCGGGGCGCCTGCCACAGCGCGATGGCCAGCATCAGCACGAACAGCACCACGCCCGGAATGATCCCGGCCATGAACATGTCGGCGATCGAGACCTGCGCGATCACCCCATAGATGATGAACACCATCGAGGGCGGGATGATCGGCCCCAGCAGGCCGGCGCTGGCGGTGATGGCGGCGGCATAGCCGCGATCATAGCCGTCCTTTTCCATCTCGGGGACGACGACGCGGGTCATCACCGCCATCTGCGCGGTGGCCGACCCCATGATCGCCGCAAGGCCCAGATTCGAGACTAGGTTCACCACGACCAGGTTATGCGGCAGCCGGGCCAGCCAGACGCGGGCGGTGACGATCAGCCGCCGGGTAAGCCCGCTTTCGTTCATGATCTCGCCCAGCAGCACGAAAAGCGGGATCGCCAGCAGGTCGAAATTCTCGACCGAGCCGAACAGGATCTGCGGGATCGAGTTCAGGATCTGCAGATTCCCGGTGCCAAGGACAAAGACCATGGTGGCGGCCAGCAGCACGAAGGCAATCGGCATCGCCATCAGCATCAGGGTCAGAAAGGACAGGCCGGTCATTCCACGCTCTCCTTTTCGGTGGCCAGTTCGATGTTCTGGCGCCCGGCAATGCCCTCGGACAGATCGGCCAGCACATGGATCAAGGCGCAGGCCGAAAAGATGGGGACGATCCAGTAGAAGGGCGATTTCGCCCAGCCCAGCGTGATGATCTGCTCGAACGCGACGGCGGGCGATAGCACCCATTTCACCGAGGCCCAGAGCAGCGTGGCAAGGATCGCCGCGACCAGCGCCAGCACCACCAGATCGACGATGTGGCGAAGCTGCGGGGCCAGACGTTCGGTCAGCAGCGTCACGCCGATCTGGCGGCGGTCATGGATCGAGATCGAGATCGACACGAAGGCCAGCCAGACCAGCATGATCGCGGCAACCTCCTCGGCAAAGACGATGGGACGTCCCAGCACATAGCGCATGCCGACATTGGTCACGATCAGCGCCACGAAGCCCACCACCAGAAACCGGCTGGCCCATCGTTCAAGACGGGCCAGCAGATCCGAAAGCGTGCTGAGCCCGGTCATTCGGCCTCGACCTCGGTGATGAAGCGCTGAATGATCTCGTCGCCGGCAAGGCTGTCGCGGACGGCTTTGTTGGCATCGGCAAAGACCTCGGCGCCGTTTTCCAGCGTCAGGATCTCGACCTTGCCTTCCAGTGCAGCAAGATTGGCCTTTTCGGCCTCGACCTGCTGGGCGGTGCCCCAGGCCAGCGCCTCGTTCACGACCTCGGTATAGGCGCTGCGCTCTTCCTCGGTCAGCGCGTCCCAGGTGGGCTTGCTGACCACCATCACCGCCGGGAAAGGCATGTGGTTGGTGATGGTCAGACCCTTGGCGACCTCGTCGAATTTCAGCCCGACCATGGCGTCGAGGTCGATGTCGATCCCGTCCAGCAGCCCGCTTTGCAGGCCCTGATAGACCTCGGTCAGGTTCACTGGCGTGGGCACCGCGCCGATCGCGTCCCACCAGGTCTTCATCGCCGGGAAGGGCACGATGCGGACCTTTTTCCGGGTCAGATCGGCGGGGCCGGCGGCGGGGGCGTTCTTCATCAGGATGTGGCGCTGCCCGGCGAAGGTATAGCCCAGACCGACCAGATTGGCGGCGCTTAGCTGGTCCAGCATTTCCTGCGCGGCCGGGGTGTCGGCGGCGGCGGCGGCGGCGGTCACGTCGGCGAACAGATAGGGCGTGAACCAGCCCTGCAGCGACGGCGCACGCAGGCTGCTGATGGCGGCGGTCATCAGCCCGCTGTCCAGAAGTCCGCCCGACATCTGCTGGAACATTTCCTGTTCGGCGCCCAGCTGGCCTGCCGGGAACACGGCAACGGTCAGGCTGCCACCCGTGGCTTCGGGCAGTTTTTCGGCGATACGGTTGGCCACCTGCGTCCAGACATGGCTGGGCGGGGTGATGACGCCCATGCGCAGCTCGCGCGCCTCGGACGCGCCGGCCAGGAAGGCCAGCGCCGTGGTGGCAACAGCGACGGCAGTCGCCGCGCGGCGGGTAAGTTGGATGATCGACATAGCGTTTCCTCCCTGAATGTCGGTCGTTATTGGACGTCTGGCTGGCGCGCGGGATGCGCGTCGGCAAAGGCAGGCAAGGCCTCGCAAGCCGCGCGGATTTCGCGCAGGCGCGGATACAAGGCCGTGTCGAGGCCGAAGCGGTCGGCGGAAAACATCTGCGGGATCAGGCAGATATCGGCCAGACCGGGCTGGTCGCCAAAGGTGAAGGTTCCATTGCGAACGTGCCGGGCGGCGATCGCCTCGCAGGCGGTCAGCCCCTCGGCGATCCAGTGGCGCGCCCAGTCGTCGGCGCCGTTCCGATCCTGATCGTAGTTTTCCTTGACGAAGTTCAGCACCCGCAGGTTCTGCAGCGGATGGATCTCGCAGGCGATGATCTGGGCGAAGGCGCGCACCTGCGCACGCTTGGTCGCGTCCTCGGGCAGCAAACGCAGGCCGGGCTGCGTCTCGTCCAGCCATTCGATGATCGCCAGCGATTGCGTCAGCACGGCCCCGTCGACCTCCAACGCCGGCAACAGCCCCTGCGGGTTCTTCGCAAGAAATGCCGCATCGCGATGTTCGTTTCGACGCAGGTTGATCGGCACGAATTCCGGCCGGATCCCCTTCAGATTGAAGGCGATCCGGCAACGATAGGACGAGGAGGACCGGAAGAATCCGTAAAAGCGCATCATTCCGGCTGTCCCACGGTCAGTTCGACCGGCGCCAGCCCGTCGATGGTGCCGCGGATGACATCGCCCGGCACCACCGCACCGACGCCCGCCGGGGTGCCGGTATAGATCAGATCGCCCGGCGCGAGGTGATAGTATTTCGACAGGTCCGAAACCAGCTCCGCCACCGACCAGATCAGGTCCGACAGCCGCGCGTCCTGACGCAATTCGCCATCGACGGTCAGCTGGATGCGTTGATCGCCGACCGGGCCAAAAGCGGCGGCTTTGGTCAGCGATGCGATGACCGCGCTGCCCTCGACATCCTTGCCCAGATCCCATGGCCGTTGCTTGGCGCGCGCGGCCAGTTGCAGATCGCGCCGCGTCATGTCCAGACCGGTCGCATAGCCATAGACGGCATCCAGCGCCTGATCGACCGGGACGCGGAAGGCGGGCTTGCCGATGGCGACGACGAATTCCATCTCGTAATGGAAATTTTCGGTGCCGGGCGGATAAGGATAGGTCTCGCCCGTGGGCAGGATCGTCAGCGCCGATTTGGTGAAATAGAACGGCGCCTCGCGATCCACCTCGACCCCCATCTCGGCGGCATGGGCGGCATAGTTGCGGCCGACGCAAAAGACGCGGTGGACGGGATAGACGGCGTCCTCGCCTTCGACGGGAACGGTCGGCCATGCGGGCGAGGCGAACAGGGTCTTGGTCATGTTGGGGTTCCTTGCGGTTCTGATGGGTTCATGTCGGTTGCCAGCGTGGCGGGGACGTCGCGCAGACGGCCACCGGCTTGCAGGTCCAGCGCCGCCTGCCACAGGCCAAGCGCATGCAGGCGCGGCGTCTGGCGCACGGGGACGATGCCGGCGGCCAGCGCCAGGGGCAGATCCCATTCGGCATCACTCAGGTCGCGCCAGACGACGTTCAGATGCACCTCGGCATGGGCGGCCAGATGGCGCAGGGCACGGGCGGGCAGTGTTTCCGCCAGATCCAGCGCGGCGGTATCGGTCTCGGCGCGGTCGCCGGTCTGGCCGGTCGCATCCTCCAGCGCCTGAGCGATCTCGCGCGCTTGCAGGGCGGCGGCAGCGATCACCCGGCGGCGGCTCCAGCCCGGGCGGGCCGAAGCGTCCCACAGGGCCACGTCATCCAGCCCATTCACGATCCGCGCCAGATAGGCATTGCCATGCCGGGCCAGCGCCAGCGTCTCGGCCGGGGCGTTGGCGGCGTCGTAACGCGCCCCTGCCCCTTGCCGCGCCCGCAGCTCGGCCTGCGCCTGAGACAGATCGCTGCTCATTCCGCGCCCTCGATCAGGGTGCGGTGAAAATTCAGCCGCTCGATGATCGGGGCGTCGGAAAAGCGGAACAGGTCGAACGGGGTTTCCGCCTGCAGCGACCACGCCACCCAGGACGGGATGACGAAGATGTCGCCCTTGTCCAGCCGCGTGGTTTCGCCGTTCATCACCACCGCGCCCCGGCCGTCGAAAACCTGGAACACGGTCGAGCCGACCTCGCGCCGCGTGGGCGTCTCGGTGCCGGCGCGCAGGCGGTGGAATTCGGCCCGGATGGTCGGCATCACGTCGCCGCCCGTGGTCGGGTTGATATAGCGCACGGCGGCATGGCCCTGTTCGATGGTGGCCGGCTGGCCCTCGTCCTCCAGCAGCAATTGCTGTGTCAGGGCGGCATCGGTGAATTCCCAACGATAGGCGCCGATGGGGCTGGCCACGGTGTCCTGCAATCCCGACAGCGGGCGTAGGCCGGGATGGCACCACAGCCGTTCGCCGCGCGAATAGCGAGGGGTGGCGTAATCGGTCACCCGGTCGGCGCCGAATTCGAAAAAGCCCACGTCGTTCTGAAAGCTGAAGGGAATGTCCAGCCCGTCGATCCAGGCCATCGGCTGGTCGGTATCATTGTGATGGCCGTGGAAATTCCAGCCCGGAGTCAGCAGGAAATCTCCACGGCTCATCCGCACCGGATCGCCGTTGACGACGGTCCAGACGCCCTCGCCCTCGACCACGAAGCGGAAGGCGTTCTGCGAATGACGGTGTTCCGGCGCGGTTTCGCGCGGGCCCAGATACTGGATCGCGCACCACAGCGTCGGCGTGATATAGGTCTCGCCGCCAAGGCCCGGATTGGCCAGCCCGATGGCACGACGTTCGCCGCCGCGACCGACCGGGACCAGATCGCCCGACGCCTGTGCCAGCGGATAAAGATCCGACCATTTCCACACATGGGGCACCGCGCGGGGGCGCGGATGAACCGGCATCAGGTCGCCGATCTGGGTCCAGAGCGGGTTCAGGTTGTTGTCACGGAACCCCTGATACAGTCGCCGCAGTTCCGGCGTGTCCTCGGGCTGCATGGAACTCTCCATGATCGGCTTCCTCCCTTTGTCGAATCCCCTCAGTTACTATGTATGCTAATTATTAGTATACGTGTCAATCGCCCGTTGCCTTTGTCTCGCCAAGGGGTATGACTCGGCCCATGACGCAGATTTACGATCTTCCCGGCCACTTGATCCGGCGGCTGAACCAGATATCGGTGGCCGTCTTTGCGGCCCAGACCAAGGCGGCAGGTTTTGACCTGACGCCGGTGCAATATGGCGCGCTGGCCAGCCTGCGCGATCATCCGGGCATCGATCAGACGACGCTGGCCGGGCTGATCGCGCATGACCAGGTAACCATTGGCGGCGTGGTGTCGCGCCTGGAAAGCCGAGGCTATGTGCAGCGCCGCGTGCGCGACGATGACCGCCGCGCCCGTAGCCTGACCCTGACCGAGCGGGGCGAATCGCTGTTGCAGACCATCCAGCCAGCAATCCGCGCCACCCAGGAACAGATCACCAACGGCCTTGACGAGGCCGAACGGGCAGAGTTCATACGCCTGATGCGCAAGCTGACGGATACCGGCAACCAATACAGCCGGGCGCCGCTTGATACCGGGGGCGATGCGTAGCGGGCGATCCAGCCGTCGCAGCCTTTCGGCTGACGGCGCGCCCCACGAAACCCGAAAGGACCAGAGATGAGCGGAACCGAGATCGAGGAACGGCGCGGTATCCAGTCGATCGACTTCGTCGGCCAGCTGCTGGAAGCCATGGCCCGCGCCGATGCCGCCCTGTCTCTGAAACGGCTGAGCGAGGAAACCGGCGTGCCCGCCGCCAAGCTGCACCGCTATCTCGCCAGCCTTGTCCGCATCGGGTTGGCGCGCCAGAATCCGGCCGATGCCCGCTATGACCTCGGGCCGCTGGCGATCCGGCTGGGCCTTGCGGCCATGGCGCGGCGCGACGCGATCGGGCTGGCCGAGGCGGCACTGAACCGCGTCCTCGACCGCCACGGGCTGACCGGCCATCTCAGCGTCTGGAGCGATCACGGCCCGGTCATCGTGCGCACCCATCACGGCGGCCGGCCGCTGATCACCAGCCTCGGGCTGGGCCGGGTGCTTCCGCTGACGCGCTCGGCCACCGGGCTGGTCTTTGCCAGTTTCCTGCCCGACAGCGCCACCGCCGCCCTGATCCTGCGCGAGATCGCCAGTCCCGAAGAACGCACCGCCCTGCAGGCCATGATCGACCAGACCCGCGCCCAGCGGATCGGTTTTGTCGATGGCACGGTCATTCCGGGGCTTGCGGCGCTGTCGGTGCCGGTCTTCGACTTCGACGGCTCGCTGGTCTGTGCGCTGACCGCGACCGGCCTTGCCGGCAGTTTCGGCACCGACGGACGACAAAGCGCCATTGCCGCCGAACTGGCGGCGGCGAGCGATCTGAACAGCTAGGCACGCCAAGCCCCTCATCTCCTTCGCCTCCCCTCCCCCGTTTCCCGCCGCAACCCGCCGGCGCGATATGGCGTGATCTTAGCGTTTAAAGATTATTTATTATATAATTGATTGTCCAATACGTAAATTTACGTGCCAATCGCGGCGTCTGAAGAAACAGGCGTCCGAAGAAACAATTGAGGCAGACCCCGTGCATTTCGCACGTTCACGCCGCGCATCCAGGTGATGGCGCAGCCGTCTGGCGGTTGCGGTTGGCTTCGCTGCGGTGCCAGCCATTGCCGCCGATACGCTGCTGATCGACGCGCGAAGCTCGGCCTATCGGGAGGGCGTGGCCCCGCTTGACCGGGTGCTCAACGCCGCCCCTTCGACACGCTGCCAGTGGTGCTGGCGGGCGGCGATGCGCATATCGGTTGGGACAAGGTGAATCCGCGCAGTCTTGTTGCTGGAAACGAGATCGTGTCAGCTTGGCAAGGTGAGCGCCTTGCCTCTAACCCATCCCTGACGAACGACCGCCGCCGGACCGACCAAAGGGCGACCTGCGGCTTTGCGATGACACCATCCATTCGCGGACCGACCCGCGCCCAGCCCCTCGGGGCACGGCGCGGCCTTTTTCCTACATGACCAACGGTCGGCGGTTCGATTGGTGCCGATCGGCCAGCTTGCGGGCCTGTCGTCCGGCCACCAGCGGCCGCGCCGGGCCGGCCTGGAGTTCCGGGAACAACGCCAAAATCTCGACCCGCGACGCAGCGCCCACGGATTTCAGTGCCTCGTCCCCGGTGTGAAGCGATTCCGTCTCGGCACCGTTCGAATAAACGATCTGATGGGCATCAAACAGGAAATGCACATATGTCACGTCGATCAGATCCTCGGCAATGTCGATCCCGTCGAGCAAAAGCAACTGCTTGGCCGCGACCAGCACCTCGGTCGTGCCGAACATCCGCGCCGCGATCTTCGAGCGGATCAGAACCCGGTGCTGGGGCGAGACGACCAGATCCGAGGATGGCGTGTTCGCGCCAAGCGATCCCGCCGCAATCCGAATCGGCCGCAGGTTGGGGTTGGCTGCCAGCATCTCGGCGTCCAGATGGCGCCGCCCGATCCAGCGCACCGGCTGCAGGCCGGCGTCACGGGTCCGGACCCTGTCGCCGACCTTGAGCGCGTCGGCCCGGACCGGACCTTCCGCAGTCTCGATCAGCGTCTCACCCGAGAAGCAGACCACATTGGTATTGTCGAAGGTCAGATCCGACGGGGCAGTCGCACCGGCCCCGCTCCGGATCGTCATGGAGAAATTTTCGGCGAAGCCGTTTGCCGTGCTGATGTCGTTCAGGACGCCATCGGCCTGATCGCCCCGCATCCAGCCAAGGGCCGTGGCATATTCTTTCAGCCCGGCGGCCCTGCGCGCCGCGTTGATGGTCGCCAGATTTGCGGCGTTGTAATGGCCGCCGAGGTCGACGAAATCGTTGTTCGCCTGATTGCCATCTGCAAAATCTTGCCCGGTCGCCGTGTTGAAATCGGTGATGGTGTCGCCATTGCCGGCGATGAAGGTGTCAAAGCCTTCGCCCCCGGTCTGGCTGTCGGCCCCCGCGCCGCCATCCAGCAGGTCGTTGCCGGTCCCGCCCTCCATCGTGTCCGCGCCGTCGCCGCCAAGCAGGATATCATTGCCTGCGCCCCCCAAGAGGCTGTCATTGCCGATACCGCCGCTCAGAAAGTCGTTGTCATTCCCGCCGTCGAGCGTGTCATTGCCGTCGCCACCCGATATGGAGTCCTGACCGGCCCCACCCGCCAGACTGTCGGCACCGACGCCGCCGTCCATGGTGTCATTCCCATCGCCGCCCAGAAGCGTGTCATTGCCCTGACCGCCCGACATGCTGTCCGCACCGGTGCCGCCATCGATCAGGTCATCGCCCGCATCGCCCGAGAGCGAGTCATCGCCGTCGCCGCCGCGCAGCGTGTCGCTGCCCCCGCCGCCGAAGATGGTGTCATTGCCAAGGCCACCGCTCAGCGAATCCGCCGCTCCGTCATCGGTGCCGCCGACATTGTCGCCATAGCCATAGATCAGATCGTTGTCGGCTCCGCCGTCGATGGTATCCGCACCGTCGCCGCCAAAAATGGTATCGTTGCCGGTCCCGCCGAGGATGAAATCGTTGCCGGCATTGCCCTGCATCCTGTCGGCATCATCGCCACCGTCCATAGTGTCATTGCCGTCGCCACCGGACATGCTGTCAATGCCCGCACCGCCCAGCATGCTGTCGGCGCCAAGGCCGCCCGACATACTGTCCGCACCGGCGCCACCATCGATCAGGTCATCGCCCGCATCGCCCGAGAGCGAGTCATCGCCGTCGCCGCCGCGCAGCGTGTCGTTGCCCCCGCCGCCGAAGATGGTGTCATTGCCAAGGCCGCCGCTCAGCGAATCCGCCGCGCCGTCATCGGTGCCGGCGCCCGTGCCGGTGAAATCGCCATAGCCATAGATCAGGTCATTGTCGGCACCGCCATCGATGGTATCGCCGCCGTTGCCACCATAGATGGTATCGGCTCCGATTCCGCCGAAGATCGTGTCATTGCCCGCATCGCCGCTAATCCGGTCCGCGCCTGTATTGCCATGGATCAGGTCATCGCCGGCATTGCCGTTGATACGGTCGTCACCATCGCCGCCAAAGACGGTATCGTTACCACCCCCGGCAAGAATGGTGTCATGGCCGGTTCCGCCATCGATCAGATCGGCACCGCCCGCACTCGCGGTGCCAAGGGTGTCATCCCCATAAAGCAGGTCATTGCCGGCGCCGCCGAAAACCTGATCGTCTGTTGACCCCGTGCCATCGAAGATCCCGCCAATGACGGTGTCGTTGCCATCGCCGCCGAACAGATAGTCCGACCCGGTCTTGCCGTCGATCAGGTCGTTGCCGCCGCCGCCGTCGATATAGTTGTAGAAGCGGCTCCCATCAGGGTCGGTTCCATCACCGTCAAAGCCCGTCAGCGTGTCGTTAAAGGCCGAGCCGATGAAGCCATCTATGCCCGAGAGGGTATCGGTCCCTTGATTGCCGGCAACGACCGTAGACGTGCCGCCAGCAGTGGCGTTAATGGCGACGCTCGCCCCCGAATAATCGGCGATGTCGGCGCCCGCGCCTCCGTTCAGAAAATCGTTTCCAGCGCCACCGACCAAGCGGTCAGAGCCCCCCTGACCATGGATGCTGTCGTTGCCGTCGCCACCGATCAGAACGTCGCGATCATTCACCCCGCCTGCAACGACGTTCGTGGTCGCGGCGTTGGCGCCGGTGATGGTGTCGTTTCCCGCACCGCCATTGATGAGATTCGGGTTGTTGGTCCCGGCAAGGCTATCGGCACCGGTTCCACCCGTTATCGCCGGCGGTCCGGTATAGATCGGCGATGTGTCCACCGTGGCCGAGGTTACGGACGAAACCGCATTGTCTGGTACGAAATAAAGCCTGCCGCTCGAGTCAGTCTGAAAAATCCCGCCCATGATCTGATTGGTGACCACGGTCCCGTCGGCCAGTGTCCCGGTGAACGTCCATGTGCCCGCCCCGATCGTCGCGGTCGGGTTCGGGCCGGAGACTGCGGGGGTGAAAGTCGTCGTCGTCGTGGCGATTGTGTCGCTGGTCCAGGCCGAATTGTCGGTGCCTAGGTTAACGAGATAGCCGACAGCCATGGGAAACATCCTTTTTTACGGGCGATAACAATTATTACGTCAACATTACTCCCTACTATCCTTTCATGACGGCGTGTAGCAAGTATTCGATTTTTTTTAGGCGCATTGCCGAACCGATAACGGCAATGAACAAAATCAGAGGGCTAGACATGATCCCTGTATTCCGGCCGCAACCGGACACAGGGTCCGTCATTCAGCCACAATCGCCCTTTCAGCCCCTCCCGCCGCCACAAACACTCGACGCGTTTGTCATTCACCTGCCAGCCGTCGACGGCATGCGTCGACCCCACAACAAAGCTGCAATCCGGCGGTCGCCGCAGCGGCCATATTGCCGGGTCCGCTCGATCATGTTAGCGCGCCCTTGCGGCAATTTGCGTTGTGCCGAACGATGCTGGCGAAGCACGTGGCAAGCCCGACGCGTGGCAACGCCCATCCCACGTTCGCCGTTGAGCTCGGACAAGTGGCACCTGCACCGGCTCACTGCTTCCGCCTGCGGTCATAAGTCTGTTCGACGACACCGAAACGCCTGATCGCGTCCAGACGGGACAGTCCTTGCCCCATCAGAACTTCAACCTGCCGCAACTTCGAGAAGATTTCCTCCCGCTTCAGCCGCCGGATCTCGACATCCTTCTCCGTGTCCCCCGACACCGCCTTCGCGAATTTGTGCTTCCCGGCAGAGAGCAAATGCGTGCTCACCCCGAGCCGCTCTGAGACCTCCGTGGCCGGATAGCCCCGCTCCGTGATCTGTTCACAACAACCGAAAGCACCGCCGAGTCGCAGTTTTCGCAGGAAAAATCCTGAAAAGCTTGTCGCCACCGGCACCAACCAAGTGCCGGTTGCCCCCATTCTCCACGCTCTGAGCCTAGCGAAGCGCCGTGGCAATGCCCGGCCAAGCGATCAGCAGCGCGACCAGCGCCAGCATGCAGCCAAGATAGGGCAGCACGGAACGGCTGACCTGTCCCAATGTGGTCCCTTTCGGCGCAACCCCCAGCATCACGAACAACCCCATGCCAAAGGGCGGCGTGACCAGACCAATCTCAAGCGAAACCAGCATGACCACCCCGAACCAGATCGGGTCGTAGCCCAGGCTGACGATCAGCGGAAAGAAAATCGGCACTGTCAGCATCATGATGGATGCCGCCTCCATGAAGAGCCCCAGCACCAGAAGCACCGCAAGGATCGCCAGCAGCAGGACCAGCGGCGGAACCTCAAGCCCTGTCGCCCAGCCGATCAGCCCCGGGGTGGCGCCCGAGAATGCCAGCAACTGGCTGAAGGTCGATGAGCCAAGGATGATCATGAAGACCATGCCGCTGACCTTGGCACTGGAGACGATCGCCCGGATCAGGCTTTCGCGGGTCAGGCTGCGAAACATCGCTGCGATCAGCGTCACGCCCATTACGCCAAAGGCCGCCGATTCCGTCGGCGTCGCCAGCCCGAGCAGGATCACCCCGACAACCAGGACCAGCACGAGCAGCATCGGCAGGACATTGACCGACACCAGACGGATCGTCGCGCCCCAGCCGATGCGCCCGACCGGATAGCCGGGGGCCGCAGAGGGATTCAGCCGCACCGAGATCCAGATCACCGCCAGATAAAGCCCGGCCAGAAGGAAGCCGGGGATCAGTCCTGCAATCAACAGCTCGCCAATATCCAGATGTGCGAGGCTGCCGAGAAGCACCGCCAGCCCGGAGGGTGGAATGATGATCGCCAAAGCCCCGCAGGCCACGATCGGCCCCATCGACAGATGATCCTTATAGCCATGCCGCGTCATCTCGGGCAGCAGCGAAGATCCGAGCAGCGCCGTATTGGCCATGCTTGACCCCGACAGCGTCGCAAACAGCGTCCCTTCGGTCACCGTCATATAGGACAGCCGCGCCGGCACGCCGCCGAACAGCTTATCAATCGCCCCGAACACGCGGGCCGAGACGCCAGTGTGAAAGAACAGCTCTCCCATCAGGATGAAAAGCGGAATGGTGATCAGCGTGAACGAGGTGATCGCGGTCGAGGCGTTCGCGACAAGTTGTTCCAGCCCTGCAAGCCCGCCGATGAAGAGCAGGACACCGATCACATTGGCCAGAAGGAAAGCGAAGGCCACAGGCAGACTTGTGGCCATGGCAAGAACGACAAGCGCGATCAGCAACGCGCCAGAGACATACCAATCCAGCATCAGGCTTCTCCGGTGAGGGGAGACGTGCGGTCCTGGACGGCCGCTTCGCGCGACAAAGCGTGCCGAAGGAACTCGAGCCCGCAGAGGCCAAAGCCGCCGCCCAGCAGAGCGAAAAGTGTCCAGCGCGGGATCTCGATGGCGCGAATGTCCATCTCGCCCCGCGCATGAGCATCGAGCCCCAGGCGCAGTGCGACGGCCACGACCAGCAGGCAGAGCGCGGCGGCCAATAGATTGGCTACGACATCCTTGCGGGCCAGCAGCCATGCACGCAAGCCGCAAATTTCTGAAACCCGCTGCCGGAACGCGTGAATCTGGCCCTAGATCCTCGAAATGGCTGACCGCGGCGTATTAACTACCAGCATCATGTTGGCGGCCATCGCACCGACCACGGACCCGGGATGATATCAAACGAAAGCTCCTGAACAACGAAGCAGATCAATCACCCAAGAACGACCGCGGTTTGGCGCCGCAAAGGGGATCGAGCGCGGGCGGACCGTTGTGGAATTCATCGCCGCGGCCAGGGGGCAGCCGAAAGGCCTCGTCGCGCTGGCCGACGCTGGCCAGGTCGTGCGAGAGGTCGGTGATGGTCTGGGCGACAAAATGCACCACCTCGCCCTCGCGCTGGACCCGGCCTTTTACCGCGATCATGCCGGCGGAGAGGATAATGCGGCGATGCGCCTCGAACACCTTGGTCCAGACAACGAGATTGGCGATGCCGGTTTCATCCTCCAACGTGATGAACATCACGCCTTTGGCCGATCCGGGGCGCTGGCGGACCAGCACCAGACCGGCGGTCTCGCACCAGAACCGGTCACGGGCTGACATCGCCTCGGCGCAGGGGATGATCCGACGACGGTCGAGACTGTCGCGCAAGAAGGCCACCCTTCTTCGGACATGCCGACCACGGTAGGATACCACATTTCCGGGCGGGGGGCTCTGGGCGGTAAGCCGTCAGCCGCACTGCGGCATAGCGCCCGCAGCGAAGTTGAGAGAACGGCCACTCAGGCGGTGGCAACGGGAAAGGGCGGCTCGCGATCCAGCTGTCGGGGAGCAGTCATTCGCCGCGAGGCCGAAGGCAACCCGTCCGGCGTCTGGATGGGTGTGAGCGTAGAGAGCGCCGACTTCACCTTCCGAATGGATGATCTCCGAGCAAGTGGGGCATTCACAAAGTTCCTGTCCCTTGAACCACTTGTGGGAGATATTGGACAGATGAATCTAGATGGTATCGACTGGGCAATCGCAGGGGGGAAAGTGGCCCTGGGGCCCGTTACATGAATCCAGATTGGGTCCGTTCGATCCGAGATCAGTGCGTCCGTAGTGGTGTCGCCTTCCTCTTCAAACAGTGGGGTGGTGTTAACAAGAAAAAGGCTGGCCGCATTCTCGACGGTCGCACATGGGACGAGATACCTTTTCGGGCCGCAGCATAGGGAAAGCATCAAGATATCGTCTAAGCGCCTAGCCCTGCGGGTCTCCTTACGAACGCTGCGCAGGTTATGAAAGACGGGTCTAGGTAAGCTGCATCGCCGCGTCGGAACGGGCGATGAACGGCGGCTATGGGCCGTTCTTGCCCGGATCGAATATAAATCCGCCGTCAAGTTAACCTGTCAGACGTTCGTCGCCGAAAGCCCAAGGGGCAAGTGATAACTTTCCACAGAGTAAGTCAGCTTTCCTACCGCAAAGGAAGCATAGTGACAATTGAGGAAGAATATCGTGGCAATCCACAAACTATGTGGTTTGCCACGCCAATTGTCATTGCCACTTCAATGAAATCAATGGCCTATATTTTAGTTAGCACACTAAAATGTCCTTTTGTGCCAATTAAAACTTCCTCTCATCACCACCGGACTTTGAGCAAGGCCCAAATGTCACGCCAGTTCGCGCGCGGAAGCCGAACATCCGGCAATATTCAGAGAACTCTGATTTTGCGCTCAGCTGAGCTCGATACGCCGCGCCGCTCGGTCTGATCGGTAAAAGCACGCTGGACTCTGTAGCCAAACATCAATAAATTCCTCGCCCTCGCAGTCTAGTAACAGCCATGAAATTAGTCAGGCTGGGTCAGCGCCCCAATCAGCATCGGTATCTCGCGCGTTGGCGCCACATTGCTGGGAGCGAGGGACCCGTAGGTGTCGTCAGCACAGGGATAGAGCAAGTGACGATGCGCAAATGAAAAGAGCACACACAGCCGCAGCGCACACCATCTATCCCATCATCTGCAGCAGCCTTGATACCTGCGTTGGTTTCCACGCGGTGCCGCTATTGGTCGTCAGTCCGGCGCGGTTCAGGGCCGAGGCAATGTCGCGCAAAGTAGCGCCGCGTTGGCGCATGGGCAAGACGATCTGCGGAATTTGGTCGGGCGATTGCTGCTCTGGTCCGTTCTCGGGGATCAGCGGGCGGCAGCGTCGTTCTGCGGTGTTTGCGTCAAGATTGGCGACGGCCTGACGCGCGTGGAATGAGCGTTCTTGGGGGTGTTGTTGCAGAAATGCGGCTTGAGGCGTGACGGCCCCTTTCCCCTTCGGCTTCAGGCGACACGGACGATCTCGGCCGTTCCCAAGGCTGAGAAGCGGTTCATCAGGGCGATGCGGATCTGGATTTCGGCGGTCTGGCGATCTGGGTCCCTTGCGCTGATGCGCTCGCCGAAGGCTTTGAGGCACCGCATCTTCGCTTCGATCCGGTTTCGGACATGGTATCCGGTCCAGCGCTTCCAGAAGGCCCTGCCATAGTGCCGGGTGGCGCGCAGGGTTTCGTTCCGGGCCATCGCAGCCGGGCAGTCCTCTTTCCATGGCCGGCCATTCTTGCGGATCGGGATGATCGCCGTGGCCTGGCGGTCGATTATGGCGGTGTGGCAACGGCGGGTGTCGCAGGCGCCGTCGGCGGTCACCGTGCCGATCTCCTCACCCTCGGGGATCTGGTCGAGCAACTCCGGCAAGACCGGGCTGTCGCCATCGCTGCTCGGGGTAAACTCCACCGCCCGAATGCCGGACGTGGCGGTGTCCATCGCCAAATGCACCTTGCGCCACTGGCGTGTCCCTGAACACCATGTTTGCGCGCCTGCCATTCGCCATCGCCGAGGAACTTGATCCCGGTGCTGTCTACCAGCAGGTTCAAGGGACCTTCGGCGCGTCGATACGGGATATGAACGGCCAGAGTCTTCTGGCGCCGGCACAAGGTGGTGTCGTCGGGCACCGCCCAGTCCAGATCGGCCATCTTCAGCAGGCTGGCCACCATCCCGGTGGTCTGCCGCAACGGCAGCTTGAACAGCACCTTAACCGTCAGGCAGAACTGGATCGCTGCGTTCAAGAATACCGCAGGCCGACCGGGACTGCCGTCACGCGGCGCCAGCCAGTCCATCTCCTTGTCCAGCCAGATCAGCAGCGACCCGCGCTTGCGAAGCGAAGCCGTGTAGCTGGACCAGTTCGTCGTGCGGTAGCGGGTCGGTGTCGATTTGCTCATGCGGCCCGTCTAACCGCATGGATTCGCGATGTGAATCCTCCACGGGCAGAGCTCTGCAACAACGCCTACCAATAGACGCGGCCATTGCGGGTGACACGGGTCGGCGTGCCGCGCAGATCGCCCACGGCTTCGTCGCGCTGCGACCGCAGCAGGTCGTGATAGGCGGCATGGGCCAGCGGGCTATGATGCGATATATCGGCCATGTTTAACGAAAGGGAAGTCTGTTGAACACAGGCCGCGCGGGACAAGCCGATTGCCGCCGACACCCCCGGATTCCGGCCATGGTCCGAGCGTCGAAGTCGCCGCATCGTTGACCTTGCTAGCGCATCTCAGGTACTTTTCAGGGTGATCGGGGAAAGAACCCGCCGCTGCGCCTGTCCAGATGCAATGGCGTCATAGCAATTAGGGTCAGAAGCCAATGACCAGAAAAGCATTATCGGAAACGGCGTCGGCCAAGGCTGACCATGAACAGATCCTGGCTGGTCTGAAATCCGACGACTGGAAACAAAGGCTTGAGGAAGCTCGCGCCAAGCGCGAGCAGGTGCTGAAGCAAAAGGTCACCCCGACCGCGGCGGCAATCGAAGGGCTGGATCCGACCGCCGCCGAAACCTCGTTTCTGGTTGCCGATCGCCAGCCGTCATTCAGAAAGGCCGACCCGCCCCGGCCGGACGGGTTGCGACCCGCCCGAAAGACCCAGCCAATTCAAGCAGAAAGGCCGACACGGCCCATGCCTGCGGTGGCGGGAATGCCCAACCGGCCAGCGCGTCGATCCTTGTCGATGGCTGGCACCGCTTTGGGCCTTGCCACGCTGGCGCTGGGCGGGTGGCTCTGGCTAGCAGACAGCGGGCCGGTGGCCGACCGACAGCCTGCCGGACTGGCGCCGGAAATCGCCGCCGAGATGCTGTCGCCCTCTGCCGACCCCGCAGCAACCGCAGACGATTCTCGCCTCAGCTTCGGTCTGGTGGACAGTGATCCGGCGCAGCCGGGCAACTATATTATCGCGACCGGGGCAGCGGAGCCGGAACCCGCACCCGAGCCCGAGGCGGTTCCGGACGCCCCGCCGACCCCGGCAGAGCTGCTGCAGCGTCTGGCAGATGTGGTCCCTGCGGCGACGCGGGTGCATGTGCCCGCCGATATGGAGATCGCCTATACCGGGGACGCGTTGCAGCTTGTCCGGTCGTTCTTCGCACCGGATCGCAATATGGTCCGGTATTTCCATGCTGCGGATCGCGATCTTGCCCTGCAATCAGCGCAGATCATCGGTGCCGAGGCCATGGACTTCACCAGCTACGCACCAAAACCCGATGCCGGCATGATCGAAATCTGGCTGGGCGGTTAGGCAGGGGCCGTCCCTCCCCCCTCACTCCGCCGGGCCGCCGACCAGATGCAGCACGACTGACCCGGCGAAGGCTGCATCATCCGGTTGATATGCGACATTTTCGGCAGTCATGCCGGGAAGGAATTCGGCAATCTGGCGGGCCAGATCGACATCAGAGGGATAGGCGTAACTGACCCTGCTGGCATCCGTCGTCACGCTGTCATCAAAGCTCAACTGGGTCCAGAAACCGGCGCGGGTGAATACATCGGCCAGCTCTCGGGCAAAACGATGCGCGGCGATATCGGTGGACAGGCATCTGATCTGCAACACGCCGCGCGGCGCCCTGGCCTCACCATCGCTGGCCAGCATCTGCCACGGGCTTGCGGCGTAATCCGGCCCGGCCGGATCAATACGCAGCACTCGCCAGACCATCTGTGGCACCGTGTTCGCAAGCTGCACGGTCATCGCCGATTTTTCGGTATCGCCGGCGAAAAGCTGTGTCGCGAAGGTCTTGTCGGAAATCCGGCCCATGATTTCGACCCGGTAGGGAATTCCCTCTGGCCCCGGCCCCGCCGCCCAGACCATTTCGGCGCGCACGGCCGAGACAAGGTCGCCCCCCAGAGGAATGATCCCGCCGAGGCTGCGATCTTTGGGCGCCGGTTCCGCCAGATCCCGCAGGCGCTCCTCGGCGGCGGACAGAACGGCGGCGGCATCGGTCAGCCAAAGGCGGGCCAGATCGGCATTCAGCGGCACGCCATCGCCATCGGCGAACAGCAGACCAAGGTTATAGCTGGCGCGCAGGTTGCCATTGCTGGCCGCGCGCCCATACCATGCCGCCGCCGCATGCGCCTGCCGTTGAAAGCCCACGCCCGAATCCAGCATGACGGCCGCATTGAATTGCGCATCCGCCAGGCCAAGATTGGCCGCCCCCAGATACCAGCGCAGGGCGCCGGACGGATCGCGGGCGCGACCCATGCCAAGGTCGCGCATCAGGCCAAGCCCGAACATCGCCTGCGCCGAGCCTTCGGCGGCTTCCTCTCTCCACAGGGTGTCGGCCCGTGCGTAATCCTGACGGTCGAACGCCGCCTGTCCGCTGTCGGAGTTCTGCGCGACCGCGGCGGTGGCCCCGAAGGCCAGGATCAGCACGAGGATCCGGGCAAGCCTTCTGCTGGGATCAGCGCCAAGAAATCTCGACGACACGATTGTCCGGGTTTTCGACATTGTCTTCGGTCTTGACGATCAGTTCACTGGCCCCACGTCCTAACACCTGAAGACGGTCGACCGGAATACCGCGCGCGACCAGTTGACCAGCCACCGCCTGCGCCCGGTCCAGCGACAGTTGCAGGTTGTATTCCGGGGCGCCCACGGTATCGGTGCCGCCGGCGACGATCATCACGATGGGATTGCCGTCACGGAACAGTCGGGCCGCCTGATCCAGCGTCTCCTGACCCTCGTCGGAAACCGTTCGGCTGTTGGTCTGGAAATAGATCTTCAGCGGGTCCGGCCCTTCGGTCTGCGCGAAACCGGGTGTCGCCTGAAATGCGAGGGCAGCCATCACCCCGGCCATGGATACCCGCGCCGCCCCTTTGCTCATCAGAACCTTGAACATTTGTTACTTCCTTTACTCATAAGACAACAAGACAACATGCAGGCTAGACGAAAAAGGTCCGAAGTCAGAAGATGAAAATGCATCGCAAGCTGATAAATACGATCGCACAACCATTGTGGCGCGAGTGCTGGAATATGGAATCAATTTCTACGCGAATTGCGGCGATTGTTTCCCTCAAGGATCTTGATTTCCATCGTCCTAAAGGCGTTGTTGCAGAGCCCTGCCCGTGGAGGATTCACATCGCGAATCCATGCGGTTAGACGGGCCGCATGAGCAAACCGACACCTACCCGCTACCGCACGACGAACTGGTCCAGCTACACGGCTTCGCTTCGCAAGCGCGAGTCGCTGCTGATCTGGCTGGACAAGGAGATGGACTGGCTGGCGCCGCGTGACGGCAGTCCCGGTCGGCCTGCGGTATTCTCGAACGCGGCGATCCAGTTCTGCCTGACGGTTAAGGTGCTGTTCAAGCTGCCGTTGCGGCAGACCACCGGGATGGTGGCCAGCCTGCTGAAGATGGCCGATCTGGACTGGGCGGTGCCCGACTAGGGCCGAAAGAAGCCACAAGCAAAGGCGGGAAGTGTCGCAATAGCTGCCGCTTCCCGCCTTCTCGATGTCGGCGTTTGCGACCATCAATGGCCCGTTTGAGAGATCTGAGTCGGTCGACTTGAATAGGGCTGTCGGTTTTCGCCGACCAGCTCTGTCGTCGAGCGTTGCCAAGCCTGACGTGGCCAAGCCCGATAAATTGGTGTCGATCTGCGCGATGCCTCGATCGATGACCAGGTCCGCAGCTGCCGCGATTATGCGGAACGCCAGGGCGTAGAGATCGTCGAGATCTATTCCGATCGCGCCGTATCGCGCGCCAGCCTGATGCGCTCCGGCATCCAGAAGCTGATGCGTGACGCCCAGGTCAGGCAGTTTACCCTGGTGGTTTCGGAAGCCCTGGACCGGCTCAGCCGGAACCAGGCGGATATTGCCACGATCTACCAGAACCTGCAGTTCCAGGGGGTCGCGATCGAGACGATCAGCGAGGGGCAGATCTCGGAGATGCATATCGGGCTCAAGGGCACGATGAATGCGCTGTTTCTGAAGGATCTCGCAAACAAGACCCGTCGTGGCCTGAAGGGACGCGCGCTGGCTGGCAAATCGGCCGGCGGCCTGACCTATGGCGACAAGGCCGTCGTCAAGCTCAGTGCCGAAGGCGAGCCCATCCGGGGTGACCGGCAGGTCGATCCGGCACAGGCCAAGGTCGTGTGCCGGATCTTCAGCGACTACGCGAAGGGGATTTCGCCGAAGAAGATCGCCGAGCAGTTGAACCTCGAGGGTGTTCCCGGCCCGTCCGGAAAGCACTGGGGCACGTCGACAATTCACGGCAATCGCGAACGCGGCACCGGCATCCTGAACAATGAGCTCTATATCGGTCGCCAGATCTGGAACCGGCTCCAATATGTGAAGGATCCGCAAACCAGCAAACGCATCTCGCGGCTGAACCCGGAAAGTGAATGGGTCATCACCGAGGTGCCGGATCTGCGCATCATCGAGGATCAGCTCTGGGACAGCGTCCGCACCCGGCAGGGTAAGCAGAAGGTGAAGAACACCGATGCCGAGATCTGGGATCGGCGCCGCCCGAAGTTCCTGTTCTCGGGACTGATGCAATGTGGCTGCTGCGGCGCTGGATTCTCGAAGATCTCCAAGGACGCCTTTGGCTGCTCGGCCGCCCGCAACAAGGGACCGGCCGTCTGCACCAACATGCGCGCGATCAAGCGCGAAGACCTGGATGCCCGGGTCCTGACCGCGCTGGAACAGAACCTGATGGACCCAGAGGCGGTGGCGATCTTCTGCGAAGAATATGCCGCCGAACGCAACCGGCTGCAGGCAGAGGCCCATGCCGGACGCGGCGAGTTGGAGAAGGAATTGCGCCAGGTCACTGGCGACCACGAGAAGCTGGTCAATGCCATCATCGCCGGCGTGCCGGCCGAGCATGTCAAGGACCGGATGATCGCGCTTGATGCGCGCAGAAGGGAGATCGGGTCGATGCTCGCGACGGCCCCTGCGGCCGATCCGCTGCGCATTCATCCCTCCATGGCGCATACCTATCGCGACCGGGTGGGCGCGTTGATCCGGGGGTGTCGGATGCCGACGGAATGGAGGAGGCGAAGGAAGCATTGCGCGCACTGGTCGAGCGGATCGTGCTGCGGCCCGACCCGGAGGGCGACGGTCTGATGATCGAGTTGCAGGGCGCGCTGGCGGGCCTCTTGCGCCTGGCGACGGGCCAGCCGCTACGGGAGATCACCCGGCGTGCGAACAGCAAAAAGGCCTCGGGCGGATGCACCGAGGCTTTTGATAAGATTGGCGAATTAGTGTTGGTTGCGGGGACAGGATTTGAACCTGTGACCTTCAGGTTATGAGCCCATAGCCCCGAAATTTCAACAACTTAGCAATATCAATAGTTTACGCGATAAATCTTTGATTTAACACAGTTTCCTTCCCCGCACCAAGCAGCATTGGCACGGATTCACGCGCAAAACGGGCGCGAATCCCGCAGTCGCAGGTTGATGTGGCGTTGATGTAGTCCGGAGCCCGGCCCGCCATCAATGATCGGAAACCAGCGAGAACTTTGTTTGGAACGCCTGCATGTTGACGCTGAGCAAAGTGTGCGCTTGGGTTCAGACGTACACTGCGCCGCACACGGACTGGTAGGATGCGGGACGAGTTGGGCGAGCGGCAATTACCACCTTGAGAAACTGAACGACAGCCATCGACCCGGTCGCCGAACCCTTCTAGCCGTCGTCCGTGATGGCCTGCCTAGTGTACATCGCCTAGCAATTATACATGTCTTAGCTTAAACCGTAGAGTGACAGTTATCTTTGAATGAGATAAGCAAACACTGCGCGCTCAAATTTGAGGATGTAAAAGTTTTGACCACCTCCATCGACGACGCCAACGACGTTAAGGATTTCTTGCGACAGCGTGCGCAGGAAACATGGGACGAGAGGCAAATTCCCTACTATCTGAGCCTTGTAGCTATCGATTTGAAACAGAAGGGTGTGGACTATCGCACGTTCACAGGGCCACTTCGACTCGCGCAATGGCTGACTAGAGAAGACATTCCAGACACAAAGCTCGTTGCCCATCCAACAGTTAAGGCAAAGGTAGGACTTATTCCTGCTGGCGTCGATTTTGACTTCTCGAGCGAACCGGCGGCTGATCAAATCCATTCTCGATCGCGCCCTAGCGACCGGCGAGGACAAGAACTGATAAAGTTTGTCGATTCCTTAGCAGCAATGCCGGAAACCGCTTCGGCAGAATTGTCGGTACCCGCAAAGGTTCTCATAGCTCTTCTCAGAAGCTGATCATGCTTGTCGTTGTATTTGTAACCGCTGAATCTGCGGTACTTGAAGCTGTGGCGTCGAAAAAGACTTCTCTCGTGCCTGCGGATCTACGCGCAAATGGTTTCTCGGCACTTGGCGTCCACAACTTAGTTTTGACCGCTTTTGACACGAATAAAAGCAAAAGCATAAACGATTTCGTAGATTGGCTAAGATGGGAAGATGCGTCGGGGGTCATTGTTATTTCGGATGAAAGCATGCCGAGCTTGGCGGAAAATCTTGGTGACCACTTCAGCGTTCACCTTTTCGAAGCCCCGTCAAATAGTAAGAACGTTGACAACGTGATCACCTCGGTGCTGGCGAAGTGCTTACGCGCCTTCAGATTTTTCGCAAAACGCTTCACCGACAAAAAATACCAGCAGATTTTTCGGCTACCGCTCAGAAATTTCGATGCCCCTGAAATTGTTGAGATGCGCAAAATCTGTCGCGATATGACTCAACGCAACTACGGCCGTGAGATAGACGCGCTGTTGAAAGACATGCGCAAGCGACAAAAGCCCAAGAAGGCTTCTGCCTATCCGGAGGTCTACCTTGTCGATGATAAGGACAAACACTTCAAATTGGGACCGGAACGCCACGCGCAGGCAGAAACAAGTATGCCGCCACATAATGCAATTTGTGTGGTCTCAAATAACATGCGCTTCGGGCATAGGTTTGATGGATCAACCCATTACAATGTTAGTCGCGATAAAAACGTGTCTATGAAGGGTATCTACGAGGATTGTCACGGAATACTCCGTGAGCACGGGAAAAATTCCCACCTCAATATGTTTACTAGCGACTTTTTCTGAAAGTGGCATCAGGGAGTACAGTGTAGCTCCCTTAAATGCGTCTATGATGCTCTCTCACCGAAAGCGGTCTGAGTGGATCAAGGGCTAACCCTAATTTTTCGACTCATCCGTACAATCGCATGGCGCTTTCAGGCTCGGGGCTCTCAAAGCGCATGTAGGCTCGATAGATAGGAGTAGATTTAGGATTTGAGCCTCTAGAAGTCAATCGCAAACCGACGCGCCGTCGGCCTAGCACTAGGGGAGAACCACGTCTCTAGGCCTACTAAGCATGTCAGCCTGCATCGCGATTCAGTCGTCATTCCTTCCTTGAGGGCGCTACCAAACCTACAGGGCAAACTCAAAAGAGCATCCTTTCGGTTTGCACGCCGCGATTGACAAGTATGGCTCCGCAACCCGGCTTTCGCTGCGTCGATCATGAGCGGCCGGTTAGGAGTGATTGCGCTGACTTCAAAGTCCTAGGTGGCAAACGTCTGCGACCGTCATTTCCGCAGTTCCTTCAGCCCCAGTTCATCCCACATCCAGCCGAAATCATATTCCGCAACCGGACTGTCCGGATAGCGATCACGTCCGCCCTCCAGATATTCCAGCCAATCGACCACCTTCGCTCGACCGACGGCAGTGCGAGTGGACGCACGCGGCGTCTTGCCGCCGAGGGCGGGGATCGGCGCATCCAGCGTTTCGCGGTAATGCCGATCCAGATCTTCGTGCGTGACTTTCGGGGTATTTTCCGGCGGGATTTCGTCTGATGCGACCAGCGGCTGGATCGGGCGATACTCGCCGCGCATCTGATCCATCGTGCGCCTGATCGTAATCGAGCCCGTCAGCAACTCGCCACAGGCCGCCGTCACCAGCGCGTCGACGTGTGCAGCGCGCGCGGCCGAATTCACATCGACGATCAACGTCCGCTCCGTCAGCTCCAGCGTTCCCATCACCGTGGCGCCATCGATCTCGTTGTCCATGATCATACCTCCCGCCGACCCTCCGACGGGGCCCTTGTGAACCCTGAGCCAGTTCCAGAGGTTCGGCCCATCCGGTTTGAAACCGTCAACGCGGCCAAGCTGTTCGGCCACGTCCTTCTGCGTCACGCCGTCGGCCAGGGGAAAACGCAGATCATGGAACAGCACGTCGTCGCCGTCTGTGTTGAAAATGACCGCCTCGACGGGTTTTTCGGCGAGATCAAGCTCGGTAAACAGCCAGGCCGAGGTGAAGACCGGCGCGCAGAGCATCAGCTGATCCCGCGTAAGGCGCGGCAGGTCGTACGTGTCCAGTTCCAGCGCGTCACGCAGCCTGTGGAACAGCAATTTCACCGCCTCTGCTCGGAAAGCCAGTAACGCGCCCGCGATGACATGATGATCGCCTTTGGGCATCAGCCGCGTCGCGATCCGGCTGCCTTGCTGCAGATTGCGGTCGGTCGCCCGCACGGTGACGGGTTCTGCCGGTCCCAGCACATCCCGCAGCACCATCGAGACACCAGGCTGAACTTCATCGACCTCATAGAGGCTGATCGGCGTGTCGCGCAAAGCCGTCAGGTAATCCCGGTTCCGGACAGTGTCCCTCCAGTTGCGGCTCGTCAGATAGTGATCGACGATATTGCCGTCCTCATAGTGGCGCGACAGGAAATCCTCGAAACCGCAATCCCAAAGGGCGACTTTCCATTGACCGCCCAGCACCTCGATCAGGCTCAGGAAATCGATCCCGAAGTCTTCCAGCGTCGACCGGATGTGTTCGGCCGTGACTTCCTTCATGCGGTCAGCCCAGACACCCTTCTCTCCGATAAAGCCCATCAGATCGGACATGTCGCTGCGCTTGGTCATGATATTCTCCCGGGAATTTTGTTGACCGGTTTCTATCCCCGGAACCGTGCTGAACGCCACCTCCGAACGACGTCGCGGCAGCATCCGCGTGTTTGCAAGTTAACGCGTGTTCTTGACTTGTTCCCATCGACCGAACGGTGCACAACGACGCGCAAGAGGAGAATCAAGCTCAACCACAAGCATAGCAGCCTCATCGGAATATAGCTCAGGGACAGGCGATCGGGCGCAAGGAAGCGCCCTGCCCTTATTGCCGCCAATTCCACTTCCCCCCGCACCCTCGGGCGCGGGCTGCACCGGGTTTGAGCGACGGCAATCCTCTGCAGAAACGGAGAGGATAAGACCATGGCCCTGCCGCCGCGCACGCATTACACCCTGCATGAAGTCACTGCCCGCTGGGGCTGCAACATCGCCGATATCGCGGGATGGGCGGATGCGGGCCGCTTCAGGATTTTGACCGGGATCGCGGTGGTGCATTGCGGCAGCGAAACAGTGGCAGGGAAGGTGGTTCTGTCGCCAATGGAACTGCTGCCGCTCTTCCGCCGTTGCGGCACCGGCCCGACGGAAGGTGTCATGCGACGCATCCGGCCCGTCGACCGGGAAGACTGGCTGCTGATCACGGATCCGGTGGGCGGGATCACGGTGGCAATTGCCGACATGCTGATCCTGGCCGAGGAGGTGCACGCCTTCGAGGACGAGAACGATATGGTGCGCCGGGTCGCATCCGGACCGGGCGCGGCGACGCCCTATGACTGGGAAGGCATGAACGTCGCCCTGATCCTGCGCATTCATGACGATGGCCTGCCCGCGACGCAGGCAGAGTTAGTCGCCGAGATGCAGGATTGGTTCGCAAACCGGTCGAACGGTGACAGAATCCCCGACGGCCGCAGCATTCGGAGGCGGATCACGCCGGTGTGGAAAGCCCTGCGGCGCGAGGATGAGTAAAGGACCGGGGCGGCGCTCGGCCGGTCAGGCAGACTGGTGTTTCACAGTTGCCTCGGCATCGTGCACCAGCCGGGGCTTTGGCCGGAAGGCGCTGGCCACGGCATCGACCCCTGCGCGGAGCGGCGAATCCATCAGATGGGCATAGCGCAGCGTGGTCTGCATCTGACTGTGGCCGAGCAATTTGCCGATCATCTCCAGCGAGGCCCCGCCGCTGACCAGAAGCGAGGCGAAGGTGTGGCGCAGATCGTGGATGCGCACGTCCTCCAACCCACAGTCCTTCTGCACCCGCGCCCAGAAGCGGCGGACCTCCTGCACCGGCTGGCCGGGCGTGTCGCCGGGAAAGAGCCATGGCACCCCATTCGGCACCAGCATCAGCCGCTGCCGCACGATGGCGGCGGTCTCGTCCGAGATCGGCACCCGATGGGCGCGGCGCTGTTTGGTCATGGCAGGCGGTTTCGACCAGCTCATCTGTTCGAGATTGAACTGTTCGAACCGGGCCTGCCGCACCTCGCCGAGGCGAGCCCCGGTCAGCATGCAGAGCCGGATGATATCGGCCGCGCGCCGGTCCTCGGCCGCATCCAGCGCGGCAGCCAGTTTGGCGATCTCTTCCTTTGACAGAAAGCGCTCGCGCGGCGTTTCCATGCGGCGATGGAAGCGCTGGGCGGGATTGTCTTCGCACCAGCCCCATTGCACCGCCAGCGTGAACATCTTTCGAATGATCTCTCCGACCCGGTTGGCGCGGACCGGCGTGGGTTTTGCGCCCTGCAGCTTGCGCGCCCGGTTGTTCGGCTTCGCCTTGTGCGGCCTTGCCCGACCCTCGGCGATCTGCGTCAGCAACCTGTCCACATCGCTCTGGGTGATGTCCACCACCAGCTTCCTACCCCAGACCGGGGCGACCAGCTTCGCCATGACCGAGCGCTGGTCTGCCTGACTGCGTTCCGACAGTTTCGGCAGATGCTCGGCGCAGTAGCGTTCGATCAGATCGTCGACGCGCGGCGCTTCGCGCTTTTCCTCGCGCAGGGCCAGCGGATCGGCCCCGGCATCGATTTCGCGCCGGAGTTCACGGGCACGTTCCCGCGCCGCCGAGACCGACCAGTCGGGCCAGCGTCCGAAGGTCATCCGGCGCTGGCGACCGGCATGGCGGTAATCCAGCGTGAAGGCGCGCCCGCCACCGCGATAGATGCAGACCGCGAAGCCGCGCATCTCGCTGTCAAAAATCTGGTAATCGCGCCCCGGCACGGGTTCGACCTCGCGCAGAATCTTTTCGGTCAGCTTGATGCGTTCGGGCATGGTCGTTCGGTCCTTCTGGCATCCGACATGAGGCGTGGTTCTGCGGCTCTATCAAGCCAAGCATGGGAACCTGGGTGGCAGCGAGGCGGAGAGTGGCATAAACGTCGCCATACTCGCGCCACCCCTTGTTTTGCTGGGCTTTCTACGATCAGGCGGGCACTTGACCCGGTGCGATGTCCCGGCCCGATCTCAGGCTCATCATCGGAATCGCCAACAATAGCGGGCGTTTTCGCGGGATCGGCAGACCCGGCTTTGTAAATCCCGAATGATTTCAATGGGTGGCGCGGTGCCCTGCCGGGTGCCACCCCCCCTTTGCCCATCAATGCCGGTCAATGCCGACATTTCCGGCGGTTCGCTGGTGCTTGCCGCCTTGGGGTCAATCCGGGGGTGATCGGTGGCAGTTGCCTCCCTGCCCCGCTTCGCCAAGCAAAGCGCCACAAAGCCAGCAAAACATGGGGTGGCACGCCTGTGGCATTCTTTGCGCCACCCTCCGCCTCGCCGCCACCCCTCGGCATCTGCGCTCAATCGCCTCCACAGCAATGATGGAGACCCCGATGCCGCATCTCGGATCGATGCCGGAACCGACCGCAAAACCCCGCACCCTGATGGCCGGCTGGATCAGCCGCCTCGATCTCGCCATGGAACTCGGCCTTTCGGTCGATACCCTGCGCCGCTGGGAAGCCCAGCGGATGGGCCCGCCCTGCGTCCGCGCTGGCCGAAAGGTCTATTATCGCCGCGCCGCCGTCGAGGACTGGCTGGAAGAGCAGGAACAGGCCGCCCCGCGCCGCCGCCGCGCCGGAGGCCGCCGCTGATGACCGACCTGATCCATGCGCCCGACTGGTCCGCCGATCGCGTCGCCGAGGCAAGGGCTGTCATTGCCGATGCCGCCCATCACAGCGACCGCCTCGTGACCATCGCCTGCGAAGTTCTGGCCCGCCATGGCGCGACCGAGGAAGAGCGCGAAGAGGCAAAGCTGCTGCGCCTGATCGTCGATGCCCGGCGGCCGGTCCGCGCCCGGCGCAATGATGGTGACGAGGTACAACCATGAAGCGCCGCGGCACCCCCGAAGCCGATCTGCAGCGCGCCGTGGTCCGCAGCCTGCGCCAGATCCTGCCCCGCACCGCCATCATCCATCACTGCGCCAACGAGGTCACGGAACCCGGACCGCGCGGCGCGAAGCGTCAGGCGATCCTCGTCGGCATGGGCGTTCATGCCGGTTTCGCCGATCTGATGATCCTCTGCGATGGCCGCGTGCTGTTTCTGGAGCTGAAAGCCCCGAAGGGGCGGTTGCGACCGACGCAGGAGGCGTTCCGCGACGCCGTGATGGCGCAGGGTTTCGGCTGGGCGCTGGTCCGGTCCCTCGACGATGCACTGGGTGCGCTGGCCGATCACGGGTTTTCCACCCGCATTGCAGCCCCGGCCCGGAGGGTCGCGCCATGAGCCATGCCGCCACCAACTGGGCCATCCAGCAGCGCGGGCTGAAGCCTGCGACCAAGATCGTGCTCTGGCATCTCTGCGACCGCCACAATCCCGATTTCGGCTGCTTTCCGACGCAGGTGCGGCTGGCCGAAGACGCCGAGATGTCGGTTTCGGCGCTGAACGAACATCTCATCAAGCTCGAGGAACGGCGCCTGATCCACCGGGTCCGCACGCATGATCCCCGCACCCACAAGCGTCAGGCCACCCGCTATATTCTGGGTTTCGAGCCAAGCTTTCCGCACGACCCGTCTCCGAAAACCGGAGATGGCGATGAAGGGCTGGAGGGGGAACCGGGCGGCGATCCAACTCCGGATTCCGGACATGGACCCATCTCCGGATTTTCGGCAAAGCCATCTCCGGATTTTGCCGAAAGCCATCTCCGGAATCCGGAGACTAACCCTGTAAGGGAACCTTTAAGGGAACCAGTAAAGGAGGAGGAGGACGCGCGTGCGCGCGATGACCGATTTGAGGAATTTTTCGGGGAACTGCTCGATGCGCTGGGTCTGGACCTTGAGGCCGCCCTTCCCGCCTGGTGGCAGGGCTGGCCAGCCCGCGAGCATGTCCGGCGCTGGATCACCGATCTCGGGCTGACCGAGGACCGGATCATCGCGGTCGCCCGGGACAGCCGGGACACCCATCCCGAACCGCCGGACGGGCCGCGGGCGCTGGACCGGCTGATGGAACGGGCGGCACGCACGGCCAAGGCCCCGCCCCCTTCCGAGGGCGATCACCGCCGCAAGCGCAAAACCAAACCTAGCGACGCCCCAGGGGCCAGCCTCGACGAAATCGCCAGCTTCTACGCCGGGATGGTGAACGGCGACGGCTACCTGCCCTCGAACGCCATCTCCAACACCGTGCGCAATGCACTGCTTGAGAGGGGGCTGGTGACGGCCCAGCGCCTGCGCGAACGAGGGGTGCTGTGAATGCCATGGTGTCACGTCCCCGGCACGGACTCAGCCTCTGCGCAGGCGGCGGAGGCCTGGATATGGGCCTCATGCTCGCCGAGCCCGGATATCATACCCGCGCCTTTGTCGAATGGGAGGACTGGCCGAGATCGGTGCTCATCGCAGCCCAGAATGCCGGGTATTTCGCCCCGGCCCCGATCTGGGACGATCTGCGCAGCTTCGATGCCCGCCCCTTCCGTGGCGCCTTCGACACAGTGCTGGCCGGGTATCCCTGCCAGCCCTTCAGTGCCGCCGGAAAGCGCGGCGGCGCGGCCGATCCCCGACACCTCTGGCCCGAAGTCGCCCGTGTCATCGCCGAATGCCGACCGGAATGGGTCTCCCTCGAAAACGTCGCCGGGCACGTCACCCTCGGTCTCGAAACCGTGCTCCGAGAGCTTTGGGGACTGGGTTACACGCCTGCGGCGGGTCTGTTCTCAGCGGCAGAAGTCGGTGCGCCGCACCAGCGGCTGCGGATCTTCATCCTGGCCCACACCGATGAGCCTGCATCCCGGAACCACCCGCTACAACCCGGCGGGCAACAGCGATTTTACCCGCAAGGCGGAAGCATTGGCGCTGGGCATCGCCAGCTGGTCGACGCCGAAGGCCAGCGATGGGTCGAAGGGCGGACCGGGTCAGAGCTATGGCTCGTGCGGAACGCCACCATTGCCAGCGCAGGCGGCGCAATGGTGGACGACACCGCAGGCACACGATGTCAGCCCTCGGGGTGCGGGTCAGATTCCAGGACCGAAGGCTGGCAACCGTTGCCTGGCGCGAGATGCGCAAAACTGGGCGACACCAGCGACGCAATGGCCGACCCCGGCCGCGCAGAACTGGAAGGGCAGTTCGGAAGCCAGCATCACCCGGGCGGATGGCAAAAGCCGGATGGATGTCCTGCATTACCGGGCGGAACAGGGCTTCACCCGCCCGGCCCCGGCGATCACGCCGCATGGGCCACAATCCTCGCCGCACGCCCCGATCTCGCGCCCGCTCTGGGCTTTCATGATTGCCTCGCATGGGCGCGCTGTCTCGCGGCGGATCCTGAAGGCGCGGGCGCGGCGGCGGCTGAACCCGCTCTTCGTCGGATGGCTGATGGGCTGGCCCATCGGGCACGCGCTCTGCGCCTGCTCGGCAACGGAGTTCACCCATTGGCAGCGGCACATGCGTGGCGCACTCTCGCAGCTGCCCATGGCCTCGGGCCCGTGGATCTGGCGTCCGGCGGAGGAACCCCAGCGCCCGGCGCAGATGTCCCTGTTTGAAGGACCGCAGCCATGAGCATTCAGGGACGGATCGGCCGCACGGGCGGCGGACGGGTGAGGCGCGCGCTGGGCGTGCAGGCGGCGCTGGAATGGGCCTTCCGGGTCGAGAAGGCGCAGCTGGATCTGCCGGTGCCGAAGGACACAACAGGTGAGAGCTACGGATATGGGCTTGAACATGTCCTGCTGCAGCGCGCGGCGCTGGGCTGCAGGATCGATGGCGGCCAGCACAAGTTCGGCAGCTATACCCATGAGGATGCCGAAGTGATCGCCGCCTGCGTGGCTGGCATGCCCGACAGTCTTGGCGGGAGGCGCATGGCGATCCGGATCGCGGAACTGGCCCGCGCCGGGCTGACACCGGACTGGATGCCCGGCGCCCTGCCGCGCTGCGTGCCGGTCGAGGTGAGGCGCAACCAGCATGGGGAGCGGGCAGCAACGGCGGTCGTCGGCACAGCGCGGGTGCTGTCCCGTGGCAAATGGCGCACAGTCGATATTATGGCCTGCCCCGTCACCTTCTCGCCCCATCCCCACCAGATCGAAGCCGCCCGCCGCGCCTATGAGGACTGGTGGCAGGCGCTGGGCTGGATCCGCGACGGGCTGATTGCGGGCGGGATGCTGCGGGAGGTGGAGGTGACGCAGGCGATGCCGAAGGTGAGGCCGTGGCAAGCACGGCCTGCGTTGACATGAACGGTCGCGCTGCCTTGCAGGCCCGGGCAATCGCGGGCAGATTGTCGGAAAAACAACCGGCAGGACATTTCCCTTATGCCCCTTCTTCAATGGCTGACCCGCGATCAGGACCTGACCGCCGCTGATCGCGTGGCATATCGGCTGCTTGATGAGGTGCCCGATCTGTCGGTGCCGGACACTGGCGGGGATGCGGACGGCAATCTGCTGGTCCAGGGCGACAATCTGGAGGCACTGCGGGCGCTGCTGCCCTTCTATGCCGGACGGGTGAAGTGCATCTATATCGACCCGCCCTATAACACAGGCTCGGCCTTCGAGCATTACGACGACAGTCTGGAACACGCCAAATGGCTGGCAATGATGGTGCCGCGCCTGCAATTGCTGCGTGAGTTTCTGAGCGAAGACGGCTCGATCTGGGTCAGCATCGATGACTACGAGGGGCATTATCTCAAAGTTCTGATGGACGAGGTCTTCGGGCGCAGGAATTTCATAGCCAACCTCGTGTGGCAAAAGAGAACTTCGCGCGAAAATCGAAAGGCTGTCGGTTCAGCGCATGATCATATCCTTGTCTACGCGCGAAAAGGTCCGGCCGAATGGAAAGAGTATCGGAATCTGGAACCAGATACGGACGCGGGCTACTCAAATCCCGATAGCGATCCTCAAGGCCGCTGGCGCTCCATTCCCTTCAGCGCCCAAGGGTATCGACCCAATCAAATGTATACCATCACGACACCAACAGGGTCGCAGCTTTCACCACCAAAGGGGCGCTGTTGGGGTGCGACAGAGCCAGAATTCGAACGCTACCGATCAGAGGGGCGCGTCTACTGGCCCAAAGGCGGTGAAGGCCGGCCACGCATCAAGAAATACGAATGGGAAGACTCTGGCCTTGCACCGATGACATGGTGGACAGCGGCTGAGTCTGGCGACAACCAGAGGGCAAAGAAGGAGATCCTCGCTGTCTTCGAGGATGAGGATATTTTCGCTACCCCCAAGCCTGAACGCCTGATCCAGCGCATCCTGCATATCGCGACCAACCCCGGCGATCTGGTGCTCGACAGTTTTCTGGGCTCGGGCACCACGGCGGCGGTGGCGCACAAGATGGGTCGGCGCTGGATCGGGGTGGAAATGGGCGATCACGCCCGGACCCATTGCGCGCTGCGCATGCGGAAGGTGATCGAGGGCGAACAGGGCGGCATCTCGGCCGATATCGGCTGGCAGGGCGGCGGCGGGTTTCGTTTCTGCACGCTGGGCGCGGCGGTGTTCGACCATGCCGGTCAGATCAACCCGGATATCCGTTTCGCGGATCTCGCCCGGCATCTGTGGTTCTCGGAATTCCGGGTGCCGCTGGCAGCTTCGCCCTCTGGTCCGTTTCTGGGCGCACATGACGGACGCGGGCTGGCGCTGCTGTACAACGGCATCCTTAAGGATCGCTCGGTCAGCGGCGGCAACGTGCTGACCCATGCTGTGCTGCGGCTGATCCGCGATGAGGCCCATGCGGCGGGCCATACGGGGCCGGTCACCGTATATGGCGCGGCAAACCGCCTGTCGGACCGAACTCTGGATGAGGCAGAGGTGAGCTTTCGCCAGACGCCCTGGGATATCAAGGCAAGGGCATGACCATGGAATTGAAGCGCTACCAGCAGTCCGCCCTGAATTCCCTGTCGCGGTTCCTGACCCGTTCGGGCGCGAAAGGCCCTGCCGCGGCTTTCGCCGAAGAGGTCGCCCGTCAGGAGGAAGAGGCACAGCTTGAAGGCCGCAAGCTGGAGCCTCGCCACTATGAGACCCCCTTCGCCGACAAGCCCGACATGCCCTATGTCTGTCTGCGCCTGCCGACTGGCGGCGGCAAGACGCTGCTCGCGACCGAAGCGATCCGAGTGGGTGCGGAATTCGTCCAGAAGCCGCATCCGATGGTGCTGTGGATGGTGACCTCGGACGCGATCAAGCGCCAGACGGTCGAGGCGTTGAAGGATGTGAACCACCCCTATCGGCAGCGGCTGGACGCGGTGACCGGCGGCAGGACGCGAGTTTTCGATATCGAGGAATTCGTAACCCTGCGTCCCAGCGATATCGGCCGTTTCACCTGCGTGATCGTGGCAACCATCCAGTCGTTCCGCGTGACGGATACCACCCAGCGCAAGGTCTATGCCTATCAGGAGGAGTTCGAGCCGCATTTCTCGGGGCTTCCGACCGAGGGAATGGAGCTGGTAACAGCGTCGGACGCGGCGCGCGAGCCTCTGCTGGCAGGCCGCGAAGGCACGGTGAAGTTCAGCTTTGCCAATCTGATGTATCATCACCGCCCAATAATGATCGTGGACGAGGCCCATAACGCCGTGACCGGCCTTTCGCGCGACATGCAAGCGCGGCTGCGCCCGTCGGCGATCATCGAATTCACCGCGACCCCGCGCGGCGTGTCGAACGTGCTGTTTTCCGTCACAGCCGGCGCGCTGAAGGACGAGGAAATGATCAAGCTGCCTATCCGCGTGCGCCCGCATGACGGCTGGGAAGAGGCAGTGACCGGCGCGGTCGCAACCCGCAACATGCTGGAGGAGAAGGCCAAACGCGAGGCCGAGTTCCTGCGTCCCGTTGCCCTGTATCAGGCACAGGCCAAGAACGGGCACCCCACAGTCGAGGAGTTGCGCCGCTATCTTGTTGAAGAAAAAGCAATTCCTCCCGCCTGGATCAAGGTCGCGACGGGCGACAACCGCGAGCTGGATGGCGTCAATCTGCGCGATCCGAACGAGCCCACGCGGCACGTCATCACGGTTCAGGCGCTCCGCGAGGGCTGGGATTGCCCCTCGGCCTATGTGCTCTGCGCCACGCAGAAAGTGGCATCGGCAACGGCGGTCGAGCAGCTTCTGGGCCGTGTTCTGCGGATGCCCTATGCCAAGCGGCGCCGGGATGCGGCGTTGAACATGGCCTATGCGCATGTGGCCGAACCGTCCTTCGCTGAAGTAGCGGCCAGCCTGCGCGACAAGCTGATCGACATGGGCTTCACCGATGAAGAGGTCCGGCAGTCGCTGCGCCCGGCTTCTGTCGAGGAAGATGCGCAGGGCCAGCTGTTCGATCCGGATCCGGTGGCGCCGAAGCCGGTCATGACCTTTGAAATCCCCGACAGCGACGTGGCCCGCGCGGATCTGGCTGAGCTTGCCGAGGCCGGTGCAGAGTTTATCCGCACCGATTCCGGTACGCTGAAGGTCGGGGTGAAGGGTGCTGTGACCGAGGCTGTCGCCAGCACCATCGAACGCCATACGCCAGAGGAACAGCGCCCTGCCCTGCGCGCCGAAATCGACCGGCACGAGGCACAGGTCGAGGCCGCGCTGTCGCCCGCCGAAAAGGGTGCCGCCATCGAGGTGCCGTTCCTGATGGTCGAAATGGATGGCGATTTGTTCCAGGCCGATACCGACCTGATCATGGAGCGGGTCGAATGGTCGATACTGAACCATCCCGCCCAGATCACCGAAGCAGAAATGAGTTTCCGCCGCGCCGAGAATGTGATCGAGATCGATGTCGAGGGCGAGAAGCTGGTCTATTCGCAGACCCAGACGACGCAGCTGCCGCTGATCGGACTTGCAGATCCTGACGATGCGACGCTCGCGTCAAGCCTCCTGCAATGGCTGGATCGTCAGTGCCGGGCTGCGGATATTCCGCCGACCGACCTGTCTGCATGGCTGGCGCGGATTGTCGCCAATCTGGTCGCCGAACGCGGGATTTCCGCACGCACGCTCATCGACTGGCAATATCCGCTCGCCACACGCATTCGCGCAAAGATCGCCGAAATCCGCGCTGGGGTGCGCCAGCAGGCCCATCAGGTCGCGCTTTTCGATGATACGGCCGTGCTAGGCACCGATCCGGCATGCGTCGCAAGGTTCGATGCCGAAAGCTATGCCAATGTGCCGACCACGCCGACCGGTGCATTTCGCCTGCGCCGCCATCTGCTCGGCGCGGATCGCGTCCCACTGCTCGATGGCGATCTCGGCGGCGAAGAGTTTCAGTGCGCCTGGGCACTCGACAGTCTGGAGGAGGTGGACCTGTGGGTGCGGAACATCTCCAAACACCCGGCCAGCTTCTGGCTGCCCCGTGTCCAGCACCGCTTCTATCCCGACTTCATCGCCCGCCTCACCGATGGTCGGCTGTTCGTCGTTGAATACAAGGGCGAGCACCTTGCCACCGCGCAGGATGCACGCGAAAAAGACATGCTGGGTAGGCTCTGGGCCGAGAAGACCGGTAATGTCTTCCTGACCGTGCGCAAAATGCAGCATGGCATCGGCGTTCAGGACCAGATGCTCAACGCAATCCGAGGAGTTTGACGCAATTACGTTGTAGATCGTTAGAATACCGAAAACCTAAGACATCGCAGAAATGACGTCGACATTTTCCTAGCCAATACTAGCGGCTATGTGTCCAGCAGCGCAATATCAGCCCCACCAACAAAATCGAATGAGACTAATATGACCGTTACATACATTCCGACAATCGGTAGGGGCGAGGAGAACTACGACGTAGCTCAGATCGCTCGAAAGGTTAGAGAAGGTGTTGTCTATTCACCAGAGGATCAGGTCATACTCTACGCGGGATGGCCGCAAGTAAAGGATTATAGCGGAAGAACCCACACCGCAGATTTAACTGTGGTCAGTAACCACCATGGAGTGAAGCTGGTAAAGTTTTCTCCTTCTTCAAGTAGCACAGATCTCAAGAAGGATGCACTTAGCATTCTTCAGGCCGCTGCAACAACAGAAGCGCTTCTCGGGAAAAGTCTTGAACTAAAAAAGAAGCGGAAGTTGATTTTTGATGTAGTTCCAATTTTATTCGCGCCAAATTTCTCCGGAACAGACATCGGAACTGATGAAATAGAACTCGCTCGTAGCGAAGTTGAGATTATTCGTCTCCTTGCAGAAAGTGATAACGAACTATCCACAGAGCAACAAGCCGAAGTCCAAGCTATCATTGAGGGGGCAAAGGCATTAGGCCAGATCGGAGAAAAGGACGATACAGATCTAATTGACCCCGTAGCACGCGCATTCAACGATCTCGAAGCCATCATCTACAATTTCGACGCCACACAAAGAGCTGTCGCGCTGACAAGTATTAATGGGCCACAGCGAATTCGCGGTCTTGCAGGCACAGGGAAAACGGTAATTTTGGCCATGAAGGCCGCGCTGGCTCATATTGAAAATCCAAACGCCAAAATTCTTATCACTTATTATACCAGAAGCCTCCGAGATGTAATTGAACGTCTTATCACAAGATTTCATCGCCACTTTGCCGAAACCGATCCAAACTGGGACAATATTCATGTTCGCCATGGTTGGGGTCGAAGCAATCTGCCCGGGGTTTATCGCGACACCTGCGTGCGAGAAGGGAGATCGCCTAAAAGCTTCAATGATGTAAGAGGTGCAAAAAACCCTTTTGGTGCGGTTTGCCAAGAAATTGTACAAAGCAACGCGATCTCGGAGTTCTACGATATAATTCTGGTTGATGAGGGGCAAGATTTCCCAGATAGCTTCTACCAAATGTGCTTTTATCTTGCCAAAGGTACGCGCGATGAAAAGCAAATCATCTGGGCGTACGATGAGCTTCAAAATGTGTTCGATGTGCAAGTACGAGAGCCTGAATTGCTGTTCGGAACAGACTCCGATGGTCAGCCGCGCATCTCTCTGCTTCGCAGCTTGCCCGCCGGTACGGACACAAATGACTTCGTCCTTCAGCGCTCATACCGAAATCAGCGTGAAGTCCTTGTTCTGGCACACTCTTTGGGATTCGGCGTCTATAGTGACGTCGTACAGATGCTGGAAAATGCAAAGCACTGGGAAGACGTCGGCTACGAAGTGATATCCGGCACTTTTGATACTGGCAGCGAGAACGTCGTCGAGCGCCCTCTTCGAAATAGCCCAAGTATACTACACTCTCCTGAAGGAATACCAATAGCTTCAACCCGTGCTGCTACGGATTTCGACCAAGAGGTTTCATTTGCCGTAGAAGAAATAAAGTTCTTTATCGATCACGGAATTGCGCCACACCAAATAATGGTCATAAGCTTGGATGACAGGGTAGCCCGAAGCTACTTCTCAAGAATATCAAAAGATTTGAATAACCACAACATTGTCAGCAACAATATCATCAAAGATACATACAGTGAGCCTCCATTTAGGATCGACGGTATGGTTACGATGAGCACTGTCTACAGAGCAAAAGGAAACGAGGCTGCTGTGGTAATTGTTGTCGGCGCTGATGCTGCGGTACTAAGAACCCGCACTGGTCGAAATAAAATATTTGTTGCCATGACAAGGAGCAAGGCTTGGCTCCGCATTATGGGAGTAAACAGTAAAACCTTCAAGCAAATGCAGAGAGAATTCGACACAGCGATAGAAAATAGTCCACGTATCAAATTTACCATGCCGGATATGAATCAACTGAACACCATACAGCGCGGACTAGAGGAAAAGCACGCACGAATTCTTGAAGCCAAACGACGCATGGAGAAAATGAAAAATGAGTTGAACCTCTCTGACGACGACCTGAACAGTCTAATCGAGGAGTAAGGGGTGAACATTGAAAGCTTCAACAGGAGCATAAGAGCTGTCGACGCCGTCCTAGCCGATCTCAACCTTCTTGAGGGCACTGTTTACAACTGCTCGCTTCCAAGATCTATGGATTTTAACCAGACCTGCCTTACAAGCAAAGACTATAATGAAATTTATGAGACTGGCCTACGACTTTCTCACTATAATTTTCTACTCTTAGATCTCGCTTATTTTCAGTTCACTCACAAGGGCCCAACGGAGTGGGCTTTAGCTTTCTACCCAAACCCGAGAATAACAGGCTCGATCGAAGCGCTTTCTGAATTCAAAGAGTTTTCCGTTGCTCGGGATAGCGGAGAAATTTCGGAAGAAGAGTTTTCTGAATTATCTACAAGTATGCCGATAAACTATTATGTGCCGCGCTTCCGGTATGAATTTAGTGAGAGTCAGTTTAGACCTGTACAACATCCGGGGGCACATTTTCATATCGGCATGTCGGGTGAGGATCGTTGGGGCTCGTCGAGGCGCTTGTCTCCGTTGTCATTCTGTTACCTCATGCTGAAATACTATTATCCAGAGCATTGGTGGCCTCTGTCAAGGTTTTCGCAATCGCGGGAAGATTGGGCTTCACCCAAAATACTGGAGTATTGTCTCGACAAGAAATTGGAAAACTCCCTAAGAAATGACGGGGTGTCTCATCTTTTTTGTGAAGAAGAGCGGCCGGGACTTCACTTTTCGACCGTCTGAAGACGTGGCCGCAAGTCAAGGGTAGTACACTCTCGTGCCCTACCCCCTGCCTCGGTTCCTCCCCGGCGGCATCTGTATTCGGGGGGGCGCAGCGCGGAAGATTGCCAGCGTCAGGCGATTTCACCGGGGAATCCAGGCGGAATCCACTTGGCCAGCTTGAGACCATTTTCGACCAATAAAACAAGGCTTTGAGTATCCCGCAGGGGTGGATTCCTGCTGGATTCAGTGTGGATTCCGGGATCCACTTCGCGGAAGCCAGGGCCGGAATCCAGCGAGGTGGAAGCCACCGGGATCCACCCGCCCGAAGCCACCAAAAACCACAGGACCAGCCTGCCCCATGGACCTCACCTTTGCGCCGCGCCAGATCGAGTTCTGGCCGATCGAGCGCCTGCGCCCCTATGCCCGGAACGCGAAGATGCACGGGCCCGATCAGGTCGCCCGGATCGCGGCCAGCATGGCCCGTTTCGGCTGGACCGTGCCCTGCATGCTCAGTGACGATGGCGAACTGATCGCCGGTCACGGAAGGGTGCTGGCGGCGACGGAGCTGGGGCTTGCCGAGGTGCCAGTGATCCGGCTGGGCCATCTCGATGAGGCCGAACGCCGGGCCTATCGCATCGCCGACAACAAGTTGACCGAACTCGGCGACTGGGACGAGGGGCTGCTGCGCGACGAGGTCGCGGGCCTGCTGGCCGAGGATTTCGATCTGTCGCTGCTGGGCTTTGCCGAGGACGAGCTGGAGGCGCTTCTGCAGGATCCGGACATCGGCGATGGAGGCGCCGCCGAGGGCGAGGACGAGGTGCCCGAACCGCCAGTCGATCCGGTCTCGGTGCCGAGCGATCTCTGGCGGATTGGCGATCACCGGCTGATCTGCGGCGACAGCACCTCGGCGGATGTGGTCAGCAAACTGCTCGGCGATGTCCGCCCGCTGCTGATGGTGACTGACCCGCCCTATGGGGTGGAATACGACCCGGCATGGCGCAACCATACCGGCGCGGCCAAGACCAAACGCACGGGCAAGGTGCTGAACGACGACCGTGCCGACTGGCGCGAGGCCTGGGCATTGTTTCCGGGCGATGTCGCCTATGTCTGGCACGGCGCGCTGCATGCGACCACCGTCGCCGACAGCCTGATCGCGGCGGGCTTCGACATCCGCTCGCAGATCATCTGGGCCAAGGACCGGCTGGTCCTCAGCCGGGGCGACTATCACTGGCAGCACGAGCCCTGCTGGTATGCGGTGAAGAAGCGCGGCAAGGGCCACTGGGCCGGGGACCGCAAGCAGACGACGCTGTGGCAGATCGCCAATCGCGATCAGGATGCGGAAACGGTCCACGGCACCCAGAAGCCGGTCGAGTGCATGCGCCGCCCGATCCTGAACAATTCCAGCCCCGGACAGGCGATCTATGAGCCCTTCATGGGCTCGGGCACCACACTGATCGCCGCCGAGACCACCGACCGGGTCTGCTACGGTATCGAACTGAACCCCGCCTATGTCGATGTCGCCATCACCCGCTGGCAGAACCTGACGGGCCAGGCGGCCGTGCTGGACGGCACCGACAAAACCTTCGCCGACCTGACCGCCAACAGACGCTGAGACCATGAATGACCTGGCTTTACCTGCCCCCGGACGCGATTCCGGGGCCGATGACACCTGCCTCTTCGGCCTCTCCCTCTGCTCCGGCGCGGGCGGGATCGATCTCGGCCTCACCCTTGCCCTGCCCGGATATCGAGCTGTGATGGGGTGGATGCCTCCCTCCCCGACGGCATCGCGATGTGCCAGACCTTGAAGTGTCAAACGCAAGGAAATGGAAGGAGGCATCCATGAAGAAAGCTACCATCATCGGCATCGATC
>NZ_JACOQL010000004.1 GCF_014490725.1 Paracoccus amoyensis
CTCTGAAACGATGAAAAAACGCCAATCACCAAACAGATCGGCGTCACGCGCAACACCAATGCGCAAACTGTCGCGGGGTAGAGCAGCCCGGTAGCTCGTCAGGCTCATAACCTGAAGGTCACAGGTTCAAATCCTGTCCCCGCAACCAACACTAATTCGCCAATCTTATCAAAAGCCTCGGTGCATCCGCCCGAGGCCTTTTTGTTGTTCGCACGCCGGGTGATCTCGCGTAGCGGCTGGTCCGTCGCCGGGCGCAAGAGGCCTGCCAGCGCGCCCTGCAACTCGATCGTCAGACCGTCTCCATCTGCATCCGGCACCAGCACGATGGTCTCGACCAGAGCGCGCAGCGCCTCCTTCGCCTCCTCCATCCCCTCGGCATCCGACAACCCGCGGATCAGCGCGCCCACCCGGTCGCGATAGGTATGCGCCATGGAGGGATGAATGCGCAGCGGATCGGCGGCGGGCGCCGTCGCGAGCATCGACACGGTCTCCCTTCTGCGCGCATCAAGCGCGATCATCCGGTCCTTGACATGCTCGGCCGGCACGCCGGCGATGATGGCATTGACCAGCTTCTCGTGGTCGCCAGTGACCTGGCGCAATTCCTTCTCCAACGCGCCGCGTCCGGCACGAAATAGCGCCGCTGGTCCGATGCCTCGAATTCCTGCTCGATCCGGCTCAGCCCCCGGATCGTCGGCGTCGAGACCAGGAACACCTTTCGGCGATGCGCGAAGGTCGTGCTGCGGGCCTCGGCCAGCGTCACCGGATCGCATTCCTCGTCGGCCGAGGGGGGATAGGCGTCGATCTCGTCGAGAAACAGGTAACGCGCCGGCGTGGACCGCAGGCCTGTAGCCGAGTTCGCGCCGGTCAGGACCAGAATGCCGCCCGGGAATTCCTTGGACAGCATCGAATTGCCCGCATCCCGCGACCGGGCCGGGCTGACCCGTTCACGAAGCGCCGGGCTGTCAGAGATCAGCGGATCGAGCCGCCCGCGCGAGGCGCGCTTGGCCATCTCCACCGTCGGGAGCACCGCCAGCATCGGACCGGGCGCATGGTGGATCACAAATCCGATCCAGTTGTTCCCGGCTTCAGTGGCGCCGACCTGCGCGGCCTTCATGAAGGAAATCCGCTGCGCCGGGTGGCTGTTGCCCTGCGCCGATCACTACCGGGCTGTATTCACCACACCGACCGCGGCGCGCAATACTGCGCCCATGGCTATCAGAAACTTCTGCACAAAAGTGCGCTCAAGGGATCGATGAGCGGCAAGGGCAATTGTTATGATAATTCGGCGGTCGAAAGCTTCTTCAAATCGCTGAAGGCCGAACTGGTCTGGGGGCGCGACTGGTACACCCGGGGTGACGTCGAGATTGCCCTCTTCGAATACATCAACGGCTTCTACAATCCGCGCCGAAAACACTCAGCCCTGGGCTGGAAATCACCCGTGGCTTTCGAACAGAAGGCCGCTTAACATGAGCACCCGACCGGAACAAAACCGGTGCAGGTCCAAAACTGGGTCGAGACGCTCCAGGGCCGCACGGTGGGATTCCTGTTCGCCGAAGGTTCCGACAAGGCGGCGATCGACACCTTGTCCGAGGCGATCCGAGTGAAGGGCGGAACCCCCTTCACCCGGATCGCCCAAGGTTGGCGGCATCGAGGTTCAGGGCGACATGCTGACGGCGGACGGGCAGCTTGCCGGTTCGCCTTCGGTGCTGTTCGATGCGGTGGCGCTGATCCTTGTGCCCGAACAGGCCGAAAAGCTGGCCCGCGATGCGGCTGCGGTCGAGTTCGTCATGGACGCTTATGCCCATCTGAAGGCGATCGGTCATAACGATGGCGCAAAAGCCCTGCTGGATCGCGCAGGGGTGGAACCGGATGAGGGAACGGGTCCGCGGGAGAGCCTGCCGGAACTGACAACCCGGCGCTTTTGGGACCGAGAGGCGAAAATCCGCGACCTTGCCTGAACCTGTCTCGACAGCACGGCAGGACCTTTGACCGCTGCGCCTCTCGCCCTCTGGATCGTAGCGGATACCGCAGCGCGAGGAGTTCGGAGCCGGCCGTTCGGTTGGGGGGCGACGGAACGGAATCCGCGGCGAGAGGTTGTCCGAGTGGCGCAGGGCGCTCCACAGCCGACGGCAACCTCTGAAAGGAAGGCGCGTCTGGTCCCAGTTTAGAATTCCGGAGGGAGAAATGCTCAGGAAGGCAATCTCACCACGTTTCCTGCGATCCCCTGCCTGCCTGTTGTTGGTCCTGCCTCTGGCAGCCTGTGATGGACGACAATCGGTACTGAACGCCGCCGGGCAGGACAGCCGGCAGCTGCTGTATCTGTTCATTGTGATGCTTGCGGGTGCGGTGGTGCTGTGGCTGGGTCTGAACGGGCTGTTTCTCTATGTCACCCGGCTGCGCCCTCAGGCGCTGAAGATCCACAATGTGAACTGGTTCCTGTTCGGCGCGGGCGTTCTGTTTCCGAGCGTCGTCATCGGCGCCCTGCTGGCATGGGGGCTGTCGATCATGCCCGCGCAACGCGCCGCAGGCGACGGGCTGCGCATTGCCGTACATGCAGAAGAATGGTGGTGGCGGGTCGAATACTGGCCGAAAGGCGCCACCACGCCCATCGTTTCGGCCAATGAAATCCGCTTTCCCGCCGGCAGCAGATCCGAACTGCATCTGTCCGCCGACACCTATATCCATTCGCTGTGGATACCGGCGCTTGGCGGCAAGATGGACATGATTCCGGGCCGGACAACGGTGCTGACGCTGCATCCCGATCTGGAAGGCTTCTATCGCGGCCAATGCGCCGAGTTGTGCGGCGCCTCACATGCGCTGATGGCGTTCCAGGCGGTGGTCATGGCGCCGGACGATTTCGCCCGGTGGCTGAAGGATCAGGCCGCCTCCGCCCCGCCGCCCACGTCCCCCGCCGCGACACGCGGCGAAGCCCTGTTCCGCGACGAAGGCTGCGGCGCCTGCCACACGGTGCGGGGCACGGAATTCGTCGGTGCTGTCGGCCCCGATCTGACCCATTTCGCCTCGCGCGGGACGCTGGGGGCAGGAAACTGGCAGCCGACCGCCGAAAACCTGATGGCCTGGATCGCCCATGCCGACGATCTGAAGCCAGACGTCGCCATGCCCGCCTATGACTGGCTCGACCCCGATCAGCTGGCCGATCTGGCCGCCTATCTGAAGGGGCTGACATGACCGGCCGCAGCCCACAGGGGCCTTTTCCGCCGACCGAGGAGATGCTGGCCCGGCCCGTCCCCACAGCCTTGCAGGTGGCGCAGGAGGAGGAGCTGCACGCGGCATGGCGGACCAGGACCGGACTGCGCTATCTCATGTCGACGAACAATACCGTGATCGGCAAATGGTACGCGGCGACCTGCCTTGTCTTCATGCTGTTCTCGGGCGTGCTGGCGCTGCTGATGCGCATCCAGCTTGCCTTTCCGGGCATGAACTTCCTCGATGCGGATCGCTTCAACCAGTTCTTCACCATGCATGGCACCGGGATGATGTTCCTGTTCGCCGTGCCGCTGTTCGAAGCGATGGCAATTCTGCTGTTGCCGGCTTTTCTTGGCGCCCGCGACATGCCGTTTCCACGCCTTTCGGCCTTCGGCTACTGGTCCTTCCTGATCGGCGGGGTCTTCGTTCTCGGCTCGGTCCTGTTCGACGCCGCGCCGAGTTCGGGCTGGTTCATGTATCCGCCGCTGGCCACCGAAGCCGAAGGCGCGGGTTCGGATATCTGGCTTCTGGGCCTGTCCTTCATCGAAGTCGCCTCGATCGCGGCGGCGGTCGAACTGATCGTCGGCGTGCTGAAATGTCGGCCGCCCGGCATGCGGGTCAACATGATGCCGCTTTACGCCTGGTATGTGCTGGTCGTGGGTGGGATGATCCTGTTCGCCTTTCCGCCGCTGATCGCGGGCGATCTGCTGTTCGAGCTGGAACGCGCCCTCGACTGGCCCTTCTTCGATCCCGCGCGCGGCGGCGAGCCGCTGTTCTGGCAGCACCTGTTCTGGATCTTCGGCCATCCCGAGGTCTATATCGTCTTTCTGCCCTCGATCGCCATTGCCGCGATGATCGTGCCAACCGTCGCCCAGCGGCCGATCGTCGGCTATTCATGGATCGTGCTGTCGGCGGTCGGGACCGGATTTCTCAGCTTCGGGTTGTGGGTGCATCACATGTTTACCACCGGGCTGCCGCTGATCTCGCTCGGCTTCTTCTCGGCCGCGTCCGAGGCGGTGGTGATCCCGACCGGCATCCAGATCTTCGTCTTCCTGGCGACGCTGGCGCTTGGCCGGGTCCGCATGAGCCTGCCGATGCTGTGGATCGCGGGGGCACTGGCGATCTTCACCGCCGGTGGATTGACCGGGGTGATGCTGGCCATCGCACCCTTCGACTGGCAGGTTCACGACACCTATTTCATCGTCGCGCATCTGCACTACACGCTGTTCGGGGGGATGATCCTGCCGGTCATGGCCGGCGTCTATTACTTCCATCCCTTCTTCGCCAAGCGGATGCTGTCTGAACGCCTGGGAAAATGGGCGTTCTGGCTGATCTTTGGCGGCTTCAATCTGTGCTTCCTGCCGATGCATCTGACCGGTCTTCTGGGGATGCCGCGCCGGGTGTTCACCTATCCGGGCGACATCGGCTGGAACACGCTGAACCTGATCTCGACCATCGGCGCCTTTACCATCGCGGCGGGCTTCGCCATCTTCCTGTGGGATCTGGTCCGGCCCGGAAAACCCCATCTGACCAACCGCAACCCATGGAATGCGGGCACGCTGGAATGGACCGACCAGGTCCGTCACCGCGACTGGGGCGTGCGTTCGATCCCCTATGTCACCTCGCGCTATCCGCTTTGGGATCAGCCAAAGCTGGTCGCGCGGATGGATGCCGGCCGCTACTACCTGCCCGATGCGCCCGAGAGGCTGCGCGAGACGATGGTGACCAGCGTCATCGACGCCAGGCCCACGCAGGTGCAGCGCGTTACCGGCGACAGCTGGATTCCGCTTCTGGCCGCGATCTTCACCGGCGGATGCTTCATCCTGCCGATCTTTCACCTTTATGCGCCGGCGGCGATGTCCGGCGTGATGGCGGTCGGCTGTATCCTTTACTGGCTGTGGACCGCCACCGCCCAGGTGCCGAAGGCCGAGATGAGAAAGGCCGGGCTGGGTCTGAAACTGCCCCTCTATGCCTCCGGCCCCGAGGCGGTCGGCTGGTGGGCGATGTGGATCACCATGCTGGCCGATTCCACCGCCTTCGCCTCGCTTGTCTTCGGCTTTTTCTTCTACTGGACCGCGCGGGCGGATTTCATTCCCGGTGACGCGACCCACGCCGATGCGGGGCTGGTCGCGCTCTGTGCCGCCGGGATCCTGCTGTCATGGGGACTGACCTATGGGGCCCGCCACCTGAACCGCAGCGCTCACGCGACTGCGGCACGATCTGCCCTGATCGCCGCCCCGACGCTGGCGCTTGGCGCGGGCACGGCGCTGGTGCTTTCGGTGCTGGAACTGTCGCCCACGAGCCATGTCTATCCCGCGATCATCTGCGCCCTGGTGATCTGGACCGGCGCGCATATCGCCCTTGGCATACTGATGCAGTTTTACTGTCTGGCCGGAACCATCTTCGGCAAGATCGATCCGAACCATGACACCGATCTGTGGAACGTGACGCTCTACTGGCATTTCCTGCTGATGACCGTGGCGGTGACAGCCGCCGTCATCGGCCTTGCACCGAGGTTGCTGTGATGGCCCAAAGATCGCTGCCCCCGACCGATCGCGAAGACGAGGACGAGTTGCGCGACGAAAGCCTCAGCCTGTGGCGGATCGCCTTTTCGCCGATCATCTGGGCGGCTCACTTCCTGCTCTGCTATGCCGGGGCGGCGATCTGGTGCGCCAGGGTCGGGCCGACGCAGGGGACCGCCTTCCTGCGACTGTCGGTCCTTGCCTTGACGCTGATCGCGCTCGGGCTGATCGGTTGGGTCGGGTGGAGGGCGCTGCAACAATGGAGGCCGGAGGCGTCGACCGCCGACCGGCTTCATCATCCCGAGAACCGTCATCATTTCCTGGGTCATGCGGCGGTGCTGCTGTCCCTCATTTCGGTCGTCGGCGTGATCTATGTCGCATTGCCGGCGCTGTTCATCGGGACATGCCAATGAGCGGTCGCGGGCTTCTTGCCGCATCGGGCCTGTCGCTGCTGGCGGCGATCTGGCTGCTGCCGCTGGACATTCTGCTGCCGCGCTTTCCACTGCACATGCTGCGCCATATGGGGCTGGTCGCTGTGTCTGCGCCGCTGCTGGTGCTGGGCTTTCCGCGGCTTGGCCGCAAGCTGGCGATCCCGCCGCTGATCGCGGTGCTGCTGGAATTCCTGCTGGTCTGGGCGTGGCACCTTCCGGCGGCGCATGGTCTGGCTTACCGGCTGCCGGGCGCCTTCGCGCTTGAACAGGGGGGGTTCCTGCTGGTCGGGCTGCTGGTCTGGGCCGGATGCCTGCGCGGCGTGGTGACGGGCGACAGGGGACAGGCGCTGATCGGCGCGACCGGCCTGCTGCTGACCTCGATGCATATGACGCTGCTCGGAGCGATCCTGACGCTGGCGCCGCGCGATCTTTACGCCGGCTTCTGCGGCACCGCACCGGATCTATCCGCGCAGACCGTGGGCGGGATGCTGATGCTGGCGATTGGGACGCCGATCTATCTGGTCGCCGGGGTGGCGCTGGCAGCCATTGCCCTGAAACCGCACGAGGCCTCCGCATGACCCGGCTGCGGATAGTCCTGCTGACCCTCGCCGCGGCAGCGGCACTGGCCGGAACCGCCGGACTGGCGACGGTCTTTCTGGGTCTTTTCAATACCTCGGCGCGGGACGGGCATTGGTCGGCCACCGCATGGGCAATGCATGAGACCTTTGAGAACGGCGTCGCCCGGCGTGCACCGCCGGCCGCGTCGGTGCCGCCGGGCCTTGTCGATCCGGCGCTGATTGAACTGGGCGCGCGCCATTACGACAGCGCCTGCCGGATGTGCCATGGCACGCCGGGCCGCAGCGCCGATGCGACCATCGCCGCAATGGAGCCAGCCCCGCCGCAGATCAGCACCGCCGTCCGCGCATGGCAACCACAGGAGATGCACTGGATCGTCGACGAAGGCGTGAAGATGACCGGGATGCCCGCGTGGCCGGCGGAGGGTCGTGGCGATGAGGTCTGGGCGGTCGTGGCCTTCCTGAATGCCGTCAAAGCCGGCATGGACGGGCAGGAATATGACCGCATCACCGCCCCCGCCGCCGAGGGCTATTGCGCCGGATGCCACGGCGCGACCGGCACGCCGCTGGCGCCCCGGCTGAACATCCTGACGCCCGCTTATATCGCCGAGGCGCTGGCCGCCTATCGGTCCGGCACGCGGCCGAGCGGTTTCATGGCCCATGCCGTCACCCGCGTCCCGCCCGAGGCCGAGGCGCGACTGGCCGAGGCGCTGTCCACGCTGTCCCCGCCGCCGCAGCTGCGGGTCGCGGGCGACCCCGCCCCAGGCGAAGCCTTGGCCCGCCGGGGCAGCCGCGATATTCCGGCCTGTCTGAGCTGCCACGGTTCGCGAAATACCAATCCGTTGATACCGCGGCTTTCGGGTCAGAACGAGGCCTATCTGGCGGCTCAGTTGAAATTGTGGCGCGACGGGCAGCGCGACGGCTCGGACCGGGCGGTGCTGATGTGGCAGGCCGCGCGCGACCTCAGCGATCAGGACATTGCCGATCTGGCCCGCTATTTCGCCGCCCAATGACGGCCCCGTGCGGCGCAGATCACCCGCGTCCGCCAAGCGGCGGGAAGGCTGGAACAAAACCGCGCGACGCCGGTTTCTAGACTGCACCGGAGAGAAAGGCTCCGATGACAGTTCACGCCCGACCGCAAGAGCCTCGCCAGATGAGGACATGCTAACCATCGTCACAGAGGATACCGTCATGGTTGAAACCAGAGATATCATAGAGCCGCCTCGCAGGATCATGGACTGGCCCGCCATTTTTGCCGGCGCGGTCATCGCCGCAGGAGTCAGCGTGGTGCTGACCGGCTTCACCACCGCCTTGGGCCTTGGCGCGATGTCGGCCGAACCGGGGCGCGGCATCGGCGGCTTTACCGGCGCTCTGGTGGCGCTGTTCGCCTTTCTCGGCATGCTGCTGTCCTATGCGCTTGGCGGCTATATCGCGGGGCGGATGCGCACGCCGGTGCCGGGGATCGGTGCGGACGAGGTGGCTGCGCGCGACGGCACACATGGCCTGACCGTCTGGGCAGTCGGCACGCTGCTGGCAACTTTCTTCGCCCTCAGCCTCGCCGCAGGCGGCCTGCGGACCGTCGGCAATACCGCCGCCGCCGTTGCCGAGGCGGGCGGTGCCGCAGTCGGCGGCGCGTTGCAGGGCACCGGCCAGGTCGTCGGGGGCGTCGTCAGCGGCGTAGGACAGGTCGCCGGGGGCGCGATCAGCGGGGCCGGTCAGGCCGTGGGTGGCCTTTCGCAGGGCGCGGGTGAGGCAGCGGGCACGAATGGGTTTCAGGACATGCTGCCGCCCGGCCTGCAATCGAACCCGATCGACTATCTGACCGACCAGCTTCTGCGCCCGCAGCAGCAGACCACGCCCACCACCTTCTCCGATGAGGCAATCCGCCGCGAAGTCGGTAATATCATCGGCAATATCGTCCGCACGGGCGAGCTGTCCGATGCCGACCGGACCTATCTCGTGCAGGCACTGGCAGCCCGGACCCAGCTATCCGAACAGGAGATCAATCAGCGCATCGACCAGTCGGTCCAATCGATCACCGCTATCCGCGAAGAAGCACAGCAGCGCCTTGACGAGGCCCGTGCGCAGGCCGAGGACCTGGCCCAGCAGGCCCGCGCCGAAGCCGAACGACTGCAGACCGAGGCGCAGGCGCAGCTGGACGAGGCCCGGCAGGCGGCGATAGATGCTGCGGAAAGCGCCCGTAAGGCAGCGGTCTGGTCCGCTCTGTTGCTGGCAGTCTCCTCGATCATCTCTGCCCTGGTGGCCTTCGCCGCCGCCATCAAGGGTGGCCAGGACCGCGACCACGGTCGTTTCTGGCTGCGCCGGTCGCAGGCCTGATGCGATCCCCAGCTGTCTCCCCGGCCTTCCGACACGGCACAGGCGGCAGGGGGGATTGCCGTCCCGCAGCTTCCCCGGCCGCGGGAACGTCGCAGCAAAGGAACGGAGGCCCCGCCATGGCGCGGGGCCTCGCAACGACAACCCCGCCAGACCAGTCGCCAGTTGCCCCACGCTCGCCTGGATGACGAAACCGACGCCCCTGTAATGCCGGGTGTGATCACCGGTCCGGTAGATGAACTCACGCCCGATCCCGCCCGGGAACCGGCGCCGGCAGGTCAGTCGTCCGGCTGATGCGGATTTCGCGCCGGTTGGCAGCCGGAAGGTGATACCAGAGATCATTCGACCGATGCCTTCGCGCAGCTGCTGCGTTCTTTCGGAAACGTGCCGTTGGTGGTGTCAAAGGCAGGGATGGAAAGGGGGTCCGCCCCCCCCCTTCTGTTTCGCAAACCCGCCCCAGCAGCGGCGATCCCGGTAGGGCTGGGTGTCTGTGCCATCGGGTAGGACGCCTTTGCCGATTTCGCTGGCCGCAAGACGCAACGGCATGTGTGACATGAGAGTGCTATACTCACGAAAGAATGTAGTCAGGATATTCGCTTGGCGACAATATTCGGCTAATATATGTGAATATTCCGTCTTTGAATTGAGGTGCGGATGCGTGACAATGAATGCGGGCCGGCCGCCATGTCTGAACTGGATGAGCCTCTGTCCGACTTGCTGGCTCAAGTCAAGAAAGAGCCGATTTCTACGGAGTTACAGGAATTGGCGGCCCGTCTGGATGCCGCGCTGCTGACAGCCCGGGTCACCCGCAGCGCCGCCGAGAATGAACCACAAAGAGACATATCCTGATGGCCAGATGATCCTTGCCCGGCACGGCAAGCGCGGAACCCGGCTTGCCCGGAGGCGTTGATCCGGCGTTACTACTCGGGAGCATCGGATCGTCATGTCGGACGACATACTCACCCAGATACCGGCCCTTCGAGCATATTCACGGGTGTTGTGCAGATCAGTTCCGGAAGCAGAAGATCTGGTTCAGGAAACCCTTCTGCGCGCAATAGAAAATGCCCATCGCTATCAACCGGGCACCCATCTGCGCGCCTGGCTGTTCACCATCATGCGGAATCGCTTTCGGACGAATTGCGGAAAAAGCGCCCGTGAGCGCACGGGGGCCGCAGACTGCATTTCCACCATGCCACGAGTGAAGCCGCCACAGGAATGGCATCTGCAGGCGAACCATATGTGGGCCGCGCTGAAAGATATCCCGCCGCATTACCGCGAGGCGATCATTCTGGTCGGCGTTCTGGGCGAAAGCTATCGGGACGCGGCGCAGATCCTCGGCTGCGATATCGGCACGATAAAAAGTCGTGTGAACCGTGCGCGGTCGATATTGCACAAGGTGGTCGAACCAATGCTGTGATCCCGCGAAAGACCCGGCGAGGGGGTTACCGGGTCCTTTGCACGCATGGCTGAAGGCAAGACCGCCTTCACCGCAGCGGTTTGGCGGTGGTGCGGATTGGCGTTGCTCAGCGACCGTTCATTGCCTCTTGGTTGCCCTCACTTTCGGCGATTTCGCTTAGCAGCTCATCCGCCGCCGATTCCTCGTTCAGCGTCTGTTCCAGAAGGGCTGCCGCATCATTCAGCCCAAGCTGCTGCGCCCATTGCCGCAAGGTGCCATAACGCGCGATCTCATAATGCTCGGCCGCTTGTCCCGCCGCGATCAGTCCGGCATCCAGTGCCGGCGCGCCGCTGAAGTCGGACATCACCTCCTCGCCTTCCTCGATGATCCCGTCGATCGCCTGACAGGTCTTGCCGCGCGCCGGCTTGCCGATGATCTCGAAAACCTGCTGCAAGCGCTCGACATGGGTTTCGGTTTCAGCCCGGTGATCTTCGAAGGCCTGACGCAGCCGGTCGGATTGCGCCCCTTGAGCCATCTTCTTCAGCGCCTTCAGCAACTGCCGTTCGGCATAATAGATGTCTTTCAGCGTTTCATGGAACAGATCGTCAAGTAGCTTCTCGGCCATCGGATATCTCCTTCAATGTGTGAAAGCCCTGGATTGAAGGGGTGAGTAACCGGCGACGGGATAAAATGTTCCCGGGAACAAAACGCCGCCCGGCAGGTTCTTGGCGTCGGAAACCGCGAGATTGCCGGAGGCCCCATGTCCGATCCGAATTCAACTGCCCGAAACGATCACGGCTGGCTGCTGGCAGGCATCTGGGCGTCGCTGCTGTCAGCAGTGGTGCTCGGCCTGCTGTCGGTCACACGCGGACTGCCTGTCTGGATGCCGCTGAATGTCCCCACCCATGCGTTTTACGGTCCCGAAGTTGCACAGGAAACCGCCCTGGACCTGTCCCATACGGCCGTGGGAGGCTTCATCCACGTGGTGGCGTGTTTTTTCTGGGCGGCGGTCGCGGTGGTCATCCTCCGAATCCTGCGCAGGTTTCGCATTGGATCGGTCTGGCTTGCCGGACTGGGCACCGCCGTGCTGGCGGGGCTGATCGACTATGGGGTGATGCCCATGCGCCTGCGACCGGGTTGGGAACTGGTTCTGTCGCCCTTCGGAGTCGCGATCGGCCTGCTGGCCCTGGGGATCGGCCTGTCGCTAGGCTTGCGCGGCATGGGATCGCCGGAACAAGCCGGAACGCCATTCCAGTCCGCGGAAACGACCCCGGTGACCGCCATGATCGTTTCGGCAGAAGAACAGCCTCGCTCCGAACTGGAACGGCTGCGCCATCCCGGTCCGCATGTGATCGACCAGCGCCAACAGCGCATCGACCCCGCCAACCAGGTGACGGAAGATCCGAACTTTCGTCACCACAACACCAAGCAGCCCGGCGAGCCGGGCGATGACGAAAGGCAGACCCCATGATCGACTATCCAAAACCGCCCTTCCCCGAACAGCAGCAATCGCTGCCGGGCACGTTCCAGAAGATGGATCCCCGTCCCGATCACGGCGAGGAGAGCTGGCGCGGCGCCGACCGGCTGAAGGGAAAGGTGGCGCTGATCACCGGCGGGGACAGCGGCATCGGCCGGGCCGTCGCCATCGCCTATGCCCGCGAAGGCGCTGATGTGGCGCTGTCCTGGCTGAACGAGACCGACGACGCGGCCAGCACCGCCGATCTGGTGCGCAAGGCCGGGCGCGAATGCCTGTCCATCGCCGGCGACATCGCCGACCCAGACCATTGCCGCAGGATCGTCGCCGATGTGGTGGACCGTTTCGGGCGCATCGACATCCTGGTCAACAATGCCGCCCATCAGGAGGTTTTCGAGACGATCGAGGACATTCCCGACGACGAATGGCGGCGCACCTTCGCGGTCAATATCGACGCGATCTTCTATCTGACCAAGGCGGCGGTGCCGCATATGCCCAGGGGCAGCGCGATCATCAACACCGCCTCGATCAACGCCGACAAGCCGAACCCGACGCTTCTGGCCTATGCCACCACCAAGGGCGCGATCCAGAATTTCAGCATTGGGCTGGCGCAGATGCTGGCCGATCGCGGCATCCGAGTGAATTGTGTGGCCCCCGGCCCGGTCTGGACGCCGCTGATCCCGGCCAGCATGCCGCCCGAGAAGGTCGCAGAATTCGGCGCCGACTACCCGATGGGCCGCCCAGCCCAGCCGGTCGAGCTGGCCTCGGCCTATGTGATGCTGGCCGAGCCGATGTCGAGCTATGTCTCGGGTGCGACCATCGCCGTCACCGGCGGCAAGCCGATGATCTGAGAAGGGCGTGATCATGACCAAACGCATTGCCATTCTTGTCTGTGGCATCGTCGCGGGCTTTGCCCTGAAGGAATTGACGAAAGCTTTTACATGGCGGGGCACAGATTCGCGGCAGCGGATCCGTTCGGCCGGCCGTCGCGAGATGCGGAATCCGCTGCACGATGGGGACATCGTCGATGAACGGGCCGACCAATCCTTTCCGGCATCCTTTCCCGCAAGCGATCCGCCGGCGACATATTGACGGAGGAAAATCGGACGAAGGCTGCGCACCTTCGTCCGTCATCTTGGCCGCAGGGAAAAATCAGCCCTTGTGCTCGGGCTTCCCCTTGCGTGGCGTGCTCGCCAATTCTTCGAGCTCGTCTTCGGTCATCGAGTCATACATCTCTTTCGACGCGCCCCGCAGTTCGTCCTTGCGCGCCTCACCACGCTTGACCGAAAGCGCGACGGCGGCGGCCTGCTGTTGTGCCTGTGACTTGGCTGGCATCACGTTCTCCTGTGGCGATGGACGACCAGCCCGTGACCGGCCCGTGAAACGGGCCGGTCGAACGGCGATGTTATGCCCGATAGTCCGGCATTTCCTTCAACTGATCCTTGGTCCAACTCGTTACAGCGTGAACATCGCCATTTGCGTCGCGCATGAATTGCAGTTCGCGCGCCGAAACCTGCACGGGTTTCGATCCGATGCCCAGAAAGCCGCCGACATCGAGCACCACCTGGGCGTCGCCACCCGTCCCGATGACTTCCGATACACTGCCGATCTTTTCGTCCTGCGGCCCGTAAACGGTCGCGCCATTCAATGTGGCCTCGGTCAGATCGGTGTCAAGCAGCCGGACATGTTTGCTATGGTCCATTCGAGTATCCTCCTTGGATGTTGAGGCCGTGTTAACCGGCAGGGTACCGGTCTGTTCCCTCACAGTCGCGTGAGTGCTTTCGTGTAAACATTTCGTGCAAACATGGGGAAACATTTGGCCGCCCAATCTGTTCAACGGCCCTCGCATTTCGCGTCCTCACAGGAGGAGAAGACATGAAACATGTGTTCGCCACGACCGCGCTTGCCTTGGTGCTTGGGACCGGTGCTGCTTACGTGCGAACCACGACAGCGCCGGCCGAACCAGATGCCACGACCACAACCGAAACCGCGGCTAGCATCACGGTGCCCGAAGGCTATGCCGAGAGCAATGCCCACTGACAGCGGAGCTTCTGCAGGACATCACGGTCTACGACGCAAGCGGCGAAGAGATCGGAGAGGTTTGCAGGGTGATCTTTTTCGATGGCACAACGTCGCTTCAGGCCGATGCAGACAGCATGGACACATCAGGCGCTGACACGGCAGTGCCAACCGATACCGCAGGGACGCATGCTGGCCGATATAACCGAGGATCATATTGGTCGAGATCGGCGCCACCTGATAGAGCCGCGTTTCGCGGAACTTGCGTTCCACATCATATTCGTTGGCGAAGCCGAAGCCGCCATGGAACTGGATGCAGGCATTCGCCGCCTCCCAACTGGATTTGGCCGCGACGTATTTCGCCATGTTGGCCTCGGCCCCGCAGGGCTGGTCGGCCTCATAGAGCCGGCAGGCCTGCCAGCGCATCAGGTTGGCGGCCTCGACCTCGATGAAGGCCTCGGCAATGGGGAATTGCACCCCCTGATTGGCACCAATGGGGCGGTCGAAGACTGAGCTACTTCCCCGATCCTTGGACAGATTTTCGGCTGATTTAAGCTACTGCCTGTGCCTGCTGATCGGTTTCAATGCTGTTCAGGTAGACCACGGCGGGCGGCTGTCCGCCATGGGCGGCGTGTGGTCGCCGGTGGTTGTAGAAGGTTATCGGTCGACCAGATCCGGAAAGCGCGGCGCTTCGCGGATTTCCTCTCGCTCCGACAATGGGTCCAGCCCGCTGTCGATGACGCGGCGCAGCGCCTTGGCGCGCTCGCGGGCGGCGGTCACGTTCCATTCTGGCCAGCGCCCGATGGTCAGCCGTCGCTGCCGCCCAGCGGCGCGGTAATCGAACATGAAGCTGCGACCGCCCGACGGGTAGATGCAGATCGACAGCCCCAGTACCTCGGTGTCGAATATCTGCCATGCCTTCACGCGCCGCTCGGCCGCCCGAACCAGTTTTTCGGTCAATCTTTCTCTGTTTCGCAAGGCTCAAACCTCTGTTTTGCAATCCGACACATGCGTAGAAGTGCCGGCCTATCAACGGATTGATCTGCCAGCCGGAAAACAGGCGCAGACCGGCGTGCGAGGGCAGGGAAGGGTGCCGGTCGGGAGAAAGCGGCTATTGATTGCACTGCAATCACGGCCTATTCTATCTCAGGTGGAAACCGGAGCAGGCATATGGCGAGCATCACGATTCGAAATCTCGATGACGGCATCAAGCGCCGCCTGCGCGTGCGCGCGGCCGAGCATGGGCGATCGATGGAGGAAGAGGCCCGCGAAATCCTGCGCGAGGTGGTCGGCGACACCCGTCCACCCATGAACCTGGCCCATCGACTGCGCGCGCGTGTCGCCGAAATCGGCGGCGTCGATCTGGACATCCCCGCCCGCGATCCCATGCGCGCCCCGCCTGCCTTCGATCAATGATAATTCTCGATACCAATGCCCTGTCGGAAATCCTGCGCCCGGCACCGGAACAGCGTGTCGTCGACTGGCTGGCGACGCGGGATGGCGCCACAATCCATCTGACCGCCATCACCGAGGCCGAGTTGCGCCACGGCGTTGCGATCCTGCCCGCGGGCAAGCGCCGCGACGGCCTGGCCAGGATGATCGACCAGATCGTGCGGGAGGATTTCGCGGGCCGCATCCTGCCCTTCGACAGCCCGGCGGCCGAAGCCTTCGCCGTCATCGGTGCCGCCCGCCGCGCGATGGGTCGCCCGATCATGCATGCCGACTGCCAGATCGCCGCCATCGCGCGGGTCCATGGCGCGACCGTCGCCACCCGCAACACGCCGGATTTCGCCGATTGCGGCATCGACCTGATCAACCCGTGGAAGACCTGAATGAACGCCGTCGAGATCGAAGAAGCCATTTCCCAGCTTGCCGAACAGCCTTTTGAGGCGGCCGAGTTTCCCTATGCCTTCCTGCTGGCCTTCGGGAACAAGGATACCACGATCAAGCGCCTGCGCGCGGGCAACTCGAACAAATCCGACCTCGGCGGCGTCCTTCAGACCAGCAACATCCACATCAAGACCTGCGCCGAGGGCGAGGCAACCGTGACCCTGCGCGCCTTGCGCGAAAGCCCCGCCACCGCGCGGGCCAAGGCGAAGTTCATCCTCGCCACCGACGGGGTCGAGTTTCAGGCCGAAGACCTGACCTCGGGCGAGGCCATCATCTGCCCCTATGCCGATTTCCCGAACCATTTCGGCTTCTTCCTGTCGCTGGCCGGCATCACCACCGTCCGCGCCATCCGCGAGAACGCCTTCGACATCAAGGCGACCGGCCGCCTGAACCGGCTCTATATCGAACTGCTGAAGGACAACCCCGAATGGGGCGCCGCCGCGCGACGGCACGAGATGAACCAGTTCATGGCCCGGCTGATCTTCTGCTTCTTTGCCGAGGATACCGGGATCTTCGCGCAGGAAACCGTCTTCACCCGCACCATCGACACGATGAGCGCGCGGGACAGCTCGAACACCCATGAGGTGATCGGCGAACTGTTCCGGGCGATGAACACCAGGGCCGAGGATCGCGCGGCCGCAGGCATCCTCCGCTGGGCCGACCCCTTTCCCTATGTGAACGGCGAACTCTTCTCCGGCACCACCGAGGCGCCGCGCTTCAGCAGGATCGCGCGCTCCTACCTTCTGACCATCGGGGGCTTGGACTGGACGCGGGTGAACCCGGACATTTTTGGGTCAATGATCCAGGCCGTCGCGGATGAGGAGGAGCGCGGCGCCCTCGGCATGCACTACACATCGGTGCCGAACATCCTGAAGGTGCTGAACCCGCTGTTTCTGGATGACCTGCGCGCGGCGTTGGAGGAGGCGGGCGACAACAGCCGGAAACTGCTGAACCTGCGGGGCCGCATGGCGCGGATCAGGGTGTTCGACCCGGCCTGCGGATCGGGCAATTTTCTTGTCATCGCCTATAAGGAGCTGCGGGCGATCGAGGCCGAAATCAGCCGCCGCCGGGGCGAGGCTGATCGGCGGTCCGAGATCACCCTGACCAATTTCCGCGGCATCGAACTGCGCGACTTTCCCGCCACCATCGCCCGGCTGGCGTTGATCATCGCGGAATATCAATGCGACGTGCTGCACAGGGGGCAGCGCGAGGCCACGCGGGATTTCCTGCCGCTGGACAGCAAGAACTGGATCACCTGCGGCAACGCCCTGCGGCTGGACTGGCTGTCGATCTGCCCGCCGACCGGAACGGGGGTGAAGCTGCGCGGGGAGGATCTGTTCGCCACCCCGCTGGATCAGGCCGAGATTGATTTCGAGAATGAGGGTGGCGAGATATTTATCTGTGCAAACCCGCCCTATCAGGGCAGTGTTAATCAAACGCCGTCTCAGAAAGACGACATGGCACGTATCTTCTCGCCTGTCCTAAAAACATACAAAGACCTCGACTATGTCGCCGCTTTCGTTCTCAAGGTTGCGCAATTCAATAGGATGACAGGCTCAAAGAGCGCCCTTGTGACGACGAACTCGGTCACTCAAGGTGAGCAGGTTGCGATGCTATGGCCTTTGGTGTTCTCGCAAAGAAACGTCATACATTTTGCGCATACGTCATTTCTGTGGAGTAATCTTGCAAGTAATAAGGCGGCAGTTACTTGTGTGATTGTCGGACTATCTCCAATGGAAGAAAGCGAATGTCATCTATTCGATAACGGAGTTGTCCGATCAGTCCGAAACATCGGTCCATACCTTGTTGCAGGTGATTCTGTCATTGTTAAAAAACGCTCCGCGCCACTCTCGGGGTTGTCAATGATGCAATCAGGCAACAAGCCAACAGATGGTGGCAACCTAATTCTTTCAAGCAATGAGCGGTCGGCGATAGCGAGCACAAGCCCAGCCAGCATGCGTTTCATGAAGCGGTACGTCGGATCGAGAGAAATCATTAACGGTGGCAACCGCTGGTGCATCTGGATTGAAGACGATGAACTAAATGATGCGAAGAGTATTCCAGAATTCCGTGAAAGGCTCGAAAGGGTGCGGCGCCTCCGCGAGACAAGCAACGGGAAGCAGGCGAATGACAACGCCGCTTCTCCACATCGCTTCGTATTCGCTCCGCACAGCAGGGGCCTCTCAATAATGGTCCCGAATGTCTCTTCAGAACAACGACAGTTCCTTCCTTGTAACATCGCTGACTATGCGACCGTAGTTTCAAATCTCGCATCGGTAATCTACGACGCCCCGCTCTGGAACATGGCGCTGATCGCCTCGCGCCTGCATCTGGTCTGGATCGGCACCGTCTGCGGCAAGATGAAAACCGACTTCCGCTATTCCAATACCCTCGGCTGGAACACCTTCCCCGTCCCGCCGCTGATCGAAAAGCAGAAATCCGACCTCACCGCCTGCGCCGAGGCCATCCTTCTGGCGCGCGAGGCGCATTTCCCCGCCACCATCGCCGACCTCTACGACCCCGAAAACATGCCCGACAACCTCCGCGCCGCCCATGACCATAACGACGAAGTGCTGGAACGCATCTACATCGGCCGCCGCTTCCGCAACGACACCGAACGGCTGGAACACCTGTTCAGCCTCTATACCAAGATGACCACCAAGCCGAAGGCAGTGGCTGGGGGCGTATGATGGATAGCTATATCTGCTATCAAATGTGGCATGGTCATCGTGATGCGCTTATTCGGGCGCACGAATTCTATGTGCGAGAGGCAAAGGCGCGCCTTCTGACACGGTTTGGGAACATTGAGGCCGAAGCAGATGAAGCGGCCGAACGTGCATTGAAAGATACTTCACGTTGGTTCGATCCTGATCGGCATGACCCTAGCGACTTCTATGAATCGGCTGCGGAGGTGGGGCAAGAATTTTATGATCTGCTTACCCAGATGCATGATGATACACGACTGAACATTATTTCCGGGTTCTTTCATCAATGGGAGAAGAGTCTTCGGCAGTGGCTCGCAGATGAATCCAGAAAGTGGCATCGCGACGACAACCTGAGCAACGCAATCTGGAAGGTAAAGTTTGACGATCTCGTTGCGCTCCTTGAAAGCTGGGGTTGGGCGGTGCGTGGCGAACGGTGGTTTGCCGACCTGAACGCCTGCCGGATGATCGTGAATGTTCATAAGCATGGCGATGGACCATCGTTAGATGCGTTGGCGAAAAATCATCCGCAATATTTGCCAAGTCCACTCTCATCATTTGGCGGACAGGATTTCATCTCCAACAATAACCCGACCCATGAGGACTTGAAGGTGGATGATCAGGATTTGGATAAGTTTTCAGGTTCAGTTGTGGAATTCTGGCGAGCGGTCCCAGAAAATGTGACCTTCGGAGAAGTGAAGCTCTCTCCTCCCGTGTGGTTCGCCAAGGCATACAACAAATCTGCACCGGCAGGAGCTACTTCATGAGGCCAGTGACAGTCGTTCCCTCCGCTTCGGTCAATGACACCAGACCAACCACCAGCCCGAAGGCCCGCGCATGAGCCTTTCCCCCATCCAGACGCTGGAACGCACCCGAAGGCTGATCGACGACCTGCGCGCCCGCACGGCCGAAACCTCGTGGCTGGAGTTCAAGGAGAACAACGCCGATGGCCCGCTGATCGGCAAGCTGGTCTCGGCCCTGTCCAACGCCGCGCGTCTGGCCGACCAGCACTTCGCCTATCTGGTCTGGGGTATCCGCGATGGCGATCACGAGGCGGCCGGCACGACCTTCGATCCGGCCACCAAACGCGAACAGGGACAGCCGTTCGAGATCTGGCTGGCGAGCCGGCTGCAACCCGGTCTCGATTTCCGGTTCGAGGAGGTCGAGTATCACGGCCAACGGCTGGTCCTGCTGACCATTCCCGCCGCCGCCACGGCGCCCGTCGAGTTCGACCGCACCGGCTATCTGCGGATCGGCAGCGCCACGCCGCGCCTGTCCGATCACCCGGAACGGTTGCGGGCGCTGTGGGCGAAACTGCAACCCTATGCGTGGGAGGCGGGGCTTGCGGCGCAGTTCCTGACCGGTGACGAGATGCTGGCACGGCTCGACTATGCCAATTACTTCGATCTGACCGGTCAGCCCCTACCCGACAACCGGCAGGGCATTTTCGACCGGTTTCAGGCCGACCGGCTGATCCAGCCCGATGTCGGCGGTCATTGGAACATCACCAATCTGGGCGCGATCCTGTTTGCCAAGCGGCTGTCCGACTTCGGCCCTTCGATCGCCCGCAAGGCGGTCAGGTTCGTCGCCTACGGTGGGGCGGGCCGCGCCGATACCGTGACCCATCGCCAGGATGGACAGCGCGGCTATGCCGCAGGGTTTCAGGGGCTGGTCGATTACATTGACGGGTTGCTGCCGAGGAACGAGCATATCGGCTCGGCCTTCCGCGAGGAACGCCCGCTCTATCCCCCTATCGCCATCCGCGAGTTGATCGCCAATGTGCTGATCCATCAGGACATGACGATCACCGGCGCCGGTCCGCTGATCGAGTTGTTCAGCGACCGCATGGAGATCACCAACCCCGGCGCGCCGCTGGTCAGCCCGGATCGGTTCCTGGACTCTCCGCCTCGGTCCCGCAACGAGGCGCTGGCCTCGCTGATGCGGCGGATGCGGCTGTGCGAGGAGCAGGGAACCGGGATCGACAAGGTGCTGACGGCGGTCGAATTGCACCAGTTGCCGCCGCCGGACTTTCGCACTGAAGGCGAGGCGGTTAGGGTCGTGTTCTTCGCCCCGCGCCGCTTTGCAGAGATGACGCCGGAGGAGCGCGTCCGGGCTTGCTACCAGCACGCGGCACTGAAGTACGAAAGCGGCCAGCGGATGACCAATGCGAGTCTGCGCGACCGGCTCGGCATTGATCCTCGCAATGCTTCACAAGCTTCTGTAATCATTCGCCAGGCCCTGGATGTCGGACTCATCCGCCCCGCCGACCCCGAGCATCCGCGTGCGGGCTATGTCCCGTTCTGGGCATGAGGGCGGCAAGTTTTGATCGGGTTTTGATCGCAGGGATGTTCCGGGGAGAAGTATCGGTGAAAATGTCAATGAAATCAAAAAATTGCTTGGCATCATCGGCAGACTTTCGTCTTGATCGGGTTTTGATCGGACTGCCTACCCCTCGGGTGATGACGCCTGCTTTGTGGAGCAACGCCCATGCATAAGTCTGTCCCGTCGGTCTCCGTTACCTATGCGCAAAACGGCAACTCGACCCGCCCGAACGAACTGGGCATGCGCCCTATGCAGGAGCGTGCCTATGAGCGGCGGGGAGAGCAATACCTGCTGATCAAGTCGCCCCCCGCCTCGGGGAAAAGCCGCGCACTGATGTTCGTCGCGCTGGACAAGCTGCACAATCAGGGCCTGCGCAAGGCGATCATCGTGGTGCCGGAAAAGTCGATCGGGTCCAGCTTTGCCGATGAGCCGCTGTCGAAATTCGGCTTCTGGGCCGACTGGACGGTGACGCCGAAGTGGAACCTGTGCAACGCCCCTGGCGAAGATGGCGGCAAGGTCGGTTCGGTGCAGTCATTCCTGGACAGCGATGACCGGGTGCTGGTCTGCACCCATGCAACCTTCCGCTTCGCTGTCGATCGCTTCGGGATCGAGGCGTTCGACGACTGCCTGATCGTGGTGGATGAGTTCCACCATGTCTCGGCCAACCCCGACAACAAGCTGGGCGCGCATCTAGCCGCGTTCATCGCGCGCGACAAGGTGCATGTCGTCGCCATGACCGGATCCTATTTCCGGGGCGATGCCGAGGCGGTGCTGATGCCCGAGGACGAGGCGAAATTCGAGACCGTCACCTATACCTATTACGAGCAGCTGAATGGCTATCGGTATCTGAAAAGGCTGGATATCGGGTATTACTTCTACAGCGGCTCCTATGCCGCCGACATCGTGAAGGTGCTGGACCCGAATGAAAAGACGATCATCCATATCCCCTCGGTCAATTCGCGCGAAAGCACGAAGGACAAGATCAAGGAGGTCGAGCATATCATCGAGACGCTGGGCGAATGGCAGGGCACCGATCCCGCGACCGGGTTCCAGCTGGTGAAAACCCCCGAGGGGCGCGTGCTGCGCATCGCCGATCTGGTTGACGACGAGACCGCGAAGCGCGACAGGGTCTCGGCCGCGCTGAAAGACCCGGCCCAGAAGATGAACCGGGATCATGTCGATATCATCATCGCGCTTGGCATGGCGAAGGAAGGGTTCGACTGGATCTGGTGCGAACACGCGCTGACAGTCGGTTATCGTTCCAGCCTGACCGAGATCGTGCAGATCATCGGCCGCGCTACACGCGATGCCGAGGGAAAGACCCGCGCGCGGTTCACCAACCTGATCGCGGAACCGGATGCTTCGGAAGAGGCCGTGCGCGAGGCTGTTAACGACACGCTGAAGGCCATTGCCGCCAGCCTGCTGATGGAACAGGTGCTGACGCCGCGCTTCAATTTCACGCCGAAGGCCAAGGCGGCGGGGCCGGTCGAAGGCTTCGATTATGGCGAAGGCGGTTATGATCCGAAAAAGTGTAACATCGGCTTCAATGAAGCTCAGGGGCAGTTCCAGATCGAGATCAACGGCTTGGCGCAACCGAAAAGCAAGGAAGCCGAACGGATCGTCAGCCAGGACCTGAACGAGGTCATCACCGCCTTCGTCCAGGACAAGACCGCCATCGAGCGCGGCATGTTCGATGAGGAACTCGTGCCCGAGGAACTGACGCAGGTTCGGCTGGGCAAGATCATCCGGGACAAATACCCGACGCTGGATGCCGAGGATCAGGAGGCGGTGCGTCAGCATGCCATTGCCGCGCTGAATCTGACCCAGCAGGCGAAGGCTGCGATCAACGAAGGCAGCGGGGAGGGGGGCGGCAGCACGGCCTTCGTCGATGGCGTTCGTCGCTTCGCGATGAGCGTGACGGAACTGGACATTGACTTGATCGACCGGATCAATCCGTTCGCCGAGGCCTATGCCATCCTCTCGAAGACGATGGATGAAAACAGCCTGAAGCAGGTTGCTGCGGTGATCAATGCGCGCAAGGTGCAGCTGACGCCGGACGAGGCGCGCGATCTGGCCAGGCGGGCATTGAAGTTCAAGCAGGAACGAGGGCGGCTGCCCGACATCACCTCCGCTGACCCGTGGGAAAAGCGCATGGCGGAAGGAGTGGCTTTCCTCGCACGGATGAAGCAAGAGCAGAAGAATGGCTAAGACATTCACAGATGAAGATGATGCCCTGCTGGCCGAACTGGGGGTTGAGCCCGAGATCAAGCGCTCCGGCGGTCGGACCGCGCGTGAGGAGCGCATCATTGCCGGGTTCGAAGAAGTGCAGCGGTTCGTGGACGAGAAGGGTCATGCGCCCCGTCACAGCGAGGATGGCGGCATTTTCGAGCGGCTTTATGCCGTGCGCCTTGATCGGCTGCGAGAGCAGGCCGAATGCCGTGAACTTTGTCTTCCCCTTGACCGACAAGGGCTGCTGCAAGCTTCGCTGAGCCACCTGACCGCTCCTGACGAGGATCTGGACGACGATGCCCTCCTCGCTGAACTCGGCATTGAAGCCGAGGCACCGGCGATCACCGAACTGCGCCACGTGCGTTCAAGCGCCGAACGCAAGGCGGCAGACGAGGTCGCCAACCGCGAGGCCTGTGCCGATTTCGACAAGTTTAAGCCGCTGTTCGAACAGGTTCAGCGTGAACTCGACACCGGCATGCGTGAGACGCGCCCGTTTGAGCTGAAGGCCGAGATCGAGAAGGGGCGCTTCTTCATCGTCGGCGGCCAGAAAGCCTATGTTGCCGTGAAGGGCGAATTGATGCTGACAGATCAGGGTCGCACCGACGCCCGCCTTCGCGTGATTTTCGACAATGGAACGGAAAGCAACATGCTGATGCGCTCGCTTCAGCGGGCACTGAACAAGGACGACGCCGGGCGCCGGATCACCGATCCAGTCGCAGGCCCGCTTTTTTCGGATGAAGCCGCGACAGAAGATCAGGCCAGCGGCACGATCTATGTCCTGCGCAGCAAGTCGGACCATCCTATGGTCGCGGCAAACCGTGACTTGGTGCACAAGATCGGTGTGACGAGCAATGATGTCCAGCAGCGCATCAGGGGTGCGCACCTGCAAACCACGTTTCTCATGGCGGATGTAGAGCTGGTCGCGACCTACAAGCTCTACAACATTTCCCGCTCGAAGCTTGAAACGCTGATCCACCGCATATTCGGTGCTGTGCGCCTGGACGTTCAGATTCAGGACCGCTTCGGGCGACCGGTTGTTCCTGAGGAATGGTTCATGGTCCCGTTCTTCGTTATTGATGAAGCGGTCGAAAGAATCAAAGACGGGACGATCACGAATTACGTCTATGATCCGCAAGTGGCTCGACTGGTCGAGCGGCCTTGATCTAGTAGAGATTCTGCTTAAAGCAACTTCATTGGGTGAAATTTGCGTATTGACAGTGAGATAATGGAAATTTCGTCTATTTTGGCGAGCGAAGGATTTTCTGAGCTGGCTGGTGAGATGATGCGCTATGCTTTGGCGGTCCCGCAAAAGCTCTGGGGTGATGATACAAAGTCTGAAGAGTGGACTGAGCCAGGATCTCAAGTAGATAGAGCAATCGAGTATCTCAGGTTTCAATTGGTCCTTCCAGAAATTCAGATTCGAGAGGCGGAGAAAATTGCCGCTGCCATCAATGGGCCGGGAACGCAGTTTATGTTTGTTAGGTCCGATATTTCTGACGCCGGTGGCGAGTACGCTGAAATATTCTCTTATGATGATCATAAGGAGCTGTGGACAGCCAGCCACCGGGATCGATTAATACGGGCGCTCGATGCACTGATGTTGCGGATTGCCGAAACTCGAGGGGAAGCACGTGCCTCTGAGTGATAGGCAAGCAAGACAGCTGCGTGTTTTCTTGAGAAGGCTGCGAGCAGGGCATGCTATAGCCTCGGTGCCTGGAGGTGCTGGAAAGGCACTCGAAGCATGGGTGTTCATGGTCATTGTCGATGCAGTTCGAACAATGCCTAACTGGCATGTGACCCTGTGCCAAAGCGATAGTACGCCCCTTCCAAGAGGTGCTGCGTTTCTGTTTAGCGGGGGACCATCTGGAATTTCATCTGCTTTAGGTCGGCCTTGTTTTGCTAGAATAGAGAGGCTTGGCGGCGTGCCGCGAACGCTCGAATTGCATAATGGTGTTCAGCACATGGGCAGAAGCGGAGCGCGCCACGAATGGGATATAGCTATCGTGCCTAGTGAAATCACTAACGCTATCCGTGCCGGAAACCAATCTTACCCCCGTGGGCTTCCGATACTTGGGATAGAATGTAAGGATAAGGCGGACAACGGAAGTGTTGATGAGATGCGTCAAACACTTGCTCGAATGTATGATCTTACACACGTCTCTCAGGCAGGGCAGAATTTAACGCATCGAATGATGGATGAAAATCGTCAAGTCGGAGCTGGCCGCCGGTGGCCAGTCTACAAGACAAACTACGAAAAAGGGCTTATTGGAATACTGCGTGCCGGCGGCTTTCAGCGCGGTGCTCAAGAGTTGAGTGACCACTATCATATCAGGCGGTTCGGGCATGTGTCGCAGAATAACCACGGTACTCGTGATAATTTGCAACGCGCAGTACGAGGTGTACTTACCAATATAGATGCCTACTTGTGATCAGTGTACATGAGCATTCTTGCGGGCAGTGGCTCGTCGACTCAACACCAACTCAACAGACGAGTGCCCTTTGAGCGCCCTTGGCGCTCGCTGAATGGAGGCGGGTGCGGGTGAGTATCGGGGATATAGGGAAACATATCAAAGTCATGCTGTATAAATCATTGATTTTTCTATCTATATGGTTTCGTTTGAATATAGCCTCATAACCTGAAGGTCACAGGTTCAAATCCTGTCCCCGCAACCAACACTAATTCGCCAATCTTATCAAAAGCCTCGGTGCATCCGCCCGAGGCCTTTTTGCTGTTCGCACGCCGGGTGATCTCCCGTAGCGGCTGGTCCGTCGCCAGGCGCAAGAGGCCCGCTCGAGCGTCTTGCGACCGAGCTGGCGCTCGAGTTCGCGGATGCGGTCCTCCCGATGCCGGACGACCTTGTTGCTGGTGACGGCATCGTCTTCCGCCACGGCGACACTCCCCCCTTCGAGCATGAGCCGCCGCCAACGATACAACAGGTTCGACGCCACGCCATTCCGCCTCGGTCGGCAGAGCCTTGCCGGCCCATTCGGCATAGGCCAGCGCGTCGGGCAGGTCGCCGATGACGTCGTCGGTGGCGCGCACGCCCCAGGCGGTGACCAGATAGCACAGCTCCAGCGGCAGCGGCTGGCGGCCCAGCGTGCCGTTCGCCAGCACCCGGCGTGGATTGCAGCGCATCTCGGCATTGCCGGCGATCTGATAGAGAAACAGCGAGACGAAAGGGTCGGTTGTGTCGGCCAGCGAGGCGAAGGCCATCGGCGTGACCACGCCCACGCCGACATTCGGAATGCCCAGCTGGGCGACATGGCGCTCGACCAGCCCGACCAGCGTCTGCCCGGTATTCTCGATGACCCGCCAGTCAGCCATGCTGGATGTCCCGGTCTGTCAACACGATGATTCCTCCGAGCCCGAATGATGCCGGCTCAGGTTCATGCTGCCCGAGGCGCCGGGGCCGGCTGCGGTCGGCGGACGAGGAGGACGGACCTGCCGGTCTGGATCCCGGGGCGGGGCGCGATCCAGACCGGCGGGGGAATGAAATCCGGAGCCGATAATGCCAAAGGCATGCTCGATCCCGTGCATCTGCAGGACTTTGACGAAGGCTTCTTCGGTGGTCATTTTCATCGGCTGTTTCCTCGTCCTTCAGGCAGCTTTGTCGATACCGGCGCGGGGTCCCGCGCCGCCTTCGGCGCGACGGTCGTCAAGGACCATGCGCGCCAGCTTGGCGCCGATCATCATCGCGGGCGCATTGGTGTTGCCCGAGACGATCTCGGGCATGATCGAGCAATCGGCCACCCGCAGGCCGCGGATGCCGCGCACCCGCAGGCGCGGGTCCACCACGGCGCGCTCGTCCGCGCCCATGCGGCAGGTGCCGGTCGGGTGGTAGATCGTGGTCGAGTTCATCCGTGCCCAGGCCAGCACCTCGTCATATCCCTGCACGTCGGCGGTCGGCCGGAACTCCTCGGAGATGGCAGATTTCAGCGGCTCGGTACGCGCGAACTTGCGGGCGATCTCGATGCCGGCGACCAGCGTGTCGCGGTCGGTCTGGGTGGCAAGGTAGTTCGGCTCGATCAGCGGCGCGACCAGCGGATCGGCCGAGCGCAGCGTGATGGTGCCGCGGCTTTCCGGCCGCAGCTGGCAGACCGATTGCGTGAAGGCCGAGAAGGGATGCACCCCTTCGCCGGGACTGTCGGCCGACCAAGGCTGGATGTGGAACTGGATGTCGGGCGTCGCGAGGCCGGGCCGGGTCCGCAGGAAGCCGAAGACCAGGCTGGCCGCCATGGACATCGGGCCGGTGCGGAACAGCGCATATTCCAGCCCGATCCTGGCCTTGTTCATCAGGCTGCGCACCTCGTCGTTCAGCGTCGCCTCGCGGCATTTGAACACCAAACGGGCCTGAAGATGGTCCTGCAGGTTGCGACCGACCTCGGGTGCGTCCTGGGCGACCGCGATGCCGTGGTCGCGCAGGTGCTCGGCGTCACCCACGCCCGAGAGCATCAGGATCTGCGGCGAGCCGATGGCGCCGGCACACAGGATCACCTCGCGCGCGGCGCGGATCACCTGATGGCTGCCGTCGGGGCGCCGGATCTCGACCCCGGTGGCGTGGCCATCCTCGATCACCACGCGCCGCACCTGCGCGTTGGTGACCACGTCCAAGTTCTGCCGATGGCGGATCGGCTTCAGGAAGGCGGCCGCCGAAGAGCAGCGCCGGCCCTTGTTCACGGTCAGCTGGAAATGGCCGACGCCGTCCTGCACCGGGCCGTTGTAATCAGGGTTGTAGGGAATGCCGTTGGCCTTGGCGGCCTCGATCCACAATTCGCAGATGCGGCGGCGCAGACGCGGGTCCGAGACCTGCAGCGGACCATGCGTGCCGCGCCCCTCGCCCTCGCCGCGCTGGAAGGTCTCCAGTTCTTCGAACAGCGGGCCGACCTCGCGCCAGGACCAGCCCTCGTTGCCCATCTGCGCCCAGCGGTCGTAATCCTCGCGCTGGCCGCGGACGTAGAGCAGCCCGTTCAGCGACGAGGAGCCGCCCAGCACCTTGCCGCGCGGCCAGTGCAGCGAGCGGCCGTTCAGGCCGGGATCGGGTTCGGTCTCGTAGCACCAGTCGAAGTCCGGGTTGTGCATGGTGTGGAAATAGCCGACCGGGATATGGATCCAGGGGCTCGAGTCGCGGTTGCCGGCTTCCAGCAGGGTGACGCGGATCGCGGGATCGGCGGACAGATGGTTCGCGACCACGCAGCCGGCCGATCCGGCGCCGACGATGACGTAATCCGCCAGGTCTGATGCTTGGCTCATGTTGGCATCCTTTGCGGGCTCGCGCCCATGGTTCGGGAAGGGTGGGCCGGGCGGGCCATGCCGCCCGGCAAGGCTCAGCGACGTTCGCGGCGGCCGATCAGCACGGCGCAGACGAACGAGACCAGCGCGGCGAAGACGACATAGGCGCAAAGCCAGAACGGGTCGTTGTCGTTCGCGGCCATCAGCGCCGTCGCGATCATCGGCGTGATCCCCGAGGCGAAGATGCCCGAGAACTGATAGACGAAGGACACGCCGGTATAGCGCACGCTGGGGTCGAACAGGTCCGCGAACAGCGCCGCCTCGGGGCCGTAGCACATCGGGTAGACGATGCCGAAGGGAAGCGCGATGCCCAGGATCACCAGCAGCGGATCGCCCGTTGACATCAGCGCGAAGGCCGGGAACACGCTCAGCGCCAGCAGAAGCGAGCCGATGGCATAGGTGCGCGGCCGCCCGATCCGGTCCGAAAGCCGGCCGAAGAACGGGATGCAGACCACCATGACGATGGCGGCGCCGCAGACCGTCCACAGCGCGAAGGTCCGCTCCAGCCCGACGTATTTCGTCAGGTAGAGGATCGAGAACACCGCGAAGACGTTGAAGAACACGCCGTCGATATAGCGCGCGCCCATGCCCAGCATGACATTGGCCGGATAGCGTTTCAGCATGTCCACGAAAGGCAGGCCCTGGTCCTTGGCCCGCGATTCCGCCTTGGCCTTCTTGAACTCGGGGCTTTCCCCGATGTTGCTGCGGATCCAGGTCCCCAGCACGACCAGGATGATCGAGGCGACGAAGGCCGAGCGCCAGCCCCAGGCCATGAAGGCCTCGTCCGGCATCATGGTCAGCAGCGCCATCACGCCCGAGGCCATGAACAGGCCCAGCGACAGGCCGATCTGCGGGATCGAGGCATAGAAGCCGCGCTTGTCCTCGGGCGCGAATTCATAGGCCATAAGCACCGCCCCGCCCCATTCGCCGCCGATGCCGATGCCCTGCGCCACGCGCAGCAGCAAAAGCAGGATCGGCGCCAGGATGCCGATCTGGTCATAGGTCGGCAGAAGGCCGATCAGCACCGTAGCGCCGCCCATCAGCAGCAGCGTGATGACCAGCATGGTCTTGCGGCCGATGCGGTCGCCGAAATGGCCGAAGATGAGGCCGCCCAGCGGGCGCGCCACGAAGCCCACCGCGAAGGTGGCATAGGCCAGCAGCACCGAAATCGTCGGGTCGTCCGCCGGAAAATACAGCTTGTTGAAGACGATACCGGCGACGACGCCGTAAAGAAAGAAATCGTACCATTCGATGGTCGATCCCACGAGGCTTGCGAATACGACCTTCTTGACGTCGTTTTCCTGGTCGCCAAACGTGTTGGCGCCAGCGGTTGTTACCGCCATGACATCCTCCCTGATGCTGTGACGTTCTTTGATTGTTCAGCTGTTCCCGGCAAATCCTCCTTTGCCGTTGCATCGACGTTGCCCCAAGTTGCCGTGTCATGTCAAAGTAATTTTGAGAGTCATACTCTCATTTTTGTAAATTCATGCTGCGTGCCGGGCGGTTGGAACGGCGCCGGCAACCATGTAGAGTCTGGCCGAGAAACGACGGAAGAACCGATCATGACGAGCCTTCAGGACAAGTCCTCCCTGCCGCCAAGCTTCCGGAATCTGCAGATTCTCGAGGTTCTTGCCAGCGAGGGGCGGCCCCTGACCGCGACCGAGATCAATGCCTCGCTGAACCTGCCGGTGCCGACCATCCACCGCTTGGTCGGCAATCTGGAAGCCGAGGGGTACCTGACCCGCCATGTCGACGGGCGCAGCTACCAGCCGGGGCCGAAACTGCGGCAAATGATGCAGGGCGTCATCCGTTTCTGGCACCAGGACCTGCCGCAGCGCGACGTGCTGATTCGGCTGAACCAGCGCCTGGGCGAGACCTGCAACCTGTCGATCCCGGACGGCGACGCGATGCTCTACATCGACCGGGTCGAGACGCGTTGGCCGCTGCGCATCCAGCTTCATGTCGGTTCGCGCGTGCCGCTGCACGCCACCTCGGCGGGGAAGATGGCCCTGTCGCAGATCGACGACGGCAAGCTGGAACGCTACCTGAAACGCGCCGAACTTCATGCCTACACGGCACAGACGCTGACCGATCCCGACCGGCTGCGCGCAGAACTGCGCCAGATCCGGCAGCAGGGCTATTCGACCGATACCGGGGAATTCGTGCCCGGCATGATCGCCATGGCCGTGCCGGTGCTGGACCGTTCCGGGCAGTTGATCGCCACGGTGTCCTTCCACGCCCCGGTGCAGCGGCTGACCCTGGCCGAGGGGCTGAAATACCTGCCCGACCTGCGCGCGGCGGCCGAGGAGCTGGCCGAGCTGATGTGACGGGCGTCAGGGCCGGATCATCTCGGCCGCGATGCCGGTGCTGGCACGCATGATCAGCTCCAGCTCGACGCGGCTGCGGATCATGAAATCGGGATCCGGGCGGCCGATCGCCGTAACGATGGCCTGTCCGGCCGCGATGCCGACCTGCTGCGCCGGGATCCGCACCGTGGTCAGTGCCGGCTCCATCTGCGCCGAGCCGGCGAAATCGCCGATGCCGATCACCGACAGGCTGGCGGGAACCGCGATCCCCAGCCGGGCCGCCGCGTAGATCGCCCCCTGCGCGATCACGTCATTGGCGCAGAGCAGGGCGCTCGGCCGGTCCTCGCCGGCCAGCAGTTCCAGGCAGGCGGCCTTGGCCTGGGCGATGCTGTAGGGCACCTCGACCTGCCAGCGGTCCTGCAATTCGATCCCGGCGGCGCGGAACACCGCCGTCGCCGCCGTCTTGCGGTCCCGCGCCCGGTCGTTGTCGAAGATGGCGGGAAAGACCATGCCGATGCGGCGATGCCCCAGCGTAACCAGATGCTCGGCCGCGAGCCGCCCCGCCTCGCGATTGTCGACGCCGACGCAGGGCAGCGCCGAATCCGCCAGGTAGTTCCACAGCGCCAGCAGCGGCACGCGCTGTTCCGCGATCAGCCGGAAGGTGCCGGCGCTGTGGTCCAGCCCGACCACCGCCAGCGCATCGACGCGGTGCTCCAGCAGCTTGCGGACCAGCCGGTATTCGCTGTCCAGGTCGTAGCCATGCGAGGCCAGCAGCAGGGTGAAGCCCTGCGCGCTGACCGTGTCGTTGAAGGCCTGCACCACCTCGGCGAAGATGGTGTTGGCGACGGTCGGCACCACCAGCCCGATGGTGGCGCTGCGCCTGCCATGCATGGCCTGGGCGGCGCGATTGCGGATATAGCCGGATTTCTCGACCGCCAGTTCAACCTTCCTGCGCGTCGCCGGATGCACCAGGTCGGGGTGATTCATCACCCGCGACACCGTGGCCGGTGAAACGCCTGCAAGCTTGGCGACGAAAACGATATCTGGCTTAATCACATGATTTTCCTGATCTATCCGGACACATGATGAGAGTTTATGAAAACATTTGCAAGACTGTTTTCATCGCCTAAGGTCGAAGATCACGGCAAGAGGAGGCCGTGCCAGACCAACATTGCAGACATGGTGAGACCCGGTTTCCCGGGCCGCTGATCCATTCACCTTCCCGGCGGGCAGCCTGCCGGGAACCGGAGCAAGTGACAGGTATGAACATCTCGAACGATATTCTCTCGGTCGACGCGGCGATGGCGCGGGCACGCGGCGCGCAGGCCGGATACGAGGCAGGGGGCAGCCAAGGCCGCTACGACCGCGCCGCCCTGGCTGCCGGCTGGGCCATCATGCAACCCGAGCGCAACCGGCAACTGGCCGAGTTGGCGGTCCGCAGCACCGGGCTTGGCAATGTCGCCGACAAGATCGTCAAGAACCACCGCAAGACGCTGGGCCTCTTGCGCGACATCCGCGGCGCGGCCACGCATGGCATCCTGTCCGACGACCCCGAGACCGGCATCACCGAGATCGCCCGGCCCCTCGGCGTGATCGGCGCGGTGGTGCCCTCGACCAACCCGGCGGCGACGCCCGCGAACAACATCATCAACGCGCTGAAATGCGGCAATGCCATCCTGCTGTCGCCTTCGCCCAAGGGCGTGGCCTGCTGCGAGATGCTGCTGGGCTTCATCCATGCCGAATTCGACCGCATCGGCGAGAACCGCGATCTGGTGCAGATGCTGCCGGGCCAGGGCAGCAAGGCCAAGACCCAGCGCCTGCTGGAGACCGCCGATCTGGTGGTGGTGACCGGCAGCCAGGACAACGTGCGCCGTGCCTATGAAAGCGGCACCCCCGCCATCGGCGTCGGCGCCGGCAATGTCGCGGTGATCGTGGACGAGACCGCCGACCTAGCGGCGGCGGCCGGCAAGATCGCCGCCTCGAAGACCTTCGACAATGCCACCTCCTGCTCGTCGGAAAACGCGCTGATCGTGGTCGATGCGGCCTACGACGCCTTCCTGGCGCGCTGGCGGCCGAGGGCGGCGCGGTGCTGCCGCCGTCCGAGGCGCCGGGGATCGTCGCCCGGCTCTGGCAGGATGGGCACATGAACCGCGAGATCATCGCCCAGGATGCTGAGGTGATGATCGACAAGCTGGGCCTGGCCGGCAAGGTCCCGCCCGGCACCCGGCTGATCGCGGTCGAGACCGAGGGCATCGGCCCCGACCATCCGCTGTCGGGCGAAAAGCTCAGCCGCATCGCCGCGCTTTATCGCGCCCGCGATTTCGGCCATGCGGCCGAACTGGCGCGGCGGATCCTGCTGCATCAGGGCGCGGGCCATTCGATCGGGCTGCATTCGCGGGACGTGGACCGCCCGCTGGCGCTGGGTCACGAATTGCCGGTCTGCCGGGTCATCGTCAATCAGGCGCATTGCTTCGCCACCGGCGGCGCCTTCGACAACGGGCTGCCCTTCTCGCTGTCGATGGGCTGCGGCAGCTGGGGCGGCAATTCCATCGACGCCAACCTGAACTGGCGGCATTTCATGCAGTGCACCCGCGTCGTGCGCCCGATCCCGCCGCGCGAGCCGGCGCTGGACGAGATCTTCGGCGATTACTGGCAGGAGGTCGGGCAATGAGGCTGGATCCGCACCATCCGCCGCAAGGCACCGTCCGCGACTGGCTCGACATCCGCGCCGCCGGGCAGGGCGACGCCATGAGCCACATCTTTCCCGGCGACGGCGGCGCGCTGACCTGGCGCGAGTTGCAGGGTGAGGTCGCCCGCATCGCCGGGCACCTGGCCGGTCTGGGCCTGTCGCGCGGCGACAGCGTGGCGCTGATGATGCCCAATGGCCGCAATGCGGTGCTGGGCCTGTTTGGCGCGCTCTACGGCGGGTTTCGCGCCACGATGATCAACCTGGTCGCCGGGGCCGAGGCCGTCGGCTATGCGCTGTCGCATTCCGGCGCCCGGGCGCTGCTGCTGGATCCCGGCCAGCGCGGGCTGCTCGACAGCGCGCTGGCCGCCCATCCCGCAGAGCCCATGGTCATCGAGGCCGGGGACGGCTTCCGCTGGCCTGCCGGCTGCGACCCGGCGGCGCCGCATCCGCACGGCGCCGGGCACGATGCGCTGCTGATGTATACCTCGGGCACCACCGGCCGGCCCAAGGGCGTGCTGCACAGCCATGCCAGCCTGCTGGCCGGCGGCTGGACCACAGCGCTGGCGCATGCACTCTGCCCCGAGGACCGGGCCATCTGCGTGCTGCCGATCTATCACATCAACGGGCTTTGCGTGACCATCCTGGCGCCGCTGCTGTCGGGCGGTTCGGTGGTGGTCTGCGAGCGCTTCTCGGCCAGCCAGTTCTGGACCAGTTGCGAACGACACGGGGCCAGCTGGTTCTCGGTCGTGCCGACGATCATCTCGCATCTGCTGCATGGCGAGGGCGCGCCGTCGCCCGAGGCCCTGGCGCGGCTGCGCTTTGGCCGCTCGGCCTCCGCGGCGCTGGCGCCCGAGGTGCAGTCGGGCTTCGAGCGCCGCTTCGGCATTCCCATCGTCGAGACCATGGGTCTGACCGAAACGGCGGCGCAGATCCTGTCGAACCCGCTGCCGCCGGGCCTGCGCAAGATCGGCTCGCCCGGGCGGGCGGTGGGCAACCAGGTGGCGATCCTGTCGCCCGATCTGCGCCCGCTGCCGCCCGGAGCGGAGGGCGAGATCGCCGTGCGCGGCGCCAATGTCATGCGCGGCTATCTGGGCGACCCGGTCGCGACCGCCGCCGCGCTGACCGCGGACGGCTGGCTGCGCACCGGCGACCTGGGCCGAATGGACGCGGAGGGATATGTCTTCGTCACCGGCCGCCTGAAGGAGCTGATCATCAAGGGCGGCGAAAACATCGCCCCGCGCGAGATTGACGAGGCGCTTTACACCCATCCCGACGTGATCGAGGCCGCGGCCTTTGCCCGCAAATGCGCCCGCTACGGCGAGCGGGTCGAGGCCGCCGTCACCCTGCGCCCCGGCTCGGCGCTGCAGCCGCCCGAGCTGATCTCGATCTGCCAGCAGCGGCTGGGAGAGTTCAAGTCCCCCGACGTGATCCACTTGATGGCCGAGCTGCCTAAGGGTCCCTCGGGCAAGATCCAGCGCCTGAAGCTGGCGCAACTGACGCAATAGCGCCCGAGGGGCAGGAAGGAGAGCTCATTTTCCAGGAACCCGGCCCGGCGCCAAAAGCCCGGAGACCCGTCGAGGAGGGCGGGGCTTCAACAGGGGATCGCGCCACGGGCCTCAGACGGACGTGCCAACACATCCAGCATAATCCAGGGAGGAGACATGCTAAGGCTTACCCGCTTCAGGACGACGGACCGCGTTCTGTTCGTCATCTGCCTGATGTATCTGGTCACCTATATCGACCGGGTCAACATCAGCACCGCCGCCCCCGCCATGCAGGCCGAACTGGGCCTGACGAATTTCGAGCTGGGACTGGCGTTTTCCGCTTTCGCCTATCCCTATGCGCTGTTCCAGATCCTCGGTGGCCGCCTGGGCGACCGGCTGGGGCCGCACAAGACGCTGATCATCTGCGGCACGGTCTGGTCGGCCGCGACGGTGATGATCGGCTTCGTCGAGGGCGCGGTCTCGCTCATCATCGCGCGCGTGCTCCTGGGCATGGGCGAGGGCTCGGCCTTTCCGACCGCCACCCGGGCGCTGTCGAACTGGATGCCGGCCGAGAAGCGCGGCTTCGCGCAGGGCATCACCCATGCCTTCGCGCGCTTCGGCAATGCGCTGACCCCGCCGCTGATCGCCTTTCTGGTCATCGCGCTGTCCTGGCGGCATGCCTTCATCATCGTCGGCCTGATCAGCTTCCTGTGGGTGGCGTTGTGGTGGTGGTATTTCCGCGACGATCCCCGCAGCCACAAGGGCATCACCCCCGAAGAACTGGAAACCCTGCCCGACCAGCGGATCGTGGGCGAGCGCAAGACCCTGCCCTGGGGCCGGCTTCTGCGGCGCATGCTGCCGGTGACGATCACCGATTTCTGCTACGGCTGGACGCTGTGGCTGTTCCTGAACTGGATCCCGTCCTACTTCCTGCACCAGCACGAGTTGGACCTGAAGAAATCCGCCATCTTCGCGGCCGGCGTTTTCCTGGCCGGGGTGGTGGGCGACCTGGCGGGCGGCTGGCTCAGCGACGGCATCCTGCGCCGCACCGGCAATGTCGCCTTGGCGCGGATCAGCGTCATCGTCCTAGGCTTCCTCGGCGCATTCGCCTGCATGCTGCCGGTGATGTTCTCGACCGACTTGGTGACGGTGGCGATCAGCCTCAGCGCGGCCTTCTTCTTCGCCGAACTGATCGTGGCGCCGATCTGGGCCACGCCGATGGACATCGCGCCGCAATACTCCGGCACCGCCAGCGGCTTCATGAACTTCGGCTTCGGCCTGGCCGGGATGATCTCGCCCATCGTCTTCGGGCTGATCATCGACCTGACCGGGCGCTGGGATCTGCCCTTCGCGGCCTCGCTGGTCCTGCTGCTGGTGGGCGCGGCCTGCGCGCTGCTGATCCGCCCGGACCGCCCGTTCCGCGACGATCCCACCGATGACGACGAAGGTCTTGGATGCGATCCGCAGCTGGCCGGTGCGGTGTCGAAGTGACGAAAGGGGCCTGCCCCGGCGGGCAGGCCCTGTCTTGCGGCCGCCATCGCCGAGGCGGAGATTACCGCGGCGCAGGCGAACGGCATCTTTTCCGCCTAGGGCAGGGCATCCAGGAAGGCGTCGTTTTCGGCCGGGGTGGCGATGGTGACGCGGGCCCAGTCCAGGGAAGGCGGCTCTTGCCAGCCCTTGACCAGCACGCCCCGACGCCGCAGCGCCTCGGCGAAATCCGCGGCCGGGTCGGGGTGCGGAAGAACAGGAAATTGGCCTGGCTCGGGACTACCTCATGGCCCGCGGCGGTCAGCACGGCGGACAGTCGCGCGCGCTCGGACCGCGCCAGCGCGACGGTGCGGGCCAGATGCGCCTGGTCCTGCAAGGCGGCCCGCGCGGCGGCGCCGGCGAAGGCCTTCACGGCGAAGGGGTTGCGGGTTTTGTGCAAGGCCCGCGTCAGCGCGGGCGACGCGCAGAGCCCATAGCCCACCCGCCCGCCAGCCAGGCCATAAGCCTTGGAAAAGGTGCGCAGCGAGATCCAGTCCAGCCCCGCCTCGCGCATGATGGCGCAAGGGTCGAAGGCCAGCGCGGGATCGAGATATTCGCGATACGCCTCGTCGAAGACCACCAGCGTGCCCTGCCGGGTTCGAGGGCGAGGAGAAGATCAGCACCCGTGCCGGCTTGCGCAGCGCCTCGACCAGGCCCGGCAGGGGAAAGCACCAGTCCTCGGCAAAGCGGACCTTTTCGACCCGGGCGCCGAAGACCTGCGCGCCGAACTCGTGCAGGCCGAAGCTGGGGCAGGCCGAAGCTGGGGCAGGCCGAAGCTGGGGCAGATTGTCACCACCCCGTCGCCAGCGCGCAGCACGATGCGATAGAGCGCGCCGATCAGGTCCTCGGAGCCGTTGCCGACGATCACCGCCTCGGGGTCGATGTCGGTCGCGGTGCCGATGGCCTCGCGCAGGGCCAGGTCGGCCGCGTCGGGATAGCGCTAGATCCCGGCGGCGCAGTCGCGCATCGCCGCGATGGCGGCGGGGGCGGGGCCCAGCGGGTTTTCGTTGCTGTCGAGCTTGGCCCGCGCCTCGACGCCGTAGACTTGGCGAAAGCGATCCAGCGCCAGGCCGGCGTTGTAATCCGCCAGCGCGGCGATTTCGGGACGGATCAGGGACGTGTCCTGCGGCATGGCTTGCCTCTACAGATCGAAAATCTTGCCGGGGTTCATGATGCCCCGTGGGTCGACGGCGAGGTTCAGCCGCCGCATCAGCTCCAGCTCCAGCTCCAGCGCCGGGCCGTGCTCGGCGGCCATGTAGTCCTTCTCGCCCAGGCCGACGCCATGCTCGCCGGTGGCGGTGCCCTCCATCGCCAGCGCGAGTTCCACCAGGCGGGCGCAGGAGGGCTTCGACTACCTCGCGGTGGTCATGGAACTTCGCGATATCGGCGAGCTTGCGCGACAGCCGGTCCATCGCTTCGGTCAGGACGATGTCGGACTTCCCCGCCTTGGCATCGCGCTGCAAAGCTTCGATCCCGGGACGGAACATGCTGGCGCCCGAGATCCCCCGGTCCTGGTAGGTGCCGGCGACCTGCCAGCCTTCGCGCGCGGCGAGATCGCGGCAGGAGTCGATCTGGTCCTCGATCGAGGCATCGCGCTGCTTGTCTGTCGAGAAGCGGGCGTCGATCGCCACGCGCAATTCTTGCTTCGCCATCGGGCGTCTCATTCGAGGCGGAAGGGATCAGCCGGGATCGGCGGCATGATCGCGACTCGCGGCATCGCAGGCGAGGGCGCGCAGAAAATGGTGAAACAGGTCGTGCGAGGAATCATTCTGACTGCGTCGGATGCCGCGCGGTCTGGTGATTCCCGGCAAGGGGTTTGTCGCTGGTGTCCGCCAAAAGGGCCGAAGCAGACGGGCGGGAAGAGCCAAAGCGGAGGTCGCCGTCTATGCGGCGCTGTCCTTCCTGGCAATATCTCTCCGGTCTCGCGCCATGGGCCGAGCTGCTCCTTGCGCCGGCGGGCAGGGCCCGTCGGCGTTCGCTGATGATGATCCTGTGCGGGGATGATCCCGCTGCCGCTCAGATGATCATGGGCATGGGGAGGGCTCTCTCAGGGCAAAACCCGACTCTCGGGTCTCAGGAATGTGGATAACCATCTGAAAATACGGAAATCTCACTTTCAAGAGGGGCGGGCCGGAGATGGCTGTCGTTCCTGGATGTCCGCGACCACCGCATCTGGATCGGTCCACGAGGCAATAGCCGGGCGCAACGGAACATCGGACGCGAATTATCCGGATTTTACGGGGCAGGGCGTATGATCCGGCTTCCAGATCGCCGAGTCCTCATTCGGAAAACTCCGGCCTTTCCGGGTATAGCCGCCTGACGACGGCCTTGCGCATGCGGATAGCGAGGCTGTCGTGGAAGATCTCCGTCGCCCGTTTCCGCTCAAGCGGGGGAGCCAGCCGTCCGGCCACCGCCAGTTTGAAAAGAATAGCCAATCCAGATCATGGATCCTGATGAAGACCAGCCCCTGTTTTACCGATTCCCGGGTGAGCGGCAGGCAGATCACCCGACTGGCGCCGTATTCCGCGCGCAGCCCCTCTTGATGGGCCTCGCGCCGAATCAGCCCCTCACCTCCGTTTCACCCGATGGCTCGTGGTAGGACGAGGAGCGCGAGATCGACAGAAGACGGCACTGCGCCCCGATCGACAGCACAGGATGGTCCCGCTCGATCATCCTGCGCCTCACTTGCCGGCGCACGGCTTGAGCTTTCGTGACAAAAAATCGTTGGCTACGGCCAGCTCTCCAATCTTGGCATGCAACGACCGGACCGTCTCCTCGTCCACCTCCGCAGGCTTTCTACCACCGGGTTCAAAGATGTCTGCCGCCCCGTCGAGCAGCGCTTTCTTCCACTGGTGGATCATCGTCGGATGCACGCCGTATTCGGCCGCCAGTTCCGACACCATGCGCTCGCCCTTCAAAGCCTCCAGCGCCACGCGCGCCTTGAAGCCCGCGTCATGGTTCCTGCGTTTCCGCATCTCTGATCTCCTCGTCCTTGGAGACCAGCAAACGTCAGATCGTAGCTTCCGTCACTGTCCGATTTCCGGGGCGTAGCTCAGGGAGGTGGTTCTGCCGGAACTGGTTTTCGGGTAGAGAACGGTATGGAGAGATCAGGGGAGCCGGAGCCAGTCTCGCTTCGTCATCCGAGAACCGAACCGGCTCACGCCATCTTCGCATCAGGTCGCCATCTGGGGCGTTGCGATTGACGGGATTGGCACCCTTCGCGGCATAACCCGATCATGGTGGGCGCAGACACCATGCGCAAGGGCGAAAAACCGATGCGCGGTCCTGACAACCAATGCGCCGGGCGCTCCCCCAGCGGGCGGATATCACTGAAAGCTTTCTTTTCTATGTCGTCGGTTATGTCTATTTGGCATGAGGCATGATCTGAGGATTGCGGCGGTTGTTTCGGCTATAATCCACATCATCAAGCAGACGAACGAGTAAGTTCGGATGCTTTATAATAGTGTTCAAATCCTGTCCCCGCAACAAAAAATTACTTTAAGATCAGATCCTTACGCCCCGCCAAAACGCGGGGCTTTCGTGCATCAGAAATCCACATCAACACCACATCGGAAAAACCGAAACAGCACGCATTCGCGGGCAGGGGCAGTGCATCTAGCCTGATGTTTGTGTCAACTGCGTCCGATTCTGACATAACCATACCTCATGAGCACGCGCGCGCCGGTGGCAATGATCTCGCCGCGGTGCTTGGACAATTTCAGCAACTCGTCATTGGTATCGCTGGCATAGACGACATCGGCGCGGGTCTCGATCGCAAGCGCCTTAAGTTGCGGGATGAACCGTGGATCGGTCCCCGGAACAAGTGGGTGCATCTCATCGGCCTCAGCGTTCCAGAACCGATAGGGGACAGCCTCGGCACCGATGATATAATACGGCTGATCGGCAAGGCGCAGCGCACGGCAGACATTGATGCCGGGCCCCTCTCTGGCATTAGGGACAAGAACACGAATGGGATCCATGATGATCTCTTTTTTTTCAGTCGAGTTTGGACAGGATGGCGGCTTCGAGCGGCGTCCAGTCGCTTGCCTGGGTGTCTTTGCTTTCAGAAAGGTGCCGGGCGATCTGAGCCAAACGCTCGGCGAGTGGATTGGCCGGAGCCCAGCCGAAACGAACGATGAAGCGGGTTGGGTCGGCGGCGCAATGTACGTCGCGAAACGGATACCAGTCTCTGGGGCGTGCGGTGCCGGCGGCGTCTCCAACGGTGCGGATGTCAACCGGCAAGCCTGCCGCCTTGGCGAGCATTTCAGGCAGTTGAACGGCCGTCACCAGCTGCGGGTCGGCCACGTTGAAGCTGGCGAACCCTTCTGGGCGCGTATCCAGCCACCGACAGACGGCCGCCCCGAGATCATCTTCGTGCAGAAAGTGGTACTCGGCCGTGCCTTGTCCCGGCACGAGCACAGGGCGACCGGCCGCGATGCGGCGCAGGAACCAGGCTTCGCGGTCCAGATCGTTGTTGGGGCCGCAGATATAGGGCGGACGCAACGCCACCCCCGACCGAAAACCGCCATTGCGATAGACCTCCTCCACATCGGTCTTGTCCCGCCCGTAGTCGCCCCAGGCCGACCCACCCCCGACCGGCGCATCTTCACCAGGCGGATGCAGCGCGGCATCGGCGTAGACAGCGGCGCTCGAAATCACAAGCGCATCGGGCGTGCGCCCCCCGAGGCTTGCGATCAACGTGGCGGCCTGTTGGCCGGAATAGCAATTCGTATCGACCACCGCATCAAAGGACTGGCCAGCGAGAGCCGCGTCCAGCGCATCGGGGTCATTGCGGTCCGCGACAAGCTGCCGGGTGCCCTGGATCGGGCGATTGCCGCGGTTCAACAGCGTCACGCCATGCCCCTGCGTCAACAACGCGCGCACGACCGCCTGCCCGACGAAGCCGGAACCCCCCATGATCAGAAGCTTCATTCCACAGTCTCCATCATTAAGCCTTTGCCGGTCAGCGTGGTTCGGATCAGGGCCGCGTCGCAGAAATCGTTATCTTCCTTAATCAGGCGATCATGAACATCGGGCATTCATCACCAGGTGACAAGTGATGTCGGGCAGCGCTCACTTGCAGGCCGCTGCTCGAGCAATTCGTTGAGGAGCCAGCCAGTGCCTGCACTATCAATTTCAATATCCAAGTTTGCAGGACCAGCCTCAGCGATCAGGGCTTCGTAGGCTGCTTGATGGTCTTGCTGTCGTATGAGGCCAACGCGTATGAGGCCAACGTCTGATCGCCATCCGAAGCGATAGTCCTCTTCGGGCGACGGACCCATGGCCAAACCATAGAGGGTTGTTTCTGTCACAAAGATTGCCCATGTTTCGTCGCGGATCAGCGGAGTTCCGTCCGGGAACTTCGGCACGGCGATGGGCATGAAATAGGGCCTGCTTAGATCGAAGATTGCCTCGTAGCCTAGATACAGCCCGTTTTCCAACGGCACACAAACTCCGTACTTCCTGTCGTAAGCAGTGAACAGCCATGCGGCTGGAAGCAAAAGGCCAATCAAGGCGAATGCCGTCGCTGCCTTTGCCGTTCCTGCCAGATGGCTGTTTCCGTGGCCCTTCAAGCGAGTTGCCCACCGTTCCGCTATCGAAATGCGCTGAATCGGGGGTCGGTGCGGACCCGTCCCGCAAAGCGCCCCGATTAAGTATCCGTTATCGCATATGGCTCGCCGGTGTGAATGCCATTGCCATTGCCGTGATCTCGATGGCTGGTCTTATTGGCACGCGCCGGCTTCGCAACCGCCGATTGGTCCGGCAACCGGTCAATCGCCACCCCGGCCCATTGCTTTTGGCTTCAGGCGTCGCTTCAGGAAAGCAATCGTTTCCTCTACGGCGCTTTGCGTCAGCTCTCCCTCTTGGTCGATCAGGTGAGCCGTCATGACGCTGTGGGGGGCGGGGACGTGTTCCCTGAAAAAGGGAGGCGGATCAGGGTTTGCCGCGGTGTCCGGCAGGACGCGACCATCGAAGTGCGCCCCTAGGGCGACCTCATAGGCCGCGAAACGGCCCGCGCGACAGAAGGGATCGCCCGCGAAGCGCCAGGCCAGCACCGACAGGTCTTCCTTGTGCAGCCGATCGCGGATTTGCGCCAGCTCGTCCGGTGGACTTTCCACCGCTTCCGGATCGTCCAGCGGCAGGGCGGGCTGACACAGGACCGGAGCCAGCATCGACGGTTCCAGCATCATTGACAGCGCAAAATTCCCGGTGAAACACATGCCCACCGCGCCCGCACCCGGACCGCCACATTCGCGATGCGCCAGCTTTGCAAGCGCGCGCAGCCATGAGGTGATGGGACTGCTGCCCTGACCCGCAAGAGCGCGGAACTCGGCCGCAACACAGGCGCGTTTGAAGACCCGGGCACCGGCATCGGCCGTTCCTTCCGCCCCGTCCGCACCGAATAGCGAAGGCATCCAGACCGAAAACCCCGCGTCGCGCACCCAGCGGCCAAAGCGGATCACTTGCGGGCTTAATCCTGGCATTTCAGGCATCACGATGACAGCGGGACCTTGCCCTCCGACATGGACGCGACGGCTGATCGCGTCGAAGGTGATCTCGCGCGTCTCGAAATCTTCCAGATTGTCGTCAAGCATGGCTTTCTACCTTTCTTCGCTGTGGTGCGAGCCTCTCCATCAATCTGCACCCGCCAGCAGGTTTGCGATGTTGCGCCGAACAGCGGGAAGGGACGATACCAGCCGAATGATGCCATTGCGGATAATCCGAAATGGCCGTGTGCGCAGGGTCGCCAACTTGGTCAGTCGGTCCGTCATGCGAAGAATTTTTTGCGCCGCCGCCGTCTGGTTTGCCGCATAGTCGTCAAGTGCTTCTTCACGTTGGTCGCGCAGGGCGGTAGCCAACGCGGTCGTCAGCGCCACCGCATCGCGCAGACCCAGATTCATGCCTTGCCCTCCGGCCGGCGAATGGACATGCGCAGCGTCGCCAAGCAGCAGGACCGGGCCTTCGCGAAACCGCGTCGCCAGTTTGTGATGAACCCGAAAGCGCGATCCCCAAAGGATTTCGCGGACCCTGCCACCGCGTCGCGGCCCGCGCTGGTCGATGATGGCCTGGACATCGGCGACGGTCGGTTCTGCGGGTGCATCTGGATATTGTGCGACGATGCGATAGCGATCCTGCGACATTGGTGCGACCACCAGCGTCCCTTCATCCGAAAAAAACAACGTCACCTCGTCCCGCGGCAGAGGCCAGTCCATCCTCACATCGGCCAGCAGGAACGAGCCATAGGTTTCGCCGGGGAATCCGATGCCGGCCTGTTGGCGGATGGTGCTGTTCTGGCCGTCGGCGCCCACGACGAAGCGTGCCCTGACCGTTTGGCCATCGTTGAAGGTCACGACGGCCCCGCTGTCTGCGATTTCCAGTTTCATGGCGGTCAGCGGTCTGATGACCTGATGCCCCAGTTCGGCAAGACGTTCCGTTAGTATCGCCTCGGTTTCATCCTGCGGGATCATCAGTGCAAAGGGTGGCGCATGACGCAGGGCCGCAAAATCAGCGTGCAACAGCACCCGGTCCCGGTCGCGGGTGCGAAAGCTTGTGACTCTGACCCCCTGCGCAATCATCCGGTCAACCACACACAGATCGGCAAGTGCAGCCAAAGTGCCAGCGTGAATGACCGCGGCCCGCGATGTATTCTGTGCCTCGGGCAGCGCGTCGATGATGGCGAAGTCCATGCCGCGCACTGCCAGGCCGATCGCCAGCGCCAGGCCGGTGGGACCGGCACCGACGATCAGGATGTCCACATCTTCAGGTAGCTGTTTCATCCCTGACCTCCGAGGATTCGCGTTGGCCCTGAAATCTCTTGATCGATATTTACGGTTGGAAAGTTTGCCTGTCTGATCAGCCAATCTGCCACCTGAGGCCACAGCGTCTCACGATTGCGGTCCCTGAAAAAGCCCATATGCCCGATGGGTCCGTTTCCGTTCGCGGCCGGATCGATTTGGCGACGATCCACCGTCGCCTTCGTGAAATGTGCGTTGAAAAGGTCGATGGCCGGTGCGGTCGCCCACGGATCGTCGTCGAAACCGATACTGAGCAGCGGGATATCGACCTCGGCGAACTGCCGCGCGGCATCCAGCAACGGGTCGCTGAAGAAATAATCCTTCATCACGATCCACCGCCCCCATTCCCGCATGGCAGCAGAGGGAATATCCTCGCCGATACCCAGCATCCTGGCCGGAAAGTGCCCGGACAGTCTGGATAGGGTTGGGACAATCGCCCGAAACACGGTCGCGATTCGCAGCCTTTCGGCCCGGCCGCGCACCAGCCGCAGCGCGCCGGCGTGGCTGGCAATCAGCGCGGCCGCTGTCAGCGGCTTGCTGTTGCCGCCCAGCCCGATTGCATGGCCGCCGAGGCTGTGGCCGATGGCCAGCAGCGACGCGTCAGGCAGGCTTTGCTCGGCCCATGCCGTAACGGCGGGAACGTCTTGTGTCATCCAGCCATGCATTGTCAGATTTTGGTTCGACGGGAGGCGCGCGGAGGGACCAACGCCGCGATAGTTATAGGTAATGACACGGAAGCCTTTGGTGATCAGAAACGCCGCGAAAGGCCAATACATGCTTTCCCGCACGGCCGTGGCCGGATGGATCAGGACGACCGGCCCCTGATTGCTGTCCTTGGAATGAAGGGTCAGACCGACCTCGCCGCCGTCAGCGCATCGGGTGGTATGTTGTTGCATTCGCGCTCCGATCCGGTATCAGTTACTTCGTACGCGAAATAGTTATTTCGTGTGCGAAGTAAATTCAACCCCAGTGATCTCAGCCCATGGATAACCCCACGTCACCGCCGCCCCGACTGATTTACCTGCTCACCACCGCGCAGCGCCGGCTGGAAGCCTGGATCGAACGTGAGACGCAGGGAATGAGCACGGCCCGCATTGGTCTGTTGCTGGCCCTGCCAGCGGAGGGTGGTCTGAATATGTCCGGCCTTGCGCGCGCGTTGGACCTTGGGGCACCGTCGCTCACCGGGCTTGTCGACAGGATGGCAAAGTTCGGGCTGGTCAGACGGATTCCCGATCCCGAAGACGGCCGATCCTCATTGGTCGTCCTGACAGATCAGGGCCGAGATTTGCGGCAGCAGGCCCTTGCGCACACAAAGAAGCTGAACGGGCAGCTTGCCAAGGGCTTTTCCGATGAGGAGATCGCCATCGTTGCGCGCTGGCTGGAAACGGTGCGTGACCGATACTCGCAGTGATCGCGCTCAAGGTAACAAGCCTCAGGCCTGCGCCCGCGCGTCGTATCTTGCCTTTGCCCGTTCGACCGTTTCAAGTTCCTTCGCGATCCAGCCGGTCAGTCCCTCCATGACGGCCAGCAGGCCTTCGCCCGATTTTGTCAGGGAATAGCTGACCTTCGGCGGAATGCTCGGCTCGACATGGCGGTCTATCAACCCGTGCCGACACAGTTTCTTCAGCACCTCGGACAGAACCCGCTCACTGATCCCCTCGACCTCGTTCCTGATTTCGAAGAACCGCTTCGTTCCGCTTTTCAGTGACCATAGGATAAGCAGCGGCCATCGGCTGGTGATGAGTTCGAACAGATGGCGGCCGGGGCAATTGCTTTGCATCGGGTTCGCGTATTCCGATGCGGGGGTACTTACTTCCATGTCAGTCCTTCATTTTCAGATCCGTGCTTCAATCCATAAGCGGCTTATTTATTGTAAGCCCATGATCGAGGAATCGCCAAGAGGAAAGGATGAGCAGATGAATGCCATGAAAAACAGCGACGCTTATACCCTGGTCAATGTCTTCACGCCGAAGGCCGGCGAGACGGACCGCTTTCTGGAACAGCAGTTGAAGGACACCGCCGACATGCGTGCCACCGCCGCCGAAACCGGCTGGCTGAATAACGAAATCTATCGGGCGCGCGACGGCAAGAACGTGATCGTCGTGACCCGCTTCGCCAGCGCCGAGGCGCAGGCGGCATGGGCCGAAACACAGGCCTTTGCCGAACATCTCGAACGGATTGGGCCGCTGCTGGAACATGTCAGCTCGACCCCGGTGCGGGAAATCGCCAGACATGACGAGGGCCAGGCATCCGGTGCTGCGCTGCGGCTTGCCGTCATCACCGGCAGCACGCGAGAGGGTCGTTTCGGTCATCTCCCGGCGGAATGGATCGCGGCAAAGGCCGCGACGAGGGCATTCGACGTGACCCGGATCGACCTGCGCGATTATCCGATGCCGTTCTTCGGCGACCCGGAGGCGACCGAGGCGCAGAAGGCAGCAGCCGAGGCATTTGCGAAGCGGATTGCCGAGTTCGACGCCTATGTCTTCACCGTTGCCGAGTATAACCATGCGCCGACAGCAGTGCTGAAGAACGCGCTGGATCACGCCGAATGGGCCAGAAAGCCGACCGGTCTGGTTGGCTATGGCGGAGTTGGCGGCGCGAGGGCCGTCGAACATGTCCGCGGTATCGCGGCAGAGCTGCAACTGGTCACGATGCAAACCGCCGTGCATGTGCCGTTCGGCGATTACCTCGCGATCTCGAAGGGTGACGCCCAGTTCGGCCAGTTGAAGCATCTGGAGGACGCGGCGCAAAAGATGCTGGAGCAGTTGGAATGGTGGGCCCGCGCATTGCAGGCAGCCCGCAGCAATGTCCGGCTGTCGGTTGCTGTCTGACGATGCCCGAAAGCCCCATCTGGTCGGTGGGGCCTTCAAGTCCGGCCTTCACCCGCGCGCCGCGAGATGTCGCAGCTTGTCGGGGTTTCGCACGGTCCAGATGGCAACGATCCGGTTGTTGCGGATGCCGAGGGCGGTGGTCTGCAGCACGTTTCCGGGCTCGACCGACACGACGCCGGGCGCCGCGTTGATCCGGCGCAGCGGAGGGCATGGCGGCACAGGACCGGGGCGCTTGCGGGCGAGACCGGCATAGAAATTCGCGATGCGGCCGGGACCCTTCAGCACATTGATGACTGCCGGAACCTTGCCGCCGCCGTCCATGTGCAACTCGATCTCCTCGGCGAAAAGATTCAGCAGCCCCTGCATGTCGCCCTGACGGCTGGCCTGCCAGAAGGCCTTGACGATCGGCAAGGCCTGATCGGGTTGGATTGTCGGGGCAGCTTCCGCCCCCGCCAGCTTACGCCGCGCCCGCGAGACCAACTGGCGGCAGGTCACAGCAGATCGGCCGGTGACCGCCGCGATCTCATCGAAGGAATAGTCGAAGGCGTCGCGCAGGATAAAGGCCGCCCGCATCTCGGGCGACAATTCGTCCAGCGTCAGGATCAGGGCAACGCCGACATCTTCGGTGACGATCCAGTCCTGTTCGGCGCTTGGTGCCACATCCTGGACCAGCGGATCAGGCAGCCAGGCGCCGATATATTCCTCGCGCCGCTTCTGCGCCGATCCGAGATGGTCGAGGCAAAGCCGCGTCACCACCGTGCTGAGCCAGCGCGACGGATGCCTGATGGCCGCCGGTTCCTGGTCGGCGAAGCGAATCCAAGCCTGCTGCAGGATATCCTCTGCATCCGCCACCGATCCGGTCATCCGGTAAGCAAGGCCGACAAGTCGTCGACGCTCGCCCGCGAAAATGGTGATATGCTGATTGTCGGGTTGCGTCATGGCTTCAACGATTGCGCGGGGTCTGCGCCGCTTCCCGCTGTGACGTCCTGTTGCGCAGGCCAATCTTCATCGTGCTGCCCCTCCACGGTCAGAAGTGGCCGCTTGGGGTCGAGCGCCAATACCGCCAACACCACCAGCGGCTCGGTCTCGCTGGGGTTCGTCAGGGCTTTGGCGGTCCCTGCCGGGATGCGGACGACCCGGCCGGGTTCGATCAGTTCCGGCGGACCATCGGTCTGAACATAGCCGGTCCCGCCGATCCCATAAAGGATCTCGATGCCGGGGTGGGTATGGCGGGGTTCGGTGATCCCCGGCGCGATCTCGACCTGCGCCAGGGACAGCATCAGATCCTCGCGCAAGGGCATCTGGATTTTAGGATCAACGGCCATCGCGCCGTTCGCGATCAGGGATTCCAGTCTTTCCTGTTCTTGTAGACCGCTTTGTGCGATGGCGGGGGATGCTGCAGTGATCGCCGCTGTCATAGCGGTTGCGACAATCGCTTTGTGACTGGGCAGGGAAAGCATCTCACGCAGCCTCCGATTTCTCGACCGGATGCATGGCGCGGAAGCCGATTGCGATGCGGTTCAGCGCGTTCATGGACACGATGATATGGGTCAGGTCCGCAATCTCCCGGTCGGGAAACCGGGCGGCAAGCGCGTCGTAATCTGCATCGGGGGCGCCAGTGGCCTCGATCCGGGTCAGGGCATCGGCCCAGCCCAAAGCGGCGCGTTCGCGCGCGTCGAAGGCCGGGCTTTCCCGCCACGCCGCCAAGACGTCCAGCTTCTGCTGCGAAATCCCGGCTTTGCGCGCGTCGGGCAGATGCATGTCCAGACAATATGCGCAGCCATTGATCTGCGATATCCGGACCCGGATCAGTTCATAGAGGGCAGGGGCGATAGACCTTCTCTCATGCGATTTGTCCATCGCCACCAGTGCCTTCATGGCGTCCGGCGAGGCTTCATAGGGGTTGAGGCGGGGCTGCATATCACGGTTCTCCGTCGTTTTCCGGCTTCTGCTATAGTGACGGAACAGCAGTGGATTTTGTGACAGGGTCAGGGCGTGGCGGGTCTCCAATCATAGATATTTGGCATGCATCAGATGCCCCAATGCCCCCACGCGCCCAAGATGGCGACAAGGGCGAAGGCGATCCATTGCGGCATGTCCCGTTGGCGCTGCCGTTTCCACAGCACGACGGCGAGACACCAGAGCGAAAGAAGCCCCATCGTGATCGTCGCCGGCAGCGAATAGGATGCATGACTGGGCGAGATTGCAGCTGCGATATATGCGAGCGCAGCAAGAACCATCACAAGCGTGACGACGTGCCAGCACAGAAACAGGGTATATTTTACGTCGGCAGGCAAGGCGTCAGATCGCAGCAGAGGACGAACGACCTCTTTCTGCCCGACTGTCAGGTGCACTGCGATCAGGATCAGCAGGCAGAGCGCCGCAAGAGCAAACGGAATCATGGCAACCTCGGATCAGTGCTTCGTGTCCTCGAATGCCTTGGCATAGGCTTCGGGCAGGGGTGGGGGTACGTCGTCAAGGAACGCGCTTACATGGCGGGCGATGTCGTCCTCGGATGCCAATAGGCCCAAATGCGTCGTGGCTGGCAGGATCAGCAGCCTTGCCTTTGGCACATCGACGCTCATGCCCATTGCTGCAGCCTGAACATCGCCACCCCCACGCAGCAGAAACATCTGCAGTGCGTGTTCGGGACGCACGCCATCGGCATCACCGATAATGACCATCGTTGGCGCTTCAAGCGCACGCATCTGGTCGTCCGGGATGTCCTGCTCTTCGAAATTCAGCTTTTTCACCCGCTCGAAATAGCGCGCGAACCCGTCCGGCGTCGGCGACAGGCGACGGTATTCGTCGCCCATCGGTGTGGATTGCATGAATTCGACAGTCAGGCCCCCAATTCCCTCCAGAACCTCGGGATACCAGCCATCGCGGCGATAGGTCGCCGACAGTATCACCAGCTTGCCAATGCGTTCGGGATGACGGATTGCCATCTGCAAGGCAGCACCGCCGCCCATGGAATAGCCCAGCACATCGGCGCGCTCGTAGCCCAGCTTCTCGACCACCCGCGCGGCATCGTCGCCAAGTTGCGGATAGGTCAGATCGGCGTCGGAATCGCCGCTGCGACCGTGGGCGCGCTGATCAAGCAGGATCACCGGACGGTCGGCAAAGCGGGCGGCCAGAGGCTCCATCTCGCCGCCGCTCATGAAGGCGCCGTGCAGGATCAGCAGGGGCGTCGCCTCGGCCTCTGCGTTCAGCAGGCGGTAATGCAACGCGACATCACCGGAATCGATTTTGCCCTCGGATGCAGGTGTCGCGGCGACCGCTTGAATCCCGGCAAGCCAGATCGCAGAGGCAGCGGCAAGCGATAGCCGCGATTTTTCAATGAGCATGATGCACCTTTGAGTTTCTCTTCAGGTTAACCTTTTCACTTGGCGAAGCGCAGGTCGATTACCTGTGAGGTAATGTTGCTGGGGTTCATCCTGCCCGCGTGTCGGCACTGGGGCGTCAAGCTTCACCGGGCAGGCAGGCTGTCGACAAATGCCACAACACGGTCGGCTACGGCTTCGGCGGCGGCATCCGCGATGATGTGCCCCATTCCTCCGATCACCTGCATCGGTGCGCCGAGTGCATTCGCCGTGCTCTGCGCATGGTCAATCGTGAACCAGGGATCGTCACTGCCATGCAGGACAAGCGCGGGCACCGTGACCGTTGCCAACAGGCCTCGCCGGTCGCCGCTGGCCATGGCCGCAGCACCTTGTCGGGCGCTGGCGTTCGGGTCGTCGGCGGCCATGTCAGCCCTCACCCGCGCGATAACTTCGCCGTCACTCATCCGGTATTGGGCGTCGCCCTCGAAGATGCGATAGATGGCGCCCTGCATGCCCACGGCTGTGATGCCACTTTCGGGCATCGGTTCGGAAATCGCTGCGAGCGCCGGGCCGAAGGGCAGATCCGGTTCGCCAGAGGTCGATGATGCAGAGATCATCGACAGAACGCGGTCCGGGTGTTCGGCAGCGATCATCTGGACGATCATGCCGCCCAGCGAATGGCCAAGGAAATGAGCGCGCTCGATCCGCGTTGCGTCCAGAACAGCGATTGCGTCATCCGCCATGTCGGACAGGTCATAAGCGACAGGGGGCGTTTCCCCTGCGGACAGCGCAGCCATGATATCCGCCATCGCGGGTGGCGCACCGGCTGAGCGCAGGATGCTGCTTTGGCCGGAATCGCGATTGTCGAAGGTGATGACGCGAAAGCCCCTGTCGAGGAAGGCATCGACAAGAGCGTCTGCGCCAACGCGCGTCGCCGCCCCCTGACCGTTGACAAGAACGAGCGGCGGGCCGTCCTTCGGACCCTGCACCCAATAGGCGATCTCGACCGGACCGTTTGCGGCCTTGCCGGCCCGCTCTCCGGCCCAGTAGGGTGTCATGCACAGAATGCTGGCAGTGGTAATCATGGAAATACGAAGCATGATGTTCCTCGATGCGTTGGGCGCGAAACGCCGGCCATAGCGCAGCATTCCGGGCGCGGTTGTTCAGGACGACCGCAGAAGTCGATCAGCGGTGCAGATACCGTCCCAAGGCTTCCAGCATGCTTTCCCAGCCGGTGCGGTGGCCTTCGGTGTCGTCATTGCCGTCAAGATACAGGCCCTGTTCGATCAGCCGCAGGCGGCAGCCATTCGACCGCGTCTCGAAGCTGACGGCCACGGTTCCCGCAAAACTGACGCAGTCGTCGCTGGCCAGCGAGGTCGAATAGACGATCTGCTTGCCGGGTTCGATGACCAGATAGCGATTTTCGTTCAGATACTGCTGGCCACCCTCTGGCCCAAAGCGGCAGAGGTCGGTCCGGCCGGCGGCGAAGTCGAAGCGTTCGAAGCTTATCGACCAGCCCTCGCCGGGATCACCCCAGATCAACTGGGCATCCTTGTCTGACCACGCGGCAAACACCGCCTCGACCGGCCGGCCAAAGTCTCTGGTCAGGTCGACCGTTCCCTTGATGACATTCATGTCGCTCTCCTTTCGCGTTGTGTTCCATCGAAGGATGTGCCGACTCGTGACCTGTTCGTAGAGTGAGACAGGACCAATTCGGGGCATTTGTGCCAGATCGGAATCCTTTGGCGCAGCCTTCTGTGATGCAGCCTTTTGTGATAGTGACGGTGCAACAGCGAAATTTGTGACAGGCCAGCGGTGTTCGGCCTTGCAAACCATGTCGGCTAACTGCGCTCTGGCAGAGGAAGGCTGGACCGTTTCAGGGCATTCGTGCCAAGGTCGGCGGATGCTGAGACGCCCTACGCCGATCATCCCCCTGCGGGTTTCCATACTCAGTTTGCCGGAAAGCGGAACCATGGCGGCGTTCGGGTTGCATGAGGTGTTGGGCGACACGCAAAGAAACGATTCCGCGCTTTCCCGTCCGATCCATCCGGTCCTGTTGGCGAGCCAGCAAGGGCCTTTCCGTGCCAGCACCGGCCTGAACGTGACCCCCGAGAGGGGATTGGAGGAAGAATGCGCCGACGTGGTGATCGTCTGCGACATTCACTTGAACCGCGACGAGACGCCCGAAGGGCGCTGGCCGGAGGAGATCGCCTGGGTGCAGCGTCATCTCAACTCAGGGGCGCTGATCTGTTCGACCTGCAGCGGGTCGGTGCTGCTTGCCGAGGCGGGGCTTCTGGATGGCGCCGAGGCAGCATCGCATTGGAGCATGGCCGATCTGTTCCGGGATCGCTATCCCGACGTGCGGTTTCGCCCCGAACGGATTCTTTGCGACAGCGGGCGGGGCGGTCAGTTGATCACCACCGGCGGCGCATCGGCATGGCAGGATCTGGCCCTTTATCTGATCGCCCGCTTCTGTGGCGCGGAAGAGGCCGCCCGCGTGGCACGGCTGTTTCTGCTGGGGGATCGCGGTTACGGGCAATTGCCCTTCGCCTCGATGGCGCGACCGCGTCAGCACAGCGACGCCGTCATATCGAAGATCCAGGGCTGGCTTGTCGACAATTATGCGACACCGAATCCGGTATCCGCGATGATCGAGCGGTCGGGGCTGCCTGCACGCAGCTTCAAGCGTCGCTTCTCGGCGGTCACGGGCTACACACCGCTGGAATATGTGCAGGCGCTGAGGGTCGAGGAAGCAAAGCAGATGCTGGAAACGGAAGACACGGCCATCGAAGATATCTCGATTACGGTCGGTTACGAGGATCCGACCTTTTTCCGCAGATTGTTCAAGCGTCGCGTGGGCGTTACGCCGGCCCAGTATCGCCAGCGGAATCGCGTCGGTGGCGTGCTCATCTAGGGGGTGAGTCGCGTTGTCATGCGCGGGAACAGACGCCCTTATCCCATGGCGATATCCCCCAAAATGATCGCCACGAAGGAATGAAGCGCCCGTTTATCCTGCCCGAGGATAAAACCGAGGGGCTATCCATGCAGTTCAAGGACTAAACATGGAAACGAAAGCATGGAACTCGAAGGAAAAAGCATCATCATCACCGGGGCCAGCAGTGGCATTGGCGCGGCCGCAGCATCCCTGTTTTCGCACGAGGGCGCACAACTTGTGCTGGGTGCCCGCCGGTCAGAGAAACTGGCCGAAATCACCGACGCAATCAATCAGGGAGGTGGGCGGGCTGCCTTTCTTGCCGGTGACGTCAGGGACCCGGCCTATGCGCAAGATCTGGTTGAGCTTGCCGTGGAAAGTTTTGGTGGCCTCGACGGTGCGTTTAACAATGCCGGATCAGTCGGCGACATGATCGCAGTCGACGAGATGGATCCCGAAAACTGGCATGATGTCATCGCAACCAACCTGACCAGTCCGCTGGCGATTTCGGGGAACCCGAGGCGGAGATGACGGGCGACATTTTCGAGGAAGACGAAGGGCGGTTCGATCTCGCTGATGATCCGGGCGACATGGGGCCAGAGGTGGCGCGGGTCGTCGGACCCCGGCGTTTGCCCGCCACGCTGAACGGTTGGCACGGATAGCCTGCAGAGACGATATCCACCGTGCCGCGCCAAGGCTTGCGGTCGAAACTGGCAATGTCGTCCCAGACAGCAGCCTGATACAGGGCCGCGTCCGCCATCCGCGCCACGAGAGTGGCCGCAGCGTAGGTTTTCCGCTCGACATGGCCCCCAGTGCGATATCCGGGCAGGGCAAGGGTGAGGCCGAGATCGCTCCGTCGACACGGTTCTACCGATACCGCAAGCTGCATGACGATTTGGTTGCACAGGGCGACAGCATCTGTCCGAACCGGATCGCCAGATTGGCTCAGCTTGCGGGGATCAGAGCGCAGATCGGCGACAGGCGCCGCCCCGGCAGGCATCACGGCAAGCCATCGGTTGTGGTCGGCAACTCCCGCGACCGGAAGTTCGATGTCGAGGCTCCGGACAAGGTCGGGGTGACCGATATCAGCTACATCCGGACGCAAGAGGGGTTCGTTCACCTTGCGGTGGTCATCGACGCTTACTCCCGGCGCGTGATCGGCTGGTCCATGCAAAGCCGTCAGACAACGGATGTCGTTCTGCAGGCTTTGCTGATGGCCGTCTGGCGGCGCAAGCCGAAGAACAAGGTGTTGGTCCACTCAGATCGGGGCGGCCAGTTCACCAGCATGGACTGGGCGGTATTTCTGCGCGCCCACAATCTTGAGCATTCGATGAGCCGACGTGGCAACTGTCATGACAGTGCAGTCGCCGAGAGCTTTTTCAACCTGCTCAAGCGCGAACGGATCAGGCGCAGAACCTATCGGACCCGCGAAGAGGCAAGGCAGGACGTGTTCGATTACATCGAGATGTTCTAAAATCCGAAGCGAAAGTATGCGAGGAACGGGATGCTGTCGCCTGCCGAGTTTGAACGACAGCAGATGATGAGACGGGAAGGCGTCTAAGGAACTCGGTGCCATTACCTGTATTGCCCCAGCAGGCGGCTGGCCGTGCGACGTTTCAGCGCTTTCCGCGAGGAGATGCGGCGTAAAGGCTGAGCGAAGCATGAAATGGCCAGCGCATTTGCGACACCGGGCGCCCGTATCGCGGATTTTCAATGGCACCGGATACCGGCAGCCTTCCCCCATGCGTCGTCTGATTGCCTCTGGCAGGCGGTTCAGTATTCTTGCAAAGGCCGTTTATAGCGCACCCAAAAAAGTGTATCGCCAAGCAAATGGGATGCCCCGATTTCGTCACATTGACCCAATTTATTGCGCGTCGGTTGATTTCGGTGCGGCGCAGGAATCCGATTTGTGATTACTGTTGAACGGGATTGTTTGGATGCGTGAAGAACGCAGGAAATTATAGAGTATCAAAGGCCACACCATGTCAGACATACGCGATAGCAAGACATCCATTCGTCGCGGAACATTTAATCGCTGCCCGAATTGTGGCGAAGGCCGTCTTTTCGATGGCTATCTGAAGATCGTGGATCGCTGTGACAATTGCGGCGCGCCGCTGGGCAACTATCCCGCCGCTGATGGCCCGGCCTTTTTCACGATGACGATCGTGATGCTGCTCTTGATTCCGTTGATCGGCTTCGGATGGGTCTTGTTCAAGCCCGAGCCGGTGACATTTCTCATCGTCCTGTCGATCCTGATAACGATCATCACCCTTGTATTGTTGCGCTTCGTAAAAGGGGCATTCGTCGGCTATCTGTGGGCCAAGGATGAAATCGACCGCGGCTCGTGATCGGTCGGACGCTTCGGCGGGTCAGGTCCACCCTACCTCGGCAAGAAAAATATACCCCGCACCATAGATCGTCTTGATCAGTTGCGGGTTTTTCGGATCCTCGCCCAGCTTGCTGCGCAGCCGCGAAATGCGGACATCCATCGCACGGTCAAAGCTTTCGCCGCCTGCACCGCCCAGCGTTTCCAGCATCTGCCCACGAGAGATCAGCCGGCGCGGATTGTCCAGAAACATCCGCAGGACTTCGGCTTCGGCATGGCTGATAGGGGTATCGGTGCCGGTCGGACTGGTCAGCAGGTAGCGGTCGAAATCCGCGCTCCACCCTGCAAAGCGGGCCTGACTGCGCTGGCCGGGACGCGTCGGCGATGCCGGGCGACGCAGACGGGCACGCAAACGGGCCAGCAGCTCCGCAGGCTCGAACGGTTTGATGATGTAATCATCGGCGCCCAGCTCCAGCCCGGTCACACGATCCTGCACCTGCGCACGCCCTGACACGATGATGATGGCCGCGCCGGATTCGGTTGCCAGCCGGTGAACCAGCGCCAGCCCGTCGCGGTCAGGCAGGCCCAGATCGACAAGGCAGGCGTCGGGGGTGATGTGGCGCAGGGCGGCCTCGAATTCGGTGGCGCGGGAAAAACCCATGGTGCGAAAGCCCGCGCCTTCCAGCACGTCGATCATGATGCGGCGGATGTCGGGCTCATCCTCGAGGATGGCAATCAGTGGCGCGTCAGTCATGGATCACTCGGTTCATCATTTCCGCCAATGAGGCGGCGTCGAAAGGTTTGCCAAGCACGGGGCAGGGCGCTGCAGCACGCAAAGGATCGCCGATGGGCAACGCAGTCATCAAAAGAAGGGGCGGCCCGGATGGGGTTGCCAGATCAGAGCCAAGGCCATCGCCCAGTTGCATGTCGGACAGGATCAGCGACAGGTCGGGCAGATCGGCCAGCAGCGTCGCTTCGGAAAAAGAACCGGCCTCGATCACGGAATGGCCCATGGCGGTCAGCATCTGGCGCAGCATTTCACGCAGGTCGTCGTCATCTTCGACCAGCAGCACCATTTGCGGATGAACGGGATGCAATGGCAGGCGCAGGCGAACCCGCGCGCCTTGGCCATCGGGGCGATTGGTGATCCGCAAGGTGCCGCCCGCCAGTTTGGCCTGATCAAAGACCATCGCCAGACCAAGGCCAGAACCCTGACCCTGCTTGGTCGAAAAGAACGGCTCGGTCGCGCGGGACAGGGCTTCGGGGGTGAAACCGGGACCGTTATCGGTCACGTCGATTTCCAGCCAAGGGGCGGCGGCGCGGGCGGTCAGGGTGACGGTGCCGCCCGCCGTTCCCATGGCGTCGCGGGCGTTCAGGATCAGGTTCAGCAACGCATCCTGCAATTGGCCAGGGTCCAGCATCAGGGGATCATCCGGCAGGTCGGTCTGCAATTCCAGCCGCAGCTTGTCGCCCAGCGTGGGTCGCGCCATGTTGCACAGATCCTGCAACAGCGGCTGAACCGAGACCGGCTCTTTGGTCGTGCCGCGCGGCGCGGCGATCTGGCCTATACGTTCCAGCAGCTGGACGCCGCGGCGGGTGGCGGCGAGGGTGGCCTGAACATCGCCTAGCGCATCCGGGGGCAGATCCGCGCGGGACAGGCGGTCCTGCAGGCCCAGAATGACGGTCAGCAGGTTGCCGAAATCATGGGCCAGACCGGATGTGATCTTGGCCGCAAGTTCACGGCGGGACGCATGGGTCAGCGCCTCGCGCACCTCGACCTCGGCGGTGACATCGGTGGACAGGACATAGACGCCGTTCCCGGCCCGATCCGGCGTCAGCGCGATGCGGATACGGCGGCCGGTTTCGTGATGGGTGATTTCAAACACCTGATGGCGGCCGGCAAGGGCCAGATCAAAGCGTCCGCGAATGGCGGCAAAGTTGACGGTGCCAAGGGCCTGTTCAACCGTCAACCCGACGATATCCGGACGGGTGCCCGGATAGACCTGCGGAAGCTGGCGGTTGGAAAACAGATAGCGATAATCCCGGTCCACATGGGCAATATGGGCGGGAACCATTTCGGTCACCTGCCGTGTGCGGGCTTGGGTTTCGGTGACGATCCGTTTGGTTTCCTGAAGCGCTGTGATGGTCGCAGCCAGTTCGCGATTGGCGGCGGCAAGCTGTTCGGCATGGTCCAGAACCTGCCCTGACAATTCCTCGGACCGGCCGCGCAACAGCGCCTCTTGCCGCTTGATCTCGGTAATGTCGGTATAGACCGTGACCCAGCCCCCCTGCGACAGGGGCGCACCCTCGACCGCGATCCAGCTGCCGTCCTGACGCTCGCGTTCCATGTAATGGGGCTGAAAGGTGCGGGCCTGTTCAACGCGCAGACGCACGGCTTCGTCGGGGTCATCCTGCGGGCCATATTCGCCGCGCAGGACCAAAAAGCGAATCGTGTCCTCGAAAAAGCTGCCGGGGCGGATCAGGTTGTCGGGCAGGTCGAACATCGCCTGATATTGGCGATTCGCGACCGCAAGACGCAGATCGGCATCAAAAATCGACAGCGCCTGACCAATCAGGTTCAACCCCGACTGCATCAGTTCGGCCCGTGAATTACCAGCAATCATGGCTCCCCCTAACAGGTGATTAGCAGCCGGAATGCGTTTCGGGAAGCGTGTAACAATTTGTAAGATTCGCGACAAACTTGGGTAAGAGTCGCGGGCAAATCTGCACAGGTCAGGGAACGGGGCAGGAGAGCCCGGGACTGGCACGAACGGCCTTGCCGCCAATTGGCCGGGATTGGGAGGAGACATGGCGAACGTTGCTGTGCCTGCGCAAGCGGGCCTGCATTCCATACCTGCGCTTCTGGCGCGGAACGCGGATCGGCTGGGCAATCGTCCGGCCTATCGCGAGAAGGAATTCGGAATCTGGCAAAGCTGGACCTGGGCACAAGCCGCGGATGAAGTTCGCGCCCTGGCCCTTGGGATGCTGAACCTTGGGTTGGCGCCGGGCGATCACGTCGCCATCATCGGGCGGAACCGGCCCATGCATTACTGGTCGATGATCGCCGCGCAGATGTGCGGCGCGGTGCCGGTGCCGCTGTATCAGGACGCCGTCGCGGAAGAGATGGCCTATGTGCTGGGCAATTGCGGCGCGCGCTTCGTCATCTGCGGCGATCAGGAACAGGTCGACAAGGTTCTGGAAATTCAGGGCGATGTCAAAACGGTCCAGCAGATCATCTATACCGACAAGCGCGGTATGCGGAAATATGACCATACTCACATGAACGCGCTGTCGGACGTGCAGGCCGAAGGACGGGCCGCCGAAACCCGGCTTGCGGCCGAGTTGGACAGCCGCATCAAGGCGCTGGATTACGACAGCACCTGCGTGATGCTGTATACGTCGGGAACCACGGGCAAGCCCAAGGGCGTGGTTCTGTCCAACCGCAATATCATCGAGACTTCCAGGAATACCTCACAGTTCGACAAGCTGACGGATCGGGATGAGGTTCTGGCCTATCTGCCGATGGCATGGGTTGGCGATTTCATCTTTTCGGTCGGTCAGGCGACCTGGACGGGCTTTACCGTGAACTGTCCTGAAAGCGCGGCCACGATGATGACCGATCTGCGCGAAATCGGTCCGACTTATTTCTTTGCCCCGCCGCGCGTTTTTGAAGGCCAGCTGACCAATGTGATGATCCGCATGGAGGATGCGGGCCGGTTCAAGCAATGGTTGTTCCGGCACTTCATGGCGGTGGCAAACCGGGTTGGTCCGGCGTTGCTGGATAACAAGCCTGTCGGGATGATGGACCGGCTGTCCTATAATCTGGGCAAGCTGCTGATCTATGGGCCGCTGAAAAACACGTTGGGCTACTCGCGCATTCGCGTTGGCTATACGGCGGGCGAGGCGATTGGTCCGGAAATCTTTGATTTCTATCGCAGCTTGGGCATCAACCTGAAGCAGCTCTATGGCCAGACCGAGGCGTCGGTGTTCATCACCCAGCAACCTGACGGTCAGGTGCGTTCCGATACGGTGGGCGTGCCCTCACCGGGGGTCGAGCTGCGCATCGCCGAGAATGGCGAAGTATTTTACCGCAGCCCCGGCACTTTTGTCGAATATTTCAACAACCCCGAAAGCACAGCCTCAACCAAGGATGCAGAGGGCTGGGTGGCAACGGGTGACGCAGGTTTCTTTGAACCGGATACAGGGCATCTGCGCATCATCGACCGGGCCAAGGATGTCGGCCGGATGGCCGATGGCAGCATGTTCGCGCCCAAATATGTCGAGAACAAGCTGAAATTCTATCCCAACATCCTCGAGGCGGTCGTGCTGGGCAATGGGCGCGACTATTGCACGGCGATGATCAATATCGACCTCAACGCTGTCGGCAACTGGGCCGAGCGCAACAACATCGCCTATGCCAGCTATCAGGAACTGGCCGGACATCCGCAGGTTTATGCGACGATCCGCCAGCATGTCGATGCGGTCAATAAATCCGTCGCCGAAGATCCCATGCTGTCGGGCTGCCAGATCCACCGCTTTCTTGTCCTGCACAAGGAGCTGGACCCTGATGACGGCGAAATGACCCGCACCCGCAAGGTTCGTCGTGCGGTCATCAATGACAAATTCGCTGATCTGGTTGCCGCGCTCTATGACGGGTCGGACAGCGTCTATACCGAAACCGAAGTCACTTACGAGGATGGTCGCAAAGGCAAGATCAAGGCGACCCTGAAGATCGAGGATGTGCCGGTCTTTGGCGCGGCTTCGCAGCAGAAGGTGGCGGCGGAATGACACAGGTTCAGGCAAACGAAGGTTACATCACCGCCGATGGCCGCCAGATTGGCGGCGTGGTGATGGATCTGCGCGACATCACGCTGCGCTTTGGTGGGGTCGAGGCGATCAAGAAGATCAGCTTCGACATTCGCCAGGGCGAAATCCGCGCCATCATTGGTCCGAACGGCGCTGGAAAATCCAGCATGCTGAACGTCATTTCAGGCTTTTACGTCCCGCAAGAGGGCGAGGTCTGGTTCAAGGGCGAAAAGCGCGGGCCAATGAAACCCTACGAGGTTGCGCGTCTGGGCATCGCGCGCACCTTTCAGAACATTGCGTTGTTCGACGGCATGACCGTGCTGGACAACATCATGACCGGCCGCCTGAACAAGATGACGTCAGGCTTTTTCAGTCAGGCGATCTGGTGGGGCAGGGCCGAGCGTGAGGAGATCGCCAACCGCGAGCAGGTCGAGAAGATCATCGACTTTCTGGAAATCCAGAACATCCGCAAAACCCCTGTCGGGCGGCTGCCCTATGGCCTGAAAAAGCGGGTTGAACTGGCCCGTGCGCTGGCCGCCGAGCCGCAGATCCTGCTGCTGGATGAGCCGATGGCGGGCATGAATGTCGAAGAAAAAGAGGACATGTCGCGCTTTATTCTGGACGTGAATGACGAATTCGGCACCACGATCGCCCTGATCGAACACGATATGGGCGTGGTCATGGACCTGTCCGACAGGGTTGTGGTGATGGATTACGGTCGCAAGATCGGCGATGGCACCCCCGATGAGGTGCGCAACAATCAGGAAGTGATCGACGCATATCTGGGGGTGGCCCATGACTAATGCCAATCACGAGGGGGGCGTCTGATGGACCAGCTTCTTTTCGCATCCGAAGTTTTCATCAACGGTCTGATGACGGGGGTGATGTATTCGCTGGTCGCACTGGGTTTCGTGCTGATCTACAAGGCCTCGGGCGTATTCAACTATGCGCAGGGCGTCATGGCGCTGTTCGCGGCGCTGACGCTGGTGGGGATCATGGACGGGCAGGTGCCGTTCGCGCATCTGATCAATGCGGCATTTGGCACCCATCTGAGCCATTTCAGTTGGACCGTCACACCCATCCTTGCGATCCTGCTGACCGCCGCTGCCATGGTGCTGCTGGCGATCCTGATCGAAAAGCTGGTGTTGAAACATCTGGTCGGGCAAGAGCCGATCATCCTGTTCATGGCAACCATCGGCCTTGCCTACTTCCTTGAGGGCTTGGGCGATGTGATGTGGGGCGCCAATATCAAGACGCTGGATGTCGGGTTGCCGCAGGGGATTTCGGATACGGTCGAGCAGGTGACGGCGAACTGGCTGGGCTACGGCTTTTTCATCGACCGTCTGGACATCTGGGCCACGATCATCGCAGCGCTGCTGGTCGCGGCCCTGGTGGCGTTTTCGCAATACACCAAACAAGGGCGTGCGATGCGCGCGGTGGCAGACGATCATCAGGCGGCATTGTCGGTGGGGATCAGCCTGCAATTCATCTGGATCATGGTCTGGTCCATCGCCGGTTTCGTGGCGCTGGTCGCGGGCATTATGTGGGGCACCAAATCGGGTGTGCAGTTCAGCTTGTCGCTGATCGCGTTGAAGGCGCTGCCGGTGCTGATGCTGGGGGGCTTCACCTCGATCCCCGGTGCGATTGTCGGCGGATTGATCATCGGCGTGGGCGAAAAGATGTTCGAGTTCTTTATCGGCCCGCTGGTCGGCGGGGCGACCGAAAACTGGTTCGCCTATGTGCTGGCACTGATCTTTCTTGTCTTCCGTCCGCAGGGCCTGTTCGGCGAGCGGATCATCGAGAGGGTATGACAGTGGAAAACCTTCATGCCTCCGGCGGGGATATTTGGGCACAGAAGATGGGCCTGGGATTGAAGATCAAAGGGGAGCGCGGCAATGTTTTATCGTGAGGCGGGCGATTTCAAGACAAGCTATCGCGATGACGGCCAGACTTTTCCGATCAAGCTGGATCGCTGGGGTTATTATGCGATCCTTGCGGTGGCGATTTTTGTCGTGCCCTTTGTCATCAACGACTATTGGGCCAGCGCCATTCTGTTGCCGTTTCTGATCTATGCCATCGCCTCGATCGGGTTGAATATTCTGGTGGGCTATGCCGGACAGGTCAGTCTGGGGACCGGTGGTTTCATGGCTGTGGGGGCGTATTCGGTCTATAAGCTGATGACGAGCTTCCCTGAGGTGAGCGTGATCATCCATATCCTGCTGGCCGGTGTGATCACGGCACTGGTGGGAATTGCCTTTGGCCTGCCCAGCTTGCGGATCAAGGGGTTCTATCTGGCGGTGGCGACGCTGGCCGCGCAGTTCTTTCTGGTCTGGCTGTTCAACAAGGTGCCGTGGTTTTACAACTATTCGGCCTCGGGTCAGATCACGTCGCCGCAGCGGACCGTGCTGGGCTGGGCCGTTACCGGATCCGCGGCAAGCCCGGCGGCGAAATATCTGATCTGTTTGGCCTTTGTGATCTTTGCCGCATGGGTTGCCCGCAATCTGACGCGGGGGATGATCGGGCGGAAATGGATGGCGATCCGCGACATGGATATCGCTGCGGAAATCATCGGTGTGAACCCCCTGAGCGCAAAGCTGTCGGCTTTTGGCGTCAGTTCGTTTTTTGTCGGCATTGCCGGGGCGTTGCTGTTTGCCGTCTATCTGGGCGCGGCTGAAGTGACCGAGGCCTTTGGCATCAACAAAAGCTTCCTTGTCCTGTTCATGGTCATCATCGGCGGGCTTGGGTCCATCTTTGGCAGCTTTGCCGGGGCGGCGTTTCTGGTCATTCTGCCGGTGTTTCTGAAGAACCTTCTGGTGGGGGGCTTTGGCTGGCCCACCGATCTTGCCGCGCATATCGAACTGATGATCGTCGGCGCGCTGATCATCTTTTTCCTGATCGTCGAACCACATGGCCTTGCCCGGCTGTGGCGGCTTGTGAAGGAAAAACTGCGGCTTTGGCCGTTCCCGCATTAACCAAGCAGAACCGGCAAACCGGCATAACAAACCTCTGGGAGGAGAGAGAGATGAAACTGAAACTTGCAGGATTGGTCGCGGGCGCCATCATGGCCGCCGCACCTGCAATGGCCGATCTGATCGTGCCGAACCTGTCCTATCGCACCGGTCCATATGGCGCGAACGGCACGCAATATGCGGACGGGTTCAACGACTATTTCACCCTGCTGAATGAACGCGACGGTGGCATCGGCGGCGAGATCATTCAGGTGCCGGAATGCGAGACGGCCTATAACACCGAAAAGGGCGTCGAATGCTATGAGGCGACCAAGGCAGGCGCGCTGGTTTTCAACCCGCTGTCGACCGGGATCACCTATCAGCTGATCCCGAAAGTCTCGATCGATCGCAAGGTTCTGTATACGCCGGGCTATGGCCGGACATCGGCCAAGAACGGTCAGGTGTTCGAATGGGTGTTCAATGCGCCGGCGAACTATTGGGACGGTGCCTCGATCGCGGTGAAATATCTGCTGGATGAAAACGGCGGCAGTCTGGAAGGCAAGAAGATCGCACTGGTTTACCACAACTCTGCCTATGGCAAGGAACCGATCCGCACCCTGCAGGAACTGAGCGAGAAGCATGGCTTTACCCTGATCGAAGTGCCTGTCGAGGCACCGGGTCAGGAGCAGAAATCGCAATGGTTGCAGATCCGCCGTGACAAGCCGGATTACGTTCTGATGTGGGGTTGGGGCGTGATGAACCAGGTCGCCATTCAGGAAGCCGCGAATATCCGTTTCCCGATGGAAAACTTCATCGGCATCTGGTGGGCTGGCTCGGAACTGGACGTGATGCCTGCGGGTAATGGTGCGAATGGTTACAAATCGCTGACCTTCAACGGCGTCGGCACCGACTATCCGCTGTATGAAGAGCTGAAGACCCACGTGATCGATCCCGGCAAGGCGTCGCAGGGGGGCCAGCATGTCGGTTCGGCCGTGTATTCGCGCGGCATGTATGCGGCTGTCGTCATCGCCGAGGCGATCCGCAAGGCGCAAGAGCTGGCAGGCACTTCGGCCATCACGCCCGAACAGTTGCGCGAAGGCTTTGAAAATCTGGACATGACCGATGCGCGTCTCACCGAGATTGGTCTGCCCGACTTTGGCCCGGCCTTCACGCTGGATTGCGCCAACCATGGCGGAAACGGCATGGCGCGTGTTCAGCAATGGGATGCAGCCGAGAAGAAATGGAACCTGATCACCGAGTTCACCGAGCCGGATGCCGAGGTTCTGGACCCGTTGATTGCAGAAGATTCCGAGGCCTATGCCGCAGAGGCCGGTATCGAGCCGCGCACCTGCGATTGATCACCCGAAACCCCGGCGGCTGGTGTCGCCGGGGACTACCGCCACGCCAGAGGACGCACCATGCTTGACGCCAATCCCGCTCCGGAAAACCTGCTGGAAGTCAACAATATCGAGGTGATCTATAATCACGTCATTCTGGTGCTGAAGGGCGTCAGCCTGTCGGTGCCCAAGGGCCGTATCACGGCGCTGCTGGGCGGAAACGGCGCTGGCAAGACAACGACACTGAAGGCGATCTCGAACCTGCTGGCATCAGAACGGGGCGAGGTGACCAAGGGCAGCATCATCTATCGCGGGGAACGGGTGACCGATCTGAATCCGGCGGCGCTGGTCAAGAAGGGCGTCATTCAGGTGATGGAGGGGCGCCATTGCTTTGAACACCTGACGGTCGAGGAAAACCTGCTGACCGGGGCCTATACCCGCAGCGATGGCGCCGCCGCGATCCGGCAGGATCTTGAGATGGTCTATGACTATTTCCCCCGCTTGCGCGAGCGGCGGAAAAGCCAAGCTGGCTATACCTCGGGGGGGGAACAGCAGATGGTCGCCATGGGACGTGCGCTGATGTCGCGCCCCGAAACCGTCCTTCTGGACGAGCCGTCAATGGGCCTGGCCCCGCAACTGGTCGAACAGATTTTCGACATCGTCAAGGCTGTGAACGAAGGCGAGGGCGTGACCTTTCTGCTGGCCGAACAGAATACCAATGTCGCGCTGCGTTTCGCCCATTACGGCTACATTCTGGAAAACGGCCGCGTCGTCATGGATGGAGAGGCCAGCGCATTGCGCGAAAACCCGGATGTGAAGGAATCTATCTGGGCATGTCGGATGAGGGCCGCAAAAGCTTTCGCGATGTGCGCAGCTATCGTCGCCGCAAACGCTGGCTGGCCTGAACGTGCCGCGAAATTTCCAAGAGAAGTCATAAGAAAGAAGTGCGATGGGCGGATATTTTGACGAGCTTGAGACACGCGATGCCGAGGAACGCGCTGAATGGCTGACAATCGCGCTGCCAACCGCAATCGGCCGGGCCAAAACCGCGCCTGCCCTGGCCCGGCTTTTGCGAAATGTCGAACCAGATGACATTCGCGACCGCACAGCTTTGGCAGAATTGCCGATCATTCGTAAATCCGACCTGACCGACGCGCAGAAGAAGAACCCTCCGTTCGGCGGCTTCGCGACACGTCTGGCCACCGAGTTCGACGATATCTTTCAGTCCCCCGGCCCGATTTATGAACCCGGTCGTCGCGACGCCGACTGGTGGCGGCTTGGCCGTTTTCTGCATGCTTGCGGCGTCGGTCGTGGTGATATCGTGCAGAACTGCTTTGCTTACCACCTGACGCCTGCCGGGATGATGTTCGAATCCGGCGCTCGGGCGGTGGATGCAACAGTGCTTCCTGCCGGCACTGGTCAGACGGACCTGCAGGTGCGGGCTGCCGCTGATATCGGCACCACCGTTTATGCCGGCACCCCCGATTTTCTGAAGCTGATCCTGGAACGCGCCGATGAGTTGGGTGAGGCGCTGTCCTTTACCCGCGCCTGTGTTGCCGGGGGTGCGCTGTTCCCGTCGCTGCGCCAATATTACACGGATCGCGGTATCCGCACGCTTCAATGCTATGCCACCGCCGATCTTGGCAATATCGCCTACGAATCCGACGCAATGGACGGGATGATCGTGGATGAGGGGGTGCTGGTCGAAATCGTCCGGCCGGGCACAGGCGATCCTGTCCCTGATGGCGAGGTGGGCGAGGTTGTCGTCACCACACTGAACCCCGATTACCCGTTGGTCCGTTTCGCCACCGGCGATCTGTCGGCGGTGCTGCCCGGCACTTCGCCCTGTGGCCGCACCAATATGCGGATCAAGGGCTGGATGGGCCGAGCGGATCAAACGACCAAGATCAAGGGCATGTTCGTCCGCCCCGAACAAGTCGCCTCTTTTGTTGCCCGCCATCCCGAAATCATCCGTGCCCGCGTCATCGCGGACCGTGAGGGAGAGATGGACACCATGATCGTCCAGATCGAAAGCCCACGCGATGCCGAGGCGGAATATTCCGCCTCGATCATCGCAACGCTGAAGATGAGGGGGCGCGTGCAGATCGTGGCACCAGACAGTCTGGCGAATGACGGCGTGGTGATCGAGGACCGGCGGAAATACGACTAGGCGGCCCGGGGCGATAAACCGGGGGGCGGGATGGGCCCCAGCAACCCTGTCAGGATAGCCTGAATTGTCTATGGCGTCTGAGAGGCTATAGTGGGCTTGAACCGCCCGGGCGCCGCCTATCAGAACAGAAGTGCAGGACATGTGTCGAAATGATCAGATACCTGACCTGCTGACGGCTGCCGCGGCCTCGCTGTCGCCCGGCGTGACGTTGGCCGTTGTCCCTGTCACAGTCGTTTCGGATCATCAGGTGCCGGCGGATATCAGGGACAGTTCCCCCAAGCGCCGCAATCGGTTTGCGGCCGGGCGTCGGGCCGCCCAACAGGCGCTGCTGCTTGCGGGGTATCGTGGCTGTGCATCACTGGAACAAGACCCCGATGGATTGCCGCAATGGCCCAAGGGCTGGCTGGGCAGCATCAGCCATACCGATACATTGGCGGCGGCGGCTGTGATGGCCACCGACCATGCCTTGGCGACGGTTCTGGGGGTTGATCTGGAACGGCTGATGGATGCCGCAACCGCCTTGGAGATCGCCCACGACGCCGCGCCGGAACATGTTTCCCCCCGCGACGCGCCCGGATATGCCACCGACATCACGCGGATATTTTCGGCAAAAGAGGCGCTTTACAAAGCCTTGTTCCCGACCACCCGTCAGTTTCGGGAATTTGATGCCGCGCGGGCGGTGTGGCGGGGTGAAGCGAATGCGACGCTACAGTTGGTCCTGACCGAGGAATGGGGAAACGGATGGTCCGCCGGCACCTGCTTTGATGTTCAGCAGACCATCATCGCCGATCATATTCTGACAGTCATCCGGCGTTAACCGGGCCTTTGCGGTGTATTATTCCGCAGCGATTGCCAGTGGCGCCGGATCATCCTGTAACGCCGCAAGAAGCTGGGTTTGCGTCTGCGCGATGATCCCGTTGATCCGCGCTGGCGACAGGCCAAAGCGGCGTGCCACGTCCTTTTGCAGACAGTCGTCGATCCGATGGCTTAGGAATATCCGGCGATGTTGCGGGGGCAAATTGTCCATCTGCGACACCACCCGCGCAAGGTCTTCCTTTGCTTCCATTTGCCTTTCGGTGTTGGGACGCGAACAGGGCAGTTCCTCGCCGGGTTCCAGCACGACAATTTTTTCCCGCGCCGATCTGCGGCATTGATCCAGCGCCAGATTTTGAACCATACGACGCACAAAGCCACGCGGGCTGTTGATCTGGTCCGCAATCGCCCGGCTTTCCATGCAGCGGATCGCGGCGTCCTGCACCACATCTTCCGCGCGGTCCCGGCTGCCGAGAATGCGCATGGCGTCACATAAAAGAACCTCTCGTTCATTCACCAGATATGACAGCAACTTCAAGCGTGCAGCTGCACAGGCATCTGCCTGTTTGGATTCGTCATGGGGCATGATTCAACCCAGATTTCAGACATTTTTTCTGTCTTCCTGGCGAAAGGCTGGGTCGATCACGAAAGCCTTAATCGTATCACGCGGCGTAAACAAGCATCGCGTCATGGCGGGGCAATTTCCCGCCATTTGCGAAGATGTTGCCCGTCTGAAGGGGCATTGCAGGGAAACGTGGCTATTCTGCCGCCACCGCGTTCATGTGGCGATTGTGAAATGCCTCTAGCGCCAGGGCGATTTCCTCTGACCGGAAGGGCAGGACGGACAGCAAGGTATCGCTTAGCCCATGCGTCGCCTCGCTGAAGCCCTGCACAAAGATTGCCGGTTCGAAATGATCGGCCATTGGCAGGCGGTAATTGCGATCCGGGGGCCCCTTGCGCCATGGCGTCAGCGATTTCAACATCGCGTCATCAAGATCACGGCGGTATCCGGTCGCCAGAATGACCAGATCAAAGTCAGCCGCCACCGCCCCTTGCGGGCCGGTCATGTTCAGCGTGACCGATTGATCCGTGGCGGCGACCGCCTGTATCTGAGTTTCTGCCGTCAGCAGAAGGCGATCCTCACCGCGCACGTCCTGTTCATACAACATTTCGTAAATTTGCTCGATCAGGTCGCCGTCGACCACGGCATAATTGGTCGCCGCCAGATTTTGCAACATGCGCTGACGGTCAGCTTCGGGCTTTGCATGAAAGATTTCGGTCTGGCCCGGATCGAAGACTTCATTGACGAAGGGCGTATCGTCCGATGGCATCAGCGCGCGGCCACGCAAAATCAGTTGCACGCCCGCAATCTGGGGACGCTGCGCAAGGTCTGTGAATATCTCGGCCGCCGATTGCCCGCCGCCGATGACGGCCACACGCATGCCCGGCTTGATCCGTGCTGTCGTTGCGGACAGATAGTCCTGTGCGTGGATGACCTGTGACGTGCCCTGAACCGGGCGGAAGATCTCTGGCCAATGCGGCTGTCCGCCCGGCGCCAGGACGAGACTGCGCGTGCGATAGATGCGCGATTGCCCATTGCTGCTTTCCGATGTGACAGCCAGTTCAGTGATATGATCGCCCCGGCCAACCGGATCAATGGCGGTCACACGGCTATCATAGTGGCAGACAGGCAATTGCGCCGCGACCCAACCCAGATAATCGTTGAATTCTTCCCTGCTTGGGAAAAACGTCTTGCGATTGATGAACCGGGACAGGCGTCCCTTGTCGTGCAGATAGCTGACAAAGGAATATGCGCTGCGCGGGTTTCGCAGCGACACCAGATCCTTCATGAAGGACACCTGCATATCGCTGCCCGCGATCATCATGTCGGGGTGCCAGGCGAATTGCGGCCGCGCCTCAAGAAACGCCGCTCGCATGTTGTGGCCACGCTCTTGCAACGCGATGGCCAAGGCCAGATTGGATGGGCCGAAGCCAATGCCGATCAGGTCGAAAACATCGGATGTTGCCTCTGTCATTCGGATTCTCCTTTCGTCAGAAGACGGTTGAGGGACAGGTTCAGTGGCTTTCCGCTGCCGGTTTCCGGACGCGCCCAGATGCGGGTTTCAAAGAAATGTTGCCGTTCCAGCCGCACCAGCGAGGCACGCTTGTGGGCAAAATCAAACTCCCGCAGATGGGCAAAGCCGCATTGGCTGAGGTTTTTCAACTGCTTGACGTGGCTTGCCTTGGGCTCTCCCATGATCGACTGGGTGCGCGGCTCGGCCAGAAACATGTAATGCATCAGCGATGGCATCCATGCGGTGACGTAATCGGCCCCGCGAATATCCTCTTCTCCGATCAGCACATGCCAGCCACGATCCCACGGACCCGCATCATATTGGGCGCCAAGGCGGTTCTCACGCGCCCAATACAGTTCGAAATAGGCGAAGTCGCGGTCGTTCAGGCTGCCGATCACCGGCAGGATATGCGGATCGGCGATCAGACGGGACAGATAGGCGCGATGCGCGTCGAGACTGCCGGATTCCTCAAAAAATTCAGCGACGCGCGGATCGTTCTGCCAGCGATGAAACGTCGGCAGATCGTTCATGGTCATGGCCCGCAGGCTGAACCAGCCATCAAGCCAAGGAATATAGCGGCGATACAGCACCCCTTCGGGCTGTGGCGGGCGCAATGGGTGACGCCCATGCGGGCCGCTGCGCCAGATGGTCGGGTAGGGCATTGGCATGGACGGAAGCCAGCGATCCGGCACCTGCCACAGGGCGGCGGGCAGAACGGTGGGCAGGCCGTCGATCAAGATGGCGGTCCCCTTGGCCAGAAGGGCGGGAAGAAACGGTCGCCATTCCGGGGCCGTCAGGCGAATGGCCGTTTCGCCGCCGTGGTTGGTCAAGGCCTCGAATGCGGCCAATGCGATGGCCATGGCAAGATCGGGGTCGGCCTCGGTGTCGGCGACTTGCGGGGCGGACAGGGTTAACCAGCCATCCCCGGAATCGGTCAGATCAAGCGGGGCGTGGTGGCCGATCACGACCTGATTGCCCTGGCGGCGTGCCAGCAGGTTGGGCGTCATGTCAAGCGGCATCGGAAACTCCTTTCAGGCGCGGCAGTGCTTCGGGCGTCAAGGCAAAGGCCCAGCGGATCGCCCGGTTCACGGCCATGGGCAGAACCGACATATGGGTTTCATCAGAATAGGTTTCGTAGAACACGTGCAGCCCGCGACCGGCCAGCGCACGGGCCATGTTTTCGGCTGCCTGAACCGTACGGGTCTGTGTCTTTTCAACCATTCGCGCTGCTGCATCGGGCGCCCCACGCTGAAACGGGGCCAGCTCAGCCCCCTCCCATTCCCCTGCGGACAGGTGGACGCGTGCCGCGCCTGATGTCGGATGAAAACGATCAAGATGGGCCTGCAGAAAACCGTTTTCCCAGGTGATCGCGGGGCTGGCAGCGATCCAGTTGGCAAAGGTATCGGGCTGCGTGAACAGCAGCCACAGCGTGAACAGCCCACCAAAGGAATGGCCAAACAGCGACTGCCGGGACAGGTCCAGCGGCAATTCCTCGGCCAGAAAGGCGCGGACATCCTGTTGCAGAAACCGGGCCATTTCGGCCCCGCCGCCGGTTTTGACGGGTGGTCCGCCCTCGTGGAAGGCGGGATAGGCCTGACCGGGAGGTGGACCCAGATCCCAACTGCGGCGGAAGGAATCATAAGCCTCATCCGTGGGATAGCCGACCGCGATCAGTGCACCCCAGCCGATATTGGTGCCCATTGGCCAGAAGGCCTGCGCACGCATCGCATCGACCGCCGTGCCGATGACAGCGTTGCCATCCAGCAACCACAGGGCGGGCCAGCCGTTTTCGGGGGCGGGCACGGGCGGCACCCACAGAAAGACACGGCGAATATCGCCGGTCACGCTGTCGGCCAGGTCGAACCAGCGCGTTCCGCCGGAATCCGCCTGTCCCTTGGCGACGACGGTTACACTCATGCAGCCACCGCCGTGGCACTATCCAATGCATGGGTCAGGTCTGCCATCAGCTCCTCTGCCGGCTCCAATCCCGCAGCCAGCCTGATGCAGCGCGGGCTGACACCAAAGCGGCGGAAGGAATTGGCAGCCCCGGCCAGCCCACAGGCGGCGGCACCCGGCACGATCAGGCTTTCTGGCCCGCCCCAGCTGACGCCGATGCGAATCCGGCGCAGGGCATTGCAGAAGCGTTCGGGATCGACGCCGTCGGCCAGATCAAAGGCGAACAGGCCGCCGAAACCGCGCAATCCCTCGGGGCGATTGGCCAGCAGGGCGGGATGATGGATCCGTGTGACCGATGAGTGGGCTTCCAGCATCCGGGCCAGGGCCAGGCCGGTTTCCATGTGGCGCTGCATCCGCAGATCCAAGGTGCGCATCCCCCGCAAGATCAGGAAAGCATCCATTGGCGACATGCGACCGCCAAACAGATGCGTCGCTTCGTGGTCGATCTTGCGGATCAGATCGCGCGAACCGGCAACCAGACCGCCCAGAGTATCGCTGTGGCCCGACAGGTATTTCGAGGCCGCATGCACCATCAGATCAATGCCCAGATCGGCCGGTTTCTGAAAAATAGGCGTGGCCCAGCTGTTGTCGATGACCGACATGACGCCATGCTGCCGCGCTGCCGCGCCGATGGCGCGCAGGTCCTGCAACCGAAACGTCCACGAGGTCGGGCTTTCCAGATAAACCAGCCGCGCCCCCGGCAGCGCCTCGATCATGGCCTGCGTGTCGCTGCCATCGACATAGACCGTTTCAACGCCAAAGCGGGACAGCACGTTTTCAAACAGGCGAAACGCGTCTGAATACAGATGTTCGACCGCTACGATCCGATCGCCGGATTTCACAAAAGGCATCACCGCCCCGCAGATTGCGGCCATGCCGGATGAAAAGCCACGCGCGGCCTTGGTTCCTTCCATGCGGGCGATCAGCCCCTCTAATTCGCTGACGGTCGGATTGTCCCCACGCGAATAGATGAACCGGTCCGAGCGTCCGGCAAAGACATCCGCAATCTGGGAATAGCTGTCGAACAGGAAGGACGAGCTTTGAAAGATCGGCGGCGCGCTGGCGTCATGCGGAATTGTCGTCGCGGGTGTGATCAGATCGGGTTGATGCGGGGAAGATGTCATTCGATCATTCCTGATATCGGACAAGGACCGGGTGTTCACCCTGGTTTCCCTGACAGGACGCGCGTCGTGGATGGAAATTCACCCATAAGGCGAGATTTTTTCGAATCCCGGTGAATTTTCGGCCTTGGGACGCGTCCCAAGAACGAAGCATCCGAACGAGGTTCGACATGACCCAACCGATTCCCGCCCAGCCACTATGGCGTGTGCTGCGCAACCATGAAGGGCGGTATTCGCTGGCCCTGTTCCATCATGACATCCCCGCAGGCTGGCAACAAATCGGTATGCCCGCGTCCAAAACCGACTGTTTGCAGCGCATCGCGCAGGACTGGACGGATATGCGGCCAAACAACCTGAAGGAGATCATGGCATGAGCAAGGATTTTCTTTTGCCGCCGGGTCGCAAGTTGAATTCGGTCGAACGCCGCATCTTTGCGCATGAACAGGTGGGCGAATTGGCCCCTTTCGCGCCCGAAATTCTGGCGCTGCAATTTGATGACAGCCATGACCCTGCACAGCTGATCAGCGCGATCGAAAACGTGCTGTCGCAGCATCCGGCCTTTACCGCGCGGTTTGCCACTTTGCCGGGCGGTGATGCACTGCGCCATCAGGACGGGCAAACGGTTCTGGTCTATCACAAGGCCGGGCACAAGGCCGGAACCGCCGATCAGGCGCTGGCCTTTGCCCGTGATTTGCGCCCGGCCATCGCAGCCAAGCCTGCCTATGCCGATCTTTGGACCGATGGGCAGGGCGGGCATGTGTTGACATTGGTGATCCATCCCATTCTTGGCGACGATGGCTGTTTCGCCTCGGTCGAGGGAATGTTGTCGCAGTTTTTGGCAGGCGATGATCTGGTCGCCTTGCCCGTGCCCAACGCTGACGACCTGTCGCGAACCGAACGTGCCGCGCGGCTGGCATGGTGGGCCGATCAGATGGACAATCATGCCATTGCGCGCCTGCCTCATCGTGCCGAACCGACCGGCAGCACCGCCCGTTTTCAGGTCCAGCTTGATCTGGATGCCGACCTGTCGCAAGCGATCCGTCAGGCGGGTGCCGAAACTACGATATCCGCGGCGATGTCGCTGTTATTGTCGCGCTATGGCGGGCAATCCGCGCTGCGATTTGCAATTGGGATCAATGCTGCTGACACGACCGTGCGCAGTGGAAATCTGCTGCCGCTTTGTCTTGGCCCGGATTTGACGACCGGGTTTCAGGCCGCGCTGACGGCGATGCGAACCTATTGGCATCGGGCACAGGCGAACGCCCTGCCGTCCGAGCTTTTGGTGCAAGAGCGGCTGACCCGCGAAAACGCCGACCCGCTGCCCTTGGGCGCGATTTCGCTGCATTGCCAAGCCTTTCGCCCGTTGCCATCCGGCGTGACGCGGTTGCAGCGCCCGCGGCCACCCTCGGCCGAGGAAATGGTGCTGACCGCCGAAGACCGTGGCCACGTGATCCGCATGACAGCGAATGCCCGGCAAGGGTTGCTGGAACCGGCATTGGTGCAACGGATGCTGACGCATCTGCAGCGGATACTGCAACAGGGGCTGGCCCAGCCGGACGCACCCGTTGGCCGTATGCCGCTGCTGTCACAGCAGGAACTGGCCGATCTTTCCGCCCCTTATCCTGACGACACCCCTGCCGACCCGCGGGCGACGCATGAAATCATTGCGGCCCATGCGGCAAGGGTGGCCGACAAGGTGGCCATCATCTGTGGCGATACGCAGATCACCCATGGCGACATGGACGCCCGCGCAAACGCCCTGGCGCACCGGCTGATCTCGATGGGTGTCGGTGCCGAGGTTCCGGTCGCCATCATGGTTGAACGTGGGGCCGAGGCGATCATTGCGATTCTGGCGGCGCTGAAAGCCGGCGGGGCCTATATCCCGGTCGAGCCTGACCACCCTGCCAGCCGCAATCACCACATCCTGACCGATGCGGGGGTGCGCGTCGTGCTGACCCGCCGCCAGTATCGCGACAAGCTGCCCGACGGGCTAAGCGCCGAAATCCTGTGTCTTGAGGACGTCACCGATCCGCCCCGCAGCGATGCGCCGGATGTCACGATCCACCCGGATCAGTTGGCCTACATCATGTATACCTCTGGCTCGACCGGGAAGCCCAAGGGCGTTGCCGTCGAACATGGCCCGCTGTCCCATCACAACCAGACCACAGCCCGCGTCTATGAAATGAGTGAAGAAAGCCGCGAGCTGCCCTTTCTGCCGTTTTCGTCGGATGGAGGGCATGAACGCTGGATGGTTCCGCTGATGATGGGCGGATCGGTCGTGGTGCCCGATGGGCCGCTGTGGACGCCCGAGCAGACGTTGAATGCGATGCGCGAACATGGCTGCAACAATGCCTCGATCCCGACGACCTATCTGCAGCAGCTTGCCGAATGGGCCGAGCAGACGGATTCCGCCCCACCGATGCGGCTGTATTCCTTTGGTGGCGAAGGGTTGGCGCAATCGACCTTTGATCTGCTCAGCCGATCGCTGAATGCGAAACTTCTGATCAACGGCTATGGCCCGACCGAAACCATCATGACGCCGATGGTCTGGAAGGTGCAGGCAGGCACGAAATTCGAAGGCGTCTATGCCCCGATCGGTCGCGCTGTCGGGGATCGCCGCGCCTATGTGCTGGACGCCGAGATGATGCCCTGTCCGCAAGGCGCCGTGGGCGAGGTTTATCTGGGCGGCACGGGGGTTGCGCGGGGCTATGTCGGCAAGCCCGACGTGACTGCGGATCGTTTTGTCCCCGACCCGTTCGGTCCCGAACTGGACGGCACATCCGGCGCGCGGCTGTATCGCACCGGCGATCTGGGCCGCTGGCGCGAGGATGGCACAATCGAATTTGTCGGACGCGTCGATCTGCAGGTCAAGATCAACGGCTATCGGATCGAACCCGGCGAAATCGAAGCCGCGCTGCTGGCCCAACCGCTTGTGTCCGAGGCGTTGGTGTTGCTGCGCGAGGATGGCGGGACCAAACGGCTGATCGCCTATGTCACCGGCCCGGAGGCAGACGACCCCGCCAGCGGAGATGCGCTGTTGGCCGCATTGTCCGCCAAGCTGCCCCGGCACATGCTGCCCGAGGCTGTGATGGTCCTGGACCGCATGCCCACCAATCCCAATGCCAAACTTGATCGCGCGGCGCTGCCTTTGCCAGAAAACCGCAGCCGTGCCGCCAAGGGCGTGCCCGCCGAGGGCGAGGCCGAGCAGCAGATATTGGCAATCTGGCGTGATCTGATTGATGCGCCCGCCATGGGGGTCACCGATGATTTCTTTGCCATGGGGGGACGGTCGCTGACGGCGTTGAAGGCTCTGGCGCGGATGCGTCAGTTGTGGCCCGACCGCGCCCTGACCATTGCCGATCTGTTTGATGCCCCGACCGTGCGCGGCATCGCCCAGCGGATCAGCGACACGGGTCAAACCGGCCGTTCCGCCATCGCCCTGCGGCGCACAGGCACGCAGCCACGGCTTTACTGTTTTCCGGGTCTGCTTGTGTCAACGCGCGAATATCTGCGCCTGACCGATTATCTTGGTGCCGACCAGCCAGTGACCGGTTTCCTGTGTCACTCCCTGAATGAGGAAAAGCGACTGAATGTCTCGGTCGCGGATGTGGTGGCGGAGTATGTCGATCATATCCGGCGCGAAAGCGCGGGACAGCCCTGCGCTTTCCTTGGCTGGTCATGGGGGGGCCTGCTGGCATGGGAAGCGGCGCGGCAGTTGCAGGGGCAGGTTGATCTGCGTCTGATCGGCATGGTCGATGTCTGCGATCTGGGCCGCGATTTCACGCCCGGTGCCGATCCCGAATTTGCGCCCGGCGAACGGGATCAGTTGGAGCGGGAATTGCAGGAGTGGCTGGGAAAAACCAGGATGCGCCCGCAATGGGACCGGCTGATTCAGGCGATGGACGCCGAGTGCTATGCCCAGTTCCTGCGCTTCATCGGGAATGAGGCTGAGCCGTTGCCCTTTGACGGCCCCGAAATCTCTAGCCGAGAGCATACTTTCTGGGTGCTGATCGACAATGCACTGGTCTTTCGCAGGCACCGGGTCGAGGCGCTGGACGTTCCCGTTGCATCCTTCAGCGCGGGTGACAGCCTTAGCCGCGGGCTGAACCTGATCGACTGGCGCAGGCTGTCTGTGGGCGCAACCCCGGCAGACATCGTCAGCGGCACCAACCACCTGCACATCATCGGCGAACGCGCCTTCCACGAGCGTTTCAAGACGCGACTGGATGCGGCCTTTGCGGGTGTGGGCTAGGGCAATCGCTGATATGAAACAGGCGGGCCGAATTTACGGCCCGCCTGTTTCAGTTCATCAGGAAACTTAGAAGCTGCGGGACAGTGTCAGCGTCGCATTGCGACCAGCCCCGCTGATGCAGCCAACCGACGTATCACAGGTTGCATAATATTCCTTGTCCAGAACATTGTTGACATTCAGGGCCACGGTATAATCGTCCCATTCATAATGCACGGCCATGTCGACCAGTGTATATGACGCGACCTGCCGTGTATTTCCATTGTCGCCATAGCTGGAGCCGATATAGCGCAGGCCACCACCAAGACTTAGCCCGTCCATCGTATTCTGAAAATCATAGTCCATCCAGAGCGAGGCCTGATGACGTGGTGCACGTGCGGTCAAATTGCCTTCATCGCCGTCCTGGGACCGAGTAATTTTCGGATCAAGATAGGTATAGCCCGCGATCAGGGAAAACCGATCGCTCAGCGCTCCGCGTGCTTCAAGTTCTAACCCGCGATGTCGAACCTCGCCCGTCTGGATAGAGAATTGGGGATGGTCCGGGTCACTGGTCAGCACGTTGGTCTTGGTAATTTCGAACAGGGCTGCCGACAGCATCATGTTGCCATCCGTGGGAACATAACGCAGGCCAACTTCATACTGCTTGCCTTCGGTAGGTTCGAACTGCGAGCCATCGAATTTTTGACCGATATTGGTGGTGAAGCTTTCCGTATAGCTGGCGTAGGGAACAAAGCCGTTACCCATATCATAGGTCAGACCCAGTAAGCCGGTAGTAGCCGTATCTTTTTGACGAGCAGTTGAATCCGTCAGCCGATTGTAGGCCTTATTTTCGACCCAAGCGCGGCGTAGGCCGGCTGTAACGGACACACCGTTTTGCAACTTCAGATGATCCTGCAAATACACGCCCTTTTCGGTCACCACAGTGCGTGAGTTCTGATAGATCGCCGGATAGGTGACGTCGAAATCATAGCTTGGGTTGCGAATGTCGATCTGGTAGCTGGCGTCATATGCAGACGTTCCGTCCACTTCCTGTCGGACATAATCGGCGCCGAACAGCAGCGTATTGTCACCGCCAGCAAGTTTCGAACGATATTCGATCTGATTGTCCAGCGCCGTATGACGAGCAACCTCATCGACTGCGAAGGCTGCGTAGTTCATGGAATCCTCAGTGGGATTCCAATCCGGGTCATGCATTCCGTTGAAGTAAAGATGACGATAGTCGGTGCGTTGACGTGCATAGCGGAAGTTCTGACGCAGGGTGAGTTGTTCAGTCAGATCGTGCCGTGCCTGCCATCCAATGCTTGTTTGCTCGGTGGCGAACCGGTTGAAGTCATGCTGACTATCGGTGAAGTCATAGGGCAGATCGCCATAGCTTGCCGGATAGTCTTCGCCCGCCACTGGAAGGAAAACGTTCGGCGTTCGGTCATCCTTCTGCCAGTGCCCAAGCAGGGTGACAGAAGTCCGGTCCGTCGGTTCCCATGTCAGGCCCAGGGCAACCATATCTCGATCATCCTCGGATCCCTCGATCTCGCTGGCACCGTCGCGCTTCAGCGCCGTCAGACGCCATGCCAATGTCTTGTCCTTGTCCAATGCACCGCCGGCATCCAACCCGATCGATGCGGTGTCATGCGAACCATAGGAAAGCTGCGCTTCGGCGAATTGATCGAATACGGGACGCTTGGTTATGATGTTGATCATTCCGGCCGCGTCGTTTGAGCCATACACGACAGAAGCTGGACCCCGCAGCACATCGATCCGTTCGATCATGTAGGGGTCAATTACGAAACCGGTGAAGTTCTGTGCCTTTGACGACAGCCCGTCGCGATAGATGCCACTGGTTCCCAAATCGAAGCCACGGATCAGGAATTGATCGTAACGGTCATCGACGCCCCAGATGCCAGAGGTGACGCCGGGCACATAGGCGACCGCTTCATCCACGTTTGTCGGCGCCCGATCCTGCAACTCTTCTGATGTGACGACAGACACGGATTGCGGGATTTCCGTCAACGGCGCACCTGACTTAAGACCGGTCGCTGTGCTCGTCGCCAGATAGCCATCGATGGCGCCAGTGTATTGCTGGCCTGCACGCAATGTAATCGGTGCCAGCACATAAGGCTCTTCAGCCGTGCCCTCTTGCGCGGTTGCCTGCATCGGCAGGCCAAGTGCGACCAGCGCAGTCGTGCGGAACAGGATCAGCGACAGGTGGCTGCGGCGTCGCATGGTTGAAATCTCAGCAGTCATTTCCTCACCAGAATTTTTTGCGCAAGCGGATGCGCGAGAGAGCGGACGAATGGAAATAAGCGCAAGATAGGGGGCGTCCCGTTGCCTAAGGCCGGCCCCTGTCTTGCGTTTGGCTTTCCCCTCACAGCCATGACGATGACCGACACGAAAAATTCACTGGTTTGGGAAGTTTTTTTGATCGGCGGTGAATGAACGTGACCAATCAGACAGGATCAGCCGGAATTGACCACGCCTTTATACTGGCCTAGACAATCCCGGCCAGCCGGAAGCCAGCGCCCTGACAATCCGAACCAACAGGTGCCATCATTCGGTTTTGGCTGACCATTTCCATGATTTCGGGACTGACCATTGGTGCCGCGCTGGCGTCATTGGCGGTGGGCGCGCGGGATTTGCCTTGGGGTGACGTGCTGGTGGCATTGTTCCGGTTTGATCCGTCGCGGGCGGCTGATGTCATTATCTGGGAAATGCGGGTGACGCGCACCATTACCGGACTTGCTGTCGGTGCCGCGCTGGCCGCAGCGGGACTGGTGATGCAGCAGATCAGCCGTAACCCCTTGGCCGATCCGGGGATCCTGGGGATCAATGGCGGCGCGGCGCTTGGCGTTGTCCTGTCGATCTGGTTTTTGGGGTGGCGCGATCCTTTGTCTCAGTCGGGTGTCGCCGTGGCAGGGGCGGGGCTGGCTGCACTGTTCGTCTATCTTCTGGGACGCGGAGGCCGTGCGGCAGACAGCGCCGCGATCCTGCGGCTGACATTGGCGGGGATTGCCGTGTCGGCGCTGTGTCTGGCGGTCGTGTCGGCCGTTGTGCTGATTGATCAGGGCACGCGCAATCTTTATCGCTTCTGGACCATCGGCTCGCTGGCGGAAGATAGCCAGGGTCGGCTGTGGTGGCTGTTGCCGCTGATTGCCGCCGGATTGGCGATTGCGGCGCTGATGTCGCGCAAGATGGATGCATTGGCCCTTGGGGCTGACAGTGCCCGCAGCTTTGGCATCTCTGTTCCGGTCACGGTTGGCGCGGCGCTTTTGTCGGTGGCGCTTTTGGCGGGCGGGGCGGTGGCGTTGGCCGGTCCGATTGGTTTCGTCGGCCTGATCGTGCCGCATGTGACGCGCAGGCTGGTCGGCCCGTCAATCCTGCCGGGCCTGCTGGTCGCCGTGCCAATGGGCGGGGCCGTTTTGCTGTTATGCGATGTCGTGGGCCGTATCCTTGCCCGCCCGGCCGAGATTCAGACAGGCATCATCCTTGCCCTGATCGGCGGTCCGGTCTTTCTGGCGCTGATGGCCAAGGTGGTTCGCTGATGGGGCGCCTGTTGATCGTGGCAGCCGTTGCGGCGGTTTTCCTGCTGGATCTTGCTGTGGGGCGTATCTGGCTGTCGTTGGACGATATGTGGCAGGTCGCGCGGCACGGGCCGGGGGCCGAGCATTGGATTCTGGTCTATGAGCTGCGTTTGCCCCGGATCGCGACGGCGGTCGGGGCCGGTGCGGCCTTTGGTCTGGCGGGGGGGATTTGCCAGTCGCTGTTTCGCAACCCTTTGGCCGCGCCCGAGATGCTGGGCGTCACGGCGGGTGCGTCGTTGGGCGCGGTCGGGTTGGTTCTGGCCGGTTTTCAGGGCGCGGTGGTTGGGTTGGGCGCGGGGTGCGGTGCCATTCTGGCCGTCGTCCTGCTGCTGATCCTGGCGGGAGGTGCCCCGGCGGTGACGCGGCTGATCCTGACCGGGGTGGGCATTTCCCTGACGGCAAGTGCGCTGACCGGGTTGTTGTTAAGCCGGGCTGATGATGCGCTGGCGGGTGATGCGATGCTGTGGTTGACGGGGTCGCTGAACGGGCGACACTGGCCGCAAGCCCGACTGATCTGGGGGGCGTTGCTCCCGCTGCTGCTATTAAGTGTCGCAGGTGCCCGCTGGCTGGACCGGTTGGAGTTGGGCGACGATCTGGCACAAAGTCTGGGCGTGCCGGTGCGGATGGCGCGCATGGTGCTGATCCTGCTGGCGGCGGCCCTGATTGCGGCGGCGGTATCCGTCACTGGTCCGGTGGGCTTTGTCGGCCTGATGGCGGGGCCGATTGCCCGCAGCCTGTCGCGGCACAGTGGCCCGGACCTGATCGGCGCGGCGTTGGTCGGGGCGCTGATCATGGTGCTGGCCGATCTGATGGTCACGCTGACCGCGTTCCGGGTTTTGCTGCCGGTGGGCATATTCACCGGGCTTCTGGGGGCGCCGTGGCTGATCTGGCTGCTATGGCGCGACACGTCCGAGCGGAGGGTGATGTGAGCCTGAACATCGACAGTATTTCCATCGCCTATGGCACCCACCTTGTGATCAAGGGGTTAAGCCTGACCATTCCCAAAGGCGCGGTGACAGCGATCATCGGCCCGAACGGCTGCGGCAAATCCACGCTGTTGCGGGGAATTGCAGGCCTGCTGCCCTTGCAGCGCGGTCGGATCGTGTTGGATGAAAACCCGGTGGCTCAGATGCGGCCAAGCGCCCTGGCGCGCCGTCTGGCCTTGCTGCCCCAAGCGCCTCTGGCCCCGGAAGGCATCCGGGTTCAGGAATTGGTCACACGCGGCAGAACGCCCTGGCTGCGCCCGTTCAGACCGCCAGCCGCAGCAGACCGGGATGCGGTGGAACGTGCCATGCACGCGGCGGGGGTCGCCGAGATGCGCCACCGCCGGGTCAGCGACCTGTCCGGCGGCCAGCGGCAGCGGGTCTGGATCGCCATGGCTTTTGCACAGGAAACCGAATGGCTGCTGCTGGATGAACCAACGACATGGCTGGACCTGCCGCATCAGCTGGAGGTGTTGCATCTGATCCGGCGTCAAAGCAGCGAGGCCTCGCGCAGTATGGTAATGACCTTGCACGATATTTCGCTGGCCGCGCGGTTTGCGGATCATGTGATCGCGTTGCGTGATGGCGATCTGGTCGCACAAGGACCGGCGCATCAGGTGATCACGCCAGAGGTTCTGAAGCGCAGTTTTGGCCTGAAGGCCCAGGTCATCCCCGATCCGCTGCATGGCACACCGCTGGTTTTGCCGCGATGAGATATCTTGCCCGATTGCTGCTTGTCCTTGTCGCCCTGACCCTGCTGCCGCGATCCGTCACGGCGCAGGATTTTCCGCGCACCGTCGAACATGCCTTGGGTGAAACGGTCATCCCCAAACGGCCGGAACGTATCGTCACCGTCGGTTATCACGATCAGGATTTCGTCTATGCGCTTGGCATCGCGCCGGTCGGCGTGCATGAGTGGTTCGGGGGCAAGCCCTATGCCACATGGGTCTGGGCCGAGCCTGCACGTCAGGCGCTGAACGCGACGCCCCGGGTCCAGCAGGGGTTCGAGGTTGATATCGAATGGGTCTATGCCCAGAAGCCGGACCTGATCGTCTCGACCTTTTATAACCTTGATCCCTCGACTTATTATCTGCTGTCGCGAATTGCACCGGTGGTGGCCCAGCCCAAGGGCTATCCCGCATGGGGCGCCCCCTGGCAGGAAGAACTCAGACTCATCGGTCAGGCCACGGGAACCGAGGCGCGGGCAGAAACCATCATCACCGATCTGCAAGCACGCATCGCGGGCTTGGCGGCGGCCAATCCGCAGTTTCGCGACAAAACAGCAACCATCGGCTTTTTCGCGGCGGATCATTTCGTCGGTTATGGCAGCACCGAGGGTGCCAATCGTCTGCTGTCACAGCTTGGCTTTCAGGCACCGCCGATCTTCGATGATCTGGTTCAGGCCAACGGACAGTTCTCGGTCAGCCCGGAACGTGTTGACCTGTTCGATATGGATGCGGTCGTCTGGCTGGTTGATCCGGTGACGGCCGAACGCATTCAGGGCATGCCGGTCTATCAGAACACCGATCTGTCGCGTGAGGGGCGTTCGGTCTGGCTGGACGACGATCTGAACGGCGCCCTCAGTTTCATGTCGCCGCTGTCCATCGGCTATGCGCTTGACCGACTTGCGCCACTGCTGCGAACCGCCGTTGATCCGTCGCGCTAGGCATTTATCGCCCAGCGGCTGGTTATTGCCGAAGATGACAGCGATGTCGTCGCTGTCGGCAAATCTTGCATGCACAAAATGCAATCTTCTGATTTCCCGAAGGCAAGCATCCGGGGTCAACCGGACAGCGTGAAGGCCGCATATGCGATCAGAAGCGACGGAGAAGACCATGTCTGCATCCTATCGTCACAGCCTTGGAGACCGCACCTATAGTTTCGCCTTTGGCCGAGGCGCGTGATGCCGCCCTGTCCCTGCGGCGCGGGACAGTGGGCGACAATGTGATGTATTTTGAAACCGGGCAGGGTCGTCGCTGTCGGCAAATGCGCATCACGGGTTGGATCAGCAAACCTGCGCCGGTTCACCGACGCCCGGATCGGATTGGGTCGTGTGGGGATCAGCCTGCCGACCCGCGAATTGCTGAACTTTCAGATCGCCCATGCGCAGGCGCGTGATGCCGTGCATCTGCCGTTGGAGACTGGAAAGCTGACCGAGGAACTGGCGGCATTTCAGGAATTGGGTCACGCAATCATCCTGCATTCCAGGGCTGCGGATCGGACAGCCTATCTGCGCTATCCCCCGCAGGGCGAGGTGCTGGACGAGGCGTCGGTCCAGCGGCTGGAAACAGCGGCGCAGGAATCACCGGACATCGCGTTGGTCATCGCGGACGGTTTGTCCTCTTTCGCCTTGCAAAACAATATCGTGGCCTTTTTGCAGAAATTTCTGCCCGTGCTGAAAGGCGTGACCGTCTCACCGCCGATCATCGTGGAACAGGCACGCGTGGCGATTGGCGACCATGTCGGGCAATTGCTGAGGGCCCGCGCCACGCTGGTCATGATCGGGGAAAGACCGGGATTGTCTTCGCCGGATTCCTTGGGGCATTATTTCACATGGGCGCCGGAAACGGGCCTGATCAATGCCCGACGCAACTGTATTTCAAACGTGCGGCAGGCTGGTTTGGACTATGGCCGTGCGGCGCGGCGCGCGGCTTATCTGTATTTTAAGGCCGCCAAGATCGGCAGATACGGCGTCGCACTGAAGGATCGCTCGGCCGATGATGCGGTCCTGGGCGCGGCGACCGGCAGCCGCAGTTTTCTTGCCACCCCCCCGTGAGCGAAGGATAACCTGATGAGCGAATCCCATATCGATCACGGTTATCTGGAAAAACGACAGCTTCGCCGGGGATCGGCGGGGTGGATTCTGCTGGCGGGACTTGGCGTATCCTACGTCATCTCGGGTGATTTTGCCGGATGGATTTTGGTATCGGGCAGGCCGGCTGGGGCGGGTTCGTCATTGCGGCCAGCCAAAGCATTCGGCCATGGTTTCCAGCGGTGCCATGCCAGGTTCAAGTCTTGCAAATCAGCAGGTGGGAAGCTGGTCTTCTGTGGTCCAAACCCAGCAAGACAGATTGCCAGATTTTCCATGTTGATGGTGTCGAGGGAAACAAAAGGTCGCGCGCCCGTCCGAACCATCTCGACGGCGGCATCGTATCGCCCGACCCATGCATCCGCAAATTCTTCCGGGCAGATTGAATGGACTTGATGACGCTGAAGGAAAGATTTCACCTCTGACGCGATACTGCCGCGCCAGTCGACAACGGTGCCCAGGACGTCGAAAAAAGAACGTCTACTTTCATTTATTTTGCGCCTTTGTGCCGCTGGTCTGAAGGTCCGTCGCAAGGTTTGGCATAATGCAGCCATGATTGATGTTTGTAGGCGCAATAGGGAAAGCCCAAAAAAAGGGCGGCCCTGATGCCGCCCTTTCCTGATCTCTATTTCCGGCAGATTACTGCTGCCAGCTTTTCACCAGCTCATCATAGCTGATGGTTTCCGGCTGCGGCTTTTCGTTCTCCAGCTTCAACTGCGGCGCGATGCTGCCGTGTTCCTTGGCGAAGTTATTCCACCATTCCAGATCATGTTCTTCGGCCATTTTCGGGCCGATATCACCCTGAACGCCCGCGCGTTCCAGACGCTCCATCACCTTTTCCTGTTCGGCACACAGGCTGTCCATCGCCTCTTGCGCGGTCTTGGCGCCCGAAGCGGCATCGCCGATGGCTTGCCACCACAGCTGCGCCAGCTTCGGATAGTCCGGGACGTTGGTGCCGGTCGGCGACCAGTTCAGGCGGGCGGGGCTGCGGTAGAACTCGATCAGGCCGCCCAGTTTCGGGGCGCGTTCGGTGAAGCTTTCATCCTGAATGGTCGATTCACGGATGAAGGTCAGGCCGACATGCGATTTCTTCACATCGACGGTCTTCGAGGTCACGAATTGCGCGTAAAGCCATGCGGCCTTGGCGCGATCGTCGGGCGTCGATTTCAGCAACGTCCAGGAACCGGCATCCTGATAGCCCAGCTTCATCCCGTCCTGCCAATAGGCGCCGTGCGGCGAGGGGGCCATGCGCCATTTGGGCGTGCCGTCGTCGTTCACGACGGGGGTGCCCTCTTTGACCATATCGGCGGTGAAGGCTGTATACCAGAACATCTGCTGGGCCACTTCGCCCTGCGCCGGAACCGGGCCGCTTTCGCTGAAGGTCATGCCCTGCGCGGCGGGTGGCGCATAAGCGGTGATCCAGTCCAGATATTTCTGAATCGCATAGACCGAGGCCGGGCCGTTGGTGTCGCCGCCACGGGCCACACAGGAACCAACCGGACGGCTGTTTTCATCGACGCGGATGCCCCATTCATCGACCGGCAGGCCGTTCGGGATGCCCTTGTCACCGTTCCCGGCCATTGACAGCCACGCATCGGTGAAGCGCCAGCCAAGCGAGGGGTCTTTCTTGCCGTAATCCATATGGCCATAAACTTCCTTACCGTCGATTTCACGGCCGGTAAAGAATTTGGCGATATCTTCATATGCGGACCAGTTGACCGGAACGCCCAGATCATAGCCGTATTCTTCTTTGAACGCGGCCTGAATTTCCGGGTCGTTGAACCAGTCGTAGCGGAACCAGTACACGTTCGCGAACTGCTGGTCGGGCAGCTGATACAGATTGCCATCCGGCGCGGTGGTGAAGGATTTGCCGATGAAGTCGTCGATGTCGAGGTTGGGGTTGGTGACATCCTTGCCCGCATTCGCCATCCAGTCGGTCAGGTTGCGCGCCTGCTGATAGCGCCAATGGGTGCCGATCAGGTCAGAGTCGTTGACATAGGCGTCATAGACGTTTTCGCCCGACTGCATCTGCGTTTGCAGCTTTTCAACCACATCGCCTTCACCGATCAGGTCATGGGTCACCTTGATGCCGGTGATCGCGGTAAAGGCCGGGGCCAGCACTTTGGATTCATACTCATGCGTGGTGATGGTTTCGGACACCACGTTGATTTCCATGCCCGACATCGGTGCAGCGGCGTCGATGAACCACTGCATCTCTGCCTCTTGCGCGGCGCGGTCCAGCGAGGACAGTTCGCCGATTTCCTCATCCAGGAATTTCTTTGCCGCGTCCATATCGGCCTGCGCGGCGGTCGCCATCAGCGCAAGCGCCATGGCGGTCGTCAGGTGAAGTTTCATGTCTACCTCCCAAAATACTGGCATTTGCCAGCGGTTATTACACCCAACGGAACACCGCTGCGGCGTAGATCAGCGCGACGGCCAGCCCGCCCCAGACCGGCATCCCCATCACGCCCAACCAGATCAGGCAGATAAAGGCCGAGCCGAGCAAGCTGATGAACAGCCGGTCGCCGCGCGTCGTCATGATGCCCAGAACGCCCTTGCGCGGCGTTTCGGGAAAGCGGATGGCGAGCCACGTGAACAGGATCAACAGGCCCGCGATGATGGTGAAGAACAGCGCGGTCGGAAAGGTCCACGCCATCCAGCCGCCGGGATTGATGCCGCCGAACCAGTCCCGTGCGTCATCGCGCATGGGGACAAGCGTGATCAGCCAGCAGAGGAAGCCGAGCCAGATCAGGCCCGCGATGGCAAAGCCGGTATTGACGGATCTGGTCATTGGTGGCCTCGTCTTTCGGTCATGAAACTCCCGGGGGCGCTGCCCCCGGACCCCCGGGATATTTGCGCCAAGATGAAAGAGCGCAGGTTGATCATCACACCCTCCCCAATGCAAAGCCCTTGGCGATGTAGTTGCGGACGAACCAGATGACCAACGCGCCCGGAATGATCGTCAGGATACCCGCCGCCGCCAGCACGCCCCAATCCATGCCTGATGCGCTGACCGTGCGGGTCATCGTGGCCGCGATGGGCTTGGCGTTGACCGAGGTCAGGGTGCGCGACAGCAGCAGTTCCACCCATGAGAACATGAAGCAGAAGAAGGCGGCGACGCCGATGCCGCTGGCGATCAGGGGCATGAAGATCTTCACGAAGAAGCGCGGGAAGGAATAGCCGTCGATATAGGCGGTCTCGTCGATCTCGCGCGGGACGCCGGACATGAAGCCTTCCAGAATCCAGACGGCGAGGGGGACGTTGAAGAGGCAGTGTGCCAAGGCGACGGCGATATGGGTGTCGAACAACCCGATGGACGAATAAAGCTGGAAGAAGGGCAGGGCAAAAACCGCCGCCGGGGCCATGCGGTTGGTCAGAAGCCAGAAGAACAGGTGCTTGTCGCCCAGAAACCGATAGCGCGAGAAGGCATAGGCCGCAGGCAGCGCCACGGTGATCGAGATGACGGTGTTCATCACCACATAGATCATGCTGTTGACGTAACCCATATACCATGACGGATCGGTCAGGATGGTCTTGTAATTGGCCAGCGTCGGATTCTGCGGCCACAGGCTGAAAACGCCAAGAATTTCGCGATTGGTTTTCAGCGACATGTTCAGCAGCCAATAGATCGGCAGCATCAGGAACAGCAGATACAGCGCCATCACGACGGCAGAGCCGCGCCCTTTGGATTCAGCGACAGCAGCCATTATTGACCCCCCTGATCTTTGGTCATCACAGTATAGAAGACGAAGGAAATCAACAGGATCACAAGGAAGTAGATCAGGCTGAACGCGGCGGCGGGGCCAAGATCGAACTGACCGATTGCTGTTTTTACAAGATCAATCGACAGGAAGGTGGTGGCATTGCCCGGACCACCGCCGGTGACGACGAAGGGTTCGGTGTAGATCATGAAGCTGTCCATGAAGCGCAGCAGCACGGCGATCAACAGCACGCCCTGCATCCTGGGCAGCTCGATATAGCGGAAGACTTTCCACCGCGATGCCTGGTCGATCTTGGCCGCCTGGTAATAGGCGTCGGGGATGGATTGCAACCCGGCATAGCACAGCAGCGCGACAAGGCTGGTCCAGTGCCAGACATCCATGACGATGATGGTGATCCACGCATCAATCGCATCGTTGACGTAGTTGTAGTCGATGCCAAGCGCCTTCAGCGTGTGGCCCAGAAGGCCGATATCGACGCGGCCAAAGACCTGCCAGATCGTCCCGACCACGTTCCACGGGATCAGCAGCGGCAGCGCCATCAGGACAAGGCAGAAGCTGGCCCAGAAGCCCTTTTTCGGCATGTTCAGCGCGACAAAGATGCCCAGCGGAATCTCGATCGCCAGAATGATGGCCGAGAACAGGATCTGCCGCCCAAGGGCGGCGCGGATACGGTCCGAGTGGATGACCTCATCGAACCACTCAAGCCCGGCCCAGAAGAACTCATTGCCGCCAAAGGTGTCCTGCACCGAATAGTTGACGACCGTCATCAGCGGCAGCACCGCCGAAAAGGCGACCAGCAGCAGCACCGGCAGCACCAGAAACCAGGCGCGGTTGTTGACGGGTTTATCCATCATGCGGCCCTTTCAGCTTTGGCGGGATCAACGCGCCAGTCATCGACATAAACATGGGTATGCGCCGGATCGGGAATGATCCGGTTGGCGTCTGCGGGGATGGGCTGGCCTTCGGGGACGATCACGTTCACGTCCGCCGTGCCGACCTTGCCGCGCAGGATGCGGTGATGGCCGACATCCTCGATCCGACTGATCTGATAGGGCAGGCCGTCGTCGCCGGTGGACAGACGAAGGAATTCGGGACGGATGCCCAACTGCGTCTTGCCCGAGAGGGCACCAAAGCCGTGCATCAGCGCGATCTGCGCGCCTTCCACCGTGGCGATATTGCCGTTCACCTGCGCGTCGATGACATTCATGCCCGGTGAGCCGATGAAATAGCCGACGAAGGTGTGTTCCGGCGTGTCGAACAGCGCCTGCGGTGTGCCAGCCTGCACCACGCGGCCGTCATACATGACCACGACCTGATCGGCGAAGGTCAGGGCCTCGGTCTGGTCATGGGTGACATAGATCATCGTGTGGCCGAACTGGCGGTGCAGATCCTTCAACTGGGTCCGCAATTCCCATTTCATATGCGGGTCGATGACGGTCAGCGGTTCGTCGAACAGGATCGCGTTCACGTCCTGGCGCACCATGCCACGGCCGAGGCTGATCTTTTGCTTGGCATCGGCGGTCAGTCCCTTGGCGCGGCGATCCAGAGTGTCGGTCATGCCGATCATCGCCGCCACCTCGGCCACACGCTTGGCGACATCGGCTTCGGCCATGCCGCGATTGCGCAGCGGAAAGGCAAGATTGTCGCGCACCGACATGGTGTCATAGACAACCGGAAACTGAAAAACCTGCGCGATGTTGCGTGCTGCCGTCGGCAGGTTGGTCACGTCCTGATCGCCAAACAGGATACGCCCCCGCGACGGCACCAAAAGGCCCGAGATGATGTTCAGCAGCGTCGATTTTCCACAGCCGGAACTGCCCAGCAGCGCATAGGCTCCGCCGTCCTGCCATGTCATGTTCATCGGTTTCAGGGCCCAGTCCGAATCCTTTGTCGGATTGGGCAGATAGGAATGCGCCAGATTTTCCAGAATGATTTTTGTCATGTGTTGCTTCCCTCTGGCATGATCCAGGCCGCAGCCGCGTAGGGCGCAGGTCTGGCCAGCGCACCATCGGGTGTGAACAGGTAGATATGCGCAGGATCGACCCAGGCGGTCAGCTGTTGTCCGGGTTCAAGCTGATGCACGCCGTCGACCAGACCGACCCACCGGTCGGTGCCATGATACAGATGCAGGAACGTGCGTGCGCCGGTGATTTCGGTCGTGTCCAGAACTGTCCGCAGGGCGATGGCGTCGCCCCTGCTTTCCGGCGACAGATGCGCAGGGCGGAACCCGGCAAGGTATTCGCCGTCCGGCAGGCCGCCAATGTCCCAGCCGGCATCGTCGATCATCGCACGGCCGTTTGCCACGCGCACCGTTTTGAAATTCATCGGCGGATCGCTGAAAACCCGTGCGGTGATGGCGTCCTGAGGGGCACGATACCCCTGGGGTGTCGGGCCGAATTGCGTGACGCGGCCTTCCCACAGGGTCGCGGTATTGCCACCCAGCAGTAAAGCTTCCTCGGGTTCGGTGGTGGCATAAACAAAAATCGCGCCCGATTCTTCGAAAATGCGCGGAATTTCTGCACGCAGTTCTTCACGCAGTTTGTAATCGAGGTTTGCCAGCGGTTCATCCAGCAAGACCAATCCGGCGCCTTTGACCAACGCGCGGGCCAAAGCGCAGCGTTGTTGCTGACCGCCCGAAAGCTCCAACGGTTTGCGCGACAGCATGGGCGTCAGGCGCATCATGTCGGCGGTTGCACGAACGCGGCGATCAATTTCGGCTTTGTCCACCCCCATCAACCGCAAGGGCGAGGCGATGTTGTCGTAAACACTCATCGTGGGATAGTTGATGAATTGCTGATAGACCATCGCGACCTTGCGGTCCTGCACGCGCTGGTCAGTCACGTCTGCGCCGTTCCAGAACACGCGTCCCTCGGTTGGGCGATCAAGCCCGGCCATCAGCCGCATCAGGGATGTTTTGCCGGCAAGTGTGGGGCCAAGCAGAACGTTCATGCTGCCCGGCTGCAAGGTCAGGTCGGTCGGATGGATATGCACCCGACCGTCAACGGACTTCGATACACCGCGCAATTCCAGCGTCATGCGACGGTCCTCATCTTGGTCATCCGGTTCTCCAAAATCTTGGGCGATGCGTTGCGCTGCACGCTGTCAGGGGCGTGCCAAAGGTGTGTCAGGGTAGCGCAGGATTGGCTGTGGCGGATTTTGCCAAAAGCCTTGGCGATTGTGCGGAAAATGCGGGCGGGATTGCTGTCGGCATGCCGGATCGATGGCCGGTGGGCGACGATCCTCATGGCATATGCGCTGACGCTGACGCCACGTTCGGTCATGAAATGGCCGACGATATCCGACATAAGCCCTCCTCAAAGCTGGGCTATCCGATCACGCTGGTGGGCGATGTGTCAACGGGAATTTTCGCTGATGCGCGTAAATATTCGAAATTTATAAAAACGCGCATTCAATTTACGCAAAGTTACTTTTGCGAAGATTTCAGCTCTCGGTGCATGTCTGAATCTGCGCCTATGATAGCATTGTTTTCAGATTTTTCGTGCAGCCTTTCGACAGGCCGCATCGGGACGAAATGACGGGCCTTGTTATTCCCTGTTCGGTGATAAGGCTTTCACCTTGTTGAGGCTTCATGTCTGCGCAATAGATATCTTGTTAGGGCAAACAGTAACGATTCGACTTTGAGGGGCAGCATGGCGGTGATGGATCAGGACTGGTGGCGGGGATCGGTGACCTATCAGATCTATCCGCGATCCTTCATGGATTCCAACGGAGATGGCATTGGCGACCTGACAGGAATTACCGAGCGGCTGGAATATGTGGCGGCGCTTGGCGTCGATGCAATCTGGCTGTCGCCGATCTTTACCTCACCGATGAAGGACATGGGCTATGACGTTTCGGATTATACCGATGTCGATCCGTCCTTCGGCGATCTGGCCGGTTTCGATGCGCTGGTGGCCAAGGCGCATCAGCTGGGCCTGAAGGTCATTATCGATCAGGTCATCTCTCACTCATCCGACCAGCATCCGTTCTTTGCCCAATCCCGCAGCTCTCGGGATGATCCGAAAGCCGATTGGTATGTCTGGGCCGAGCCGAACCCCGATGGCACGCCGCCGAACAACTGGCTGGCGATCTTTGGCGGCTCATCCTGGGAGTGGGATTCGCGCCGTCGGCAGTATTATTTCCACAACTTCCTGGCCTCGCAGCCGGACTGGAATTTCCACAACCCCGAGGTGCAGGACTACCTGCTGTCGACCATGCGGTTCTGGCTGGAGCGGGGCGTGGATGGGTTCCGGCTGGATACGGTGAACTATTATTTCCACGACAGGCTGTTGCGCGACAATGCCTGCAATTACCTGCCCTGGGCGCAGAGTGCGGTGAAGCCGGTGGATATGCAGTTCTGCCTGTTCTCCAAGAATCAGCCTGAAAATCTGGGCTTTCTGGAACGCATCCGTGCGCTGATGGATGAATACGATGCCCGCGCCACCGTGGGCGAGGTCGGCGACAGCCACATGGCGATCAAGCTGATGGGTGAATATACCAGCGGCAAGCGCCTGCATATGGCCTATTCGTTCGAAATGCTTGGGCCCGATTTCACCGCCGCCCATTTCCGCAGCCGGATCGAGGCGTTTTTCAAAGGCGCGCCCGATGGCTGGCCCTGCTGGGCGTTTTCCAACCATGATGTGCCGCGCCATGTTGGGCGTTGGCTGCCGCATGCGGCCGATCAGGATGCACTGGCCAGGCAAGCGGCGGCGATGCTGCTGACCTTTGAAGGATCGGTCTGCCTGTATCAGGGCGAAGAATTGGGCCAAGTCGATACGGTTCTGGAATTTGATGAACTGACGGACCCCGATGGCATTACCTTCTGGCCCGAATACAAGGGCCGCGACGGGTGCCGCACGCCGATGGCCTGGAATGCCAACGCCGCAAATGCGGGCTTTTCCAGGGCCAACAAGACATGGCTGCCGGTCAAGGCGCCGCAACAACGGCGGGCGGTTTCGGTCCAGGATGACGATCCCGACAGCGTGCTGAATTTCTATCGCCAGATGCTGGCCCTGCGAAAGTCCGAGGGCGATCTGCGCGACGGCGACATCCGCTTTCTGGACCTGCCAGAGCCTGTCCTGGGATATGAACGCGGTGACGATTTCATCTGCCTGTTCAACCTGTCGGCTGGTTCCGTGGCCGCGCCAATCAGCGGCAAGTTCACGCCCTTGTTGACGCAGGCCGCCAAGATTGCCGATGATGAGATCGGCCTTGGGCCGAATGGATTTGTCATTGCGCGAAAAGCGGGCGGCTAGGGCAATGTGCGGATGATTGTTTTTTCGCCGCCATATCGCACCATGAATGACGTTGGAGTTTTGCAGTCTTTGGGAGAGGGTGACCTATGATCCGATCGCAGCGTCCGCCCCATTTATCCGATGAGGCCATCCGCAGCCTGCTGGATGCGCACCACGGATCACCTTTCGACGCGCTTGGTCTGCACAAAAAGGACAGGCAGGTCTGGTTGACCGCGCTGGTTCCCGATGCCGACAAGCTGGAAGCGATCATCGGCAAGATGGTTGTCGAACTGCCCCGGATCGAAGGCGCGCTGTTCGGCGGCCCGATCCCGACCTCGAAAACGCCCTATCGATTGCGCGCCAGCTTTGACAATGGCGACAGCTGGGAGTTTGACGACCCCTATCGCTTTGGCCCCGTCATGGGCGAGGTGGACCAGTATCTTATAGGCGAAGGCACGCATCGAGAGCTGTGGAAGGCGCTTGGCGCGCATCCTGTGACGCATGAAGGTGTGGCTGGCACGCATTTCGCGGTTTGGGCACCGAATGCGGCGCGTGTTTCGGTCCTGGGGGACTTCAACCAATGGGACGGTCGCCGCAACCCGATGCGTCGGGTCGGCAATACCGGCGTGTGGGAAATTTTCATGCCCGGTCTGGGCGATGGCACATCGTATAAATACGAGATTGCCGGTCAGAATGGCGCGATCCTTGAAAAGGCCGATCCTGTGGGTTTCGGATCGCAGCATCCGCCGGAAACTGCCTCTGTCGTGCGCGACATTTCCGGCTATGGCTGGACAGATGATGAATGGATGGCCGTGCGGGGCGAACGCAATCGCCGCGATCAGCCGATCTCGATCTACGAAGTTCATTTGGGATCATGGCGCCGCACGGCGGAAAACCGGCCGCTCAGCTACAAGGAGCTGGCGACCGAGCTGGTGGACTATGCCAAATGGATGGGCTTCACCCATCTTGAATTCCTGCCGATCAGCGAATTTCCGTTTGATGGATCATGGGGTTATCAGCCGGTTGGCATGTATGCCCCGACCATTCGCTTTGGCCCTCCGCATGAATTTCGCGATCTGGTTCAGACGGCCCATGATGCCGGTCTGGGCGTGCTGATTGACTGGGTGCCGGGGCATTTCCCGTCAGACGCGCATGGTCTGGCGCAGTTCGATGGGACGCATCTGTATGAACATTCCGATCCGCGCGAAGGGTTTCATCAGGACTGGAACACCCTGATCTATAACTACGGCCGGACCGAGGTTCGCAATTATCTGGTCGCCAACGCACTGTATTGGCTAGAGGAATACCACATCGACGGGCTGCGCGTGGATGCCGTCGCCTCGATGCTGTATCGCGACTATTCCCGCAAGGATGGCGAATGGATTCCGAACCGCGACGGCGGGCGCGAAAACTATGAAGCCATCGACTTCATGAAGGACATGAATGTCCAGACCTATGGCCGCGTCGATGGCATCATGACCGTGGCCGAGGAATCGACCGCCTTTCCGGGCGTGACGACGCCGGTCGATGCGGGTGGCTTGGGTTTTGGTTTCAAGTGGAACATGGGGTGGATGAACGACACCCTGCGTTACATCGAAAAAGATCCGATCTATCGTTCCTATGATCATCACCTGATGACCTTCCCGATCGACTATTCCTTTTCCGAGAATTTCATCCTGCCGATCAGCCATGATGAGGTTGTTCATGGCAAGGGCAGCATGATCGACAAGATGCCCGGGAATGAGTGGGAGAAATTCGCCAATCTGCGCGCCTATTACGGCTTCATGTGGGGGCATCCGGGGAAGAAGCTGTTGTTCATGGGCTGCGAATTTGGTCAGTGGCAGGAATGGAACCACAATGTCTCGCTGGATTGGGATGCATTGCATGGTGAAAAGCAACGCGGTTTGCAGGCCTTGGTGCGGGATCTGAACCTGATCTATCGCGACACGCCCGCGCTGTATCGACACGATTGCGATCCGTCCGGCTTCCATTGGATTGCCAATGATCCGCAGAAATCGACCATCTGCTTCGCCCGTTTTGGCGACGAAAACGATGCGCCGGTCGTCGTGGTTTGCAATTTTACCCCGGTCGAGCACCAAGGCTTTCGGCTGGGTGTTCCCGCTGCCGGGCACTGGCGCGAGGTGATGAACAGTGATGCCGCGACCTACGGGGGCGGGAATCGCGGCAATGCCGGTGGTGTCGCAAGCGAAGCGGTGGAATGGGATGGTCTTCTCGATTCCATCAGCATCACATTGCCGCCTTTGGCGACCTTGATTTTTCGTTTGGAATAGTAATCGCCGCGCGGCGTCAACTTTTGGGGGAGAGTGCAAATGGTGGGTGACAGAAGGCTGGGCCAGCGGTCGATGGCGTTTGTGCTGGCGGGGGGGCGTGGATCGCGCCTGATGGAATTGACCGACAGGCGGGTAAAGCCCGCCGTCCCGTTCGGGGGCAAGACACGGATTATCGACTTTGCCCTGTCGAACGCGCTGAATTCAGGCATTCGCAAGATGGCTGTGGCCACGCAATACAAGGCGCACAGCCTGATCCGACATTGCCAACGCGGCTGGAACTTTTTCCGGGCCGAGCGGAACGAGTTTCTGGACATCCTGCCCGCATCGCAGCGCATGGGCGAAGAAAACTGGTATCGCGGCACGGCGGACGCCGTCACGCAGAACATTGATATCGTTGACAGCTATGGCGTGGATTACATCGTCATTCTGGCGGGCGACCACATCTACAAGATGGATTACGAGTTGATGATCCATCAGCATGTTCAGGAACAGGCCGATGTAACCATCGGCTGTCTGACGGTGCCGCGGATGGAGGCGACGGCCTTTGGCGTCATGGGGACGGACGCGGACGGGCGGATCACGTCCTTCCTTGAAAAGCCCGCCGATCCGCCCGGTATTCCGGGGGATCCTGATAGGGCGTTGGCATCAATGGGAATTTATGTCTTTAACTGGCCATTCCTGCGGGAACTGCTGCTGAAAGATGCCGCCGATCCGAACTCGTCGCATGATTTCGGCAACGACCTGATCCCCGACATCGTCAAAAACGGCAAGGCCATTGCCCACCGCTTTGACGATTCCTGTGTGCGCGCTGAAGGGGCGCCGGTTTACTGGCGCGATGTCGGAACGGTCGATGCCTTCTGGCAGGCGAATATCGATCTGACCAACTTCACCCCGACGCTGGATCTGTGGGACCGCAACTGGCCGATCTGGACCTGTTCCGAAAGCGTGCCCCCGGCCAAATTCATCCATGACGAGGCGGATCGTCGCGGTGTCGCAATCTCGTCCATGGTGTCGGGTGGCTGCATCATTTCAGGGACCGAGGTGCGCAATTCGCTGCTGTTCACCAATGTTCACACCAATTCCTATGCGGTGCTGGATCACGCCGTGGTTCTTCCCCGTGTGGTGGTTCACCGCTCGGCCCGGTTGCGCCGTTGCGTGATTGACAGCGGGGTCGAGATTCCGACCGGTCTGGTCGTCGGCGAAGATCATGCCGATGATGCCAAATTCTTCCGCGTCTCGCCCAAGGGGATCACATTGATCACGCAGGACATGGTCGATAAATGGAAGGCAGCGCAGTAATGCAGGTTCTGTCGGTCACATCCGAATGCGCCCCCTTGATCAAGACGGGCGGCTTGGCCGATGTGGCCGGTGCCCTTCCGGGCGCGCTTGCACCGCTGGGCGTTCGGATGCGGACGCTTTTGCCCGGCTATCCGGTCGTCATGCGCGCGCTGAAGGATGCCGTTTCGGTGGCGCATTTCGGTGACTGCTTTGGCGGCCCGGCGGATGTTCTGGCGGTTGAGGTGGCAGGTCTGGACCTGCTGATCCTTGATGCGCCGCATCTGTTCGACCGACCGGGTGGACCATATCTGAACCAGTCGGGCGGGGATTGGGCTGACAATCCCGAACGCTTCGCGGCGCTCAGCTGGGCCGCGTCCGAAATTGCCAATGGCGCGATTGCGGATTGGCAGCCCGATCTGGTGCACGGGCATGACTGGCAGGGCGGGCTTGCGCCTTATTACATCGCCCGTTCGCCTGCTGCGGGGCAAGTGCGCACGGTGATGACCATTCACAACATCGCCTTTCAGGGGCTGGCCCCGGCGTGGAAGCAGGCTGCGCTGCGGATCAGCCCGACGGATTTCCATTCCGATGCGCTGGAATATTGGGGGCAGATCAGCACGCTGAAGGCGGGGCTGGTCTTTGCCGACCGGTTGACCACCGTATCGCCAACCTACGCCGAAGAGCTGATGACCCCGCAATTCGGGATGGGGCTGGAAGGGGTTTTGCGCGACCGGCGTGCGGATTTCGTCGGCATCCTGAACGGGATCGACGAAGACGTCTGGTCGCCTGCCGCTGACCCCGAGGTCAGGACTTACAAGCTGCCCAAGGGCAAAGCCGCGAACAAGGCCCTGCTGCGCGAAGAATTCGATCTGGCCGCGGCGGATGGCCCGCTATGCGTGGTCGTTTCGCGCCTCACGGAACAGAAGGGGCTGGACCTGCTGCTGCAAGCCCTGCCGACGTTGTTGGAGCGGGGTGGCCAACTGGCGTTGCTTGGAACGGGCGATCCGTGGCTGGAAGCCGCGTTCAAACAGGCCGCCGGTCCGAATGTCGGCATCCGCATCGGCTATGACGAGGCGCTGTCGCACCGAATGATGGCCGGCGGCGATGCGATCCTTGTGCCGTCGCGGTTCGAACCCTGCGGCCTGACCCAGATGTATGGTCTGCGCTATGGCACGCTGCCTTTGGTGGCGCTGACGGGGGGGTTGGCCGATACGGTCATCCCGGCGACGCCCGCCAGCATCAGTGCGGGTGTGGCGACGGGAATCCAGTTCTATCCTGTCAGTGTGGAAGCCTTGTCCAACGCACGAACAAGCTGTGTGATCTGTATGAACAGGCGGATCACTGGGCAACGATGCAGCGCAATGCTATGAGCCAGTCGGTTGGATGGGACAAATCCGCCGCCCTTTATGCGGCCTTGTATAAATCGCTGATGAACGACTGATGAGTGAAAGATTTAATCTGACTGCCGGACGCCCTTATCCATTGGGCGCCACCTTCGACGGCGAAGGCGTCAACTTTGCCGTATTCTCTCAGCACGCGACGCGCGTGATCCTGTGCCTGTTCAACGACCAGGGCGAGGAAACCGTGCTGCTGAACCTGACCGAACGGGACGGGCATATCTGGCACGGCTATATCTCGGGGTTGCAGCAGGGGCAGCAATACGGTTTCCGCGTGCACGGCCCGTATGAGCCGCAGAATGGCCACCGCTTCAATCCGCACAAGCTGCTGATCGACCCTTATGCCAAGCGGCTGACCGGGCATCCGATATGGAATGACGCGCTTTATGGTTATCAGATTGGCCATGCGGACAAGGATCTTAGCTTCGACAAGCGCGACAGTGCGCCCTTCATGCCGCGCAGTGTCGTGGTTGATCCGGCCTTCAGCTGGGGGGAAAGCAGCGGGCATCCCGATCATACATGGTCGGACACGGTCATCTACGAGGCCCATGTCAAAGGGCTGACGGCCGAGCGTCGCGATGTCGACCATCCGGGCAAGTTTCTGGGCATGTCCTCGGACCCGATCCTGGATCACCTGACCAAGCTGGGGGTGACGGCGGTTGAATTGCTGCCGGTTCAGGCCTTTGTCAACGACCGCTTTCTGGTCGATCGCGGGCTGACGAATTACTGGGGCTATATGAGCTATGGCTTCTTTGCACCCGATCCGCGCTATCTGTCGGGTGGCGACATCGCCGAGTTTCAGCAGATGGTCGCCCGGTTCCACGCCGCCGGGATCGAGGTGATCCTGGATGTGGTCTATAACCACACCGCCGAGGGCGATCAGATGGGGCCGACGCTGTGTCTGCGCGGCTTTGACAATGCCAGCTATTACCGCCTGAACGAAGATCGCCGCTATCACGCGGATGACACCGGCACCGGCAATTCGCTGAACATGGACCACCCGGCGACGCTGCGACTGGTCATGGATTCGCTGCGCTATTGGGTGCAGGTGATGCGGGTTGACGGGTTCCGCTTCGACCTTGCCTCGACCCTGGCGCGAACCGGTGGGCAGTTCAACCGTGATGCGCCCTTTCTGAAGGCCGTGCGTCAGGATCCGGTGCTGAACCGGGTCAAGCTGATCGCCGAGCCGTGGGATGTCGGGCCGGGGGGGTATCAGCTGGGCGCCTATCCCGCGCCGTTCAAGGAATGGAACGACCGTTACCGCGACCGCGTCCGGGCCTTCTGGCGCGGTGACGAAGGCATGGTTCCCAAGCTGTCCAGCCGTGTCGCAGGGTCCGCGATCAGGTTCGACCACGATGGCCGTCCGGCGACATCTTCGGTCAATTTCCTGACGGCGCATGATGGCTTCACGCTGATGGATACGGTCAGCTACAACACCAAGCATAACGAGGCGAACGGCGAAGATAACCGTGATGGCCACGATCACAACTTCTCGGACAATTGCGGGGTCGAGGGGCCAAGCGATGATCCCGAGGTGATCGCGCGGCGTGCCCGGCGGCGGCGGAACATGATGGCGACCCTGATCCTCAGTCAGGGGACGCCGATGATTCTGGCGGGGGATGAGCTGGGCAATTCGCAGGGCGGCAATAACAACGCCTATTGTCAGGACAATCCGATTGGCTGGGTGAACTGGAAAACCGCCGATCCCGAGTTTCTGGAATTTTGTCGCAAGATCATCGCGTATCGGAAAAACACCCCGATTCTGCGCCAACGTCGTTTCCTGCATTCGCAGACGCGTCTGATTGACGGGCTGCCCGATCTGTTCTGGCGTCGCGCCGATGGTGAGCCGATGACGGCAGATGATTGGGCCGATCCGACGCTGAAATTTCTGGGGATGGAGGTGCGGATGGCCCGCAACTCTCCGCCCTATGAGCCACGGCTGGGCGCGGCCTATATCACCTTCAACGCGGGCGGGGCGCAGGAAGTGACCCTTCCCGCCGCACCCGCAGGCGAGTTTTGGCGCCGCTGTTTCGACACGGCCGAGGATGACATTCTGGTACCCGCAGCCATCAGCACGCAGATGCAGGCCGATTCCGTTGCCGTGTTCGAACTTGTCCGGCAGGTGTCGACACCGAAATCCAAATCAGTAACCATCAAGCAGACGAAGGGACAACCAGCATGACCCAGCATATCGTCAAGACCAGTCCGATTGACGGGCAAAAGCCCGGCACCAGCGGGTTGCGCAAAAAGACCCGCGTTTTCATGCAGCCGCATTATCTGGAAAATTATGTCCAGTCGATTTTCGATGGCATTGGCGGCATGCGGGGCAAGACCTTGGTGGTCGGCGGCGACGGGCGCTATTTCAACGACCGTGCCATTCAGGTGATCCTGCGCATGGCGGCGGCGAATGGTGCTGCGGCTTGCATCGTGGGGCAGGGAGGAATCCTGTCGACGCCCGCCGCATCGCATCTGATCCGTCTGCGGGGCACGGATGGCGGGTTGATCCTGTCGGCCAGCCATAACCCCGGCGGTCCCGACGAAGATTTCGGCCTGAAATACAACGGGCCCAATGGCGGCCCCGCGACCGAGGGCGTGACCGATCGCATTTTCGCCCGCACCACCGAAATCGACGAATATCGCATTCTGGATGCAACCGATGTTGATCTGAACAGCATTGGCGACACCAGCCTTGGCGATATGCGGGTCGAGATCGTGGACCCGGTGACGGATTACGCCGCGCTGATGGAAAGCCTGTTCGATTTTGCCGCAATCCGCGCACTGTTCGCGAACGGCTTTCGCATGCGCTTTGATGCGATGCACGCGGTCACCGGCCCCTATGCAACCGAAATCCTGGAAAACCGCCTGGATGCGCCCAAAGGAACGGTCGTCAATGGCGTGCCCAGCCCTGATTTCGGTGGCGGCCACCCGGACCCGAATCCGATCTGGGCCAAGGATCTGATGGATGCCATGTATGGCGCCGACGCGCCCGATTTCGGGGCCGCGTCAGATGGCGATGGCGACCGGAACATGATCGTCGGCAAGGGCAGCTATGTCAGCCCGTCCGACAGCCTTGCCGTGCTGGCCGATCTGGCGCATCTGGCACCGGGTTACGCCAAGGGTTTGGCGGGAATCGCGCGCTCCATGCCGACCTCGGCCGCGGCGGACCGGGTGGCCAAGGCCAAGGGCATCCAGTGCTATGCCACGCCGACCGGCTGGAAATTCTTTGGCAACCTGCTGGATGATGGCCGCGCGACGATTTGCGGCGAAGAAAGCGCGGGAACCGGGTCCGACCACGTGCGCGAAAAAGACGGCCTTTGGGCGGTGCTGCTGTGGCTGAACATTCTGGCGGCGACAGGCAAATCGGTTGCGGAACTGATGCGCGATCACTGGGCGCGTTATGGCCGCAACTATTATTCGCGGCATGACTACGAGGCGGTGGATACCGCAGCCGCCAATCAGGTGATGGATGACATGCGCGCGGCCTTTGCCACCTTGCCGGGGCAAAGCTTTGGCCCGCTGACGGTCGAGTCGGCCGAGGAATTTGCCTATGACGATCCGGTTGACGGATCGCGGTCGACCGGGCAGGGGATCATGGTCGGCTTCACCTCGGGCGGGCGGGTGATGTATCGCCTGTCGGGCACCGGAACCGAAGGGGCGACGCTGCGGGTGTATCTGGAACAGCTGGAAACTGACCCTCAAGCGGTTGAAAAGGATGCACAAATGGCACTGGCCGAGGTGATTTCCGCCGCTGATCAGATTGCAGGCATCCGCCAAAAGACGGGCCGTGACGCGCCCGATGTCATCACCTGATTTTGCCGGTGACGCGGCACCATGAAGGGCGGGCCAGCAGGTTGGCCCGTCAACATCCGAATTGTATCGGATGTTCGACTATTCCTTTCAAATGTATTTCATATCAATAACTTACTGGACTCGTTCAGGCCGGCTTATCAAATCCATCTTGACGCGAGTGGTTCCTGCGCCATCATAAGAATACGCCCAGCTAACGAGGCCAGGTATGACCAGTTTTACTGTGAACGGTCGAGACGTCGATCTCGACATTGATCCCGACACTCCACTTCTTTGGGTTCTGCGCGATGAATTGCGCCTGACGGGCACCAAGTTCGGCTGCGGCGTTGCCCAATGCGGCGCTTGCACCGTGATGCTGGACGGCATGCCGCGACGATCCTGTGTGACACCGATCTCGATGGTCGAAGGTAGCGAAGTGACCACCATCGAAGGCATGGAAGGCCCGGAAATCACGGCGGTGCAAACCGCGTGGGAAGCGATTGACGTGCCGCAATGCGGGTGGTGTCAGTCCGGGCAGGTCATGTCGGCGACCGCACTGTTGCAGCAAATCCCAAGCCCGACGGATGAAGATATCAACAATGCGATGGCCGGGAATGTCTGCCGCTGCGCCACCTATGTGCGCATCCGTCAGGCGATCCACGACGCCGCCAAAACGCTGGAGGGTTAAGCCATGACTGCCATGCAGACGACTCGCCGTGGGTTCCTTGCAGGCGGGGCGGGGCTGATGCTGGCCATGACGCTGCCATTGGGCAAGGCCCGCGCACAAGCAGCCGCGGCCGCAGCGGAGCCTTTTGCCCCGAATGCGTTCATCCGCATTGCGCCGGATGACACTGTCACCGTGATGATCAAGCATCTTGAGATGGGGCAGGGGCCCTATACCGGGCTGTCGACACTGGTCGCCGAAGAACTGGATGCCGATTGGGCGCAGATGCGGGCCGAAGGTGCACCAGCAAATGCGGCGGAATATTACAACAGCGCCTTCGGAACGGCGCTGTTGATACAAGGCACTGGCGGTTCCACCGCGATTGCCAACAGCTATATGCAGATGCGCAAGGCTGGTGCGGCGGCGCGCGCGATGCTGGTTGCAGCAGCGGCCGAGGAATGGGGCGTTCCGGCCGAAGAAATCACCGTCAAGGCGGGTGTGGTCGCCCATGAGGCTTCGGGCAAGTCGTCCGGTTTTGGTGCGCTAAGCCAGGCCGCAGCCGGGCAGCCGGTTCCCGAAGATCCCCCCGTCAAGGATGCCAAGGATTTCGTGCTGATCGGCACGGATGTGCCAAAACTGGACACGGTCGCCAAAACCACCGGCAAGGCGGTGTTCACGCTGGATGTGTTTCGTGACGGGATGCTAACCGTCGTGGTCGCCCATCCGCCGAAATTCGGCGCGACCGTTGCCAGCTTTGACGACAAGGCCGCGTTAGAGGTTTCTGGCGTCGAAATGGTGCGTCAGATCCCATCGGGCATCGCGGTCTATGCGACCAATACCTATGCCGCAATGAAGGGCCGTGATGCGCTGACCGTTGAATGGGACGACGTAAACGCCGAAACCCGTGGCACCGCCGAACTGTTTGAGGAATATTCCAAGGCCGTGGCAGCGGGCGGCGTGACCGTCGAGGAAAACGACGACATCGCTGTGCTGGAAGATGCTGCGCAAATTCTGGAAGCCGAATACCAATTCCCCTACCTTGCCCATGCCCCCCTGGAGCCACTGGATGCGGTGATCGAGGTCAAGGAAGGCAAGGCCGACATGTGGTATGGCTGCCAGTTCCCGACCGTTGATCGCGGAACGGTGGCTCAGGTTCTGGGCTTGCCGCTGGAAGACGTGACCATCAATGTCATTCTGGCGGGTGGATCGTTCGGGCGTCGCGCGCAAGGGTCTGCCCATCTGGCCGCCGAAGCCGCTGAAATCGCCAAGGCGTCCGGTCGTGACGGTGCCTTCAAACTGGTCTGGACGCGTGAAGATGATCTGAAAGGCGGCTATTATCGCCCGATGACTGTGCACAAGCTGCGCGCCGGTCTAGATGTCGATGGCAATATCATCGGCTGGGAAAATGTCGTCGCGAACCAGTCCATCATGACGGGAACGCCGATGGAGGCGATGCTGCAAGGCGGTCCCGATGCGACATCGTTCGAAGGCTCGTCGGGCCTGCCTTACAATCTGGGTGCAAAGCGCATTGGCTGGGCGAAAATGGAAAGCCCGGTCAGCGTGCTGTGGTGGCGCTCGGTCGGGCATACCCATACCGGTTATGCCGTCGAAACCTTCCTGGATGAGGTTCTGGTCGCGGCGGGTAAAGACCCAGTGCAGGGGCGTCTGGACCTGCTGCCTGCGGATGCGGTGCGCGAACGCGGTGTGATCGAAAAGGTCGCCGAAATCTCTGGCTGGACCGGGTCGACCCGCGATGGCAAGGGCTATGGCATCGCCTATGTCAAAAGCTTCGGCACCTATGTCGCCGAAGTGGTAGAGATCGAGAACCGCGATGGCGTCCCTCATATCACCAAGGTTTGGTGTGCCGTCGATTGCGGCATTCCCGTCAACCCCAACGTGATCCGCGCCCAGATGGAAGGCGGCGTCGGCTTTGCCCTTGGCACCGCGCTGCACGACCGCATCACCCTTGCCCCCGGCGGTGAGGTCGAGCAGTCGAACTTCCACGACTATCCGATGCTCCGCATTTCCGAGATGCCAGAGGTCGAGGTGGCCATCATCCAAAGCGATGCCGACCCGACCGGCGTTGGCGAACCGGGCGTGCCGCCGTTGGCCCCCGCCATGGCGAATGCCTGGCGCGCGCTGACCGGAACCAAGCAGTATCAGCTACCCTTCAGCGGGGCCATTTCATGAAGCATCTATCAGCTATCTTTACCGCCGCGCTGCTTTGCGCGTCGCCGGTCTTCGCGCAGGATTCCCTGTCTGGCCCCGAGGCATTTGCGGATATTGCGGATGAAACGGAACGCTCGGCCGCGATATTCGAAGAAATGGGCAAGGTGCTGACACATCCGCGCTGTCTGAACTGTCATCCGGTGACAGGCGGCCCGACTCAAGGCGATGATATGCGCCCGCATTCGCCGCCCGTGGTGCGCGGCGACGCTGATTTCGGCGCTGCCGGCATGAATTGCTCGACCTGTCACAGTGGCCAGAATGTCGAGTTTACATCTGACCAAGGCAGCATTCCCGGCCATGATCCGTGGATGCTGGCCCCGGTCGAGATGGGTTGGGTCGATGTGCCTTTGGCCGATATCTGCACCCAGATCAAAGACCCCGAACGCAATGGCGGTCGTGATCTGGAAGCGATTCATGAACACCTGGCCGAAGACGGGCTGGTTGGCTGGGCCTGGGATCCGGGCAAAGGGCGCACGCCGGCCCCCGGCACGCAGGAAACGCTTGGTCAGTTGACCCGCGCATGGATCGATACCGGCGCTGCCTGCCCAAGCTGATCCATGGCACGCCTGGAACCTGATATTGCACGCGCGGGCGGAAATTCGCGCGTGGTCAGCATCTGCGAAAGCGAGGTGCCCTTGGCCTGTGCCTTGGCGGGCGGACGCGTTGCATTGGCCGTGATCACCGGCGTCGAAGGGGCATCCTATCGTCCGGTCGGCGCTGTGATGGTGGTTGATGAACAGGGCCAAAGCTGGGGCAGCCTGTCGTCGGGTTGTATCGAGCGGGACGTTATCCGGCATGCAGGGCAGGCACTGGCCGATGGGCAGAACCGCAACCTGCGCTATGGCAGCGGGTCACCGTTTCGCGATTTGGCGCTGCCATGTGGCGGTGGGCTGGATATTCAGATCGTCACCAATCCCGATATGGACGCACTGACCCTGACCCGTCAGCGATTGGACCAGCGGCATGCAGCTGTGCTGAAACTTGGTCCGCTGACGCTGAACATCCAGCCGCAGCCACGCTTTCTGGTCTTCGGCAAAGGCCCCGAGGCGCGTTGCTTTGCCGCGCTGACCGCGGCTGCTGGTTATCCGGTTCACATGTTTTCGCCTGACCCGAAAACCCTGCAAGGGTTTGAAAACGCGACCGGTCTAATGGGGCCGAAATGGCCGGGCGATGTGCAGGTTGACCCACGCACGGCGGTCGCACTGTTTTTCCACGACCATGATTGGGAACCGCCGTTGCTAAAGGCTGCGTTGGAATCCCCGGCGTTCTTTATCGGCGCACAAGGCAGTTTGCGGGCGCATAATGCGCGGTGCGACGCATTGGCGACCCTTGGCGTCGCGCCGCCGGATATCGGGCGGCTGGCGTCGCCTTTCGGCCTGATCCCCTCCGCCCGCGACCCGCGCACGCTGGCCGCATCCGTTCTGGCGCAGGTTCTGGAACGGGCGCGGCTGCAATGATCACCGGCGCGCTGCTGCTGGCGGCAGGACAATCCCGCCGCTTTGGCGCGTCGGACAAATTGCTGGCCGAGCTGAACGGCGCGCCTTTGGTCAGCCATGCGGCGCGGGCGCTGTCATTGCCAATGATTCCGCATCGCGTCGCGGTCGTCGCCTCGGGCGATGTTGCCGCGATATTGCGACCGTTGGGCTTTGCGATCGTGATGCAGCCGCAGGGCCGGCCGCAATCGACCAGCCTGTCGGCTGGAATCGCCGAAATGGAACGGCTTGGCGTGGCGCGCGCAATTGTCATGCTGGGAGACATGCCGTTCATCCAGACCGAGGACATTGCCCGCCTGCTGGTTTTCCCCGCCGATCAGCCTGCCAGTGCTTGGGCCGCCAATGCCCCGATGCCACCTGCGATCTTTCCCAAAAGCTGGTTCCCCCGACTTGCCGCGTTGACCGGGGATCGCGGGGCGGGCGCGCTGTTGAAGGATTTGCCGGCGGACGCGCGCCTGACGCTGCCCGCCGAACGATTGCGCGATATTGATCGGCCCGAGGATTTACCCACGGGCTGACTGCGTCAAAGGGGTTTACAGCAACCCCGCCTTTGCCAGGTCCGCCATCAATGATCGGGTGCCATAGGTCCATGCCGGGCATTCGGTCGAAAGCCTGACCGTGTTGACCAGCGCCCCCAGGGAGGGGGTGGAAATGGTCACGGTATCGCCCAGCTTGTGGGTAAAGCCCTTGCCTTCACCGCCACGATCCTGAACCGGGGCGAACATCGTGCCCAGATACAGCACCAACCCGTCGGGATATTGGTGGTGGTCGCCGATGGCGGCTGCGACCAGCGATTCAGGGCTGCGGGAAATCTGGCTCATGGAGGATGCGCCGTTCAGGACAAAGCCGTCCTGCCCCTTCACCTCTAACGCAATATCCATTGCCTTGACCATATCCAGCGTGAAGCCATCATCGAACAGCCGGATGAACGGGCCAAGCGCGGCCGAGGCGTTGTTGTCCTTGGCCTTGCCCAGCAGCAGGGCCGAGCGTCCCTCGACATCGCGCAGGTTCACGTCATTGCCCAGCGTCGCACCGATAATGCGACCGTGCGAGGTGACGACCATCGCGACCTCTGGTTCGGGGTTGTTCCATGACGACACCGGATGCAGACCTATATCCGCGCCATGCCCAACGCTGGCCATGGGCTGACATTTGGTGAATATCTCGGCGTCAGGCCCGATGCCGACCTCCAGATACTGGCTCCAGACGCCGCGTTCGATCAGCTTGGCCTTCACGGCCATCGCCGCGTCGGAACCGGGTTCCAGATCGGACAGATCGTCCCCGATCAGGCCAAGGATATCCTGCCGCAGCGCATCGGCCCGCGACGCGTCGCCCTTGGCCTGCTCCTCGATCACACGCTCAAGCAGGCTGACCACAAAGGTCACGCCAGAGGCTTTGACGGCTTGCAGATCAATCGGAGACAGCAAGGTTGCGCCCTTCGCTGTGCCGCTGAGCAAGGCGTCCAGATCGGCGATCGGCGTGCCTGTGGCCGACCTGACATAGCCCGTCGGGTCGTCCATTTCGCAAATGTCGCGGACGGTTGGTGCGGTTTTCGACGTGATGTCGATGGCCTTGCCGCCCCGCAGGGTGACGATCCGGGGATGGCCGCCTTCGGACAGTCGCACGCGGCCCAGAAAGATGCCTTCGTCGTAGATACTCATTGCCTTTACCCCCGGCCCACAAAGGGCATCTGCGTGGCCATGACGGTCATGGTCAGCGTGTTGGCATCCAGCGGCAGCCCCGCCATATAGCTGACCGCGTCCGAGATATGGGTGACGTTGATCGTCGGTTCGACTGCCATGGACCCGTCGGGTTGCAATACGCCCGAGGCCATGCGTTCGGTCATGTCAGTGCCTGCATTGCCAATGTCGATTTGCCCGACCGCGATGTTGTAACGGCGACCGTCCAGCGCGGATGCGCGGGTCAGCCCGGCGATGCCCGCCTTGGTCGCAGCATAGGGGGATGCTTGCGGGCGCGGCATCGTGACCGAGATCGAGCCGTTATTGATGATCCGGCCCCCTTGCGGATCTTGTGCCTTGAACTGCCGAAAGGCGAATTGCGTGCAGAAGAACGCGCCCGACAGGTTCACGCCAATGACGCGGTCCCAGTCCTCGGCGGTGATATCTTCCAGCGGAACGCTTTGGTTGTTCATGCCCGCATTGTTCACCAACAGGTCAAGCCGCCCCCATTTGCCGATCACCTCGGCAAAGGCCGCCTCGACCGCCGCGCGGTCACTGATATTGACGGCGACGGATTGGATGCCTTCGCCGGATGGATCAATCTCTGCCCCGGCTGCGTCCAGAACGTCCCTGCGGCGGCCGAACAGGGCCACGGCAAAGCCGTCGGCGTGCAGACGTTTGGCGATAGCCTTGCCGATACCGGTGCCGCCGCCGGTGACGATTGCGATGCGCTTGCTCATTTGGGAAGCTCTCCGCCCAGTTCGTCGTCGATATGGATGCGGATGATTTCGTCAAATGAGGATTCCGCCTTGAAGCCCAACGACATCGCGCGAGAGGCGTCGAAATCCTTGGCCCAGCCTTCGACCATTTCGGTAATCATCGCATCGGGTTCCTTGCGGATCAGGGCGACAGCCTTGTCGCCTGCAACGCGGCGCAATGCCTCGATCTGTTCGCCGACGGTGGCAGACAGGCCGGGCATGTTCAGGTTGCGGCGTGTGCCCAGCGACGCGGTGTCCATTTCGGCGGCGTGCAGCAGAAAACCCACGGCGGCACGTGGGCTGGCATGCCAGTGGCGGGCAGTTTCATCGACCGGCAGAACGGCTTCCTGACCGATCAGCGGTTCGCGCAGGATATTGGAAAAAAAGCCCGACGCAGCCTTGTTCGGCTTGCCCGGACGGATGCAGATGGTTGGCAGGCGAATGCCCACGCCGTCCAGAATACCGCGCCGCGAATAGTCGGACAGCAACAACTCTCCGATCGCTTTCTGCGTGCCATAGCTGGTGCGCGGCGTCTGGAAGAATTCATCGCCGATCTTGTCGGGGAAGGGGGCGCCAAAGACCGCGATGGATGAGGTAAAGACAAATCGCGGGCAATAGTCAGCCTTCTGACCTTCGGCCCGGATGGCGTCATACAGATAGCGGGTGCCGTCAAGGTTGATGGCATAGCCTTTGTCGAAATCCAGCTCTGCCTCGCCCGAGACGATGGCGGCCAGATGGAAGATGACATCCGGGCGGCGCGAAATCAGATCGGGCGCGACAGAAGGATCGGCGATATCCACGACTTTTCGGGCAATTTCGATCCCATCTGCGGTGACGGCTTCCGGTTCGAACGCGTCGACCAGTTCGATGCGCTCAATATCCTTCCCTGCCAATGAGCCGCTCGCAATCAGGGCGCTGGTCAGCTTGCGCCCCACCATCCCCGCAGCTCCGATAATCAGAATTTTCATCAGTGGTGGCCTCCTCTGCCGCCGGTTGAATTTCGGTCCGTGCTTTGACGGGCCATCAGTTCGTAGCCGACGTCGATAACCGTCGGGTTTGGGTGTTCCCCCCGATTGGCGGAAATGATCATCTCCACCGCGCGCAGCCCCATTTCGTAACGCTTGGTGCGAATGGATGAGAGGCTGGGATTGCTTTCCGCCGAATAGCCAAGGTCGTTATAGCCGATGATGCCGATCTGATCGGGAACGCGGATATGGCGGCGCTGGCATTCGAACAGCGCGCCAAGCGCCATGTCGTCATTGTTGCAGAACACCGCGTCGATATCCGGCGCCATGGCCAGAAAGTCCGAAAACATCTCGGCCCCGCGCGTGACGGATGATGGCTGCGGCGAGGTATAGATCAGATTGCCCTCATAAAGCCCGGCGGCCTGCAAGGCGTCGGCATAGCCCTGCAAGCGGCGTTGCGCCCGTGGGTCCATGCGTGCGCCGATAAAGCCGATGCGGTGGTAACCCTTGTCCAACAGATGCTGGGTCGCGGTGCGCCCGCCCGCGCGATTGTCAAAGCCGATCATCATGTCGATGGGATTGGGGCCGACATCCATGACCTGCACCACCGGGCAGCCAAGGCTGGACAGGATGGCGCGGCTGTTTTCCGACTGATCCATGCCCGCGACAATCAGCCCTACCGGGCGCTGCGCCGCAAAGACCTTGATCAGCTCCTCTTCCTTGCGGGCGGTATAGCGCGAATTGCCAAGCTGAACCTGAAAGCCTGTATCCTCGATCGCCTCATAAATGCCGCGCAGGACATCGGCGAAAACCTGGTTCGTGACAGATGGAATAATCACGCCGATAATCGAGGTGCTGGCCGATGCCAGTGCCCGCGCCGCCTGATTCGGCGAATAACCAAGCCTTTCAACGGCCTCGGACACACGTGCGCGGACCTTGGGCGACACAACATCCGGTGTGCGCAAGGCACGGGATACTGTGATTGCGCTTACATTTGCTGCCTCGGCAACGTCCTTCAGGGTTACTGTCTTGTAAATATTCGAATTTTTCCTCACTCCTCCCCCCGGAGCTATGCGTCATGATAGATCATGTCATTGACAATGATATACGCTATCATTTAACTTAATGTCCAGTCTGGTCCGAAACGAGAACGAATCTGTCGCCGTCATGGGCCAGAGTCATGGGCCAGAACTGAAATGGCGCGGGTGAAAGCCGGAGGCGCGCCGTAGGGGGAGGACATAACGTGCCCAGCACGACGCGATTGGCCCGGCCGAGGAGCTGCCGGGCATGAACACGCTTGTAAACGCTTTCGTCAAATTCGTTGAAGTCGTTCTGGTCTTTCTGATGGCCGGAATGGCGCTGATGGTGCTGCTGAACGTGATCCTGCGCTATGGCTTCAATTCCGGGCTGATGATGTCCGAGGAGATGAGCCGCTTTTTCTTTATCTGGCTGACCTTCATCGGTGCGGTTCTGGCGCTGAAGGAAAACGCCCATATGGGGGTCGAAAGTCTGGTGCGTCTGTTTGGCAGACGTGGCAGGGTGATCTGCATGGCGCTGACCAACCTGCTGATCCTGCTCTGTGTCGGCGTGCTGTTCTGGGGCACCTGGTTGCAGGCACCGATCAATGCCAGCATGAAATCGCCCGTCGCAGGCATGCCGATGATCCTTGTCTACGGCGTCGCATTCTTTACCGCCGCCGGCATGGGGATCATCGCATTCTATCGGTTGATCGTGATCCTGACCGGTCGGGTGACAGACGCCGAAATCGCGCATTTCGTGGGCGAATATGAATCGGTCGAGGAATTGGTGGGGCGCGGCGAATGACCATTGTAGTTTTCCTTGCCTCGATGCTGGGCGCGATGGCGATTGGCGTGCCGGTGGCCTTTGCCCTGATGTTCTGCGGCATCGCGCTGATGACCTATATGGGCATCTTCAACCCGCAGATTGTCGCCCAGAACATGATCGACGGCGCCAACAGCTTCATCCTGCTGGCGATTCCGTTCTTCATTCTTGCGGGTGAATTGATGAATGCGGGCGGTCTTTCGAAGCGTATCATCGACTTTGCCATCGCCTTTGTCGGCCATCTGCGGGGCGGGCTTGGCGTCGTCGCGATCATCGCGGCGCTGATCATGGCATCGCTGTCCGGCTCGGCCGCCGCCGATACCGCCGCGTTGGCCGCCATTCTGGTGCCGATGATGGCCAAGGCCGGATATGACGTGCCGCGTTCGGCCGGTCTGATCGCGGCGGGCGGGATCATCGCGCCGGTTTTGCCGCCCTCGATCGCGTTCATCGTCTTTGGTGTGGCCGCGAACGTGTCGATCACCAAGCTGTTTCTGGCCGGGGTCGTGCCGGGCCTGCTGATGGCCATTGGACTGGTCATCGCATGGCAGATCGTTGCACGCCGCGACAAGGTCGAGGTGCTGCCCAAGCAGCCGTGGTCCGTCCGCTGGCAGGCGACACGCCGTGCGGGTTGGGCACTGATGATGCCGGTGATCATTCTGGGCGGAATCCGGTTCGGGATTTTCACCCCGACCGAGGCGGGCGTGATCGCCGCGACCTATGCCCTGTTCGTTGGTCTGTTCGTCTATCGCGAACTGAAGCTGAAAGACCTGTATGGCGTGCTGTTGCAGGCGGCCAAGACGACATCGGTCATTCTGTTTCTGGTGTCGGGCGCGCTGGTCACGGCATGGCTGATCACCAGTGCCAACATCCCCGGTGAAATTACCGGCCTGCTGGAGCCTGTCATGGATCGCCCGATCCTGCTGATGCTGCTGATCATGCTGCTGGTGTTTGTCGTCGGAACCGCGCTGGATCTGACGCCCACGATCCTGATCCTGACGCCGGTCCTGATGCCGATTGTGAAACAGGCGGGCATCGACCCGGTCTATTTCGGGGTCGTCTTCGTGATGAACAACTGCATCGGCCTGATCACGCCGCCTGTCGGGGTCGTGCTGAACGTCGTCAGCGGAGTTGCGCGGGTGCCGATGGGCAAGGTCATCGTCGGCGTCACGCCGTTCCTGATCGCGCATCTGGCGGTGCTGCTGCTGCTGGTGCTGTTCCCCAGCATCGTGCTGGTTCCACTGCATTGGCTGGGCGGCTGACGCCCGGCGACAATCGAACCAAGGTTAAAGTCCAATCGAGGAGGAGGACGATAATGACAATCAAGAAAACAATGACTGCTGGTCTGGCACTTGCGGTGATCGCAGGGGTGATCGCCCCGGCCAGCGCCGAAATCAGCGAACGCACCATCCGCGTGTCGAATGGCGTCGCCGAAGATCACCCGGTGGGTGAAGGCGTCCGCGCGATGAAAGCCTGCTTTGACGAAAAGACCGGCGGCAAATGGACGCTGAACGCGTTCTGGAGTTCGGCCCTGGGTGACGATCTGCAAGCCACGCAGGCGCTGCGGTCGGGCACGCAGGAAATGGTCATCACCTCATCCTCGCCCATCGTGGGGGTTCTGCCCGCGCTTGGCGTCTTTGATCTGCCCTTCCTGTTCGCGAATGAACAAGAGGCTGACGCGGTTCTGGATGGCGAATTTGGCCAATATGTTTCGGACATGATGCCCCAGGTGGGTCTGGTCAATCTGGCCTATTGGGAAAACGGGTTCCGCAACCTGACCAACTCGAAACGTCCCGTGACCAAACTGGACGATTTTGACGGGATGCGCGTCCGCGTGATGCAGAACAACATCTTTCTGGATACATTCCAGACGCTTGGCACCAATGCCACGCCGATGGCCTTTGGCGAGGTGTTCTCGGCACTGGAAACCGGCACGATCGATGCGCAGGAAAATCCCTATGTGACGATCGACACCTCGAAATTCTACGAGGTGCAGGAATACCTGTCCAACACCCGCCACGCCTATACGCCGTTCATGGTGCTGTTCTCGAAACCGATCTGGGACACCTATGCCGAGGATGAGCAGCAGATCCTGCGCGATTGCGCCGTTGTTGGCCGCGATGTTCAGCGTGCGGCAAGCCGCAAACTGTCCGAAGAATCGCTGGCCCGCATCAAGGAAGCCGGGTTGGAGGTGAATGACATCGACGAAGCCTCGATGACGCAGATCCGTGACGCCGTTCAGGGTGTCTACGAGCGTCACAAGGACGAAATCGGTGCCGAGGTCGTGGACCGCATGCAGGCCGCCTTGGCCGAAGTGCGCGGCCAGTAATCGCGATGCTGTTTACGGGACCGGTTCGCCGGGCCCGTTCCGCCACCGGTGACAGGGGATCGCCATGAAAATTACAGCCGTCGAAACGCTTCGACTGGGCGAGTTTTCCAATATCATCTGGGTGCTGATCCGCACCGATGACGGCATCACCGGATTGGGGGAAACCTTCATGGGGGCCGGTGCTGTCGAAGCCTATCTCCACGAAACCGTTGCGCCAAAACTGATCGGCCGCGATCCCCTGCAGATCGAGGCGATCAATCGCGATCTGATCGGCTATCTGGGCTGGCGCGGAGCCGGGGTTGAAACCCGCGGCAATTCCGCCGTCGATATCGCCCTGTGGGATATTTTCGGCAAAGCCCTGGGCGTTCCGGTATCCGTGGCATTGGGCGGCAAATCGCGCGAAAAGGTGCGCACCTATAACACCTGTGCAGGCTATCAATATGTTCGCGACGCCCGTGCGCAGGCGGTGGCAAACTGGGGTCTGGATCGCAAAAGCGATGGCCCTTACGAGGATCTGGACGCGTTTCTGAACAATGCCGATGATCTGGCCCTGTCGCTGCTGGAACAGGGCATCACGGGCATGAAGATCTGGCCCTTCGACATCGCGGCCGAACGCACGCATGGCCTGGATATTTCCGCAGCCGAGTTGAACCGCGCGCTGGAACCGTTCGAGAAGATCCGCAAGGCGGTCGGCGACAGGATGGACATCATGGTCGAATTCCATTCGCTGTGGCGTCTGCCCGCTGCGCAGCGGATCGCCCGTGCGTTGCAGCCCTATGACACGTTCTGGCACGAAGATGCGGTGCGGATGGACAGTCTGGAAACGCTGCGCGCCTATGCTCCGCATAGCAGGGCGATGGTCTGCGCATCGGAAACGCTGGCTTACCCGCACGCCTTCCGCGACTATCTGGCAACGGGTGTGGCCGGGGTGGCGATGCTGGATCTGTCATGGTGCGGTGGCCTGTCCGAGGCGCGCAAGATCGCAGCACTGGCCGAAGCCGCGCAGATCCCCGTTGCGCCGCATGATTGCACCGGGCCGGTCGTGTTCATGGCATCGTGTCATTTTTCAATGCATGCGCGGAATACATTGATTCAGGAATCCGTCCGCGCCTTCTATACCGGCTGGTATACGGAACTTGTGACCGAATTGCCGACGGTTTCGCAGGGCGAAATCACGGTATCCGACGCGCCCGGTCTGGGGATCGACCTGCTGCCAGACCTGTTCCATCGCCCCGATGCGATTCATCGCCGTCAGACCGCTGACGGTGAAATCTGATGAGCATGGCCTCTGTCAGCAACGGCATGTCGCCCGCGCGTCTGGGCATATTGTTCATGCTGCTGGCGATGTTCATGTTTTCGCTGAACGATGCGATGGGCAAATGGCTGGTCGCGACCTATTCGGTGGGACAGGTGCTGTTGCTGCGATCCGCCGCCGCGTTGATCATCCTGCTGCCATTCCTGTGGAAATCCGGCCTGACGCCGATCCTGTCGGCCGAACGCCCGGCACTGCAATTCGCTCGCGTGGTCTTTTCCACGGTCGAGGTATTCAGTTTTTACGTGGCCGTCTCTTACCTGCCGCTGGCCGATGTGATGACCTATTGGCTGGCCGCGCCGATCTATGTCGCAGCGCTGTCGCCGCTGTTGCTGAAGGAAAAGGTCGGGCCGGTCCGTTGGGCTGCCATCGGATTGGGCTTTGTCGGTGTCGTGATCGCGCTGGTGCCATCGGGGCAGGTGAACCCGCTGGCGATCCTTGTTGCAATTGTCGGAACGCTGGCCTTCGCGCTGATGGTGATGACGGGCCGGGCGCTGCGCGGCACCCCTGATACCACGCTGGTCTTTTTCCAGATCATGGGCGCGCTGACCGCCGGGGTCGTGCTGGCGCCATCTGGCTGGGTCGCTCCGACGGGCCTGGATCTGCAACTGTTGGCCGCTTTGGGCATCATTGCCATGCTGGCCCATATTTTTGTCAACCGCGCCGTGAAGCTGGCGGATGCCGCCACGGTCGCGCCAATGCAATATACGCTGCTGCCTTGGGCGATCATCCTTGGCTATCTGTTTTTTGGCGACCTGCCGCGCCCCGTCACGCTGATCGGCGCGGCGATCATCATCACATCCAGCTTTGTCATCTATCTGCGAGAGAACCGCGCCAGGACACGGCGCGGAGGAGAATTATCGTGAAAAAACTGCGGTCCCGCGCCTGGTTCGACAATCCCGAGAATATCGACATGACGGCGCTGTATCTGGAGCGGCACCTGAATCACGGCCTGACGCGCGAGGAGTTGCAGTCTGGCAAGCCGATCATCGGCATCGCGCAATCAGGGTCCGACCTGAACCCCTGCAACCGCCACCACATCATTCTGGCCCAGCGTATCCGCGAAGGTATCCGCGAAGCGGGCGGCATCGCGTTCGAATTTCCGGTCCATCCGATCCACGAAAACTCGAAACGCCCGACGGCGGGTCTGGATCGCAACCTTGCCTATCTGTCGCTTGTCGAGGTGCTATATGGCTATCCCCTGGACGGTGTCGTGCTGACCATCGGTTGCGACAAGACCACGCCCGCCATGCTGATGGCGGCCGCGACCGTGAACATTCCCGCCATCGCCTTTTCCGTGGGACCGATGCTGAATGGCTGGTTCAAGGGCAAGCGCACCGGATCGGGCACGATCATCTGGAAAGCCCGCGAAATGATGGCGGCGGGCGAAATCGGCTATGAAGAATTCATCGAACTGGTGGCCTCATCCGCGCCCTCGGTCGGATATTGCAACACGATGGGCACGGCCTCGACGATGAATTCGCTGACCGAAGCGATCGGGATGCAATTGCCCGGATCTGCCGCCATTCCCGCCCCGCACAAGGACCGCGGCGCAATGGCATGGCGGACCGGCAAGCGGATCGTCGACATGGTGCATGAGGATCTGAAACCTTCGGACATTCTGACGAAACAGGCGTTTCACAATGCCATCGTCGTCAATTCGGCCATCGGCGGGTCCACCAACGCGCCCATCCATATCAACGCGCTGGCCCGCCATATCGGGGTCGATCTGGACATCACAGACTGGCAGAAACTGGGCCATCATATCCCGCTGCTGGTGAACCTGCAGCCCGCAGGCGAATATCTGGGCGAGGATTATCATCGCGCGGGCGGCGTTCCGGCGGTCGTGAATGAGCTGATGAAGAAGGGCCTGATCCACGAGGACGCGCCCACCGTCAACGGCAAGACCATCGGCGAAAACTATCGCGATACGCCGATCCTTGATGATGACGTGATCCGCCCTTTTGGCACGCCGTTGAAATCGGATGCCGGTTTTCTGGTGCTGCGGGGCAATCTGTTCGACAATGCGGTGATGAAAACCTCGGTCATTTCGGCCGAGTTCAAGGACCGCTATCTTAGCAACCCTGACGATCCCGATGCGTTCGAGGGCAAGGCGGTCGTGTTTGACGGCCCCGAGGATTACCACCACCGCATCGACGATCCCGCGCTGGAGATTGACGAATATACGATGCTGTTCATGCGCGGCACCGGCCCCATCGGCTATCCGGGCGCGGCAGAGGTCGTGAACATGCGCCCGCCCGCCTATCTGATCAAACGCGGCATCCATGCGCTGCCCTGTATCGGAGATGGGCGGCAGTCGGGAACTTCTGGATCGCCCTCGATCCTGAATGCCTCGCCCGAGGCGGCGGCGGGTGGCAATCTGGCGATCCTGCAAACCGGTGATCGCGTGCGGATGGACCTGCGGGCGGGGACAGTGAATGCGATGATTTCGGATCAGGAAATCGCCCGTCGCCGCGCGGAACTGGATGCAAAGGGCGGCTATCCCTATCCCGATCATCAGACGCCTTGGCAGGAAATTCAACGCGGGTTGGTCGATCAGCTTGGCGATGGCGCGGTGCTGAAGCCCGCCGTGAAATACCAGCGCATCGCCCAGACCAAAGGTCTGCCGCGCGACAACCATTGAACGGATATCGTGATGAGCAATCTTTTCGACCTGACCGGCAAAACCGCACTTGTCACCGGCTCATCCCAGGGGATCGGCTTTGCGCTGGCCGAAGGGCTGGCAAGCCACGGTGCGCGCATCGTTCTGAACGGCCGCAATGCCGACAAGCTGGAGGCAGCGGCAGAACAGTTGCGGATGCAGGGCTATGATGTGCACACCGCCCCGTTCGACGTGACCAACCCCAGGGCTGTGGCAACCGCCATCGACAAGATCGAGGCGGGTATCGGCCCCATCGACATCCTGATCAACAATGCCGGGATGCAATATCGCGCCTCGTTAGAGGAATTTCCGCTGGACAAGTGGGAAGACATGATGCGGACCAACGTCTCCTCGGTCTTCTATGTCGCACAGGCGGTGGCACGGCACATGTTGCGGCGGGGGCGGGGCCGGATCATCAACATCGCCTCGGCCACGTCGGAATTGGCGCGGATCAGCGTCGCGCCCTATACCGCCAGCAAGGGGGCGGTGAAAAACCTGACGCGCGGCATGGCGACGGATTGGGCAGGGCGCGGGCTACAGGTCAACGCCATCGCGCCGGGTTATTTTCGCACGCCGCTGAATACCGCGCTGACCGAAAGCAAAGAGTTTACCGCCTGGCTGGAAGCCCGCACCCCGGCGGGTCGTTGGGGGGATCTGGACGAATTGAAGGGCGCGGCGATCTTTCTGGCATCAGATGCGGCCAGTTTCGTCAATGGTCATACGCTTTACGTCGATGGCGGGCTGACGGTGTCGCTGTAACGGTCACGCCCACATCTTCTTGCGGGATGTCTTGCCGATGCCGGGGTTGAAGCTGTTGGTCGGGTCAAGCTCTCGGTAAAATTCCTCTAGTGCGGGTTGGGCGTGATACAGATGGCCGACATTGTGTTCGGCCGGATACTGTGCCCCGCGCTGGTCAAGGATGGCCAGCATTTCTTGTTCCAAAGCGTGACAATCCTCGCCCTTCCTGGCCAGATATTCCTGATGCATGACGTGGCAGAAGAAATGCCCGCAATAGACGGTCTTTTCGATCCGGTCGGTGATTGATTTTGGCAGGGTTTCAAACCAATCTACCATGTTGCGGGGCAGGGCGACGTCCAGCGCCACGATATCCTCGACCGTCTTGCGATGCGTGGCACGATAACGCACCACGGCGCCGCCCACGGCAAAGCGTTGCAGGAACGCAGCCTCTCCCTCGTCCTTGGTGCATTCGAAGAAATCGGCATCTGGGCGGGGAAAACGGGCTTTCAGATAATCCCGGGCTTCGGCTGCGCCATCACCGCCCATTTTAAGCAGCAGGTGGTGGGCATAGCGGTCGCGATAGTCGTTCATCCGCTTGGGCAGATGTTCGGGCAGCAACCGGGACAAAGCAGTCAGCAGATGGTCGCTGACACCTGCGCCCAGTCCCAGTTTTTCGGTAATTCCGTCGAACCAGCTTTTCGCCGCATAGGCGCGGGGCACGTTGTCGGTGCCGAATTTGCGGATGAACAGGAACAGATCCTTGCCGTAAATCTGCGCGGTCCTATACGCCTCGCGGTGAATATATTCGCCAGCGATGGGCAGGTTCCTGAAGTTGGTCAGAATGTCGCGCCGGATCTGGCCCAGCTCATCGGGGTCGTTCGCGCCGATGTAAAAGACGGTCACGTCCTTGTCGGCTTCGAACGTGTCCAGCCGCACGGCAAAGACGCCCAGACGACCGGCCGAGCCTGATGCCTCGTAATGCCGCCGGGGATCGGCGTTGAAACGCGCCGGAGAATTTGCTGTCACGTCGCGGACATGGTCGCAATATTCCTTGTCCGAAGCCCATTGGTTCGTGCTGTGGGAAATATCTTCCGGCGTGTAATCCTTGCCGTCCAGCCGCGACAGGATGGTTTCAGGGGTCTCGCCCAACGACACACCCAGATGATTGACCAGATGAAGATGCCCATGGGCATCAATCTGGGCAAAGATGGCGAATTGCGTATAGGCCGGCCCCCGCCGGATCAACGAGCCGCCGGAATTGTTGCAGACACCGCCCGCGACCGATGCGCCGATACAACTTGACCCGATGACCGAGTGCGGTTCGCGGCCCACCGGCCGCAGTGCCTTTTCCAGCTTGTCCAGCGTCGCGCCGGGCAGGGCAATCACCTGTTTGCCGCCGTCGATCAGGTCGATCCGGTCGATACGCATGGTGTTGATGATGACGATGGGCCGGTCATAGCCGTCGCCAAAAGGGGTCGATCCGCCGGTCAATCCGGTGTTCGCCGCCTGAAAGATGACGATGACATCTGCGGCGACACAGGCTTGCAGAACCTTCCATTGCTCCAGCAGCGTGCCCGGGCGGACCGCTGCCAGAATTTCGCCATCGCCATAACGGTAACCTTTGCGGAACCGTCGCGTCGCGCGTTCGCCGTGATAGACATGTTTCGATCCGACGATATCCGAAAATGTCTGCAGAAGTTTTTGCATGGCCATGCCCCCTGATCACCCCAGGATTGATATAGCATGCAGTCCTGGGGGTGAAGGCCGGGCTTGTCAGCGGGCCAGCGTCGGCTTTCTGCCGCAGCTTGAAGCGCGGCAGAAAGTGACGACGATAATCAGGCGTCAGATTTGAAGAAGGATGTGAAGCGGGATTTTGTCTCTTCCCATTTCTTTTCCAGATCGGCCTTGCGCTCTGCATGCTTTTCCTCGCGCAGGACGCGGGCAGCTTCATCCGCCGCGGCACGGGCGGCATCTTCGGCGCTGATAATCTCGGTCAGGACGTCGTTGTAGTCATAGCGGGCCAGCACACCGCCCGATGCCGCGACCAGAGTGTCGATGATCGAAGGATCGTTCTCGTCCAGGTCAACGAACAGTGCGGTAGAGCCGGGCAGCAATTGTGCGCTGATCTTAGACAGAACCGCATCATCATCGACGGCACTGTTCAGATCGACCAGCGATCCCATCAATGCGCCTGCCGAAAAGCCCAGAAGCACGCCCAGCGGGCCACCGAGAATGCCGATCAGACCGCCAAGCGCGCTGCCGGTCAATGTGCCTGCATCGACGGTATTGCTATCGCCGTCCTTGAGTGAAACGGAACCGTCCGGCGCACGCTCGGCCACGCCAGCCTGATAGATGCTATCGGGATATTGCGAACGAAGTTCGGAAAGCACCTGATAGGCTTTGCTCTCCTCGGGCCAGGTTACAACGATGATATTCCTAGACATTATAGAACCTCCTGAATAAAAAAATCTTCGGGTGCAGTTGTGTCATTCGGATGTCAGGCAAAGCGTCGCTAATCTGCTGGCTGATTCTGACCCGTTAACCTTAGGTCAATCGCATCATTTGGCAGAGCGATCTTGCCGTCCTTCACCCCGCCTGCGCCACTTTTTGCTTGATAAGCCTATCTGTTAGGCGAGGCTGTGGATAACTTCCGGCAGCCTTCGTCGGTATATCAGGCAAATCTTCGCCTGAATGCGCGTCGCTGACTGCCTGCTTTTTAATCGTTCGGGGAGATATCCCATTCGCAGGCGGGATGTGATCATCGGCGCCTGTTCCCTTGACAGGAATGGCGACTTGTCTCCCCGATATGCTGATTGTGATCGGCAATCCCAGGAAAGGATCCCGGATGAAGGCGGTTTTCGATGAACGACAGCGGTTGCACGATCCCCAGTTTCGTCTGGCCGATGGCAAGGTCGTGCAAAACCCTGATCGCCCCGCCCGCGTGGATGAATTGCTGCGCGGCGTCGGGCAAGCGGGGCTACCAGTCGTTGCGGCGACCGATCACGGCATGGCGCCTTTGGCCGCGCTGCACACGCCGCGCTATCTGACCTATCTGCGCACGATTCATGCCCGCCGCAAAGCCGTGGTTCCTGATCTGGCCGAGGTCGTGCCGGGGCGGATCGCGCCCGTGCGCGACGTTCACTATTCTTATGAAAGCGAGGCGCAGATCGGCTATCACAATACGGACACATCTGCCCCTATCGGAGAGAATAGCTGGGCCTCGATCTATTGGTCGGCGCAGACCGCGCTGACGGCGGCTGATCTGATCTTGTCAGGGCAGCACAGCGCCTATGCCCTGTCGCGGCCATCGGGGCACCATGCCTATCGCGAAATGTCGGGCGGCTTTTGTTTTCTGAACAACTCGGGCATTGCCGCCGAATATCTGCGCAGCAAGGGGCATCGCCCCGCAATCATTGATATAGATGTGCATCACGGCAACGGCACGCAGGCGATCTTTTACGACCGTGACGATGTCCTGACCGTTTCAATACATGTCGATCCGGCGCATTTTTACCCTTTTTACGCTGGCGGTGCGCAGGAATGCGGCGAAGGGCGCGGTCTGGGCTATAACCTGAACCTGCCATTGCCGCGCGGATCGGCGGATGACGTTTATCTGTCGGGGCTGGACGATGCGTTGCAGCATATTACCGCATTTGGCGCATCCGTGATCGTCGTGGCGCTTGGGCTGGATGCGCATGAAAACGACCCGTTCAAGGGCTTGCAGGTGACGACGCCCGGCTTTGCGCGGATCGCGGGGGCAATCGCCGCAATGGGATTGCCCGTGCTGAACGTGCAAGAGGGCGGCTATATGCAACCCTCTTTGGGCGATAATCTGGCCAGCTATCTGTCAGCCATGCCCCAGGGGTGACCCGATCCGTCTGTCCGCACATTTGACAGCCGGTCAGGCTGGCTGCATGAAACCGGCAAGAAAACTTTCCAGTTCGGCAGCGGCGTCCAATGGCAGAACCTGCGCGATATATTGATCGGGACGCAGGATCAGCAATGCGCCTTGGTTGCGGTCAATCCCACGCAGATCAAAGATATCGGGACCGTTGAGCGCGGGGCAGAATGCCTTTTCGTAGTCAATCAGCCCATAGCGGCCTTTTCGTGGCAACAATGCCTTGGGCAGATCGTTGACATTCATTGCGCGATGGCTGGGCTGAAATACGGCGCGCAGGTCTATCACACTGTCAGGGTCTGCCTTTGCGGGCGTATATCGGTGAATCGCTGCCTCCAAATGCTGACATAACGTCGCGATAGGACCGTTGGGTTGCCCTGTATCGCCTGCTGGCGCAAAGGCGATCGCCCGCCAGCGGCCATCGGCTTTGAAGTTATGGGCCAACTCCATGGGCCGCGCGTCGCCCAGCCGTATGACCGGGGCAGAGTGGAAGCGCTTGCCAACGATCAGCCCCGTCGCCAGATGCTGAAATCTATCATCCCCGGTAATCAACGAAGGGTCATAGCGCGTTTCAACCCCCGCCGTATAACGGCCATGCTTTTTGAAATAGCTTTGAAACTGTGCAGCTTGCGCATGGTTCTTTGGTTTGGCGCTGAACAGTCGCGCCATGTCGCGGTCAAAGTCGATCAGTTCCTTGGCCTTGGCGCGGCGTTCGGCGGAATAGGTGTCCAGCAAACTGGGCACAGCCTGCCCCCGCAACACGGCTGCCAGTTTCCAGCCAAGATTGAAGGTATCGGCCATCGACACATTCATGCCCTGACCCGCCTTCGGGCTATGCGTATGGCAGGCATCGCCCGCGATGAAGATACGGGGTATTCGCAACCCACGTTCGTTTTCAGGGACGTCGTCGAACCCGTCGCAGACACGCTGGCCGATTTCGTAGGCCGACCACCAGGCAACCTCTTTCACGTCAAGGCTGTAAGGATCAAGAATTGCCCGCGCCTTCTCGATCAGCATATCGGCGGTCACATTGCGGTCGGCGGCGCGTTCATCGCCCTGCAGTTCCGCCAGTTCGATATACATGCGAACCATATAGCCGCCTTCGCGCGGAATGATCAGGATGCTGCCTTGATCCGCAGACTGGATCGCCGCTTTCAGGCGAATATCGGGAAAGTCCGTTACCGCCAGCACGTCCATGACGCCCCATAACTGACGCGCGGCTTCGCCTTTCAGGTCATGGCCCATCGACTTGCGCACGGTGCTGCGGGCACCATCACACCCGACGACATGTCGGGCGCGAATGGTTTCGGTCCCGCCATCATCAAGGCATCTGAATGTCGCAATGACCGGATGATCCGTATCGTCGGTCGTCTGCAACGAAACCAGCTCTCGGTTATAATCGGGCGTCAGGCGGCGGGCAGAGTTGCGCATGATATCCAGATAGAAATCATGGATACGCGCCTGATTCAGGATGATATGCGGCATTTCGGACAGATCATCTTCGACATCCTGAATGCGATCCGCGCGTATGAGGGAGGCATCGGTGCCGGGCCGCCAGAACGCGACCTCATTGACCCAATAGCCTTCTTTCATCACCTGATCGGCGAAACCGAACGCCGCGAACATCTCGACCGAGCGGCAGGCGATTCCATCGGCCTGACCCACCAGCAGCGGGCCGGGCTTGCGTTCGGTGATCCGGGTGGTGATGTCAGGGAACGCCGACAGTTGCGCCGCCAGCGTCAGACCGGCAGGGCCACATCCGACAATCAGAACATCGACCTTTTCCGGCTTGTGATCGGGCAGTGTGGCAGGCTGGGCAATGGCGGGATCGCCGCTGCGGAATCCGTCCAGATGATATTGCATGACACTTCCCTCCCAGATGATATGTATACATATCTTTATATGGTGGATGTGCGGGGCGTCTGTCAATATAATATGTTTACTTACTATTCGGGGGCGACGTGGCAAACGAAGATGATCTTTCAGAGATGCCGGGTCATTTGATCCGGCGGCTGAACCAGCGGTCTACCGCAGTGTTTCAGGATCGTATGAAATCAACAGGTTACGACCTGACGTCGGTTCAGTTTGCCGCGCTTGATCTGTTAAGACGCAATCCCGGCATCGATCAGGCCGGCCTGGCCAGCGCCATCGCCTATGACCGCGCCACGATTGGCGAGGTCGTCAAGCGGCTGGAACAAAAGGGGTTGGTTGAACGGACGGTCAACGAACAGGATCGTCGTGCCCGCGCGTTGCACCTGACGATGAACGGGCAGGACGTCATTGGCCGGTTGCGCCCCGTTGTGCATCATCTGCAAGCCGATATCCTGGGTAATCTGACAGACGAGGAACGTGCGCAATTCACGACCCTTGCACGCAAGGCCGTTGCGCTTGATGATGATTAAAGCCTCATTCATTCTGATTTATGAGGATTTGCGATAAGCTCAATCGAAATTCTTACACTAATCTTGCAGCGGTGCTGCTGTATCTTCACCCAGACCGGTAGAGGCCCTCTCAAGGATAGCGCTCTCCGGCCTCAGGAGAGATGTCATGAAAATTACCCGCAACGGCAGCACGGCATCCGCGAAGGGATCGGCTGATTATTTCACTGGTGTTGTCCGCATCGACGCGCCTTTCGCGACCGAGGCTCCCGCCCGTGCAAGCGGTGCGACCGTGACTTTTGAACCGGGTGCGCGGACCGCATGGCACACGCATCCGCTGGGCCAGACGCTGTTGGTGACGGCTGGCAAGGGGCGGGTCCAGCGTGACGGTGGCCCTGTCGAAAGCATCGGCCCCGGCGATATCGTCTGGTTTCCACCGGGTGAAAAGCACTGGCACGGTGCCGCGCCGGATACCGCAATGACCCATATCGCCATCGCCGAGGCCGATGAGCACGGCAAGGTCGTGCAGTGGTTGGAGCAGGTCAGCGACGCAGATTACCGCGCCTGAAGCGGTCAAAAAGAAAGCCGAAAAAGGAATTCATCCATGTATGCAACCGTTTTGCACGGCCCCGAAGATATTCGCTATGAACAGGTCGCCGACCCGACAATCCTGGCGCCGACCGATGCCATCATCCAGTTGTCTGCGACCTGCATCTGCGGATCGGACCTGTGGCCCTATCGCGGTATCGCGACCAATGATCAACCCATGCATATGGGGCACGAATATTGCGGTGTCGTGATCGAGGTGGGCCGTGAAGTTCGCAATATCAAACCGGGTCAGTTTGTCGTCGGCAGCTTCTGTCTGTCCGACAATACCTGTCCGCATTGCCAGTTTGGCTTTCAATCCTCGTGCATGCAGCGCGAGTTCATGACTGGCGCCCAGGCCCCCTATGCCCGTGTTCCGCTGGCCGATGGCACGCTGGTTGCCACCACTGAAATGCCCGATACCATAATGGTTCAGCATATGTTGGCGGTGTCGGATGTGCTGGGGACCGGCTGGTATGGCGCGGTGGCCGCCGGTGTCCGCGAAGGCGGAACGGTTGTTGTCGTCGGGGATGGGGCCGTGGGGCTGATGGCCGTGATGGCCGCGCAGCAATTGGGCGCAGAGCGGATCATCGCGATGAGCCGCCACGAAAGCCGTCAAAAGCTGGCCCGTGAATTCGGCGCAACCGACATTGTTCAGGAACGCGGCGAAGACGGGATCGCCCGGATCATGGATCTGACCGATGGTATTGGCGTCGAATCCGTTGTCGAAGCGGTCGGGATGGAACAATCCATGCAACAGGCCATGGGCGCCTGCCGCCCCGGCGGCACCATCGGCTATGTCGGCGTGCCGCATGGTGTCAGTTTTGACGGGCAGCAACTTTTCTTCAAACAACAGCGGATGCTGGGCGGCCCCGCGCCGGTGCGGCGCTTCCTGCCCGATCTGATGGACCGCGTGCTGCAAGGCAGGATCCAACCCGGCAAGGTCTTTGATCTTGTCCTGCCGCTTGATCAGGTCGCCGAGGGTTACAGGGCGATGGACGAACGCCGCGCGATCAAGACGATGCTGACGGTTTAGGCCGTCGCTTTGCAACGTGAAATCTGCAAGCGGCATTCGCTTGCAGATCATCGGCTCCTCACCGTCGGAATGTGGGCGGGGTGCATTCTCCCACTCCTGTCGACATCTGTGAATCAGCCGGGCTGCCACTCTTTTGGCGACGCGGGGTGGGCATTCGGGTTCTGATAGTTATGCTGACCCCGCAGACACCAGCGGGGGATCATTCGAATGGCTTTGACTTACACGCAATCGAATGTTTCTCGTCAGGCCGTGCTGCAAAAGCCGGCGGTTGAAAGTCAGGGCGGCATCGTCGCCAGCCAGCATCGCCGTGCCTCGGAAATCGGGGTCGAGGTCCTGAACGCGGGCGGCAATGCCTATGACGCGGCTGTTGCCGTTTCCTTTGCGCTTGGCGTGTTAGAGCCGTGGATGTCGGGGCCGTTCGGCGGCGGCGCGATGATGGTCGCGCCCGCCGGGGGGCCGGTGCAGGCGCTGTATTACGGGATGCGCGCGCCCAAGCGATTGCAGATCACGGATTACCCCCTGGCGGCGGATGGTCATGCCTCGGACCTGTTTCCCTGGAAAGCGGTTGAAGGGGACCGCAATGTCCATGGTGCGCTGGCGGTTGCCGTGCCCGGAACCGCGGCGGGCATCACGGCGCTGCACGCGCGGCATGGCACGATGCCATGGGCCGAATTGCTGCAACCGGCCATTGCGGCTGCGCGGGAAGGGCTGTTGGTCGATTGGTATGCGGGCCTGATGATCGCGTCGCGGGCCGAGGTTCTGTCGCGTGATCCCGATGCCTCGACCATGTTTCTGCTGGACGGGAAATGGGCACCGATGGCGGGCTGGACGGCGCTGGCCGAAACCCGGCTGAACATGCAGCGGATGGCCGATACGCTTGGGCATCTGGCGGTGGCGGGCGGCGATGATTTCTATCGCGGTGATCTGGCGCGGATGCTGGTCAGTGACTTGCAAGCCAAGGGCAGCCGGATCGCGCTGGACGATCTGGAAAGCTATCAGGCTCAGTGGCAAGATCCGCTTGCGATTGGCCATCGCGGGGCCACGATCTTTGCCACGCCTTTTCTGACGGCCGGTCCGACGCTGGCAAGGATGCTGGCGCATTTGTCGGCGCATGACATGCCGCCAGAAGCGGGTGCGCCGCGCGGATCGGACTATATCGGCTGGGCGCAGGCGTTGCAGTCGGCCTATCTGGATCGTCTGGCGAACGACGGCGATCCCGAACCGGGAAATGAGCATCCGCAAGCCCCGTCATGCACCACGCATTTCGCCATTGTGGATCGGGCGGGCAATATGCTGTCGATGACGCAGACCCTGCTGTCGGCCTTTGGCGCCGCAGTTGTGTCGCCCTCGACCGGGCTGATGATGAATAACGGCATCATGTGGTTTGACCCGGAACCGGGGCGGCCCAATTCCATCGGGCCGGGAAAGCGCTGTCTGATGAATATCTGTCCGATTATCGCGGACAAGGACGGCACGCGGGCGGCGATCGGGGCATCCGGTGGGCGCAAGATCCTGCCCGCCGTGGCGCAGATCGCGCTGATGGTGACAGACCACGCGCTGTCACTGAACCAGGCCATCCATACACCCCGCATCGACGTGTCCGGTGGCCCGTCGATCATGGCAGATGCGCTGCTGCCCTATGAGGTGTTGCAGGCGCTTGGCGAACGGTTCGACACGGTCGTCGTGCCACGATCTTTCTCCCCGCTGGCCTATGCCTGCCCGATTGCAGTCAGCCGCCGGGCAGGGATGAATACAGGCGCGTGCGAGGTGATGATGCCTTGGGCCGACGCGGTGGCCCAAGGCTGACTGTCAGGCGACCGCCTCTAACAGGGTTTTCGCGGCAAGTTTGCCAAGGTTGTTCGACGCCAGCGGGCTGTCCCCGGTCAACAGCTTGCGGTCGCGATGAACCGCGCCGGTCATGTCCTTGTTCAGGACATTGACGCCCAGAGCGCGCAGCCGTTCACCGACCAGCCAGGGCAAGGCACCGGGCATATAGCCGATGTCGATATTCGCCCCCTTATCCAACGCATCTGGAAAGACGCAAACCTCATACCCCTTGAACGGATAATCCGCGGGATCGACATCCTTGGCCGCCGCCAGCAGGCAAGCGGGGCCGTGGCAAAGCGTGATGATGAAACGATCATTGTCCAAGGCCCAGTTCAGGGCCGTCTTGACGCCGTCACTTTCAGGAATGCCCACCAGCGCGCCATGCCCGCCGGGAATGAACACGCCAAGATAGGGCGAATCCTCGGCCAGCAGTTCGGGCAGGACATCCGACAGCTTGTTGGGCTGCTTGATCTGATCCAGATATTTTTCGTAAGTGCCCATCACCGCCTGATCTTCTTTTGGCAATGCCCAGTTTTCGAATTTGACCGGATTGCCGGAACGGGTGGCAACCTCGATTTCGAAGCCTGCCGCGTCGATATGATGCATCGGCAGCAGCATTTCGACCGGGTGGTTCCCCGATGAGAAGAACTTTCCATTGGTCATCAGCACATAGCGTTCGTCCGAGGCGATCACCAGAATCTTCCACTTGCCGCCGGTATAGGGCTTGTCGAAATCCAGACCTGCGAAATCCGTCTTGGATGAGGTATATTGACCAAGCGAATAGGGGGACGGGAAGAAGGCGTTCTCTTCTGCGGGGTCTGTTGTGGGTTCGCGGCTAAGATCTTGTGTCATATTGTCCAGCTTTCATCCCTTTTATGTGGCGACCGTTGACCCAGGGCCGGCATCAACGGAAGCTTGTGGATCGAATGCATTCGTGGAATGCCACGAAAATGTGTGCGCAAATTACAGACGCGCGACGACTGCAAATGGTTCCATGATTGCACATGCGGTTCGTCGCTGGTCGATTTGGATATAAGCGTGGAGGAGTTGATGATGGCAAAACGTATTCTGATTACCGGCGCAGGTTCCGGCTTTGGCAGGGGCGTCGCACTTGGGCTGGCGCAAAAGGGCCATCATGTCATCGCGGCCTGCGAAATTTGGCCACAGGTGACAGAGTTGCGACAGGTGGCAAAGGATGCAGGCGTCGATCTGCGCGTGATCAAGCTGGACGTGCGCAATGAGATTGACCGAAACCATGCTTTCGAAAACGAAATCGACGTGCTGTTCAACAATGCGGGCATCATGGAAAGCGGCCCGGCGCTGGAACTGCCCATGCAGATCGTGCGGGATGTTTTTGAAACGAACGTCTTTGCCGCGCTGGCGATGGCACAAGGGTTCGGCAAACAGATGGTGCGGCGCGGCAGTGGCAAGATCGTCTGGACCTCATCCGTCGCGGGGCTGGTCAAGGTGCCATGGGATTCCGCCTATGCCGCGTCCAAGCACGCGGTCGAGGCGTTTTGTTCGGCCCTGCGCGAAGAGCTGGCGCCCTATGGCGTCAAGGTTGCTACCGTCAATCCGGGGGCCTTCCGCACCGGGTTCAACGACACCGGCATGGAAGCGCAGGATCAGTGGTGGGGGCAGGGCGAACGGGTCATGGAACATTGGCCGGTGCGTGAACTGAACCGTCAACATGATCCGCAAGAGATGATCGACGCCATGATTGACGTGATCGAAGCGGACGAACACCCTTATCGCACGATCCGCCCCGCCGTGGCCGAAGACATGGCCCGGCGCGAACAGCAGGAAGAATGGGAGCGCAAGGTATGACCCGGCTGCATGTCACGTCACGCTTTCGGATCAGATCGGGCATGACGGATCAGGCGATGCCGATCCTTGCCGAACTGGTCGCCCATTCGCAGAAAGAGGCCGGTTGTATCGACTATGGCTATTTCCGTCAGGCCGATGATCCGCATGCCTTCACCTCGATCGAGGTTTGGGCAAGTGCGAAGGATGAAACGACCCATAACAATACGCCATTTCTGTCGGATGCGGTGCGGCGGTTAATGCCATTTCTGGACGGCAGGCCGCAGGTGACACGCTATCATCAGATTGCGTGACTGAAAGCAGGGTCAATTCAGGGCGCGGCCGGGAAACCAGCCGCGCCCGTTGGTATCAATTCGCAGGCACTGACTTTCTATCCAGGAAATGCTGCTTTGCCGCGACCCCCACAAGGATTATCAGACCGATGGCGGTCGAGATGGGTTCCGGCGCGATCAGCAGGAAGGCCGCGATGGCCAGGATGATCCGCTCGAACACGTTCAACGGGGCCAGCAGCCAGTTGGTCAGCGCCGCCGACAGCGACAGGATGCCCAGGATCGCGCCTGAGAAGGCAAGCGCGAAGGATGTCCAGGTAAAGCCCTCGGTCACCAGCAGAAGCGAGGGCGAGAAGACGAAGACAAAGGGCACCAGCGCCTTGCCCATCGACAACCGAACGCGGTATTGCCCGCCTTGAAGCCGTTGGCCCCCGCGATCCCCGCCGCCGCATAGGCGGCCATCGCCACGGGTGGTGTCACATCCGCAATCACGCCGTAATAGAAGACGAAGAAATGCGCGACCAGCGGCTCCACATTCATCATCGCCAGAACCGGCGCGGCAACTGCGGCCATGATCAGGTAGTTCGCCGTGGTCGGGATGCCGCACCCCATCAGGATGCAGACGACGGCGGTAATGATCAGCGTGAACAGCAAGGTCAGAGTTGCGGTGGTCATCACCTCGAACGGCAGGAACGACAGGAAGGCAAAGGTGCCTTCGGCCATGTTCTGCGCCAGTGACGTCACCATGAAGGCGATCTTGAAGCCAACGCCGGTCAGGGTCACCACCCCGATGATGACACCCACCAGCGCCGCGGCTGCGGTGATCGACAGGGATTGGCGCGCACCCGCGACAAAGCTTTCAAAGATGCCAGCGGCGGTTTCCTTGATCCCGTCGACCACGCCTTTGGCGGTAACGCATTGGATCAGGTAGACGACCATGCAGGCAAGGATGCCGCAGAAGGCCGACAGAAACGGGGTGCGGCCCGACATCAGCATATAGACCAGCAGCAGCAGCGGCAGAACCGACAGCCAGCCCTTTTTCAGAACGGCAATGGCGTTTGGCAGTTCCTCTTTCCGCAGGCCACGGATGCCAAGGCGTTTCGCCTCGAGGTGAACCTGAACCAACACGCCGAAGAAGTGCATGAAGGCCGGGACGATGGCGGCGATCAGAATGGTGCGCAGCGGGATGCCCAGCGATTCCACCATCAGGAATGCAACGGCGCCCATGACGGGTGGGGTGATCTGCCCCCCAGTCGATGCCGCAGCCTCGACCGCGGCGGCGAAGTGTCGGCGGAAGCCGATCTTGATCATCGCGGGAATGGTCAGCGCGCCCGTCGTCACCGTATTGGCGATGGACGAACCAGAGATTGACCCCATCAACGCCGAAGACAGCACTGACACCTTGGCAGGACCGCCAGAATAGCGCCCGGTCAACGCGGTCGCCAGGTCGATGAACAGCGGCCCAAGGCCGATGCGCTGTGCCATTACACCAAACAGCACGAAGTGGAACACATAGGTCGCGATAACGCCCAATGCGACGCCATAGATACCCTGCGAGGTCAGATACAGATGGTTGACGATGTTTGACCAATCCGCGCCCGGATGGACGAAAATCCCCGGCATCTGCTGCCCGAAATAGGCATAGGCCATGAACAGGATTGCGATAAGCGGCAGCGGCCACCCCATTGAGCGGCGAACGGCTTCCAGAAGCACGACCAGCAGGATCGTTCCCATCGTGACATCGGTAACGGTCGGATTGCCGACGCGGAACGCCAGCTGGTCATAGATCCACGGCACATACATGGATGCGATGGCGGCGGCGAAAGCCATGATCCAATCTGCGATGGGCACGCCCAGAAATGTCAGCGGCCCCCTGACCACGCCGCGATTGGAAAAGGCCGAGAAGGTGAGGAACAGCACGAACAGCGACACGCCAAGGTGAATCCCGCGATGCGTCGTGGCGCGCGGGATGCCGAAGCCGGCCGTATAGAAATGATAGGCCGACAGCAGGAACAGAATGACCGCTGTCAGAATGGTCACGGGGCGCGTCAGCGTGCGATATCGTGCTTCGGGATCATATTCTTCTTCAATCGCACGCAGTTCGGCCTCGGAAAGTTGGCGCGTGGAGTCTTCGGTCATGCCGGGTCCCTTGCTGAGTAGTTTTTATTCGTTGTTATTGAAACGCGGCCCCGGTGTGGGGCCGCATTCATTGGGTGCTGTCGTTACTTGATGGCGCCGACTTCGCGGTAATATTTCTCGGCACCCGGATGGAAGGGGATGCCCGCACCCTGGGTCGCGCTGTCCAGCGTGATCAGCTTGCCCTTGGCGTGGCCTGCGGCGAACAGTTTCTGAGTGTTTTCGTTATACAGCGCCTTGGTGATCTCATAGACCAGTTCTTCCGGCTGGTCGCTGCTGGTGACGAACTGCGCGCCCACCGAGATCGTCGGAACTTCCCCTTCCTGACCTTCATACGTGGCGGCCGGGAAGCTGTCGGCGGCAAAGAAGCTGTATTCCTCCAGCAGTTTGTTGGCTTCATCCCCCGTAATCGGGATCAGCTTGACGTCATGCTGGCTGGCCAGTTCTGCAATCGCGCCGGCCGGATAGCCACCCACGAAGAAAAAGGCGTCCATGGCGCCGTCGCGCATCCGGTCAGCTGCCTGATCGGGTTTCAGATATTCGGCCGAGATATCGCCTTCCGACAGGCCATACGCGTCCAGGATCAGCTTGGCGTCGACCAAGGTGCCCGAACCCGGTTCGTCCAGAGAAACCCTTTTGCCCTTCAGATCGGCAACCGACTCGATGCCCGCATCCGCGCGGGCAACCAGATGGATGCTTTCGGGATAAAGGTTCGAGATCAGGCGCAGCTTTTCAACAGCGGGTTGTTCTTCCCATAGGCCGGTGCCGGTTTGCGCCCAGTAGGCCACGTCGGACTGGGTAAAGCCCGCTTCCATCTGGCCGCCATTGATCGCATTGATATTGCCGACCGACCCGTTCGAGGCGACAGCCGTCGCCACCAGACCCGGAACGCCGCACGAACCGCCATCATCACAGGCGCGCGATCCCGGCGGGTTCGAGATCGCGTTCGCGATCAGGCCGCCGATCGGGTAATAGGTGCCGGCCGTGCCGCCGGTTCCGATGCGAAAGAACGCCATTTCTTGTGCGGCCGCGCCTTGGGCGAAAATGCCGATAGCTGCCGCTATTCCAAGGATGAAGCGTTTGTTCATTGTAACTCTCCTGTTGGTTCTTCCCTTTGGTTATCACGGAAATATCACTCGCGGGAAGTCAGTGCCGAATCTTTGGCCTGTATCTTTGACCTGTCACGGGTTGTACGGTCTGGACTCATGGGTCGGTCGCGTTTGGCCCTATACAATCGAAACCAACCGGCGCAACCTAGGGAAAACTCATATCCGATGGACCCATCATCATGACTCTGGATCTGCAAACCAACGACCTCTCCCAGGTGATCGAGGCTGACCGCGCCCATGTCTGGCACCACCTGAGCCAGCACAAGGCCTATGAAAGCATCGATCCGCGCGTTTTTGTGGAAGGCAAGGGGATGCGCCTGTGGGACGCCACGGGCAAAGAATTCCTGGACGGCGTGTCGGGCGGCGTCTGGACGGTCAATGTGGGTTATGGCCGCGAAAGCATTGCCAATGCAGTGCGTGATCAGTTGATCAAGCTGAACTATTATGCCGGTGCGGCGGGCACGGTGCCGGGGGCGCTGTTCGCCCAGCGTCTGATCGAAAAGATGCCGGGGCTAAGCCGCGTCTACTATTCAAACTCGGGGTCCGAGGCGAACGAGAAGGCCTACAAGATGGTGCGTCAGATTTCGCACCACAAATATGGCGGCAAGAAGTGGAAGATCCTGTATCGCGACCGTGATTACCACGGCACAACGCTGGGCACGCTGGCCACCAGTGGGCAGGATCAGCGGGCGATGCAATACGGCCCCTATCCCGATGGTTTCGTGCGGGTGCCGCACTGTCTGGAATATCACAAACAGTGGGATGTCGAAAACTACGGTGAACGCGCGGCCGACGCGATCGAAGAGGTGATCCTGCGCGAAGGCCCCGACACCGTTGGCGCCATCGTGCTTGAGCCGGTGACGGCTGGTGGCGGCGTGATCACGCCCCCCGAAGGCTATTGGCAGCGTGTTCAGGAAATCTGCCGCAGATACGACATTCTGCTGCATATCGACGAAGTGGTCTGCGGGCTGGGCCGCACCGGCACGTGGTTCGGCTATCAGCAATACGGGATCGAGCCGGATTTCGTGACCATGGCCAAGGGGGTCGCTTCGGGCTATGCGGCGATTTCCTGCACGGTCACGACGGAACGCGTGTTCGACATGTTCAAGGACAGCCCCGACGACACGCTGAGCTATTTCCGCGACATCTCGACCTTTGGCGGCTGCACGGCGGGACCGGTTGCGGCGCTGGAAAACATGCGGATCATCGAGGATGAGGGCCTGCTGGAAAACACCATCGCCATGGGCAACCGGCTGATGGACAACCTGACCACGCTGATGGACAAGCATGCCGTTATTGGCGACGTGCGCGGCAAGGGCCTGTTCTGCGGCGCCGAACTGGTGCAGGATCGTGCCACCAAAGAGCCTATGGACGAAAAACGCGTGCAGGCCGTCGTGGCCGACTGTCTGGCGCAGGGCGTCATCATCGGTGCGACCAACCGGTCCATTCCCGGCTTCAACAACACGCTGTGCCTGTCGCCCGCGCTGATCGCGGGGCCGGACGATATCGACGCGCTGACCACAGCCATCGACAATGCGCTGAGCAAGGTTTTTGCCTGATCCCTGTCGGGTGGTTTTGACATTGCCGCCTGATCAACTGGCGCGACGGGCTTGAATTCGTCGCGCCCATTTTGTCTTGATCAAGGGCATCAGCCGAAAGCCCGCCATGCCCATCCCCCCCGAATCCTTCCTTCTTGACCGCAGCTCACCGTTGCCACTGCAACTGCAACTGCGTCGGCAGATCATCGGCGGCGTGCTGGAGGGGCGTTTCCGGCCAGGAGAAAAGCTGCCCTCGACGCGCAGTCTGGCGCAGCAACTGGGCGTGGCAAGGGTCACGGTCACGCAGGCCTTCGCCGAACTGGTGGCGACGGATTATGTGTGCGCGAAGGATCGGGCGGGGTATTTCATCTCGGATTCCATCGACCTTGCGCTGGATGTGGGCGATCCCGCGCCAAAGGCCGCGGCGTTCAGTTGGGGCGAACATCTTGACGGCCGCTATGCTCGGGCGCAGCGCAGTGACAGGGTGGCCGATTGGCGGCGCTATGATTTCCCCTTCGTCTATGGTCAGGCCGATCCGCAGCTTGTCGATCTGGCGGCGTGGCGGGATTGCGCCGTGCGCGCCCTTGGACGCCGAGAGTTCGCGCCCATGACCGGCGATCTGTATGGCGAGGATGATCCCGAACTGATTGATTACATCGCCCGCCATATCCTGCCGCGCCGAGGTATCCGCGCCCGCCCGGACGAAATCCTGCTGACCCTTGGTGCACAGAATGCGCTTTGGCTGATCGCGGAAATCCTGTTGGGGCAGGGTGGTGAATGCGCCATCGAAGACCCCTGCTATCCGGGCCTGCGCGAAATTCTGTCGCATACGCGTGCCACCGTGCGCCCGGTTTCGGTCGATCCCTATGGCTTGCCGCCACAGCATCTGCCCGCGGGACTGAAAGCGGTCTTTACCACCGCCAGCCATCAATGCCCGACCAATTCGACCATGCCGGTCCAGCGCCGTCGGCAGCTGCTGCGAATTGCGCAGGAACGGGGCTTTGCCGTGATCGAGGATGATTATGAATTCGAGATGTCGTTCTCGGGTTCTGCCTCGCCCGCGTTAAAGGCGATGGATCGTGCGGGGGCGGTCATCTATATCGGCTCATTCTCGAAATCGGTGTTTCCGGGGCTGCGGCTGGGCTATGTCGTCGCCGACGCACGTGTCGTTCAAGAGGCGCGGGCTTTGCGCGGTCTGGTCCTGCGGCATCCGCCGGGTGTGTTGCAGCGGACCTTGGCGAATTTCATGTCGCTGGGCCATTACGACGCACAGTTGAACCGGATGCGAGGGGCCTATGCCGACAGGCGGACGATCATGTCAGCCGCCATTGACAGCCATGGATTGTGCCGGACCGAAGGCGGGCAGGCCGGGGGATCCTGCTTCTGGCTTGCAACACCTTATGGCGTGGACAGTGCGCGTTTGGGGCAGGTGCTGCGTGACCGGCAGGTGCTGATCGAACCGGGCCCGCCCTTTTTTTCGGATCGTGCGAAGGGGGGCGGGTTCTATCGGCTGGCCTATTCCTCGATCCCGGCGGATCGGATTGTGGAAGGGATCGGCCGAATTGCGCGGGCGATTGATGAGATCGTGCGGTCCTAGAGCCCGGTCGCGTGCATTGGGCTGCCGCAGTGCTTTTCCCGATGGGAATGCAGCTTTTGGTTGAATTGAGAATCGGGATGGCGGGCTTGATCGTGCGACGGACTGTTAGCGTCAGACATGGATATGCAGGCAGGAAAACAGAGCGGTTTATTTGATCGCACTTATCGGCCAGTTTTCGCTTATGAATTTTGAATACTTTATAGTGGTATGATTTTGTTAGATTAAAATTGAAAAATTATGACTATCAAACCCATGGACACATAAAAATCATCGCACCATTATCAACCTAGGTGGCAATTTTCCAAACCAGAGAAAGTGCAGTCGGTGCGTGATCACCGACCGAAAAATTGTGCAATCTTGGCCGCCTATGGTTGCTAAACAGGGAGTTCCAGAACATGCCGTCCCCGAACCAGACGACCGAAGAATGGTGGGTCAATGATCAGACACCGGATAACCCCTATGGCAAAAGCGAAGACTATGAAGCCTTCCTTGATTATCTTGGCGCGCTGAACCGCAGCCTGACGCCAGAAATCGCGCAAGAGCCGCTGCGCATCAACGTGACCGAGTTGAACGACCACCCCGATTACAAGGCCGCAGCCATTGGCGCGCTGAACATCTGGGCGACAGTCACGCCGCTGCAATTTGAAATCGTTGATGACGCGCCATTCAACCGCGAAACCGACTGGATGGAAGTCGTCAGCCCCGAAATCGGCGAAGCCAGCGACGGCAGCGCCTTTTCCAGCAACCGATATGTCAGTATCGGCCAACGCTTCCACGATACAGAGCCCAACAAGACCGATATTGGTGGCTATGTTTTTGACAGTTTCATCCACGAATTCGGCCATGAATTCGGCCTGAACCACCCCGGCCTTTACAATTACAGCGGTCCCGGTGGCGTGCAGATCAACTATCTGAACAACGCCACCTGGATCTATGACCGCCAGCAATACAGCGTCATGTCGTATTTCGACGGCATTGATGTGGGCGAAGATACACGCTGGTCGGCCTCGACCCCGTTGATGGCAGATATCGAGGCGGTGATCCGCCGCTTCTTCTCGACCGTCGATGAAAACGGTGTCCGCACCTATCAGACGATCAACCTGAATACGGGTGACAACACCTACGGCTTCAACAGCAACGTCTATGGATTCGAGCTGACCTCATCCGGGATGCAGCACGATATCGGTTTCGTGATTCACGATACCGGCGGCACGGATACGGTCGACTTTTCAGGTTCGACTGCGGGCACCATCCTTGACCTGCGCGCCGGTCAGTTTTCCAGCGTGAACGGGCACAACAATAACGTGTCGATCTTTGCGGGGCATAATGCGGATCAGACCGAATATTATGTCGAAAACGGTATCGGCAGCCGCTATGACGACGTGCTGATCGGCAATGATGGCAACAACGTTCTGGACGGCCGCGCGGGCAATGACAGCATGGCCGGCAATGGCGGCGACGATACCTATTTCGTCGATTCCGCAGATGATATCGTGCGCGAGGAAGCGGATGGCGGCAATGACACCATCATCGTTCTGACCAGCGGTCTGGACCTTGGCGATGTCGAGAATGTCGAAAATATCATCTATGCGGACGGATCGGTGGTCCAGCCCGGCGACAATGACGGTGAAGATACGACCCCCAGTGCCGGTGGCGCGCTTGGCAGCATCCTTGTCGGCACCGCTGCGGACGAGACGCTGGACGGCGGTGCAGGCGGAAATACCATCTTCGGTCTGGGTGGTGACGATCTGATCATCGGTGGCCGTGATTCGCTGGCAAGCCGCGACATCAACAACACCATCGCGATTGCCGATCTGGAAGATCAGACCGAAAGTGATGATGGCAATGATGCGCTGTATGGCGGTGCCGGTGACGACACGATCAACGGCGGCGCCGGTGACGATACGCTGGATGGCGGCGCGGGCGATGACGTGCTGCGTGGTCAGGATGGCGTCGACGTCTTCCGGGGTGGCGCAGGTGTCGACACGGTTGATTTCAGTCAGGAAAGCCCCTTCCAGTTGTTGGTCAATCTGGAAAAAAACATTGCCAGCGGCGGCACGGCGTCGGGCGATACGTTTTACAGCATCGAGAATCTGATCGGCTCGGACGACCGGATCGACCGCTTTGTCGGCACTGCGGCGGCAAACCACTTCATTGGTCAAGGCGGCGGTGACTATTTCAACGGTCGTGGCGGGGACGACATTCTGGATGGCGGCAATGACGGCGACATCCTGTATGGCGAAGGCGGCAACGATACGCTCATCGGTGGTGCTGGTCAGGACTATCTGGACGGCGGCGCCGGCATCGACATGGTGGATTACTCCGGCAGTTCGGATGCCGTCATGGTCGATCTGGCAAATGGCACGGCACGCGGTGGCGATGCCGATGGTCCGGTGCAGATCGTCGGACGCGGCACGGTTGTGCGGCATGACATCATTGCCAATGTCGAAAACGTCGTCGGTTCATTCTATGACGACCAGTTGATCGGCAACGATCAGGCCAACGAGCTTTCGGGCGGATCGGGTGCCGATACCCTGACCGGTGGCGAAGGTGCCGATACGCTGCGCGGTGGCGCTGGCAGGGACACGGCCGATTATTCGACCGCAACCAGCGGGGTTCGGCTTGATATGTCGCGCGGCACGAATGCTGGCGATACCTATATCTCGATCGAAAACCTTGCGGGGTCCGGTTTTGCCGACCGCCTGAAGGGGGATAATGCCGCGAATGTGCTGATCGGTCAGGGGGGCAGGGACACGCTGCTTGGCGCCGCCGGTGACGACACATTGCTGGGCGATTATGCACCTGCGGGTGATCCTGTGCCACGTCCCGGTCTGGGCAGCGGCTATGCCACACTGGGCGCGGATGCGACCAACAACTCTGTTGAAACGGCGTTCGATATCTCGAACAACTTCTCGCTGACCGAGGATCCCGATATCTTCGATTCAACGACGGTTCTGCATACCACGGTCAACGCGACGGGCAATGGTCAGGGCGGCTTCTACAAGGTCGATCTGGCGGCAGGCACGACGATTTCCATCGATATTGATGGAATTGCCGATCCTGATGTGCATGACAGCTGGGTGCGGTTGCTGGACAGCGACGGCAATATCGTTGCCGAGAACGATGATGGCGGCGGCGATCCCGGCTCGGCAACGAACCGCGATTCAAGCACCGTCTTTGTGGTCGAAGAAACCGGCACCTATTACATCGTCGAGGGGGCGTGGTCGCCTGATGTTCCGGGCGATGGCTGGTCAGAAGCCGTGCCGGTAGGATCGACCTACAAGTTGAACGTCTCGGTCGATTTCCCGCCAGAGCCGGTTGAACCGGGTGTCGCCGCTGCCGACAGGCTAAATGGTGGCAAGGGCAGCGATCTGTTGGATGGCGGGCTTGGTGCCGATACGCTGATCGGCGGTGCCGGAGAAGATTCGTTCCGCTTCTCGACCGAACTTGGTGGCCGCAATATCGACCGTATTCAGGACTTCAATGTTGCCGACGACCTGATCCTGCTGGCGCAGGACGTGTTCGAAGAGATCGGCGATCTTGGGGTTCTGGCCTTTGATGCATTCACCAAAAACAAGGCCGGTGTCGCCCGCGATGCAAAAGACCGCATCGTCTATGATACCGACGACGGCACTTTGTCCTATGACGCCGATGGCACGGGCGATGGTGACGCAATTGTGTTCGCACGTTTGGGCAGCAGCCTGAATTTGTCGGCCAATGACATCTTTATCATCTAAGATGATCTTGCAGGGGGCTTTCCGGCCCCCTGCTATTGCCACGCTGGCCGTCCGTGCCAGCAGCAGCGCAATAAAAGAAGGACGGAAATGATGAGCCGCTTGACAGATCGCCGTGCTATCCTGCTTGCTGCCGGCACAGCCGCATTGGTCGCCACGACGGGAACCGTTGCCGCGCAAGCCGCCGATATTCGAGGCGTTGTCGAGTTCGAGGGCGGCACGGCAATCCCCGAAGGCAAGATCGAAGTTTATCTTGACGATCCCGCCACAGGGCCGGCCACAGGTGACACGGCGCGCGGTCAGGCATCGAAAGCCCAGCTTGCCAGCGATGGCGGCATGAAGGCGGTGGAATTTTCGCTGCCAGTGGATCCGGCAGGTCAATCGTCACAACAGATCGTCGCCCAGCTTCTGCGTGAGGATGGCTGGCTTCTGGCCAGAGGAAGCGCCGAGGTAAAGGCGGGTGCGCCTGCCAAGATCACGCTTTATACCGTGATGTATTAAGGCGATCCTACAACCAGACGGCCTTGGCTTCCATCGCGATTGGTCCGTCGACGTAAGCGGTCCACAGCGTCAACCCGTCGTCTGCTTCGACCGCATTCAGTGTGAAATCTGCGTTGTCGAACAGGGGCGACAGGCTGCGGAAATCGAACTGGCTTGGCCGCATCCCATGCAGCTTTTCCGCGAATTGCACCAGCAGGGTTGCCTGCATCGGGCCATGAACGATCAGGCCGGGATAGCCCTCGTGATCGCGGACATAGGGGGCGTCATAATGAATGCGGTGGCCGTTAAAGGTCAGCGCGGAATAGCGAAACAACAGCGCGGCCGATGGCGTGATCTGGATGCGGTGCTGACCGTGCGGGGCGGGCGCTGGTGCCGTTTTTGGACCGGCGGCATCTTCACCCCGATAGACGATATCCTGCCGCTCGGTCAGGACGTTTCGGTCATCGCTGGTGATCTGATGTTCGACTGTGACAAAGCACAGCGTTCCCGTGCGACCTTCCTTGACCACGACATCCTGAATCGTTGACCGACGGGTGACGGTTTCGCCAACGCGAATATCGTCATGAAAGGTGAATGCACCACCAGCCCACATGCGACGGGGCAGCGGCACTGGGGGCAAAAAGCCGCCCCGCGCCGGATGCCCGTCCGGCCCAAGGCCCGATGTCGGTGCGGCAGCCGGTGCAAGGCACAGATGGATCATCACGGGCGCGAGGTCACCATTCTGCGCCTGATCAGCCTGATCGAAGGTCGCCTTGAACCGGTCCACGATGGCCGGGGTCAGCAGTTCCGATTTGGTTTCGGTGCGCCCGATCCAGCCACGCAGATGGTCAATGTCGATCATGTCGTTTCTCTTGCGCGTGCTGACAATGCCGGGACGGGGCCATAAACGCGCGGCTGATCCTGAAAACGTGGGGCAGGGGCCGGATAGGTGACAGGACCATGCGGCGTTTCCACCGTGATGCGACGCAAATGCGGATGCTGTGCCAGGCCCGCCATATCATTGACATTGGCAAATGCGATATCTGCGCGGGACAGTGTCGCGATGGCATCATCGGCATTGAGCGACGCAAAGGCATCGGCCAGCACCGCGTCCGTCTGCGCCCGGTTCGCGACGCGTGCCACATTGGTGGCGAATATCGGGTCTTCGCCCAGTTCGGACCGCGCCAGAAATATCCGGGCCAGCTTGCGCCATTCACGATCACTTTGGACCGAGATCAGGATCTGTTGCCCGTCCTTGGTGTCAAAGACGCCGTAGGGCGCAATGGAAGGGTGCCGCATACCCAACCGTTTCGGGCTTTTCCCGCCCTCGTGGTTCAGCAGCGGCACCGTCAGCCAATCTGCCATCACATCAAACATCGAGATGAAGATATTTGTGCCCTTGCCGGTCATGCCGCGCTGAATCAGCGCTTCCAGAATCGCGGCATGGGCGGTGGCGCCGGTGGCGATGTCGACGATGGAAATGCCCACACGCGCCGGTTCATCCGGGCCGCCGGTGATCGAACACAGGCCTGATTCCGCCTGAATCAACAGATCGTAGGCTTTGCGATCAGCCATCGGCCCATCCTCGCCATAGCCCGAGATTGAACAGGTGATCAGGCGCGGGTAGTCGCGCATCAGCCGGTCAAAATCAAAGCCCAGACGTGCCAGTGCGCCACGCTTCAGGTTTTGGACCAGCACATCTGCGCCGGCCATCAGATCGGCCAATGCGGCTTTGCCTTCGTCGGTGGCAAGGTCCAGCGTGACGCTTTCCTTGCCCCGGTTCAGCCAGACGAAATAGCTGGATTGGCCATTCGCCACATCGTCATAGCCGCGGGCAAAGTCACCCTCGGGCCGCTCGATCTTGATGACGCGCGCACCGGCGTCGGCCAGACGGCTGGTGGCAAAGGGGGCTGCAACGGCCTGTTCGATGGCAATGACGGTCAGACCTTCCAGCGGGGTCATCAAAACGACCTCGGCAGACCAAGGACATGTTCGGCCACATAGGACAGGATCAGATTGGTCGATATCGGGGCAACCTGATACAGTCGGGTTTCGCGGAATTTGCGTTCGATATCGTATTCGCAGGCAAAACCGAACCCGCCGTGGAATTGCAGGCAGGTATTCGCGGCCTCCCAGCTGGCCTTGGCCGCCAGATATTTCGCCATATTGGCCTGCGCGCCACATGGCTGATGCGCGTCATAAAGACGACAGGCCTCGTGACGCATCAGATTGGCCGCTTCGACCTCGATAAAGGCTTCGGCAATGGGGAATTGCACGCCCTGATTTTGTCCAATGGGACGCCCGAACACGACGCGTTCATTGGTGTATTTCGTCACCCGGTCGATGAACCAATAACCGTCCCCGATACATTCCGCCGCGATCAGCGTGCGTTCGGCATTCAGCCCGGTCAGAATGTATCTGAAACCCTGACCCTCTTCGCCGATCAGATTTTCCGCGGGAATTTCAAGATTGTCGAAGAAAAGTTCGTTGGTTTCGTGATTGACCATGTTCAGGATCGGGCGAACCTGCATTCCCGATGCCATGGCCCCTTTCACATCGACCAGGAAAATGGACAGCCCCTCGGTCTTTTTTGCAACGTCCGACAGCGGCGTGGTGCGGGCCAGCAGGATCATCAGGTCGGAATGTTGCACCCGGCTGATCCAGACCTTTTGGCCGTTGATGACGTATTTATCGCCTTGCCTGACTGCTGTGGTCTTGATCCTGGTCGTGTCAGTGCCGGTCGTGGGTTCGGTCACGCCCATACTTTGCAACCGCAATTCACCGCTGGCGATCCGGGGCAGGTATTTCTGGCGCTGCTCCTCGGACCCGTGACGGATCAGGGTGTTCATATTATACATCTGACCGTGGCAGGCTCCGGAATTGCCACCGGCGCGGTTGATTTCTTCCATGATGACACTGGCTTCGGTCAGCCCAAGGCCGGACCCGCCATATTCTTCCGGGATCAGGGCGGCCATCCAGCCAGCCTTGGTCAGGGCATCGACGAATGCTTCGGGATAGGCGCGTGCTTCATCAATCTTGCGGTGATATTCGTCGGGAAATTCGGCGCAAAGCGCACGCACCGCATCGCGGATATCCTGATATTCTGCGGATTGATGCAGCTTCATCCTGTGCCCCTCTTATTCGTCGCGCCCAGTCTGTCGCACGAAGGGGGATAGATCAAATATATGATAATGCTATCGACTATAGTTTTACGTTATGATCGAGGCAGATATTCCGAAATCTCGATCAGGTTCAGGTCGGGGTCGCGCAGGTAGATGGACCGGATCGGCCCCGTCGCGCCGCTGCGTTCCACCGGACCTTCGGTGATGGTGATGCCCGCGTCTGTCAGGGCGGCGATGACCTGATCCAATGGCCGATCCGCGATAAAGCACAAATCCAGTGCGCCCGGCACGGGCAGGTGTGCTTTCGGTTCGAACTCACGGCCCTTGACGTGGATGTTGATCTTTTGCCGGCCAAACCGCAGCGCCTTGCGCCCGTCGCCAAAACGGTCCAGCGCCATGCCCAACTGCCCGACGTAAAAGGCGACGCAGGCATCTTCATCGGTGGTTGTCAGCACCAGATGGTCAAGATGGTCGATCATCATACCCTCATAGAATAATGGTCAGCAACAGTGCCCAAAGCGACATCAGCACGCCCATGACCAAGACATAGGCAAGGTTCCATTTCATCCCCACATCGCGCGCCGGTATTTTGCCAAACGACGCCACCAGAAGAACCGAAGCGGTAAAGGGTGATGTCGTTCCGCTGAGTGCCCAGCCGCCGGTAATGGCCATCACCATCGCGGCGGGCGAAATGCCAAGCACCTCGGGCGAGGGAAGCAGCGGCACCAGCAGCGATACGGCCAGAATGGGGTTCATCCCGATCTGACCCGTAAATGGCACCAGCCAGACCATCGCGACGACGATCAGTTGCGGGGGCAGGACCGTCAGATCAAGGCCAGTGCCTTGCACAGCGGGCACCAGCACGAAAGCGCCCAGGCTGCCGATGAAGCCAGCCATGAACAGCAAAACGATCTGCCCCCGGTATTTCGGCAATTCCTCGGTCAGAAACTCAGCCGCCCTTCGGACGGTTTGCTGACTGCGGGGGCCAAGTGTGGGGTTGCTTTGAACATAGGTCCAGATCAATGCGATCGCCGGGACAAGCGTCATGACCGCACCGATCACCTCGACCCCCGTGGCAACACGCAAAATCAGCGTGCCGGACACCACCACGGCCAGCAGCAGGATCAGCGGGCGCAGGTATCTGAACCAACTGCCCGTTTCAGGGATACGCGAAGGCCGTGGACCGGACAGTTTCGGCTTGAAGATCGTGTCCGTCGCCCAGCCGACGCCGATCATCAGAAACGTCGTGACCAGACAGGGCAGAACAACACCGCCCCAGCTTGCACCGGGCACCAGTGCCAGCGTTATGACCATCGAAAAGGTCAGCGGCGACCAGCACAACGTGGCCGCAAATCCGCGCTGGATCGCGACCAGCATGCGCCGCAGGCGGTGGCGTTTGATTTCGGGGTTGGTTTCGTTGGCAGTGCTTTCGACGGCCAGCGATCCAAGCAGGGCGATGGATCCATACATCAGGATCAGGCCGAACAGATGACCGCCCAGCGTCAATGCCAGATAGCGCCGGCCGGGTGGTTGTCGGGCCAGAAAACGCCCGCACTCGATGATCGCGGGGGATCCGATGGCCGCGCTGCGCAATGCGGACAGCGCACTATACAAGGCGATGACGAAGGTGGCCGTTTCGGTCGCCTTCAACAGACCTAAGGGCCAGTCGGCATGCGTCAGCATCGCCCAGATGATCAGCACGCCACCGATGATCACAAAGATGAGTTCCTTGAGCGACACGCTGAAGCAAAAGGCCAGCACGACCAGAACCGCAACGCCGCCCGCGATGGCGGCGATGGCATGGCTGCCGCTGTATTCAAAGATGATCATGCCCAGCATGACCACTGCAAGCAGCAGCCCGGCCATGGCGTTCAGACGCTCATGTCCTTTGATCATCGCTGTCCCCCGGGGTCTTGGCTGTGGCCTTGGGCGGCCACAGATCCGTGCAGCATGCCCCGTCAAGACGGGGAATGTCCAATATGGCTTTGACAGGCCGGCCATAATTTTCCGATATGGAGCGATCGAACGCTATAAATATCAACGGGTGCAGCGCAGATGATGGATATCAGGCAGCTTCGCTATTTCGTGGCGATTGTCGAACAGGGTTCATTCTCTCGCGCGGCCAAGGTGCTGCATGTGGCCCAGCCCGCCTTGTCGCTGCATGTCCGCAATATGGAAGACTCGCTTGGCGCAGAGTTGCTGTTTCGCAGTGCGCGCGGTGTCGTGCCGACAGATGCGGGCGCTATCCTGTTACGTCACGCCCGCGCGATCCTTGACCAGATTGCCGTGGCGGGCGAGGAAATTCGCGGGCAGCAGGCCGATCCTGAGGGTGAGGTCAGGCTTGGCCTGCCCGGCACGATTGGCCAGATTATGGCCGTGCCATTAATCACCGCGGTTCATGCGCGTTTCCCCCGGATCAAGCTGCGCATCGCAGAGGCGATGAGCGGTTTCATTCATGACTGGCTGCGCGATGATCGGATTGATTTGGCCGTCCTTTATGGCAAGGCAGCAGATGGCGACATTTCAACCCGGGCGGTCCTGCAAGAGGATCTGCACTTCGTGGCCTCAGCGACGAAACCGATAGCGGCACCCGCGCATGGTGCCATTCCGTTCGCGCAATTGGCACAGCTTCCCCTGATCCTTCCCGGCCTTGGCCACGGCTTGCGCGATCTGTTGGAGCGCACGGCACAAGCGCATGAGGTTTCCCTGAATACCGCCATCGATGTGGATTCCTATGGCAATATCAAAACCTTGGTTCGCGATGGTTTCGGTTGCTCGATTCTGCCGTTGAATGCGATCTGGGCCGAAGTGTCGTCGGGCAGCCTGAAGACCTGGCCAATCAGCGGCCCATCAATGCAGCGGATCGCCTATCTGGCCCAACCGACGCAGCGGCCATTGTCAAATGCGGCCAAGGCCGTGCTGACGCTGACACAGGAAACGCTGGTTGATCTGGTCAAGGACGGGCGCTGGATCGGCGCACAGCTGGTTTCGCATGGCTGAGGCGCGATCGGCAAAGGCCCGCGGATATGCCGGACATTGCTTGACCGCTACACATGCAGCCTGAATAACTTCTCCATCAAGCATGGGAGGCAGAGATGTCAGAGGATCGTTTTCAATGGAATACGGCCGCAAATCGCGATTGGCTGCTTGACGACGCCCGTCGGCAGTTCGCATTTTTCGCCCCTTCGCTGAATCCCTCGGGTGGGTTCGACTATCTGGACGATGCGGGTCAGCCGATCCCGGGCCAGCCGCGTGAATTGCATGCCACGGCGCGTATGGTCCATTCCTTTGCCCTTGGTCATGCTGCGGGGCTGGTGACGGATGGCAAGATCGTCGATCACGGCATGAAAACGCTGTGGCAGCAGCACCGTGACAACGATCATGGCGGCTATGTCTGGTCCTTTGACGAGGAAGGCCGGGTTGCTCAAGGCAATAAGCTGGCCTATGGCCACGTCTTTGTGCTGCTGGCAGCCTCCAGCGCCAAGCTGATCGGTCATCCCGATGCTGATCTTCTTCTGGACGATATTCGCGACGTGATCGAGCGCCGCTATTGGGATGCGGCCAATGCCCGGCTGAAAGAGGAATTTGCCCGCGACTGGTCGGAAATCTCGGACTATCGCGGGATGAACGCCAATATGCACGGCGTCGAGGCGTTTCTGGCCGCCCATGAGGCGACCCAGGATCGGCAGTTTCTGGATCGCGCACTTGGTATCATCCGCTTTTTTGTCGGTCAGCAGGGCGCGGCACATGATTGGCGTCTGCCCGAACATTTCGATGCCGAATGGGACACTGATCCGGCCTATGAAGGCGATCCGATGTTCCGGCCTGCCGGGACCACGCCGGGGCATTCCTTTGAATGGGCGCGACTGTGCTTGCACGCCTGGGATCTGGATGGCCGGCGCGATGTTTCCCTGCTGGATTGGGCGCGCAATCTTTACGTTCAAGCGGATCGCGATGGCTGGCGGCAGGCTGATGGCGGCGGCATCATCTATACCGTCGATGAGACCGGTCAACCCTTGCGTGAAAACCGCTATTGGTGGCCCGTGGCCGAGGCGATTGCCACCGCCGCGACCCTGCTGAAACTGGGCGATGATCGTGCATCCGATTATGCGCGTTATCTGACATGTGCCGAGGCGCATTTCATGGATCAGCGCGTCGGCGGCTGGTATCCCGACGCTGACCGGGTTGGCCAGCAATTCACGGGCAAGCCTGACATCTATCATTCGATCCAGGCGGTGTTGTATCCGCTGACGCCCGCCATATCGCGTCTGTCGGATGCGTTGGCGCGGGATGTCGCACGAGGGAATGCGCAGTGAAATGGGGATTGATCGGCGCCAGCAATATCGCCGCGTCCAGCATGATCGGCGCATTCCGCAGCTTTGGCAGCGATCAGGTGGTTTCCGTCCTCAGCAGCAATGCCGAACGGGGTCGCGCCTATGCAACGGAACATGGTATCGCGGACGCCTATGCCGATCTGGATCGGATGCTGGCCGATCCGGCGCTGGACGCGGTCTATATCTCGACCACGAATGAGAAGCACTTTCCGCAGGCGATGGCCGCGATCCGGGCGGGCAAGCATGTGCTGTGCGAAAAGCCGCTGGCGATGAATGTCGCGGATGCCGTGGCAATGGTGCATGCGGCGCGAGAGGCCGGGCTGGTCTTTGCCACCAATCACCATCTGCGCAACGCGGGCAGCCATCAGGTGATCCGTGATCTGGTCCGGGCGGGCCGCATCGGGCAGGTGCAAAGCCTGCGGGTGTTTCACGCCATCTATCTACGCCCGCAGTTGCAGGGCTGGCGGATCGACAATCCGATGGCGGGTGGTGGCGTTGTCGCGGATATCGCGGTCCACGACGCGGACACTGTGCGGTTCCATCTGGATGAAAGCCCGGTCGATGTCGTCGCCATGACCGCCGCCACCGGTTTGGGCAAAGGGGTCGAGGATAATGCGATGTCGATCTGGCGAATGCCGTCTGGTGTGCAGGTCTTTTGCCATGTCAGCTTTACCCATCCCCATGCCGGATCGGGGCTAGAGATCCACGGCTCTGATGGGTCGATCATTGCGCGGAATGTGATGACGCAACGCCCAACGGGCCAGGTTGAATTGCGCACCAAGGATGGGGTCGAGGTGGTCGAATTTGATCCGCGCAATCTCTATGCGCATGGCGTGGGCATGTTCCGCGAAGCGGTTGCGGGGCGGGGACGCCCGGCGGCGGATGGCGAAGATGGCATCCGATCGCTGGCAGTTGCAAATGCCATTCTTGCGGCAGGACAAACCGGTCAGCGCATGACGGTTGATTACGGCGGCATCTGACCGCTGCGCAGGATTTCTTGCCATGCATTCGATGAGCGAGAACCGGCCGTGATCTGATGCGGGTGATCTGCCTGATAAAGTTTTCTTATGGCGTCGTCGCTTACATAAAACAAACGCCCCGTGCCGGATGTGTAAAAAATCCGGTTCACAAAAATCTTAGATGCACTAATATATCAATTCAAAGGGCCTCGATTCGGCCCTGTGTCAGTCGTCAAAAGGGCCGCTGACCGCCGACATCCACGCGGAGGGGGCTGCGCCCATGGGCAAATTCATCGGGAAACGAGCACTGGCCAGCGGGATATCCTTGGTCGGGCTTGTGATCCTTGTCTTCTTTCTGTCGCGCCTGACGGGCGATCCGACGGACCTATATCTGCCGCTGGATGCCTCGGTCGAGGCGCGAGAGCAGTTTCGCGAAATGCATGGCTTCAATGATCCGCTGATCGTCCAGTTTGGCCGCTATGTCAGTGATCTGGCACAGGGCAATTTTGGTGAATCGATCCGGCAGGCCCGCCCCGCGATGGAGGTTGTCCTGCAAGCCTTTGGCTGGACGCTGCAACTGGCCGTCATCACCATGTCGCTGGTCACGGTGGCGGCGATCATCGTCGGATCGCTGGCGGCGTTCAATGTAGGGGGTGTCTTTGACCGGATCGCGACCTTCTTTTCGCTGGTCGGGGCATCCGCGCCCGATTTCTGGATCGCGATTGTGGGGATCGTGCTGTTTGCGGTGCATTGGCACGTTCTGCCGACATCGGGGACCGGAACGGTCTGGCACTGGGTCTTGCCGGTGGCAGTGCTGTTCATCCGGCCCTTCGGTCTGATCCTCCAGGTGGTGCGCGGGTCGATGATCACCGTGCTGTCATCAGCCTATATCAAGACCGCGCGGGCCAAGGGCGTGCGGACGCGCCCGATCATCTTTGTCCACGCCCTGCGCAATGCGATGCTGCCGGTCATCACCGTGATCGGCGATCAGGCCGCCGCCATTCTAAATGGCGCGGTCGTGGTGGAAACGATCTTCGGCTTTCCCGGCATCGGCAAACTGATGATTGACTCCATCCTGCTGCGTGACTTTCCCGTGGTTTTGGCGGCAATCATGGTATCGGCGCTGGCCATCTTTCTTATGAATCTGCTGATCGACCTTGCTTATGCGATGCTTGATCCGCGCATTCGGTATTAAAGGGGGGAGGGGCGGCGATGTCAGACACGCGGATCCAGGTGCCGGTTGTTGCTGAAAAGGGGCGCATTGGCACATGGCTGTCGATGCTGTGGGCCGACAAGCTGGCGTTCCTTGCGGCGCTGTTCCTGCTGATCGCTTTGCTATGCGCAATATTGGGGCCGTGGCTAATGGGCGATATCGCGACGAAGCAGAACCTGCGCGGGCGCAACGCGCCGCCTTTTGATCTGTCGCGGGGCTGGGCCTATGTGCTGGGCGCAGATGCGCTTGGCCGTCCGCTTCTGGCGCGGATCGTGGTCGCGGCGCGGGTGACGCTTCTGGTTGCGGCATCAGCCGTTGCGGCTTCGGCCATTGTCGGCTGCGTATTGGGCCTGATCGCGGGCTACAGCCGCAAACGCGCTGCGCAATGGATCATGCGGTTGGGTGATGTGATCATGTCCTTTCCATCGCTGCTGCTGGCGGTGATCGTGCTGTATATGCTGGAGCCATCGGTCGCGAATATCGTGCTGGTCCTGGCGATCACGCGCATTCCCGTCTATCTGCGCACGACCCGCGCCGAGGTGCTGGAGGTGCGCGAGCGGATGTTTGTTTCCGCCGCCAAGGTCATGGGTGCATCTGACAGCCGGATCATCTTCCGCCATATCCTGCCCGTGGTGCTGCCCACGCTTGTCACCATCGCGACGCTGGATTTCGCCTTTGTCATGCTGGCGGAATCGTCGCTGTCATTCCTTGGGATCGGGATACAACCGCCCGAGATTTCATGGGGCCTGATGGTCGCGCAGGGCCGGCAGTATCTGACAACCGCGTGGTGGCTGTCCTTCTGGCCGGGGTTGGCCATCATTCTGACCACGCTGTCGCTGAACCTGCTGTCCAACTGGATGCGGATCGCGCTGGACCCGGCCCAACGCTGGCGCCTGGAAATGAAGGGACGCAAGAATGACTGATCATCTGCTGGAAGTCCGTGATCTGTCGGTTGAATTTCATACGGCGGCGGGCACGGTCAGGGCGGTGCAGAATGTCAGCTGGCATCTGGACCGGGGCGAAACGCTGGCGATCCTTGGGGAAAGCGGGTCGGGAAAGTCGGTATCGGCCTTGGCGGTGATGAACCTCATCGACATGCCGCCGGGCAGGATTACCAGCGGCACCATTCTGCTGAATGGTCGCGACATGCTGACCATGACGCCCGAGGAACGCCGCCAGATCAACGGCGCCACAATCGCGATGATCTTTCAAGATCCGCTGGCCCATTTGAACCCCGTCTATACCGTCGGTTGGCAGATTGCCGAGATGATGACGACCCATGGCCAGCCCGGCGACAGGGCGCGGGCGCGGGCGTTGGAATTGCTGGGCCGTGTCGGCATCCCGGACCCCGACGCCGCGATGAAGAAATATCCGCACGAATTTTCGGGCGGGCAGCGGCAGCGCCTGATGATCGCGATGGCGCTTGCCTGCAAGCCCGACATTCTGATCGCGGACGAACCCACGACCGCGCTGGATGTCACCGTTCAGGCACAGGTGCTGGCGCTGTTAGAGGAGTTGCAGCAGGAAACCGGCATGGGCCTGTTGCTGATCACCCATGACCTGGGCGTGGTGGCCGAAATTGCCGACCGCGTCGTGGTGATGAACGCGGGCGAAATTGTCGAGACAGGAAACGCGGCCGAAGTTTATCACAATCCGCAGCATCCCTATACGCGCAAATTGATCGACGCCGCGCCGGGCAAGGGCCAGATGCCAAAGGAACGTGACCGCAGCGGCCAACCCTTGTTGCAGGCGCAGAAGCTGCAAAAGCATTACGGCGCGTTTCATGCCCTGAAAGGCGTCGACCTGACCATCATGCCGGGCGAAACGGTGGCGGTCGTCGGTGAAAGCGGATCGGGAAAATCCACGCTGGCACGGGCGATCCTGCGGCTGGATGATCCCGATGGCGGGCGGATTCTGTATAAGGGCAGCGACTTGATGGCGATGCCGCCGCGCGATCTGTTCCGCCTGCGCCGCGATCTGCAAATGGTGTTTCAGGACCCGACGCAAAGCCTGAACCCGCGCATGACGGTGTTCAAGCTGATCTCGGAAGCGTGGGAAATTCATCCTGACATCCTGCCCAAAGCACAGTGGAAAGACCGGGTCGCGGAATTGCTGGTCAAGGTCGGATTGACGCCTGAAATGGCGAAACGCTATCCGCATCAATTCTCGGGCGGGCAGCGGCAGCGGATCGCGATTGCCCGCGCATTGGCGATGGAACCGAAGCTGATCGTCTGTGACGAAGCTGTTTCGGCGCTGGACGTGTCCATTCAGGCGCAGGTGATTCAGCTGCTGGATGGGTTGCGTCGCGAGTTTGGATTGTCCTACCTGTTCATCGCGCATGACCTGCCGGTGGTGCGCGATTTCGCGGATCGGGTTATCGTGATGAAATCGGGCCGGATCGTCGAAGAAGGCACCGTTCGCCAGATATTCGAAGATCCGGTTCAGCCCTATACGCGTGCTTTGCTGGCCGCCAGCCTTGACCCCGATCCACAGGTTCAGGCCGCCCGACGCCACGCGCGTGAAGAACTTGAGCAACGGATACCCGCATGAAACCTGACGTTCTGGTCGCTTATCCCCTTCAACCCGCGCAAATGCAGATGCTGGAAGATAACTATACCCTGCACCGCCTTGATCTGGCCCAGCCTGACGACCGCGATGAGGTTCTGGCCAAGGCCGGTCCGGTCTGCACGGCAATGGTCGTGAACGGCCATGTCACCGTGGACAAGACGCTGTTGGACAAGCTGCCTGCTTTGAAACTGGCCGCCTGTTCCTCGGCCGGGTTTGACCAGATGGATCTGGCCGAAATGACGCGGCGCGGGATCACCTTGACCAATACGTCAGATGCGCTTCTGGACGATGTCGCCGATACCGGGCTGATGCTGATGCTGGCCGCACGCAGGCGGTTGATCGAATGCGACGCCTATGTGCGGTCCGGGGCATGGGGCGAAAAGGGGATGTTCCCCTTGACCACAGCGACGGCAGGCAAAAAGGCGGCCATCGTCGGGCTGGGCAATATCGGCAAGGCGATCGCACGCAGGTGCGAACCGATGGGGCTGACGATCGGATATTTTGGCCGCAGCCAAAAACCGGGCATTGAGTATGCGTTCTTTGACGATCTGGTGGCGCTGGCGGATTGGGCCGACATTCTGTTCGTCGCGACTCCGGGTGGGCCGGATACCGAAGGGCTGATCTCGGGCGAGGTTTTGCACGCGCTTGGTCCGACGGGAACGTTCATCAACATCTCTCGCGGGACGGTCGTCGATGAGGCCGCGCTGACAGCCGCGCTGCAAAGCGGGCAGCTTGGTTCGGCGGGTCTGGATGTGTTCCTGAATGAGCCCACACCCGATCCTGCGCTGACCGCCCTGCCAAACGTCACGCTTTACCCGCACCACGCCAGCGGCACGGTCGAGACGCGCGATCATATGGCGCAACTGACGCTGGACAATCTGGCGGCATTCTTTGCGGGCAGGCCGCTGCTGACGCCGGTGAATTAGGGCTGGATCATTGGCAGCGATTGCTTGCAACGCTGCTGCGACTCTGCGCCGTCAGGCGAAGTAATTGGGAAATTCCAGCCGCATTTCTTCGACTTTTGACACGGTCTTGCTGAGATGGTCGCGCATGGCGGCAACGGCGCGTTCCTCTGATTTCTGGGCAATCGCTTCGACAATGGCATAGTGCCCGTCCAGGATGCTTTTGATCTTGCCCTGTTCGGGCAAGTGCAGGCGGCGGATGCGCTCCAGATGGCCGGATCGTTCACGGACCAATTGATGCAGGCCACCGCGTTCAAGCCCGGCGAACAGCGTCTGGTGGAAAACCTCATCCAGCTCTTGAAAGATGGCCAGTTGTTCAGGGTCATCCGCCACGGCTTCCTGCATGCGGATGATGGACCGGGCGCGGGTCACGGTTTGCGGATTGCCTTCGGCTGCCAGACGGCGCGCCACTTCGGTTTCCAGCGCGACCCGCAGGAAATGCGCCTCGTAAATCTGTGGCACATCGATGCGTGTCACCACGGTTTTAGACTGTGGATAGATGCGGACCAGCCCTTCCTGCTTCAGCAATTGCATCGCTTCGCGAATGGGCGTCTGGCTGACCTCATAGGTCTCGGTCAACTCGGTGCGCGACAGGGTGGTGTCGGGCGGCAGTTGCAGGGTGATGATCCGCCTGCGCAGGTCGTCATACACACGTTGCACAGTTGCGCCCGTCATGGCGGGCGTCAGCGGATCGGTCAGTCCGAATGTCGATGCAAGCGATGTGTTCATGGTGATTTCCTTGGCTGCTAAAACCCTATCGTTCAGTGGGATTGCGCACAATCATACAAATATAGCAGTTGATATACTTAACCAACTAAAATATTAGTATTGCTGTTAAGGGATTCGATCTCTTTTCCCCTGCGGAGGTCTTCCAACGACCTTGCTCTTCCGTTTGTCGCCCAGCTGACGAGGCAACAGTCGCAACCGCCTGAAGCAGAACCGGAGGCGAAAAGCCAAAAGAACCTGATACTTTCTGAGGGAAACATATGACTGACCACCCGCTTTCCGATGACGCGCGCGCCAAACTGAAAAAAGTTTCCACCGCCTCGATTGCGACGGCGCTGTATAAACGCGGGCTGCGCAATCAGTTCATTCAGGGTGTCGTTCCCGTCACACCCAAGGATGAAAACATGGTCGGCCCCGCCTTTACGCTGCGCTATATCGTGGCCCGCGAAGATCGGAACCCGATCACCGTATTCCGCAACATGGATCATCCGCAGCGCGTCGCGGTGGAAACCTGCCCTGAAGGCCATGTGCTGGTCATGGATGCGCGCAAGGATGCGCGGGCGGCGACTGCCGGGTCTATCCTGATCACCCGGCTGGCGCTGCGTGGCGCGGCGGGTGTGGTGTCCGATGGCGGGTTTCGTGACGCCGAAGGGATCGGCAAGCTGGACATGCCTGCCTATTACGCCAAGCCCTCGGCTCCCACGAACCTGACACTGCATGAGGCGTTGGACATCAACCTGCCGATCAATTGCGGCGATGCGGCGGTGTTTCCGGGCGATGTGCTGGTTGGCGACAAGGATGGCGTGATGGTCATACCTGCCCATCTGGCCGATGAGATTGCGGACGAATGCACCGGTATGGAGAGTTTCGAGGATTTCGTGCTGGAACAGGTTCAGGCCGGGGCGCAGATCATCGGACTGTATCCCGCGACCAAAGAAGAAAACCTGACAAAATATCAGGAGTGGCGCGCCAAAACGGGCCGCTGATCCCGCCTGCGGTGGCCGCACCCGCACGAATGACATGAAAGGACGACAAGATGGGCTTTACGCCGCATGGGAAGCATTTGATCGCTGGTGAATGGGTTGCGGGTGATGCGACGTTCACCTCTGAGCCCGCGCAGGGCCCGGCGCATCAGTTCAGCATCGGCACGGTCGATCTGGTGGATCACGCCTGTGAAGCGGCCGAAGATGCCTTCTGGACCTATGGTTATACCACGCGGGCCGAACGCGCGGCCTTTCTGGATGCCATCGCGGACGAGATCGAGGCACGGGCGGAAGCGATCACCGAAATCGGCACACAGGAAACCGGCCTGCCCGCCGCGCGGCTGAACGGTGAACGTGGCCGGACAACCGGCCAGTTGCGCCTGTTCGCTGATCATATCCGCAAGGGCGATTATCTGGACCGTCGCCATGATGCGGCCTTGCCCGACCGGCAACCCGCACCACGCCCCGATATCCGATTGATGGAGCGCCCGATTGGGCCGGTCGCCGTCTTTGGCGCGTCGAATTTCCCGCTGGCGTTTTCAACCGCGGGTGGCGACACCGCCGCCGCGCTGGCCGCTGGTTGTCCGGTCGTGGTCAAGGGCCATTCCGCCCATCCCGGCACCGGCGAAATCGTGGCCGAGGCGATCAAGGCGGCGATTGAAAAGACCGGCATGCCCATGGGTGTTTTCAGTCTGGTGCAGGGCGGCAAACGTGACGTGGGCACGGCGCTGGTGCAACATCCGCGCATCAAGGCCGTTGGCTTTACCGGCAGTTTGGCCGGTGGCCGCGCCCTGTTCGACCTGTGCGCACGGCGGGATGAACCGATCCCGTTTTTTGGCGAATTGGGCTCGGTCAATCCGATGTTCATGCTGCCCAAAGCGGTCAGGGCGAGGGCCGATGAACTGGGCGCGGGCTGGGCCGGATCTTTGGTTCTGGGCGCGGGGCAGTTCTGCACCAATCCGGGGATTGCGGTGGCCATCGACGGCCCCGACACGGACCGCTTTATCGCGGCAACGAAAGCCGCGCTGGAAAAGATCGGCGGGCAGATCATGCTGACCGAAGGCATCGCCAGGGCCTATCGCGACGGCAAGGACCGCTTTGAAAGCCGCAATTCGGTCACGCCGGTCTATACGACCGAATCCGCGGGACGCGAAGCCAGCCCCAACCTGTATGAGACCACCGCCCAGGCCTATTTGCAGGATCATGCCCTGGGCGAGGAAGTCTTTGGCCCGCTGGGCCTGATCGTCCGCGTCTCATCAGTCGATGAAATGGCGCAGCTTGCCAAAGGGTTCGAGGGGCAGTTGACCGCCACCATCCACATGGACGCTGCGGATCTGGAGGACGCGCGGAAGCTGCGCCCGATCCTTGAACGCAAGGCGGGCCGGGTGCTGGTCAACGGTTTCCCGACTGGGGTCGAGGTGGTCGATTCCATGGTCCATGGCGGCCCCTTTCCGGCCAGCACGAATTTTGGTGCGACCAGCGTGGGCACCATGTCGATCCGCCGTTTCCTGCGCCCCGTCAGCTATCAGAATTTCCCCACAGAGCTGCTGCCAGCAGACCTTCAGAACTGATCCGAGGGAGGAGCCCCAGATGATCGCCCCGAACGAGTTGCGCGAGATTATTCGCCACGGATTGCTGTCCTTTCCCGTCACCCCCTTTGACGATCAGGACCGCTTCAACGCCAAGCCGTTTCAGGACCATCTGGAATGGCTGGCATCCTATCCTGTCGCTGGCCTGATCGTCGCCGGAGGGACCGGAGAGATGTTTTCCCTGACCCCCGGTGAGGTGGTCGATGTCGTTCGTGCCGCCCGCGCCGTCTCTGGCGATGCGCCGGTGATCGCGGGCTGCGGCTATGGCACGCGGATCGCCTGCGACATGGCGCGCGACATCGAGGCTGCGGGCGGTGACGGTATCCTGCTGCTGCCCCATTACCTGACCGAAGCCCCGGCAGATGGCGTGGCCGACCGTATCCGCGCGGTCTGCAACGCCACCAATATGGGTGTGATCGTCTATAACCGGGGGCAGGCGCGGGTCTCGGCCGATCAACTGGCCAGCCTGACCGATGAATGCCCGAACCTGATCGGCTTCAAGGACGGCACCGGCGATATCGACACCGTGCGTCGGGTAACCGTAACCCTTGGCGACCGGCTGTCCTATATCGGGGGGATGCCCACGCATGAGCTGTTCGCCCAAGCCTATAAAGGGGCAGGGATGCCGACCTATTCGTCGGCGGTGTTCAATTTCGTGCCGGAAACCGCGCTGAAATTCCACGCGGCTTTCATGGCCGGCGACAATGCGACCTGCGAGGCGATGCTGCGCGATTTCTATTATCCCTTTGCCAGGATCCGCGATCGCAAAACTGGCTATGCCGTGTCCGCCGTCAAGGCAGGTGTGCGTCTGCTCGGCTTTGATGCCGGTCCCGTGCGTGCGCCGCTGACCGACCTGACCGAAGAGGAAATGGCGATGATGCAGACCCTGATCGACAGTGCCCGGTGATGCTTTTTAACAAAATTGAAATATTAGCACACATGAGTATAAGATAAGGTAACGAATCTGCTGTGGATGCGGGCGGTCGTGACGCCGCCTGCTGCGGAAATGAGGGGCCGCCCAGGGCAGCAACAGCGACCGACCCGGTCGCAAAAGGGAGGAATATCGGAATGACACTGCGCAATGCAGCACTCTACCTGTCCGGGACGATCCTTGCGGCGGGTCTTGCCCCCGCATTCGCTCAGGATGCCAACCGCGATGTCACCATCGTTTTGGCGGAAATTGTCGATGTCGTCGAACCCTGCATGGCCGCCCGTCAGGACGTGGGCCGCGTCATGTCGGAAAACGTCAACGAAATGCTGATCGAGTTTGACTATGTCAATGGCGGGCTGAAGCCCCGTCTGGCAACCGAATGGTCACAGCTGGACGAGGATACCTGGGAATTCAAACTGCGCCCGGACGTGAAGTGGCATGATGGCAGCGATTTCGTTGCCGATGATGTGCAGTTCACCATCCAGCGGAACAAGAACCCGGAATTCAGCTGCGAAACCGGGGGCAAATATTTCGGCGGTATGGACTTCACCTTTGAAAGCCCCGATCCGCATACCATCCGCATCACCACCAACCCGCCGCAGCCGATCCTGCCGCTGCTGATGTCGGTTATGCCGGTGCAGTCGTCCAGGACGACCCCGGCGGATGAATTTGACCGCAAGCCAAATGGCACCGGCCCCTATGTCTTTGACGATTGGCAGATGGGTCAGTCGATCACGGTGACGCGCAATCCCGATTATTGGGGGGAACAGCCGCAGGTGGAAAAGGCGACCTATCTGTTCCGCTCTGACAGCGCCGTGGCCGCCGCCATGGTCGACGCGGGCGAGGCTGATATCGTGCCCTCGATCGCATTGCAGGATGCGACCAACCCAGAGACCGACTTTTCCTACCCAAACTCGGAAACCACGTCGCTGCGGATTGACACGCGGGTTCCGCCCACCAATGACCGCCGCATCCGCGAGGCGATGAACCTTGCCATCGACCGCGAGGCATTCATCGGAACCTTGTTCCCCGAAGATGCACAGATCGCCACGCATCTGGTTGTGCCCACGACCATTGGCTATAATCCGGATGTTCCGATCTGGCCCTATGATCCCGGCCGCGCGCGCGAATTGATCGAGGAAGCCCGGGCGGACGGCGTCCCTGTCGATACGGAAATCCGCATCATCGGTCGCAACGGGATCTATGCGAATGGCACCGAAACGATGGAAGCGGTGATGGGGATGCTTCAGGACGTCGGGCTGAACGTCTCGCTGAACATGTATGACGTGTCGGTCTGGAATAATTACTTCGTCTCGCCCTTTGTGGCGGATAGTGGTCCGACGCTGACGCAGTCGCAGCATGACAATGCCACCGGCGATCCGGTCTTTACGGCCTTTGTCAAATACGCCTCGACCGGGGCGCATTCGATGGTGGATGACCCGCAGGTCGATGAGATGATCGCCAAGGCCACTGCCGCGACGGGCGATGAACGCACGAAGCTGTGGCAGGATCTGTTCGCCAAGGTGAACGCGGATGTCATCGCCGACATTCCGATGTTCCACATGGTCGGCTTTACCCGCGTGTCGCCACGTCTGGATTTCAAGCCGACGATCGCCGCCAATTCCGAACTGCAACTGCAACAGATCGGCTTCAAGTGATCGCCCTGCGGGCCGGATGATCCCGGCCCGTCTTTCAAGACTGATTGGACATGCCATGCCCCGCATCGACCGTGCCGACCTGATCGACTTCGCCTGCACCCTGCTGGCGCGGCAAGGGATGGAAGCTGACAAGGCCATCGTCACCGCAGAAGTGCTGGTCGAAGGTGACATGATCGGCCATGACACCCACGGTCTGCAATTGATGCATTGGTATCTGGAATCGCTGCAGGAGGGGTCGCTGAACGGCAAAGGCAGTTATCAGGTGGTGGCCGATAAGGGGGCGGGCTTTGTCTGGGATGGCAGGTTGCTGCCCGGCGCATGGCTGCTGACCACGGCGCTGGATCAGGCGGTCCTACGCGCCCGTGAATATGGCATCGTCGGCGCCGCGATCCGCAATTCGCACCATACCTGTGCGCTGTCGGCCTATATGCGCAAGGTCACGGATCAGGGGCTGATCGTGCAGATTTCCGTCTCCAATCCAGCAGCGGCGCGGGTGGCGCCCTATGGTGGAACCAAGCCGCTATTGACCCCGAATCCGATTGCCATGGGCTTTCCCACCACGGGCGATCCGATCCTTGTCGACGTCTCCGCCTCGATCACCACCACCACGATGACGCAGCTTTTGGCGAAAAAGGGCGAGCGTTATCCCGAACCATGGGGCCTGACCGCCGGCGGCCAACCCACCGACGACCCGCGTGAGATCACCGAAAACGGTGGCACGATGATGCCGCTAGGCGGTGCGTTGAAGGGGCACAAGGGCTATGGGCTGGCGCTGATGGTCGATCTGCTGGGGCAAGGGTTGTCTGGCAAGGGGCGGGCGAATACCACCGCCCCCGGTCCGCTGGCCCAAAGCGCCTATATTCAGGTGATCGACCCGAATTTCTTTGCCGGGCTGGACGCGTTCACCGAACAATCCGACTGGACCGCCAACGCCGCCCGCACCAACTCGCCCGCGCCGTGGAACAACGGCCCGGTTCGTGTGCCGGGCGACAGCGCATCCCGAAAACGCCGCAGGGCGCTGACCGATGGTGTGCCGGTGGCTGATGGCGACTGGGCGCGGATCGCGAAACATGCGGAACGTCTGGGGGTTGCGATGCCCGCCGCGGCCTGACGCGACCGGGTCAGCCGTCGAACACATCCGGGCGGTCGATGTGCAGTCGTGCGATGATCGTTTCAATCCGGCTCAGGTGTTGTTTCACCGCCCCCGCGGCGGCCTGCCCGTCACGGTCACGTAGCGCCGTTAGTATCTGGCGATGTTCCTGCAGCGCGACATCCGCGCCATAGGACAGGCTAAGGTAACGCGCACGGTCCATATGCCCCTTGTTTTCCTTGATCAGCGCCCAGACGAATTCCAACCCTGCATAATTGCAGATGTCGTGGTGGAACTGGTCGTCCAAAGCGTGAAACCGGGATCTTTCCCCCGCCTCGACCGCTGCCGCCTGCCGCTGAACCAGCGTATCCAGCGCATCCAGTTGCTTTTCTGTCAGCACCTGCGCCGCAGTTCGCATGCAGGCTTCTTCCAAAGCTGATCGGATGAAATAGGCTTGTAGCACCGCATCTTCGGAAATCGGGGTGACGGTTGTTGCACGCTGCGGCCGGATCTGGATGAAACCCAGTTGCGACAGCCGATAGAACGCATCGCGCACCGGCTGGCGGGACACGCCCATTTGCTGGGCAACTTCGATTTCCGACAGTTTGGCACCCGGAGCCAGCGTCAGATTCACCACGCGCTCATACAGCAAATCGAAGATCTGATCGGTAACGGTTCGCGCGCGCATCACGTCAAGTGGGGGTGCGGTTCGCTGTTCTGACATCGTTACATCTCCAGAATTGACCCAACTAGAAAACTAGCATATTAGTTCACGACAGGAACACAAGCTTTGAGTCGTTTGAGGAGGCGGTGAATGGCATTGCTGGACGAAGATCGCCTGTTTCCGGTGGATGGGAAAACCCGCGATCTGGCCCGTGCGCTTTATGCCGACATCAAGGATCTGCCGCTGATCAGCCCGCATGGTCATACCGATCCGCGCTGGTTTGCCGAAGATCAGCCATTCGCCGATCCCGCCCAGCTTTTCGTGACGCCCGATCACTACGTCTTTCGGATGCTGTGTTCCCAGGGCGTGGCCCTGGCCGATCTGGGCGTGCCGCGCGTGGATGGCGGTCCGACGGAAACCGATGGGCGCAAGATCTGGGGGTTATTTGCGGAAAATTACTATCTGCTGGCCGGGACGCCATCGCGGATGTGGCTGGATCACAGCTTTCAGCATGTGTTTGGGATCGACCGCCGCCTAAATGCGGAAACCGCCGATTGGTATTACGACCATATTGCGGATTGTCTGGCGCAACCGGAATTTCGTCCGCGCGCGCTGTTCAAGCGGTTCAACATCGAAGCGATCGCCACGACCGAACCCGCCACCGACGATCTGCGCTGGCATCGGATGATCCGCGATTCCGGTTGGAATGGGCGGGTGATCACCGCTTATCGCCCGGATGGTGTGATCGACCCCGACATGGCGGGCTTTGCCGATAATGTCGCGCTTATGGGTCAGCAGACCGGCTTTGATACCGCGACATGGGCAGGCTATCTGGACGCGCATCGCGCGCGGCGCGCCTATTTCAAGGAATTTGGTGCGACCTCTTCGGATCACGGCCACGCCAGCGCCCGGACCGAGGATTTGCCGCAGAACGACGCCGCCGCCCTGTTTCAGAAGGCGCTGGCAGGGCAATGCAGCCCCGAGGAGGCCGACATCTTCCGTGGGCATATGCTGACGGAAATGGCGCGGATGAGCATCGAGGATGGTCTGGTCCTGCAGATCCACCCCGGATCTCGGCGCAACCATTCTGATGAGATCCTGCGAACCTTTGGGCGTGACAAGGGGTTCGATATACCGGGTCGCACCGACTATGTCACTGCGTTGCGCCCGTTGCTGAACGCGGTCGGCATGAACCGCGATCTGACGGTCGTTCTGTTCACGCTGGACGAGACGTCTTATGCCCGCGAACTGGCCCCGCTGGCGGGTGTCTATCCCTGCCTGCGGCTTGGTCCTGCGTGGTGGTTTCACGACAGCGCCGAAGGCATGCGGCGGTTTCGCGAAATGACGACCGAAACGGCGGGCTTCTATAACACCGTCGGTTTCAACGACGACACGCGTGCATTCTGCTCGATCCCGGCCCGGCATGACGTCGCCCGGCGGGTGGACTGCACCTATCTGGCGACGCTTGTCGCCACCGGGCGCCTTGCCGAGGACGAGGCGCCCGGACTTGCGCATCAGCTGAGCTACGGGCTGGCGAAACGCGCCTATAAACTTTGAAAAAATGTAACGGGAGGAAAACATGAAACATCTGAAAGTGACACTTGCCGCGCTGCTTGCATCTGCCGCGCTGACCAGTGCGGCCGCCGCGGCGGATTGCGAAATCACACTGCGGTCGTCCGACACGCATCCCGACGGCTATCCCACGGTCGAGGGCGTCAAGGCGATGGCGGTCGAGGTCAAGGAAAAATCCCAGGGCCGCATCGCATCGAAGTGTTCCCTTCCTCTCAGTTGGGCGAAGAAAAGGATACCATCGAACAGACCCAGTTCGGTGTGATCGACATGGTTCGCGCATCCTTTGGCACGTTCAACGACATCGTGCCGGAAACGCAGCTTTTCTCGCTGCCCTATCTGTTCCGCTCGGAAGACCACATGCACAATGTCATGGACGGCCCGATCGGCGAGGAATTGGGGCGGGCGTTCGAGGACAAGGATCTGGTCGCACTGGCCTATTACGACGGCGGTGCCCGCAGTTTCTATAACTCGCAAAAGCCGATTCAGTCGATTGAGGATCTGAAGGATATGAAGTTCCGCGTGATGCAGAACGATGTCTTCGTGGACATGATGTCGGCGCTTGGCGCGAATGCCACGCCAATGCCCTATGGCGAGGTTTATTCATCCATCCAGACCGGCGTGATCGACGGTGCGGAAAACAATTTCCCCAGCTATGACAGCTCTGGTCACGCCGAGGTCGCCAAATATTTCACGCTGGACCAGCATCTGATGGTGCCGGAGCTGGTGGCCATGTCCAAATCCAGCTGGGACAAGCTGTCGCCCGAGGACCAGACGATCCTGCGTGACGCCGCGCGCAATTCGGCAACCGTTCAGCGCCAGCTTTGGGCAGATCAGGAAAAGGCATCCGAAGACAAGGTCGTCGCGGCCGGGGCCGAGATTGTTCGCGACATCGACAAGCAACCCTTCATCGACGCGATGGGCCCGGTTTACGAAAAATACGTGACCACGCCCGAAGCCCAGGATCTGGTCAAGCGGATTCAGGATACGCAGTAACCGCTTGCCGCCCGCGCATCCCACACGCGCGGGCGGCTGCGTTTCAGCCAAGAGGAAGGGACCGATGCGGAACGGATTGATAAAACTGGCCGATGTGACCGGGCTGATCGCCCGTGGCGCATTGTGGCTTGCGGGCATCGGGCTGGTCCTGATGACGGTCTTTGTCTTTGCCCAGGTGTTCTATCGATATGTCGTCGGCCACAGCTTGTTCTGGTCGGAACCGGCAGCCGTCATGCTGATGGGCTGGTTCATCTTTCTGGGCGCGGCGGTCGGTGTGAAGGAGGGCTATCACCTGTCTTTCGATGTCGGCCTGATGGTCGTGCCCGAGAGCTGGCGGCCCTGGTTTCATACGCTGTCCGATCTGGTGGTGACGGCCTTTGGCTTTGGCATGGCGTGGTATGGCCAGCAATTGGCGGCCAAGGCGGCCGGTGGTGCCATTCCGGGGCTTGGAATTTCCCGGATCTGGGATTTTGCGCCGCTGATCGCGGGTGGTCTGCTGCTGATTCTGTTTTCGGCCGAACGCATCCTGCGCCGGGCAGTGGGCCTGCGCACGCTGCGCTTCGGCGATATGGACGACGCCGCCGATGGGGAGCTTGACGGCCATGTCCGTGGACCAGTTGCCGAACAAGCCCTGCGCGATCATCAAGGCAGAAGGTAAGTACATGGAATATTGGATATTATTCGGCAGTTTCGCAGGTCTGCTGCTGATCGGCACGCCGGTGGCTTTCTGTCTTGGCGCGGCCAGTTTCTTTACCGTGATGTATTTGGGCCTGCCGCCAGTCGTGGTGTTTCAGCGGTTGAATTCCGGCATCTCGGTCATGGCGCTGATGGCCATTCCCTTTTTCATCTATTCCGGCGATCTGATGGTGCGCGGCGACATCGCCCGCAGGCTGGTCGCGCTTGCGGGGGCGCTGGTCGGGCACCTGAAAGGCGGGCTGGGCCAGGTCAATATCATGGCCTCGTTGATGTTCGGCGGTGTGTCCGGCTCTGCTGCTGCGGATGCGTCGGCGGTTGGTGGGCTGATGGTGCCGCAGATGAAAAAACGTGGCTATGATGTCGACTATGCGGTCAATATCACCGTCGTCAGCTCGATCATCGCGCTGATGATCCCGCCCAGCCATAACATGATCATCTACTCGATCGCCGCGGGCGGAAGATTGTCGATTGCCGATCTGTTTACCGCGGGCATCATCCCTGGCCTGCTTTTGGCCGTGCTGCTGATGATGGCGGCCTGGTGGGTCGCCAAGAAAAAGGGTTATCCGACCGATCCGTTCCCCGGTTTCGCCGTGATGGGGCAGCTTTTCGTGTCGGCCCTGCCGGGGCTGATCTTGATCGCGATCATCTTTGGCGGCGTGCGTTCGGGGGTGTTTACGGCGTCGGAATCCTCGAACATCGCGGTCGTCTATGCTCTGCTGGTGACCGCGTTGGTCTATCGCAGCCTGCCCTGGAGCGAGTTTGTCGAGGCAACCATAGGCGCTGTCCGCACCACCGCAATGGTGCTGCTGGTCATCGGCTGTGCAGCCTGTTTCGGATGGCTTCTGGCCTATCTGAAAGTGCCCGCGCAACTGGTTCAGATGTTGCAGAACGTGTCGGACAATCCGCTGGTGATTCTGTTGCTGATGAACGTGATCCTGCTGATCCTTGGCACCTTCATGGACATGTCGCCGCTGATCGTCATTACGACGCCGATCTTCCTGCCGGTGGCGATGGCGTTCGGGGTGGACCCGATCCATTTCGGGGTGATCCTGATCCTGAACCTTGGCATCGGGCTGTGCACGCCGCCGGTTGGCGCGGTGCTGTTTGTCGGTTGTGCCGTGGGTCGCATCAGCATCTGGCAGGCCATGCGCACGATCTGGCCCTTCTACGGCGCGGCCTTCGCGGCGCTGATGCTGGTCACTTATATCCCCGCCCTGTCCCTGTGGCTGCCATCGGTGTTCAAATGAGCGACCCTGTCAGAACCGTTCTGGCCCATTCCCCCGAATTGATGGTCGTCCGCTTTGCCTTTGCGGCGGGCGACCGGGGCGCGCTGCACAGCCACCCGCATGTCCAATCAACCTATGTCCAGTCCGGGCGCTACCAATTCACGATGGCGGACAAGGAGTTCGAGATTGGACCGGGCGATGCCTTTGTCATTTCCTCGGGGGCCGAACATGGCTGCCTGTGCCTTGAAGCGGGCGAGTTGATCGACAGCTTTACCCCCCGCCGCGACGATTTTCTGTGAAAGGACCGTTATGCTGACCGTTGACACCCGCCACGCCATTCATCCCGAACATGCCAAGGGGATGGATACCGATGCCCTGCGGCGGCATTTCCTGACCGAGGGCATGTTTGCCGATGGGGAAATCCGTCTGGTCTATACCCATTACGACCGCTTTACCGTTGGTGCGGCCGTGCCTGCGGGTGGTTCGCTGACGTTGGACAAGGTCGAGGAGACCAAGACCGACAGCTTTCTTGAGCGGCGCGAAATGGGCGTTGTGAATATCGGCGGTCCGGGCACAGTTCAGGCCGGTGGTCAAAGCTGGGACATGAATTACGGCGATGTGCTGTATCTGGGCATGAGGTCCGGGGCGGTGACGTTTTCCGGACAGGGGCGGTTTTACATCACGTCCTGCCCCGCCCATCACGCCTATCCCAGCCGTCTGATCACCGTTGCGGACGCCAAGGAAATGAAGACCGGCGCGGTCGAGACATCGAACAAGCGGACCATCCGCCAGTTCATTCACCCGCTGGTCATGGAAAGTTGCCAACTGGTGCTGGGCTATACCACGTTGGAGGACGGCTCGGTCTGGAACACGATGCCCGCCCATGTCCACGACCGCCGGATGGAGGCGTATCTGTATCACGGCATGGCCCCTGAATCGCGGGTGCTGCATCTGATGGGCGAGCCGCAGGAAACCCGGCATATCTTTGTCGCCAATGAACAGGCCGTCATCTCGCCCACATGGTCCATCCATGCGGGGGCGGGTATCGGCGGCTATACGTTCATCTGGGCGATGGCCGGTGACAATGTCGATTACACCGATATGGACTTTGTTCAGCCGGAGGATTTGCGGTGAACCCGTTTTCGCTGGACGGCCAGACGGCCTTGGTCACCGGCGCGAATACCGGCATCGGGCAGGCGATTGCCGTCGCCATGGCGCAGGCGGGGGCCGATGTCATCGCCGCAGGCCGTCGCGATTGCGATGAAACGCTGGCGCTTATGGGATCGGGGCAGGGGATGCGTCTGGATTTCTCCGATCCGATGGCTGCGCGTGACGTGTTTGCGGATCAACAGATCGACATTCTGGTGAATAACGCGGGGATCATCCGCCGCAACGACGCTGTCGATTTCACCGAAGCCGATTGGGACGACGTGATGGACGTGAACGCCAAGGCGCTGTTCTTTACCTGTCAGGCATTTGCCCGTGCCGCGTTGCCGCGTGGCCGGGGCAAGATCGTCAACATCGCCTCGCTTCTATCCTTTCAGGGCGGTATCCGTGTGCCCTCCTATACCGCCAGCAAGCATGGCGTGGCGGGCCTGACCAAGCTAATGGCGAATGAATGGGCGTCGCGTGGGCTGAACGTCAACGCCATTGCGCCGGGCTATATCGAAACCAACAATACCAAGGCGCTGCGCGCCGATCCCGACCGCTCGCAGGCGATCCTTGAGCGCATCCCGGCCGGCCGTTGGGGCAGGGCGGAAGATATCGGCCAGACCGCCGTCTTCCTTGCTGCGCCCGCGTCGGATTACATCAACGGTGCGGTGCTGAACGTCGATGGAGGCTGGCTTGCAAGATAGGCTGTATCGCGAACCGTCAACCGCGCCCGCAGGCATCGTCCATCTGGGTCTTGGTGCGTTTTTCCGCGCCCATGGTGCGATCTACATTGCCGAGGCGATGAAGGTGTCAGGCGGCAATTGGGGCGTGGTCGGCGTCTCGCTGCAATCCTCGGGCACGCGGGACAAGTTGCGCCCGCAGGGCTGGGCCTACACCGCGCTGGAACTGGCCCCCGATGGCGAAAAGCCGCAGGTGGTGACGGTGCTGCGCGATGTGCTGGTCGCCCCGGAAAATCCGCAAGCCGTGCTGGATGCCATGGCCTTGCCGGATGTGAAAATCGTCAGCCTGACGGTGACGGAAAAGGGGTATTGCCACGAACCATCCACCGGTCGGCTGAACCGGGGGCATCCTGATATCATTCACGATCTGGCAAGCCCCCTTCCGAAGTCCGCGCCGGGCTTTCTGGTCCGCGCCCTGGCTGCGCGCAAGGCTGCGGGACTGCCTCCGTTTACCGTGCTGTGCTGTGACAACCTGCCCGAAAACGGGCGCGTTGTGCGGGGTGTCGTTCTGGAACTGGCCGGACTGATCGACGCCGATCTGGCGGATTGGATTGCGACGCAGGGTGCCTTCCCATCGACCATGGTGGACCGCATCGTGCCTGCCACGACCGCCGCTGATCTGGACCGGCTTCAGGCGCTGACCGGCGATCGTGACGAAGCCCCCGTGATGCACGAGCCGTTTCGGCAATGGGTGATCGAGGATGATTTCGTCGGAGCCGCCCGTCCCGATCTGGCCTCGGTCGGTGCGCAGTTGGTGGGTGATGTCACCCCCTTTGAACATATGAAGCTGCGAATGTTGAACGGGACGCATAGCGCGCTGGCCTATCTGGGGTATCTGGCAGGGTATGAAACCATCGCCGATACGGTGGCAGATCCCGCCTTTTCGGCCTTCGTGAAGGTGCTGTGGCGGGGTGAAATCATCCCCGCCCTGATCCCGCCGCCCGATGTCGATCTGGCTGCCTATGCCGATGCCCTGCACGCCCGGTATTCCAATCCCGCGATCCGTCACCGGACCTGGCAGATTGCCATGGATGGCAGCCAGAAGCTGCCGCAGCGTATCCTTGGCACCATCGCCGAACATCGCGCGGCAGGGCGCGATGTGCCGGGGCTGACATTGGCCGCCGCGGCATGGATGCGCTACGCTTCGGGGCGCGACGAGAGGGGAGGCTTGATCGAGGTCAAAGATCCGTTAGCCCCTCGACTGGCGGCGCTATGGCAGGACGATCCCGCGCAAACCGTCGCTGGCTTTCTGGCTTTGACCGAGGTGTTCCCCCCCACCTTGCGCGATGATGCACAATTCGCCGACGATCTGATCGCAGCGCTGCAAAAGCTGGTCCAAAGCGGTGCGCAGGCCAGCGTGGAAGGAGTGGTCGATGCCCGATCCCCTGATCCTGCATCCTGATGACAACGTGGCGATCCTGACCGAAAAGGGTATCGCCCCCGCCGGTCACAAGATCGCCCGACGCGCGATTCCCAAGGGGGCAGAGGTTGTCAAATACGGCCAAACCATCGGCTACGCGACCGATGACATCGCAGCAGGTGCCCATGTCCACAGCCATAACTGCGTCTTTGGCGAACATGGCCGCGACTATCATCCGGGTGCTGCCTTGGATGCCGCCCACAAAGCGTTGCGGGCGCGGCAAGGCCCGCTGCTGACCTTTCAGGGCTATCGGCGCAGCGATGGTTCGGTCGGGACGCGCAACTATCTGGCGCTGGTTGCGACGGTGAACTGCTCGGCCACGGTTATTCGTCGCGCGGCCGAGGAAATTCGCATCGAAGGGGCGCTGGACCCCTATCCCAATGTCGATGGCGTCGTGGCCTTTGCCCATGGTTCCGGCTGCGGCATGGCCGATAGCGGGCCGGGCTGGCAGGCGTTGCAGCGGGTGCTGACCGGACATGCGGGGCATCCCAATGTCGGCGCCGCGCTGTTCGTGGGCCTTGGCTGCGAGGTGATGCAGATCGCCCGGATGAAACAGGATCTGGGCGCGGCGGCACGTTTTCACGGGCTGACGATTCAGGACACCGGCGGGACGCGTAAAACCATCGACGCCATCAAAGTCCACATCCGCGAAATGCTGCCCGTGCTGAACGATGTTCGCCGCGAAATCGCACCTGCGTCAGCCCTGAAAATCGGGCTGCAATGTGGCGGATCTGACGGATTTTCGGGGATCACGGCCAATCCGGCACTTGGGGTCGCCAGCGATATTCTGGCCGCACAGGGGGCATCGATGGTGCTGTCCGAAACGCCCGAAATCTATGGAGCCGAGCGGTTGTTGCTGGACCGCGCAGCGTCACCCGCCATTGCCGAAAAGCTGTTGGAGCGGATCAGGTGGTGGGAAGATTACACCCGCCGGAACGGAGCCTCATTGGATAACAATCCAAGCCCCGGCAACAAGGCGGGCGGGCTGACAACGATCCTTGAGAAGTCACTTGGTGCCGTGGCCAAGGGCGGCAGCGCGCCATTGGAAGCCGTGCTGGAATACGGGCAACCGATCACCGTGCCGGGGCTGAATTTCATGGATACGCCCGGCTATGATCCCGTATCCGCCACCGGCCAGATCGCGGGCGGGGCGCAACTGATCGTCTTCACGACCGGGCGCGGATCCGCGTTCGGATCAAAACCCGCCCCGACGATCAAGCTGTCCACGAACGACCGGCTGGCCGCCGCCATGCCCGACGACATGGACCTGAATTGCGGCGATATTCTCAGCCAGCGCGTTCCGTTGGAGGACAAGGCCCGGCAGATCGTCGATCTGATTTTGGCGACAGCTTCGGGTCAGGTCACCAAAAGCGAGGGGTTGGGACTGGGCGATCATGAATTCGTGCCGTGGCAGATCGGGGCGACGGTTTAGGGATCAGGTTGCGGGTGAAAATGGCTGCTTTGCGCGACGAAGGGTAAATTAGCTGCGCACGCGCCAGTGTCCGCTGCGGTGCATGGGCGCTGCGAGAAATGCTGCTTTTGACTGTGAAACGTCGAGTCTTTATTATAGGCTAGTCCCGGACTGAGAGGGTCATTCATGACAACGCAAATTCAGTTTCTTTTAACCTATCGCTTGGAAGGATACGTTTTCAATCCTCTTCGACCTCAGGGATTGAGTTTCAGTAACGCAGCGACGGGCGTGGAAATTGAAATTAGGGCGGGCGGAAAAGAGGGTGATTTCGAGTTTGGCCATGGAAACTTGGAACTTCGAGCCAAGATTTCTTGTCATGCAACTGAGCGCCAAATTGGTTTTGTTGATAAATTTCTTAGTGAACGCATCGTGGATCCCCGTGAAACGCAGGTTCCGCTGCCATACGTCATTCGTCAAGAAGAGGTGGTCTCCTCTGATGGGAAGATTGCCAATGGCTATAGTCCGACATCGGATTTTTTGCCGATAGACTTGCAGGCGCTTTGTACCTCGAAAGGTGAAGAACTTAAGAAACATGCTGTTCGCTTTGTCCGATTGCTTAGATGGCTCGAAAAGGCACAGGGACCAGAAAAGATCTGCGACTGTAGCGACCCGCGTTTCAGATTATATTGGAGAACTAATCAAGGACAATATTATAGCGTTCCTTGGCCGAGGCAGGAGTCCATTACTTTAACTAATGACGGCTTTGGTGGACTCACATGGTCGAGCGAAGACCAGCAGACGTTTTCAGAACTGTGGATTAATGAGAACCAGCATGAGCCACTAGGGCATCAGCTCTTGCGCGAGGCTAAAGAAATCGTAGAGCAAAATCATCGAAGTGCATTACTGATCTGCTATTCAGCGCTTGAGGTCGGAATTAAACAGCATATCTCTAGGTGCGCACCTGATGCTGGCTGGCTTGCAATGTACGCGCCCACTCCACCACTATTTAAGATACTTAGGGATTACTTGCCAGAGATTCACAAAGGTAAGCAGGCCGTCGAAAACTGGGCCAAAATTAGACCCGAACTGAAATTGATTGATCGCTTCGTAGAAGATCGCAACAAGCTTGCACATCGCGGGGAAAGCATTTCCGGCTCACTCGATGACTACCTCAGGATTACAGAGGACTTGCTGTTCGCCTTTGACGTTCTTGAAGGGCACTGTTGGGCCAAAAGCCGCGTTAGCCGACATTTTGGTCAATTGCTAGGCTGGAAGCCAACTACACGCGAATCCTCGATAACTATACAAATTCTCGAGTAGCAAACTTGAAACTCAAGAAGCGGACATTCCTGCAACTTGCCGCACTTGTCAAATTGGCCTCATAGCGGGCACTGCTGTCAGCAGCCTTTGCTCAATACTGCACAACAGCCTTAACCGCCTCTGGCACCAATGCCCCGCGATACCGGATCACCTGACGGCTGAGCGCGTGGCCCGCGCGGATCGCGGTGGCGCAATCCGCGCCTTGGATCATTGCGGCCAGATAGCCTGCATTGAAGCTGTCGCCCGCTGCGGTGGTGTCCACGGGCGTGTCGGGGGTCAGGTCGGGCAGGTGGCCATCGCCTTCGGAGCCGCCAAAACGCATCGGGCCGCCGCCGTTTTTCACCACGACATGTTTCGCGCCCAGTGACAGGTAACGGCGGATGGTGGCAGCGGGGTCGGGATCGCCGAAATGGGTCGCCTCATCGTCAAAGCTGGGCAGGATCAGGTCGGCCCCTGCGGCAGCCGCTTCGATACCGGCCCGCATGGCGGCGGCATCTTTCCACAGGCGTGGGCGAAGGTTGGGGTCGAAAACGATCTTGGTGCCGTTGGTCCGGGCCTTGGCCAAAGCCTGCGCCAGATTGGTACGGCCCTGTTGCGAGAGAATTGCCAGGCTTATCCCGGAATAATAGGCGATGGTGCTGCCGTCCAAGGCCCGGTCCAGCGGGCCGGGATCATCGGCCAGCAATCTGGCGGCCGAGCTGTCGCGCCAATAGGAAAAACTGCGCTCACCATCCTTCAGAGATATGGCGTAAAGTCCGATTTCTCGGAAAGGATCGCGGGCGATATGGCTGGTGTCGATCCCCTCGGCCGTCAGAAAATCCAGCATTTTTTGCGAAAATTCGCCCTGGCCGACACGGGTGAAATACCCGATGCGCCACTCCGGCCCGATCAGGCGGCGCAGATACCATGCGGTGTTCAGCGTATCGCCCGCAATGCCCAGCCGCCACAAATCGGCCTGCCCGGCGGCGGACAGTTCCAGCATCGCTTCGCCGATGGAAAGGAAATGGGGCGCGGTCATTTCGCAGCCCCGCGATGGTGCAATGCGGCCTCGACTCCGCGCAATTCGGCCAGCCCCTTCAGGCGACCGATGGCGGGATAGCCCGGTTGGCCGCCGCGCCCGATATCGTCAAGGATATCCTGCCCGTGATCGGGGCGCATCGGGATGATGGCATCTTCGCGCCCCTCGGCGCGGCGGCGGGTTTCCTCGGCCAGGACGGCGTCGATCAGGGCGACCATATCGGTCTGCCCGCCCAGATGCTCATCCTCGAAAAAGCTGGCGGGAATGGTGTCATTATCGCGGCGCACATTGCGCAGATGCAGGAAGTGGACGCGATGGCCCAGACGTCGCATCATGCCCGGCAGATCATTGTCATGCCGCGCGCCCAGCGATCCAGAGCAGAGCGTGATCCCGTTCGCGGGCAGGTCCACGGCGGCGAGGCGTTCGGCATAATCCGCCTCGGTCGACATGACGCGGGGCAGGCCCAACAGCGGAAAGGGCGGATCGTCGGGGTGGCAGCACAGGCGCATGCCCAGTTCCTGCGCGACCGGGGTGACCTGTTCCAGAAAATCATGGAAGTTCTGGCGCAACACAGCGTCGGTCACAGGGGCATAGCTGTCCAGCAGATCGCGGACATTGGCCATGGACAGCCGTTCGGCGGCGCCGGGCAGGCCAAAGACGACATTGCCGGCAAGCTGTTCGCGCCGCGCATCATCCATGCCCGCAAAGCGCCGGTTGGCGGCGTCACGAATGTCGTCGGGAAAGCTGTCAGCGGCACCTTTGCGTTGCAGGATATGGATATCGAAGGCCGCGAAGTCGATCAGGTCAAAGCGCATGCAGCGTGCACCTGTGGGACGCCGCCACGCCAGATCGGTGCGGGTCCAATCCAGCACCGGCATGAAGTTGTAGCAGATCACCCGAATGCCCGCCGCATGCAGGTTCCGCATCGAGGTGATCCAGTTTTCAATATGGCTGCGCCAATCGCCGGTCTGGGTCTTGATCGCTTCGCTGACTGGCAGGCTTTCCACAACCTCCCAGGTCAGGCCAGAGGGGGTGCCGTCCTTCATGCAGGCCAGGTCGTTCTGGCGCTTGGTGATTTCCTGTGCGGTCCAGACTGTGCCGGTCGGGACATGATGCAATGCGGTGACGACGCCCTGCACGCCAGCCTGCAGCATGTCGTCGATGGAAACGGGATCATTCGGCCCAAACCAACGCCATGTCTGTCGCATCTGGAAAATCCTTCCGTTGGTGTCAATCGGTGAAAAATTCGGGCTGTGCCTGTCGGATCTGCGGCATGTCGTCCAGGATCTGGCGCAAATGCGCGCGCATAGCGGCTTCGGCGGCATAACTGTCGCCAGCGGTCAGTGCATTCAGGATAAGCTGATGTTGATCGATGGTGTGCTGGCGGTCAAAGACGCGCATTGACAGATGGCGCAGGCGGTTGATTTGCGCCTTCAGCCGCTCAAGATCGTTCCAGACGGCCTCATGTCCCGCAGCGATGGCCAGCTGACGGTGGAAACGGTCATCGGATTCAACGAAGCATTCAACGTCATCGGGACCAAGATATTGCTTCTGCAAGTCAATCTGGGCCTGCATCGCGGCCAGCCCATCCTTCGGACGCAGCTGGGCAACCATTTTTGTCAGATCGCTTTCCACCGCCTCGCGGATCAGGCGGGCGGACAGAACCGCACCCACGGATATCTTGCCGATATAGGTGCCGCGTTGCGGCTTTACCTCGGCCAGTCCGTCGGCGGCAAGTCGGATAAAGGCTTCGCGCACGGGTTGCCGACTGATGCCGATTTCGGCGGCGATTTCTGTTTCGCTGATGCGTGCGCCCGGTGGCAGATCCGTGGTTTGCACACGCCGCCGCAGCCAGTCATAAATCTGACTGGCGGTTGTTGGCGGCGTCGTAATGATGGCTTGATCCACATGGTCCCCCTGCAATGCCGATATGATATGGCATACTTCCATACAAGTAAAGATGATCGCCGTTTACCTTTGGTTTCCGAAGAAGCTGGCAACAGCGCATGAACAAGTATTCGCGCGGGCGGATTCGATTCGCGACAGCACAGCCGTCTGTCCCGCCAGAAAGAACGGAATAAGCGGTATGAAACGGTTCGGACGGATTGTCAGCCTGCTGATCCTTGCGGCACTGGTCATCAGCGGGCTTTACCTGTGGCGGGCCGATTCCAGCGCGCAGACGCCTACGGTCATGACCGCGCCAGTGACACGTGCAACGATTGAGCAGACCGTGCTGGCCAATGGGATATTGAAGCCCTCGCGATTGGTTGCGGTTGGTGCGCAGGTGTCGGGGCGGATCACGGCCGTCGATGTGCAGTTGGGGCAAGATGTGCAGGCAGGCGATCTGATCGCGGAAATCGATTCCGTGACCCAGACGAATGAATTGCGCACGGCGCAAGCGGCGCTGGCAAATATGCAAGCGCAGTTGAAGGAACGTCAGGCCAACCTGACGCTGGCGAACACCACCCTGGAACGGCAGCGGGAAATGGTGCAGCGCCGTGCTTCGGCCCAAAGCGAATTGGATACGGCGGATGCGGATGTATCGGTTCTGGAAGCGCAGATAGAGGCGCTGAATGCCCAGATCGAACAGGCCAGAGTCGCCATCGAAAATGCACAGGCCAATGTGGATTATACCCGTATCACGGCACCCATTGACGGCACGGTTCTGGCCATCGTCAGTCAGGAAGGTCAGACGGTCAACGCAAACCAATCCACCCCCACAATCGTCATTCTGGGCCAGTTGGATCAGATGACCGTGCGGGCCGAAATCTCGGAAGCGGATGTGGTGAATATCAAGGCCGGGCAGTCGGTCTATTTCAACATTCTGGGAGAGCCTGACACACGTTATGAATCGACGCTGGAATATGTCGAGCCTGCGCCGGAAACGATCCGCAGCGACAGTCTGATCACCACCGACGCCACGACCAGCAGTGATGAGGCGATCTATTACAACGGGGTCTTTACGGTCCCGAATGCCGACAGGCATCTGCGCACCTATATGACGGCGCAGGTCTATGTCGTGTTGGGCCGTGCCGAGAATGCGCTGACGGTCCCTTCAAGCGCCTTGGCCGAACGCGATGCGGCGGGCGACTATACGCTGCGCATCAAAGGGCGAGATGGGCAGATCGAAACGCGCAAGGTTCGGATCGGGTTGAATGACCGCGTGCAGGCGCAGGTGCTTTCTGGTCTGGCAGAAGGTGATCAGGTCGTGACGGGCGAGGTGTCGGCAGCGACCGCGGCAGCATCCACCACTGGTCGCGGTCGCGCTCGTGTGCCGATGGGGCTGTGACATGGCGGATGATGCATTGATCCGGCTGTCGGGGCTTCGCAAGGAATACCCGTCCGGCGACAACCAGATCGCCGTTCTGAAAAATATCGACCTGACCATCCGTGCAGGCGAGATGGTGGCGATTGTCGGGGCGTCGGGTTCGGGCAAATCCACGTTGATGAATATTCTTGGCTGTCTGGATCGCCCGACCAAGGGCAGCTATCAGATCGCAGGCCGCGAAACCGCGCAACTGAACGCGGATGAACTGGCGGCGCTGCGGCGCGAACGTTTTGGCTTTATCTTTCAGCGCTATCATCTGCTGTCGGAATTCACGGCGCTTGGGAATGTCGAGGTTCCGGCGATCTATGCGGGCGAAGCGCCATCGGCCCGTCGGGACAGGGCCGCGGCGCTGTTGGGCCGGTTGGGGATGGGCGAACGCACGGATCACCGCCCGTCACAGCTTTCGGGTGGCCAGCAGCAGCGCGTGTCGATTGCGCGTGCGTTGATGAACAATCCGGACATCATTCTGGCGGATGAGCCGACGGGCGCGCTGGACAGTCAGTCCGGGCAGGAGGTGCTGCGCATTCTGGATGAACTGCACGCCGAAGGGCGCACTGTCATCATCGTGACGCATGATCTGTCGATTGCCGAACGGGCGCAGCGGATCATCCAGATCAGCGATGGCGAAATCGTCGCGGATCGCCAGACCGACCGCGTTGTGGGCGGCGCGGACAGGGGAATGGCATCGGCCATGCACAAGATGGGCGGGTTTCTGACCTCATTGCCGAAACGATCTGCGGAAATTCTGCGGATGGCGCTGCTGGCGCTTGGGGCGCATAAGCTGCGGACCTTTCTGACCATGCTGGGAATCATCATCGGCATTGCCTCGGTCGTGTCGGTGGTGGCACTGGGGGCAGGGTCGCGGGAAAAGGTTCTGGCCAATATTTCGGACCTTGGGACGAACACGCTGCAAATTTATGCGGGTGAGAATTTTGGCGACATGCGTTCCGGCCGGATCACGACGCTGGTCGTTGACGATGCCACGGCGCTGTCGAAACAAGCCTATGTCGCGGCCGTGACGCCCAGCGTGCAAAGTTCGGTGACGATCCGTCAAGGCGCGCAAGAGGCGACCGGCCAGATCAATGGCGTGGGCGAGCAGTATTTCAAGGCGGCGGGCAGCACCTTGCTGGACGGGAATGTCTTTGACGCAGGCAGCGTGGCGTCGATGGCTCAGGTGGTGCTGATCGACACGAATACGCGCGATGCCATGTTCCCGAACGGTGAATCGCCCTTGGGAAAGGTCATCACGGCAGGGAACGTGCCCTTGCGGATCGTCGGCGTGGTGCAGGCCAGCCAACGCGGACCGGGGGGCGGCAATAGTCTGGCGCTCTTTGCGCCCTATACCACGGTGCAATCGCGGCTGTTGGGGTCAATGACGCTGAACAGCATTACCGTGCAGGTCGCCGATGACGTGGACACCGATCTGGCCCAGCAGGCGGTGACGCAACTGTTGACACAACGCCATGGGGTCAAGGATTTCTTCATCGTCAACACCGACGAAATCCGTCAGACCATCACCGCAACCACGCAGACGCTGACCCTGCTGATCGCGGCGATTGCGGTGATTTCGCTGATCGTCGGCGGGATCGGGGTGATGAACATCATGCTGGTGTCGGTATCCGAACGCGTGTCAGAGATCGGGGTGCGCATGGCCGTTGGGGCCAGACGATCCGATATCATGCAGCAATTCCTGATCGAGGCCGTTCTGGTCTGCCTGATCGGCGGGGCATTGGGGGTCGGCGCAGCACTGGCCTTTGGCGTGGTGTTTTCATCCATCAGCAGCAATTTCACGCTGGTCTATTCGACCGGCTCTATCGTCGCGGCATTCCTCAGCTCGACGCTGATCGGTGTGGCCTTCGGCTTTCTGCCTGCGCGCAGTGCCGCGCGGCTGGACCCGGTCGTGGCGCTGTCGAAGGGCTAGGCTTTTCCCGGTCCGCGGCGGTCGCTATGGTGGCGGCTGGAAATGAACGGCAGCGAAAGACTGGGATAAGCATGGCGTCAGTCAGTTTCGACAAGCTATCCAAAAATTACGGCACGTCGCAGGTGGTGGATGGGATTGATCTGGACATTGCCGATGGCGAATTTCTGGTGCTGGTTGGCCCGTCCGGTAGTGGCAAATCCACGGTTCTGCGGATGCTGGCGGGGCTGGAGGCCGTCACCTCGGGCGAAATCCGGATTGGCGGGCAGCGGGTGAACCATCTGCAACCACGTCAACGCGACATCGCCATGGTGTTTCAGGATTATGCCCTTTATCCGCACAAGACCGTTCGCGAAAATCTGGGCTTTGGCCTGAAGGTTCGCGGCATTCCGGGCGATGAGGCGCAGCGGCGGATCATTGATGCGGCCGACATGCTGGGCATTGCGCAGCTTCTGGACCGTCGCCCCGGTCAGCTATCGGGTGGTCAGCGTCAGCGTGTCGCGATGGGCCGCGCCATCGTGCGCCGCCCGCAGGTCTTTCTGTTCGATGAACCATTGTCGAACCTTGATGCCAAGCTGCGCGGTCAGGTGCGGACCGAAATCAAGCGGCTGCATCAGGCGCTAGGCACCACCATCATCTATGTCACACATGATCAGGTCGAGGCGATGACACTGGCCGACCGTATCGTGATCCTGCGTGGCGGCGCGATTGAACAGGTCGGCACCCCCGATCAGATCTATAACACCCCCGCCAATATCTTTGTCGGCGGCTTTATCGGCGCGCCAGCGATGAATTTTCTGCCCGCGCGGATTGCGGGGCATGTCGCGCATGCCGCGGATGGCCTCAGCTTCGATCTGTCGCAACTTGGGGCGATTCCGCAGGGCGACGTGGTCCTTGGGATGCGGCCCGAACATATCCGGGCAGGGTCGGGGGCGGGTATTGATTTCAGCGGGATCGTGCAAGTGGTCGAGCCTTTGGGCGCCGATACGCTGGTCCATATTGGCATCGGCGATGCGACCGTGACCGCGCGATTGGAACCGACGCAGAAACCAAAGCCGGGCCAGCGGGTTCAGCTTAACATCGCGCCCGGCCATATTCATGTGTTCGACGCCGTGACCGAACGCGCAATGCTTTGACAAAACAACCTGCATGGGCTGCTCTTGCCTGCAGGACGCAAGAACCGGGAGGATACGATGAAACACCTGTCACTGGCGGCGCTGGCCGCCATGGGGGCCTTGGCCAGTCCCGCCTTGGCCGATGCCGATCTGCGGATTTTCATTTCCAGCCAGCATCAGCCCGATGTCTGGCGGCAGGTGCTGGACAGATTTGAACAGGCGACCCCCGGCGTCAGCGTGGAAATCGAAACCGGCGGCAACACGTCCGAGGCGCAGGCTCAATATCTGAACACGCTGATGTCGGCGCAGGATCCGTCGCTGGACGTGATGATCCTTGATGTCGTGCGTCCGGCGCAATTCGCGGCAGCGGGCTGGACCCTGCCGATCGAGGATGTGGACATGGCACAATATCTGCCCGCCTATGCCGAAGCGAATACCGTTAATGGCAAGGTCGTCGCCTTGCCCGCCTTTGCCGATGCGATGTTCCTGTATTATCGCACGGACCTGCTGGAAAAGCACGGCGTTGCGGTGCCCACGACATGGGATGAATTGCGCGAGGCTGCCAAAACCATTCTTGCGGCCGAAGGCGATGACAGCCTGCAAGGGCTGTCGTTTCAAGGCAAGCCCATCGAGGGCACCGTCTGCACCTTCCTGCTGCCTTATTGGAGCCTTGGGGAAAATCTGGTCGAAGATGGCGCTCTGACACTGGACGAACCTGCGGCAATCGCCTCGATGCAACTGTGGAAAAGCTTTGCCGAGGATGGCACCTCCAAGCCCAACATCTCGGAAGTGGCGACCGATGACACGCGCAAGGAATTTCAGGCGGGCGATGCCGTTTTCGCGGTGAACTGGTCTTATGCCTGGGCGCAGGCACAGTCGGATGAATCCGCCGTGAAAGGCAATGTCGGCGTGGCCCGCCTGCCTGCGATGGAAGGGGGGCAGCAGGCAAGTTGTCTGGGTGGCTGGGAATGGGGCGTGTCGGCCTATTCCGAACATCCGGCCGAGGCGACCGCGCTGGTGAAATATCTGTCCAGCCCTGACGTGGCCGAATTCATGGCGGTGAACGGAGCGCTGCTGCCGGCATTCCCGCAGGTTTACGAGGACGCAGAGGTTTTGGCCGCAGCGCCGTGGTTTGCCGATGCGAAGCAAGTGGTGGAAACCGCCCGCGCACGCCCCGTCACCCCTCGTTACGCCGAAGTCAGCGAAGTGATCCGCACCACGCTCAACGCGGTTCTGGCCGGGGTCAGCACGCCGGAAGAAGGTGTGGCGGCGATTCAGTCGCGTCTGGCGCGCGTGCTGCGCTGATGCGCGGAAAAGCCCGATGACTGCGCCACACAACCCCCGGTTTGCATGGCTGACCGACCCCGGCGACCGGGGGTTGGCAATCATGCTGCTGGCCCCGCTGGCGCTGCTGGTCACGCTGATCGTGGTCTATCCGGTGCTGCGGCTGTTCTATACCAGCCTGTTTGACCATTCGCTGACCTCTGGCCTGCCGCCGCGCTTTGTCGGGTTGCAGAATTTCGGCCTGATGCTGGACGATCCGACCTTCTGGACGACGCTGAAGAACACCCTGTTGATCACGCTGGTCACCGTGCCGGGGGCGTTGATCATGGGACTGGCGATGGCGCTGATGGCGAATATGCCGTTCAAATATCACTGGCCGGTGCGGCTGTCCCTGCTGATCCCCTGGGCGCTGCCACTGGCCTTTGCCGGGCTGATCTTTGCGTGGTTCTTTCATTCGGAATATGGCGTGGTGAACGACATCCTGCGCCGCTTCGGATTCCAGCCGGTGATCTGGTTCAACTCGCCCGGCTGGTCGATGACGGCGATCTGTCTGACGGTGATCTGGAAGACATCATCCTTCATGGCGTTGATCCTGCTGGCCGGGCTGCAAACCATTCCGCGATCCCTATACGAAGCGGCGGATGTGGATGGTGCGGGCAAGCTGCGGCAGTTCTGGGAAATCACGCTGCCACTGCTGCGCCCGGCAATTGCGGTGGCGCTGATTTTTCGCACCATCACGGCGCTGCAGACATTCGATATTCCCTATACGATGACGGCGGGCGGGCCGGGCGGATCAACCGCAACGCTCGCCATGTATATTCATCAGAATACGGTGTCCTTTCTGGATCTTGGCTATGGCTCGGCCCTTGCGGTGGTGATGTTTCTGCTGTCGATGCTGGTGACGGTGCTGTATCTGCGCATGATCCGGGCAAGAGGATAGAGCATGGCGGATAGCCCGATATTCGGTCTGTTGTCCGGTCGCCCGCTGCGCCTGATCGTGGCGGCGATCCTGCTGATCAACGGGCTGTTTCCGGCACTCTGGATTCTGCTTACCTCGCTGAAGACCGATGCTGAGCTGACCCGGACCCCGATCACATGGCTGCCACATGCGCCCACGCTGTCGAACTATGCGACCGCCTTCAGCGATCAGCCGCTGCATCTGTTCCTGTTCAACAGCTTCATGGTCGCGCTGCTATCGACGGTTTTGACACTGTTCGTGTCGGTGCTGGCGGCCTATGCCATCGCGCGGCTGAACCTGCGGTATCGCGGCGTGATCCTGTCGGCCATCGTGGCGGTGTCCACCTTTCCGTTGGTGACGCTGCTGGTGCCGCTGTTTGAAACCATGCGCGCGCTGTCGCTGCTGAACACATGGGCCGCGCTGATCCTGCCCTATGCGGTGCTTAGCCTGCCGGTCTGCACGCTGATCCTTGTGTCCTTTTTCGAAACCATCCCGCGCGATCTGGAAAACGCGGCGATGATAGACGGCTGCACCCGGATCGGAGCACTGTTCCGCATTGTCGTGCCATTGGCCGCGCCGGGCGTGTTCACCGCGGGAATTCTGGCCTTTGTGAATGCCTGGGACGAATTTCTGTTGGCGCTGTCATTCAATTCCAGCCCGCAACTGCGCACCCTGCCGGTTGGTATCCAGATGTATCAGGGCGAATTCACCTTTCCATGGCCGGTGATTTCGGCCGCGCTGATCGTCGGGATCGTTCCAGTCGCGATCCTGATCGTGATCTTTCAGGAACGCGTCGTCGCGGGATTGACCACAGGAGGAGTCAAGGGATGAGCGATTACACAACGGTCAGCTATGCCTCCTTGCGCGGCCGGCATGTGCTGATTACCGGCGGCGCGTCGGGCATTGGGGCCGAAATGGTGCGTGCCTTTTGTGGCCAAGGTGCGCAGGTCTCATTTCTGGATATCGATACACATGCGGGCAGGGCGTTGGCCGACGACACCGGGGCCGCGTTTCTGACCGTTGATCTGACCGACATTGATGCGCTTCGTGTCGCGGTGGCCCAGGTGCAGACGCATGGGCCGGTGCAGGTGCTGGTCAACAACGCCGCCCGCGATGACCGTCATCTGATGGGCGATGTGCAGCCCGATCACTGGCGGCGCATCTTGGCATCGAATCTGGATCATCAGTTCTTTGCCACGCAGGCAGTCGTGCCGGATATGGCCAAGATGGGTCGCGGCTCGGTCATCATGATGGGGTCGGTGTCGTGGATGCGCGGAATGCCGGGCATGGCGGGCTATACCGCCGCCAAAGCCGCAATCAACGGAATGACGATCAGCCTGTCGCGCGAATTGGGGCCGCTGGGCATCCGTGTGAACTGCATCGTGCCCGGCGCAGTCGTAACCGAACGGCAAAAGGCCCTGTGGTTGACCCCGGAAACGGAACTGCAGATCCTGAATGAACAGGCGCTGAAATTCCGGCTGCAACCCGAACATATCGCGCGGATGGCGTTGTTTTTGGGGTCGGACGAAAGCGCGGGTGCGACGGGCGCAAATTTCATCGTCGATGCGGGCCTAAGTTAAGCGCAGGTCTAAGTTAAAGGCTGGCCTTGGCCCAAGGTCGGGGCATTTTCGCGACAGTCTGGAAAGTTTTTCCTGTTTTGGGAAGGGCAATCTGCACTTTCGGCAAAACATATGCGATGGCCCTGTGAGAACAGGGAAGGGGCGTCGCACATGTTGGACTATGTCGTTCTTATCATTGCGGGTTTTCTGGCGGGCATTTTGAACGCGGTCGCGGGCGGGGGCACGTTTTTGTCCTTTCCGGCGCTGGTCTGGGTGGGTGTCCCACCGATCATGGCCAACGCCACCGCAACCTTTGCCGCCATGCCGGGATATATCAGCAGCGCATGGGCGTTCCGCAGCGATGTTCGCGCCCAGGGCGTTCTGAGCCTGCGTGAAATCACGCTGATTTCAATCCTTGGCGGCTTCCTTGGCGCGCTACTGCTGCTGGTCACCTCACCCAAGGCGTTTTCGGCAATCGTGCCGTGGCTTTTGCTGCTGGCGACGGTGTTGTTCGCCGCCGGACCCTGGCTGTTAAAGGCTGTGCGTCGCAATGGAGGGGCAGGGCCGGGGCGCATTGCGGCCTTTTCCATGGTTCTGGCCGTGACCATCTACGGCGGCTATTTCAACGGCGGTTTGGGGATCATGCTGCTGGCCGTCTTCGGGTTGATCGGCTTTACCGATCTGAACGCGATGAACGGGTTGAAGGCGCTGATTTCTGCCGTGTTGTCGGTCGTTTCGGTTGCCACTTACATCGCGGCGGGGCTGATTGACTGGCACTATCTGGTGCCTCTGGCGATTGCCTGCGCCTTGGGCGGCTATTGCGGCGCGATGGTGGCCCGGCGGATCACCAATCCGGCCCTTCTGAAGGCGTTCATTACGCTGGTCGGCGTGCTGATGACTGTGGCGTTTTTCATGGCATAAGCCCCGCCCGCAGGCTAGCTATGAACAAACCACAAGCCCGAGGATGCCATGTCCACAATCTATATCCTGAATGGTCCGAACCTGAACCTGCTGGGCAAACGGCAGCCTGAAATTTACGGCCGCGAAACGCTTGACGATGTCGCAGACCTGTGCCGCGACGTGGCGGGGGGGCATGAAATCAAACTGCTGCAATCGAATTGGGAAGGTCAGATCGTCGACTGGATTCACGAGGCGCGTGAAAAGGCCGCAGGCATTGTCATCAATCCGGCGGCTCTGACCCATACATCGGTTGCGGTGCTGGATGCGCTGAACACCTTTGACGGGCCGGTGATCGAGGTTCACATCAGCCAGATCCACAAGCGCGAAGCGTTCCGCCATCATTCCTATGTCTCGCTTCGTGCCGATGGCGTGATAGCAGGATTGGGGATCGAAGGCTATGCCGCCGCCGTGCGGCGCATCGTATCGCTGTTGGGGCGGGGCTGATCAAGGGTCTAGCCACGCGGCCAGCGCCGCCGGATTCGCCACGCGGTAATGGGCAACGGTTTCTCCGTCACCAACCTTGATGGCGATGCCGCCGCGCGCTTGGGCTTCGGCCATGGCAACCTCATCCGGCAAGTCATCGCCCGCATAGACCGGGATACGACCACGATAGGGTGAAAGTTCCATCAGTCGGTCCAAGGCTTTGTCTTTGCCGACCCCGGCGGGCCGTAACTCGACCTGCATTTTCGCAGCTTGCAGGCCGGTGCCCGGAAAGTCCCGCTGCAACTGTCGCATCGCAGCATGAACAACCTCTGCCAGACTTGGATCGGCGCGATAGTGCAGAACGACGCCGTGCCGCTTTTCTTCGACCAGGATCGGAGGATAGCCGCGGGCAAACTGATGCGCGGCCGCGTGAAGGGCCGGGATATCCAGTTGGGTGTCATCGGTTGTGCTGATGGTGCGGCCATCCAGCGACAGTTCAGCCCCATGGCTTCCCGAAATCGCCCCGGGAAAATCGGGCAGATATTTGCGCAAGTCCGAGATGTCCCGTCCGGTAATCAGTGCCACCGCGCCTCCCAGCCGATCATACAGGCGATGCAGCATTGCCGGCAGCCCCGGTGGAAGATTCACCGCGTCCGGTGTGACGGGCACCTCTGCCAGCGTTCCATCGAAGTCCAGAAACAGGGCGTTTTGTGAGGTCAGGCGGGCTGGAAGCATCTTGGTCCTTACGAAAAACGTGCAAATATCACGCCGGCAAATGTTGCGATCGGCAACGTCGCCCCTCATATCCCTAGCAGATAATCCGGGGGTGTCATGTCTGCAAAGAAACTGGTCTGCCTAAGCTGTGCCCAGACAAACCGCGTTCCCGACGACAAGCTAAGTGCAAATCCGAAATGTGGCACTTGCGGTGCTGCATTGATGCCGGGCAAGCCGGTGGCCATCGATTTCAGGACGCTGGAAAAGGCTGCGAAAACCGACGAGGTCGCGTTGATGGTCGATTTCTGGGCGCCGTGGTGTGGTCCATGTCGCGCGATGGCCCCCGAATTTGAAAAGGCGGCCCTGAGCCTGAAAGGAAAGATGCGTTTGGCCAAGATCGACACGCAGGCCTATCCGCAAACATCATCACGATGGAATATCCGTGGCATCCCCGCGCTGATCGTCTTTCGTAACAGCCGAGAGATCGCCCGCGAAGCAGGTGCACGGCCCGCCGCCGATATCGTCCGCTTTGGTGATGCCGCCGCCCGGTCGTAACGCATCCCCACCGTTCTGGACCCTTCTTGACAAGGTCTCCAAGCAGGGCCAAAAAAAGCAGATGGGGCCGTAGCTCAGTTGGTAGAGCGCGTCGTTCGCAATGACGAGGCCAGGGGTTCGATTCCCCTCGGCTCCACCAGTTAATACGCAAAAGTTCGCGATAAAATTACGCGGCATCAAGATACTAGGGAATATTTATATCTAGCGATCGCGCGACTTTCTTCGTTTTTTGCTACATAGTTAGCTATTGCACGGCCGTAATTTGAGACATTCTGAGTGACAGCGACAGAGCTCGGCAACCGATGCGCCTTCCTCGCCCCTCTTCAGAATGACCGCCGTCTGCGCTTCCGAGAACTTCAATGCCTTCACCGTCTTCTGCTCCTCTCCCCGCCGGGAAATGCTAGCCGAAAACTCCGGTTTCAAGCGATCCAGTTTTCAAGGGGCAGAGCAAACCTGAGGACGGATTATGAAGCGAATGAGATTCACGAACGAACAGATCATCGGGATCCCGGGCGAGCATGAGGTTCGGCCCCGTGCGCATGGCAAGGCATACATCGCCGTTCAGACCGGCGGAGCGGCAGAAGGGGGCGGAAGGGTGTCGGGAAGATGGTGGTATACGCGTGACATCCTTATGGTGCGAATGATGATCTCGCTACCAGAAACGAGGAGGCCATCGCATTCCATCCTTAGTGCAATCTAACGCACCTGAGCATCAAGTTTGGGATCGAGGCCCGACTGTTCAACCGCGACACGTTCGGAAACGGAGGCGCTTATCGCTGACGGTCGTATGCAGGCATGGCGACTACCTCAGCGTTCCGGCGCTTCCAACAGGACCGGAGCTGACGTGACGACACCGGCCGAATCGCTGGCTCGGCCGCCCGTCATCGTGAGGCCGATCATCTGAGAGCGCCGTTTTGCGTTAGCAAAGGAAATCCGTCAGTGCCGCATTGAAGCGCGTGGCGGATTCGACATTGACGATATGGCGGCCCGGAAGGATCAGGTGCCGCCCGTCGCGCGCGCCTTGGGCGATCGCCGCAAGATTGGCCGGCGGACAAACGGGATCGTCCGCGCCAGAGATCGCCAGAAGCGGACGTGTGATCTGATCCATCCCGTCGCGCAGATCGGCACACGCAAGTGCCGCGCAGGCCCCCAAATAACCGTCCGTCGATGTCGCGGCAAAGCTGGTCAGGATCGCCTCGACGGCCTTGGGGCGTCGCTGTCGAAAATCCGGCGTGAACCAGCGTTCTTCTGTTGCCGCAAGCTGCGCGTTAAGGCCGTTTTGCTGCACCTCTGCGATCCGGGCATCCCATCCCTCGGGCGTGCCGATCCGCGCGGCGGTGGCGCAGACCACAATCCGGTCGAGCCGCGCGCCCGCGTTGATTGCCAGCCATTGCGCGGTCAGCCCGCCGATGGACAGGCCGCAGAAATGCGTGCGCTCGATTGCCAGCGTATCCAGCAACGTCAGCACATCGGCGCCCAGATCGGCCAGGCTGTAAGGGGGCGGTGGCGCCGACGACAGGCCGTGGCCGCGGCGGTCATAGCGCAGGATGCGGAATTCGCGTGCCAGGCCTTCGACCTGGGCATCCCACATCTGCATGTCGGTGCCCAAGGAATTGCAGAGGGTCAGCCATGGCCGGTCCCCTGCCGGCCCGTCGATACGGTAGTGAAGGCGATGGGTCGGCAGGGTCAGATAGGGCATGTCAGGCTTTCACGACCGGAGTGTCGGCGGATGATGCCGGCTGTTGGCCTTGCATGGCCGTGGCGGGCAGGCTGGTCGCGTTGTTGCGGGCGTTGCTCAGCGCATAGACCAGCATTGCCACGGCTGCGATGGCTGCAGGGATCGCGAAGATCAGGAAGTTCTGACCCAGCGGCAGCCCTTGTGCCAGCAAGAGCCCGCCGATCGTCGGCCCGACGATGGCGCCGATCCGGCCCACGCCCGAGGCCCAGCCCAGCCCGGTCGAACGGACCGACAGGTTGTAAAGCTGCGCGACACTGGCATAGAGCAGGATCTGCGTGCCGATGGTCGTGGCCCCGGCGATGAAGACCAGCCCGAACAGGATTGCAGGCACCGGGTTCATGCCGATCAGCGCGATGGACAGTGCGGCGGCGGCGAAATAGCCGACGACGACCTTGGGCAGCCCCAGCCGGTCGCCCAGCCAGCCGCCGGCCACCGCGCCGGCCATGCCGCCGAAATTCAGCGCAAACAGGCTCAGCAGGCTGGCGCGTTCGGCATAGCCGGCTTCCTGCAGGACCTTGGGCAGCCAGGAGGACAGCAGATAGACCAGCAGCAGGCAGCAGAAGAACGAGGCCCACAGCATGGCCGTCGGCAGGGCGCGGCCATGGCGGAACAGCTCGGTGACCGAGGCGGAGACGCCCTTGCTTTCGCTGAAGACCAGCCGGTCATCGGCGGCCAGCGGCATATCGGGATTGACCTTGGCGAAGATGCGCCGGGCTTCGTCCTGCTTGCCCTGACGGATCAGGAAACCCAGCGATTCCGGTAGCTTCCACAGCACCAGCGGGAACAGCACCAAAGGAACGGCGGCGATATAGAACATCGGTTTCCAGCCGAATTCGGGGATGATGCCGATCCCCAGCCCGGCGGCGACCATGCCGCCCACCGAATAGCCCGAGAACATCAGCGCCACCATGGTGCCGCGCAGGCGCTTGGGGGCGTATTCGTTCATCAGCGCGACGGCGTTGGGCATCAGCCCGCCGCAGCCCAGGCCGGCAATGAAGCGGAAGATCTTGAACTGCTCGGGCGTATTGGCAAAGCCGGTCAGCACGGTGGCCGAGGTGAACAGCACGAAGCTGATGGCCACGCCTTTCTTGCGGCCGATCCGGTCGGCCAGCGACCCCAGCCCCAACGCCCCGAACATCATCCCGAACAGCGCCCAGGCCTGCAACGCACCGGCCTGCGGCTTGGTCAGCCCCCATTCGGTGATCAGCGTCGGCAGCACGGTGCCGGCGACGAAGACGTCATAGCCGTCCACCACCAGCAGCACACCGCATAATGCGACCACCATCCATTGAAATCGTCCGAATGGGCTTCGGTCGATGGCCTCGGTCACGTCTATATTACGCATTTCTTTTCCTCCCTGGTTTTTCATTGAACTGACGCTCAGCCGGTGTCGCCACCGGCGACCGGCAGGATGGTGCCGGTGATGTAGGAGGCCTCGTCCGAGGCCAGGAACAGGATCGGCGCTGCCTGTTCGTCGATAGAACCGTAGCGGTGCATGAAGGCCGATTGCTTCACCTGGCCCACGACCTCGGCCATCCAGGCCTTTTCGGCCGCGCTGTCGCCTTCGGCATTGCGGGGGATGCGGCGCGGCGGGGCCTCGGTGCCGCCGGGCGCGGTGGCAACCACGCGGATATTCTGGCCGGCCAATTCCATCGCCAGCGATTGGGTGATGGCGTTAATGCCACCCTTCGCGGCCGAATAGGGCACCCGGTAGATGCCGCGCGTCGCATTGGACGAGACATTGACGATCGCCCCGCCTCCCCGCGCCAGCAGATGCGGCAGAACGGCGCGGCAGCAAAACAGCGTCGGCATCAAGGATCGGCGGATCTCGGCCTCGATCTGGTCGGGCTGGAATTCGGCATAGGGGCGCATGCGGATCGCGCCGCCGACATTGTTGATGAGGATGTCGATGCCGCCAAAGCGGTCGGCGGCGGCGCGCATCGCGGCTTCGCAGCCGTCCCAGCTTTCCAGATCGGCGTTGAAGCCGGCGGCGTTTTCGCCGGCCTCGGCCGCCACCTCTGCCACGAAATCGGCGCGGTCGACCAGCAGCACCCGGCCGCCTTCGGCGGCGGCGCGCAGGGCCACGGCGCGCCCGATCCCCTGGGCCGCGCCGGTGACAACCAGCACCTTGCCGGCAAAGCGCCCGGCGAAGACAGGCCCGCTCATGCCGAGGCCCGCAGGGGTTCATTGGGGGTGAATTTCTCGTAATGGAAGCTGGCGGGCTTGACGCCGTTTTCGTCCAGATAGTGGCGCACGGCATCGACCATCGGGGGCGGCCCGCACAGATAGACATCGACCGCGCCCGCCGCCAGCATGTCTTCGGGCATGTGCTGGGTGACCCAGCCCTTGCGCGGGTGATCGGACGCTGCATCCGCCACCACGGTGGCATGTGTGAAGTTCGGCAGACGGTCCGCATAGGCGGCCAGTTCGTCGACCAGCACCAGATCCAGATCGCGGGTCACGCCGTAGATCAGGTGGATCTGGCGCTGCGATCCGGCGCGGGCCAGCACTTCCAGCATCGACAGGAAGGGCGCAAGGCCGGTGCCCCCCGCCAGAAACAGCAGCGGGCCATCGCCGTCGCGCAGATAGAAGCTGCCCATCGGGCCGGTCAGCGTCAGTTGGTCTCCGGCCTTGGCGCGGGCCAGCCAACTGCTCATCAGCCCGTCCGGGATCTTCTTGATGAGAAAGCCCAGCTGCGCAGCGCCCGGTGCGCTGCTGAAGGAATAGGAGCGGTGCGACCCGCTGCCCGGCACCTCGATGTTGACATATTGTCCGGGCAGGAAGGCGGGGGCGGTGGTTGCGTCCGCAACCGCCAGTTCCAGCACCACCGCCGCGTCGTGATGGGGTGCGACGCGGGTGACGGTGGTGGCGAAGGATTGCTGGCCGGTCTTGCAGGCCTGCGAGGTCGTCGGCACCGAGATCACGCAATCCGATGACGGAATCATCTGGCAGGTCAGGACCAACCCTTCTTCGGCCTCGTCCTCGGTCAGGGCGTCTTCGATATAGTCGTCACCCATGTCATAGGCGCCGCTTTCGGCGCGGCATTTGCAGGTGCCGCACACACCGTCCGAGCAATCCATGGGCAGGTTGATCTTGTTGCGATAGGCTGCATCAAGGACCTTCTCCCCTTTCTTGCAGTCGACGAAACGGGTGATGCCGTCTTCGAAGTTCAATGCGATCCGGTAGCACATGGCTTCCTCCTTGCGATTGTGCCGAATGGAACCGGTCAGACGTGATAGACGTCGATGACCTGGCGGATGTAGTCGTTCTTCAGGATGATCTTCTTGGCCGCGATCAGCAGGCTGCCGCCGTCGCGCCGAAGGGTCACGAAGATGGTTCCGAAGAACTGATCTGTGGTCTTGTAGCGATGGTTGAGGGTGTGGAAGTTGTAGCGGACATCGACCTCGTCGCCGCGATCCGCGATCACCTCGACATTCAGGACGGCGTGGCTGGTGCGCGGTTCCGGCGTAGAGGCGCCCGAACGTTCGGTCTTGATGCGGAAGACGCGATCCTCCAACCCGCCGCGGTCGGGATAATAGATCAGCGAGATCTGCGATTGCGGATCGTCGGTCGGCTGGTCGTTGTCATCCCAGGACGGCATCCAATAAGAGGCGTCGGGCGCATAGCAGGTCAGCCAATCGTCCCATTCGCGGTCGTCCAGCAGGCGCGCCTCGCGATACAGGAAGGCGCAGATGGCGTCATAGCCGATGGCGGCGTTGATGGTGCTGTCGAGGCTCATGCTGCTTCTCCCGTTTTCTCGGCGGCGAGGGCGTCGCGCATGACGCGGGCCCAGTATTCGTGCTGGACGACGAACAGCCCCTCATCCTCGCTGCGCTCGCCCGAGATCAGCGGCTTCAGCCCCATGCGGGTGGCATTGTCGTCGGGGCCGTGGATCCACAGCGGCGCGCCACGCGACATGTCGTTCCACAGCGGCGCGGCATAGGCGGTCTGGCAGGCACGGAATTCTTCCAGATCGTCCGAGGTGCCCATGCCCGAGACGTTGAAGAAATCCTCGTATTGGCGGATGCGGTTGGCGCGGTCTTGGGCGCTTTCACCCTTGGGGGCGAAGCAGAAGATGGTGACTTCGGTCTTCTCGACCGACAGCGGCCGCACGACCCGGATCTGGGTGCTGAACTGGTCCATCAGGAACACGTTCGGATAGAGGCAGAGGTTTCGGGTCTGGTTGACGATGAAGCCGGCTTTCTCCTCGCCCAGGCGGGCGACGATTTCGTCGCGGCGGTTGAAGACGGGACGGACCTCGGGATTGGTGGTGTTGGTCCACAGCAGGATATGGCCGTTGTCGAAGCCGTAGACGCCGGCGACGGATTTGCTCCAGCTATTGGCATCGACGGCCTTGGTGCCGGTTTCCTTGCGGCGGTCCATGGTGGTCGCATAGTTCCAGTGGACCGAACTGACGTGATAGCCGTCGCAGCCGTTTTCCATCTGCAACTTCCAGTTGCCGTCATAGATATAGGTGGAATTGCCGCGCAACACCTCCAGACCTTCAGGGGCCTGATCGACGATCTGGTCGATGATGGTGGTGGTCTCTCCCAGATAATCTTCCAACGGTGCGACATCGGGGTTCAGGCTGCCGAACAGAAAGCCGCGATAGCTTTCGAAGCGCGCCACCTTGGTCAGGTCATGCGAGCCGTCGGTGTTGAACTGATCGGGATATTGCGTGGTCTTGGCGTCTTTGACCTTCAAGAGCTTGCCCGCGTTCGAGAAGGTCCAGCCATGGAACGGGCAGGTGAAGCTGCCCTTGTTGCCCTGCTTGCGGCGGCACAGCATGGCCCCCTTATGGGCGCAGGCATTGATGACGGCGTTCAGTGTGCCGGTCTTGTCGCGGGTGATGACGATGGGCTGACGGCCGATCCAGGTCGTGTAGTAGTCGTTGATTTCCGGGATCTGGCTTTCATGGGCCAGATAGACCCAGTTGCCTTCGAAGATGTGCTTCATCTCAAGTTCATAGAGATCCTCGTTGGTGAAGATATCGCGGCGGCAACGGTAGAGGCCGGCTTCGGCATCATCCTGCACGGCAACGGCCAGCAGATGATCCAGATCGCGGGCTTTTTCGATGATCGCGGACATGAGTTCTCCTTCCCCAGGGGATGCGCTTGCGCGTCGGGCCCCTGCCATGTGTCGGTGATGAAAGATCGGGTGGGTGGTCCGGGCGGCGGCTTTCAGGCGATCGCCCGGCGTTCACAGATCAGGCGGCGGCGCGGCGGCGCTGTTCGTTGATCTGGTTGTCGACACCATCGACCAGGGCAGTCAGATACATGTCGAAGGTGATTTCGGCGAAGGGACCTTCCAGGTTGTTGGCGCGGATGCTGGCCTCGTCGCTGCGTTCGACCACATGGGGCACCAGCCCCTCGCGGGTCGCATAGGCGAAATCGTCGTTGATCAGCGGGTCGCCTTCGATATTGATCTGGGTGGTCAGCTTGCGGTGATCGGGTGCGCTGATGAACAGATGGATATGCGCCGGACGCTGGCCGTGGCGGCCAAGCGCCGTCAGCAGTTTTTCGGTCGGGCTGCCGGGCGGGACGCCATAGCCGCTGGGCAGGATGCTGCGGAATTTATAGCGGCCCTGATCGTCGGCGATGATGGTGCGGCGCATGTTGAAGTCGGATTGCAGCCCGGTCGGGTCGAAATGCGAATAGAAGCCGCGGGTGTCGCAATGCCAGACCTCGACCTGGGCACCGGGCAGGGGCTTGCCGTCCGAACCGTGGACGGTGCCGTGCATGATCAGCGTATGGCCGTTGGTGTCGCGGCCGTCATCCAGCCGGGCAAAGCCGTGTTCGACCGGCGCGCCGGCCACATAAAGCGGGCCTTCGATGGTGCGAGGGGTCGGGTTCTCGATCCCCAGATCGGCGTCGATGGCGTCGAGACGCTCGTCGATGAAATGATCGAGGCCCAGACCGGGCGAGACCAGTCCAGCCTGCCCATTGGCGCCCAGATCGTTCAGCCAGGCCACGCCGGTCCAATATTCGTCTGGGGTGATGTTCAGGTCGTCGATGGCCCGAAACAGGTCGGACATCAGCCGATGGGTGATCTGCTTCATGCGGGGATTGCCCTCGCTGTTGTTCATCCCGCTGAGCTCGTTCAGGAATTCCTGCACATCGGGGCGGTTGAAAATCTTGACGGTCATGGGTTCCTCCTCCTGGATTCGTTTTGAAACTGGGCGGGACCGTGTCTGGAGTCCCGTTGGGTCGTGGTTAGCTGTCATCCTCGCGGATGGCGGACGGATGGCGCAGCATCGGCGTTACCTTGATCTCCATGAACGGAAACAAGGGCAGGGCGGACAGGATCTCGTGCAGTTCGGCATTGTCGCGCACGTCGAAGATGCTGACATTCGCGTAATGCCCGGCCACGCGCCAAATGTGGCGCCATTTGCCCTGGCGTTGCAGATCCTGCGAATAGGCCTTCTCGCGGGCCAGGATGTCGGCCCGTTCAGCGGCTGGCAGATCCTGCGGGATCTTCACGTCCATGGTGACATGATACAGCATCGTCATATCTTTCCGGCTGTTTGAGCGGCGGGCAGGCTGATGGTCCGGCGGATGCCATCGCGGGCGAAGAAGGCCACGCGATCTTCGTCCAGCGTCACGCCAAGGCCGGGGCCGTCGGGCACGGTCAACTGGAAGTCGCTGTAGACCAGCGGCTGGGCCAGGATATCCTCGGTCAGCAGCAAGGGGCCGAACAGTTCGGTGCCCCAATCCAGCTTGGCGAAGGTCGCGAAGGCATGGGCGGAAATCACCGTCCCGACCGGCCCTTCCAGCATGGTGCCGCCGTAAAGGCCGATGCCGGCCGCATCGGCGATGGCCGCGACGCGCAACGCGTTCCAGGCGCCGCCGCTTTGTTCCAGCTTGACCGCGAAGACATCCGCGCCCTGAACGCGGGCAAGTTCGAACGCGCTTTCCGGGCCGGTCAGCGATTCATCGGCCATCAGCGCCACCGGGAACCGGCGCGCCAGCCGCACCAGCGCCGCGGTCGCGGCGACGGGCTGTTCCACCAGCTCGCAGCCGACATCGGCAAGGGCAGCCATGCCGAAGGCGGCATCCAGTTCGGACCAGGCCATGTTCACATCGACGCGCACCGCCCCGCGGTCGCCAAGCGCCGCCTTGATTGCCGCCACATGGGCAATGTCGTCGCGGATCGGGCGCGCGCCGATCTTCAGCTTGAAGACGCGGTGACGGCGCAGGTCCAGCATCTGCTGGGCCTCGGCGATATCGCGGGCGGTATCGCCCGAGGCCAGCGTCCACGCGACCGGCAGCCGGTCACGCCGGCGGCCACCCAGCAACTCGCTGACCGGCAGGCCAAGGCGCTTGCCCTGCGCATCCAGCAGCGCGGTTTCCACGGCGCATTTGGCAAAGCGGTTGTCGCGCACCATCTGCCCGATCCGCGCCATCAGCGCCTGCACCCGCGTCGCGTCCTGGCCCAGCATCAGCGGCGCAAACCAGGTGTCGATATTGGTTTTCATGCTTTCGGGGCTTTCGCCGCCATAGGCCAGCCCGCCGATGGTCGTGCCTTCGCCAACGCCGATCACCCCGTCGCTGCAATGGACGCGGACAAGCATCAGCACCTGACCGTTCATGGTCGCGACCGACAGCTTGTGGGGCCGGATCGTCGGCAGATCGAGGATCACCGTTTCAACCCGAGCGATGACCGGGGCAGTGGCGGCGCCTGTGGCGAAGGGGGCGAATGAATGTTCCATGTCGCCAAAATGCGCCCGACCGATGCCACCCGTCCAACACCATTTGCGTTTGAAACGATACCCTCAGGGTATTATGAATGGAAAATATCGACCGATCAGGCACTTTCTGCGTCGCAGCATACCGGAACCAAAGGTGAAATTGACAGAATAAGCGAGGACGAATCAGCATGGACCTGCGGCAATTGCGCTATTTCACCGCCGTCGCGCGCGAGCGGAACTTCACCCGCGCGGCCGAGGCGCTGCATATTGCCCAGCCGCCGCTGAGTCGCCAGATCCAGCTGTTGGAGGAGGAGCTGGGCGTCACCCTGATCCTGCGCAAAAGCCGGCCGATCAAGCTGACCGATGCAGGGCGGTTGTTCTATGAACAGGCGCTGCAGATCCTGGGGCGGGTCGACCAGATGACGGATGCGACACGCCGGGTCGGGCTGAACCGCAACCGGGTGCTGTCCATCGGCTTTGTGGCCTCGACCCTTTATGGCGGCTTGCCTTCGCTGATCCGCAAGCTGCGCCAGCGCGCGCCAGAGCTGGATATCCAGCCGCTGGAACTGTTTTCGCTGCAGCAGGTCGCGGCGTTGAAGGAAGGGCGGATCGACCTGGGCTTCGGTCGTCTGAAACACAGCGATCCGGGCATCGTTAGCACCGTCCTGCGCGAAGAACGGCTGGTCGCCGCCTTGCCCGAGGATTCGCCGCTGGCGCAGGATGGCGGCCCGATGCGCTGTCGCGGTTGTCCGGCGAAAGGCTGATCGTCTACCCGAAAGAGCCTCGCCCCAGCTATGCCGATCAGGTTCTGAGCCTGCTGCACGACCACGACGTGCGCCCCCGCGAGGTGCTGGAAATGCGCGAGATCCAGAGCGCGCTTGGCCTGGTCGCGGCGGATTCCGGCATTTGTATCGTCCCGGCCTCGGCCCGGCAGATGCGGTCCGATGTGCGTTACAGGCTGATCGCCGATGCCAAAGCAACATCGCCGGTCATCATGTATCATCGGGCGGGCGACAGGTCGCGCTATCTTGACCTTAGCAAACAGCTGATCCGTGACATGTATGCGGAAAACCCGGTCTGGTTTACCGATAACAACCTGCCAGTTCCGCCAGACGGAAGGCAGGTGCCCGAGCCGTCGTGAAATGCGCCGTTCCTGGACGCGCCGTTCCTGACGCGCCGTTCCCTGACGCGTCGTCCCGGTGCGGCGATGGCCGCGATCAGATCCGCTCTAATGCCAAGGCGATGCCTTGACCCACACCGATGCACATGGTCGAAAGCGAGCGTCGACCGCCGGTGCGGGACAATTCCAGCGCAGCCGTGCCGGTGATGCGCGCGCCCGACATGCCAAGTGGATGGCCCAGTGCAATTGCCCCGCCATTCGGGTTCACACGCGGATCATCGTCAGCAATGCCCAGATCTCGCAGGGTTGCCAGCCCCTGACTGGCGAAGGCCTCGTTCAGTTCGATCACGTCGAAGTCGTGCTGCGAGAGGCCGAGCCGCGCCATCAGTTTCTTCGAAGCCGGTGCCGGCCCAAAGCCCATGATGCGAGGCGCAACGCCGGCCATCGCGCCGCCCAGAACGCGGGCAATCGGCGTCAGACCATACCGCTTTGCTGCGGCCTCGGACGCGACAATCAAGGCCGCAGCGCCATCATTGACGCCCGACGCATTCCCGGCTGTCACCGATCCGTTGGGAAACAGGGGTTTCAGTTTTGCCAAGGCATCGGCGGTGGTGTCGCGGGGATGTTCGTCCTGCGTCACGATCACCGGATCGCCCTTGCGCTGCGCCACGCTGACCGGCGTGATCTCGATCGCCAGCCGGGCCCGTGCTGCGGCTGCCTTCGTCTGGCTGGCAAGCGCCATGGCATCCTGCGCTTCGCGGCTGATGCCAAAATCATCGGCGACGTTCTGGCCGGTCTGCGGCATGCTGTCGACGCCATATTGCGCCTGCATCGCCGGATTGACAAAGCGCCAGCCGATTGTGGTGTCATGGACGGCATTGCTGCGGCTGAACGCCGCCTCGGCCTTGGGCATCACGAAGGGCGCACGCGACATGGATTCGACGCCGCCCGCGATCATCAGATCGGCCTCGCCGGCCCGGATCGCGCGGGCGGCTGCGATGACCGCATCCATCCCGGACCCGCAAAGCCGGTTGATCGTCGTGCCCGGCACCTCGATCGGCATTCCTGCCAACAGCAACGACATGCGCGCGACATTTCGGTTATCCTCGCCCGCCTGATTAGCGCAGCCCATGATCACATCGTCGACGGCCTGCCAGTCGACCAGCGGATTCCGGGCCATCAGGGCGCGCAACGGGATCGCCCCCAGATCGTCGGCGCGGACCGAAGACAAGGCCCCGCCAAATCGGCCGATGGGCGTGCGGATATAGTCGCAGATATAGGCTTCTGTCATGTTACACCTCGGGCGCGATCAGATCGGCCACATCGCCATCAAGATGCAATGGCGCGCCGGTCAGGGATTGAAGTTCGTCAAAGGAGATCGAGACAAGCTTTTCGCGCAGCACGAAATGGCCGTCCTGAATATCGACCACGGCAAGCGAGGTATAGATCCGCGTCACGCAGGCCACGCCCGTCAGGGGCAGGGTGCAGTGCTGGACCAGCTTGGGCTTTCCGTCCTTGGTCGTGTGATCCGTCAGAACCGCGACACGCTTGGCGCCGTGAACCAGATCCATTGCGCCACCTACCGCCGGCACCCCCTTGGGTCCGGTGGACCAGTTCGCCAGATCGCCGTTCTGCGCAACCTGATAGGCCCCAAGGATCGCCACATCCAGATGACCGCCGCGCACCATGGCGAAGCTGTCGGCGTGATGAAAGAACGCCGTGCCCGGTTTGATCGTCACCGCCTTTTTGCCGGCATTGATCAGATCCCAGTCTTCGTCACCCGGTTGCGGTGCCTCGCCGAAGCCAAGGATGCCATTCTCGGTGTGAAAGACGGCTTCCCTGCCTTCGGGTTGAAAGCGCGCGACCATCTCGGGGAAGCCGATCCCAAGATTGACATAGGCACCATCGTCGATGTCCTGCGCCGCGCGCCAGGCGATTTGAGCGTTGGAAAGTTTGGCGGTCATGCCGTCACCTCGGGATAGGTTACATTTGCGCGGTTCAGGACTTCTTCCTGCGCGGGCGTCGGCACCGCGACCAAACCATCGACGAAGATGCCGGCCGTGACGACGGCCTCGGGGTCGATGCCGCCGGGCGCGACGATGCGGCTGACCTGCGCGACCGTGCGCGCCGCCGCCATCGCCATCAGCGGGGCAAAATTTCGCGCCGCCATGCGATATGTCAGATTGCCCAGATGATCGCCGGTCTCGGCCTTGATCAGGGCGAAGTCCGCCTTCAGCCAACGTTCCTGCACGTATTGGCGTCCGTCAAACTGGGCGACGGGCTTGCCCGCTGCCAGATCGGTTCCAAAGCCGGTCGGCGTGTAGAAGGCCGGTATGCCAGCACCGCCCGCCCGGATGCGTTCAGCCAGCGTGCCTTGAGGGACCAGCTCCAGCTCGATCTGACCGGCAAGGTATCTTTCGGTAAAGACGCGCGGATCGGCCGAACGCGGGAAGGAACAGATCATCTTGGCGACCATCCCCTGTTCGATCATCGCCGCGATGCCGACATGACCGTTGCCGGCATTGTTATTGATAACGGTCAGATTCCCTGGGCTTCCCGTCGACAGATAGCGGTCGATCAAGGCGTGGATCAATTCGATCGGCGCGCCAGAGCCGCCAAACCCCCCGATCATCACGGTGGCATTATCCGTTATGTCTGCAACCGCTTCGGCCAGACTCGCGATGCGCTTGTCCATGGAACCTCCTGTTTCTGGGCGGGTAGGTAGCGCCCGCGAATGCATCGGGGCAAGGATTTCTGTGCGCATCTTGACATTTGTTCGCATTGCGATGTTTCCTGTGCGCATGGCGAACAAATTTGATATTGTCGGGTCGCTGGCCAAGGGCCTGCAGGTGATCGAAGCGTTTCGTGCCGAACAGTCGCGCATGTCGATTTCCGATGTCGCGGCGGTAACGGGGCTGGACCGGGCGACGGCGCGGCGGTCGCTGCTGACGCTGCATCATCTGGGTTACGCGGATTATGACGGCAAGTTCTTCACCCTGACGGCACGGGTCTTGCGCCTGGGCATGGGCGCGCTGGCGGCGATGCCGCTGGCGCAGATCGTGCAGCCCTGGCTGGACCAACTGTCGGACCGGATCGGGCAATCGACATCAGTTTCGATCCTTGACGGAGCGGAGATCGTCTATCTGGCGCGGGCGGCGCAACAGCGGGTGATGTCGATTGGTCTCATGCCGGGGTCGCGTCTGCCAGCGCATTGCACCTCCATGGGGCGGGTGCTGCTGGCGGCGCTCCCGTCCGAGGAGGCGTGCGTTCTTGTCGAGACGTCCGACCTGACCCCGCGAACCGCCCATAGCCTGACCCAGCCTGCCGAAATCATGGCCCGCATCGAGGCCGCCCGCCGCGATGGCTTTTGCGTCATCGACCAGGAGGTTGAACTGGGCCTTCGATCAATTGCGGTGCCAGTCTATTCGGTGCATGGCCGGGTGGTCGCCGCGCTGAATACCGGCGTCGCAGCCGTGCAAGCCAGCGCCGAAAATCTGGTGGACCTTTATCTGGAGCCTTTGCAAAAGACCCAGGAAGGGCTGCGCCGCGTGCTGCGATAAGTTCGCAGCAGATATCGGTCGCTCTTTCATGTGTTGCTCGCCAGATGGGGCTGGCAATGCAGCACGATAGGATATCGGGAGAAAGAACCCTGTGTGCGTTGGCGCACCATGGCGTTCGGGCCGTCAATAATTGTTCCATGATACCGTTGAAGGATGGAGCAAAAACGCGTGCCGAGTTTACGCCGTCAATTTTGGCAATGGCGCATGTATTCCAGCGGAAGTGTGTTCCTGTAATTGCGGTCGCGACATCCGGGGATATGTCCGGAACCGCTCCAGGTCAGAGATGTTGCTGGTTCAAGTTCTCTTAATCTAAAGCAAAATATTATGAGATTTTCGGGAAGTGGTGCTTTGGTGAATTGGTGGTCCTCGGCTCTACCAATTCACCGGAACTGTTTTGCCAGCTTCAGGCCCTGTCCCTGATAATTCGACTTGATGCCTGTGCCATACAGGCGGTCGGGGCGGGTGGACATGCGTTCATAGACAAGGCGACCGACGACCTGGCCATCTTCCAGCACGAACGGGGCTTCGTGGCAGCGGACTTCCAGCACGCCACGGGCGCCGGTGCCTGCCTGACCGATACCGAAGCCGGGGTCGAAGAAGCCGGCGTAGTGGACGCGGAATTCACCGACCATCGCCAGATAGGGGGCCATTTCAGCCGCGTAATCGGCAGGGATGGCCACGGCTTCGCGGCTGACAAGGATGTAGAACGCGCCGGGATCCAGAATCAGGCGACCCTCAGTGGTGCGCAGTTCATCCCAGAATTCGCGGGCGTCATATTCGCCGACCCGGTCAAGATCGATCACGCCGCTATGCGGACGGGCGCGATAACCGACCAGATCACCTGTTTCGGGACGCAAATCGACCGAAAAACCCAAACCCTGATCAATCAGGGCATCACCGCCGACCAACGGCTCTCGGGCATTCAGATCGCGCAATTCGGCATCGGACAACACCGCCTGACCATCGCGCAAGCGAAGCTGGTTCAGGCGCATCCCCGGACGCACAAGGACCGAGAAGCTGCGCGGACAAATCTCGGCGTAAAGCGGGCCGTCGTAGTTTTCGGGCAGACGATCAAATTCGGTGCCATCATCGGCGACAAGGCGCGTCAGCAAATCAAGACGCCCGGTCGAGGATTTGGCATTGGCGACCGCGCTCAGGCCCGCAGGCAGGGTCACACGCTCCAGCAACGGGACCAGATAGACGCAGCCCCGCTCCAGCACCGCGCCGTCCGTCAAGTCCATCTGATGCATCTGAAAATCTGGCAGACGGTCTTCGACACGCCGGCCCTTGCCAGCCAGAAAACTGGCCCGCAGCCGATAGGCCGTCGTGCCAAGGCGCAGGTCCAGACTTGCGGGCTGGATCTGTTCCGGGATGATCGCGGGATCGGCGGCGATTGCGCCCGTGGCGATCAGTTTGCGGATCTCGCTGTCAGGCAGAACGCCGTTCATCGCATTGCCCCAGGCAGAATGTCGGATAAAGAAACGCCCACCCCCTTGAAGGGATGGGCGTTTTCGGAATGGTCGGGCCGGAGAGATTCGAACTCTCGGCCTTCCGCCCCCCAGACGGACGCGCTAACCAGGCTGCGCCACGGCCCGACGAGCGTCATATAGAGCGAAGCGGCAGGGCTGCACAAGGGTCGCGATGCTGATTTCTGCGCCAAGTTGCTGATCGTGGCTCAATAAAGCCGCTGGATGGCATCGCCCAGCTGGATGCCCACATGGCGGCTGCGTTGCCAGGCGGCATTTTCAGGTGTCAAAGCGTGCAGTTTCTTGGACAAGATCACCAATCGGGCAAGCCATTGGATATCGGGGTTTTCCCGTTCCAATTCAGGGAAAAGCGGCAGTGCACCGCTGTCGCCCAAGGATCGACGCTTGCGTTGACGCGAGCGGGGACCGTGCTGGGGCATTTCCTCATCCTCCCAATCCGAACCATCCTCGGGGTCCGGCAAATCCTCTAGGATTACCTTTGTATCGGATGGGTGTGATGCAGCAATAGCTGGCGTCGGTTCTGATGAGGAAAAGACCGCTTCTGTCGGGATTGCGGGCGCGTCCTGTGGTTGCGGTTCGGCCGGTGCATCGCCCAGACGCAATGCCCCGCGTTCGCGAACGCTTTGGCCGCGATCCTTGGTCATCATCTTCTTTGCGCCGCGAATGGTCAGACCTTCGTCGCGCAAGACATCGCACAGGCCGGCGGCAAGCAATACATCGTCAGGGCGGTAATAGCGGCGGCCATCGGGCCGCTTCATCGGCTTCAGCAGGGGGAACTGAGTTTCCCAATAGCGCAGGACATGCGGCGCCACGCCAATCAGCTTGGCAACTTCACCGATGGAACGAAATGCCTCTGCGCTTTTTGCCATGCCCCAAGCCGTCTTAGCGCTTGTTGCCGGCCGCCACGCGGTCTTTCATCAGATGCGATGGCCGGAATGACAGCACCCGACGTGGGGTAATCGGCACTTCCTCCCCCGTTTTGGGATTTCGCCCGATACGCTCATTCTTGTCGCGCACGCTAAAAGTGCCAAAGGATGAAATCTTGACCTGTTCGCCACGTGCTAGCGCGTCCGAGATGTGGTCCAATACGCTTTCGACCAATTGAGCCGATTCATGGCGTGACAGTCCGACATCACGGAAAACAGCTTCCGCAAGATCCATTCGGGTCAGCGTCTTGTCGCCCATATTTTAAACCCTCTCTAATGCGGACAGGATGGTTCTGTTTTTCCCACGTGTCAACGAACGGCGAGAGATTTCGTTCCATGCTCAATGCGTTGTGAGGTGTTTGCGCAAATCATCGCCCATACGCTTTGGCCAAAACCGACGCCCGAGCCATACAGGATTTGCAACTTTCCATCCGCATACCCATCTTTGATCTGGCGAAAGGAAGGACGATATGGCCGGTGGTTGGGCAAAAGATGATTCGGTGAATGACCAGATCGAGGTGAGCACGGCAGAGGCGATTGCCCGTGCGCGGCTGGGCGCAGCCAGGGGCCGGTCAGCCGCAGAAAGCGCCGTGTTTTGTGCGGAATGTGATGAACCGATCCCCGAAGCCCGCCGGCAGGCGCTGCCGGGCGTGCAACTGTGCGTGGACTGTCAGGGCGGCCGCGATAAACGCTATCGCGCGGCGGGTGGTATCAATCGTCGTGGCAGCAAGGATTCGCAGCTGAAGTAAGCGCGCTTACCAGCGAATGATGACCGAACCCCAGCTGAGGCCGCCGCCGATCGCTTCGGTCACGACGATATCGCCCTGACGGAAACGGCCCTGGCCATCAGCGACCGACAGCGCCAGCGGAATGGATGCGGCCGAGGTGTTGCCATGTTCGGCGACGGTCAGAATGACATTTTCCATCGGCAAGTTCATCTTTTGCGCCGTCGCGGTAATGATGCGCAGGTTGGCCTGGTGCGGAACCAGCCAATCGACGTCATCAGGCTGCAGGCCTGCTTTATCCAACGCGGCATGCGCCGTTTTCGCAAGTTTATCAACGGCGTGTCGGAAAACCAGATTGCCCTGCATTCGCAACTGCCCCGCAGTGCCGGTGCTGGACACGCCGCCATCGACATAAAGCAGGTCGCGATACTGACCGTCGCTGTTCAGGTCGCTGGCCAGGATGCCGCGATCCGCCTTGGTCCCATCACCGTCCTGTGCCTCCAGCACGACAGCGCCGGCGCCATCGCCGAACAGCACGCAGGTGCCACGATCCGTCCAGTCCATGATGCGAGAAAAGGTTTCGGCCCCGATCACCAGCACCCGATTTGCCATTCCGCTGCGAATCATCGCATCCGCATTTGCCAGCGCAAAGACAAAGCCCGCGCAAACGGCCTGCACGTCATAGGCAAAGCCCGATTTGATCCCCAGACCCGCCTGCACCATCGTCGCGACGGCCGGAAAGGTGAAATCCGGGGTGGACGTGGCAAGAATGATGCCGTCGATATCGTCGGCGGTCAGCCCGGCTTTGTTCAGCGCAGCGCGGCTGGCACGAATCGCAAGATCGCTGGTCGTCTGCCCTTCGGCGGCAAAATGACGCTGTTCGATTCCGGTGCGGCTGCGAATCCATTCGTCGGTCGTATCAAGCCGGCTTTCAAACCAGCTGTTGTCGACAACACGTTCTGGCAGGTAATGGCCGGTGCCACGGATGACGGAACGACGGGTCAAGAGCTTGTCTCCGCATCGGTTGCGCTGACGGAAATGCCGGCGCTTTTGGCCACACGGGCGGCCAAGCGATCCTGAAAGCCGGACTTGGCCAGTTGAAAGGCCAGTTTGATCGCTGCGGAAATGCCTGTTGCATCAGCCGAGCCGTGCGATTTCACCACGGTGCCGTTCAGCCCAAGGAAAACGCCCCCGTTAACACGGCGCGGGTCGATTCGCTTTTGCAGGCGTTTCAACGAGGACATCGCAAGAAGGGCGGCGAATTTCGACATGATAGAATTTCTGAAGGCGTCTCTCATGAACTCGCCTACCAGCTTGGCCGTGCCTTCGCCGGTCTTCAAGGCAATGTTGCCAGTAAATCCATCGGTGACGATCACATCAGCGCGCGATCCCGGCAGATCGCCACCTTCGACGAAGCCGACATAGTCGAAATTCGAATCGCTTGCGGCAGCGATCAACAGGTCGTTTGCCTGCTTCATTTCGGCGCGGCCCTTGTGTTCTTCCGTGCCGACATTCAGCAGGCCGACGCGGGGGCGTGCGATATCCAGCCCGTTGCGGGCATAGGAAGCACCCATCAGTGCATATTGCAGCAAATCCGGGGCATCTGCTTTGATGTCGGCGCCGACATCCAGCATGATGTTGAAGCCCTGGGCATTGCGCGACGGCCATAGACAAGCAATGGCGGGGCGGTTGACGCCCGGCAATTTGCGCAGACGCAGCATCGATAACGCCATCAGCGCGCCGGTATTGCCGCACGAGACTGCAACCTCGGCTTCCCCCTGTTTCACCGATTCGATAGCGGCCCACATCGAGGTATCGGCGCCCTTGCGCGCGATCTGACTGGGCTTATCTTCCATCGTCACCACGCCGGGGGCATGGCGGATGTCGCAGCGATCAGCCAGCACCTTGCGACGCCCGATCAGGCGGCGAAGCTGGACTTCGTCGCCATGCACGATGAAACGTATCTCGGGGTTTTTGTCGGCGCTTTCCGCCATACCGGCAACGACGGCCGAGGGACCATTATCCCCGCCCATCGCGTCAACCGAAATCACCACGCCATCCCGATTCGCCGGGACGCGCGGTGTCGGTGATTTCGACGTGTCTTCCGTCATCTGCCGGCTAACCGAACCCGATTATGCCGCGTCGTCGTCCAGGTCGATCTCTTTCGCCTGGGCAACAACTTCGCGATCAGCGTAGTGGCCGCAGGACGGGCAAACGTGGTGCGGACGCTTCAATTCGCCGCAGTTCGAGCATTCATTGGGGTTACCGGCGACCAGTGCATCATGCGAACGGCGCATGTTACGGCGTGAGCGGGTAACGCGATTCTGAGGGACTGCCATGTCTCAACCTCGGTTTGTCGGGCGAGGCGCAACGGCACCCTCTACCACAGGATTGGAATTCAAAATGAACCGCGCAGATACGCCATGAAAGCTGCATTCGCAAGCCCTTGCTGCTGCGGGCCCAACTTAAATGCAGCTTAACACGGGTTTATGACACTCCATTCCGGCTGGACAGGTGCGAATCGCGCCCAAATCTGCGCTCGGATTGCCACCCGGCCAGCCTGCCGAGCCGGATCAGTCGTCCTTTTTGCCCTGTAACAACTGATCCAGCCCCTGAAATGGACGGCGGGTGTCGGGGGTATCATCCTCGACGGCATCCTCGGCCAATTCCGCGCCATCCGCACGCGGATATTCTGGCAATGCCAGGGTCAGTTCTTCGATCATGACGGCCGAGAGGTCGATGAACTGACCCAACGGTTCGACCGTTTCGTCCAGCATCTCGATTTCATCGCCATCCGGCACCGCGACATGCGGAGAGAAGTGCCGCTCGACCTGTTCATCCAAGCTGGTTTTCACCGGTTTCAGGGTGATCACGCAGGGCTGCACGACGCGTGCCGTCAACTGGCCGGTGACTTCCCAGCCATGGCCACCCTCTGCCCGAATCGCACCCTTGAACTGAAGCTTTGGCAGATCGAGCAGACCCAGTTCTTGGGCAATCGCGATTCTTGTTTGGCTATCTGGACGCAGGTCGAATTGCGTGGGTGCCCGCGGGTTCAGATGGGCCACGCGCAGGCGGGTTGGCGATAAAGGTTGTGCGGTCATGCTTTGCTTTCCAGACAGGTGATCGTTTCGTGATTTGTGGCCTGCAGACCATTAATGCAATGCAAGCCCCGGTCCTGAATTGATATTCTTGAGCGCAGAGCCCGAGTTTGCTAAGCCATGCAAGCCGCGTCAACCGTACCAAACAAAGGAAGTCCCTCATGGCAACAATCAGGAACCTGTTGATCCTGGCATTTGTGGTTGTCACGGGGCTGGCTGCCTGCACGCCGATTTATCGTAACCACGGCTATGTCCCGCCGGAAATGGATCTGGCGCAGGTGGTGGTCGGACAGACAAGCATTGATGAATTGCAGGGGCTGATCGGCCGGCCTTCGGCGCAAGGTCTGCTGACTGGCGCTGGCTGGTATTACGTCGGGTCCCGCTGGCGGCATTACGGTGCGACCGAACCGCGTGAGGTCAGCCGCGAGGTTGTTGCCGTCTCATTCGCGCCAAATGGCGTCGTCTCGAATGTCGAACGCTTCGGGTTGGAGCGTGGACGTGTTGTCGTTCTGTCGCGCCGTGTGACCGAAGGCAGCGTGACCGAGATTTCGCTGATCGGTCAGTTGCTGGGCAACTTGGGCAATTTCCAGGCCGCGGATATCATCGACTAACAAGTGGACGGGGCGCAACTGGCGCCCCTTTTCATTTCCGGCAGGTGGGCGATTCGCCTTTTGCCCGCACTTGCCGTGACCAGAATGGGTCATTAGGGCAGGGCGGACAGAATTTTTCCAAAGGCCCACCATGACCTCGCTTGATGAGCTTGCCCCGATTCCCTTCCACGATGCCGATGCGCCACAGCGCGCGCGGATGCTGTCGCGGCTGGCGGATACAGAGTTGGCCGTCGCCCTGATGGCAGAGCCTATGGGCAATGATGTGGAATTGCGGATGTTCCCCTTTGAAGGGGGGCAGGTGGCTCTGGCCTGTGATTCCGAGGATCGTCTTGCCGATTTTTTCGGTCAGGTGGTGGATTACATCGGACTTCCGGGGCGTGTTCTGGCCGAGCTTCTGAAGGCGGAAGGGGCCGGTTTGCTGGTCAATCCGGGGCATCCGTCCGAAATGTTCCTGGATGCGGATATGCTTGACTGGCTGACGGGGGCGTTGGCCGGGGCACCCGAAGCCGACGAGGCACATCTGCAACTGATCGCACCAGCCAAGGACACCAGCGACGCTTTGGCGCAACCGCTGGCGGCGCGGCTGGCCGATATGCGCGGGCTGATAACGGGCGCGGCGCTGGTGGGCGTTGCCGGGCAGGACGGCACGGCGTCACATCTGCTGCTGATCGCAGGGGCAGAGGCGGCGCGTCAGCCGCAAATAGCCAAGGCGCTGGCCGAGGCTTTGGCATTTCTGCCACCGCAACCGGGTGGCGTGGATATCAGTTTCACCGACAATGCCGTTGCGCCCGGTGCCTTGCTGTTCGACCTGACACCGCCCGAAGAGCCGGTGCAGCCGAAAAGCCCCAAGGGTCCGCCCATTCTGCGCTAACATCGCCAGACTTGTTGCACACTGTTCACCAAACTGTCAGAACGTGCCGATGCAATTACGACATAAAGCCCTGTCTGTTCACCTTCTGACCGCCACCGGCGCTGTTCTGGCCATGCTGGCCATGCTTGCAGCGGTCGATGAAAAATGGTCCCTGATGTTTGGCTGGTTGGTCGTGGCCTTTGTGGTCGACGGCATCGACGGTCCTTTGGCGCGGCGCTATTCGGTGCGCGACAACTCGCCCAACTATGACGGCGTGTTGATGGACTTGATCATCGACTACCTGACCTATGTGTTCATCCCCGCCTTTGCGCTGTTCAAATCCGACTTGCTGTCGGGCTGGACCGGCTGGTTCGCGATCATCGTGATCGTCTATGGCAGCGTGCTTTATTTTGCCGACACCCGGATGAAAACCAAGGACAATTCCTTTGCGGGTTTCCCTGGCTGTTGGAACATGGTGATCCTTGTCCTGTTCGCGACCAAGCCACATTGGACGATCATTCTGATCATCGTCGTCCTGCTGACGGTCGCGATGTTTCAGAACATCAAATTTGTCCATCCGGTTCGCACCAAGCGCTGGCGGGAAATCACCTTGCCCGCAACGATCCTGTGGACCTTCTTTGCCGCATGGGCCGCCTTGGTCGATTTCCACCCGGCAAGCTGGGCAAATTGGGGCTTGGTTCTGACCTCGCTTTGGTTGATCTCGGCCGGTGCGTTGCAGCAGCTGATCCCGGAACGGAAATAGCCTTTCGCTTGCCACTTTGCGGCATCCGTCGGATGATCGCCGCAAATGGCAATCCTTGCGAGGGCATATGTTCAACAGGTTGAAAATTTCGGTGGCTGCGCTGGCCCTCATGGCTGCGCCCGCCCTGGCACAAGATGCAATCACCCTTGGCATGGTGTTAGAGCCGCCAAATCTGGACCCCACTGGCGGTGCCGCCGCCGCCATCGATGAGGTCGTCTATGCCAACCTATTCGAGGGGCTGACCCGTTTCGGCCCGGACGGCACCATTCAGCCCGCCCTAGCCGAAAGTTGGGAGGTGCAGGAAGAGGGGCGGGTTTATGTCTTTCATCTGCATAAGGGCGTGAAATTCCACGATGGAAGCGACTTTACCGCAGAAGACGTGGTTTTCAGCCTGGATCGCGCACGGGCGGAGGATTCGACCAATGCGCAAAAGGTTCTGTTCGAAGGCATCGAAAGCGTCGAGGCCGTGGACCCGTTGACCGCGCGTGTCACCCTGACCGCGCCGGACGGGAACTTTCCCTTCAAGATGGCATGGGGCGATGCCGTCATGCTGGATCAGGCCAGCGTGGCCGATATCGCAACGAAGCCCGTCGGCACCGGTCCGTTCAAATTCGACAATTGGGTGCAGGGCGACCGGATCATCCTGTCGGCATTCGACGACTATTGGGGCGACAAACCGGCGCTGAAAACCGCGACCTTCCGCTTCATTGCTGACCCTACGGCAGCCTTTGCCGCGATGATGGCGGGCGATGTGGATGCCTTTCCAAATTATCCAGCGCCCGAAACTTTAGCGCAGTTGGAAGCCGATCCCCGCTTCAAGGTGATCGTCGGCACCAGCGAGGGCGAGACGATTCTGGCCATGAATAACGCCAAGGCTCCGCTGGACAACATCAAGGTCCGGCAAGCCATTGCCCATGCGATCAACCGTCAGGACATCATCGACGGCGCGATGTTCGGCTATGGCACACCGATCGGCAGCCATTTTGCCCCGCACAGCCCGGATTATGTCGATCTGACCGGCAAATCGGGCTTTGATCCCGAACAATCCAAAACGCTGCTCGAGGAAGCGGGCGTTGGCCCGGTGGCTCTGCGTCTCGCGCTGCCTCCGACACCCTATGCACGTCGCGGAGGCGAGATCGTTCAGGCGCAACTGGCCGCTGTCGGGATTCAGACGCAGATTACCAATATGGAATGGGCACAGTGGCTGGAAACCGTCTTCAAGGGCGGTGACTTCGACATGACCATCATCAGCCACACCGAGCCGCTGGACATAGATATCTATGCCCGCCCGGACTATTACTTTCACTACGCCAAGCCGGAATTTGTCGCCCTGATGGGGGAATTGCAAAAGGCCACCAGCCCGGAGCAGCGTGGTGCGCTGTATCAACAGGCGCAGGAAATGATCGCAGATGATTACGTCAACGCGTTCCTGTTTCAGCTTGCCAAAACCGGGGTCGCAAATGCCAAGATCGAAGGGCTGTGGGAAAATGCCCCGACACAGGCGAATGATCTGACCAAAGTGCATTGGGTCGAATAATTGCCGCCCAAAGCAAAAGGCAGGGCGATTGCCCTGCCTGAGGTTTCAGCCCGACGTTTCGCCGTCCAAGGCGCGTGAGCGGGCGTTCAACTGCGAAATCTGGTGCGGCAACCAGCCCAGCCATGAATGGGTGGGTTCGTTTCCAGGGGGGGTCAGCTGGTCAGAAAACCGACTGTTATAGAGTGCAAAATAACCACGCATCGTCTGCCCCCTGTAAAGTTGGAATTGCAGGATAGAATTGATGCTGCGGCGCAGAAAGACAAGCGCCCCAGGACTGGTCAGCCCCGCGCAGGTCCATGACCGTGCCATGAACCAGCGGCATCAAAGCGCCGCCAGGGATCGCCATGACCAGCCCGGCCGCGCCGAATTTGGTATCCTCGCCCAATCCTGCCAGCGCGACACCGTAAATGGTCGGAAACATCAGCGACAGCGTGGCCGAAATCATCACGACCGCCCAGACTGGCAAGAAAACGGGTATCACGCGGGCCCTCGGTCGCGGCCTCGCGCTCGGCTGACATTCTGGTCAGAAAAAATGCGATCAGATTGCCAGCAGAACAAGGGCAAAGCCGGCATAGGGTGTCATGACGGCCAGTAACTCGGCTGTTTGAACCGCACGCGGGGCGTCCGGTGATGGGAGTTTGGACGGAATAGCTGACCCATGGTCGATCTGTGTTGGCCGCATGGTGGCGACACTTCGCCCTGAATTTCGTCAGGACCGTATGCAGGCACGGAACAGGTGATTTCCCCCTTTTCAACCCGGAATTACATCGCCATAGTCACGACATGACTCGGATGCACCAAATCTCGACAGCTTCGACCGCGCCTTTCGGTGCGCGTATTGCTGTGCATCTGCGTGGTCTACTGCTTCTTACGCTGCGCTGAGCGGGTCTCCGGGCCGCCGCTCAGTCTGGTCCGAGCCCGGCCAAATCGGCTGACATACAGCTGACACAGATCCAAAAAAGCGTAAGAAAGACAGACAGATGACCGATAAGAACCGCGTATTGATCTTTGATACAACGCTGCGCGATGGCGAACAGTCGCCCGGTGCGACGATGAGCCATGTCGAAAAGCTGGAGATTGCACAGCTTCTGGATGAAATGGGCGTCGATATCATCGAGGCCGGATTCCCGATCGCCTCGGAAGGCGATTTTGCCGCAGTCAGCGAGATCGCGAAACGCACCCAGAACAGCGTGATCTGCGGCCTTGCCCGTGCGCAGTTCCCCGATATTGATCGCGCGTGGGAAGCGATCAAACACGCGAAACGCCCGCGTATTCACACCTTTATCGGCACCTCGCCGTTGCACCGGGCGATTCCCAATCTGGACATGGATCAGATGGCGGAACGGATCGAACAGACCGTCACCCATGCCCGCAACCTGTGCGACAACGTGCAATGGTCGCCGATGGACGCGACGCGGACGGAACATGATTATCTGTGCCGCGTGGTCGAAATCGCGATCAAGGCGGGCGCGACCACGATCAACATTCCCGATACCGTCGGCTATACCGCGCCGCGCGAAAGCGCCGACCTGATCCGCATGTTGCTGGAACGGGTTCCGGGCGCGGATGACATTATCTTCGCCACCCATTGCCACAACGATCTTGGCATGGCGACGGCAAACAGCCTTGCGGCGGTCGAGGCAGGCGCCCGCCAGATTGAATGCACGATCAACGGTCTTGGCGAACGTGCCGGCAACACCGCGCTGGAAGAGGTGGTCATGGCGATGAAGGTGCGCAATGACATCATGCCCTTCAACACCGGCATCGACACCACGAAGATCATGAACCTGTCGCGCCGTGTCGCGCAGGTGTCGGGCTTTGTGGTGCAGCCGAACAAGGCCATCGTTGGCAAGAACGCCTTTCTGCACGAATCCGGCATCCATCAGGATGGTGTGCTGAAGAACGTCGAGACATTCGAGATCATGCGCCCTGCCGATATTGGTCTGAACGAAAACAACATCGTTCTGGGCAAGCATTCCGGTCGCGCGGCCCTTCGCTCGAAGCTGACCGATCTGGGGTTCGAGGTTGGCGACAACCAGTTGAAAGACGTCTTCGTGCGCTTCAAGGCTTTGGCCGACCGCAAGAAAGAGGTTTATGACGAAGATATCGTCGCGCTGATGCAGGATACTGCCGCCAATACCGAAAGCGACCATTTGCAGGTCAAGCATCTGCGCGTGGTCTGTGGCAGCGACGGCCAGTCGGCCGATCTGACCATGATCGTCGATGGAGAGGAAAAGACTGTTCACGCCACAGGCGATGGCCCGGTCGATGCCTGCTTCAACGCGGTCAAGGCGATCTTTCCGCATCAGGCGCGGTTGCAGCTGTATCAGGTTCATGCCGTGACCGAGGGCACGGATGCGCAAGCGACTGTGACCGTGCGCATGGAAGAGGACGGACGAATCGTCGCTGGCCAGTCTGCCGATACCGATACGATCCTGGCTTCGGTCAAGGCGTATGTCGGGGCGTTGAACCGCCTGATCGTCCGCCGTGAGCAGGTGGGCAAGGACAGCGACGCGAAACATATCAGCATGTATTCGCACTAAGCAGAGTGGCATGTAAGCAAAGTGAAGCGCTGTCTGACCGGGCGGCGCTTCCCATTTGAAAGGGGCGGCCATGACGCTGCTACGCGTATTCGCCTGGGCGATTGTTCTTGGGACGGCCTTCCTGATGGTCGTTGGATCCTATCCGCCAGAGTTTCTGATTGCGGATGCAATTGCGGTGTTTCTGTTGATCGTCGCGGCGCTGATCCCACGTGAAGATTGGGCGCTGCCCGCGTTGCTGTCGGGCTTTGCATTCTCGCTGGGCGTATTCGTCGTGGCCTTCGGAGCGCGGGCTGTGGGCGGAGATTTGGGATTGCCGCTGTTGCTGGGCGTCCTGATCAGCACGGTCGCTGCGGGCATGGCAATCCTTCGCTGCGCCCGCATGCTGACGCAAGCAGCCGGGCGGGCCGCTTTCTGATCGCGTCTTTGCCAATGTCAGTGCCGGATCATGCGGTCAGAAACCCGCATCGGTTGGCTGCGCAGACCGAAACGGGGCTTTCACCTAGGACTTCGGCCTTTTATATGAATTCAATCCAGAGCCGGGCCTGATTCCCGGCTCTTGCGCGATTCTGATGGACAAAGACCGGACCAACCGGCGTGAAAGGATACAGGCATGGCATTCGGCGGTTTGTTTTCGACCGATATCGCAATTGACCTTGGGACGGCGAATACGCTGATCTATGTGAAGGGTAAGGGAATTATTCTGAACGAGCCGTCGGTCGTTGCCTATCACGTCAAAGACGGCAAGCGTCAGGTTCTGGCTGTCGGAGAAGACGCCAAGCTGATGCTGGGCCGCACCCCCGGCAGCATCGAGGCCATCCGCCCGATGCGCGAAGGTGTCATCGCCGATTTCGACAGCGCCGAACAGATGATCAAACATTTTCTGAAGAAAGTGTTCAAACGCACCAGCTTTTCCAAGCCCAAGGTTATCGTTTGCGTCCCGCATGGCGCGACCCCGGTTGAAAAGCGCGCGATCCGCCAGTCTGTCCTGTCTGCAGGGGCTCGCAAGGCCGGCCTGATCGCGGAGCCGATCGCGGCGGCGATCGGCGCGGGCATGCCGATTACCGAGCCGACCGGCAGCATGGTCGTCGATATCGGCGGCGGCACCACCGAGGTTGCCGTCCTGTCGCTGGGCGATGTGGTCTATGCACGCTCGGTCCGGATCGGTGGTGACCGGATGGACGAAGCGATCATCAACTATCTGCGCCGCAACCAGAACATGCTGATCGGCGATTCCACGGCCGAGCGTGTGAAGACCTCGATCGGGACCGCTCGCATGCCCGATGACGGGCGCGGTGCAACGATCATGGTGCGTGGTCGCGATCTGCTGAACGGCATTCCGAAGGAAATCGAGATCAGTCAGGCCATGGTGGCCGAAGCCCTGACCGAACCGATGCAGGCGATCGTCGAGGCCGTGATGGTGGCGTTGGAAGCAACGCCCCCCGATCTGGCGGCAGACATCGTGGACCGTGGCGTGATGCTGACCGGCGGCGGCGCAATGCTGGGCGAACTGGATCTGGCGCTGCGCGAGCAGACCGGCCTGTCGATCAGCCTTGCCGATCAGCCGATGAACTGTGTCGCTTTGGGCACCGGCAAGGCGTTGGAATACGAAAAGCAACTGCGCCACGTCATCGATTACGACAGCTAAGATGGTCCGTATCGGGGCCGCTGAGGCAAGGGCCGCCTGAATGGAACGCAAGGGACCAGATTTCGCAACACCTATCCGGCGCGTCCTGATCGCGCTGATGGTGATTATGCTGATCACGCTGTTCCTGTTCTGGCGCATTGACAGTCCGCGCGCAGAGCAGATGCGCACCGCCATTATTGACCGCGTGGTGCCCAGCTTCGACTGGGCTTTGGTGCCTGTCACGCGGTTCAGCCAGATGGTCGCGGGATTCCAATCCTATGCCCGCATCTATGAGCAAAATCAGGAGCTTCGCCGTGAGCTGCAAAAGATGCAGGCATGGAAGGAAGCCGCCGTTCAGCTAGAGCAGCAAAATTCCAAACTGCTGGCGCAGAACAATGTCCGCATCGATCCCGCGCTGACCAGTGTGACCGGCGTGGTCATGGTCGATTCCGGGTCGGCTTTTCGGCAGTCGATTTTGTTGAACGTCGGCTCACGCGATGGCATCATCGAAGGCTGGGCGACGATGGATGGGTTAGGACTCGTCGGTCGCATCGCGGGCGTGGGACAGCGAACCAGCCGCGTGGTTTTGCTGACCGATCCTTCGTCGCGTATTCCGGTCACAATCCAGCCGTCGGGCGACCGCGCCTTGCTGACGGGGGACAATTCCCCGCTGCCGGTTCTGGATTTCATCGAGGCCCCCGATAACGTCCGTCCCGGTGACCGGGTCGTGACATCTGGCGATGGTGGCGTGTTCCCCCCCGGTTTGTTGGTTGGGCAGGTGGCGCAGACGGCGGACGGTCGCTTGCGCCTGCGGCTGGCGGCAGATTATGGGCGCCTTGAGTTTCTGCGGGTGTTGCGCACGCATCCTGCCGAAATGGTCGTCGATGCAGCTGCCATCATCGTGCCCGGCGATCAGGGGGTTATCGGGCCGCAATTGCCAGCCTCTCCGGTCGAGGCCGCGACAGCTTCGGACCCGCTGTCGACGGGCACCGGGAATGATTGAGACGCCCAAACGCAGCATGATTTTTGGCGGCATCTTGTTTTGCCTGTGCATGGCGCTTTTGCTGTTCATCCGGTTGTTGCCGATTGCGGGGTTCAGCCCGTTGCCCGGACCGAATGTTGCGTTGTGCCTGACCTTTGTCTGGGTCTTGCGCCGTCCCGATCAGGTGCCTGCCGTTCTGATCGTTCTGGTGTTCCTGATTGAGGACGTCATGCTTTTACGCCCCTTGGGGCTGTGGGCTGCGATGATGCTCTTGGGAACCGAGGCTGCACGCTCTCGTGAGGGGCGTTGGCGTGACCAGCCTTTCGTGCTTGAATGGCTGCGCGTCTCGATTGTGATGGGCGCGATGGTTCTGGGCTTCCGATTCGTGCAATTTCTGTTTCTTTTACCTGTTCCGTCATTGGGGCAGGTGCTGCTGCAATATATTGCGACCGCGATGGCCTATCCGGTCGTGGCGATTGGCGCGCGCGCATTGATCGGACTGCGCCGCATCAGCCCGGTCGAGGCTGAGATGATGAGATATGCACGATGAGCAAGGCCCCGAAGGAGATCGTTGACAGTTCCCGCAAGATCGGTCGCCGCGGGCTATTGCTGGCGGGGATTCAGCTTGGCGTCGTCACCACCCTGGCCCTGAAACTGCGGTCGATGCAGGTCGAACATGCCGAGGAATATCGCACGCTGGCCGATGGCAATTCGATCAAGGTGCGGCTTCTGGCGCCTGCCCGTGGGCTGTTGCTGGATCGCAATGGCATCGTGATTGCAGGCAACGAACAAAATTATCAGATCACCCTGACGCGCGAGGATGCGGGCGGCGATGTTGAACCCGTTTTGCGCCGTCTGTCGCATCTGATCCCGATCAGCGAAGAGCGGATGACTCAGTTGATGGACGAATTCGCCAAGCGCACGGCGATTACGCCGATTGTGTTGGCGGACCGACTGACATGGGAACAGTTCAGCTCGATCGCTGTGAATGCACCTTCACTGGCGGGTGTGCAGCCTGAAACCGCGCTGTCGCGCGTGTATCCACGCGCCGGCGATCTGGCACATGTGCTGGGCTATGTCGGGCCGGTGTCCGACTATGACCTGTCCAAGATCGAAGACCCGGACCCCGTGTTGATGCTGCCAGAGTTCCAGTTGGGCAAGGTTGGCTTTGAAGCCCGGCTTGAGGATCATTTGCGCGGCAAAGCCGGCGCCCGCCGGGTCGAAGTGAACAGTGCCGGCCGCGAGATGCGCGAACTGTCCCGGAAAGAGGGCGAACAGGGCGCAACGATCCAGATGACGCTGGACGCGCAATTGCAGAATTATACGGCGCAGCGTCTGGGCGAAGAAAGTGCCGCGGCGGTCGTCATCGACATTCAGACCGGTGATATCGTCGCCATCTCATCCTCGCCCAGTTTCGATCCGAACAAATTCGTGCGCGGGATTTCCGGTCCTGATTATCGCGCATTGATGAACCACGATCACCGTCCACTGGCTGACAAAACGGTGCAGGGCGTCTATCCGCCCGGTTCGACCTTCAAGATGGTGACCCTGTTGGCGGGGCTGGAAGCAGGCGTTATCAATGCCGGCAGCCGCTTCTATTGCCCCGGCTATACCGAGGTTGGCGGCCGCCGTTTCCATTGTTGGAGCAGGGGCGGCCATGGGTCTGTTGATGCCGTCACCAGCCTGTCGCATAGCTGCGACGTTTATTATTACGAATTGGCCCAGCGGGTGGGCATTGACCGCATCGCCGAAATGGCGCGGAAACTGGGTGTTGGCGTCAAGCATGACCTGCCGATGTCAGCCGTGGCCGAGGGAATTGCGCCCGACCGTGCGTGGAAAAAGGCCCGTTACGATCAGGCCTGGCAGATTGGAGACAGTCTGAACGCCTCGATCGGGCAGGGCTATGTTCTGGCCTCGCCGCTGCAACTGGCCGTGATGACGGCACGGATTGCCTCGGGAAAGATGGTGGTGCCGCGTCTGATCCATGCGATTGATGGCGTGCAACAACCTGAACCGGAATTTGCCGATCTGGACGTTCATCCGGCATTCCTGCGGGTTGCCCGTCTGGGCATGGACGAAGTTATGAACTCCTCGACCGGGACTGCGCGGCGGTCACGGATCATCCGCGAAGATTGGCGGATGGCGGGCAAAACCGGGACCAGTCAGGTGCGCAACATTACCGCGGCGGAGCGCGCGCGCGGCGTGATCCGCAACGATCAACTGCCGTGGAACCGCCGCGATCATGCACTGTTCGTCTGTTTCGCGCCAACCGCTGCCCCGCGCTATGCCGTCTCGGTCGTCGTTGAACATGGCGGCGGCGGCAGTGCCGTGGCCGCCCCGATCGCACGCGACATCCTGCTGTTCGCGCTGGAAGGTGGCCTGCCGCCATTGGATGCCGTGCCATCAGATCAACAGGCCGACATGAAGGCCCGACACGAGGCGATGCACCTGTTTACGCCCGAAACACCCCGAATGACGCGGGCCTGATCATGTCCTATCTGAACTACACTGTCACCCATACCCCGGTCGGCATTCGCAAGATCCTGTATCTGAACTGGCCGCTGGTCTTTCTGATTTCGGCCGTGGCGGGGATTGGCTTTCTGATGCTGGTTTCGGTCGCGGGCGGCGATGTCGATGAATGGGCCGCGCCGCAGATGTATCGTTTCGCGGTCGGTATGGTCATCATGATCGGGCTGGCCTTTGTGCCGATGTGGTTCTGGCGCGGCATCTCGGTCACGGCCTATGTCTGCTGCTTTCTGCTACTGGTCGGGGTAGAAGTCGCGGGCGAAATCGGCATGGGCGCACAGCGCTGGATCGATATCGGCCCGATCCGTCTGCAACCTTCCGAGTTGATGAAGATCGCGTTGGTTTTGCTGTTGGCGGCCTATTACGACTGGCTGCCCCTAAAGAAAGTCTCGCGCCCCCTATGGGTGCTGATCCCGGTGGTGCTGATCCTTGCCCCGACAGCGCTGGTCATTGTCCAGCCTGACCTTGGCACGTCGATCATGTTGATCGCGGGCGGCGGCATCGTGATGTTCGTGGCAGGCGTATCGCTGTGGTATTTCGGGGCAGTGATCGCCATGGCTATCGGGTTGGTGATGACGGTCATGGAGAGCCGCGGGACGCCGTGGCAATTGCTGAAGGATTACCAGTTCAAGCGGATCGACACCTTTCTGGACCCAACGGCCGATCCCCTGGGCGCAGGCTATAACATCATCCAAAGCCAGATCGCGCTTGGTTCGGGCGGCTGGTCGGGGCGGGGCTTCATGCAAGGCACGCAGTCGCGGCTGAACTTTCTGCCCGAAAAGCACACAGATTTCATCTTCACCGTACTGGCCGAGGAATTCGGCTTTATCGGCGCCATGTCCTTGTTGGTGCTTTACACACTGATCATCGGCTTTTGCCTTTATTCCGCCCTTAGCAACCGCGACCGCTTTGCCAGCCTGATTACCATCGGGATCAGCGGCACGTTCTTCTTGTATTTCGCCATCAACATGGCGACGGTGATGGGACTGCTGCCCGCCAAGGGATCACCGCTGCCGCTGGTCAGCTATGGCGGCACGTCCCTGATGATCCTGATGCTGGGCTTTGGGCTGGTGCAATCCGCCCATGTCCACCGCCCCAGATAGAGAGGCCCGATGCGTGTCCTGTTCGCCGCCCCTGACTGGAACCGCTGGGCACCCGCGCTGCAAAAAGCCGCGCCCGAGATGGAATTGGTTCAGCAAGCCGAACCGGCCAGCATCGACGCCATCATCTACGCACCGGGGGGCGAGATTGACGACCTGTCGCCCTATGTGAACGCGCGCCTTGTGCAAAGCCTGTGGGCCGGGGTCGAACGCATCGTCACCAATCCCACGCTGACGCAGCCTTTGGCCCGCATGGTCGATCCGGGGCTGGCCATGGGGATGGCCGAATATTGCACCGGCTGGGTGATGCGGGCGCATCTGGGGATGGACCGCTATCGTCAGGATGGTGAATGGCGGAACGAGACTGCGCCACCGCTGGCAAAGAACCGGAACGTCACCATTCTGGGGATGGGCGAACTTGGCCGCTCGGTGGCTGCGATGCTGCGCGGCATCGGGTTTCAGATCACCGGCTACAGCGCCTCTGGCCGCCCGGTTGACGGGGTCGAGGTGATGGGCGCCGCGCATCTGGACAGGGCCCTGTCGCGCGGCGAAATTCTGATCAATCTGCTGCCGGATACGCCCGAAACGCACGGTTTGCTAAATGCAGATACGCTGGGCAAGCTGCCCCGGGGAGCATGGCTGATCAATCCGGGCCGGGGAACGGTTCTGGACGACGATGCCCTGTTGGCGGCGCTGGATGGCGGACAGGTGGCGCATGCCGTTCTGGATGTCTTCAAAAACGAACCATTGCCAGCCGACCATCCCTTCTGGTCGCATCCAGGCGTCACCGTCACCCCGCATATCGCGGCCGAAACCCGCGCCGACACCGCAGCCCCTGTTGCCGTCGAAAACATCCGCCGCGCCCTATCAGGACAGCCAGTGCTGCACCTGGTGGACCGGGAAAAGGGTTACTAGTCGCTAACGCGGGTTTCGCGGCGGCGCAGCGCCGGTCTGCTGGTCCCGCTCTTCTGCCGCTTTCCTCACACGCTCGATCCGCTCGGCCATCTTCTTGGACCGTCTGCGGTGATAGGCCTGCACGACCGGAACGGTCAGGTAATGCGCCACGACGCCGCACAGGATGCCGGGGATCAGGCCGCCGACCAGATAGGGCAGGTAAACATCATGGAAGAACTCTGACAGGTGATCCCATTTGGCGGTGCCTGGGCCAAAGATGGCCTGAATATTGTGCCAAACCTCGGCGCTGGCGCGGCCAAACTCGACAAAGATAAGATGCGGTGGCAGATCGTCCGGCATGCCCAGAATCTGCCGTCCCAGGGTGACGGCCAGCACGCCGATAAAGGGAAACGTTGCCGGATTGCCGACAAAGGTTGCCAACAGTGCGGCGAGAATGTTTCCGCGCAGCACCCATGCGACGATTGCGGCACCAATAAAGTGGAAACCGAAGAATGGAGTGAATGACACCGCCACACCTGCCGCAACGCCACGGCCAATCCGGTGTGGCTGGTCTGGCAGCCGGCGCAGGCGATACACGACATAAGTTCCCGCACGCCGCCAGCCGCCGCGCGGATAAATCATCTCCGTTGCGATCTGCCCATAGCTTCGGGGTTTGCGGCGCTTGAACACGGTTGCCCTAATCCTTCGTTTCGTCAACAGAACGCCGTTTGCGCCTTACGGTTTCTGCGAGGTGTCCCTAATTCGTGCGACCTGCGCAACGTCGCTTTCGGCTTCAAGGGCAGTCATCAGGTTATGAAGATGCTCATGGTCACGCAATTCGACTGCAACGTCGATCCGATAGAAATCGGGCTTGCGATCAATGAACTCAAGATCCGAGATGTTCGCCCCCTGAGCGCCGATCAGGCTGCAGATACGACCTAGAACACCTGCGTCGTGTCGAATGGTCAGTTCCAGCATGGTCGAATAGGCGGCGGGGTGACGGCCTTCGCGCCATTGCACATCAATCCAGCGGTCGGGCTGGTTTTCGTATTCTGCCAGCACGGGACAGTCGATAGCGTGAATGACGACGCCCTTGCCGCGATAGGTGATGCCCACGATCCGTTCCCCCGGCAACGGGTTACAGCAGGGCGCACGCTGAATTTCGGCATCCGCTTCCAACCCGGCAAAGGGGCGGGAGATATCGACTTCATCATGTTCATCGACCAGATCGGGATACAGGATCTGCAAAACTTCCTTGGCCGAATGTTCGGCGCTGCCGATCTGTGCCAGCAGATCGTCCGCGCTGCCCATGCCCATCTGCTTGGCCGCGGTGCGCAATGCCTTATCCGTCACCTTGCGGCCGACATGCTCAAAACTGACGCGGACCAATTCGCGGCCAAGGCGGATAAAGCGGTCGCGGTCTTCTTCGCGAAGACTGCGGCGAATCGCGGCCTTGGCGCGGCCTGTGACGACGATATCCAGCCAGGTTGCCTGCGGACGCTGACCCGACGCGGCGATGATATCCACCGACTGCCCATTCCGCAGCCGCGTCCACAGCGGCACACGGATACCATCGACCTTGGCACCCACGCAGGAATTGCCCAGCTTCGTGTGGATCGCATAGGCGAAATCAATCGGTGTCGCGCCCTTGGGCAACTGAATCACATCACCTTTGGGCGTGAAACAGAACACCTGATCTTGATACATCTCAAGCTTGACGTGCTCCAAAAACTCGTCGTGATCCTCGCCCTCGAACCGGTTGGTCATGCTTTGAACCCATTCGGTCGGGTTCACGGCGAAGGGGTTCTTGGTGGGCACGCCATCGCGGTAAGCCCAGTGTGCGGCAACGCCAGCCTCGGCCACTTCGTGCATCTGGCGGGTGCGGATCTGCACCTCGACCCGCTTGCCGTCGCGGCCTGACACCGTGGTGTGGATACTGCGATAGCCGTTCGATTTCGGCTGGCTGATGTAATCCTTGAACCGGCCCGGTACCGCGCGCCAGCGGTGATGGATCACGCCAAGCGCCCGATAGCTGTCCATTTCCGATTTGGTGATGATGCGAAAGCCGTAAATGTCGGACAGCCGGGAAAAGGCCAGCTGCTTTTCCTGCATTTTGCGCCAGACCGAGAAGGGACGCTTGGCGCGGCCGAAGACCGTGGCTTCGATCCCGGCCTTTTCCAGCTCGACCCGGATATCTGCGGTGATCTGGCCGATGATGTCGCCGGATTCACGTTGCAGGCTGACAAAGCGGCGGATGATCGACTTGCGCGCCTCGGGATTGATGACCTTGAAGGCCAGATCCTCAAGCTCTTCGCGCATCCATTGCATACCCATGCGACCGGCCAGAGGCGCAAAGATATCCATTGTCTCGCGTGCTTTCTGCACCTGCTTTTCGGGCCGCATCGACCGGATCGTGCGCATGTTGTGCAGACGGTCGGCCAGCTTGACCAGAATGACCCGCAAATCGCGCGACATGGCCATGAACAGCTTGCGAAAGTTCTCGGCCTGCTTCGAGGCGGTCGAACTGAGCTGAAGATTGGTCAGCTTGGTTACGCCATCGACCAGTTCGGCGATTTCTTCGCCAAAGATCGTGGCGATCTCATCCTTGGTCGATCGGGTGTCTTCTACCGTATCATGCAGCAATGCGGTCACGATGGTCGCATCGTCCAGACGCATTTCGGTCAGGATGGCGGCGACAGCGATAGGATGGGTGAAATAGGGTTCGCCTGAATGGCGAAACTGACCTTCGTGCATCCGCATGCCATATTCATAGGCTTCGCGGATAAGGTCAGAATTGCTTTTCGGGTTGTAGTTGCGAACAAGCGCAATGAGGTCTTCGACGTCGATCATGATCCTGACGAAGACCTCATCCGTAATTCGTTTACCGCTGGTTTGCTTCCAGCATCATGCGCAACATCCGCTCTTCCGATTCTTCGTCGGCGGGTTTGGGGCGATCAATTTCCGCGCCCAGAAGCAGCGCCATCGCGTCTTCTTCCGGTTCATCGACTTCGATCTGGGTCTGGGTCGATTCGATCATCCGTTCGCGCAGATCATCGACAGGCTGGGTTTCGTCGGCGATTTCGCGCAGCGCGACAACAGGGTTCTTGTCATTGTCGCGTTCTACCGTCGGCGCGCTGCCGGTCGCGATTTCACGCGCACGATGCGATGCCAGCATCACCAGATCAAACCGGTTTGGAACTTTGTCGACGCAATCTTCGACCGTTACGCGGGCCATATGTCACCTGTGCTGTTTCGAATCGGATATTCCGGGGGCGAACCGAGTATTTGAAGGTTGCAAGCGAAAATGTCAAGGAACACTGGCCCGAAAGCCATCGGCCAAGGGCTGCATTCCCGATGTCGCTTCCGGGGCCAGATTTCCAAGCATCTCAATCACACTCAGTCCGGTCAGAGGATGACGCCACAACGGTGCGATCTGGGCCAAAGGGGCCAGGACAAAGCCGCGATCCTGCATTCGGGGATGTGGAAGAATGAGTTCGGATGGTGTGTGAATTTGTTGATCGTTTTGCGAAAGCGCCATCCAGTGTTCTAAAGTTGCGTGATTCGGCGCGATCTGATCATCAAAAGCAATCAGATCCAGGTCCAGCACGCGTGCCGACCAGCGACCTGTGCTGCGATCCCTGCCGAAATCTGCCTCAATTTTGTGCAGTCTCTCCAGCACTTCGTCAGAGCGCAAATTCGTCGCAATTGCTGCCGTTGCGTTAACGAAATCGGGGCCAGAGCCATGGGGCACGGCAGGGGTTTTCCAGAAACAGCTTAATGCAGTTATTGTAATATTTTTCTCATTGTGCAGAGTGCTGATCGCTGCATGCAGTGTTACACTCGCACTGCCTGTAGTGGACGGTAAATTGGCACCCAAGGCGATCAGTCCTAAAGATAAAGACAGGTTCGTCACGCTGCTCCTCCCGTCCTAAAACGCTGTTATCGGGCCACTTATTCCGAGACCCTCACCTCGGTCGACCCGCAACTGAACGCTCAAGTCCCATTGAAGGCAATAAGAATGTTTTACAAGGATGACCGATTAGCGATTTTCATAGATGGCGCGAACCTGTACGCCGCTGCAAAATCGCTGGGCTTTGATATAGATTACAAGCTGTTACGACAAGAGTTCGACCGCCGCGGCAAATTGATGCGTGCCTATTACTATACCGCGCTGATGGAAGGCGAAGAATATTCCCCGATCCGTCCGCTGGTCGATTGGCTGCACTACAACGGCTATTGTGTCGTAACCAAGCCCGCGAAGGAATACACCGATACGATGGGTCGGCGTAAGGTCAAAGGCAACATGGATATCGAGCTGACCATCGACGCGATGCAGCTGGCCCCGCGCCTGGACCATGCCGTCCTGTTTTCCGGCGATGGCGACTTTCGCCCGCTGATCGAGGCGTTGCAACGTCAGGGCGTCCGCGTCTCTGTCGTCTCGACGATCCGCTCGCAACCCCCGATGATCGCCGACGACCTGCGCCGCCAGGCCGACAACTTCATCGAACTGGACGCGCTGCGCGACATCATCGGCCGCCCGCCGCGCGAACCCCAGGGCGACGAGTAACGTGTAACGCCCGCGCGATCTGCCTTTGCGCGGGCGCTTGGATGTGGCCAATTCATCTTCGCGCAACCTGCCCATCATTTCCACGGTAAGCGGGATATCCGCTTTGCCGGCAGCGTTGAAATGCGCTTGGGATGAACCGGATCCGTTAACGGAACGTCAGAAGGAATTGATCCGGGCATGCCTGCCCGCAGACCTCATTGAAGACGAAGCTGCGCCGACACGCGAAGATCAACTGGAATACTTGCAGCGGATCGTCAGCGCTTGCGATGAAATTTCAAAAAACGAACGTCGAATGGACGAGCCAGAGGCACAAGGAAGGCCTGGTTTCTTCATCTGCACGGCTCGCCGCTTTTTTTGACGACTGACGAAGGGCCGCAGAAACTTACGCGCCATGCGATTTTTAAGGGGGGGTTAGACCAACCGCCCCTCTTCCATAGCGGCCCGCACAAAGCCTGCAAACAGGGGTGCAGGCTCAAACGGCTTTGACTTCAGTTCGGGATGCGACTGCACGCCGATGAACCACGGGTGTTTGGGGTATTCGACAGCCTCGGGCAGTTTGCCGTCCGGCGACATGCCGGAAAATGACATGCCTGCGGCTTCCAGCTGATCGCGATAGGTGGCATCCACTTCGTAGCGGTGGCGGTGGCGGTCCTCGATCTCGGTCGCGCCGCCATAGACTTCGGAAATCTTGGAATCGGGTTTCAGGATGGCGGTATAGGCGCCCAGACGCATGGTGCCGCCCTTGTCATCCGACAGTTTGCGCTGGACGGTATAATTACCCTGCACCCATTCCTTCAGGTGATAGACGACAGGGGTGAAACGCGATTTTCCGGCCTCGTGGTCGAATTCCTCGCTGCCTGCATCGGGCAGATCGGCCAGATTGCGTGCGCCTTCGATCACGGCCATCTGCATGCCCAGACAGATGCCCAGATAGGGAACCTCTTTTTCGCGGGCATATTTCGCGGCGGCGATCATGCCTTCGGTGCCACGTTCACCAAAGCCACCCGGAACGATGATGCCGTGATAGCCGTCCAGCGTATGCGCACCGTCCCCTTCCAGCTTTTCGCTGTCGACCCATTCGGCCTTGACGCGGACGCGGTTGGCCATGCCGCCATGGGTCAGCGCCTCGGCTATGGATTTATAAGCATCTTCAAGCTGGGTGTATTTGCCGACGATGGCGACCTTCACCTCGCCTTCGGCATTTTCCAGACGGTCCATCACATCTTCCCAACGGGACAGATCGGGGCGCGGGGCAGGGCTGATGCCAAAAACGTCCAGAACCGCCTGATCCAGACCCGCACGGTGATAGGCCAGCGGCGCTTCGTAGATCGATTTCAGATCATAGGCGGGGATGACGTGATCGGGGCGGACGTTACAGAACAGCGCAATCTTGGCGCGTTCCTTTTCGGGGATCAGGTGTTCGCTGCGGCAGACCAGAACATCGGGGGCAAGGCCGATGGATTGCAGTTCCTTGACGCTGTGCTGCGTCGGCTTGGTCTTCAATTCACCGCTGGCCGCCAGATAGGGGAGCAGCGTCAGGTGCATCAGGATGCAGTTGCCACGGGGGCGTTCATGGGTGAACTGGCGAATCGCCTCGAAAAAGGGCAGGCCCTCGATATCGCCGACGGTGCCGCCGATTTCGCACAGCATGAAATCGACTTCGTCTTCGCCGATGGACAGGAAATCCTTGATCTCATTGGTGACGTGGGGAATGACCTGAATGGTCTTGCCCAGATATTGGCCACGACGCTCTTTCTCCAGCACGTTGGAATAGATGCGGCCCGACGAAATGGAATCGGTCTTGCGGGCGTGGACGCCTGTGAATCGCTCGTAATGGCCAAGGTCCAGATCGGTCTCCGCGCCATCATCGGTGACAAACACCTCGCCATGTTCAAAGGGCGACATCGTGCCGGGATCGACATTCAGATAGGGATCCAGCTTGCGCAGGCGGACGGTGTATCCGCGGGCCTGAAGCAACGCGCCCAACGCCGCCGATGCCAACCCTTTGCCAAGGGATGAAACCACGCCGCCGGTGATAAAGATGTAACGCGCCATGAGGCCCCCGTGAGTGCAAAGATCAGATTATCTGCAGGCCGATTATCGCCAGCATCACGGGACTCAAGATATAGACTATTCGGCCCGTGGCCGCAATGGACCGCAAGTTGATGTAGGGCAGATTTAATCCGCCCCCAATTATTGTGTGGCTTAATTTGCCGGTGCTGGCGGTTCTGCGGCGTTGTCTGCAGCAGGTGCCGCAGGCGCTGTCGCTTCGGGCACGACTTCGGCGGGGGCTTCCGTTGCGGGTGCAGCTTCGTTTGCCGATGGGGGCGTAACGGGGGCGGCAGCGGCGGGCGCTTCGGTGGTCGTGCTTGCCGCAGGGGCCGCGGCATCAGGCGCGGGCGGGGTCAGCGGATCGCCACCGGTCGACGGGGGCGGCGTATAGGCCGGCAATTGCGGCGTGGTCGTGCCCTGGTTCTGTCTGCTTTCAGGAACGCCCAGCTGATCCATGATCGAGCTGTTGGACACCTGGCTTGCCGCAATGATGGTCAGCGCGATCGAGGTGACGAACAGCGCGATTCCAAAGATCCATGTCAGGCGGGTCAGCGCATTGGCTGCCTGACGGCCGCTCATGACGCCGCCGGTTCCTCCCCCCATGCCAAGCCCACCGCCTTCCGAGCGTTGCAACAGCACGACGCCGGTCAACAGCACTGCAAGAATAAGATGGACGGTCAGGACGACGTTTTCCACGGCATTCGGCCTTTCATTTGCGGACGCGCCTATCTAGTCATCCAAACAGGTGATGGCAAGCGAAGTGTCCAATGTCGACAATCATGATTCAGGGCACAGGCTCGAATGTGGGAAAATCGCTGCTGGTTGCAGGGTTGTGCCGGGCCGCGCTGCGGCGCGGACTGTCGGTCGCGCCCTTCAAACCGCAGAACATGTCGAACAATGCTGCCGTGACAGCGGATGGTGGCGAAATCGGGCGGGCACAGGCATTGCAAGCGAGGGCATGCGGGTTGCAGCCCATGACCGACATGAACCCGGTTCTGCTGAAGCCTGAAACCGATACCGGCGCGCAGGTCATTCTGCATGGCCGTGCCATCGCCCGTGCCCAGGCCCGCGATTACGCCACGTTAAAACCGCTGCTGATGCAGGGTGTCATGGACAGTTTTCGCCGCTTGCGGGGCGCGTATGACGTGGTGATCGTCGAAGGCGCGGGCAGCCCGGCCGAGGTCAATCTGCGTCCGCGTGACATTGCCAATATGGGATTCGCCCGTGCCGCCAATGTTCCGGTCATTCTGGCGGGGGATATCGACAGGGGTGGTGTGATTGCGCAGATCGTCGGAACGCGGGCGGTGATCGATCCCGAAGATGCCGCGATGATCTGCGGTTTTCTGATCAATAAGTTCCGTGGCGATCCGCGTCTTTTCGATGACGGGTATCAGATGATTGCGGACCATACTGGCTGGCGCGGTTTCGGTGTCGTGCCATGGTTCCCGAACGCTCATCTTTTGCCGGCCGAGGACGCGGTGGATCTGCGCGCTTCGAAAGGGCAGGGCGTGCGTATCGTCTGCCTGATACTGTCGCGCATCGCGAATTTCGACGATCTGGACCCGTTGGCGGCAGAGCCGGGCGTGCAACTGACCATGTTGGGGCCTGGACGACCGATTCCCGGCGATGCGGATGTGGTGATCATTCCGGGCACGAAATCGACCCTTGGCGATCTGGCGTTCCTGCGTGCGCAAGGTTGGGATATCGACCTGACGGCCCATATCCGGCGGGGCGGGCATGTGTTGGGCATTTGCGGTGGCTATCAGATGCTGGGTCGCGTGATCCACGACCCCGAAGGCAGGGATGGCATGGCGGGGCAGGTCGCGGGGCTTGGCCTGCTGAATGTGGAGACCACGATGTCAGCCGACAAACATCTGCAGCGGATCACCGGCACGGCCTTGGGCCAGCCTGTCACCGGCTATGAAATCCATATGGGCCGCACGTGTGGCCCGGATTGCGCACGACCCTTTGCCCGAATTCCCCATGCGGATGGCGCAGTTGATTCCAACGGCCGGATCGCGGGCACCTATCTGCACGGGCTTTTTGCCGACGATAGTTTCCGCGCGGCATGGTTGGCGCAACTGGGGGCGTCCTCACAGCCGGGATATGAGGCGGGCGTGGATCAAACGCTGGACGAACTGGCCGATCATCTGGAAGCACATCTGGATGTGGGGGGATTGCTGGCCGTTGCCCGCTAGATTTCCCGGTTAGCTGTCATTACCACCCTGCAGAGGCGGACATGAAGATATCATGCAAGATCTGCCGCCGACGCGCAGTTGCGTCATAGTCCGTCTCGGTTCGGGTCATAAGTTCACTGCAGTTGCCGCCGCCGGATCGCTCTGCGACAGCGGCATCGCACCATCGGACCCATTTGTCCGAGGGGTGCTGCGCCCGTGCCCAGAAATCGGTCATATCGCTGCAAAGGGTTTCGGCGCCGTCGGTGCAGCCCATCGCCATCGACACAAAGGCGACATATTGCGCAGTTTGATCGCCCATCGCTGTGCCATCTGATGACTGGAGGGCATATTAGCCAGAAAATGACAGCCTTCGGCGTCGATAAATTGCCCGTCATTATGGGTAAAGCAGGCCCGATTAAGATAATACCACGCCAGTTGCGGGTCTTTCATCTGGCCGGTGCCGGTGTGATGCATCCAGCCGATATATTTGCAGCCGTAGGGGCCGGTTCCGATGTCGTCGTCTTCGCAGACAAGCCGAAAGCGATCAGCGGCTTTTCCATAATCTCTGAACTGCGGGTTCAGCAGCCGGAATTTTCCGACGTAATAGCAATTGGGCGAAATAAACCCTTCGTCACAGGCCTTGTCATAGAAGGCGATGGCATCGGCGGTCTGGCCATGACGCTCGGCTATGCTGCCCCAGTCCCAGCAGGTATCGGCGTTAGAGTTTGGCACCCGCTCGCATTCAGGGATATTGGACACGGGCGGCAATGGCTGCCACCCCTCCTCGGGCAGGGTCTGAACGTTGCTGTCTTTATCGCGGCCCACGTCCCGCATCGCCCCGGCGATCCTGTCATAAGCCCGCTCTATCGTCGGGGGGGCACATTCCAGCGCGGCCAGCTGGGTATCGCCCCGTGTCACAGTCAGGCGCGTGTATTCCGCCAAGCTGCTCAAGTATGGGTCGTCACCCCCATCGAAGCCCATGTCGATCTGAAAGGCGTGATCACCACTGCGAAAGGTGACAACCTCATCAATCGTCGATCCGGCGCCGTCGCGGCGACGATAATCAAGGTCGGTCAGTTTCGCCGTCAGCGTCAATTCCGGTGGGGCGTCCGCCATGCCATAGCTGTAGATCGCAGAATCCTGGGTCAGGCACAGGTTCACCCGTTGCTGCTTTCCGGCGATCTGGCAGGTCAATGCCGGGGTTGTTGCATCGGCACACCGCGCGAACGCCACCGACGGGAAAAGGATGGCAAGGCTGGTCAGGAAAAGATGCACGACGCTTGGCAAACGAAAGCCCCTTTTGATCGCCAGGCAAGAGCGCCTGCGATTATCCAACAGCGAACTGTCGCAGGTTAGCCGAAAGAATTGGGATCGTCACCGAAAAACAAGGGGTTGAAGCATGTTGATGGTCCGGCGGCCTGCATGCTGGCCGCATTGTGACCACCGATTCACTGGACGACATCGCCGCTACGCGCTAGGGCGAAGCTATGGAACACATCAAGCCGCCTTTGACCCTGTATCTGGCCGCGCCGCGTGGTTTTTGCGCGGGCGTGGATCGCGCCATCAAGATTGTTGAACTGGCCCTGCAGAAATGGGGCGCGCCAGTCTATGTCCGGCACGAGATCGTGCACAACAAATTCGTCGTGGACAGCCTGCGTGATCAGGGCGCCGTTTTCGTCGAGGAACTGGACGAATGTCCGACGGACCGTCCGGTAATCTTCTCGGCCCATGGCGTGCCCAAAGCGGTCCCGGCCGAGGCGCGTCGGCGCGAGATGGTCTTTGTCGATGCCACTTGCCCGCTGGTCAGCAAGGTCCATGTCGAAGCTGAGCGGCACTTTGCCAATGGGTTGCAGATGGTGATGATCGGTCACGCCGGCCACCCCGAGGTTTTGGGCACCATGGGCCAATTGCCCGAAGGCGAGGTTTTGCTGGTCGAGACCGTCGCCGATGTCGCCGGGATCGAACCGCGTGATCCGCAAAGTCTGGCCTTTATCACCCAGACCACCCTGTCAGTTGACGATACCGCCGAAATCGTCGCGGCCCTGCAAAAGCGATTCCCGGCCATTATCGGTCCGGCCAAGGAAGATATCTGCTACGCCACCACCAACCGACAGGCCGCAGTCAAGGCAATCGCGGGCCAGATCGACGCCCTGCTGGTGATCGGCGCACCGAACAGTTCCAATTCGCGCCGCCTGGTCGAGGTGGGCAGCGCGGCGGGCTGCGCCTATTCGCAGCTTGTCATGCGGGCGGATCAGATCGACTGGCGGGCGATTGACGGCGCCCGCGCGGTGGGCGTCACCGCCGGTGCCAGCGCCCCCGAAGTGTTGGTGGACGAGGTCGTCGACGCCTTTCGTCAGCGCTATGACGTGACGGTCGAACTGGTCGAAACCGCACAGGAACGCGTTGAGTTCAAAGTTCCGCGCGTGCTTCGGGAAGCGTAAAGCCGATTGACCGCTGCCTGACTTCCCGCGACTAATCCTCGGTCGGGATAAGGACGCGATCATGGCGGGTTTGAAACTGTATTCGATGCCCTCATCGGGCAACAGCTACAAGGTCCGGCTTTTGCTGGCGCTTTTGGGGCGCGATTGCACAACCATTGATGTCGAGGATAATTCGCCCGAATTGGCGCAAGCCAAGGCGGATGGGCGTCTGCCATTTGGCAAGGCCCCGGTCCTGCAACTGGACGATGGCCGGTTGCTGCCCGAATCCAATGCCATTCTGAGCTGGCTGGGCAGGGGCACGGAGTATGTGCCGGGTGATGCCTTTGATCATGCGCAGATGCTGGGCTGGATGTTCTGGGAACAGAACCAGCATGAAGGCGTGATCGCCGTTCGCGGTGCGCTGAGCTTCTATCCATCGCGCAAACATCTGGCGACGCCGGACCGGATGCAGGATCTGCTGGATCGCGGTCATGCGCTGCTACAGATCATGGAAAATCGCTTGCGAGGGCGCGATTGGCTGGTGGGGGATCACGCAAGCCTCGCCGATATCTGCCTTTACGGCTACACTTGCACCGCTGGATCGCGTGGAGGGTTTGACATGGCGCGGTTCCCGGCGATCAACCGATGGCTGGCAGGGATTGCGGCGCTGCCAGATTATGTGGGGTTAGAGGGATGAGCTGGGACTATCTTCTGACGGCCTTCGTCGTGTGCGTCGCGCCGGGCATTGGCGTGATTTATACCTTGTCCATGACCTTGGGTGGGGGGATGCGCGCGGGTCTTTGGGCCTCGGTCGGGTGCACCATTGCGACGATTTTTCACATGTGTGTTGCACTGGCCGGACTGGCCGCGATCCTGCATAGCAGCGCAGTTCTGTTTCAGGCGCTGAAATTCGCGGGCGTGCTGTATCTGCTGTGGATGGCATGGGCGGTCCTGAAGGATCGCGGCAGCATGTCGGTGACGCCCTCGGCCCCGGCACCTGCGGGTAAAATCGTCTGGCGCGGCATCTTGCTGAATCTGCTGAACCCCAAGCTGCCGCTGTTCTTCATGGCCTTCATCCCGCAATTCATGCCTGCTGGTTCGGGCATGCCGCTGCTGATCGAACTGGGGTCGGTCTTTTCGCTGGTTACGTTCCTGACATTCATCGGTTATGCCGCCCTTGCTGCCACGGGCCGAGAAGCTTTGCTGGCATCTGAAATGGCGATGCGATGGATGCGGCGGGTCTTTGCGGCCTCTTTCGCGGCGCTTGGATTTAAACTGGCGATGGCGCGTGCGTGACTGAACTTTTTGCCTGGACGGATGGCGCCTGTAGCGGCAACCCTGGCCCCGGTGGCTGGGGTGTGCTGATGCGGGCCATGAATGGCGACGATATCGCGAAAGAGCGAGAGCTGTCTGGCGGAGAGCCGGACACCACCAACAACCGGATGGAGTTGATGGCGGCGATTTCGGCGCTGGAAGCCCTGACCCGTCCGTCCGAGATTACGATCACCACGGACAGTGCCTATGTGAAGAACGGTGTGACCCAGTGGATTCACGGCTGGAAGCGCAACGGCTGGCGCACGGCTGACAGGAAGCCCGTGAAGAATGTCGAGTTGTGGCAGCGTCTGGACGAGGCGCAAAAGCGTCACACCGTCCATTGGAAATGGATCAAGGGCCATGCGGGCCACGCTGAAAACGAACGGGCGGATGAACTGGCCCGTGCGGGGATGGCGCCCTTCAAATGAATCTGGCGTCGCTGGTCACGTTTCTGGATTACGGCTCGGTTCTGATCTTTGCGCTGACCGGTGCGCTGGTGGCCAGTCGCGGGCAGCTTGATCTGGTCGGCTTCATCTTCATGGCGTCGCTAACGGCGGTGGGCGGTGGCACATTGCGCGATCTGATCCTGAACCGGGACGCGGTGTTCTGGGTTGCGCGCCCGTCCTATGTCGTGATCGCTGCAACGGCGGCGGTTGTCGTGTTCTGGACGGCGCATCTGTTTGAAAGCCGATATAAATGGCTGATCTGGCTGGATGCCGTGGCCTTGTCGGTCGCCGTTGCCGCCGGCGTCGGTGTGGCGATCGAGGGCGACTTTGGCCCGGTCATCATCGTGATGATGGGGGTCATGACGGGCACTTTTGGCGGCCTGATGCGTGACGTTGTCGGGAATGAGGTGCCGCTGGTTCTGAAGCAGGGCGAACTTTACCTGACGGCGGCTTTTGGCGGCGCCTTGGTCGCCGTCTTGCTGATCTGGTGCGGGTTTCCCCGCTTCATCGCGCTGATCGCCTGCGGATCGGCGGTATTTTCCCTGCGTGCCGGCAGTTTGTGGTGGGGCTGGAGCCTGCCTGTCTACAAGCCTCGGCCGCCCAAAAACCGGGGTTAACGCAGCGACGGCGGTGCATTGGTGGGGCGATGATATTCCTGCAGGCCAAGGCTAAGTCCGCGTCCGATCCGATGGGCCAGTTGTGACCACCCCTCGGCCGCTGCGGGGGGCAGCGTATCGCGCAAGGTCTGATCGAACAGGCCCAGCCAAATGGGGAAATGCGCGGGCGTGACATCGCCTGCATCGCGATGCACCCGCATCGGATTTCCGTCATAGCCCGGCCGGTGAATGATGGATTTCTTCCAGAATCCTGCGATTTTCGCTTCGTGGGCGGGCCAATCATCTACATGCCCATTGAAGATCGGGCCAAGGACCGGATGCCTGCGCACCTGTGCATAGAACCGGGCAACGACCTGTTCGATCTGCTTGTCACTGATCTCAAAGCGCGGCGGCAGCATTTCCATCCCCTCTCATCAGATGGGGCGGTTCGGTTGGCAGCGCCACCCCGGTCAGGGGCGGGATCACCGTGCCTGCAACCACATGGGTCAGCACGGACCGGACGCCGGGAAGCCGCGACGACGGGGCCAGCAGCGTATTTCGCAACCACGGCAGCGCGCGGCTGTGCGACTGATAGATTGGCGTCAAAAGCCTGCTCATCGCCTGGTAGCTGCGCCTGTGCCAGCGGCGCATGGACGCATAGGCGGGCAGGGCATCCACGACCGGTTCCCGCAGCGCCAATGACAGGGCATAGGCATCCAGCAGCGCCATATTCGCGCCTTGACCCAGTTGCGGGCTGGTGCGATGCGCGGCGTCGCCGATATGCGCCAAAGCCGTCGCATAGAGGCGGCGCAGACTGCCATGACTGTAGGTGGCGGGCGTCAGGGTCGATTTTGGCAAATCCTGAACAAAGGGGCGCATTTCCGGCCAGTGATCGCAGACGGTGGCACGCCAGTCCTCGATTAAGGTCAGGGACCAATCCGCGATCTGTTCGACCGGCAGCGACCAGAAAACCGTTGCCATTGGTCGCGGATCGTCCGGCAGGCGTCCGGTGGGCAGGATTCCTGCCATGCGATGCGCGCCCTCATATCGCTGGTGCAGCATGTCCTGCGCCAGACCGGTCGCGTGGGGCCATGCCACGCTGGCCCAAAGCGCCCCGAAGGGCAGCCGCCCTGCCTTCATCGGCGACAGGGCCGATCCCGCCCCGCTGGCGTCAATGACCAAGTCGAACGGCCCCTCGCGTCGGCCATCCTTCAGCACGATATCCCGTTTGCCCGCGACCAAAGGGGCCGCGGTGATATGGGCGTTGGTGGTGACCCTGATCCCCTCGGCCTGCGTCAGGCGCCAAAGCAGATCGAACAGGCTGGCGCGGTGGAACGCGCGGCCGGGTTTGTCGGTCGGATAGGATATATCCAGCGCCAGTCGGTCGCCGCGCCGATCGCGCCCAACCATTCGGGTGATCGGTGCGGAAAGATCGCGGGCGGGGCTACCCAGGCCAAGATGATCCAGAACCGCCAATCCGACAGGCTGGATCACCAAACCCGACCCGACCGGTCGCGGCTGGTCAAACCGTTCAAACAAGGTCACTTGGTGGCCGGAGCGCGCGCACAGGACCGCCGCGGTCAACCCACCAATTCCCGCACCGACAATCGCGATATTCGAACTCATACCCGAAGTGGTGCCGCAACGGTCGAGTGCTCGCAAGCGTCTGATTGCCGCAGGCCGGTCAGCGCCATGACCGCCACAGCATAAGCATCGCGTCCGATAGATCGCCCAATCGGGCCAGAATATGTTCCCGTTCAATCCCGCCACCGACTTCGGCGCGGTCCAGTTGTGACAGCATCCGCATCAGCCGACGGCGATGCGTGCCGGTCACCGTCTGCAAAGGATCGGCAAGGATGCCGGCAAAGGTGGTAATCAGCGATCCAAGGACGGCCAGCACCACGCCGGTCAGAATCACCTCCCACGGGGAAAGCTGCACCGGAAATGCCCAATACCACGCGCGGCCAAGCCCCCGGCCAAGCGCGAAGTCATCCAACGCGCTGGAATAGGCCCGCATTTCCGCCAACGGCCCGGCCAAAGAGATGATCCCCGGCGTGGCGCGATGAAACAGCAACAGGCCGCAGGTCAGAACGATCAGCGACGTTGCAATCTCGGCCACGGCATTTCTGGTTTCGGCATAGCTGGCGATCTTTTCGCGAACGATGGCGGGGGACGCATTTGGCCCGATGCCCTGGGCATCCAGTTCGCCAACGAATCGCGTCAGATCGCTTTGAATTTGCGTGGCCACATTGGATTTCAGGAAGATTCGGCGCCGCGCCAGCCATTGCCCCACCCGTTTCGCGCCCAACCATGACAGCAGCGCCGCCAGCAGCCGGATCAGGAGAAAAACCGGCGACAGCATGACATTGACGGGCGCACGCAGCATATCCCAACCAAGCGCAGCCCAATGCAGCCGTAACGTGCCGCGAAAGCCATAGCGATCGCGGACAAAGCGCGACACCTGATCCTCGCGGGCGGCAAGTTGGTTGGGGTTAAGGCGGGCGGTCATGTCGCTTGTGGCTTGGAAACACGGTTCTTAGATAAGCGTCTGCACGCGAATGGCAATGATGGCTTCCCGGCTTGCGGCGCGGGCGACGGCTTTCTATAGAGGCAGCATGGAATTTCTGGCGTTCGGCATACGAATTAGCAACCCGGTGGCGTAAGGTTTTGCGCCGCCGGGTTAGCCATGTCCGACCCTGTCACGAAGGAAGCCCCGATGGCCGCCGATAAAAGCGCCGATACCCCCGATTACCGCGATACCGTTTTCCTGCCCCAGACCGATTTCCCGATGCGTGCCGGCCTGCCCGTGCGCGAACCCGAATGGCTGGCCCGGTGGGAACGTATCGGCATCTATGACCGCCTGCGCGAACGCAGCCACGGGCGGGCGCCGTTCATCCTGCATGACGGCCCGCCCTATGCGAACGGGCATCTGCATATCGGCCACGCGCTGAACAAGACGATCAAGGACATCGTGGTGCGCAGCCATCAGATGATGGGCCGCGATGCGCGCTATGTGCCCGGCTGGGATTGCCACGGTCTGCCGATCGAATGGAAGATCGAGGAAAAATACCGCACCGAGGGCCGCGACAAGGACGCCGTCGATGTGGTGGAATTCCGTCAGGAATGCCGTCGCTTTGCGGAAAGCTGGGTCGATATCCAGCGCGAGGAATTCAAGCGTCTGGGCGTGACCGGCAAATGGGACGCGCCCTATCTGACGATGGATTACCATGCCGAGGCGGTAATTGCTGCCGATTTCATGAAGCTGTTGATGAATGGCAGCCTGTATCAGGGGTCAAAACCCGTGATGTGGTCGCCGGTCGAAAAGACCGCGCTGGCCGAGGCCGAGGTCGAATACAAGGACCACACCAGCCATACGATCTGGGTGCGGTTCAGGCCGAAGTCTCCGGTGCCACATGATGTGGTGCCCTCAATGAGCGTGCCTGAATCTTTAAATGACGCCTCAATCGTCATCTGGACCACGACCCCTTGGACGATTCCGCAAAACCGCGCGGTCTCTTTCAACCCCGCCATCAGCTATGGCCTGTATGAGGTCGGCACGGTTGCCGAAAGCTCGACCGCTAAGCCTGGCGAAAAGCTGGTGCTGGCCGATGCGCTGGCCGAAAGCGTTCTGCAATCCGCCAAGATCGAAAGCCATAACCGCCTGCGCGATGTGCCCGCGTCTGAATTGGCCGAACTGACCCTTGCCCATCCCTATCGTGGTGTCGAAGGCGGCAATGGTGAATGGGATTATGACGTTCCCCTGTTGGCCGCCGATTTCGTCACCGACGATGCGGGCACGGGCTTTGTCCATAACGCGCCCAGCCATGGCGACGACGATTATCAGCTTGGTCTGAAGCACAAGCTGCCGATGACCTATAACGTCGAGCCGGACGGCAGCTATCGCAAGGATCTGCCGATCTTTGGCGGGCTGGCGATCATTCAGGCCGATGGCAAGGATGGCCCGGCGAATGTGGAAAATATCAAGCAACTGGCCTATGCGGGCGCGTTGCTGGCCAAGGGCAAGATCAAGCACAGCTATCCGCATAGCTGGCGGTCCAAGGCTCCGCTGATCTATCGCAACACGCCGCAATGGTTCGCGGCCATCGACCATGACCTGAATGACGGCATGGGCGAATATGGCAGCACGATCCGCACGCGGGCGCTGACCAGCATCGACAAGCTGGTGAAATGGTGGCCGCAAACGGGCCGCAACCGCATTCATTCGATGGTCGAGGGCCGCCCTGACTGGGTGTTGTCACGCCAGCGGGCATGGGGCGTGCCGCTGACCAGCTTTGTGAAAAAGGGGGCAAAGCCGACCGATTTCGATTTCCTGCTGCGCGATCAGCGGGTGAATGACCGCATCATCGCCGCCTTTCAGAAGGGGGGGGCCGATGTCTGGTATGGTGACGGCTTCAAGGCGCAGGTGCTGGACGGTGTTGTGAACCCCGACGACTATGATCAGGTCATGGACGTGCTGGATGTGTGGTTCGACAGCGGCTCGACCCATGCCTTTGTGCTGCGTGACCGCGCCGATGGTGCGCCGGATGGCATCGCCGATGTCTATCTGGAGGGCACGGACCAGCATCGTGGCTGGTTCCAGTCATCCTTGTTGCAGGCCAGCGCGACCCGTGGCCGCGCCCCTTATCGCAATGTGGTGACGCATGGGTTCACGCTGGACGAAAAGGGCATGAAAATGTCCAAATCGTTGGGCAATACCATCGTGCCGCAAAAGGTGATCGACGAATATGGCGCCGATATCCTGCGCCTATGGGTGGCGCAGACCGATTACACCGCAGACCAGCGGATCGGGCCGGAAATCCTGAAAGGCACCGCGGACAGCTATCGTCGCTTGCGCAATACCTTGCGTTTCATGCTGGGATCGCTGGCGGGCTTTACGGATGCCGAAAAAGTCGCACCGGCCGATATGCCCGAATTGGAACAATGGGTGCTGCACCGCTTGGCACAGTTGGATCATCAGGTCCGCAAAGGCTATGACAGCTTTGACTTCCAGGGTGTGTTCCAGACGCTGTTCCAGTTCTGCACCGTGGATCTGTCGGCCTTCTATTTCGACATCCGCAAGGATGCTTTGTATTGCGATGGCCCCGACAGCCTGACCCGCCGTTCCGCCCGGACCGTGCTGGATATCCTGTTCCACCGTCTTGTAACATGGCTGGCCCCGATCCTGCCCTTCACGATGGAGGATGTCTGGCTGTCACGCTTCCCGTCTGACGATGACAGCGTGCATCTGCATGACTTCCCGGTTACGCCTGCGGATTGGCTGAACGAACCGCTGGCGCAGAAATGGGATCATGTTCGTCGCGCTCGGCGTGTCGTGACCGCCGCGCTGGAGGTCAAGCGCAGCGACAAGACCATCGGCGCCAGTCTTGAGGCCGCGCCTGTGGTTCATGTCGAAGATGCGGACATGCTGGACGCGTTGAAATCGGTGCCCTTCGAGGATGTCTGCATCGTGTCCGACCTGTCGCTGACCAGTGATCCCGCGCCCGGTGAGGCGTTCCGAATGACGGATATGCCCGGCGTCGGTGTGGTCTTTGAATTGGCCGAAGGAGAAAAATGTCAGCGCTGCTGGAAAATCCTTCCAGACGTTGGCACGCACAGTCATCCGGGTGTCTGCGCCCGTTGCGATGACGTGCTGACCAAGGGCTGATCCGCCGAATCAGGCACCGGAAAACAGAAAAACATAGCGGTAAACCTTTGTTTATCGCTATGTTTTTTCTTGATATTTTCAATTGTCGATGGTCAACCGAAGTAGTGGCGCGTTGTAACGCTGCTATGATGCCGAGACGACATTATGAATATTTCCGCTGATGAATTTGATCGTGACATCCGTGCGATCCAGGCGATCCCGCAGATCCCGACCATCCTGGATATCTGTGGCCGTGTATCTGGGCTGCGCTATGCGGTTGTCGCACGGGTAACAGCTGATCGTTGGATCAACTGCGCCTCATCCGACAGGATGGGGTTTGGTTTGACGCCGGGGCAAGAGCTGGATGTCTCGACCACGCTGTGCGAACAAGTGCGCAGCAACGGGCAGATGATCGCGATCAACGATGTGATGCATGACGCCCTGTATCGTGCACATCAGACGCCGGCGCTTTACGGGTTTCGCAGCTATATCTCGGTTCCGATCACCCGCAAGGACGGCAGATTTTTCGGCACGCTTTGCGCTATAGATACCGAACCCAGGCAGGTCGACAGCGAAGAGGTCATCGGAACGTTTCGCATGTTTGCCAACATGATCTCGGATCAGCTGGACCTGGCCGAAGAGTTGCAGCACCGTCAGGATGCGTTGGTCACGGCCCGCGATACCGCCCGCCTGCGCGAGGAATTCATTGCGGTCGTGGGCCATGATTTGCGTAATCCGCTGGCCTCGCTGTCGGCGGGGCTGCGCATGATCGGTCAGAAACCGCATGATGATGAAGCGGCGGTGCTGCTGACCGAAATGGGACGTTCGGTCGATCGCATGACGTCGATCGTGGCCAATCTTATGGACTTCGCGCGGGGCCGGCTGGGTGCCGGGATCAGCGCACGGATCGAATATGACGCGGACCTGAAGCTGGTGATCGAAACCGTTCTGGCAGAGGTTGAAGTGGCCGAAGGAAAGCAGGTCCATCATCAGATAAACCTGCCCGACAAGGTTCCCTGCGACCCGCAACGAATGGGGCAGTTGGTGTCGAACCTGCTGATGAACGCATTTACGCATGGCCAGCAAGATCAGCCGGTGACCCTGTCGGCCAGGATCGAGCGGGGGAATCTGAAGATCGCGGTCGCAAACAAAGGCACGCCCATCGCGCCCCAGGTCCTGCCCTATCTGTTTCAGCCTTTCTATCGCCGCACCAGCGCGCCACAGGAAAGCGGGCTTGGTCTGGGCCTTTATATCGCATCCGAGATCGCAAAGTCGCATCGGGGCCGCTTGCGCGTATCGTCAAATGCCGAACGGACTGAATTCACGCTGACCATGCCGGTCGGCTGACGGAGGGCCTTGCGTCACAAGCCGCATTGATGGCGGCAAAGCGTTGATCTAACCTTTTGCTGACAACGGGCGTCGCTGCCCGGCCACGAGGGGTTCAGGACATGGTTGTCGAAAATCGGTATCACCCTGCGGATGATCGCTACCAACGGATGACCTATCGCCGCTGCGGTCGGTCCGGCCTGAAACTTCCGGCGATCAGTTTGGGCCTTTGGCATAATTTTGGCCAAGACACGCCCCATCAGACCAAGCGTGATATGTGCCGCAAGGCATTTGATCTGGGGATCACGCATTTCGATCTGGCCAACAATTATGGGCCGCCCCCCGGCAGCGCCGAAAGCGCCTTTGGCGATATTCTGCGCACCGATTTCGCGGCGTATCGCGATCAGCTTATCATCAGCAGCAAGGCCGGCTATGACATGTGGGTCGGTCCCTATGGGGAATGGGGCAGTCGCAAATATCTGATTGCGTCCTGTGACCAGTCATTGAAGAGGCTGGGCGTTGATTATGTCGATATCTTCTATTCGCACCGTTTTGACCCGGACACGCCGTTGGAGGAAACCATGGGCGCGCTGGATCATATCGTCCGTTCCGGGCGTGCGCTTTATGCCGGGATCAGCAGTTATAACAGCCAGCGCACGGCCGAGGCTGTTGCGATCCTGAAGGATCTGGGCACGCCCTGCCTGATTCATCAGCCCAGCTATAACATGCTGAACCGGTGGGTTGAACATGATGGGCTGCTGGATACGCTGGATGAAGCGGGGGTGGGCAGTATCGCCTTTACGCCTCTGGCGCAGGGAATGCTGACCGGGAAATATTTGCAAGGCGTCCCTGCCGACAGCCGTGCGGCGCAGGGCAAGTCGTTGTCGCGGGACTGGCTGACGGATGACATGATTCGCCGCCTGAATGGGTTGGATGAGATTGCACGGGCGCGGGGACAAACGCTGGCGCAAATGGCGGTGGCGTGGGTGTTGCGGGGCGGGCGTGTGACCAGCGCGCTGATCGGGGCATCGCGCCCGTCGCAGGTGGAAGATTGCGTCGGCGCCCTGGGCAATACCGAATTCAGCGCAGACGAACTGGCGCAGATCGACGAATTGACGGCCGCCGGGGATGTGAACCTGTGGGCGCGGTCATCGGAAAGCGCCGGCGAGGAGTAGTCAAACCAGCCACCAGCCGCTGTTCTTAAGCCGCTGGCGGATCGGTTGCTCCTTGGCGGGCAGGGCGTTGCGGTCAAACATGGGTCGCACCTTGTCGCGGCCCTTGCCCTGATAGATCAGTTTCTTCGCAGGCTCATATTCGCGGAGGTGTTTCTTGATCCAGTTCGGGACCAACGCGGCCTCTAGCACGTCAACTGTTGCGTCGCTTTCGCGGGCATAAAGTAGCGGCAGATGGCGATAGTGACAGGTGATGTCACCATCCAGCCCCACCAGTTCCGGTCCGGGACGGCCGCCGCCAAAGGAATGGATCACCAGCGGCAGCACAACCTGATCCAGCCACGGATTCAGGCTTTGGCAGGCCAGCTCGTCCTGCGGATCGTTCTGGACCTGCTCAGCCCAGTTCAGAAACCTTTCGCCAAAGGCCGCGGGGTCAGAGCCGAAAAACCAGCCTGCATTGAAATACAGATATCGCTCCCAATGCTCATCCGGCTGGCTTCGGTCCAGCGATGACGCAAAATCCAGCCCGAACCGGTCGTATAGCGATTTCCAGATCGCGCTGTAACCGGGGCCATATAGCGGTGGTTCCGGCCAGGTCCCTTCGCGCCGCATCGAAGCGGACGGACGGTTGAAATCAAACGTCACCTGATCCAGCGGGCCGGTAATCAGCGTATCGCTGTCAAAGAAGATGAACGGCTGCCCCGGCGGCAGGGCCAGTAAAGCCTCGATCTTGTTGCCATAGGGATAGGCCGCACCGAAATGCCGGGCGGTGAAGGGCAGGATTTCGGCCTCCAGACGTTCCAGAATGGCGCGGGCTTCGGCGCTGATCTGGGTGTGACGACCTTCCCATGCCGCATCGGGCTGCGGTTCGGCCACGAACAGGCGTCCCTGCCAGTCGGGTGCCGAATGGCGCAGGCTGGCGGCAAAGATGATCGCCTCATATTCCAGCCGCCCCGACTGGGCGACGATCAACAGATTGGGCTGGTTCAGGGTCATGCCGCGTCAGTTTTGCTGTTCGGTCAGGAAATCGTGGATGGTTTCCTTGGGCCGCGCCATGATCGCGCCCTTGGGGCCGAATACGGCTGGTCGCTGGATTAGCAGCGGATGATCGGCCATCGCCTGAAGCAGCGCGTCATCGGACAGGGATGTGTCGCCAAGGCCAAGGTCGTCATAGGGCGTATTCTGCCGCCGCAACAATTCGCGCGGCGTCATTCCCAGCTGGTTAAGCGCCGATTTCAGGTCTGCCACGGTTGGCGGCTGTTTCTGATAATCGCGCACGGTCAGATCAACCCCTGCGTCCTGCAACGCTTGCAGCACATAGCGAGAGGTTGAACATTTCGGATTGTGCCAGATGGTAAAGTCGGACATGCGGCCCCCTTGTCACTTGCGGGCAGGCTATCGCGCGCTGTCCGAGATGGGAAGCGCGGTCGTCGCCTTGATCTCCTCCATCGACAGCAGGGCGGTCACGTTGTGGATTTTCACCTCGTTGATCAGTGACTGATAGAAGCGGTCATAGGCGCGGGCATTTTTGACCTGCACTTTCAGGATATAGTCGATATCACCGGCCAAACGGTGTGCCTCGATCACTTCAGGACGTTCACGCAGCGCACGCAGAAAGCGTGCGGCCCAGTCCTTGTCATGCTCGCTGGTGCGGATCAGCACAAAGAAGCAGGCTTCCAGACCAAGGGCTTCGGGGTCCAGCAGGGTCACCTGTTTGCGGATCACGCCCGCCTCTCGCAATTTGCGGATTCGGTTCCAGACCGGGGTCTTTGATGCGCCCACTTGCTCTGCAATCTGATCCAGCGACAGGGTTGCATCCTCTTGCAGCAAGGACAGGATTTTACGGTCGACCTCATCCAAACGCACGGATGTTCGCTCGATCGGGGGCTTTTGAGTATTCAGTTCCGCCATCTGGCTCCTCAACGTATGATCGTTCTTATTTTCTCTGACCTATCGCAAAAATACAGAACAAAATTCTATATAGGAAGGGACAATCGAAAGGTCCGACTCATGAGCAAAGCCTTCACCCCCACGGTCGCAAAGCCCGGCGTTATCACGGCGAACAACCTGCGCGAAGGCTTTAACGTCTGGATGTGCGAGGATGGCTGGACTGCTGACCCGACACAGGCGACCTTGTTCGAAGACGAAGCTATCGCCGAACTGGCCCTGCTGAAAGCCATTGGTCAGTCCAATACCGTCGTCGGCCCCTATCTGGTCGAGGCCAGACGCGGCCCGAACGGTCCAGAACCCACGCATTTCCGCGAAGCGTTCCGTCAAACCGGTCCGTCCAACTATTTCCACGGCATTCAAGCCGACAAGCAAGCCGAGGCCAGCAATGTTTGATGTTCGTCCCGTTGATACCGATTATGTCCGCCACCGCGCAGCCCAGTTCCGCGCGCAGGTTGAACGTCGTCTGGATGGCAGCCTGACCGAGGATGAGTTTCGTCCGCTGCGCCTGATGAACGGCGTTTATCTGCAACTGCATGCCTATATGCTGCGTGTCGCCATTCCCTATGGCACGATCAGCCCTGACCAGATGCGCATGCTGGCCCATCTGGCCCAGCATTACGACAAGGGCTACGGCCACTGGACCACCCGCCAGAACATTCAGTTCAACTGGCCCAAGCTGGTGGATATCCCTGATATGCTGGATCATCTGGCCTCGGTCGGGATGCATGCGATCCAGACGTCGGGCAACACCATCCGCAACGTGACGACGGATGCCTTTGCCGGTGCCGCGCCGGACGAAATTGCCGATCCGCGCCCCTATGCCGAGTTGCTGCGCAGCTGGTCAACCGACCATGCCGAATTTCAGTTCCTGCCGCGCAAGTTCAAGATCGCCATTACCGGCGCGACGAATGACCGTGCCATTATCGCCGCCCATGACATTGGCCTGCGTCTGGTGGAACGGGATGGCAAGCTGGGCTTTGAGGTCTGGGTTGGTGGCGGTCTGGGCCGCACGCCGTTGCTGGGCCAGGTGATCCGCGACTTCCTGCCGGAAGATGATCTGCTGCCTTATATCGAGGCGATCATCGCGACCTATAACCTGAGCGGTCGTCGCGACAACAAATACAAAGCCCGTATCAAGATCACCGTGTCCGAACGCGGGCTGGATGTGTTCCGTGACGAGGTCGAGGAAGAGTTCCTGAACCGCCGCCGCGACTTTCAGGGCGCGGATCACGAGGCGTTGGCCATCTTCCGCAACCGTTTTGCCGCGCCTGTCTTCCGCGACGCGCCGGTCGAAGGGTATGAGGAAGCACGCGCCAGTAATGCGGGCTTCCGGAGCTGGACCGATACCAACCTGCGCGCCCACAGGATTGCTGGCTATACCAGCGTGATCGTGACCTTCAAGGCGCCGGGCGCGACGCAGGGCGATGCTTCGGCCGATCAGATGCGCTTGCTGGCCGATCTTGCCGAGCGTTATGGCCATGCCGATCTGCGCGTCATGCACGATCAGAACGTGGCTTTGCCGCATGTCCATAAATCGGACCTGCCGGCGCTTTATGCCGCGCTGCGCGATGCCGGGCTGGCCACGGCCAATGCCGGCCTGACCAGCGATATCATCGCCTGCCCGGGGATGGATTATTGCGCGCTGGCAACCGCACGCTCGATCCCGATTGCACAAGAGATCGCCGAACATTTCCGCGACGAAGGTCTGGAACAGGAAATCGGCAACCTGAATATCCGCATCTCGGGCTGCATCAACGCCTGCGGACATCACCATCTTGGCCATATCGGCATTCTTGGATTGGATCGCGCAGGCGTCGAGAACTATCAGATCACGCTGGGCGGCGATGCCTATGACATCCCGACCATTGGTCAGCGCGCTGGCGCAGGCTTCCCGGCAGAAGAGGTCGTGCCCGCAATCGACCGGCTGCTGCGTGCCTATCTGGATGTGCGCGAGGACGAGCACGAACGCTTCATCGACGCCTATCGTCGCTTGGGTGCCGATCCGTTCAAGGCAGCCCTCTACCCCGAGCCCGCCCATGCTTGATCAATCGCTTGATGATCGTGCCGGGCGGTTGAATGACCGCTATCGGCACCATGCCGCGACCGAGGTTTTACGCCGCGCGGTCAGCGACCCCGATCTGGGCCGCGTTGCGCTGGTATCGTCCTTTGGCGCGGAATCGGTCGTACTGTTACATATGGTCAGCGTCGTGGCCCCCGGCCTGCCGGTGCTGTTCATCGATACCCAGATGCTGTTTCCCGAAACGCTGGAATACCAGCGCGAGGTTTCGGCAAGGCTGGGCCTGACGAATGTGCAACTGATCGGCGCGACCAGGCAAGAGGTTGCCCGCCACGACCCCGACGGCACCTTGCATCAGTTCAATCAGGACGCCTGCTGCGATTTTCGCAAGACCGTTCCGCTGGAACGCGCCCTGTCGCAATATGACGCATGGATCACCGGTCGGAAGCGTTTTCAGGGCGGCCAGCGTCAGCAGCTCGAGTTCTTTGAACCAGAGCCGCCGCACCGTCTGCGCGTCAACCCGCTGGCCTTTTGGCGGTCCGAGGACGTGCAGGAATACATGATCGAAAACAACCTGCCGCGTCACCCGCTGGTCGCGCAAGGCTATCCCTCGATCGGCTGTGCGCCCTGCACCTCGCCGGTGAAGCCCGGCGAAGATCCGCGTGCCGGCCGTTGGCGTGGCAGCGACAAGACCGAGTGCGGCATTCACTTCATTGGCGGGCGCATGGTCCGTGGAAAGGTTTCGGCATGACCAAGCAGATCATCGTGCGCGACGACGGTTTTCATGACGTTGCGGATGAGGCCGAAGTCGTTCTGGCCCCGGATACGCCTATCGAAGAGTTGGTGGACCACCTGCATCGCACGTTGGTGGCGATTGATTTCCCGGCTTTCACCGATGGCCGTGGCTTTTCCATCGCCCGTCGGCTGCGGGAATTGGGGTATCAGGGCCGCCTGCGCGCCAATGGCCGCCTGATCGCCGATCAATATGCGATGGCCCGCCGTGTGGGCTTTGACGAAGTCGTGGTGGCGCCGGATATCGCCCAGCGTCAGCCGCAGGAACAATGGTTGGCCCGTGCCAATTGGAAAGAGTGGGACCATCGGTCCCAGCTTGCTGACTAGACGCCCCCTTTCCCTTTGCCGGACATATGCCTAAAAGACTCGGGAATTATCACTTATGACGCTGGACCTTACCGTGGCCGATGCCGCTGCAAAAACTGCGACCAAAACCCTGCCTGATGCGCAGACCGTCACCTCGGTCACGCATTGGACCGACAGCCTGTTTTCCTTTCGTGTGACGCGCCCCGCATCGCTGAGGTTCCGTTCGGGCGAATTTGTCATGATCGGTTTGCCGGGCGATAACGGCAAGCCGTTGCTGCGGGCCTATTCCATCGCTTCGCCCAATTGGGATGAAGAGCTGGAATTTTATTCCATCAAGGTGCCGGATGGACCCCTGACCTCGAAGTTGCAGCACATCAGGGAGGGGGATGAGATTATCTTGCGTCCCAAACCTGTCGGCACGCTGGTTCTGGATGCGCTGCTGCCCGGCAAGCGGATGTGGTTTCTGGCCACCGGGACGGGCTTTGCGCCCTTTGCCTCGTTGATGCGCGACCCGGAAACCTATGAGCGGTATGAGCAGGTCATCATGATGCATACCTGTCGCACGGCGGAAGAGCTGACCTATGGACGGGAGCTGATCGAAAACCTGCGTCACGACCCGCTGCTGGGCGAGTTGTATGGCGAGGATTTCGCCAATCGCTTGCTGTATTATCCCACCACCACGCGCGAGGATTCGCCGCTGATGGGACGGATTACCGACAATATGACATCGGGCAAGGTGTTTCAGGATCTGAGCCTGCCGCCCATGTCGCCAGAAACCGATCGCGCCATGATCTGTGGCAGTCTGGCGTTCAACGTGGATGTGAAAGCAGTTCTGGAAGGTTTCGGGCTGAATGAAGGTGCCAATTCCGAGCCGAAGGAATTCGTGGTCGAGAAGGCCTTCGTCGGCGACGGGATCTAAGGGGCTTTGCCCCTCGGTTCCTGCGGAACCTCACCCCAGGGTATTGGGACAAAGAAGAAAGGGCGCTGCGGGAAGGCAGCGCCCTTTTTTACGTCAGAAAAATGCCTGAAGGCCGGTGATGGCGCGGCCCAGGATCAGGGCGTGGACATCGTGGGTGCCTTCGTAGGTGTTGACGGTTTCAAGGTTCATCATATGGCGGATGACCTGATATTCTTCGGAAATACCGTTGCCGCCGTGCATGTCGCGCGCCCAACGGGCGATTTCGAGGGCCTTGCCACAATTGTTGCGTTTGATGATCGAGATCATTTCGGGCGCGGCCTGCGCTTCGTCCATCAGGCGGCCAACGCGCAGGCTGCCTTGCAGGCCAAGCGCGATTTCGGTCAGCATGTTGGCCATTTTCAGCTGATGGAGCTGAGTCTGGGCCAGCGGTTTGCCGAACTGAGTGCGATCCAGGCCGTATTGGCGGGCGGCATGCAGGCAAAATTCGGCAGCACCCAAGGCACCCCAGCTGATGCCGTAACGAGCGCGGTTCAGACAGCCGAACGGGCCTTTCAGACCTTCGACATTGGGCAGCAGGGCGTCTTCGCCGACCTCGACATTATCCATGACGATTTCGCCGGTGATCGAGGCGCGCAACGACAGTTTGCCACCGATCTTGGGGGCAGACAGACCCTTCGTGCCCTTGTCCAGCACAAAGCCGCGGATCTTGCCGCCATGCGCTTCGGATTTCGCCCAGACGACAAATACGTCGGCGATGGGCGAGTTCGAGATCCACATTTTGGCACCGTTCAGGACATAGCCTTGATCGGTCTTTTTCGCGACGGTCTTCATGCCTGCGGGGTCAGATCCGGCATCGGGTTCGGTCAGGCCGAAACAGCCGATCCATTCGCCGGAAGCCAGTTTGGGCAGGTATTTCTGCCGCTGTTCTTCGCTGCCGTAAGCATAGATCGGGTACATCACCAGCGAGGATTGCACCGACATCATGCTGCGATAGCCGCTGTCGACCCGTTCCACCTCGCGGGCGACCAGGCCATAGGCGACGTAAGATGCACCAAGCCCGCCATATTCTTCGGGGATGGTGATGCCCAGCAGGCCCATTTCACCCATCTCACGGAAAATCGCAGGATCGGTTTCTTCGTTGCGATAGGCGTCGATGACGCGGGGTTGCAGTTTGTTCTGCGCATAGGCGCGGGCCGCATCGCGCAACATCCGCTCTTCTTCGGTCAGTTGGTCGTCAAGCCGGAAGGGGTCTTCCCAATCGAAACGTCCCAGATCGGGTGCGTCTTTTGCTTTCAATGTTCCAGCCATGCCGTCCTCCTCTTTAGCCACGAGATGTTTAGGATGGATGTTCGGATGTGGCAATGCGCGTGATCACGCCTTGTTCAGGCTGTATTATGGAACCCGATGCCACGCATTCTGTTATGTCGGCAGCTTAGCAATCGACGCCTCGGGGGAAAGGAGACCTCATGCGCCGGATTATCCATAACTCGACAGCTATTGCTGCCTGTCTGTCGCTTCTGGCACCGCAATTCGCACAAGCCCAACTGGTTGGTGCGGGTGCACCCTACAATGCTGCCGACAGCCAGCCACAATTTGCTGACGATTCGATTATCCTTGCCCAGGCCGAGCGGGATGAACAGCAGGCCAAGCCGCGCCGTAACCAGCAGCAGGCTGAAGAAAACCGGCGTCAGCGCCGCGAACGCGCGGAAAAACGCCAAGAGCGTCAGGCCGACCAACGGCAAGAGCAGGGCGAGCGGGCACAGCAGCGCCAGCGTCGTCAGGCCGACCGCGAAGAGCAGCGCGGTGAGCGTGCAGAGCAGCGCGAGCGGCGGCAAGAGCGTCAGCAGGCCAATCAACAGCGCCGCAATGCCGAACGTCCCCAAACTGCCGACCGCGAGCAAGAGCGCCGTCGTCCGCAAGCTGCCGAGCGCAAGCAAGAGGCCGAGCGGCCACGCCAACAGCGAGCCGACGACAATCGGGAACGTCCGCGCCAACGGGATGCCCAGCAGCGCGAGGATTCGCATATAGGGATGCGGGCCGAAGATCGTCCGCGTGTTGCGCCCAGCCAGCGGGATGATCTGGGCGCAGCCCTGGCCGCTGAACGTGAACAGCGCCGGGGGAATCGTCAGGAACGCGCCGAGCGCCAAGAGCGGCAAGAGCGCCGTGCCGCTGAAGAGCGTCGGGAAAACCGTCGTGATGCTGCCGAGCGTGCAGAGCGTCGCGAAGCCCAACAGGAACGCCATGAGCGTCAGGAGCGTCGTGAGGCGCAGCGCGAACGTGAGGAGCGCCGCGAACGCCAAGAGCGTCGTGAGCGGCAGGAAGCCCGTCAGCGTTCGACACTGGCCACCGGTGGCCGTGCCCAGCAGCGCAATGAAGAAATGCGCAACATGAGCACGGTTCTGAAAACCGAAGTTGACGGCGGCCTGCGTGATTCCGATCTGCGTTGCCTGTCGGGTGGCAGCCCGCCTTGCGGCAACAATGGTGCGCGCATGGTGACGCCGGAAGGCGCGGTTGTTGTGCGCAACAGGGAAGGTCAGCTTGTTCTGGCTCCCCGAGATGAGCAGCTTTACCGCGTCACCGATGAAGGCCGCTTCGTGCGCCGTGCGGCGGAAGAGGACCGCCGTGAAACGCTTATCTCTCGCGAAGCCGCCAGAGAGCGTCGCGTGGCAGAAGATGTTGCTGCACTGCTAAGCGGGAAGGGGCGTGTACGGGAAGAGCGTATCACCCGTGACAACTATCGCCGTTCGGACCAGGATTTCCGAACCAGTCTGGCCGATGCTTTGGACCGGGACCGTCGCGACCGCAATCGGGATGACGACGATGATGGCGGTAACGATCTGATGAAAGCACTTTTGCTTGGCGGTGGTGCACTGGCCCTTGGGGCGATGCTGAGCAACAATCGTCAGGTTGCGCTAAGTTCGCCCGACCGGGTGGTGCTGACACGTCCCGATGGAAGTCAGGAAATCATCAAGGATGAAACTGCGCTGTTGCGTCAGCCAGGGTCCACGGTGACCACGGAAGAGTTTGATGACGGCTCTACCCGGACCATCGTAACCCGTGCCGATGGCAGCAAGGTGGTGACCATTCGTGATGCGGACCTGCGTGTTCTGCGCCGCTCGGTCATCTCGCCTGATGGTCGCACGGTTCGCCTGATCGATGACACGCAAGAGGTTGCACCGGTGGATCTTGCAACGCTGCCTGCACCTGCGCCGGTTTACAGCACCAACAGCGATATGGACGAAGCGGCCCTGCGTGAGGCGCTGTATCAGGAATCCGACGCCGATCGCCGCTTTACCCTCGGCCAGATTCGGAACGTGCCCGAAGTTCGTTCGCTTGCTGCGCCTGTGAATATTGATGCGATAACCTTCGATACCGGGTCCGCAGCAATCAACGCCGGACAGGCCGAGCAACTGGCGGGTCTGGGCGAAGTGATCGAACAGGCTGTCATGGACAATCCGCAAGAGGTTTTCCTGATCGAAGGTCACACCGATACGGTTGGCTCGGAGGCCGCAAACCTTGCGCTGTCTGACCGCCGCGCCGAATCGGTCGCCTTGGCGCTGTCGGAATATTACGGTGTGCCGCCGGAAAACCTTGTCGTGCAAGGTTATGGCGAACAGTTTCCCAGCATCCGCAGCGATGGCGATATCCGTGAAAATCGCCGCGCCTCGGTTCGTCGGATCACGGATCTGCTTCAAACCGAACAAGAGTGATCGTGCCGGCGTGACGGATTATCGACAAAAAGAAAGGCCCCGGTTCGACCGGGGCCTTTTCGTTTCTGGCGCCTGCTTCTGTGGACCGATATGGATCAGGCCAGACGTGCAAATTCGATCTTTGGGCATCGGTCCTGCACAACGGTAATGCTGTGACCCCGCGCTTTTTCTGCGGCCCGGTCATCGCGCACACCAAGCTGACACCAGATGGTTCGCAGTTTGGGCAGGTGCTGCAGCGCCTGGTCAACGATGTCTGACACGGCTTCTGGGCGTCGGAAAATATCAACCATATCAACATGTTCCGATGTAGGGATATCGGCCAGGCTTGCATAGGTCTTTTCGCCCAGGATGGTTTTGCCCGCATGTCCGGCATTGACGGGAATTACCCGCATGCCCATTGCCTGCAAATAACGGGCGACCCCCCAGCTTGGTCTTGCTTCATTCGGCGAAAGCCCGACCATGGCCACGACCCGCGTCGTCGCCATGATCCGTGCCATGTCGTCGTCTTCATCAGCATAATCGTCTAGCTGGATATTCATCGCGAGCCCCCTCTCGTTCTGAACGTGGGTATAATGTTTCATATAAAAGGCGCCCGGTCCATATGATTGGCCGGGCGCAAGTCGCGGAACGAGGGACAGTGATCCGAACATGACCGTTCCGGGGTCACGTTCTTTAGGGTAAATGGGCATCACCTATGAAAAGTTCCAGTCCCGTAGCGACTTTGTGATTCCAGATCACGTGAATGCGAGGGGTGCCACCAGTGTCACCGGCTTTGCCAGACCGAGTGCGCGCGGGAAAGAATCGGCCCGGTGTCCCGGCTGAATTCCCGCTGCGCCGCGCGCGAGCGAAGCAGATAGATTCGATGATCTATGACAACAAAGTAGTTCGGGTCACCGATCAGAAACCGGCCTTTTGACAGTTCAACCGGGCAATAGCCGTCAAAGACGGGCGTATAAGTGCGGGGATCGGCCTCGAACCGGGCACGGTTTTCTTCGCTGGCAAAATGCCAGACCTTGCCTTTCCACATGGTCGCGATGTCGCTGCGGCCGGGCAGGGCCTGATTCTGCCGGATGTAGCCGACCGGATCGAAGCCCTCTAACGCCCAGTCCTGTGCAGCCGCTGGCAACGCGGATGCAAAGGACAGAAAGAACAGGATAAGCAGGTTTTTCATGGCCGCGTCAGATTCGAAGACTCCTAAGCTGGTGGTCTACCCCATGATTCTCAACTTTCCTGCGGCGTATGTCGCAGGGATGTGATTTAGCCGCGTCCCGCCGCATACAAGGCCACCGCCGCCGCGTTCGAGACATTCAGCGATCCAAAATCGGCTGCAAAGGGAATGCGGGCGACATAGTCGCAGGTTTTCATCGTCAGTTCACGCATGCCCGGCCCTTCGGCCCCCATGACCAGACAAATCGCGCGACCGGGCAGGTCGTTCAGCAGGGTTGGCAGCGTTTCCTCGCCCGTGCCGTCAAGCCCGATCAGGATGAAGCCCATCCCCTTCAGTTGCGTCAACGCCTCGGCCAGATTGGGGACGCGCAGATAGGGCTGCCGCTCCAGCGCGCCAGAAGCAGTTTTTGCCAAAGCCCCGGTTTCGGGGGCAGAGTGTCGGGCGGGTGCGATGACGGCCCGCGCGCCAAAAACCTCGGCCGATCGCAGAATTGCCCCGATATTGTGGGGATCGGTGACGCGGTCCAATGCCACCAGCAACGGGCGCTGTTCGCCGGGGGCTTCGCGCAGCGCAACTTCGCTGAGGCTGCCCCATTTCAGCGGCTTCACCTCTAACGCTGCACCCTGATGAACACTGTCGGGGGCAAGCGGCACGACTTTGCCAAAGACACGCGGATCGGTGATTTCGGGTTCCATCCCGTGCAGATCGCCCAGACGATCCACCGCATTTTGTGTCACGACCAGCCGCAGCTTTTCCCGCGAGGGATTGGCCAGTGCGTCACGAACGGCGTGCAAACCGAACAGCCAGACGGTTTCGGCCGCGGCCGCGCGACGCGCACGTTCCTTGTCGATCACCCAGGTGGGCTTTTTCGATTTTCCAGAATTTTCAGCCATTGGATGATCCTTTTGTCAGGCTTCTTAATCGCCCGTTAGATAGCTTTCGCGCAAGACCCCGAAATCTGCTTGACGCCCCCTGATCTGGCAGCTAATCACCCCCCCACGCCGAGGCGTTCGGCGGGCGACGTGCTGCAAGGTGCGGCAGCGGACTGTAACTCCGCCGGGGAGACCCATGCCTGGTTCGATTCCAGGGTCGCCCACCACTTTCTTTCAAATCAAATGATTAGACGCTGAATTCAAGTGGTGCGCCATCTGAGTGAGCCAAAAGATGCGTCGAACATCCTATCTGAGTCGTTCTCGTCTCGGGCGGCCCGCCGCCTGCGCGACACTATCAGGTTCATTCGCGTCCGAAAGACCGCCAGACTTCATCGGCCGGGATGCCTTTCCAACGGCCAGATCTCGGCGGGCGGTGAGTGTGAAAAATTACGTTTGCATTTCTTGCCAAGCTGACAGGACATCAGCTGAGAGCATTCTGTTTACCGGGATTTCGGATGCGGCTATTGTGAGTCTAATTTGACGCCTGCATTTTCTGGAGCCGCCTTATGAACGCACCGCTTCGCCAGTCCGAGCGTCTTGGTCGGCTGACCACCGAGCTTGGGCCTGACGTTCTGTCGCTGCTGCGCTTTGACGGCGAAGATCATCTCAACGATCTGTTCGAATACCGGGTCGAGGCGCTGGCCACCCGCGACGACCTTGATTTCGATGCGTTGGTCGGCACCCATGCCACGGTCGAGATCGAGGGCCGCGAGGGGGTTCGAACCTTCGACGGGATCGTCACACAGGCTCGATGGGCGGGGTCTTGAAGAAATTTATTTTCACGCACAACGAGACTGGACCTGTAAAGTAGAAAACCACCACACAACGCGAATCGACAATATGAAGATCGAATCTGTCGGAGCTTCCAGCCTGACCGAGATAAGGCTTTCGGATATTCACAACATTGGAATGAACATGGTTGTGAATGTCAGAGTTGGTCCCGAGGGAGCATTTGTTCGCCATCCTAGAACACAGGATGCGGAGGGTATTCGCGAGGCAAGTTATGCGTTTTCTGAAGCAAGCCAAGATTTATCGGGTAGCGGGAACTATGCACTGAGCGCGTTACAGAACATTTCGATGGCTGCCGGAAAAAACTTGGATGTCAACGCCGATAGAGACATTGCCGTCTCGGCGGGAGGCGACACAACCACGACCATTCGCGGAATGACGACGCACAGTTCGGGCAAAGACCACATGCAGCTTGTGGGTGGTTCGATGCGAATTGAAGCGCACGAAGGGCTGCATCTACGCTGCGGCGCCTCGGAGCTAATCTTAAAGCCGGATGGAACCATCTTACTGAACGGTCGGAGTCTTGGACAAGCGTTTACGGATGATATCAAGCTGACAGCAACGCGGATTGACCTGAACTGATGCCGAAGAAAGGGCTCCTTTTCATTGTAATAGCAACCCTACTTGGTGCGATTGGAACGGCTACAATTCTTTCGGCGGACAGCCATCAGGGAGAGGCGACGGTGAAGGCTCATTTGACGTTGTATGTTGGCGGGGAACTGCTCAGGGATGGAGGAACAGTGATTGTAGCTTCGATACCTGTTTCATATAAAGAGTTACGCTCTTTTACTGGTGAAAATCCGACTACAGATGATCCAGATAATACAAAAAAGAGCGAACTTTCCAGCGACGATTTACTATTTGGCGCACGCGTTTGGGGACGAGTAAATTTTGTTGAAATGTACTACCCTGAGGGGGGTACGTTTGGTTTCAATTTGGTGGTAGATCTAAACGAACGAGTAGGCTCAAAGCTAATTACCGAGCGGGTTCTTGTTGGTGATGGCGGTTGGACGAACTGGAAATCCGGAGAAGACCACATATGGCCAGATGTTTCGACAATATATGTCGATGGACCTGTTGCACGTAAGAGCGAAGGACAGCTTGTTCGATCTGTACAGGGAAAGATAATGAATTTAGGTCCTAATGATTTTTCTTACCAAGGAGCAACTGTCTACATTCCCACAGCTGAACAATTGAGTGAAGGTACGTGGGGAAAGTTTTATGAGTGAGATTTTTGTCCATACTAGATCCTTTCATCCCGACAAAAATTTTGGTGTGGGAGGACTTGGATTTGAAGGGGACAACAGAAAATTTTCTGTCGCAATTGATGACCTGACTTCAAGAATATATCATTATATTCCAATCAATCTGCAAATTGGCAAGGCCGGCCAACCAGTCTGTGATTCCGATCATTCCCAAAACGCTATTGCCCATCATGCTGTCAATGCGGCCGTCGATGCAGCCGAAACGGTATCTCGCTCTCCCGTCCGCTTGCCGGATGCGCCCCCGATGCAAAACGATTATGCGCAGCCTGAACGGTCGGAGTCTTGGGCAAGCGTTTACGGACGATATCAGCTGACAGCAACACGGATCGACCTGAACTGATGCCGAAGACAGGGCTCCTTTTCATTGTCATAGCGACCCTACTTGGTGCGATTGGAACGGCTACAATTCTTTCGGCGGACAGCCATCAAGGAGAGGCGACGGTGAAGGCTCATCTGACGTTGTATGTTGGCGGGGAACTGCTCCGGAACGGAGGGACCGTGATCGTATCCTCAATCCCGATACCTGTGGATGAATTACGCGCAATGACGGGTCCCAATCCGGCGGCTAAAGACGCAAATAACGCCAAGCGGGAGTATCTAGACCAAGATGACATCTTGCTTGGAGCTTATGTTACGGGGAGAGCTAATTTCGTTGAGATGTATTACCCTGAGGGAGGAACGTTCGGTTTCAATCTGGTTGCAGATCCAAGAGAAGCAACAATAACTGAATTGATAACGGAACGTCTTTTGGTTGGTGCTAGCCGCTGGCCAGATCCAAAAAACCCTGGTGTTTGGATAGAAGCGGACACCTCAACTATTTTTGTAGATGGCCCCAAATCTTCCAAAAATGAAAGCCGACTCGTTCGAGTGATAGAATCCAGGGTGAACCAGCTTGAGCCGGCGATTGTCCGGTACAATGGGGTGCGTGTTAAGATTCCAACTAGTAGTCAATTGAATAGCGCTTCATCCGGTGAGATTGAATGAGTATCGTAAGTATTTTTACGAGATCATTTCACCCGGATAAAAACTTCGGTGCGGGAGGGCTCGGGTTTGAAAGGGATAATCGCGATTTTTCACTTCAAAGAGGAGTCACTTCGAGAATATATCACATAATAGATATTGATTTAACTGTCGGAAAGATTGTGAAGGTTTTCTGCGATTCCGATCACTCTCAAAATGCGGTCGCCCATCATGCTGTCAATGCGGCCGTCGATGCAGCCGAAACGGTATCTCACTCTCCCGTTCGCTCACTCGGCACCGGCCTGGCACTTGCACCAGGAAATCTTTATGTAAACTATCCCGATGCCAGCGGGCAAAGGCAGGTCCGTAGCTTTTACGTGGGACCGCCCAGCTCGTCAGCCGATTTTTATATACAAGTAGGAGGAGGAGGATCAGCAGGAAAACAGCATTGGGATATGATATATTACATTGTTATCAAAGCTGGAGATTTGCCTGGGCAGGGGGCGGCCGAGACTCTAGGTAGAAGAGTGCTGAGACAAGCTGTTAGATCAAGCAGTTTTATTATCCGCCGCGGCTTCGGGCTTCTGACTCTCGGCGGCGCTGGATATGATGTTACTGTGAGGGTCGGTCGCGAGACCTACAGGAACCAGTTTCTCGATCAAGAGGTGCTTTCCGAAGAAGGTATGGCCCGAATTCGAGAGGCTGCTGAGGATGTTTGGGAATACATGAAAGAATAGGCTGACAAACCATGGAACTGGTGTATTGAGGTGGATTCGTACGGCTCTGAGAGCTCTTCTCGATTATGGAATCGGTTATATTTTATGGGCACTTGGAGGGCTGGGTATAGGCATAGGGATACAGATGGACGTGTGGCCATTAGCGGTTCTTGGATTGTTTATGATTTTATGCGGGTTTTGGCTTGTGGGCGCTTAAGGAAAGGACGACTGCAACATATTTTTAACCTGACCGGTTTGATTTCGAATCGGCCAGGTTCGTCATCCAAATTACTGCGAGTTTTTTATACTATTTTAAGGAAATAGATCTGAAAGTACGGTGTTGGGCATGTAGGGTTTAGTGAATATATTAATTTAATATAAGAAAATACACTAAAACGTATTTTGTCCTAATTATGTGTCAGGAAAAATGTGGAATACATATGATCGATCCGGGTAAATTAAGATGATTTCCTGATATTAACAGAAGCAGTGAAATCAGAAAATTGAAGGGCAAATATATAGACATGCCACGCTCCACCCGCCTTGGCGATATCGGTTCCGGCCACGCTTGTCATTTCCCGCCGACGCCCAGCATCGAAGCGTCGCCGGACGTCAACATTGACGGGATTGCAGCGGTGCGTCAGGGCGATGCCTACGGCCCGCATGGCTGCCCGTCCTGCCCGGCCCCGGCACATGGCCGGGCTCTCTCCGGGGGGTCTGGTTCGGTGTTCATCAACGGCCAGCCTGCCGGTCGGGTGGGCGATGCGATTTCCTGCGGCGGGGCGGCAGATGCGGGTTCCTCGACGGTGTTCATCGGCGACTGATCAGGTCACGGTCATGCGGCATGAGATTCACCGACCTTACAGCTTTCATCGGCCCAGTAAAAATTTCCTGCCCCGTCACAGCCAACAACAATCTCGGTTGAGGCCGAGAGATGGTTACGATTGCCGCCAAGCTGCGCATGCTTCTTTCCCCATGTGTGCATCGTCAAAGAAACATTCTGCATTGGTTCAACGATAGCCTACTTGCTGCGCTTGGCGTGAAGTCCAATGGATTGGTATTCCATATGCCCACTCAACCTTCCGGCAGTTGCTATTGCCGAAATGCGTTCGGCTTTTCGGCAGCGGGGGTGGCACTAAGCCGGTCCCATCTTTTGTGCTGTGCCGTATCGTTTTCGGCTATAAACGCCGCGTGACTCTCGCCTTCTTTCCATGACCGCCATGCCGTATTCCGCCCTCACCGCTTATCCGCTTCGTTCTGCCCGCGTCCATGAAGTGACCGGTCCGTCTGCGGCCAGCTTTGTGTTGTGGAGCGCCCAGCAGATGCGCGCGGATCTTCTGTGGGTGCGGGAAGGCTGGCGGTCCGAGCAACTTAATCCGCTGGGGTTTGGCGGTTTCGATCCGGCGCGGCTGATCATGGCCGAGACACGAGAGCAGACAGAAACGCTGGCCGTGGCCGAAGAAGCCCTGCGCGATGGTGTCGTCGCCATGGTCGCGTTGGAGATCACCGCGCCGCTGAGTCTGACCGCCGGGCGGCGGTTGCAGCTTGCGGCTCAGGCCGGAGGTGCCACGGGGGTCTGTCTGATCCCTGAAGGCATGGGCAGCAATGCGGCCGAGACGCGCTGGCATTGTGCACCGGTCTTCGACAGGGACGACTCGACTCTGCAATGCTGGCGGCTTATCAAGAACAAATCAGGAACACTAGGATCTTGGCATGTTCGATGGGATGCACAGGCGTGTCGTGTCGCTGTGGTTCCCCCGGCTGGCAACGGACCGGGTTCTGCGGGCGCGTCCGACTGATCGCCCCTTCGTTCTGACGCTGACGGAAAGCAACACCAATCGGGTCTATTGCCTGAATGTGGCGGCCGAACGGCAGGGCCTTTATCGCGGGATCAGCTTTTCGGACGCACGGGCCTTTTGCCCCGGACTGGTCAGCATGCCCGCCCGGCCCGATCTGGAGGCACAGTTCCTGACCGTCCTGCGGCGGTGGGCACTGCGCTGGTGCCCCTGGGTGGGGCGCGAGGGGCGTGATGGTCTGGTGCTGGACGTGACCGGCTCGGCGCATTTGTTCGGCGGGGAAGAAGCAATGCTGAGAGAGATGCGACAGCGGCTGGCCCGCACCCGGCTCTCCGTCCGAATCGGGTTGGCAGAGACGCGGGGCGCAGCCTGGGCGCGGGCACATTATGGCGAAGGTGCCGCGCTGGCCGATCTGCCGGTCGAAGCGTTGCGGCTGGACAGCGACACGGCCATCGGGTTGAAACGCATGGGGCTGCGGCGCATCGGCCAGCTATCTGCGACACCGCGCGCGCCCCTGACGCGCCGTTTCGGGCCCGGTCTGCTGATGCGGCTGGATCAGGCGCTTGGGTATCAACCCGAACAGATCAGCCCCGAGGTCGAGCCGCCTCATTACGGCGTGCGCATGACCCTGCCTGAACCGATCGGACTGGAAAGCGATGTGATGGCGGCGGCGGATCGCTTGCTGACCCGCCTGTGCGACAAGTTGCGTGCGCAGGATACGGGCGCGCGGGTGCTGTGCCTGACGCTGCGGCGGGTCGATAGCCACGCCCAGCAGGTCGAACTGCGTCTGGCCCGTCCGATGCGCGATCCGGCCCGCATTCTGCCGCTGTTTCAGCGGGGCGTGTCGCAGGTGGATGCAGGTTTCGGCATCGATCAAGTCCGGCTGGAGGCGGTGCAGGTCGAACCGCTGCTTTCTGAACAGCTCAACAGCACCGGCACCCGCGATCCGGGACGGATGAATGATCTGATCACCCGTATTGGCACACGAATCGGGTTGGACAACGTGCGGCGGTTCCTGCCCGCTGACAGCCATATCCCAGAACGTGCCTTTATCATCGCGTCAGCGGCCTATTCGCAACCAGACAGCAACTGGGCCAGTCCGCATCCCAGACCCGTTCTGATCTTTCCGCCCGAACCGATCATCGCCACCGGCCCGCGCCCGCCCGAGCATTTCCGCTGGCGGCGGATGGCGCTGACCACCGGACGCGCCACGGGCCCCGAACGGATCGCGCCGGAATGGTGGCTGGATGATCCGAATTGGCATAGCGGTCTGCGCGACTATTGGCGGGTCGAAACAGTGCAGGGGCGGCGGTTGTGGCTGTTTCACACTCCGCAAAATCCCGGCTGGTTCGTACAGGGGGAATTCGCATGAATGCGCCTTGCTACGCTGAACTCTGTGTCACCACGAATTTCACCTTTTTGACCGGCGCTTCTCACCCCGAAGAGCTGATCGCCCGCGCCGCCGAACTGGGGCTGGAGGCCATCGCCATCACCGACCGCAATTCGCTGGCTGGCGTGGTGCGGGCCTATCGCGCGCTGCAAATCCTGAAAGAAAAGGCAGAAGACAGCATTCGCATCCGCTCGCAACACCGGGTGGACAATTCTTCGCGGCAGGAAACCGGATCGCCCGGCGATATTCCGCGCCCGCCCTCGCCGCATCTGCCGAAGCTGATCGTCGGAACCCGGCTGGTGCTGCGGGATGGGGCGGCGGAATGGATCGCATTGCCCACCGACAAACCGGCTTACCAGCGGCTGACGCGGTTGCTGACCCTTGGCAAGCGGCGCGCAGGCAAAGGGGAATGCCATCTGGACATGGCCGATCTGCTGGAGGATTGCACAGGGATGATCCTGATCGCATTGGCCAACGGGTCTCCCGGCGTGGCGGATGAGATCGCGCAGATGCGCCACCGCTATCCCGGTCATGTCTTTACCGGCGCCGCGCCCCGCTATGACGGATCGGATCAAGCCTGGCTGGCGGATTGCGCACGGCTGGCACGGCAGACCGCCGCGCCCATGGTCGCCTTGGGCGATGTGCTGATGCACCGCGCCAGCCGTCGCCAACTGGCCGATGTGTTGACCTGTATGCGGCTGGGCTGCACCATCGACCAGATCGGCCGGAACGCCTTGCCCAATGCCGAACGCCGCCTGAAAGGGGCTGCGGATATGGCGCGCATGTTCGCCGATCATCCCGCCGCCCTGCACCGCACGATCCAGATCGCGGATCTTTGCAGCTTCGATCTTGGTCAACTCAGCTATGATTACCCGGACGAAATCGCGGATGACGAAAAGCCCATGACGCGGCTGACCCGGCTTGCCAACGAAGGTCTGGCGCGGCGCTATCCGAACGGCGCCACCGACAAGGCGCGACAGCTGATGGCCAAGGAACTGGCCGTGGTCGAGGAGCTGAACTTTCCCGCCTATTTTCTGACTGTCCATGACATCGTCCAATACGCCCGCTCGCAAGGCATCCTGTGTCAGGGGCGCGGGTCGGCGGCCAATTCGGTCCTGTGTTATCTTCTGGGGATCACCGATGTGAAACCCGAACTGATCGGCATGGTGTTCGAGCGTTTCATCTCGCGCCACCGCGGCGAGCCGCCCGATATCGACGTGGATTTTGAACATGAACGCCGCGAAGAGGTGATCCAGTGGATTTATCGCAAATACGGACGCCACCGCGCCGGCCTTTGCGCGACGGTGATCCATTTCCGCTCTCGCGCCGCGATCCGCGAGGTCGGCAAGGTCATGGGGCTGAGCCAGGACGTGACCGCAGGTCTGTCGGGGCAGATCTGGGGCTATTCCAACGACGGTCCCGACCTTGACCGGGTGCGCCAGCTTGGGCTTGACCCCTCGGACCGGCGCCTTGCCCAGACCCGCGGCTAATCGGCGAGATCATCGGCTTTCCGCGGCACCTCAGCCAGCATGTCGGCGGTTTCGTCATCACCAAGGGCCGGTTGGACGAGATGTGTCCCATCGAAAATGCCGCGATGGAGGATCGCACCATCATCGAATGGGACAAGGATGACATCGACGTTCTGAAAATCCTCAAAGTCGATGTGCTTGGCTTGGGCATGCTGACCTGTATCCGCAAGGCTTTCGGGCTGCTGGCTGTTCACGAACACCTGCCACTTTCGCTGGCGACCGTCCCGCCCGAGGATGAGGCGACCTATCAGATGCTTCAGGTGGCCGATGCGGTGGGCGTCTTTCAGGTCGAAAGCCGGGCGCAGATGAACTTCCTGCCCCGGATGAAGCCGAAGGAATTCTATGATCTGGTGATCGAGGTCGCCATCGTCCGCCCCGGCCCAATTCAGGGCGGCATGGTCCAGCCCTATATCCGCCGTCGCCAGAAGCTGGAGGCACCCGAACCCTTCGGCCCCGCGCTGGAACAGGTCACGCACCGCACCCTTGGCGTGCCGCTGTTTCAGGAACAGGCCCTGCAAATCGCCGAGGTCGGCGCCGGCTATACCGCCGAAGAAGCCGACAAGCTGCGCCGCTCACTTGCCAGTTTCCGGCGCATGGGCACGATTGGCGAGCATCGCGACAAGTTCATCGCCGGCATGCTGGCCAACGGCTACAGCGAAGATGTCGCGGCCCGCTGCTTTGGTCAGATCGAGGGTTTCGCGGATTACGGTTTTCCCGAAAGCCACGCCGCGGCCTTTGCGCTGCTGGTCTATGTCTCGGCCTGGCTGAAACGCCATCATCCGGCGGTCTTTGCCTGCGCATTGCTGAACAGTCAGCCGATGGGGTTCTATGCGCCCGCCCAGATCGTGCGGGACGCGCGCGAACATCAGGTGGAGGTGCGGCCGATCTGCGTGAATGCCAGCGCGTGGGACAATACGTTGGAGCGCCGCAGCGACGGGGCGCTTGCGTTGCGACTTGGGTTTCGCCAGATCAAGGGCTTCCGGCAGGAGGACGCGGATTGGATCACCGCTGCGCGCGGCAACGGCTATCGCGACCCCGAAACCGTCTGGCTGCGCGCCGGCATCGCCCCTGCTGTGTTGGAACGGCTGGCCGAGGCGGATGGTTTTGCAGGGATCGGCCTGACGCGCCGTGATGCGCTGTGGCAGGTTCGGGCGATCCGTTCCCCCGCGGCCCTGCCGCTGTTCAACGATCCCATCGACGGCGAGGCAATTGCCGAGCCTGTCGTGACCCTGCCGCAGATGCAGATCGGCGAAGAGGTGGTCGAGGATTATGTGGCCACCCGTCTGACCTTGCGCGCGCATCCGATGGAGCTGTTGCGCCCCACACTGCCCGGCCTGACGCGCCATGACGCACTGGCCTGCGCTCCGCTGCGACAAACCACCGTCTGCGGCCTCGTTATCACCCGCCAACGCCCCGGAACGGCATCTGGCGTTGTCTTTCTGACGCTGGAGGATGAAACCGGCGTGTCGAACGTGGTTGTCTGGCGCAAGATATTCGAAAAATTTCGCCGCACCGTCATGGGCGGTCGCCTGCTGCGCGTCACCGGACGGTTGCAACGCGAGGGCATCGTCGTCCATCTGATCGCCGAGGTGATCGAGGATGTGTCGCATCGCCTGTCCGATCTGGGCCATCCCATGGATACCACCATCGGCCAGACCACGGCCAAAACTGACAACGCCCCCAAACCTTTGCCAGCGCCCCGCGCCATGCATCCCCGCGACCAAGCCAAACGCCTGTTCCCCAGCCGGGATTTTCACTGAAGAGGAAAAAGAATGCGCCACGCGGGCACGACGAATGGCGGGAATGACGCGCTGTATCACAGCATGAGAGAGAGGTGACGAAGGGCGGCTTTGGACCGGTTTCAACCACAACACCTACTTCGCGATGAGTTGTGCCGGCCGACCATCCAACAAGGCAGATCGAACTTGCGAAAAGCGTTCCTCGATACGACAAAAAGATGCGACCGCTGTGAGGTGAGTTATATCAATGATTTATGAAAGTGCTGACCGTCCCAGGGTCGGCCATCACGTTCTTTCCTGAAAATCCCTGAGATGTGGGGCCGGCGCTGGCAAACGACTGTTGCGTCGGCTTTATTCGTCCACGACATTCAGGATTTGCGGCAGGGCAGGGCAGGGCAGCAGCTGGTTTTTCGCCACATCAGCCAGCGTGTGGTTGTGCAGAAAAACATAGACATGCGCCGACAGGCTTTCCCAAAGGCGGTTTGACAGCGTTTGGGCGCGCGATCCCGAAATCCCGCCCGATGCGCCCGCGCCGATATGCATGGCGCTGACGGTTTCATCGACAGCCTCAAGTATCTCAGCAACGCGGATGGTTTCAGGCGCGCGGGCAAGGCGATAGCCACCACCCGGTCCGCGAACCGATGCGACCAGCCCCGCGCGGCGGAGGCGAACAAAAAGCTGTTCCAGATATGGCAGCGAGATATCCTGACGTTCGGAAATTTCCGCAAGCGATGTCAGATTATCCTTGTTTGCCGTGGCAAGATCGACAAGTGCGATGATCGCATAGCGCCCTTTTGTGGACAGTTTCACAGTCAGATCCCCTTATATCTACGGCATTCCATTGACGGCTGGCGCACGCCCGCGCTATGCCGCCAAGGCACGTTTCTTGCGTAACAGCCGCAGGCATACCAGATAATTGATCTAGAAGTCGCGCGCTAACGCGTCAAGAAACCATTAAATCCCTGAAGGAAGCCGATGCCCGAGCTGATTTTCCCTGGCCCCGAGGGCCGCCTTGAAGGCCGTTATCATCCGCAACCGGGCAAACCCGACGCCCCGATTGCTATCGTGTTGCACCCGCACCCGCAATATGGCGGGACGATGAATAACCGTGTCGTCTATAATCTGCATTACGCGTTCCATAAGATGGGCTTTACCGTAATGCGCTTCAATTTCCGTGGCGTGGGCCGCAGCCAGGGTGAATTCGATCAGGGTATCGGCGAGCTGTCCGATGCCGCCTCGGCGCTGGATTACTTGCAAGCGATGAACCCGAACAGCAAGCATTGCTGGGTCGCGGGGTTCAGCTTTGGCGCGTGGATCGGGATGCAGTTGCTGATGCGCCGCCCCGAAATCACCGGCTTTATCAGCGTCGCTCCGCCGGCAAACATGTATGATTTCAGCTTCCTTGCGCCCTGTCCGTCGTCGGGTTTGATCGTCAACGGCACGGCCGACCGCGTCGCCCCCCCCAAGGATACGCATACGCTGGTCAACAAGCTGCGCGAACAGAAGGGCATTACCGTCACGCACGAAGAAATTGAGGGTGCCGATCACTTCTTCCGCGATGATGAAACGCATATGAAGCCGATGATCGATCTGGTGCAGGGCTATGTGCGCCGTCGCCTGACTGAAAGCAGCCGGTGATACGATTGACTGGCGGGGGCTGGCTGCTGTTCGCGGTCGGCCTCGCCTTTGCTTTGACGTTCCTGTCCGCATCGCTTTTGCAGGATATCGGTGATTGTGCTGCACGCCTTGTTGCGGGGCAGGACATTCAGGACCGGGTCTGGGACCATCTTCGCCCGCTGGATTTCCTGATCTTTCTGGCCTGCGTGATCCCCTCGGCGCTTTGGGCGACTTTCCTTCGCGGTCGCAGACAATGGGCGCAGCTTGGCGGAACGATTGTTCTGGCGGCGATGATTGGGTGGCATATGTATCGCACCTATTCCGGGTTGTGTTCGGTGACGGATCTGTTCGGCAGCCGTGAACTGGTGATCTATGTGTTCTTTGCGCTGCTGATGACCATGCTGATCCGGCGCGGGGCAGAGCTTTGGGCTGAAAGGGCAGGGGAATGAGCGATCTGGACAAATCCTTCGCCTTTCTGTGCGAGGCTGATCGGTTGAAATCCGTTGACCGTGCCAGCGTGCTGATGGACCTGTCCCGGGACGAAAACAGCGCCGAACACAGTTGGCATGTCGCGCTTTACGGGATGGTCTTCGGCGCGTCTGATCGCGCGATCCAGATGCTGCTGCTGCATGACCTGGTCGAGATTGATTGCGGCGATCATCCTATTCATCTTCAGCATGACGCAGCCGCCGTTCAGGCTGCCGAAAATGCCGCCGCCCGGCGTCTGTTCGGGATGCTGCCGCGGGGCGACCAGTTTGCCGATCTGTGGGCTGAATTTGAACAGGCCCAGACCCCCGATGCGCAAATGGCCAAGCGCATGGATCATGTCCAGCCGATCATGCAGGTGCTGTATGCGCCGGTCCCGTTGTCCGATCATCTCGGCATTGTTCGGGGCAATATGACCAGCGGTCGTGCGGCGCGATTGCGTCAGGAATGGCCGGTCATCATGCAGGCCGCCGAATCGTTGCTTGATGGTCGTTCCGTCGATGGCGATCTTGCCAGGCGGCTGGCCTTTCTGGCCGAGGCTGACAGGCTGAAATCCGTGTATCGCGCCAGCCCGCTATGCGATTCATCGCGCCGAGAGAACAGTGCCGAACATAGCTGGCATCTGGCACTTTACGCGTTGATCATGGCGGGCTATGCGGATCACCGGGTCGATATTTCGCGGGTGATCCGCATGTTGATCCTGCACGATCTGGTTGAAATCGACACGGGCGATGTGCCGCTGCATTCCGCAAATGGGCAGGCGCATCATGGTGCCGATCAGATGGCGGCCGAATGCGCGGCGGCGGACCGGATCTTTGGTCTGCTGCCTGCACAGCAGGGGCGTGAATTCCGCGCCCTTTGGGATGAGTTCGAGGCAGACGAAACCCCCGACGCCATCTTTGCCAAGTCGCTGGACAGGGTTCAGCCCGTCATGCAGAACCTCGCCTCGGACGGGGGAACCTGGGCCGAATTCAATGTCACCTATCCGCAGCTTCTGGAACGTGTTGGCAGTCGTATTGAACGCGGTGCACCTGAATTATGGAAGTGGCTGCATCAGCGTGCAACAGTCTGGTTCGCCCAAAGCACCTGAAAGGCCTGCACGCGAGCACGACAACTGCGCGGTTATCGAAAAGAGCGGAACATTTTCATCCCGGTAGGTGTTGAAGATTGGAGATGCAGGTCCAGCATGATCTGCCAATCGCAAGGAGGATGCACAATGTTTAACAAAGTTCATGCCGCTGCGGCGGCTATCATGTTTACTGCCAGCACTGCTGCTTTCGGTCAGGTCATGGTTGGAGAGCAATCGGTGGAAGCAGGCGATCTGCCCGCAGTCGAGGCCCATTGCGCGATGCTTGCCACCGGCGGCACAGAAAGCAACATGGCCGAGGCGGGGATTTCAGGCAATCCCGACACCGCTGGTCAGGAGGCGGACGCGGATGCGGCGCAGCTGGGCTCGACAGCGAATGAAGCTGCGCCAGAAGGAAACGCAGGGAATCCTTCGGCCGAGGCTGATGCCGCCACCGAAGCTGCGACGGGTGATACATCCAGTTCTACGACCGAGCAGGTTGCGGTTGCGGGTAACTCGGGTAACCCGGATGCAGAGGAGGCCTCTGGCGGAGTTAATCTGCAACAGATCACTTTGGCCGAATGTGAGGCTGCCGGTCTCTGATCGCCGGATGACAGGATATCTGACAGGATATCGAAGCCGCCGGGTTCGTCCCGGCGGTTCTCTATATTCCGGGCGCATCTCTGCGCGGTAGATTAAACCAGGCGCTATTGGCATGCCATGGCATACAACCTTTCCTTGCCCGGCCTTAGCTGTTCAACGGTCGGTTATGCCGGATGTGTCTGTCGATCAGCTTGCGGGCGCGGAGACCGGTTGCAAACGCTCTGGCCGGTCCAAAACATGCATCGGCGCTGGAAAGCCAAGGGAAGATGGTCATAATTTCCTGTTCCGCTTTTTCGCCCAGGGCTGCCAGGGCCTGTGGACCGGGATACAGCGATTCGGTTTGCGCGCCGTTCGACATCAACACCTCGTGGTGATCGAACATCAGGTGCACATAGGTCACGTCATGCGCGTCCTGAACGATGCTTACGCTTGGCAAATCCAGCAATTGTCGCGCCGGCACCAGCAGTTCATCGGCGCCAAACATCCGCCGCGCGATGGCCGAGCGGACCAGAATCCGATGTTGTGGTGAAACAAGCAGATCCCGAGACGGCTGGTTTGCGCCCAACGCACCCGCAGCGATGCGGATTGGTAACAGCTTTGGATTTGTCCGTAATTCGTCAGGTCCGATCCGCCTTGAACTGCGCCAACGCACGGGCTGCAGTCCGTGATCGCGCGTCATGACCAGATCGCCCACGGCAATGGTTTCAACGCGGCATTGGCCTTGGTCCGTCTCGATCAGGGTGCCGGTGACAAAGCAAGGCACAAACGCAGCCATATCATAGCGATCGGCCGAAGCGACATTCAGGTTTGTGTTGTAATACGCGGTATTGGTGGGCAGCTGGATTGAAACGATGGGATAGGTCGTCACCGCCGCAATTTCGCCCGGATTGCCGCCCGCAACCGGCGGCGGGATCATGAACGTTTCGCCAGATGTGTCCTGAAAGATGCGAACGGTCGTTGTCACCTTATCGGTTGTGCCGTTGGGCAGCATCCTGACGATAGTGACATTGGTGGCCACAAACGCGCCGTCCAACTCTCGGCTATAGGTGATGTTGTTCAGGGAATAGGTGATGGTTTCCTGCGTGCCGGATGCGTTATTGTGAAAAATCCGACCATCATTGTTGGTATCATTCATCCTGACATTGGTCACACGATCATAAAGCGGCAAGCCGCGCGACCCGATTGTGCGGCCCGCAAAAATCTGCGTGGCGCGTTCCGCGTTATTGGTCGTCTCATCCGCGTCGATGTCGGAAAACTTGCCAAGATAGATCATCTTGTAGGTCGAAACTGACACAGCACACCCATACCCAGAAAACATTTGTCATTCATGCGGCCAGTCACGTTGCGTATCAACGCAATTTGCAGATCATGGTGAATCGCCCGTTAAGGGGTGCCTGGTGGCGCAGGCCTGATCAGCATACCATAGCATACAACCTTTCCTTCCCCGGCATTTGTCGCTATAGCGACCCTCAATCACGCAAGCCAACACCGATAAAGGGAAACCACCCATGTCGAAGATTAAGGTCGAAAACCCCGTCGTCGAACTAGACGGCGATGAAATGACCCGGATTATCTGGGATTTCATCAAGCAAAAACTGATCCTGCCCTATCTGGATGTTGACCTGAAATATTACGATCTGGGCATCGAAGAGCGCGACCGGACCGACGACCAGATCACCATTGATGCGGCTGAAGCGATCAAGAAATACGGCGTTGGCGTCAAATGCGCGACCATCACCCCCGATGAAGTCCGGGTCGAGGAATTCGGCCTGAAAAAGATGTGGCGTTCGCCCAACGGCACAATCCGCAACATCCTGGGCGGCGTGATCTTCCGCGAGCCGATCATCGCCAAGAACGTTCCGCGTCTGGTGCCGCACTGGACCAAGCCCATCGTTGTTGGCCGCCACGCATTCGGCGATCAGTATCGTGCGACGGACTTCCTGTTCCCCGGCAAAGGCAAGCTGTCGATCAAATTCGTCGGCGATGACGGCGAAACCATCGAACACGAGGTTTATCAGGCGCCCGGCGCCGGTGTCGCGATGGCGATGTATAACCTTGACGATTCGATCCGCGATTTCGCCCGCGCGTCGCTGAATTATGGCCTGCAGCGCAAGATGCCGGTCTATCTGTCGACCAAGAACACGATCCTGAAAGCTTATGACGGCCGTTTCAAGGATATTTTCCAGGAAATCTACGAACAGGAGTTCGAGGAAGCCTTCAAGAAAGAGGGTATTTTCTACGAACATCGCCTGATCGACGACATGGTGGCCTCGGCGCTGAAATGGTCGGGTGGCTATGTCTGGGCCTGTAAAAACTATGATGGCGACGTGGAATCGGACATTGTCGCACAGGGCTTTGGCTCGCTGGGCCTGATGACCTCGGTTCTGATGACGCCCGATGGAAAGGTCGTGGAATCCGAGGCCGCCCACGGCACCGTGACCCGCCATTATCGCGAACATCAGAAGGGCAACCAGACCTCGACCAACTCGATCGCGTCGATCTTTGCCTGGACCGGCGGTCTGAAGCACCGGGCCAAGCTGGACAATAACGAACAGCTGATGAACTTTGCCAACACGCTGGAAAAAGTCACCGTGCAGGCAGTCGAGGATGGCTACATGACCAAGGATCTGGCGCTGCTGGTCGGCCCCGATCAGAAATGGCTGACCACCATGGGCTATCTGGAAAAAGTCGACGAATATCTGAACAAGGCGCTGGCCTAAGGGCTGCGTGGAAGGTCGGGGGAAACCTCGGCCTTTTTCATTACGGGAGTGTGCATGGTCGAAAACTGGACCTTTTGGGCGATCCTGTCTGCAGTCTTTGCCGCGCTGACCGCGATTTTCGGCAAGGTCGGCGTCACCGGGATTGGTGCGGATTTCGCCGTCTTCATCCGCACGGTTGTCATTCTGGCAGCGCTGGCGTTGATCCTGACGGCCCGGCAGGAATGGCAGGGAATCGGCGGCATTTCCGTCAAAAGCTGGGTGTTTCTGATCCTTTCCGGGCTGGCTACGGGAATAAGCTGGGTCTGTTATTATCGCGCGTTGCAACTGGGCGACGCGTCGCGGGTTGCCCCGGTCGACAAACTGAGCGTGGTGCTGGTCGCAGTCTTTGGCGTGTTGTTCCTGGGTGAGAAACTAAGTGGAACGAACTGGACCGGCGTTGCGCTGATCGGCCTGGGCGCGATTTTGGTCGCATGGCGATAGGATTTGCGACTTAACACCGGCCCGTCTCTGGGTTAATGAGCAGCCAACCTCTTATGCCGGAGCCATTGCCATGAAAGCTGCCGTCGTCACTTTTCCCGGATCGAACTGCGACCGTGACCTTGCCGTCGCGCTGGAACAGGCGGGGGCACAGGTCACCCGCATCTGGCACAAGGATGATGCCCTGCCAGAAGGCATCGATCTGGTCGGCGTCCCGGGCGGCTTTTCCTATGGCGACTATCTGCGCTGCGGGGCGATTGCGGCCCATTCGCCGATTGCCAATTCGTTGCGTCAACACGCGGCTAAGGGCGGTTATGTCCTTGGCATTTGCAACGGCTTTCAGGTGTTGACCGAACTGGGCCTGCTGCCCGGCGCGCTGATGCGCAACAGTGGTCTGACCTTTCTGTGCCGTCAGGCGCAATTGCAGGTGACGACGACCGACAGCGCCTTCACCGCCGGTTACAGCAAGGGGCAGCGCATCACGATCCCGGTCGCCCACCATGATGGCAATTATCAGATCACCGAAGACGGCCTGAGACAGCTGAAGGCCGAAGACCGGATTGCTTTCACCTATGCGTCCGGAATCAACGGCTCGGTCAACGACATCGCTGGTGTGTTGTCGGAAAACCGACGCGTGCTTGGGATGATGCCGCACCCCGAGCGGGCGGCGGATCAGGCGCTTGGCGGAACCGATGGAGCAGCGCTGTTCAAGGTATTGGTAGACAGTCTGGTCCAAGCCTGACTTGTTTACGGGCCGTTCCGGGCTTAAATTGCGTCAGTTACGCGATAATCCGGAATAACCCGTGATCGACAAGAAAGATGCCAAAGCCTCTGATGGACAGGAGGGCGGTCATAGGCCGTTGTCCTATAATCCATGGTGGCTGCGCTTTGCTGTTCTTGCGATTTTTCTGACCGCGCTGCTTTCCGTCTGGACCACGAATGCATGGCTGACAGCGCGTTTTTCGGAAAATACGCGGGTGCGGTCCGAACTGCGATTGGCGCTGTATACCGGCAACCTGCTGTCGGAATTGCAGCGAACCGCCGTTGTACCTTTGCTGTTGGCGCGTGATCCGGCGCTGATCGGGGCACTGAGCGGAAATGATTTTTCGACAACGTCGGCCCGGTTGATGGCGGCGCAGAAGGAAATCGGGGCATCCTCGATCAAGTTGCTGGACGCATCGGGGCGCACGGTCGGTTCAACCGACCGCTATCAGATCGGCACCAATAACGTGCTGGCGCCCTATTTTGTGGATGCCCTCCGGTCGAGCGATACGGTTTTCAGTGTCGCAAGCCAAGGCACTGGCGCATATGAATTTGCCTATTCGCGGGCGGTCGTGGCGGATGGCAAGACACTTGGCGTTATCGTGGTCAGCGCGGACCTGATCCGGCTGGAGCGGTCATGGGCCAGTATTTCGGACGCGGTCGCCGTCACCGACAGCGAAGGCCGCATCATCCTTGCGACCGAGCCGCGCTGGCGGGGGCTGACCCTGCCCGAAGCATTGGCGGTCAGATCCGCGCCCTCGGCGATTCAGCGGGCTTTTCAGGTGACGGCCGATTGGACCTCGACCCCGGTGGATGCCTATGTGCAGGGGCGTGCGGTGATGCAAAGCGAAGCTCGCATCCCTTTCCGCGGCTGGCGGATGATCAGCTTTACGACCTATGCCTCGATCCGCGAGCGGGTAAACGGTGTGCTGGCCCTGGAAATCATGGGCTTTGCCATGCTACTGGCGGGGACGTTTTATCTGTTGTCCCGCCGTGCCCGCCGCCAGTCTGTTGCCTATATGCGGGAATCGGCAGATCTGCGCGCGCTGAACGTGCGCCTGACCCGAGAGATCGCCGAGCGTGAGCGGGTCCAGAAAGAGTTGCGGGTGGCCGAACAGACCATGCAGCAATCTTCTAAACTGGCGGCTCTTGGCGAGATGTCGGCGGGCGTCAGCCATGAACTGAACCAGCCGCTTGCCGCGATGAAAACCTATCTGGCGGGTGCCCGCCTGCTGTTGCAAAGAGGTCGCAGTGAAGAGGCGCTGTCCAGCTTTCAGCGCATCGACGATTTGATCGAACGGATGGGGTCGATCACCCGTCAGTTGAAATCATACGCACGCAAGGGTGGTGAAGCGGTTGAGCCAGTCGACCTGAGGTTGGTCGTAAGCTCGGCGCTGACGCTGATGGAGCCGCAGTTGCGCAGCGGCACGATTCGCGTGATCCGCAACCTGCCCCGCCAGAAGATCACTGTTCTTGCTGATAAAATCCGGCTTGAACAGGTCGTGATCAACCTTCTGCGCAACGCCGTGGATGCGGTAAAGGACAAGAAAGACGCCCGAATAGAGATCGGCGTTGACAGCGGTGCTCACGCTTACTTGTCTGTTCGCGATAACGGTCCCGGCGTATCAGACTTGGAAAAACTGTTCGAACCGTTCTGGACAACAAAAAAACCTGGCGAGGGAACCGGACTGGGACTTGCGATTTCATCTACAATTGTAGCCGATTTCGGAGGTCGGTTGACCGCGCATAACGAAACCGAAGGTGGTGCTGTTTTCTGGGTCGAATTGCCTTTGCATACACCCGGACAGCCGCCACAGGCGCTTGCCGCCGAATAAAGTATTCGAGAGAGGAACCATCGGATGTCACGCAAATTGAAGATTGCGATCGTTGACGACGAACCCGACATGCGTGAATCGATCAGCCAGTGGTTGGTTCTATCGGGTTTTGAGACCGAAACCTTTGCCAGTGCGGAAGATGCGCTGAAGGTTATCGGCAGTGATTGGCCGGGAGTCGTTGTCTCGGACATCCGCATGCCGGGCATGGATGGCATCGCCTTTCTGAAGCGTCTGATGGGATTGGATTCCAGCCTGCCGGTCATCATGATCACGGGCCACGGTGATGTGCCCATTGCGGTCGAGGCAATGCGGATCGGGGCCATGGACTTCATGGAAAAACCGTTCAACCCAGACAAAATGACGGCACTGGCCAAAAAGGCCACGCAATCGCGGCGCATGACACTGGATAACCGTGCGTTGCGCCGTGATCTGTCCGAAGGCCAGCAGGTCATGTCCAAGTTGATCGGTTCCAGTCCGGTCATGGACCGTCTGCGCGAAGACATTCTGGATCTGGGGCAGGCGGATGGTCACGTCCTGATCGATGGAGAGACAGGCACCGGCAAGACGCTGGTTGCTCATGCGCTGCATGCCGTTGGCCCGCGCGCCTCGAAGAAGTTTATCCCGGTGTCCTGTGCGGCCTATAACGACGAGGCGCTGACCGCCCGCCTGTTTGGCCCGTTGGAAGATGGGCTGCCTGCTGTCGAAGAAGCCCGTGGCGGGACGTTGTGCCTTGAAGATGTCGAGGCCCTGTCAGAAGGGTTGCAGGCCCGCCTGCTGGCATTCATCAGCGAACAGGGCGCGCCCGCGGAAACCCGCATCATCGCGATTTCCAACGCGCGTGGCGAAGGACGCAAAGCCGAAGATTCGCTTCGCCCCGATCTGTTCTACCGACTGTCCGCACTGAAAATCACCTTGCCGCCTCTGCGGGCGCGGGGCGAAGATATTCTGGCGCTTTTCACCCGCATGGCAGAGCAGTTCTCCGAAGAATATGGCTGCGAGCCACCGCAGGTCAGCGCGCAAGAGGCCGCGCAGCTTCTACAGGCGCCATGGCCGGGTAATATCCGCCAGTTGATCAATGTGGCCGAGCGGGCTGTTCTGCAGAACCGTCGCGGGTCGGGCAGCATCGCTTCGCTGTTGATGGCGGACGGAGAGGATACGCAGCAGGCCACCACGACCGAGGGCAAGCCGCTGAAGGAATATGTCGAAAGCTTCGAGAAAATGCTGATCGACAATACCATGCGCCGCCACAAGGGCAGCATTGCCAGTGTGATGGAAGAGCTGTGCCTGCCACGCCGGACGTTGAACGAAAAAATGGCCAAATACGGCCTTCAGCGCGGCGATTACCTGTAGCCCAAAAAGCGGCGAGGGACAGTGCACTGCCCCTCGCAACTTCCGACCATCGACCTACCAGTTAACAACGCACACCGTCGTTCAGACGAAAAACGGGTCTTGGTCACACATCGGGCAAGGTAAAAAAGGCAACACTTATCTGCGCGCGAACGCTTCGGCGCTTGCCGACGCTGCTTCGCAGAGCAACTCGTAAATCCCTACCGGATGCCGAATTTTTTAGGTTTCTGACGAACGCATTTGGGAAACGGGAATAGCGGTGCGGGCAATTAAAAAGCAGCCTGAAATCAAAGCTGCGCACACCAGATACAGTAGCATCGCGTTTCCCCCCACAGTCAAGTCGCTTGCGCGGTCCGGCGTCATTCTTGACTACTCAATCAACATAAACTGACCGCGAATTATTTCAACCTATCTATTTGGTCAATAACATCATTGCATTAATTAACTAACTGTATTGTATTACTTTTAACTAATTTGAGTGCAAAACGTGTGGGTTTTCATCGGGAGCAATTCAAGTACGCTTGTTCAATTAAAAATTCTGTTGCAGCGCTAACACATGCCAAGGCCAGGTTGGTCTCCTAAACGCCGTCATGGCGAATGCTTGCGCGCGGGACGCGTCGAGGTTAACCGGGGTTGGTCAGCAAAGGGCACATTGAAATGACCGACGATTCCGCCAAGGGGTTTGGTCCCCGCACCCAAGCAGTTCATCATGGGACCCGCCGCAGTCAGTATGGCGAAATGGCCGAAGCGATCTTCATGACGCAGGGCTTTGTCTATGACAGCGCCGAGCAGGCCGAGAAACGCTTTCAGGGCACTGGCCCGGATGAGTTCATCTATGCGCGCTACGGAAACCCGACCAGCCGTATGTTCGAGGATCGCATTGCCGCGCTGGAAGGGACCGAGGACGCTTTTGCCACCGCCAGCGGCATGGCTGCGGTAAACGGCGCGTTGTTTTCGATGTGCTCGGCGGGCGATCATATCGTCGCGGCGCGGGCGTTGTTTGGGTCATGTCTGTATGTGCTGGATCTGTTGCAGCGCTTCGGGGTTCAGATCAGCTATGTCGACGGCACCGATCTGGATCAGTGGCAGGCTGCGATCCGTCCGGGCACCAAGGCTGTATTCTTTGAATCCGTTTCCAACCCGACGTTGGAGATCATCGATATTCAGGCCGTGTCCGATCTTGCCCATGCGGTCGGTGCGCTGGTCGTGGTCGATAACGTCTTTGCGACGCCGGTTTTTTCCAAAGCCGTGCAGCAGGGAGCGGATGTGGTTGTGTATTCTGCGACCAAGCATATCGACGGCGGCGGGCGTGCGCTGGCCGGTGTAATCTGCGGCACGCGTCAGTTCATCCGCGAAGTGGCTGAACCCTATCTGAAGCATACAGGCGGGGCGATCAGCCCGTTCCACAGCTGGCTGATGCTGAATGGTCTGACCACTATGGAGCTGCGGGTTCGTGCGCAGGCGGACAGCGCATTGGCGATTGCAAAGGCGTTGCAGGGACACCCACGCCTTGCCCGCGTGATCTATCCGGGGCTGACCGATCACGCGCAGCATGAACTGGCCATGCGCCAGATGGGATCAGGTGGCACGATGATTGCGATTGACATGCACGAAGGGAAAGCGGCCGCGTTTGCCGCCCTGGATAAGCTGCGGATCATCAAGATTTCCAATAACCTTGGTGACGCCAAATCCATCGTGACCCATCCGGCAACGACGACGCACCAGCGTTTGACGGATGAGGTGAAGGCGCAATTGGGTATCACCCCCGGCCTGCTGCGCATCTCGATCGGGCTGGAGGATACGCAGGATCTGATCGAGGATCTGACCCGTGCACTGGATGCGTGATGGCGTATTAATTTTGACAAAACGCCGGATTCGGTCGCGAATCCGGCGTAACCTCTTTAGAAAGCCGGCTGGCGATCCCATATGTCGGCGGCAATACACTGAAGCAGGCGAAAGGTTGGTTTGATGACTGAAGCCCGTCCCCTGATCCCCGCCTATCCGGCGCTGGCCCGCGATTACGACGCCGATTTTCGGGTGGATGAGGCTTACAAAGCCAGCCTGCCCGACCTGCAAAATGGTCCGGCCAGCCTGATCGTGGGGGCGCATGCGCCCATCCAACATGTGGGTATCTCGAACTTTCGTCTGCCGATCCGCTACCAGACCCGCGACGGAGGGGAGGTTTCACTGGAAACCAGCGTCACGGGCACCGTCAGTCTTGAGGCAGATCGCAAGGGCATCAACATGTCCCGGATCATGCGATCATTCTACGGCCATTCGGATCACCTGTTCAGTCTGAAGGTGCTGGAAGCCGCATTGGATGACTACAAAGCCGATCTGGACGCGTTCGACGCACGTATCCAGATGCGCTTTTCCTATCCGATCCGGGTGGATTCGCTGCGGTCCGGCCTGTCCGGCTGGCAATATTACGACATCGCCCAGGAAGTGATCGAGCATCAGGGCAACCGTCTGCGAATCATGCATTTCGACTATGTCTATTCCTCGACCTGCCCGTGTTCGCTGGAACTGTCAGAGCATGCACGCGAGACCCGTGGTCGTCTGGCAACGCCGCATTCGCAACGCTCGATCGCGCGGATTTCGGCGGTGATGAAGGGGCCGGAAAAAATCTGGTTCGAAGATATGGTTGAACTGTGCCGCCGCGCCGTTCCCACAGAAACGCAGGTCATGGTCAAGCGAGAGGACGAACAGGCCTTTGCCGAACTGAACGCCTCGAACCCGATCTTTGTCGAAGATGCTGTGCGCGCTTTTGCCAAGGAACTGTTGGCTGATCACCGTTACGGCGATTTTCGCATTATCGCCAGCCATCAGGAATCGTTGCATTCCCACGATGCTGTCAGCCTGCTGACCGATGGACCGACATTTGCGCAATCCTCGTTGGACCCGACAACCTTTGCCAGCTTGCGGGCCTGATGTTTCCGGCTCGTTCCGATTTATCGATTGAATTGGGCATACTTATTAATGCGAACATAGCGGGAACAGATACTTTCCTTACGCTGCCTTTCGGCATATGTTGAGATGATGGACTTGACTGACGACTCTGATGATATGGCCCCGATACCGTTGTCACAGCGGGCGATGGTCAACCGCTCGGCCCCCTATCTGGAAGGGCTGAATGCGGCGCAACGCGCGGCGGTTGAAACGCTGGATGGGCCTGTCTTGCTGTTGGCCGGGGCAGGGACGGGGAAAACCCGGGCTCTGACCACGCGGATTGCGCATCTGCTGATGCTGGGCAAGGCGCGTCCGGGGCAGATCCTTGCCGTGACCTTCACCAACAAGGCCGCGCGGGAAATGAAAGAGCGTATCGCCCGGCTGCTGGGCGAAGTGGTCGAGGGGATGCCGTGGTTGGGCACTTTCCACAGCATCAGCGTCAAGATCCTGCGCCGCCATGCCGAGTTGATCGGCAATGGCGAACTGCATTTGAAGCCCAGCTTTACCATTCTGGATACAGATGATCAGGTCAGATTGCTGAAGCAACTGATTTCAGCGGAAAACCTTGATGAAAAACGCTGGCCCGCGCGGCAGTTGGCGCATCTGATCGACGGCTGGAAAAACCGCTGCCTGACCCCTGCAAAGCTGCCAAAGGGTGAGGCCATGTCATTCGACGGTTGGGGTGGGCGGCTGTATCAGGCCTATCAGGACCGCCTGCTGACCCTGAACGCCGTCGATTTCGGTGATCTGTTGATGCATTGCGTCACCATGTTTCAGGCGCATCCAGATGTGCTGAAGCAATGGCAGGAGCGCTTTCGCTATATTCTGGTGGACGAATATCAGGATACGAACGTCGCTCAATATATGTGGCTGCGTTTGCTGGCGCAGGCGCATCAGAACATCTGCTGCGTGGGCGATGACGATCAGTCGATCTATGGCTGGCGCGGGGCCGAAGTTGGTAACATTCTGCGATTTGAAAAGGATTTTCCGGGCGCACAGGTGATCCGGTTAGAGCAGAATTATCGGTCCACACCCGAAATCCTCTCCGCAGCGTCGGGCCTGATTTCGGCCAATGCCGGACGCTTGGGCAAGACCTTGTGGACCGAGGCAGAGCCGGGCGAGAAAGTCCGCCTGATCGGTCATTGGGACAGCGAGGCAGAGGCTCGTTGGATCGGTGAAGAAATTGAGGCGTTTCAGGGCGGCCACCGCGCAGCCATCGGACGGGTCAGCCTGAACGACATCGCGATTCTTGTCCGTGCCAGCCATCAGATGCGTGCGTTTGAGGATCGATTCATGACCATCGGTCTGCCCTATCGCGTCATCGGCGGCCCTCGATTTTACGAAAGACAGGAAATTCGCGACGCCATGGCCTATTTCCGTCTGGTGGTCAGTCCCGCCGACGATCTGGCTTTCGAACGTATCATCAACACGCCCAAGCGCGGCCTTGGTGACAAGGCATTGCAAACGATTCAGACAGTCGCCCGCCAGAACGGAGTGCCGTTGCTGGAAGGCGCGCGCGTTGTGATCGAAGAAGGACATCTGGGCGGCAAAGGCCTGTCCAACCTGCGTGATTTCGTGGCGGGGGTCGGGCGTTGGCATGCGGATGCCTTGGATGACAGGGAAAACCATGTCGGACTGGCCGAGCGGATTCTGGACGAATCCGGCTATACCGCGATGTGGCAAAACGACAAATCGCCGGACGCGCCGGGCCGTTTGGACAACCTGAAAGAGTTGGTCAAAGCGCTTGAAGAGTTCGACAACCTGCAAGGTTTTTTGGAACATGTCGCGCTGGTCATGGACCGGGACGAAGGCGAGGCGGCCGAGGAAGTCAGCATCATGACCCTGCACGGCGCCAAGGGACTGGAATTTCCGGTCGTCTTTCTACCCGGCTGGGAAGATGGGCTGTTTCCGAACCAGCGTGCCATGGATGAAAATGGCACCAAGGGGTTAGAGGAAGAACGCCGTCTGGCCTATGTCGGGATCACTCGTGCCGAACGGCTGGCGACGATCAGCTTTGCCGGCAACCGGCGGCTTTACGGGCAATGGCAATCCAGCATGCCGTCGCGTTTTGTCGATGAGCTGCCACCCGAGCATGTCGAGGTTCTGACCCCGCCCGGCCTTTACGGCGGTGGCTATGGCGCAGCGATGGCATTCGCCGGTGCCAATGCGGGAACCGACATGCACAATCGTGCCGCACACGCCGATGTCTATAACTCACCCGGGTGGAAACGGATGCAGGCGCGCGCAACGGAACGCAAAGCCCCGGTTCAGCGCAAGTCCATCACGATTGACGCCGAACCCGCCGCCCGGTTCGCCGTGGGCGACCGCGTGACCCATGCCAGGTTTGGCGAAGGCGCCGTCATGGGCATCGCCGAAGATACGCTGACCGTTCAGTTCGACAGCGGCGGCTTTAAGAATATCAAGGCGGCTTACATTCAACCAATTGGCGGGACGGACGACGTGCCGTTCTGATCCTCTCATCTTCTTCCTCGACAAGGTGAGTGAAAGAGGGGAGAAGATGATCGCACGATCAATACCGAAAGCGACCAATACCGAAAGCGACGAGCAGTACATGAACGAATCGATTCAAATAAATAATGTTATAGCAATTCGTTTTAGCCTGAGAATGAAAAAAGAATGGCTGCAAAAAGCTTATGGCGACGAGGCTAATCGCGAGGCGTGGTTTGCGATGCGCGCCGATATTTTCAAGAACTGGATTGGCAGGGCGATTTCTGAGCAAACGGTCAAAGTGCATCGTGTGGTTGTGTTCATGGATACGGAGGATACGTATCTTTGGGACAAATATCTTGATCTGCCATTGCCCTTCGTGCCGATCTTTACGACTGCCGCAGACCAGGCCAGCAGGCTGAGAGAGTTTCTTTACGCTGAAAACATTAAGAATATCGTGTTGTCGAGAGTGGATTCGGACGACACGATTGCTATAGATTATATTGAAAACCTGAATCGGGACGTTGCTGCGCTGATCGAAGCCGGAGAGCGGCGCAGGTATATAGTTGCATGCAATGGTTTTGTGACGAATTTGACCGAAATACAGTCTCTGTATCATAATTGCTGCCCCTTTGTATCTTTGTATATCAAAGATTATGATGGCAGCGTTATTTATGATTTCGAACATCTCAAGATTTTGGGCAGAAATCCGGTTCTAAACCAGAATTCGTCCTGGATGCAGATAATCCATGGGTCCAACATTGCGAACAAGTTGCATCGCAAATCGCGGTTTGATTCTGACGATGTTCGGAAAATGATCATCGGTCCCAACCTGCCGGTGGAAACCTCATGGCCGGCAGGTTTTTTTGGTATCGACTCTCAGCCGCAATAACCGCTCAGATACGCTGGTTTGCCTTTAAGGCACTGCGTCAGGTGGTCACCAACAAATCTTCCAGCACCAGCGCCATTACCTTGGCGCTGTCCAGCATGTCCGTAACGCCGATCCACTCATCGGGCTGATGCGCCAGATCAAGCACGCCGGGACCATAGGCGATGCAGTTCTTCAGCTTTCCGATGCGGTCGATGTGTTTCTGGTCGTAAGTGCCGGGGCTGACGACATAGCCCGCCTCGCGCCCCAGAACCTTTTCTATCGCGGCGGCGGTTGTGCGGACGATCGGCGCATCCTTGTCGGTCATAGAGGGGTTCACCTGAAACAGGTCGCGGATTTCGTATTGAAAGCTGGGTCGTTGCGCTTTGACCTTTTCCAGCAACGCGGTCACTTCGGATTTTACCATCGCCAGATCTTCTTCGATCAGGAAACGGCGGTCGATCACGATGCGGCAACGGTCGGGCACGCAAGGTGCCGGCAGGCCTGTGAAATCGGCCGCCTGTTCAGGTGCCCCACCGTGGATCGAATTGACGTTCAGGGTTGATGAACGCGCCCCTTCGGGGATCACAGGCATTTCGGTATGCTTGGATGCCAGCAGGGGCCACAGGGTCGCTTCCATCTCCTCCAGAACGGCGCCCATATGGCGCACGGCGCAATCGCCAAGGAAAGGCATCGAGCCGTGGGCAATGCGACCATGGGTTTCAATCTCGGCCCACCAGACTCCGCGATGGCCCAGACAGATGCGATCCTTGTGCAGCGGTTCGGGGATGATGACGTGCTGGACGTGATCATAAGCGCCATGCTGCGCCAGATAGGCAACACCACCATAGCCGCCCGATTCTTCATCGGCGGTGGCGCTGATTTCGATGCTGCCTGCGTAATCGGGATGCGCGGCGACAAAAGCCTCGGCGGCGATGATGCTGGCGGCCAATCCGCCCTTCATGTCACAGGCGCCACGACCATAAATCCTGTCACCGTCCAGTTCAGCGCCAAAGGGATCGCGGGTCCAGCCATGACCGACCTCGACCACGTCATGATGGCTGTTGAAATGGACACATTCGCCGGGGCGGCTGCCTTGGTGGCGTGCGATAATATTCCAGCGAGGATATTGGTCGGAATCGCCCGGCGTTCCATAGGCCCGGATCAACGTGCAGTCCCATCCCTGCGGCTGCATGCGCGCCTGCAGATATTCGCAGATATCAAGATAATGGCGGCCCGGCGGGTTCAGCGTCGGAATGCGGATCAGATCTTGGGTCAGCGCGATCAGCGCATCCCGGCGGGCGTCGATGGCGGTTCTAAGATTAATCATGAGCATCAGGCTAGGACGGGTCGCGATTCATGGCAATGGTCCTGTCGTATCCTTCGGACTGACGGCCCGATTATCTTGCGCGGAGCATCTGTGCTGCCTAAGCTGGCCAATGAATTCATCGACCATCCGGCCCGCCAAGGTGATACGCATGGCCCGACCCGCCCAGATAATATGGCGACGGCTTGACCGACCCGGCCATGACACATGTGCCCTTTGGCGCGAGGGTGAACTGTGGCGGTTGGAAGGCGTAGCGGTCTGGTCCGATCTCAAAGGCCCCGCGCATATGTCTTATTCCATCACGTGCGGCGCGGACTGGTTTCCCCGTTCCGCCCGCGTTCAGGGGCGCGTTGCAGAGCAGGATATCAGCCTTTCGATTCGTCGCGCCAATGGTGGAGAATGGCGTGCGAACGGCGAAGCACTGCCCGAGACCTTCGGCCTGTCGGATCTGGATCTGGGCTTTACACCGGCGACCAATACTTTGCCGCTGCGGCGTCTGGCAGGAAAGGGACACGGTGATTCTGCTGCACTCTGGCTTGACGACAGCGATTGGCAGATGAAGCCGCTGCATCAGACCTATCAGCGCTGTGAAAGTGGCCGGTGGGATTATCACAGCCATGAAAGCGATTATCGCACCACGCTGGCAGTCAACAGCGATGGCTTCGTGTCCGATTACCCGGATCTGTGGGTGGCCGAGGTTCATTAAGCCCGCCGGGTGACGCGCGTGATTTCTGGTGCAGCCGCAAAAGGTCGTGCTAGGCTTTCAAGGATGTCGCGATCCGCGACAAGGAAGGTAGGGTGACTTGGCCGCATTAGCTCGTCTGATCGTTTTGGTCTTCTTGATCGAGGTGATGTTCTATCTTCTGCTGCGCATCTATATCAGATCGCTAAGACGCGAACGGCTGGAGGAGATTTGGGACGTTCGCCATCCCGACATGGCGGGACATAACAGGACCCGAGATGAGTTTATCCGCAGGTCGATGGTCGGATTCGACAAAACACTGAAATCCCGGCTGCTATGGCTGGTCTTCATCATCCCGACGCTTGCGATTATGGGGATCGTCTACTGGGTGAACTGGCAATAGGAGCTATTGAGAATGCATTACGTGAAAGTCTTTTTTGGCGTGCTGCTGGGCGTCGTCGTGTTCCTGTTTCTGGATTACGCCCTGCCGTCCAAGAATACCGTGCGGATTACCAACACGTCGAACCGCTTGACGCCGATCACATCGGCCAATGCGATTTTTTACGCGACCGACGACGCCGGGACGGTCGAGAATGCACAGGGGCAACGCGATGTCCGTTTTATCGACACCGTGCGACCCAACGGAAAAGTCTTTGTTTATCGTAACGAAGATACCGGCTGGATTTGGCCGCCCTATTTCAAATACGACAGCTCGAATCTGCAGGCCGAAGCCTCCAACCTGCAATCCAGCAAGCAAGACCCTCAATGGGTCAGCGTGACCGCCTATGGCTGGCGCTTGGCCTGGTTGTCCAGCTACCCGAACGCCATTTCCGTCGATACGCTGGCGGGCCCGGATGAGCGTCCGCGAAATTGGCCTGCGATGATCATTCTGACGGTGCTGTTCGTCTTTTTGCTGCTGATCTGGCGGATGTGGAACCAGTTTCGTGAACGCACCATCGACCCGGCCATCAAATCCGCCGACACCCAATGGGATGAGGCCGCAGGCCGTAGCCGCTCGTTCTTTGACCGGCTGAAAGGCAAGGGGAAATGAGACGAAACCCCGGGACTGACCTGAATACGGACGGCTTTGCCGATATCCGGATCAATACGCCAGCGGTCGAGCGTCGGGCAGCGAACCTGCCCACCCGCCGCAGCCTGAAGAAAGACCATCAGGCGGCATGGCTGCTGAACGCGGTGCGCTGCATCGACCTGACGACGCTGGCGGGCGATGATACCGAAGACCGCGTGGCCCGGTTGTGCGCCAAGGCGCGTCAGCCGATCGCGCCGGAGCTGTTGGAAGCGGTCGGCGTCAGTGGCCTGACCACGGGCGCGGTTTGCGTCTATCCGACGATGGTGGCCGCCGCCAAACGCGCCTTGGGAAATTCGGGCGTTCCGGTTGCCAGCGTCGCGACGGGTTTTCCGGCAGGCCTGATGCCGCTGGATCTGCGGCTGGCCGAGATTCGCTATGCCGTCGATCAGGGTGCCGATGAAATCGACATCGTCATCAGCCGCGGGCTTGCGTTGCGTGGCGAATGGTCGGCGCTGTATGATGAAATCCGCCAGATGAAAGAGGCCTGTGGTTCGGCGCGGATGAAAGCCATTCTTGCCACCGGTGAATTGAAGTCTTTGGAAAATGTTTCCAAGGCCAGTCATATTGCCATGCAGGCTGGATCGGATTGGATCAAAACCTCGACCGGGAAAGAGGGGGTGAATGCAACCCTGCCCGTGTCGTTGGTCATGTGCCGAGCGATCCGCGACTATCAAACGCAGACCGGCCACAAGGTTGCGTTCAAGCCCGCTGGCGGTTTGCGGACTGCCAAGGATGCGCTGAACTGGCAAGTCCTGATGAAAGAGGAACTGGGCCGCGAATGGCTGGATCCCGATCTGTTCCGTATCGGGGCCAGTTCTTTGTTAGGCGATCTGGAACGTCAGATCAGCCACCACGTGACGGGCCGCTATGCCAGCGCCCATCGCCTAGCCATTGCCTGAGGAACGTATGAGCCGCGTGAGCGAAATCATGGAAACCATGGAATACGGCCCTTCGGTCGAAGACAGCAGCGCCGTGCGCGAATGGCTGGCAAAGAACGGTCCATTTGGCCACTTCATCGGTGGCAAATTCACCGAACCGGGCGCGACATTCGCCACCCGCGACCCTTCGACCGGCGAGGATCTGGCGCAGCTGTCGCAGGGCAGCGCGGATGACGTTGCGGATGCGGTCAAGGCCGCGCGCAAGGCGCAGCGCGGCTGGGCGAAGCTGTCGGGCAGCGAACGGGCCCGCTATCTGTATGCCATCGCGCGGCATGTACAGAAACGCGAACGTTTTCTGTCAGTGCTGGAAACGCTGGACAACGGTAAACCGATCCGCGAATCCCGCGATGCGGACATCCCGCTTGTCGCCCGCCATTTCTATCATCACGCGGGCTGGGCCGAACTTCTGGAAACCAAATTGCCGGGCTATACGCCGCTGGGCGTCTGTGGGCAGATTATCCCGTGGAACTTCCCGCTGCTGATGCTGGCGTGGAAAATCGCGCCTGGGCTGGCTGCCGGGAATACGGTGGTCCTGAAACCCGCCGAATATACCTCACTGACCGCATTGGCTTTTGCTGAAATCTGCCAAGAGGTCGGCCTGCCTGCGGGCGTGGTGAATATCGTCACGGGCGATGGCGATACCGGCGCGGCGCTGGTCTCGGCGGATGTGGACAAGATTGCCTTCACCGGCTCGACCGAGGTTGGCCGCAAGATTGCCGAAACGCTGGCTGGGACTGGTCGTAAGCTGACGCTTGAGTTGGGCGGCAAGTCGCCCTTCATCGTCATGGATGACGCTGATCTGGATGCTGCCGTCGATGGTGTGGCGGATTCGATCTGGTTCAATCAGGGGCAAGTCTGCTGCGCAGGTTCGCGAATTCTGGTTGCCGAATCCGTGGCGGATCGGTTCGAGAGGTTGCTGCAAACCCGCATGAACCGCCTGCGTGTTGGCCCACCGCTGGATAAATCCACCGATATCGGCGCCATCGTCGATCCGGTGCAGAAAGACCGCATCATGTCGATCTGCCGCGCCGCGACGGATGACGGGGCGGAATTGATCGGCGGTCACCCGGCCAGTGGTTGCTTCATCGCGCCCGGTTATCTGCGCAACATCCAACCCGCCAATCCGGGGATGCAGCAGGAAATCTTTGGCCCAATCGCGACGCTGTCGACGTTTCGCACCGCGGATGAGGCGATCGAGCTGGCAAATAATACCCGCTACGGTCTGGCGGGCTCTGTCTGGTCCGAAAGCGCCACGGTCGCAACCGATCTGGCCGCGCGGATCAAGGCGGGCGTGATCTGGATCAACAGCGCCAATATGTTCGACGCCGCCGCCCCCTTTGGCGGCTATCGCGAAAGCGGCTTTGGTCGCGAAGGCGGGCGGGTTGGTATGCTGGAATATCTGGCCGAACCAACGGTGAAAGCCGTCAAGGAACCCGCCGTTACCAAACCTGCCGCCGCGCCTGATGGCGAAGCTGCGACAACCGGCGTGATCGACCGCACGGCCAAGCTGTATATCGGTGGTGCGCAAAAACGCCCGGATGGCGGCGCGTCCTACAAGGTGCCGGGGGGGCTGGCCCCGCTTGGCAATCGCAAGGATATTCGTAACGCGGTCGAAGCTGCTGCAAAAGCTACGAAATGGGCCGCGATGGGCGGGCACGCCCGCGCGCAGGTTCTGTATTTCATCGCCGAGAACCTGTCCGCCCGCGCCACCGAATTTGCCACCCGCACCAGCAAGGCAGAGGTCGAGGCCGCCATCGCCCGCGCCTTCCACTATGCCGCATGGGCAGACAAATTCGACGGTGCCAATGTGCAGGCCAAGACGGGGACATTGGTCAATGTGATCCCTGAACCCTACGGTGTCATGGGCATAGCCTGCCCGAATACGCAGCCGCTGGCCTCGTTCATGTCGCTGGTCATGCCTGCCATCGCGATGGGCAACAGCGTTGTTGCCATCGCCGCGCAGGATGACCCGTTGCCCGTCACTGATCTGTATCAGGTCTTTGATACATCCGATCTGCCCGGCGGGGTCGTCAATATCATCACCGGGGTGAAGGACGAACTGGCCCAGACCCTCGCCGCGCATGATGAGGTCGCAGCGATGTGGTATGTGGGCGATCAGGCTGACCTTACCAGGGTTGAACAAGCCGCTGGCGGCAATCTGAAACCGGTGTGGTCGCCGACGAACCGGGACTGGACCAAATCTGATGCCCAGGGTGAAATCTTCCTGCGCCATGCAATGCAGGCCAAGACGATCTGGCTGCCCTATGGCGCCTTGCCTGCCGGTTCAGGCGGCGCAGCCTATTAAGAAGAAAGGGGGGGGCTGTCTGCCCCCCAAACCCCCCGAGGATATTTGAACACAGAAGAATCCGCGTTCTTCTTTGCCTGAAATACCCCGGGGGAGCCGCCTGAAAGGCGGCGGGGGCAGCGCCCCCTTATCTGCCGCGAATACGCGGGTCCATCGCATCCCGTAGGCCGTCGCCAATATAGTTGACGCAAAGCACTGTCATCGAGATCAACAGGCCTGGCAGGATCACCCGGCTGGGATAAAGCGCCATTTGATCCACCGCGTCATAAAGCAACCGTCCCCAGGTCGGAAAATCCGGAGGGAAGCCAAGCCCCAGGAAGCTGAGGGCGGATTCCGTGATGATCGCGGTGGCGATGCCCAGCGTTGCCGCGACCATGATGGGCGACAACACGTTTGGCAGGATATGGCGCAAGATCATGCGACGGGATGGGGTGCCGATGGATTTGGCGGCAAGGATGAACTCTCGCTCTTTCAGGCCCAGAACATCGCCGCGGACGATGCGGGCTGCCTGCATCCAGCTTGTCGCGCCGATGGCCGACACGATCAGCACAAAGACCCCCATGGCCGGACCAAGGTTCTGCGACAGCGGTTCGCGAAACAGCGTCACCATCAGCAGCAGCAATGGCAGCAGTGGCAGGGCCAGAAACAGTTCGGTCAGGCGCATCAATGGTGCATCAAGTCGGCGGAAATAGCCCGAGGTCACCCCGATCAGGCTGCCGATGAAAATTGCGATGATCATCGCCGTCAGGCCGACGGCAATCGAAACGCGCCCCCCCGCCATCAACCGCGCAAGCATATCGCGACCAAGCTGGTCGGTGCCCAATGGATGCGCGGCAGTAAAGCCGGAATTGCGGGCGCGGATATCCACATAGGTTGGATCAATGGTCCAAAGATAGGGGCCAATCGCAACAAACAGGATAACCCCGATGAACAGGACCAGTGCCACCATCGCGCCTCGGTGACTGCGAAACTGGCGCCAGACATCGCGCCATTGGCTGCGGGTTTCGCCGCCAGCGACCTGCGGGTTGTCGGGCGGCAGGTCGCTGATGACCGCTGCGGGGGCGGCGGTTTCGTCGATCAGTTCCTGCGTGTTCAGCTGTTCCTGGCGCTCAGTCATAGCGGATCCTCGGGTCAAGCAGGCCGTAGACGATATCGGCGATCAGGGTGAACAGGACGATCAGGATGGCGAAGATGAAGGTCAGCGTCAGCACCATCGGGATGTCATTGGCATGAATGGCCGTGATCAGCAGCTGGCCAAGGCCATTCACCTTGAACACCTGCTCGGTGATGATCGCGCCGCCAAAGACGGCAGGCAAGCCAAGGGCGATCACCGTCACAACCGGGATCAGCGAATTGCGCAGCACATGCTTCAGCACCACGGTTTTTTCTGACAAGCCCTTGGCGCGTGCCGTGCGGACGTAATCCTGTCCCAGATTGTTCAGCATCGACGCGCGCATGAACCGGCTGATCTGCGCCGCGTTATACAGCGCCAGCACCGTCACCGGCATGACCATTTGCCGGACCTGCGCCAGAAAGCTGTCCCAATCCCTGACCACCAGCGTGGTGTCATAGACCGAGGGGAACCATTGCAGCTTCACCCCGAAAATGATGATCAGCACGACGCCGGTGAAAAAAGTGGGCATCGAAAACCCGATCATCGACACGAAAGTGCCAAGCTGATCGAACCAGCTGTATTGCTTGTAGGCCGAGATGATCCCGATCGGGATCGCGATCAGCACGCCGATCAGATAGGACAACCCCACAACCGTCAGCGTCTGCGGAACACGCTGTGCGATGACGTCGAAAACCGGGCTGCGCGACTGAAAGCTGATGACGCGCTGCATGCCCGCACTGAAGCTGGTGCCGAAGACCTGGTCGAACCAGTGCAGCGGCTCGACCCAGAAGAACTGTTTCAGCCACAGCACATAACGAATATACCATGCCTGCCCAAGGCCAAGCGCCTCTCGCATACGCTCCTTGACCTCCGGTGGGACGGTCAGGGGCACATCGCCCAGGGGGTCGCCGGGGGACAATTCCAGAAGCAGAAAGATCACCAGCGAGATGAACAACAGCGTCGGGATCGCCAGCAGAAGGCGTCTGATCGTGAATGTCAGCATTGGGCACTCCGATACGGGTTGCGGGGCGGGAATAGCCTCATTCGGCACGGCTCCAATCGGCGACGTTCCACAACTGGCCTTCCCAGCCATTTGCAAGAATGCCGGTAAGGGAATTGGCATGGGCCGAGACCATGCCGCGATGGATCAAGGGCAGGACGAAATTGCCGTCGGCGGTCAGCGTGGCGGTCATTTCCTTGGCGATCTCCTGCCGCTTGGATGCTTCTGCCGTCTGATGCAGCAGGGCCATATTTTCGTCATAGGCCGGATCGCAGAAGCGGATCGAGTTCTGGCCCTGCCACTGGTTTTCGGCGGTCGGAATGCGATCGCAGACGAATTTGTTCAGAAACGATGCCGGGTCGGGAATATAAAAGGCATCGGTGAACATCTGCGCATCGGCATAGAATTTCTGCCGCGTGTCCGGGCTGCCGGCATCGCCGCCGAAAAAAGCCGCATTGTCGATGGTTTTCAGATCAGTGGCGACGCCGATTTCGGACCACCATTGTTTGACCAGCGACTGTTCGTCCTGACGGACCGCATTCACCGTGGTCTGAAACAGCAGGCGCAATTCGACACCGTCTTTCGTGCGAATTCCGTCCGCTCCCTTCGTCCATCCCGCGTCGTCCAGAAGCGCGTTGGCGCCCGCAATATCCTGCTGCAGGCAATCGTTATTGCCGGGATCGTAGGCGGTGGGCATCGGAACGATGGTGCAGGTCGCCATGCCGGATGGGCCATAGGCCAGTTCCGCGATCAACTGCCGGTCAATCGCCATGGATAGCGCCTTGCGCACGGCCGGATCAGCCAGAAATGGGTGCGGACGCGCCATGGTTGACCGCTGGCCTTCGGGCAGGGTGGGGCTTGGGTCGGTCTGGTTCAGTTCGATCCGTTCGACCATCGGCCCGAAAGAGGCGACCAGCACCCCCTTGCCCTGCGCTTCCATCGGGGCGACGATTTCAGGGGCAAGCTGCATGTTCCATGCGAAATCGAACTCTCCCGTTTCCAGCACGGTGCGCGCGGCGGCCATTGCGTCGCCGCCCCCCTTGACGGTCGCCGTGGCGAATGCGGGCTTGTTGGGGTCGCGATAATGGGGGTTGGCCGTGAACTGGACAACATCGCCCGGTTGGAATGCGGTGACGACAAATGGACCCGTGCCGATGGGGCCGAAGTTCTGTTCGGTGCAGCTGGCACCAGCAGCCCCAAGGCAGGATGCAAATTGCGCCTTTTGCAACACCGGGGTGCGCCCACCGATAAAGGCTTGCAAGGGAGGGTATTTCGGTTCCGAGAAATTCAGACGGACGGTGGTGGGGTCCAGCACGTCCACCGATGCGATCCCCTCAAACTCTTGCAACACGGCGCAGCCAAATTCAGGGTCCATGCAGTATTGGGCTGTGAATGCCACGTCTTCGGCGGTGAAAGGGGTCCCATCGGACCATTTCAGATCGGGTTTCAGCCGCCACGTGACCGAGCTGTAATCGGCGGCGATGCCACCATTTTCCAGCGTCGGAATTTCCGCTGCCAGACGCGGTTGGAAGCTGCCATCGGGGGCCACGACCGCCAGCGGCTCGATCACCATTGACGCCGGATCGGTGTCTTTCGCGCCGGTTGACAGATAGGGATTCAGCACCGTGGCGGCCTGCCAATACAATATCCGCAATTCTCCGTCCGTGCCGCGCCCGGCAATCGCAGGGCTGGCGGCAAACAGGGCAAGGACGGAAATCACAGAGCGCTTCAAATTTGGGCCTTTCTGGCGACAATGATCCGGCCCACCTTACGATGGGCCGGACAGGATTGATTATTGCTGGACGCGATGCCAGTCGGCAACGTTCCAGATTTCCGTATCCCATGCGTTCAGTTCGACGCCGCCCAGCGAGTTGGCATGGGCAGACGCGGTGCCGCGATAGATCAGCGGAATGATGGCGTTGCTTTCCTTGGTCAGCATTTCGTTCAGCTTCTGACCGATCCGGCCACGTTCGTCCGGATCAACGGTCTTGTTCAACTCGACCAGCATCTTGTCATAGCCTTCGTCGCAATAGCGGCTGATGTTTTCGCCTTGCCATTGATTGTCCGGGCCGGGGGCCTTGGCACAGGTCCATTTTGCCAGATACGGGGCCGGGTTGCCGCCTTCGAAGTTGTCGGCATACATTTCGACATCAGCATAGAATTTCTGCAGCGTGTCCGGTGAGCCGGGGTCAGAGCCGAAGAAGACCGAGGCATCGACGGTCTTCAACTCGGTCTCGATCCCGATTTCCGACCACCACTGTTTGATCAGCGCCTGAAAATCCTGACGCACCGCGTTGACGCTGGTCTGATAGAGCATCGACAGCCGCACGCCATCCTTGGCGCGAATGCCATCGCCACCTTTGACCCAGCCTGCATCCTCCAGCAGCTTGTTGGCGCCTTCGATGTCTTGCGTCAGACAGTCGGTATTGGGCGAGGCCCACGCCTCGGGTGCCGGAACATAGTTGCACGTCGGCTGACCCGACGCCCCATACCCGATTTCCGTCAGAAGCTGCCGGTCAATCGCCATGGACAGGGCCTGACGCACCGCCGGATCAGACAGGAACGGGTGTGGATGTGCGCGTGTCGAGCGTTCGTCCGCGGGCAGTGACGATGACGGGTCGGTCAGGTTCACATGGATACGTTCGACAAGGCTACCGAATGCGGCCGTGACCTTGCCACGGCCATTCGCCTCCATCCCGGCGATGACGTCGGGGGCAAGTTGCGTGTTCCATGCGTAGTCATATTCGCCCGTTTCCAGAACCGAACGCGCCGCCGCCGCCGCATCGCCGCCGCCCTTGATGGTGGCCGTCGCAAATGCGGGTTTGGCTGCGTCGCGATATTCGGGGTTGGCGTCAAAGGTAATGACGTCATTGGTCAGGAATTTCGTCACCCGATAGGGGCCGGTGCCGATCGGGCCGAAGTTCTGATCGGTGCAGGTCGGCGCATTCGCACCTTTGCAATTCTCAAACTGCGCCTTCTGGATGATCGGAGAGTTCGAGCCGACAAAAGCCGAATAGGGATCGGGCATGGGTTCGGTAAAGGTGATCTTGACGGTCAGATCGTCGACCGCCTCGATGCTTTGCACACCCTCGAATTTCGCAAGCTGCGAACAGCCGCCTTCGGGGTCCATGCAATATTCACCCGAAAAGACGACATCAGCCGATGTCACGGGGGTGCCGTCAGACCATTTCAGCCCTTCCTGAAGCTTCCAGGTGACGGATTTCAGGTCTTCCGCGATGCCGCCATTTTCCAGCGTCGGCACCTCTGCCGCCAGACGGGCATACAACTCTCCCTGCGGGGTCATGCCTGCCAGCGGCTCAAGCGTCATGCTGGAGGCGACCAGTTCCTTGGTGCCGCCCGACAGATAGGGGTTCATTGTCGATGGCGCCTGCCACAGAATCAGGTTCAACGCCCCATCAGCGCCGCGTTCGGCCATGGCCGCAGGCGCCAAGGCAAAGCTGGCCACCGCACCCATCATGATTGTTTTCAGTTTCATTACACTCTCCTGTTGGGAAAAGCCGTGGGGCAGGGTGCGTCTGAAACCCTTATCAGCCGTTGTAGGCCGCGTTCTTTTCATTGTTGCCCCTGTTGTCACGGGATTGATTTTGACGCTTTGCCCCCGCGGAATACGATCAGTTTCAAACAAAGCCTAAAAGAAAAGCAAGTCTTATCGCTGAACGGTGCGCCGCATCTTTCATCTTTGACTTTCCCGGTGGTGCAGATAGCTTGATTTCTAAGCAATGCCGGGGGATGACAGATGCTGGACCAACAGCCGCTTGTTTCTATTGATAAACTTCGTGTCGAGTTTGAAACGAATGATGGTGTTGTCGTTGGCGTCAAGGACATCAGCTTTGCCATAAACCCGGGCGAATGTGTCTGCGTGGTCGGCGAATCCGGTTCGGGCAAGTCGGTCAGTTCGCTGGCGCTGATGCGTCTGGTCGAGTTTGGCGGAGGAGAGATCACCAACGGCCAGTTGCTGTTCGACAAGGGCGACGGCAAAGTCATTGATCTGGCCAAGCAATCGACGCCCGCGATGCGCGACATTCGCGGCAACCAGATCGGCATGATCTTTCAGGAACCGATGACCGCGCTGAACCCGGTTTTCACCGTTGGCGATCAGCTTAGCGAAGGGCTGATGGTCCATCGCGGGATGAACAAACAGCAGGCCCGTGCCCGCGCGCTGGAAATCCTGCAGCAGGTGCGCATCCCCGAACCCGAACGGCGGATGGAGCAATATCCGCACGAGCTGTCGGGCGGCATGCGCCAACGCGTCGTCATCGCCATCGCCATGGCCTGCGAGCCGCGCCTGCTGATCTGTGATGAGCCGACGACCGCGCTGGACGTGACCATTCAGGCCGAAATTCTGGCGCTGATCGACCGCCTGAAGCGGGAAAAACAGATCGCGGTTCTGTTCATTACGCATGACATGGCGGTGGTCGCGCAAATGGCCGATCGCGTGGTTGTCATGTATCGCGGCGACAAGGTGGAAGAAGGCACGGTCGAGGAAATCTTTGAAAACCCCAAGGAAGATTACACCAAGATGCTGTTGGCTGCTGTGCCGCGCTTGGGGGAAATGACGGGCAAGCCTGCGCCGGAACGGATGCGGCTGATGCGCGATGGATCACCGGCCACGGCCGAGCCGATCATTGTCGAAAATCCGACGCCATTGCTGAAGGTTGAAAACCTGACCACCCGCTTTGCGGTCAAGGGCGGCATCCTGCGGCGGACCGTTGCTCGCGTGCATGCGGTTGAAGATGTCTCCTTCACCATCAATGGCGGCGAAACCATGTCGCTGGTGGGTGAATCCGGTTCGGGGAAATCCACCGTCGCGCGGTCGATCCTGCGGCTGGTCGAGCCGGAATCGGGCCAGGTCGATCTGGGCGGCACGGATATTTTGGCCCTGTCGCAGTCGGATCTGCGCAAGGCCCGGCGCGACATGCAGATGATTTTTCAAGATCCCTTTGCCAGCCTTGATCCGCATATGAAGCTGTATGACCAGGTGGCCGAGCCGCTGGAAAATTACGGCATCGGCACCCGCAAGGAACGTCAGGATCGAATCGCCCAGCTGTTTGATCGGGTCGAATTGCCGCGCAGTTTCATGCGCCGCTATCCCCACGAAATGTCGGGCGGTCAGCGGCAGCGGATTGCCATTGCCCGTGCGCTGGCGCTGAATCCGAAGCTGATTGTCGCGGATGAGGCAGTGTCGGCGCTGGATGTCTCGGTTCAGGCGCAGGTGTTGAACCTGTTGATGGAATTGCAGCAGGATATGGGCATATCGATGCTGTTCATCAGCCACGATATGGCGGTGGTTGAACGTGTCAGCCATTATGTCGGGGTGAGTATCTGGGCCGGATCGTGGAACTGGGCACCCGGCAGCAGGTGTTTGAAAACCCGCAGCACAGCTATACAAAGCAGTTGATGTCCGCCGTCCCGGTGGCCGATCCGCGCAACAGGAAGATCAGCGAAGACCTCAGGTTCCGCCCGATCCCGTCGCCGATCCATCCCATCGACTATGTGGCGCCACCCTCGATTTACCGCGAGGTCGCGCCGGGCCATAAGGTGCTGATCGACCCCGTGACCCATTCGTGACGCCGAACCCGCCGATACCGCCGGGCACGGCATCGCACTTCCATGCGCCTTTGCCAGATGCTGCCGATGTGGTCGTCATCGGTGGCGGCATCGCGGGCGTTACGACGGCGCTGTATCTGGCGCGAGACGGGCTGGACGTTGTTTTGTGCGAAAAAGGCGTGATCGCCGGGGAACAATCATCCCGCAACTGGGGATGGGTGCGCGCCCAGGGCAGGGACGAAGCCGAGCTTCCCGTCATGCTGACCGCCCGCCAGCTTTGGAAATCGCTGGCACAGGAATTGGGCGAGGTTCTGGGCCTGACCACCTGCGGTGTCAGCTATCTGGCGGCGGATGATGGCGAGCTGGCCCGCTACGAAAAATGGCTTCCGGTCGCTCGCAAATATGGCTTGGACAGCAAGGTGATGGGTCGGGATGAACTGGCCACCGCCTTGCCGAACAGCGCGGGCTGGGCAGGCGCGTTGGTCACGCCGTCCGATATGCGGGCCGAACCTGCCACCGCCGTGCCCGCAATCGCAAGGCTTGCGATGGCCGAAGGGGTGGCCATCCGCGAAAATTGTGCCGTGCGATCGCTGGATGTGCAGGGCGGCAGGCTGGTCGGAGTCGTCACCGAGCACGGCCCAATCCGCGCCGACCGTGTGTTGTTGGCTGGCGGCGCATGGTCGGGCCTGTTTGCCGGGAATGCAGGTTTGCCGCTGCCGCAGCTTTCTGTCCGCGCAACCGTCGCCGCAACCGAGCCGTTGCCGGATTTCTGGTTCGGGGCTGCTGCCGATGCCAGGTTCGCATTTCGGCGTCGTGCGGATGGCGGCTATACCCTGGCCCCCGGAACCGAGCATGATTTCTGGATCGGTCCTGCCGCTTTTCGCAACATTCGTTACTATATGCCGCAGCTGCGCCGCGATTTGTCACAGACGCGCCTGCAATGGCTGGCCCCGCGTGGCTATCCGGATGCATGGGGCACGCCGCGCGGCTGGTCGCCCGATCAAGCAACCCCGTTCGAGGCGATGCGCATGCTAAGCCCCGACCCGAATCCCGCACGCCTGAAAAAGCTGCAAGATGACTTTGCTGCGGCCTTTCCGCAGATTGGCCGTCCGAAAATCCGCGCCGCTTGGGCCGGGATGATCGACACCATGCCCGATCAGGTTCCGGTTTTGGATGAGACCACGCTGCCGGGATTTTTCATTGCCACGGGCCTGTCCGGGCATGGCTTTGGCATCGGTCCGGGTGTGGGACATGTCATGTCCCGGATGCTGCAGGCCAAGGATACCGGCCATGATCTGACCCGTTTCCGCTTTCTGCGTTTTCAGGACGGAACGCCCATCCGGCTGGGCCCTGCGTTGTGAAAGTCTGCTGGCTCTCTTGGGGTGCGATCCCCCTTTACCTGACCGCCGGGTAGGTCTTAACCTTACCCAAGAAGGAGACCTCTCATGCCAGTCAAGAACCGTTTTGCCGAGCTGCTGCCAGAAATCACCGCGTGGCGCCGCGATTTCCATGAACATCCCGAGCTGCTGTATGACGTCCATCGCACCGCCGGTCGTGTCGCCGATCTGCTGCGCGAATTCGGCTGTGATGAGGTTGTCGAAGGAATCGGGCAAACTGGCGTGATCGGCGTGATCAAGGGCAAGACCAATACCCGTGACCGCACGATTGGCCTGCGCGCCGATATGGATGCGCTGCCGATCATCGAACAGACCGGTCTGGATTACGCATCGAAAACGCCGGGAAAGATGCACGCCTGCGGCCATGATGGCCATACGGCAATGCTGCTGGGCGCGGCCAAATATCTGGCCGAGACGCGCAATTTCGATGGCACCGCCGTCGTGATTTTCCAGCCCGCCGAAGAGGGCGGAGCTGGCGGGGAAGCGATGATCAAGGATGGCATCGTTGATCGTTGGGGCATCGATGAATTCTATGGCATGCACAATATGCCGGGTATTCCGGTAGGAAGTTTTGCGATCAAACCGGGACCGATGATGGCGGCAGCCGATCAGTTCGACATCACCGTGACCGGCAAGGGCGGCCATGCGGCCAAGCCGCATGAATGTATCGACACGACCCTGACCGCCGCTCAGATCATCGTCGCGCTGCAATCCATCGTGTCGCGCAATATCGACCCGTTGAAGAACGCGGTGGTGTCCGTCTGCACGGTCGCGACGGATTCAACCGCGCATAACGTGATCCCGCAGGTGGTCAAGCTGAAGGGCACGGCGCGCAGTCTTGACCCCGCCGTTCGGGCGCAACTGGAAGAAGGCATCAAGCGCGTCGCAACCAACATGGCGACGGCAATGGGCGCCAGGGCGGATGTGCAATATGATCGCGGTTATCCCGTGACCATGAATAACGACGCGGCCACCGAATGGGCTGCCGATGTGGCGCGCAGTATTGCGGGCGATATCGACATGGACATGCAGCCGATGATGGGCGGCGAAGATTTCAGCTATATGCTGAACGAACGTCCCGGTGCCTATATCTGGGTCGGGAATGGCGACACGGCGATGGTCCACCACCCGGCCTATAATTTCAACGATGACGCAATTCCGGCTGGTTCAAGCTGGTATGCCGGCATGGTCGAGGCGCGCCTGCCTGCGGCCTGACGGGGCAGAAGGTCGCACCGGCACCCGGCGGTGTCGGAAACGGAATATTCAAGACCCGGCAACCGGATGAAATGCGTAAACGGGGCGGAGTATTCCGTCCCGTTCTGATATCAAGGGGACGAACGGCACCATGAACAGCTACACCTTGCGCGTTACCTGCGCCTCGACCCGTGGGATTGTCGCGGCAATTTCAGGGTTTCTGGCGCAACACGACTGCAACATCACCGACAGCGCGCAATTTGACGATGCGGCGACGGGTCGTTTTTTCATGCGTGTCAGCTTTCGTTCTGAAGGGGATGCGACGCTGGCGCAGCTGCGCCGCGATGTCGTCGCAGTCGCCAAGCCCTTTGATATGGATGTCGAAATCACCGACGATTCCGAAAAGAAGAAAGTGCTGATCATGGTGTCGCGCTTTGGGCATTGCCTGAACGATCTGCTGTATCGCTGGCAGATCGGGGCGCTGCCGATTGATATCGTCGGCGTGATCTCAAACCATTACGACTATCAGAAGGTGGTGGTGAACCACGACATCCCGTTCCACATGATTCGCGTCACCGCCGAGAACAAGGCCGAGGCCGAAGCTCGCCAGATGGAGATCATCCGCGACACTGGCGCCCAACTGATCGTGCTGGCGCGCTATATGCAGGTGCTGTCGGATCAGATGTGCCGCGAAATGTCGGGGCGGATCATCAACATCCACCACTCATTCCTGCCCAGCTTCAAAGGGGCCAACCCCTATAAGCAAGCCTATGAGCGGGGGGTGAAACTGATCGGCGCAACGTCGCATTATGTCACCAGCGATCTGGACGAAGGCCCGATCATCGAACAGGATACGGTGCGTGTCACCCATGCCCAAAGTCCGGGCGATTATGTCTCGTTGGGCCGGGACGTTGAAAGTCAGGTTCTGTCGCGCGCCGTGCACGCCCATATCCACGGCCGGGTTTTTCAGAACGGTGCCAAGACGATCGTCTTTCCGGCATCACCGGGCAGCTATGTGTCGGAACGCATGGGATAACAGACCGAGACACTGCCCGTGCCTACGATGCCGCCCGTCCAGCCGAGAGTCGCCGGATAATAGCGTGCAGGCTTCGGGCGGCGGCACTGTCAGAAAACCGGTCCCTGTAGATACGCTGAGCGTTCGCGGCCAGCTTCTCACGGGCTGTTTCGTCACGCCACAGATTGCCGATGGCAGATGACATGTCATGCACATCGCCAGGCTCCACCAGAATGCCGTTCTTCTGATGCTCGATATACCCGTCCGTGCCCGGACAGTTGGTTGCAATGACCGGAACCCCAAGCTGCATGGCGTTCAGAAAGGTGATCTGCCCGGATGCAGTTTGATCATTTTCGATTGGCGTGACCGAAATACGTGCACGAGCAAGAAGCTGATGGCATTGTGTCTCGGATAAGTTGGACATGAACCTTACATAGGTGCTTTTGGGCAAACGCCTGACGTCATCTTCCCGGGTGACAATTATGGTTGGAATATTCAGCCGGTCGGCTGCCTTGATCAGCAGCGCATAATCGCGTTTCGCTGACCCCATGGCGATCATATATGGGTCTTTGGTATCTTCCTTGCGCTGAATTTCAAGCGCCCCGCGCTGCAACGGAATAAAGTGCACACGACTTTCCGGAACAGAGAGGTATTCGGCGTAACTTTTAACCTCTTGCGGGGAATGAACGATATAGCAATCGATTTCCTTCGCGGTCAGACGCGCCAATCTTTGACGCGCACCCGGGCGTAACTCGCCCAGGTTGTAATTATATGCGATCAGGATCGTTTTGTGCCGGCTGATTTTCTTCCACAATGCAGCACACATCGCCAACTGCGGGAAGCAAGTGACAATCCCGGCCGGGCGTTTTTTGATCGCCTGACGACTGTGCAGAAGATGCGTCCACCATTCTGAAACAGATGTCAGTTTACTTCTACGTTGATGCCAGCTTTGGGGCTTTCTGGGCGGGGCAATTTTCTTGAAAGCGAGGGATGGATCAATGATGAAATCATCCAGCCAACGATCTTGTCGATTCTTGAAGAAGGGGGCTACAATCAGCCATTTGCTTGACGAACGATCGGCCATGAACAGGTCCTGGCTACAAAAAATCAACAGATCTGCACTCTATCACTATTTTGGAAATGCTGACAAAGGCGCTATTTGGTAAAACTGTCGAAAAAGACAGGCTGTCCTGCAGCTGACAAACACCCCCTGCAGCCGCGCAGGAGGTCACGTCGATAGCCCTGACTGCTCAGCCTGCATCAATAAAGGCGGATATGATGCCGCGGTTCTGACCACTAAACTGGTCCATCAAAAAGCCCCGCGATGCGGGGCTTCAAGATGATCGAAGGGGGCCGGGTTACTGCGGAATTGTCGCTGTGATGCCTTCGACGAAGAAGTTCATCCCTGCCAGTTCTTCATCCGTCGCTGTTTGACCCTCGGCCAGCCATGCGCTGCCGTCTGCCTTGTTCAACGGGCCGGTGAAGGGGTGGTATTCGCCGGAGGCGATCTTTTCTTTCAGGGCCTCGGCTTCGGCTTTCACCTCGGCCGGAACGGCTTCGGTGATCTCGCCGATCTCAACCTCACCGTCGCCAATGCCGGCCCATGTGGCCTTGCTTTCCCAGGTCCCGTCCAGAACCGCACCGACGCGCTCGATGTAATAGGGGGCCCAGTTGTCGATGATTGCGGACACGCGCGGGCTGGGCTTGAAGGCGGCCATGTCGCTGGCCTGACCAAAGCCGATGGCGCCCGCCTCTTGCGCCTTGGCAAGTGGCGCGGTGGAATCGGTGTGCTGCAAGATCACGTCCACGCCTTCGGCGATCAGGGCCGATGCGGCGTCCGCCTCTTTCGCCGGATCGAACCAGCTGTAGGCCCAGACGACCTTCATTTCGACATCCGGGTTAACCTTCTTGGCGTGAATGTAGCTGCTGTTGATGCCCTGAATAACCTCGGGGATCGGGAAGCTGCCGATATAGCCGATCTTGTTCGATTCCGTCATCCGGCCTGCAATGGTGCCCATCACGGCGCGGCCTTCGTAGAAGCGGGCGTCATAGGTCGCAACGTTGTCAGCACGCTTATAGCCGGTTGCGTGTTCGAACTTCACGTCGGGGAATTTCTGCGCGACGTTGATGGTCGCGTCCATGAAGCCAAAGCTGGTGGTGAAGATCAGCTTGTTGCCCGCCAGCGCCAGTTGGGTAATCGCGCGTTCGGCATCGGCACCTTCTGGCACGCTTTCGATGAAGGTGGTTTCGACACGGTCGCCGAACTCTGCCTCGACCGCCTGACGGCCTTGGTCGTGCTGATAGGTCCAGCCACCATCGCCCACCGGGCCGACATAGATGAAGCCGACTTTCAGCGGCTCTTCCTGCGCCAGGGCGGGCAGGGCCAGCGACATGGCCGATAATGCGGCGGCGCTGGCCAAAAGGGTTCTGCGTTTCATGGATACTCTCCTGTTGGGTGGGTTGGTAAGGCCGCGTTTTATCGCAGCACGTGGAAATTCTGGCCCAAAGAGCCGGGTGCAGCCCCGCCTGCGCGATGGCTGAATTTCTGCCGGGCCGAGATCAGGACAAGGACGATGATCGTCGCAAGATAGGGTGCCATCGACAGCAGTTGCACGGGAACCGAAACGCCCGCGGCCTGCAATCGCAACTGCAGCACGGTGACCCCGCCAAACAGCCATGCGCCGGCCAGCACGCCCAAAGCGGTCCAGTTGGAAAAGACCACAATTGCCAGCGCGATCCAGCCGGCACCTGCCGTCATGCCCTCGGTCCATTGCAGCACGATCGAGATCGAGATGAAGGCCCCGCCGATACCGGCCATTGCCCCGCCAAACGCGATCGCGGCGATGCGAACCCGCCGGACGTTATAGCCAAGCGCATCGGCCGCATCGTGGTTTTCACCAACACCGCGCAGGATCAGGCCGGCGCGACTGCGGTTCAGAAACCACCATATCAGCGGCACCATCAGCAGGCCCAGCCAGACGATCCAGTTGATTCTCAGCGGACCGATGGGCATGGGTGGCGCCTTGATCCCCTCGAGCGGTTTGCCAAACAGCGCCGCAAGGCCCAGCCCGAACAGCGTCAGGGCAAGGCCGGAAGCGACCTGATTGGCCAGCAGGAACTGGGTCAGGATGGCGAACAGCATAGCGACGGATGCCCCGGCCAACGCGGCGACCGCGAATCCGATGAAGGGATTCCCGGTGGCGTGGGCGGCTGCAAAGCCTGCCAGCGCGCCGGTGATCATCATACCCTCGACGCCAAGGTTCAACACGCCTGCGCGTTCCACCACCAATTCGCCAAGCGCGGCGAACAGGATCGGTGTTGCGGCGGCCAGAAGCAGCAAGAAGACGGAAATCGGATCGATCATGCCAACACCCTGCGTTCAACGCGAAACCGTGTCAGCAAATCAAACCCCAGCAGGAAAAACAGCAACATCCCTTGAAATACCTGCACGGTGGCGGCGGGCAGTTGCAGGGTCAGCTGTGCCAATTCACCGCCGATATAGGTCAGGGCCAGCAGCAATCCGGCCAACAGGATGCCCAGCGGATGCAGACGCCCCAGAAAGGCCACGATGATCGCCGTAAAGCCATAGCCCGAACCAAGGCTGTCGGTGATCTGGCCTGCGGGGCCTGCGACCTCGAACAGCCCGGCCATGCCGGCCAGCGCACCCGACAGGCCAAGGCAAAAGGCGACCAGCGCTTCGGGTTTTACCCCCGCAAAACGTGCGGCACGGGGCGCAAGACCGGCGGTGCGGATATGAAAGCCGCGAATGTGGCGGCTGAACAGGAACCATGTCGCAAGCACCGCAATTGCCGCCGCAACCACACCCCAATGTGCACCGGTTCCGTCGATCAGTTCGGGATTCGCGGCCGAGGGATATTGTGTCAGGTTGCGCGATCCGGGCATGCCAAAGCCTTCCGGGTTACGCATCGGGCCAAAGGCCATCCATGCCGCAACCTTCTGTGCGACATAGACCAGCATCAGCGAGACAAGGATTTCGGACGCGCCGAACCAATTGCGCAGCATGGCGGGGATCATGCCCCATGCCCAGCCGCCAAGCGCACCCGCAAAGACCATCGCCGGGAAGATCCACATGCCCTCGGCCGGGTAGACCGCCAATGCGACGGCGGCCCCGGTGATGCCGCCGATGATATACTGCCCCTCGGCGCCGATATTCCAGATACCGGCGCGAAAGCCGATGGCCAGACCTGACGCGATCAGAATCAACGGGGCCGCCTTGACCAGCAGTTGCGGGCGGGAATATCCGGCTGCCGGGCCGAACAGCGGATCCCAGAAAATCGTGCGGATGGCGGCGACCGGATCATAACCCATGATCGCGAACAGGGCGCCGCCTGTGATCATGGTGGCCAAGACCGCCAGAATCGGCGTCGCGATCTGCCAGGGCAGGGATGTTTCGGTGCGGGGAACAAGGCGCATCATATGCTTGCGACCTCCATCCCGTGGGCGCCGCCCAGCATCAGGCCGATCTCGTCCAGGGTCAGCCCCTCGGTTGGGCGGGGCGCGGACAGGCGCCCTTCGTTCAGGGCGCAAAAGCGATCCGATAGTTCCAAAAGCTCATCCAGATCCTGAGAGATGACGATGACGCCCGCGCCCGCGCGGGCAAGGTCCAGCAGGGCTTGACGCACGGCGGCGGCGGCCCCCGCATCCACGCCCCATGTCGGCTGGTTCACGACCAGCACACGCGGGGTTTGCAGAACCTCGCGGCCGATGACGAATTTTTGCAGGTTGCCGCCGGACAATGCGCGGGCGGCCGTGCCGGGACCCGGGGTGCGCACGTCGAAATCCTTGATGACCTGTTCGGCATAGGATTTCGCGGCTTTGTGGTCGATCAGACCGTTGCGGACCAATTCCTTGCGCGTGCCAGCGGTCAGCAAAGTGTTTTCAGTCAGGCTGAAATCGGGCACGGCGGCATGGCCCAGACGGTCCTCTGGCGCGGTCAGCAGCCCGGCTTTGCGGCGTTGTTCGGGGCTTGCCGCGCCCAATGGCTTTCCATCCAGCGTCACGGCAGCAGCGGCACTGCGCATTTCGCCGGATAGCGCGGCCAGCAATTCTTCTTGCCCGTTGCCCGCGACGCCACCGATCCCCAGGATTTCACCCGCCCGCAGAGAGAGTGAGACGTTTTTCAGCGCCGTCCCTTCACCCGTTGGAACGGGCAGTGACAGGTCGTTTACCTGCAACAGAACGTCGCCCGCCTGACGGCCGGTCCGGTCGATCAGTCGCATTTCACCGCCAACCATCATCGCGGCCAGTTCGCGGGCCGAATGGGCACGCGGATTGCAACTGTCCACCACCTTGCCGCCACGCAGGATCGTGGCGCGGTCGCAATGGGCGCGGATTTCCTCAAGTTTGTGGCTGATATACAGGATCGCGGTTCCCTGATCGGCCAGTTTGCGCAGCGTGGCGAACAGCAGTTCGGCCTCTTGCGGGGTCAGGACACTGGTTGGTTCGTCCATGATCAGCAGGCGCGGGTTCTGCAACAGGCAGCGAATGATCTCGACCCGCTGGCGTTCGCCCGCGGACAGGGTTGCGATGCGGCGGGAGGGGTTCAGCGGCAGTCCGAATTCGTGGCTGACCGTTGTAATTCGGGCGGCCAACTCGCGACGCGGCGGCGGGTGTTCCATGCCAAGGGCGATATTTTCGGCCACGGTCAATGCGTCGAACAGCGAAAAATGCTGAAACACCATCGCAACACCCGATGCCCGCGCCTCTCGCGGATCCGTTGGGTGATGCGGCTGACCGTTCAGGGCCATTTGCCCTTGATCCGGGCGGACAAGCCCATAGATCATTTTGACCAGTGTGGATTTCCCTGCACCGTTTTCCCCCAGAAGGGCGTGAATCTCGCCTTGCAGGACAGCAAATGAGACATCGTCATTGGCGCGCACGCCGGGATAGGATTTTCCAATCCCGTCAGCCCGGAAAACTTCGGCCCGGAAAGCTTCGGCCCGGACAACTTCGGGTTGCGTCAAACTTGTCTCCCTGTTTTCTTTTTATATCTGCATATCGCGCTATGCCCAGTTCGGGCAATTGCACTGTTTAGGCAGGGTGCGATACTGTTTCATCATGTCAGCAAAGTCTCCTCGATTCATCCATCTTCGCACACATTCCGAGCATTCCTTGCTGGAAGGTGCCATTCCTGTAGGCAAATTGCCCGCTTTGGCGGCAGATGCCGGTATGCCGGCAGTCGCCCTGACGGATACCAATGCCATGTTCGCGGCGCTGGAATTCAGCGTAAAGGCAATGGACAAGGGCGTGCAGCCGATCATCGGTTGTCAGATCACGCTAGAGGCAGGGGAAACCGGCCCAGTCGTGCTGCTGGCGCAAAATCAGGCAGGCTGGCTGAACCTGATGGCGTTGTCGTCCTGCCTGTATCTGCGCAGCGATGCTTCGCTGCCCCATATCACGCTGGACGAACTGACGGAGCGGGCCGAAGGGTTGATCTGTCTGACCGGTGGTGCCCTTGGCCCGTTGGGGCAGATGATTGCCAAAGGCCGCGCGGGCGATGCGGCGGCGCTTGCCGACACGCTGAAAGCCGCATTCCCGACGCGCCTTTATGTCGAATTACAGCGCCATCCGGGCGAAAATGGCAGGCTGATGCAGGCCGAAGCTGCCTCGGAGGCTGGTCTGATCGAATTGGCTTATGCCAAGGAACTGCCGTTGGTTGCCACCAATGATGTCTATTTCCCCAAGCCCGATATGTATGAGGCGCATGATGCGCTTATCTGCATCGCGGAAAAGGCCTATGTCGATCAGCAGCAGCCGCGTCGTCGCCTGACGCCGCAGCATCATTTCAAATCGCCCGAAGAAATGGCAGTGCTGTTCGCCGATCTGCCCGAGGCGCTGGAAAACACGGTCGAGATCGCCAAACGATGCGCCTTTGCCGTCAGCAAGCATAAGCCGATCCTGCCCCGCTTTGCCGATGATGAGGTCGAAGAATTGCGGCGTCAGGCCAATCAGGGGTTGGCCGACCGTCTGAAGGTCATTCCCCACGCCGTCAGCGTCGAGGAATACGAGAAGCGGCTGGAATTCGAGCTGGGCATCATCGAGCAGATGGGTTTTCCCGGCTATTTCCTGATCGTCGCCGATTTCATCAAATGGGCCAAGGATCAGGGTATCCCGGTGGGTCCGGGGCGCGGTTCGGGGGCAGGGTCGCTGGTGGCCTATGCACTGACCATCACCGATCTTGACCCGCTGCGCTATTCGCTGCTGTTCGAACGCTTCCTGAACCCGGAACGGGTCAGCATGCCGGACTTCGACATCGACTTCTGCATGGATCGCCGGGAAGAGGTGATCCAGTATGTGCAGGGCAAATATGGCCGCGACAAGGTTGGCCAGATCATCACGTTCGGTGCGCTTCTGTCCAAGGCGGCTGTTCGCGATGTGGGCCGGGTGCTGCAATTGCCCTTCGGTCAGGTGGACCGCCTGTCCAAGATGATCCCGGTCGAAGGGGTGAAGCCCGTCAGCATCACCAAGGCCCGCGCGGATGAACCGCGCTTGCGCGAGGCTGCCAAGGAAGAGGTCGTCGCACGCCTGCTGGATTACGCCGAGAAGTTGGAGGGGTTATATCGCAACGCCTCGACCCACGCGGCAGGGGTGGTGATCGGGGACCGTCCGCTGGACCGGCTGGTGCCGCTGTATCGCGATCCGGCATCGGATATGCCGGCCACGCAGTTCAACATGAAATGGGTCGAACAGGCCGGGCTGGTGAAATTCGACTTTCTGGGCCTGAAGACCCTGACCGTCATCCAGAACGCTGTCGATCTGATCAATGGCGGCGGGCGCCCCCTGCATGTCGCGGCGGATGGGCGCCAGCTTTACGATCCACCGGACGGGGCCGAGAACGAAATCAACGCCATCCCGCTGGACGACAAGGCCAGCTATGATTTGTTCGCGGCTGCCCGCACGGTCGCTGTGTTCCAGGTGGAAAGTTCGGGCATGATGGATGCACTGCGGCGCATGCGACCGACCTGCATCGAGGACATCGTGGCGCTGGTCGCCCTCTATCGACCCGGCCCGATGGAGAACATCCCGACCTATTGCGAGGTCAAGAATGGTGTCCGCGATCTGGAATCGCTCCATCCCAGTATTGACCATATCCTGGCAGAAACGCAGGGCATCATCGTGTATCAGGAACAGGTGATGCAGATCGCGCAAGAGATGGCGGGCTATTCGCTTGGCGGGGCCGACCTGTTGCGACGCGCCATGGGCAAGAAGATCGCCGCCGAAATGGCCAAAGAGCGGCCGAAATTCGTCGATGGCTCGGTCGCGAATGGCGTCGATGCCAAGAAGGCGGGCGAGGTTTTCGACCTGCTGGAAAAATTTGCCAATTACGGCTTCAATAAATCCCACGCGGCAGCCTATGCGGTCGTCAGCTATCAAACGGCGTGGTTGAAGGCGAACCAGCCGGTCGAATTCATGGCCGCAGTGATGAATTGCGATATCCACCTGACCGACAAGCTGGCCGTCTACAAGCGCGAGGTCGATCGCATGGGGATCGAGATCGTGCCCCCCTGCGTCAACCGCTCCGCGCCGAAATTCACCGTGAAGGACGGGCGCATTCACTATGCGCTTGGGGCTTTGAAAGGGGTTGGTCTTGATGCGATGCGCCTGATCCACGAGGCACGCGGCGATCAACCGTTCCAGAATATCAACGATTTCGCCCGCCGCGTGGATATGAAACGCGTCGGCAAACGTCCCTTGGAAATGCTGGCGCGGGCAGGGGCCTTCGATGTGCTGGACGACAATCGATCACGGGTGCTGAAATCGCTGGACGCGCTTGTCGCATGGTCGGCGGCGGTGCAGGATCAGGCGGCATCGTCGCAATCCAGCCTGTTTGGCGGCGGAGAGGATCTGCCCCCGCCGCGTGCCGCAATCGGGCCTGTCTGGTTGCCGACCGAAAAGCTGGGCGAGGAACACCGCGCCATCGGCTTTTACCTGTCGGGGCATCCGATCGATGACTATCTGCCGGCGCTGCGCCGCAAGAAGGTGCAGACGCTGGCGGAAATCAGTGCCGAGGCTGAAAGCGGGCCACTGGTCACCAGCATCGCGGGCACCGTGTCCGCGCGGCAGGAACGCAAATCCGCCAAGGGCACGCAATACGCCTTTGTCAGCCTGTCCGATCCAACCGGGCTTTATGAGGTTACGGTGTTTTCGGACCTGCTGAATGCCGCGCGCGACAAGCTGGAGCCGGGGCAGAATGTCGTTTTGCAGGTCAAGGTCGAACCGTCAGGCGATCAGGTGAAGATGCTGGCGAATTCGGTGACGCTGCTGGAAGACGCGGTTGCCGATGCCGGCGCAGGCTGTCTGGCAGTAGAGATGCACGGCGCCGACACGATTCCGCGTCTGGCCGAGACATTGGCGCGGATCAAGACCGACATCACGGCATCATCCCGCAGCCGTGGCCCGGTGTTGTTGCGTATCCGCGAAGGCGATGAGGTGATCGAGATCGAAGTCGCCGATGACGCCCCCCTGACCACACCCGCCCGTCAGGCGCTCCGCGCTGTGCCCGGCGTTCTGGACGTGGTCGAGGAATGACAAAGGCCGGGGATAATCCGGCCTCTTTCATTCTGCATCCATTCAGAAATGATTTTCGCGTTTTGGCCGATCGGAATCCTGGTCCATATCCATCAGGCTTTGTTCCGCCGAATCGCCATAAGTGGCCCAGTGCATATCGGGACCGGGATCGGGCAGGTCTTCGGCCCTCCATGTCAGGTGGATGTTCGTCTTGGCGATCATCAGGCCGGTGATCGGCGCCGTCAGGAACAGGAAAATCACGATCAGCAACTCGTGCCAGCTTGCATGTTCGCCAAAGAAGCCGAACCACAGAACCGAGGCCAGCAAAACACCACCGACGCCGAGCGTCGCCGCCTTGGTCGGGGCGTGCAGGCGGGTCATCTGATCAGGCAATTTGACCAGCCCGAACGATCCGATCAGCCCAAACAGGCCCCCGATGACCAGGAACGCGGTAATCACGATTTCTAAGATTAACTCCATCATCCCCTCCGTTATTCGATCACATCGCCGCGCAGCAGGAATTTGGCATAGGCCACGGTCGAGATGAAACCGACCATGGCGAACAGCAACATGATCTCGAAATACATCGACGTATTGAACGTAACGCCGAACAGCCCGATCAGCGCGATGAAATTGATCGACATGGTATCCAACGCCAAAATCCGATCGCCGACACCGGGGCCGACAATGATGCGATAGACACAGAAAAGCTGCGCAATACCAAAGCACGAGAGGGCGAAATACAGCGCATACAGGATCATTCGAAAATCTCCTTCAGGCGGGCTTCATAGCGGGTCTTGATATCTATGATCACCTCTTCGGGTTCGGGCGCGTGCAGGCAGTGGATCAGCAGCGCGTGACCGTCCTGCGACAGATCGGCGGTGACGGTGCCGGGCGTCAGGGTGATGGTTGACGCCAGCACGGTGATCGCCTCGGGCGAGCGGATATCCAGGGGAACGGTGATCCAGGCGGGCTGCAGTCGATGGTTGGGCTTGAACAGCACGATCCTCGCGACCTGCACGTTGGCGACCACGATATCCTTGATCACCAGCAGCACATAGGCGGGGATCTTGCCAGGCCTCCGCAGGCGGGCGCGGTCGGGCCAGTAGGGTTCGGTCAGGGCCGGAATGGCGATGGCAATGATGATCGCAAAGACAAGCGATCCCCATGAAAAGCGATTGACCAGCAACATCCAGGTAAGGACCAGCGCGGCAGACAGATAGGGATGCGGAAACAGGCGACGGATCATTTCGTGTCCTCCTGCTGCATCAGGACCGATTCAATATAGGGCTGCGGGTCTGTCAGCTGATTTGCCGTGTCCCGCAGATACTCGGTGACCGGTCCGGCAAAGATGGCCAGCAGCGCAGTTCCGGCCAGCAGCGCCCCGGTGGATGCAAATGCCAGCCAGGGTGCTGCCGAATCGTCGACATCCTGAATGGGTTCGTCTGTTTCCAGCTTCACCGGGATCGGGCCGGGTTTCGGGCGCTGCCCCTCGTCCGTGTCGTTGCCGGGATCGGGGTCAAGCTCGTGCGATTTCCAGAACAGCAGCGAACCGGCGCGGCTGAAACCGATGATCGCGATGACCGACGTGGCCAGGATTGTGGTCCAGATGCCAATGCGCCACGGATCTGTCCAGGTCGCGTCAAGGATCAACAGCTTGCCGATAAAGCCCGACAGGGGCGGCAGGCCAGCGGTCGCGATGGCCGCCAGAAAGAACAGGACTGAAACCGCCCCGGTGTTGCGGATCGTCGGGCGCAGACGCAGCCAGTGATCGCCGCCACGCCGGGCGCAGATCATATCCACCACAAGGAACAATGCCGCCCCGGCCAGCGTCGAATGGATCATATAGTACAGCCCAGCGGTCAGGCCGGCCGTGTTGAAATGCGCCAACGGAATCAACAGCGTGCCAATGGACGCGATGGACGCGAAGGCGGCCATTCGGGTCACGCTGCGCGTGCCCAGAACGCCAATCTGGCCCAGCGTCAGGGTGATCAGCGCGGCCGGCAGGATCAGATCGCTGGCAATCGTCTCGACCACCGAATCGTTTGGAAAGACCAACGTGAAGAAGCGCACGATGGCATAAACGCCGACTTTCGACATAATCGCGAACAGCGCGGCCACAGGGCCGGGCGCGTTGGCATAGGTCGAGGGCAGCCAGAAATGCAGCGGCACGATGGCGGCCTTGACCGCAAAGACCAGCAGCAGCAGCACCGCGCCGGTGCGCAGCAGAGCGGTATCATCGGGCGGCATCATGGCGACACGGGCCGCCATGTCGGCCATGTTCAGCGTTCCGGTGGATGCGTAAAGCGTGCCAAGCGCGGCCAGAAACAGTGCCGACCCGGCAAGGTTATAACTGATATACTGCACACCTGCGCGCAGGCGCATCGGGCCGCCGCCATGGATCACCAGGCCATAGCTGGCAATCAGCAGCACTTCGAAGAACACGAACAGGTTGAAGGCGTCGCCCGTCAGAAATGCGCCGTTCAAGCCCATCAGCTGGAACATCCAAAGCGCGTGAAAGTGCCAACCCTTGCGATCCCAGCCAGAGCCTATTGCGTAAAGCTGAACCACGACCGCCAGCACGGCGGTCAGCAACAGCATCAGCGCCGCCAGACGATCCAACATCAGCACGATGCCAAAGGGCGCGGACCAGTTGCCAAGGCGATAGACATAGATGTCGCCACTGATCGCGTCGTGATGCAGGATCAGCGCGACGCCAAGGATCAGCAAGCTGCTGACGATGCCAAACACCCGCTGCAACAGCAGATCGTGGCGCATCCACAGAACCATCAGCGAACCCATCAAGGCCGGAAGAAGAACCGGAGCAATCAGCCAGTGGGTCATGCAGTCTCTTCCTCGATCTTCTTGGTGTCTTCGACGGTTTTCAGCGGCGGCATCTCTCGGTCGTCTTGTGGCATGTTGATGTGGTCATCGCCCCCTTCGATAAACGCCCCAAGCGACATCATCACCACGACAGCGGTCATCCCGAAACCGATGACGATGGCGGTCAGAACCAGCGCCTGCGGGATCGGATCGGTATACATCGTGACATCGACGGCCTCGCCAGATCCTTGAAGGATCGGGGGACGGTTCACGACAAGACGACCGCTGACGAACAGAAAGGCGTTGATCGCATAGGTCATCATGGTCATGCCGAGGATCACCGCAAAGGTGCGCAGGCGCAGGATCAGATAGATCGCTGCGGCCATCATGGCACCGATGGCGGATGCTACAAGAATCTCCATCAGTGCGCTCCTTTCGATTGTTCGTCACTCAGGTCGATATCCATCGGCTTGCGGTTGACGGTGCTGCCTGCGTGCCGTGCGATGCGGCTCAGCGAGTTCAGCATCAGCATCACCGCGCCGACCACACACAGAAACACGCCAAGATCAAAACCCATGGCGGTTGCCAGCTCGAATTTTTCAAGGAAGGGTAGCTTTACATAACCAAAGGCCGAGGTCAGGAAGGGTTTGGCCACGAACCACGCGCCGATCCCGGTCACACCGGCGGCCACGACGCCCGCGCCGATCAGGACGTGATAGGGGATATAGCGGCGTTCCTGTGCCCAAGCATAGCCCGAGGCCATATATTGCATCACCAGCGCAATCGACACGACCAGACCGGCGACAAAGCCGCCGCCCGGAAGGTTGTGGCCGCGCAGGAAAATATACAGCCCGACGACCAGTGAAATCGGCAGCAGCACACGCGTGATGATCACCAGCATCAGCGGGTGGCGGTCGCCCGCACGCGATTGCGTGTGTTTCCAGTTCCGCAGGCGTTTGGATGAATTGCCCTGCAACAGGGTCTGGGTCAGGGCAAAGATGGCCAGTGCGGCAATGCCCAGCACGGTGATCTCACCAAAGGTATCATAGCCGCGGAAATCTACCAGAATGACGTTGACGACGTTAGTGCCGCCGCCGCCCTTGTAGCTGTTTTCAAGCATGTAACCAGAGATGCTGGGCAGAGTGAAATCACCGCGCAGAATCACATAGGTCAAGGCACCAAACGCCACCCCGCCCAACGTGGCGATGAAAGCGTCCCAGCTGCGGCGGACGACAGGCGTTTCAACCGCTGTCCGCTTGGGCAGGAAGTTCAGTGCCAGAAGCAGCAGGACAACCGTCACCACCTCGACCGAGGCTTGTGTCAGCGCAAGATCGGGGGCCGAGAAATAGGCGAAAAAGGCCGAAGTCATCAGCCCGACGATGCTGATCAGGATCAGCGCCAGAACACGAATTCTGTGGAACGTGACCATGCACGCGGTTGCGGTCAGGATCAGCAGCCAGTTGATGAACGGCACCGGATAAATTGGCAGCATTGGTCGATCTGCCGGACCGGGATGGCCCGAAAACCACGCCAATGCGCCACAAAAGATCGTGGCCAGCGTGAAGGCGGCCAACGCGCGCGGCATGGAGCCGGTGTTCAGATTGTCGGTAATCGCACGGGCGCCGCGAACAAGGAAAAGCACGGCGGCGTCAAAGATCGACTTCGCCTCGGGACGCGGGGCGGCGTTCCATGCTGCCAGCAGCGGCCGGTGCTGGATAACCAGCATGGCGCCGCCGATGGTGGCGATGATCGACATGATAACGGCGGCATTCATGCCGTGCCACAGCGACAGATGGGCATGTTGTGCCACGCCGGTGGTCGCCGTCGCGGACGCATCAACCAGCCAGCCTGCCATGGTGTTCGGGAACAGGCCGATCAGGATGACAAGCACGACCAGAAGGCCGGGGCCAAACCACATGCCAAAGCCCGGATCATGCGGCTTGTGCGGGTAATCGTTGCGCACCGGGCCGAAAAAGACCTGAAAGATCAAGCGAAACGAATAGCCAACCGAAAACAGCGCCGCGATGGTCGCGATGACCATGAAGGCTTGCCGGGCATGTTCCACATGGGTGGTTTCATACAGCATCATTTCTTTCGAGATGAAGCCGTTCAGCGGCGGAATGCCGGCCATCGACAGTGCTGCGATGGTGCCAATGGCAAAGGTAATGGGCATCAGTTTACGTAACCCGCCCAAACGCGCGATGGATCGTGTTCCGGCTTCGTGGTCGATGATGCCAGCGGTCATGAACAGCGCGGCCTTGAAGGTCGCGTGGTTGATGATGTGGAACATGGCGGCAATCGCCGCGGCTTCGGTGCCAAAGCCCAGCAGCATCGTGACCAGGCCCAGATGGCTGACGGTCGAAAACGCCAGCACGGCTTTCAGGTCGTCCTTGAACAGCGCAATGAATGCGCCGACCAGCATGGTGATCAAACCCGTGACCGAAACAATCCAGAACCATTCGGGCGTTCCCGACAGCACCGGCCACAGTCGCGCCATCAGGAACAGGCCTGCTTTCACCATCGTTGCGCTGTGCAGATAGGCCGAAACCGGGGTCGGCGCAGCCATCGCGTGGGGCAACCAGAAGTGGAATGGAAATTGCGCCGATTTCGTGAATGCGCCGATCAGGATCAGGATCAATGCAGGCAGGTAATACGGGCTGGCCTGAATAGCCTCTTTCGCCTGAAGAATGCCACTGATGTCATAGCTGCCCGCGATATTGCCCAGAATCAGCATCCCCGCGATCATCGCAAGGCCACCCATGCCCGTCACCGTCAGGGCCATTCGCGCCCCCTGACGGCCAGCAGGCAGGTGCCGCCAATAGCCGATCAGCAGGAACGAAGAAAGCGACGTCAATTCCCAGAAAATGAGCAAAAGCAGGATGTTGTCGGACAGGACGATGCCCATCATCGCGCCCTGAAACAGCATCAGATAGGTGTAGAACTTGCCGATCGGATCCTGGCGCGACAGATAGAAGCGCGCAAAAATAATGATCAGCAGCCCAATTCCCAGAATGAGGATTCCAAACAGCAGAGACAGCCCGTCGATGCGGAAATTCGCGTTCAGCTGAATCAGCGGAAGCCATTCGATATGGGCGGTAATCACCTCTCCATTCAGGATGGCGGGGGTGTGAAGCACCAGTCCCAGAAGCGCCAGAAACGTCGTGGTTCCGCAGGCGGTCGCCGCGACATCACGCCCCGAACGGATCAAAAGCCCCGGCAGAAGCGCACCGATGAATGGCAACATGGCTATCAGGACTGGTGACATTCGACCTCGATCCGTTGGACTTATTCTGGTTTTGCTTGCTCTTTGTGTTTCTGTTCACGCCACGGGTGTCAAGCAAATGCGGTGCGGTATTCTGTCCCCTCTAGGCGATGTTCGCCTTTCGTGCTAGTCCGGTGAAAAGACAAAAGGGGCAGGCATGAGGGTTCTTGGGATTGATCCCGGATTAAGGAACACGGGTTGGGGTGTGATCACAGTCGACGGGCCGCGTCTGCGCCATGTGGCAAATGGCGTGATTCAGACCACGGCTGATGGCACATCAACCGATCTGGCACAGCGTCTGTCGCAGCTTTATCGCGGGCTTTGTGCCGTGATTGCGACCTATCGTCCCGATCTGGCGGCGGTCGAACAGACCTTTGTCAACAAGGACGCGGTCGGCACGCTGAAACTGGGTCAGGCGCGTGGCGTCGCCTTGCTGGCCCCGGCCGAGGCGGGGTTGCCCGTCGGTGAATACGCCCCGAACGCGGTCAAGAAGACCGTGGTCGGCGTGGGCCACGCGGGAAAGGAACAGGTGCAGCATATGGTCAGGGTGCAGCTGCCCGGCGTGACATTCGAAGGGCCGGACGCGGCTGATGCCTTGGCCATCGCGATTTGCCATGCCCATCACATGCAGGGCCGGTCGATGCGCGAAGCCCGTCCCAAAGGTGTCGCATGATCGGGCGGCTTGCAGGGGTGATCCTGCACCGGGGCCGCGATCAGGTGATGATCGACGTGCGCGGCGTGGGCTATATCGTCCATGTCAGCGAACGCACGGCGGCCAGCCTGCCCCCCGCCGGACAGGCCGTCGCGCTGTATACCGATCTGCTGGTACGCGAAGACCTGCTGCAGCTGTTCGGCTTTCCCACGATGCTGGAAAAGGAATGGCACCGTCTTTTGACCAGTGTGCAGGGCGTCGGCGCCAAGGTGGCGCTGGCGGTGCTGGGCACGCTGGGCGCGGACGGCTTATCCCGCGCCATCGCGCTTGGCGATTGGTCGGCGGTGCGCAAGGCGCAAGGGGTCGGGCCAAAACTGGCTCAGCGGATCGTGCTGGAACTGAAGGACAAGGCCCCCGCGATCATGGCCCTTGGCGGTGATCTGACCGTCGATGCAGGGGGACAGGCTGATGATGTCATCATTGACATGGATGCCCCCGTTCCGACAAAGGCCACGACGAAACCAAGGGCCGCGCAGGATAACGGCAATGCCCGCGCGGTGGCCGAGGCGCTGTCGGCGCTGACCAATCTGGGCTATGCTTCATCCGAAGCGGCGGCGGCCGTGGCAGAAGCGCAGGCGACGGAACCCGAGGCCGCCACGCCTGTGTTGATCCGCGCGGCGCTGCGTCTGTTGGCGCCGAAGGGTTAGAAAGTCAGGGATCGGGTCATGCACGGAAACACAAAAGTTTTTCTGTTGATGGCGGCCCTCACCGCGCTGGTGATGGGTCTTGGTTGGATGCTGGGCGGTCAGGGCGGTGCCGTGATTGCGCTGCTGATCGCCGGGGTTGGTAACGTCTTTACCTGGTGGAACAGCGACAAGATGGTGCTGCGCCAGCAGGGCGCGGTCGAGATCACGCCGCAGCAGGGGAGAGAACTTTACGCGCTGACCTCCGAACTGGCGCAGCGGGCCGGGCTGCCGATGCCCAAGCTGTACCTGCTGCCAACCGATCAGCCGAATGCCTTTGCCACCGGGCGGAACCCGGAAAACGCGGCCGTCGCGGTGACGCAGGGGCTGTTGAACGGCCTTAGCACCGAAGAGGTCGCGGGCGTCATCGCGCATGAACTGGCGCATATCAAGTACCGCGACACGCTGACCATGACCGTCACCGCAACGATGGCCGGGGCGATTGCGATGATGGGCAACATGCTGCTGTTCACCGGCGGACGCGATGATAATCGCGGTGGCGGTGGTTTGGGGGCAATTTTGGCAATGATTCTGGCTCCGCTGGCGGCGACGATGGTGCAAATGGCAATTTCGCGCGCCCGCGAATACGAGGCAGACGCCGAAGGTGCCCGGATCAGCGGGCAGCCATTGGCGCTGGCCTCGGCGCTGGCGAAAATTGCACAGATGGCGGGACGAACCTTGAACATTCCGGCGGAAAAGAACCCGGCCTCGGCGGCCCTGTTCATCATCAACCCGCTGCATGCGATGCGGGTGGATCGGTTGTTCACCACCCATCCCCCCACCGAAGAACGGATCGCCCGGTTACGCGCAATGGCCCGCGGATGACGCAACCGGACCCGACATTGCGCCCCGAACGGCTTGAGGAGGAAACAGAAGATCGCGCCCTGCGCCCGCAGGCGCTGACCGATTTCGTCGGTCAGGCCGAAGCACGGGCGAACCTGCGTGTGTTCATCGAAAGCGCCCGGATGCGCGGCAAGGCCATGGATCACACGCTGTTCTTTGGCCCGCCGGGGCTGGGCAAGACGACATTGGCACAGATCATGGCGCGGGAACTGGGGGTGAATTTCCGCATGACCTCGGGGCCGGTCTTGGCGCGGGCGGGGGATCTGGCCGCGATCCTGACCAATCTGGAAGCGCGGGACGTGCTGTTCATCGACGAAATTCACCGCATGAACCCGGCGGTCGAAGAAGTCCTTTATCCCGCGATGGAGGATTTCGAACTTGATCTGGTTATCGGCGAAGGCCCTGCAGCCCGGACTGTGCGGATCGAACTGCAGCCCTTTACGCTGGTCGGGGCGACGACGCGGCTTGGCCTGCTGACAACGCCCTTGCGCGACCGTTTTGGCATTCCGACGCGGCTGCAATTCTATGAAATCAATGAACTTGATCTGATCGTTCAGCGCGGTGCGCGGATGATGGGCATTGATGCCGATCCCGACGGCACGCTGGAAATCGCCCGTCGCGCCCGCGGAACGCCCCGAATCGCCGGTCGTCTGCTGCGCCGCGTGATCGACTTTGCACTGGTCGAAGGCGACGGTCGTCTGACCCGAGAGATTGCCGACACCGCGCTGACCCGGCTGGGCGTCGATCATCTGGGATTGGATGGGGCCGACCGGCGTTATCTGATGCTGATGGCGGAACATTATGCCGGCGGGCCGGTCGGGGTCGAAACCCTGTCGGCGGCACTGTCGGAAAGCCGCGATGCGATTGAAGAGGTGATCGAGCCGTATCTGCTGCAACAGGGGTTGATCGCCCGCACCCCCCGCGGCCGTCAGCTTGCCGCACGGGCGTGGCGACATCTTGGGTTGGCTGCGCCGACCCCACCGGGTCAGCAGACGCTGTTTGACGGCTAGTCTGCGGGCTGGTCGTCCAACTCGCGGTCGCGGTCATAGTGATGTTTGACCGGAAATGGGGGCAACCAGCCTTCGCGACGGCTGGTCCAGACCTCATAGGTCGGTGTGAACTGGTCAGGCTCATCCAGCGCGCCCAGATGAATTTCGATTTCATCGCCAGATCGGGCCAAGACGGATGATCCGCAGTTTGGGCAGAAATACCGGCCGCCATAGCCGCGCATTTCGCCAGTGATTGTCACGGATGATTGCGGAAAGATCGCCGCGGCATAAAACAACGCCCCGTGATGCTTGCGACAGTCAAGACAATGGCAGATGCCAACGCGACAGGGGCGCCCCGCTGCTTCGAAACGGATGTTGCCACACAGGCAACCACCAGTGATACGATCCATCCTTATCCCCTGAATTGCGGGTTTTACTCCACGGACCGGATCAGCTTCTTGTCCAGAACACGCAAGACCTGCACCAGATCGTGCCCGCGTTTCAGAATGCGGCCATCCATCCCGATCACGGCATAGATCCCCTGGGAGGCGCGCAGGCGAGGACGCTTTTCGATCCGATAAAGTGGATGTTCGGTCGCGCGGCGGAACACGCTGAAAACGGCGACCTCTTTCAGAAATGACATCGCGTAGTCGCGCCACTCTCCGGCGGCGACAAAGCGGCCATAAACGGACAGGATCAAGCCAAGTTCCCGACGGTCAAAGACGACGCGATCTGGGTCAGCTTGAAAGGGCGGTGCTGCATTCAACATGAAGGAATGGTGACATCGGCCGTCCTGCAAATCAATGCGAAAAGGCGGCGTTGGTAAACGCCGCCTTCTGAAGGCTTTCGTGAAGCAGGACTTAGTAGCAGCTGACCTTTTCGATGCGACCGCTTTCGCCATACTCGATATTCAACCGATCAGCCCGGAAATCTGCGGTGACGGCATCGTTCGGTCCGATCTGACGGGTGCCGATCGGGAAGTTCATCTGATCCAGAACCGCGCGCGGTTGCCCGATCAGGCCCTGATAGGCCGATGCGCGGCACGCATCGCTGGGCGCTTCTGGCAGAGGGTCAACGGGAACAGGTTCGCAGGCTGCGACAAGGGCCGCAGCGGTCAGCGCCAGCAAGGCGGGGAAAATACGCATCATCATCAACCGCAATCAACGTTGGTAATATTGCCGCCTGCATCCAGACGGAAAACGATCCGGTTGGGGTCATATTCCTGCGGCTCGATCCCGCGATATTCGACGACGCGATATTCTTGGGTGACGCCCAATGTCGGGATCACGCTGCCCGGCTGGTTCAGCGCGCTGGAATAGGTTTTTGCACCGCATAGGTCCGGTTCACGTTCTTGCAGGCCGGTGATTCCGTTGGCAACGGTGGGAACAGACTGAACGGGCGCCGGTGCGGGAACCGGCTGTTGATACGTGGCCGGCGCGGGCGCAGGCATACAGCCTGCCAGCACCACGGTCGCGGCCAACAGCGGCAGGATAATCTTGGTCTGTGTCATGGTGCTACGTCTCATCCCTCATTCGTGCCTGTTATGTCATCAAGCTTCCCCGCCACTTATAGGGCGCTTCCGCCTGACTGAGAAGCCAAGCATATACACACGATTGCATGATTGTTGCTTGGATTCTTCAGTCGGCAGACGGCCTGTTCGACAATTTATTCCGCTGCGGTCAGACGACGATCAGAGCTGTTGCCCGTAGGGCGGTAGGCGCGCAGGAACACCTTGGCGGCCGCATCCGCACTGCGTTTCACATCGACCTCGCTGATTGCGTCCCTTTTGCCGAACAGCGCAATTTCAAGGACACTTGTTCCCGCCAGCCGAACCAGCTGTTCAGCGGCGATCGTGGTATCGTCGATGTCAAGTTGCCCGGCTTTAACCCAACGGTCCAACTGAGGCCGCAATTCGTCCACCAGCAACTTGCGCATCGTGCGGCGGTAATCCGCAGCCAGATCTGCAAACCGGCCCGCTTCAGCAACGTGGATACGATACAGATGCACCGTCGCGGGATTGACCAGCCAGCCGCTGATCTGTTGTGCAATGGCCGGAATGGCCTCTTGCGCCGTCGCGTCCGGCGGCACGCTGATTGGCGTCGCCTTGCTTTGGCGTCGCAACTCTGACCCGATGGCTTCATCGAACATCAGTTTCTTGTCGGGAAAGTAGCTGTAAAGCGTGGCTTTCGACACGGCGGCCGCTTGTGCGATTTCGTCGACGCTGGCACCCGCGTAACCGTCGCGAAGAAAAATGCTTTTAGCGCCTTCAACCACCTGATTGAATTTCCGGCCTTGGCTAATCTTCTGTTTCTTGGTCATGCTTCGTCCTGAATGTGCTAGTTGTGCAAGCGGATCGCCTAAATAATGCGCGAACGTACTATTTGGTTTCCGCCTGAATTCCTATCGGCGGTGCAGCGCCGATCAGCGCGGTGAGGGGACGGCACAACGCTGCGTAAAAAATAATCAAGTCTTTCGTGACGAAGCGCGTCAGCTTCGACTAGCCTGCAAGATCAGGGAGAGAGAATCGTTCATTTAGTGGAGGAAGGGCTTATGTCAGTCGAGCTAACGTCGTTTCGCGACTCTGTCGAGCGTATGTTCACACATGCCGCAAGCTTTATGGATCTGGCCCCGGGACTTGAGGAAAAGATCCGCGTCTGCAATTCGACCTATACCGTGCGCTTTGGCGTCCGATTGCGGGGGCAGATACACACCTTCACCGGATACAGATCGGTTCATTCCGAACACATGGAGCCAGTGAAGGGCGGTATCCGTTATTCGCTGGACGTGACCCAGGATGAGGTCGAGGCGCTGGCGGCGTTGATGACGTATAAATGCTCATTGGTCGAGGTTCCGTTTGGTGGCTCGAAAGGCGGTTTGTGCATCGATCCGCGTGCGTGGGAGGAACATGAGCTAGAGGCGATCACCCGCCGCTTCACCTATGAACTGTCGCGGCGAAACCTGATTTCACCCAGTCAAAACGTGCCCGCTCCGGATATGGGCACGGGCGAACGGGAAATGGCGTGGATGGCCGACGCCTATAAGCGTCTGCACCCCGATGACATCAATGCGCGTGGCTGCGTGACCGGCAAACCCTTGTCCTTTGGCGGGATCGCGGGCCGGGTCGAGGCGACGGGCCGTGGCGTTCAATACGCGATCCACGAATTCTTCCGCCATCCCGATGCAATGAAAGCCGCCGGGATCGAAGGGGGCGTTGCGGGTAAGCGTATCGTTGTGCAGGGCCTGGGCAATGTGGGCTATCACGCGGCCAAGTTCCTTTCGACCGAGGACGATGCCCGCATTATCGCCGTTGCGGAACGCGATGGCGCGGTGATGAATCCGAACGGGCTGAACATCGACGAATTGCGTCTGCATATCGCTGAAACAGGCGGCGTGCGCGATTTTCCGGGGGCGGAATATACGCAGCACAGTCTGGGTGCGTTGGAGTTGGAATGCGACATCTTGATCCCTGCGGCGGTCGAAGGTGTCATCAACGCCGAAAATGCCGACAGGATTCAAACCCGGTTGATTGTCGAGGCGGCCAACGGTCCGGTAACGGCCGAGGCCGACAGCATCCTGAAAAAACGTGGCGTTGTCATTATCCCTGACATGTATGCGAATGCGGGCGGCGTGACCGTTTCTTATTTTGAATGGGTCAAGAACCTGACGCATATGCGCTTTGGCCGGATGGAACGGCGCGAACAGGAAGCCCGACATCTGACATTGGTGAATGAATTGGAAAGGCTTTCGGCAGATCGGGGTCTTGGCTGGACGTTGTCCAGCAACTTCAAGGACAGGTATCTCAGGGGGGCCAGCGAATTGGAATTGGTCCGCTCGGGTCTGGATGACACGATGCGCGGCGCGTTTCAAAGCATGGCCGAAATCTGGCATACCAATGATCGCGTCGATGATTTGCGCACGGCGGCCTATATCGTGTCGATCGACCGCATCTCGCAATCCTATCGTGCAATGGGCCTGTAGGCGGGTTTAGGATCTGGGGGCGGCGGCGCGGCGCAATCGGTCATTGATCGCCGTGCCCAGACCATGATCGGGAACGGGATCGACGGCGATTGGTTTTCCTTCGCGATCCGCGCGGCGCAGCAGGTCGAACAGATGTGCCGCAGCCTCGGTCAGGTCGCCATTGGGGGACAGGCTGAACGGGCCGGGTCTGCCAAAGGTGATATGGGTTTCACCGTCGCGCATGTCGGTGGCGTTCAGGCGCAGGCTGGCATTCGGGGCATAATGGCTGGTCAACTGACCGGGCGCGTTCGGTGCATCCTGATCGGCGACAAAGCCCGCCAGTGCATGGCCAAGTGCGGCCTTGATCGCCTCGGCCGGGATGCCGCCGGGGCGCAGCAGGGTCGCCTGCCCGTGCACCCAACCGACGATGGTGGATTCGACGCCGACCGGGCAGGGGCCTGCGTCCAGCACGGCCGCGATCCTTCCATTCAGCCCGCCATCCGGGTCCAGCACATGATCCGCGCTGGTCGGGCTGATCCGCCCGGATGCGTTGGCGGAAGGCGCGGCGACCGGGCCGCCAAATTGCCGCAGCAACCGTTGTGCCGTGTCATCTGCAGGCACGCGCAAGGCTATCGTGTCCAGCCCTGCCGTCACCAGCGACGCGATACCTGCATCAGGACGCAGCGGCAGAACCAGCGTCAGCGCGCCCGGCCAGAAAGCATCGGCCAGCAGCGCAGCTTCGGGGCCGAACACCGCAATCTGGTTCGCCGCGCCCATATCCGGCAGATGCACGATCAGCGGATTAAACGAAGGTCTTCCCTTGGCGTCATAGATGCGGGCCACTGCATCGCCGCTGTGGGCGTCACCGGCCAGGCCATAAACCGTCTCGGTCGGGATCGCGACGGTTTCGCCGGCGGCCAGCAGTTCCGCGGCCCGCGCGATGCCGCTGTCATCCGCTATCAGTCTTTCGGTTTTCATTATGACGCCGGGTTTCGGTTGAGCCTGTCGACAGGGTTCCTAAGATGCCTGCACATGAAGTTTGATAATCGCGACTCGGGCGAATGCCAAGGCGCGCGTGGGGGAGAGGCAGATGGCCTATAAAGCACCAGTCGAGCAGATCAGTTTCATCTTGAACAATATCGTCGGGTTTCCTGAACTTGCCGCAAGCGAGCGCTTTGTCGATGCCACGCCTGAAACTGCCGGGGCGATCCTGTCCGAAGCAGGCAAAATGGCAACCAATGTGCTGGCCCGCCTGAACCGGAATGGCGACGAACATCCGGCCGCGCTGGAAAATGGCAAGCTGCGGTCCAGCCCCGGCTATGCCGACGGGTTTCGCGCAATTGCCGATGGTGGCTGGATCGGGCTGCCCGCCAACCCCGAATATGGCGGAATGGGTTTGCCACAGGCGCTGAACATGTCGGTGTCGGAAATGATGGCCGGCGCCTGCCTTGCACTGCAACTGAACCCGCTGCTGACTCAGGGCCAGATCGAGGCCTTGGAACATCATGCCAGCGATGAGTTGAAGGCATTGTATCTGCCCAAGCTGATTTCGGGCGAATGGTCGGGCACGATGAACCTGACCGAGCCGGGCGCAGGCAGCGATGTTGGCGCCCTGTCGTCCAGGGCCGACCGCAATGACGACGGCACCTATTCCGTGACCGGACAGAAAATATTCATCACCTGGGGCGACAGCGATGTGACGGAAAACGTCTGTCATCTGGTGCTTGCGCGTCTGCCCGACGGCGGCAAGGGGACCAAAGGCATCAGCCTGTTCATGGTGCCCAAGCTGATCCCGGATGAAAACGGCAATCCCGGTGTGGCCAACAAGCTGAAGGTCGTCAGCCTTGAGGAAAAGATGGGCATTCACGGCAGCCCGACCTGCGTGATGTCCTATGAAGGCGCGACCGGCTGGCTGGTTGGCAAGGAACATGGCGGGATGGCCGCGATGTTCACCATGATGAACGTCGCACGTTTGGGGGTGGGCGTTCAGGGCGTTGGCGTGGCGGAAGCCGCGTTGCAGCAGGCCGTGGCCTATGCCCAAGAGCGCAACCAGATGGGGCCGATCATCCAGCACCCCGATGTGCGCCGGATGCTGGCCACAGCGCGGGCCGAGGTATTTGCCGCCCGCGCCATCTGTCTGGCCTGTGCCACCGCCATCGACATGCAGATCGCGACCGGCGACGCCGATCAGGCGGCCCGCGCCGCTTTCCTGACGCCGATCGCCAAGGCCTATGGCACAGATGTCGGCTGCCGCGTGGCCGATACCGGCGTGCAGGTCCATGGCGGTATGGGCTATGTCGAGGAGACCGGCGCGGCGCAATATCTGCGCGATGTCCGCATCACCCCGATCTATGAAGGCACCAACGGCATTCAGGCGATGGACCTTGTGGGGCGCAAGCTGTCGGATGGCGGAGAGGCCGCCATGCGTCTGCTGGACGAAATTCTTGACGCGGCCAAGGCCGCGCAATCCGCCCATCCGGCATTGGCCAATCAAGTCTGGCAGGCAGCCGAGACGCTGCGCGAAGCAACACAGGACATGCTGGAACGTGACTTGTCCGAACGCTTTGCCGGTGCCGTTCCTTATCTGTCGGCTTTTGCCCGCGTGCTGGGCGGGGCATATCACCTGAAAGCCGTGCAGGCGGGGGGGGCAGATCATCTGGCGCTGGCGCGTGTCTACATGGCTCGCGTGCTGCCCCGATACGCCTCCGATCTGGTCGAGGCGCAGGCGGGGCTGGCCGATCTGACCGATATCGACGATGCCGTTCTGGCCGGTGATTTCCGGGCGTGATCGGCAACCCCTTCCCCACGCCCCCGGCCGAGGGGGACGCAACCGAGATTGCACCCGGCGTACTGTGGATGCGGCTTCCCCTGCCGATGACGCTGGATCATGTGAATGTCTATGCGCTGGATGATGGTGATGGCTGGACCATCGTCGATACCGGCTTTGACAGCAAACGCGGCCGCGCAATCTGGCAGGTGTTGCGCGCGCGTCCGTTGGCTGGGCGTCCGGTCCGGCGTGTTATCGGCACGCACCATCACCCCGATCATATCGGCTTGGCCGGCTGGCTGATGGCCCAGGACGGTGCGGAATTCATGATCAGCCGCACCGCGTGGTTGATGGCGCGAATGCTGGTGCTGGATGTGCAGGAAAAACCGTCGGAACAGGCGCTGACATTCTGGCGCCGCGCGGGAATGCCCACCGATATTCTTGCTGCCCGCGCCAAGGAACGCCCGTTCAACTTTGCCGATGTGGTTCATCCGTTTCCGCCGGGCTTCACCCGCTTGAGCGACGGCCAGCAGCTTGCATTCGGGGGGCGGCGCTGGCGTGTCGTCATGGGGCATGGCCATGCGCCCTGCCACGCAACCTTCTGGTCGCTGGATGATGATCTGGTGATAGGCGGCGATCAGCTTTTGCCATCCATCTCGCCCAATCTGGGGGTCTATCCGACCGAACCAGACGCCGATCCTGTGTCTGAATGGCTGGAGAGTTGTCAGAAAATGTCCGATCTGGCCGAGGCCAGGCATCTGGTGCTGCCCGGTCACAAGCTGCCCTTCACCGGTCTGCCCACCCGGCTGCGACAATTGATCGAAAACCATTACAGCGCGCTGGACCGTCTGGACAAGGCGCTGACAAAAGGGGCGCGCACTGCCGTTGGGTGCTTTGACATTCTGTTCAAGCGTCAGATCGGGCAGGGTGAACTGGGTCTGGCCCTGGTCGAGGCCGTCGCCCATATCAACTACCTGCGTCATAAGGGATTGATACAACAGGTCGGCGAAACTGACGGCGCAGTGTTGTGGGGGGCGTGACAGAAAGCGCGCTTTCCGCTATCGGATGAGAAAGGCGGACAGGAGAACAGCATGGCCTCGCATCACGAAGTGACCGATTACGAACCGGGCAAAATGGACATTACCGAGCACAAGAAGACTTTTGACGGTTTTATCAAGATGGTGACATGGAGTTCCATCGTGTCCATCGTCATCCTGATCTTCATGGCGCTGGTTAACGCCTGATCGGCTGCGTAAGGCGAATTATCAATGAAAAGACGCGTGTTTCTGGCGGCGGCTGCGCCTGCCTTTCTGGCCGCTTGCGGTGCTGACAATATCTGGGCCAGCGATGAAGCGGTGCGCAAGGCGCGTTTCGTCTCGGGCGAGCCTCCGTCGATCACCCTGTTCACGGTGATCGGTATTCCGCGCGGCGAAGGCGGCCATTCGGCGTTGATGATCAACGGCAGCCAACGCGTGATCTATGATCCGGCGGGCAGTTGGAACCATCCCTATATCCCTGAACGGCATGATGTGCTGTATGGGATCACGGATAACTACAAGAACTTCTATATCGACTACCATGCCCGCAGCACCTATTGGGTCGCCGAGGACAAGGTTTATGTCAGTCGCGAGGTTGCCGATCTGGCCATTCGTCGGGCCGAAGCGAACGGGGCGGCGAACAAAAGCTTTTGCGCGGTCGCCAGCAGCGCAGTGCTGCGCGGTGTGCCGGGGTTTCAGGGCGCGCCGTCCGGCTTTTCGCCGATCAAGCTGCGTGAATGGTTCCGGACGCTTCCCGGCGTGGAATCCAAGCATCACCGTGACGGCGATCCGGCCAATAACCACGATGTCCTGCTGCGCCAGAAGGATGGCACGATGACGGGTTACAGAAGGTAAAGCATCAGCGCCAGCGTTCCTGCCCCCGCGATGATCGCTGCGATCACATTGCGGGTCAGGATGCCGACAATCAGGGTTGCCGCCGCCGCCGACAGGCGCGCGGGATCGGGTTCGCCCCCGGTCGCCGCGGGCCATGTCACCAGCGGCGCAACCAGCGCAGGCAGCACCGCGACCGGCGTATAGCGCAGCATCCGCAACGCCCATTCTGGGATCTCGCGATTGCCGAGCGAGCCGAGGAAAGACCAGCGCAGCAGGAACGTCCCGATTCCCAGAATAACAATGACGATCCAGATTTGCAGATCGCTGTAACCGCCGCTCATGCCGGTTTCCTCCGCTTTTCGGTCCAGACCTCGACATAAGCCCCGGCCATCATCCCAAGCGGCGCCGCGACCAGCAGGCCAAGACCCGATGGCATGCCCGCGAACAGAAGTGCCGCGACGATGGCGACAAAGCAGGCTGCCAGATGCGCGGGCGTCCGCAGCATCGGCGCGATCATCGCGATAAAGGTGATCGGCACCGCGAAATCCAGCGCCATATCATCGGGGATCGCATTGCCCAGCGTCGCGCCCAGCCATGTCGCGATCATCCACGGCCCGCAAACGGCGATCGCCGCGCCCGCGAAATAGGCCAGCCGCTGCGTCAGTGTCAGGCGCGGATATTTTTCGTAATGCTGGATCGACAGAACATAGGTCTGGTCGATCATGGAATAGGCGACCCATGCCTTTTGCCTGTTGCTGGCCTCGCCCAGCCAGGGCACCAGCGATGCCGAATACATCGCCATCCGCAGATTCACGGCCAGCGCCGAAATGACGACAATGATCGCCGGGGTGTTTTCGCTGATAAGTTGCACGGCGGTGAACTGTGACGCCCCCGCGAGCACCAGAATCGAAAAGCCCATAACTTGCAGGATATCCATCCCGGCTTCCATCGCGACGACCCCGAACAGAAGCCCGAAAGGGATGATCACGATCAAAAACGGGATCGATTGGACCATGCCGTGAACCATCGCCTCTCGCGGGGTTCGTGACAGGGCGCGTGTGATCACCGGGTCATCGGCGACCGGTTGCTGATGATCGGGGCGCGGAGCCGGGGTCGGAGACATTGCGCTTTCGCTTTCGGATGGTTCGCGGCACCTTGCTGTCATGACGCAGAACAAGAAGCAAGTTGGCGGGCCACAAAACATGCAGATCGCCAGCCCGATTCCCGCAGCTTACCTGACCGACGCCACGCGCATGTGGTGGCGCAGTTTTGGCCCGCGGCGCCTGCAACGGCGGCTGCCCAGCGTCTGTCCCGCGCATGGCGTAGCCGCCATTGACGGTCGGGGGGAATTGGCCGGAATCATGGGATTGCGGGATTCTGATGGGGGGTTTCTTCTGACGCAATCGCTGGCGGTGCGCTGGCTGTATCGTGCCGCTCCGCCGACCGGCGATCTGGTGATCGATGGCATCGTGACGCGGAACCGCCGTGCGGCACCGGGCGCGCACTTCTGGTCGAAGGTATGGCCCGCGCGAAACAGGCCAACCGCCCCGGATTGAGGGCCGAGGTCTTGGCCCGCAACACACCCGCCATCGCCTTTTATCGCGCCCTTGGTTTTTCCGAGGTCGCGCGTGGCCGCTATGGCTGGCCATGGGCGGGGCAGGTGGTCGTGATGCGCCGCGCGGTTTGACGCATGGTTCCGATTTGGGTTGCGCTGTGCCCTGCAAGCCGATTTGCTGCCCACCATATCTGATGACCGAACTGGAGGGATCATGACGCAAGCACAGGCCGTTCGCCTTGAACAAACCGGATCACCGGAAGTCCTGACCTTTCAAGAGGTTGACCTGCCGTCACCCGGCGAAGGTGAGATCCAGATCAGGCAAACCGCCATCGGGCTGAACTTTCTTGATATCTACCACCGTCGCGGTGGCTATGGCGCGCCATTGCCGCTGCCCAGCGGTCTGGGCGTTGAAGGCGTCGGAGAGATCACGGCCATCGGCCGCGGCGTCACGGATTTTGAGGTCGGTCAGCGCATCGCCTATGTCGGCGGCCCGCCCGGTGCCTATGCCACGATGCGAAACCTGCCTGCCGCCCGTGCGCTGGCAGCGCCGGAAGGGATCGGCAATGCCGAACTGGCGGCAATCATCTTCAAGGGGCTGACCGCCGAATATCTGATCCATCGCTGTGCGCCGATCAGAAAGCGTCATCTGGTGCTGTTTCACGCGGCGGCCGGCGGCGTGGGGTCCATCGCGACCCATTGGATGCATCGCATTGGCGCGACGGTTTTCGCGACCGTCGGATCCGAGGAAAAGGCCGAAATCGCCCGGGCCAATGGCTGCGATTATGTCATCAACTACAACGAGCAGGATTTTGAGGCAGAGGTCAAACGCCTGACCAAGGGACGCGGCGTCGATGTGGTTTTCGATTCCGTCGGGGCTGATACGTTTGACAAATCGCTGAACAGCCTGCGTCAACGCGGCCTGATGGTCAGTTTCGGTGAAGCATCTGGCCCGATCCCGCCGGTCGGGGTTGGCACGCTTGGCGCGAAAGGCTCGCTTTACCTGACCCGGCCGTCCATTGCGCATTATACCAATGTCCGGGACGAATATCAGGCGGGGGCCGATAATCTGTTCCGCGCCATTCGCAAGGGCGATGTCAAGCCGCCCAGGATCACCACCTATCCGCTGGCTGACGTGCAAAAGGCACATGCGGATGTCGAGGGACGGCGCACGATCGGATCGGTCGTGCTGTTGCCCTGACCCTCAGTCCGGGGTCTGATCAAAGACCCCGGCGACGCGCCCCAAAAGCATGAAGGCGCGGGCCGAACGGGAATCGGCCAGCATCACAATCTGTTCGTCATCCAGTTCTGCCATCAGCCGGGTTGCGGTCACGTCGAACTGGCGCATGAAGTGATGCGCTGTATCGCGAAAAATCTCATCCCCGCGCAGATAGGCGCCGGTCATTTCAAGGGCGGTGGCATCATGGATGCCACCAACGCCTGCAACCGATGCGCCGCGAACGCCTTCGCCAAAGCGTCGCCATGCCTCGATATCCACAGGCTCGGTCGGCAGGTCGTCCATATAGACATCATGGCCAGCCAGCAGGGTGATCACATCCTGTGCGGCACGCAGCACGCGGGAATTCCCGTGATCTTTCAATGCGGCACGCAGGGCGGTGATCGCATCGACATCGTCCGGGCCATCTGGAAAATTCAGCGCAAGGATCATGGTCTGCGGCGTGACAGAGACCTGTTCCGGCGCGTCAAAGCTCAGGGCTTGCTGCCGGGCATCGGCCGGACGAGTTGGGCGTGGGATGGTCTGGGCCGGTCGCGCTGGTTGTGTCTGCGTGATCATCCGCACACCCGATTCCCCAAGCGCGGTGTCGGGCTGCTGTGGCCGGGCAGAGGACGGGGCAGAGCTCGGGGCAAGGGCCGATGGCGATGCAATACCGCCGGTGCGGATCTGTGACATGCGAGCGCGCAGGTCCGCAGCCTCGGCCTGCAGGGTTGAAATCGCGCGGGCAAGCCCGACGGCCAGCCAGATCAGCACCACGGGCAGAACCACACCCATAATTCCCAGCAATGTCGCAAGACCGCCCCTGCTGTCGTCATTTGCTGGTGCCAGTAACCAGAACAGCAACAGCAGAAGCAGCCAGACAGCCGTTACCGCAAGCCCGATCATGGACAGGGAATCGCGCTGTGCCAGCGAGGTGATGCGTTGAAGTAAAGTCATGGAATTAATTGAAGCGGACGCGGAGGATCTCGTAACTGCGGATGCCGCCGGGGGTGGTGACGTCCACGCTATCGCCTTCCTCCTTGCCGATCAGCGCACGCGCCAGTGGTGAACGGATGTTCAGCAGCCCGCGTTCGATATCGGCCTCTGGCTCGCCTACGATCTGGTAGGTCCGTTCTTCCTCGGTATCCTCGTCGATCAGATCGACGGTGGCACCGAACTTGATCGAGCCGGAGAATTTTGACGGATCGATCACTTCGGCCCGCGAAAGAATCGCTTCCAATTCCTTGATGCGGCCTTCGATAAAGCCCTGCTTTTCGCGGGCGGCGTGATATTCCGCATTCTCGGACAGGTCGCCATGTTCGCGTGCCTCGGCGATCTGACGGATGATCGCGGGGCGTTCTTTCGACTTCAGTTCGTTCAGTTCCCGTTCCAGCGCGTCTGCGCCACCACGAGTCATCGGTATCTTATCCATCGGTGCCCTGTCCTTATGGGTCTTCGCTGTGCCTTGCAGATGCTAAGTGAACGCCCCCGCCATTCGGAATGGCAGGGGCGCGAAATCAGTTTCCAGACTAACGAGAACCGAATTTCCGGACCTTTGCAAGCCCGCCGGATTCAGAAACGGCCATTTTCGGCCATTTGCACCCCCGCGTCACAATTGCCCCAAGCGTCAGGGCAGGTTAGTGATTGGTCCGACACAGGAGCCAGGAGGAAGCCGAGCCATGACGGATGCGCCACAGAACGAACGCGAGTCGATGGAATATGACGTCGTGATCGTGGGGGCTGGTCCTGCCGGGTTATCGGCAGCGATCCGGCTGAAGCAGCTCGACCCTGAAATTTCGGTGGTGGTGCTGGAAAAAGGCTCGGAAGTCGGGGCGCATATCCTGTCGGGCGCGGTGCTGGACCCTTCGGGCCTGAACCGCCTGATCCCTGACTGGAAGGAAAAGGGCGCGCCGATCAGCACCGAAGTCGACGACGACAATTTCTATGTGCTGGGCGAGGGCGGGCAGATGCGCGTGCCGAACTGGCCGATGCCGCCCCTGATGAACAATCACGGCAATTACATCGTCAGCATGGGCAATGTCTGCCGCTGGCTGGCCGAACAGGCCGAAGGTCTGGGGGTCGAGATTTTCCCCGGCATGGCCGCCAGCCAGATCGTCTGGGACGGCAATCGTGTGCGTGGCGTCGTTGCCGGCGAAATGGGACTGAACGCCGACGGCACCCCCGGCCCGATGTATGAACCCGGCATGGAATTGCACGGCAAATACGTCTTTATCGCCGAGGGTGTGCGCGGGTCGCTGGCCAAGGAAATCATCACCAAACTGAACCTGTCGGACGGACACGAGCCGCAGAAATTCGGCATCGGCATGAAGGAAATCTGGGAAGTCGATCCCGCCAAATTCAAGAAAGGCCGGGTCGTGCACACGATGGGCTGGCCTCTTGGCAGCAATGCGGGTGGTGGCAGCTTCATCTATCACTTCGAGGATAATCAGGTGCTGGTCGGCTTCGTTGTCCATCTGAACTACCAAAACCCTTACCTCTATCCCTACATGGAATTTCAGCGTTTCAAGCATCACCCGATGGTTGCCGAGCTGCTGGCGGGGGGCAAGCGCGTCGCCTATGGCGCTCGCGCGATCACCGAGGGCGGCTGGCAATCCATTCCCGAGCTTTCCTTCGATGGCGGTGTGTTGCTGGGCTGCTCGGCCGGTCTGGTCAACGTGCCGCGGATCAAGGGCAACCATAACGCCATGATTTCGGGGATCGAGGCGGCAGATGCGGCGGCGGCGGCACTGGCTGCGGGCCGCGAAGGCGACCGGCTGACCGATTATGACAAGGCCGTGCGCAGCGGCGATATCGCCAAGGATCTGAAAAAGGTCCGCAATGTGAAGCCGATCTGGTCCAGATTGGGGCTGTGGCCAAGTCTGGCGCTTGGTGGCTTTGACATGTGGGTCGCGAACCTGACCGGCTGGAACCCGCTGGGCACATGGAAGCACGGCAAGACCGATGCGGCAGCGACCGGCAAGGCTGCCGATTTCAAGCCGATCGACTATCCCAAGCCCGATGGGAAACTGTCCTTCGACCGACTGACCAACGTGGCCTTCAGCTTTACCAACCATGAAGAAAGCCAGCCCAGCCATCTGAAGCTGAAAGATCCCAGCATTCCGATCAGCGTGAACCTGCCGCAATATGCCGAACCCGCGCAACGCTACTGCCCGGCCGGCGTCTATGAGGTGATCGAAGACAGCAACGGTCCGCGCTTCCAGATCAACTTCCAGAACTGCGTCCATTGCAAAACCTGCGATATCAAAGACCCCTCGCAGAATATCGTCTGGACCACGCCGCAAGGCGGAGATGGGCCGAATTACCCGAATATGTGATCTTTTCGCGGGGCACAGCGATTGCTTGCCCCGCCTGTCAGGGTTAGGGTCTGCGGAACGCTTTTGTGATTTTCCGGGATCGACGCCTTGACCAATACTCGCCCGAATCTGGCCCTTATCGCTGTGCTTATGGCGGGGTTGGCCTTGCCTGCCGCCGCGCAGCAGCGCCCGGCACCGCGTCCCGAACCGACGCAGGAAGGCGATCAGCAGCCCGATGCGACGACCGCCCAAGCCCCTGAACAGGAACCGAAAACACCGCCCGCGCCACTGACCTTTGGTCTGGCTGGTCCGTATCTGGCCGCGCGTATGGCAACCGTGGAAAATAATTTCATCGCTGCCGCGCGGTATTTCGTGCAGGCCGTGGCCCATGATCCGGAAGATCGCTTTCTGCAGGACAGCGCCCTGGTTGCCCTGGTTTCGGCAGGCGATATCGACCGCGCCGTAAAGCTGTCGGATCAGATCGCGACCGAAGGTGCGCCGACCGAATTTTCCGGCCTGATCCAACGGGCCGAGCTTGCCCATAGCGGCAATTGGCAGGGCTTGTTGGATTCGTTGGATACCAAAGCCGATGGCGCGGCGCCCGAAGCGGATCTTCTGGACGGTATGTTAAGTGCCTGGGCCTTGCTGGGGGCGGGTCGGGCGCAGGATGCGTTGCAGGAATTTGAAGATCTGGCCAGCGGCACCCCCGGCGTTGCACCGATGGTCAACTATCACCTTGCGTTGGCACGCGCGATGGTCGGCGATTACGAAGGCGCCGAGACTCTGTTGGCAGATCCGGCAACCGGGGCGCATGTGTTGGGCTTTACCGCACGGGCCGAGGTGCTGACCCAGCTTGACCGTCGCGATGAGGCGGTTGCCATGCTGGACAACATTCCGGGGCTTGAGGCCGAGCCGCAGCTTCTGGCGTTGCGCAACCGTATCGCCGATGGCGAGCCGGTCAGCTTTGATGTGGTGAAAACCGCAGCGGATGGCATTTCGCAAGTGTTTCTGACACTGTCCACCGCGCTGGCAACCAGCCCCGAGCCAGAGCCGTTATCGCTGATCTATGCGCGCCTTGCCGTCTGGCTGTCGCCCGATACCGCCGAAGCCCGGTTGATGATGGCGCAACTGTTGCAGGATCGTCAGCAATTTGACCTGGCCGAACCGGAATTCGAGGCATTGCGCCGCATGGGGCAGATGCGCCCCGTAGCCGAACTTGGTCGCATCGACGCGCTATCCCGCGCCGACCGCCGGGATGAGGCTGAAAAGGCCGCCTTGGCCCTGACGGCTGCCTATCCCGACCTGCCCCAAGCGTGGATCGCACAGGGCGATTTGCTGCGTCAGACGGAAAAATTCGAACAGGCCATTCCCGCCTATGACAAGGCCATGGCTTTGCTGGATGATGCCCCGCAAGAGGCGAAGTGGTTCCCGCTTTACGCGCGCGGCATTGCCTTGGAACGCGCAGGTCAGTTTGAACGGGCCGAGCAGGATTTGCTCGCCGCAATCGAACTGCGTCCTGATCAGGCCAGCCTGCTGAACTATCTGGGTTACAGCTGGATCGACCGGAATGTGAATCTGGATCGCGGGTTGGAGATGATCCAGAAAGCGGTCGAGCTGTCACCGGATGACGGCTATATTCAGGACTCGCTGGCATGGGCCTATTTCCGTCTTGGCCGCTTTGAAGAAGCGGTGGAACCGATGGAACGGGCAATCGGCACGATGTCGCAAGATCCGCTGGTCAATGACCATTTGGGCGACATCTACTGGATGGTTGGCCGTCATCGCGAGGCAGAAATCCAATGGCAGCGTGCGCTTTCGTTGAAGCCGACCGATGCAGGTGATGTCGATCCCGACCGCATCCGGGCCAAGCTTGAGCGTGGCCTGGACGCGGTTCTGGCCGAGGAAAAAGCCTCGGGTCATCAGCCGCAGGGATCCGCGCCGATCGAGCAACCACAGGCCGCGAACGCCAACTGATCCATGTCCGATCTGGTCGAACCTGCCCCGGCCAAGCTGAACCTTGCGCTGCATGTCACGGGACGCCGCAACGACGGCTATCACCTGCTGGATTCGCTGGTCGTCTTTGCCAAGGCGGGCGATCAGCTTCGCCTGCGCCCCGGCCCTTTATCGTTGCAAATCGATGGGCCGTTTGCGGCGGGGCTGGATTCTGATGGCGACAATCTGTGCCTGCGTGCAGCCCGGCTGGTGGGGGCTGATGTCTCGATCTCATTGACCAAGAACCTGCCGGTCGCATCGGGCATCGGTGGTGGCTCTGCCGATGCGGCGGCGGTATTGCGCGGTTTGGCGCGAATGGGCCATCTGCTGCCCGACGCACCGGAAAAGCTGGGTGCGGATGTGCCGGTCTGTCTGCTGTCTGCCCCCGCCCGGATGCAGGGCGTGGGGGAAATCATAACACCACTGTCCGCGCTGCCTGCACTTCCCTTGGTGCTGGTCAACCCCGGTGTCGGGGTTTCCACGCCGCAGGTTTTCAAGGCGATGGCGACGCGCGACAACCCACCCCTGCCGCCGATCCCGAAATTCAATGATCTGACGGGGCTGGTGAATTGGCTGACACGGACCCGGAACGATCTGGAGGCCCCGGCCTGCCAGATTTGCCCGCAGATCAGCGATGTGCTGCAGGTGCTGGCTGCCTCTGGTGCCATATTTTCACGGATGTCCGGATCGGGCGCGACTTGCTTTGGCCTTTATGACAGCCCTGCCAAGGCCGAGATGGCTGCGCAATCGTTGAAACAGCATGGCTGGTGGGCCGTTGCAACGGAACTGGCACAGCCGCTGCCACAACGCTAGATTGGGTCAAACACACGAGAGGGGCCATGCTGCGTTTAGGAGTGAACATCGACCATATCGCAACGGTTCGTAACGCCCGTGGCACGCCATGGCCCGACCCGCTGCGCGCCGCCATTTTGGCCGAACAGGCGGGCGCGGACGGCATCACCGCCCATCTCCGCGAAGATCGCCGCCATATTCGCGATGCCGATATCGACGCGCTGATGCGTGAGTTGTCGCTGCCGCTGAACCTTGAAATGGCCGCGACGCCTGAAATGCAGGCCATCGCCCTGCGCCATCGCCCCCATGCGGTCTGCGTGGTGCCGGAAAAGCGAGAGGAACGCACCACAGAGGGCGGTTTGGACGTGGCCGGGAACGAAGCCTATATGGCCGATTTCATTGCGCCGCTGCGCGAAGCTGGCAGCCGGGTATCCATGTTCATCGGGCATGAACCGGCGCAGATCGAGGCCTCGGCCCGGATCGGGGCGGCGGTGATTGAACTGCATACCGGCGCCTATTGCGATTTCGACACCGAGGGCCGGATTGCCGAACGTGACGCGGAACTGGCCGGTCTGATCCGTGGGGCCGAACTTGCCGCCGCGCTTGGGCTAGAGGTGCATGCAGGTCATGGCCTGACCTACAGCAATGTCGGCCCGATTGCCGCGATTCCGCAGATCGCCGAACTGAACATCGGGCATTTTCTGATGGGTGAGGCGATGTTTGTGGGACTTGCCGATGCGATCCGCGAAATGCGCCGCTGCATGAAGGAAGCCCGGACATGAAAACCCTTCTGCTCCCCATCCTGTTGTTGACGACCGGTCCTGCCTTTGCGCAATCGGTTGGCGATTGCGGGGAATGGACCTCGGCCCGCAACCTGCCCGAGCCATGGGAAGACAGCACGGCCACCTATGCCGATGGCAACGTCCGGCTGGCCATTCTGGACACACTGGAACCTGCGGCGGCAGCGGTGCATCTGATGGTCATTTCGCCACCCCTGAATGAATTGGGCGAACGTCAGTGCAAAACCGTGTCATTCAGCGGACCGCCGGACAGCGAAGGCTGGCCCAGCGGGTTCATGAGCGTCGATTTTTCCGGGCGGCAGGCGGCCTATAATCCGCAAACCGGCTTGCAGATTGCGTTCCCGATTCAGGTGTTCAATCCTGATACGGCCGATGGCGATCATGGCGAACTAAACATCACGATCAATCAGCAGACGGGCGAAATCATGGCCGAGGTCAGCGGCGAATGATCCTTGGCATCGGCACCGATCTTGCGAATATCGACCGGATTCAGGGCACCTTGAACCGTTTTGGGGATCGCTTCCGCAATCGTGTGTTTACCGATATCGAACTGGCCAAGGCCCGCCGCCGCAAGGATGAGGCGGGAACCCTTGCGAAACGGTGGGCTGCGAAGGAAGCCTGTTCCAAGGCGCTTGGCACCGGGTTGGCCATGGGGATCAGTTGGCGTGACATGGCGGTCAGCAATCTGCGCAGCGGACAGCCCGTCATGCACCTGACCGGATGGGCTGCGGAAAAGCTGCGACAGATGACGCCGCCCGGTCATGACGCCATCGTCCACGTCACCTTGACCGACGATCACCCCTGGGCACAGGCTTTTGTGGTGATCGAGGCGCTTCCGACCGCAAACAGCCCCGCAAAACCTTGACTTTGCCCCCAAGCGGGGACCATGAACGCGCGATGCGGCCGACTGGCCAGCGCAACGCCAAAGGACGACATGATGGCCGAAAAAGCAGCGAAGAAAAAGGAAGGTGTGTGGGAGACGGTCAAGACGATCTTCTGGGCGCTGGTCATTGCGGGGATATTCCGCACGCTGTTTTTCCAACCTTTCTGGATTCCCTCGGGCAGCATGAAAGACACCCTGCTGATCGGTGATTTCCTGTTCGTCAACAAGATGGCCTATGGCTATTCCCAATATTCCTGCCCCTTCGCGCTGTGCCCCATCAGCGGCCGCATTCTGGGCAGCGAGCCTGAGCGCGGCGATGTCGTCGTGTTTCGACACCCGACCCAAGGCGTTGACTTCATCAAGCGCCTGATAGGACTACCCGGCGACACCATCCAGATGCGCGGTGGCCGTCTGTGGATCAATGGCGAGGAAGTGCCGGTCACGCAGCAGGAAGATTTTGTCGAGACCAAGGAAGTGCAGGGTCCGCAGGGGCTGGTTCCGCGCTGCGTGAATGACCCTGTGGCCGAAGGTGGCGCCTGCCACAAGCAACGCTTTACCGAAACCCTGCCGAACGGCGTCAGCCATGATATTCTGAACATCGTGGATGGATGGGTGGCTGATGACACCCCAACCTTTACCGTTCCCGAAGGCCAGTATTTCTTCATGGGCGATAACCGCGACAATTCCGAAGACTCCCGCTTCCCGCAGGAAGTTGGTGGCCTTGGCTTTGTCCCCGCAGAATATCTGATCGGTCGCGCTGACCGGATCATGTTCTCATCCGCTGGACGTTCGCTTCTGTATTTCTGGACCTGGCGTGGCGACCGTTTCTTCAGGGCGGTCGATTGAGGCCGGGTGCTGACATACAGGCCTTCATGGGTCGCTTGGGCTATGAATTCGCTCAACCGGAACTGCTGATCCGTGCGTTGACGCACGGCTCTATCGCGACGGCGACGCGGCCCGACAATCAGCGGTTGGAGTTTCTGGGCGACCGCGTGCTTGGCCTTGTGATGGCCGAGGCGCTGTTCAAAGCCGACAAGGCCGCGCAGGAAGGCCAGCTTGCCCCCCGCTATAACACCTTGGTTCGGGGGGAAACCTGCGCCGCAGTTGCCCGCGATATCGGTCTGGGCGATGTGCTGAAACTGGGCCGGTCCGAGATGATGTCCGGCGGACGTCGCAAGGATGCCTTGCTGGCAGACGCGATGGAGGCGGTTCTGGCCGCGATCTATCTGGATGGCGGTTTTTCAGCTGCGGAACAGGTGATCCTGCGTCTGTGGGCAACCCGCCTTGCCAGCATCGACGACGACCCCCGCGATGCCAAGACCGCGTTGCAGGAATGGGCGCAGGCGCATGGCATGCAGCCGCCTGCCTATGAACAAACCGCCCGCAGTGGCCCGGACCATGCGCCCGTGTTCCACATTACCGTGCGCCTTGACGATGGCAGCATGGCCGACGCCAAAGGCGCGGGCACCAAACGTAGCATCGAACAGGAAGCCGCGCAGAAATTGCTGTCCCGGCTGGAGGGCGGCCAATGACCGACACCGAAACCCGTGCTGGCTTTGTCGCCCTGATTGGCGAACCGAATGCCGGGAAATCAACCCTGCTGAACCAGATGGTCGGCGCCAAGGTCAGTATCGTCACCCATAAGGTGCAGACGACGCGCGCCCGTATCCGCGGCATCGCCATCGAAGGGGACGCCCAGATCGTCTTTGTCGACACCCCCGGCATCTTTCGCCCGCGTCGCAGGCTGGACCGCTCGATGGTGGCCGCCGCATGGGGCGGGGCGTCGGATGCCGATATCGTCTTGTTTCTGGTCGAAGCGCATCGCGGCATGACCGACGGTGTCAAGGCCATCATCGAGTCCCTGAAAGCAATGGACAGCAAAACGCCCGTCGCGCTGGTCATCAACAAGATCGATCGGGTGAAGGCCGAAGTGCTGCTGGCCCTGTCGCAAGAGTTGAACGCCGCTTATCCCTTTGCCCAGACCTTCATGATCTCGGCCGAACGTGGGTATGGCTGTGCCGATCTGCGCGAATGGCTGGCGGCGAACCTGCCGGTCAGCCCGTGGCTTTACCCCGAAGATCAGATCGCCGACCTGCCCATGCGCATGATCGCCGCTGAAATCACCCGCGAAAAGCTGACCCTACGGCTGCATGAAGAAATCCCCTATCAGCTGACGGTCGAGACCGAAGCCTGGGAGGAGCGCAAGGACGGCAGCGCCCGCGTGGATCAGATCATCTACGTGGCCCGCGACGGCCACAAGGGTATCGTGCTGGGCAAACACGGTGAAACCATCAAATCCGTCAGCCAGGCCGCACGGCTGGAGCTTGAGGAATTCATGGGCCGCCGCGTCCACCTGTTCCTGCAGGTCAAAGTGCGCGAGAACTGGCAGGAAGAGGCAGAACGCTATGGCGAGATCGGCCTTGATTTCCGCGATGGCGACTGATCCATGCCGGAACCCCGTCTCGCCACCGAAATCTGGGTTTCCGCCTATCTGAAACGTCTGGGCCTTGCCAATATTCCCGCCTATGTCACCGCCCATGGCGATAACACGGCGGGCGCGGTGCTGGTCAAATGCGCCCTGTTGAACGGCTCTGCCCAGCTATGGGCGCGGGAATGGGACTTTGACACCGACACCCGCGACTGGCGCATCACGTTACAGGCGGAAGAGCGTGCGGTGGATGAGGCGATCCAGCGGCAGCGCGGCTTTGATCCTGATCTGTGGGTGGTCGAGGTGGAAAGCCGCGAGGGGCGGGTGCTGTTGGGCGAAGACGGGCTGTAACTGTTCGGCCGTAACTGTTCGGCTGTGCAATTGCTGTTACCCTCCCTGTGACATACGGGTGGTATTTCGCCCTCTGGTGCCGGCCCGAAACTAGGCATAAGGATCGGTTATGACCACGGTTCCCGAACAGAATGTCGATTCGCCGCGTGGCTTGGTCTACGCGATTTCCGCCTATGTTTTATGGGGGTTTTTGCCCCTTTACATGAAGGCGCTGTCGCATGTGCCGCCGGCGGAAATCATCGCGCATCGTATTCTGTGGTCGCTGCCCATCGCCGGGGCCGTGCTGCTGTGGCAGGGACGCGCGGGCGATGTGATAGCCGCTTTCAAAACGCCGCGTTTGCTGGCGATGGCGGCGCTGACGGCGGTGCTGATTTCGATCAACTGGCTGACCTATGTCTGGGCCATCGCCAATGATCACGCGCTGGACGCCGCGCTTGGTTACTACATCAACCCGCTGTTCAGCGTCTTTCTTGGCGCAACCCTGCTGGGCGAGCGGCTGACCAAGCTGCAACTGGTCGCGATTGCCCTTGCTGCCGCGGCCGTGATCCTGCTGACCATTCAGGCGGGCAGCCTGCCTTTGGTCGCGATCACCCTGACGCTTAGCTGGGGGTTCTATGCCTATTGCAAAAAGAAGCTGCCCCTTGGCCCGAATCAGGGGTTTACGCTTGAGGTTCTGATACTTGCGCCGCTGGCGATTGGCTGGCTGATCTGGCAGGCGGCGACCGGAACCACCCATTTCGGCGAAAACTGGACCGACACCTTGCTGCTGATCGGCTGCGGTCCTGTCACGGCGATCCCGCTGTTATTCTACGCAAATGGGGCCAAGCAATTGCGCCTGTCTACCATCGGTATCCTGCAATATATCGCGCCGACGATGATCTTCCTGACCGCTGTGTTCGTCTTTGGCGAGCCCTTTGGCACCGCACGAATGATCGCCTTCCCGATGATCTGGGCGTCGCTGGTGATCTATTCCATCAGTCTGATCCAGCAATCCGGCGCAAGGCGTTTCGGGGCTGCCGATCGCACCCGTCGGATGCAATAACCGCCGCCGCTTGGCAGGCGGGGGCTTAGCTGCCACATTGCCAAAATGGAAATGACAGAGGTGGCCATGACCCTTCCAAGGCAAAGGGTGACGCTGATTACATTGGGCGTCGCTGATCTGGATCGTGCGCAGGCATTCTATGCCGCGTGGGGCTGGAAACCGCACGGAAAACCGCCACCGGGCGTCGCCTTCTATCAGATGGACGGGGCGGTTCTGGCGCTGTTCGGGCTGAAGGATCTGGCTGAAGACCAATGCAGACCAGCGGCCGAACTGGGCACCGGCGCCATGACGCTCGCCCAGAATTGCGCCGATGATGCGGAAACGGACGCGGTTTTCAACGCTGCGCTGGCTGCCGGGGCGACCTTGCTGAAAAACCCTGTGAAGGTGTTCTGGGGCGGCTATTCCGGCTATTTTGCCGATCCCGATGGACATGTCTGGGAGATTGCAACCAACCCTTTCTGGCCGTTAAGCGAGGATGGTCGCTTGACCTTGCCGGACATGCAGGACTGATCCGTGGAATGGTTGGCTGAGGGCACGGTGATCGCGCGCCGCCCGCATGGCGAAAATGCCGTCATCATTGATGTCCTGACGGCCGAATATGGGCGTTGCTCGGGCCTTGTTCCTGGGGGGGCATCGCAAAAACGTGCGGCGATGCTGCAACCGGGTAGCCGGCTTGAACTGCGCTGGCGGGCCCGGCGTGACGATCAGCTTGGCACATTCGCAGCAGAACCTGTGCGCCTGCGCTCGGCCATTATGGGCGATGCTTTGGCATTGGCGGGGTTGAATGCGGTCAGTGCGCTGCTGGTTTTCACGCTGCCGGAACGTGACCCGCATCCCCGTCTTGCCGCCGCAACCGAGCTGCTGCTGGATCAAATGGAACAGGGGACCGATTGGGCGCAGGATTATCTGCACTGGGAAATGCGGCTGCTGGATGAGATGGGCTTTGGCCTTGATCTGACGAGCTGTGCGGTCACGGGCGTGCGCGAAGGGTTGGCCTATGTCAGCCCCAGATCAGGTCGGGCAGTCAGTCGGGCGGCTGCGGGGGAATGGGCTGACAGGCTGTTGCCACTGCCCGCGATCCTTGGCGGCGCGGGCGACAACCGTGGGCGCGGGATCGAGGAGGGGTTAGCGATTACCGGGCATTTTCTGGAACACCAGATCGCAACCGAAATGGTTGGGCGGCAGTTGCCAGCCGCCCGGAACCGTCTGATACGGCGGCTGATCAAAGATCAGCCGGGCTAAGGTTTTACTGCATGCCCTGCTGACCGCGTGCGGCCTCAAGTGCGCTGATCTGATCGCGCTTGGGCACGCCGCGTTCAAAGATCAGCCAGGTCTGGGGCGCTTTCACCTTCAACACACCACCGTAATATTCAACCGTCGTGGCGCTTTGCAGCGTCTGGAAGAAGCGGCTTTCCAGATTCTGATTGTTTGAACATGGCACGTTCGAGGTGTTGATCTGGCCCAGTGCCAGCGCGGGCAGTTCTGCGGTGTTTTCGACGGTGTAGCCGTTGCACGGACCATGGCCCGACAAACGCTTTTCCTCGATTTTCAGCGTGACATCACGCAGTGGCACAGTGCCGCCGCCAATGCCGACCAGCACATAGTCACCAAACGGGATGCCGCCAAGCGAGGTTTTGGGTGCAGGGTCTTCACAGGCTGCGACAGCGAAAATGGCCGCAGCAGCGGTGACGGCCAGAAAGGGACGACTGAACATCTAAGGGCTCCTTCAGAACGCAAGGCAATCGCGGTGGTGACCGCGAATTGCCGGATAGATTACAGCAATCCTTATTCAGCCCAATAGGCGACGCGCAATAACTTGCGCCTGAATCTCTGCTGCACCCTCAAAAATATTTAGGATGCGTGCGTCACAAAGCACACGGCTGATCTGATATTCCAGCGCAAAGCCGTTTCCGCCATGAATTTGCAGGGCGTTATCGGCATTTGCCCATGCCACGCGCGCGCCCAGCAGTTTGGCCATTCCTGCCTCCAGATCACAGCGATGTCCCTGATCCTTTTCGCGGGCGCTGAAATAGGTCAGCTGGCGGGCGATCATGATTTCAACGGCCATCATCGCCAGCTTGTCGGCAACGCGCGGAAAGGCGATCAGCGACTTGCCGAATTGCTTACGGTCCAGCGCATATTGCAGACCAAGTTCCAGCGCGTTCTGCGCCACGCCGATCGCGCGGGCGGCGGTCTGGATACGGGCGGACTCGAAGGTCTGCATCAACTGCTTGAAGCCCTGGCCGGTCTGGCCACCCAGCAGGTTTTCGCCCTTCACCACAAGCCCGTCAAAGGCCAGTTCGTATTCCTTCATCCCGCGATAGCCCAGAACCTCGATCTCTCCTCCGGTCATGCCGGGGGTGGGGAAGGGGTTTTCATCGGTGCCGGGCGTCTTTTCGGCGATGAACATGGACAGGCCGCGATAATCGGTCGTGTCGGGATCGGTGCGGGCCAGCAGCGTCATGATATGCGTGCGGGCCGCATGGGTGATCCATGTCTTGTTGCCGGTGACTTTCCAGCTGTCTCCATCCTTCACCGCACGGGTGCGCAGGCTGCCAAGGTCGGATCCGGTATTCGGTTCAGTAAAGACAGCGGTGGGCAGGATTTCCCCACTGGCCAGTTTGGGCAACCAATGGGCCTTCTGTTCATCCGTGCCGCCGCCAAGGATCAGTTCTGCGGCGATTTCGCTGCGGGTGCCAAGACTGCCAACGCCGATATAGCCGCGTGACAGTTCTTCGCTGACGACGACCATTGCTGCCTTGGACATGCCCAGACCGCCCAGATTTTCAGGAATGGTCAGGCCAAAGACGCCCAGTTCGGCCAATTCGTTGATGATTTCCAGCGGGATCAGTTCGTCTTTCAGATGCCATTCATGGGCATAGGGGACGACCTTGTCATCGGTCCAGCGGCGGAACTGATCGCGGATCATCTCCAGATCTTCGTCCAGACCCGTCTTGCCAAAGGTTGCACTGCCCCGGTTGTCGGCAATCAGGGCGGCCAGCCTGGCCCGCGCATCCGGCGTATTGCCTGCCATCAGGTCGCGTGCGGCATCTGATGGCTGCCAGTCGATGTCCAGATCGGACAGGCGGGCAAATTCGGTCTGGCTCATCGGGATGCCGCCCAGGATCTGGGTCAGATACTCACCAAAGCCGATTTGCGCGATCAGTTGCTCGGTCTCGCCGGTCGCCGTTTCGGCCCATGCGCCAAACTGCGTCAGCGCCTCGACATAGGTTGCCAGCCAGGATAGCGCATGGGCAGCATGCTGATGCACTTCCAATGCTTCGGCATCAGGGCGGCCATTGGGGGCAACACGGGCACGCAACGCGTCGGTTGCGCGGCTTTGCAATTCCTGAATCTCGGTCAAAACGACGGCTGTTTGTGACTGCATATCTTTCATCGACTCGTCCTTTGCGGCGTTGCAGCATTGGTAGGTCGTTTGCAGTCGCAGCGCAACTATAATGCGCAATCGCGCAAATTTTAGAACGAATATGTCCGCGACGTAATTCGCGATCGGCACGGAGGCCGGTTCATTCAAAACCGGGATTTTCTTTTCTGAATCCAGCGTCTAGCGTGCAGGCATGTTTGGACTGGACCCTTGGCAATTCTGGGCAATCGTTGCGATCACGGGCTTTGCGGGCTTTGTGAAAGGTGCCATTGGTTTCGCAATGCCGATGATCATGATGTCGGCTTTCAGTTCGATCCTGCCTGCACAGGTGGCGCTTGCCTGCCTGATCATGCCGACGCTGTTCACCAACATCCAGCAATCCTTTCGCTTTGGCCGGGCCGAGGTGAAAAAATCCGTCTACATCTATCGCTGGCATATCGCGATGGTGCTGATCTTCATCTGCGTCTCTGCCGGGTTTGCCAAAGCGATCCCGCAGTCGTGGATGTATATCCTGCTGGGCGTTCCGATTGTCGCCTTCGCGATCTGGCAGCTTTCGGGGCGACCCATTGTTCTGGACATGCATCACCGCCGCCGGGCCGAGATCGTGACAGGCATCATCGGCGGTCTTTATGGCGGAATTTCCGGCATCTGGGGGCCGCCGCTGATCGTCTATCTGCTATCCACCGGTGTAAGTAAGGCGGAACAGATGCGGGTTCAGGGCATCGTGTTCCTGTTGGGCGCGATTACGCTGCTTGTCGCGCATCTGTTTTCGGGCATCCTGAATGCGCAGACGCTGCCTTTGTCGCTGATCCTGTGCATTCCGGCGTTTCTGGGAATGCAACTGGGCTTCGCCTTGCATGACCGCATGGATGTGAGGCAATTTAGGCGCTGGACGCTGATCCTGCTTATCGTGACCGGACTGAACCTTGTCCGGCGTGCATTTCAAATCGGATTTTGACCATGACCGACGCAGCCGACCTGACGGCGAAACTGATCCGTTGCCCATCCGTCACCCCGATCGAGGGGGGCGCGCTTGTCCTGTTGGCCGATATGCTGACCGCCGCAGGGTTCGAGGTGCAGCGCGTTGACCGCAACGACATCCCCAACCTTTTTGCCCGGTGGGGCGTGAAGGGCGCGAACAAGACCTTTGGCTTCAATGGCCATACCGATGTCGTGCCGCCCGGTGATCTGGGGTCATGGACGCATCCGCCCTTTTCAGGCCATGTCGAGGATGGCGTGATCTGGGGGCGCGGCGCGACGGATATGAAATCGGGTGTCGCGTCTTTTGTCGCGGCGGCGATTGATTTCGTGACCGAAACCCCACCCGATGGAGCGGTCGTGCTGACCATTACCGGCGACGAAGAAGGTGCGGGCCGCGACGGAACCAGGGCGTTGTTGGACTGGATGGACGCCCAAGGCGAGCGGATGGATGTCTGCATCGTCGGCGAGCCGTCAAACCCTGACGTGATGGGTGAGATGATGAAGATCGGGCGCCGCGGCTCGGTCACGTTCCACATTGCGGCAAGGGGCGTGCAGGGGCATGCGGCCTATCCGCACCGGGCGAAAAATCCGCTGCACGCGCTGACCCGTTTTCTGAATGAGCTGATCGCTGAACCGCTGGATCAGGGCACCGATCATTTCGATGCGTCGGGGTTGCAGATCACATCGATTGATTGCGGCAACCCGGCATCCAACGTGATCCCGGAAAAGGCGACGGCGGTGATCAATATTCGCTTCAACGACCTGCATACAGGTGCGTCACTGACGGCGGATCTGGCCGAACGGGCCCGCAAAATCAGCGAAGAAACCGGCGTTACCCTGACGCTAGAGGCTGATATCAGCGGTGAAGCCTTCCTGACCAAACCGGGCCCCTTTGTCGATCTGGTGCGCGATATTGTCACGCAGGAAACCGGGCGGGTGCCGGTCCTGTCAACCTCGGGCGGGACATCGGATGCGCGGTTCGTCAAGGACCACTGTCCGGTGCTGGAATTCGGCCTGGTCGGACATTTCATGCATCAGGTGGACGAACGTGTCCCGGCCGCACAAATTCATCAATTGAAGGCGATCTATCAGCGGATACTGAAGGAATACTTCGAATGAGAATCGAACTGACCGACGATCTGGCGACCTGTCACGCTTTGCGGCGCGCTGTCTTTGTTGAAGAGCAAGGCATTGCCGAGGTGGATGAATGGGACGATCTGGACGGTCAGGCGATGCACCTGTTGGCATGGCAGGATGGCGAAGCGGTGGGCACGGCGCGAATATTGCTGGACGGCACGACCGGCAAGATCGGGCGCGTCTGCGTCCTGTCAGATGCCCGTGGAACCGGACTCGGAGCACAGCTGATCCGTGCTGCGGTTGACGTGCTTCGGTCCCGTCAGGGGATCAAACACGCAATGCTGGGCGCGCAGGAACATGCGATCGGCTTCTATGAAAAGCTGGGTTTCCGGGTTATCAGCGATGTCTATGACGATGCGGGGATTCCGCATTACAATATGGTTCGCGAACTTTAATCGCGCCCACTGCGTTTTCCTTTCCGCATCTGTTAGGTTGCCGACATGACTCAGATTCCCAGCAAGCAGCAGATATTGGATTGGGTGGCTGACCATCCTGACGCCAATTCCAAACGCGACATCGCCAAGGCTTTTGACATCAAGGGTGCGCAGCGGATCGAACTGAAACGCCTGCTGAAAGAGCTTGAGGCCGAAGGTTCGCTGGAACGCCGCCGCAAGCATTATCGTGACGCCGAGAAGCTGCCATCGGTCACGGTGGTCGAACTGCTTGCGCCCGACGGGTCGGGCGACCTGTTCGTCAGGCCGTTGGAATGGCAGGGCGAGGGGCCGGTTCCAAAGATACTTTATGTGCCGCGCAAGACCGACCCCGCTTTGGGTCGCGGCGAACGCTTTCTGGCCCGGCTGGCTGATGTTCACGGCGAAGATCACCGGTATGAGGCCCGCCTGATGCGGCGCATCACGGCCTTGCCCAACCGTATTACCGGCATTTTCCGCAAAGAGACCGAGGGCGGTCGCATCCTGCCCATCGACAAGGGGCAGGACAAGGAATGGCGCGTGCGCCACGATGCCACCTTGGGTGCCGAAAACGGTGAACTGGTGCAGGCGGAACAAGCCGGGCCAAAAAATCGCCTTGGCCTGCCGCAAGCGCGGATCATCGAGCGGCTGGGCGACCCCTCGGCCCCGCGCGCGGTCAGCCTGATCGCGATTCATCAGCATGGCATCCCCGATGAATTTCCGGTGAAGGTCATAGAAGAGGCCGAGGCGCAAAAGCCCGCCAGCATGAAAGGCCGCGACGATCTGCGCGATCTGCCGCTGGTGACGATCGACCCGGCCGACGCGCGTGACCACGATGATGCCGTCGCAGCCTTCATCGAGGAAGATGGCGGCGCGACCATCTGGGTCGCCATCGCCGATGTGGCCTATTATGTCCGCCCCGGCTCTGCGCTCGACCGCGAGGCGTGGACGCGGGGGAATTCAACCTATTTCCCCGACCGCGTTGTGCCGATGTTGCCCGAGGCGCTGTCGGCGGACCTGTGTTCACTGCATGAACAGGTTGACCGTCCGGTGATTGCGGTACGGATGCGGCTGGATTCGCAGGGCAACAAGATCAGCCACACCTTTCATCGCGGCATGATGAACAGCCGCGCCAGCCTGTCCTATGAACAGGCTCAGGCGGCTGCGGATGGCAAGCCAGATGAACAGACGGCACCGCTGGTTGATAGTGTCATCAAGCCGCTTTGGCATGCTTATGACCTGCTGAAATCCGCGCGTGATCGCCGCCAACCACTGGATCTGGACCTGCCCGAACGCCGGATCGAACTGACCCCCGAGGGCCGGGTCAAATCGGTGAATTTCCGTGATCGCTTTGACGCGCATAAGCTGATCGAAGAATTCATGGTGCTGGCCAATGTCGCCGCCGCCGAGGAACTGATCCGCCGCCAACGGCCCTTGCTGTTCCGTGTTCACGAAGAACCCAGTCAGGACAAACTGGAAGCGTTAAGGGAAGTTGCACAGGCCTCGGGCTTTGTTCTGGCCAAGGGGCAGGTCTTGCAAACCGGCCAGTTGAACCGTTTGCTGGCGCAGGCGCAGGGCGGAGATTTTGATGAGCTGATCAATATCTCGACCCTGCGGTCCATGACGCAAGCCTATTATCATCCTGAAAATTATGGTCATTTCGGCTTGGCGCTGAAAAGCTATGCGCATTTCACCTCACCCATCCGGCGCTATTCGGACCTGATCGTCCATCGTGCCCTGATCGCGGCGCATGGCTGGAAAGGCGGGCAGGGCGGCAAGCCTGACGGGCTAAGTGAAGGAGATGTTGAGCGGTTGTCGGAAACCGCGACGCATATTTCGGAAACCGAGCGTCGGTCGATGGCCGCCGAACGCGATACGACCGACCGCTATCTGGCGGCCTATCTGTCGGACCGCGTGGGGACCGAGATGGAGGGACGAATCAACGGCATCCAGAAATTCGGCGCCTTCATCCGGCTGGATGAAACCGGAGCAGACGGGCTGCTGCCCATCCGCGCCATCGGGCATGAATATTTCCACTACGATCCCGATGCGCAAATGCTGATCGGCAGTGAGACGGGGCTGGAAATCGGAATCGGTCAGCGGGTAACGGTGCGCTTGGCCGAGGCGATTCCGATGACGGGCGGGCTGACGTTGGAACTGTTGGAACTGGACGGTCAGGCCCTGCCGCGCGGCCCGCAAAAGGGCAGGCGCAAGGGCGCACCGGGTCGGGTGTCCACGAAATCACGTCTTGCCGAAGTGAAGCGCGCAGCCAAGAGACGCCGCAAGCGTTAGGCGCGCAGATCGACCAGCATTGACGATACAAATTCGGCAGCCTGTTGCGGCAAAGGCAAAGTGCCGTTCAGCAAATGATACCAGTAAAGGGAAATCACCCGTTTTTCGGCGTCATTTAGTGAAATTGCAGGATTCAACTGGCCCCGATCCTGGGCGCGCTTGATGATATTGTCGATGTGAAGCCAGCGTTCCTGCCGCTCCTGCTGCATTGCTGCCTGCAACGTGTCATCCAACTGTGCCTCGGCAATCAGCAGGCGCAGGATGGGGCCAAGCGGTTCCTGCCCGTCACCACCATGGGCCTGACGCAGCATCTGTGCGACATATTCCGTCAGATCCGTGGCCAGATCGCCGGTATCCGGTTCGGTAAATGTGGCCTTCGCGCGTGAATAAACGGCCAACAGCAGATGCCCGCGACTGGGCCACCAACGATAGACCGTGGCCTTGCCTGCGCGGGCACGGCGGGCGACGGCCTCCATGGTCAGCTTCTGAAACCCGTCTTCCGCGATGATCGCTGCGGCGGCATCCAGAACCGCCGTCTCTGTTTCCGGGTTTCGACGTGCGCCAACAGAAGAACGCGCGGGCTCAGACATAATATCAAATCTCCTATTGCGAAACGATACGTTCCGTTCTATATAATCGGAACGATACGTTCTGGTAGGTATTTTGCATGTCCGCTAACGCTTCTCAACCCTCGCGCATCCGTTTTGCGCTGTTGATCTTTTTGTTTGTCTATCCGCTGGTCACAATTGGCCTGCTGATTCTGATGCCACTGACGCAAGGCTGGCCGCTGCCGTTGCGCACCCTGATTCTGGTGCCGGTCATCGTGGCGTCGATGGTTTGGGGCGTAATCCCCCTCATCCAGACGCGCTTGCGTCATTTGCTGTAAAACGCTTCAAAAAAGGAACGGCGGGACCAGACGCCCCGCCGTTTTTGCGCTGATCGTTACAGCAGCAATAAAATCCCGCCTATGATCGCTCCGGTGATGACGAGCTGCACGACGCAAAAGCCCATGATGTCGCGGGCCTTCAGCCCCGCGATACCCAGCATCGGCAGTGCCCAGAACGGTTGCAGCAGGTTCGTCCAGGCGTCGCCCCATGCCACGGCCATAGAGACGCGGGCATAATCCGCGCCCAAAGCCTCGGCCGCTGGCAGCATGACCGGTGCCTGAACGGCCCATTGGCCACCGCCTGATGGAACGAAAATATTGACGATGCCTGCGCTGATAAAGCTCCAGAAGGGGAGGGTTTCGGCGGTCGAAATCGACACGAACCATTCCGACAACGTGGCGGCAAGACCACTTTGGATCATGATGGCCATGATGCCCGCGTAGAAGGGGAACTGGATCACGATGCCCGCGCCACCACGAACGGCCCCATCCAAGGCGGTCAGCAGGCTGCGTGCCGTGCCGTGACAGATGATGCCGACGAACAGGAACAGGAAATTCACCACGTTCAGGTTCAGTCCGCCGCCGTCCATGAAATACATGACCAGCCAGATCAGGCCCGGGATGCCTATCAACCACATCAAGACACGGCTGTTTTCCAGTCTTTCTGCTGGCGTCTGGTTTTGGGCAACTGACGGGGGGGCAGCATCATCGGCCAATTTGGCCGGATCAATCAGAACCTGCTCATGTTCCAATGGGATCATCAGGCGATTGACCAGCGGGATGAAGATAATCAGCGCAATGACGATGGCCAAATTCCACGACGCAAATATCGTCTGCGACGTAGGAATGACCCCGATCTGCGCTTCCGAAAAATGGCCCGGTGTGGCGATGGTCAGCGGGACCGATCCCGACACGCCGCCGTGCCAGATCACGAACCCGGAATAGGCCGAAGCCACCAGCAGGCGGTAGTCGACCTTCACGACCCGGGCGACCTCTTTGGCGAAAATTGCGCCAACCACCAGCCCGAAACCCCAGTTCAACCAGCTTGCCGCCAGCGAGACCAGCGAGACCAGAATGATTGCCGAACCGGGGCTCTGGGCCAGCCCGGCGATGCTTTGCAAGATCCTTTTAATCGGAGGAGAGCTGGCAAGAATGAAGCCTGTGACCAGAACCAGCAGCATTTGCATGGCAAATGACAGCAGTTCCCAGAAACCATCGCCCCACATACGGATCAGGGCCAGCGGCGGCGTGCCCTGCGTGACAATGGCGGCGACGGCGGCCACCAAAGTCAGGACGATCACGAAAATAAATGGATCTGGCAGCCAGCGTTCCATCAGCTTGGTTGCGGGGCGGGAAAGTATTCGTAGCATCGGGCCTCCTCATGCGGCAATCTGGTGGAGGCTGGGACGCCAGGATCGAAAGTGCAACCCATGTTGGCCTGTGGGGACAGGAAACCGGCTCCAGGATGTGATCGGCGCCGTTGCGATCCCTCCTTTGGAACGCCGGGGCCGCCGCTCGGCGGTGACCCCGGTTTTGTCAGTTATCGCGGAAGGCGCGATTGAAATAGTCGGCCATCGGCTTCAGCAGATAAGCCATCGGACTACGTTCACCAGTCTGGATATACACCTCGACCGGCATGCCCGGTATCAGCGCCAGATCACCCAACTTTTCAAGCTGCTCTGGCGGGATCGTCACTTCGGCACGGTAATACGAGGTTTTTGTCGCCTCATCGATCAGCGCATCCGCAGAAACGCGCATCAGCGTTCCGTCGATTTCCGGCGTCGTCCGCGACGAAAACGCCGAGAAGCGCAACACAACCGGCTGCCCCGGATGAATCTCATCCACATGGATAACCGGCACACGCGCACCAATCACCAGAGGACGATCCTGCGGGATCAGATACAAAAGCGGGTCTGCAGGACGAACGACCGAACGCGGCGTCGTGACCTGCATGTTGTAGACGATCCCGGCAACGGGGGCGCGAATGTCCAGCCTGCTGATCTGTTCGATCAGGCCGCGCCGACGCTCTGCCAGTTCCAGCTCGCGATATCCAAGATCACGCAGCTCGGTTTCTGCCTCTTCCCGCCGTTCCGAGCCAAGGCGAAGTCGTTGAATTTCCAGCTCTGTCTGGCGGGATTCGGCGGATGCACGGCTGGCGGTCAGTTCGCCCAGCTGGCCGTCCATACGAACCGCCTCTCGTTGCAGGGCCAAGACCCGTGACGCTTGTGCCAGACCGCGCGATAGCAGGGATTCTTGATCCACCAGCTCTTCACCGATCAGTTCGCGCTGACGGGCCAAAGCGGCTATTTGGGCGTCGATACCTTCGATTTGCTTCTGAACCTGTTCGGATTGCTTTTGAAGCTGATCGACCGACTGGCGCAACGTATCGCGACGGGTTTCAAACAGGCTGCTTTGACCGGCAATCAGATCGGCGACGTCCTGACTGGTCTTGGACGCTTCGACAAGTTCGTCAGGGAAGGTCAGCGTTGCGATATCGCTGCGCTCGGCCTCCAGGCGACCGCGGCGGGCAAGAATCTCGAAATACTGGCCCTGCACAATGGCCAACTCGGTTCGCAGTAATGTGCCGTCCAGTTGGATCAACAGTTTACCGGCCGGAACCTCATCGCCATCCTTGACCATGATCTGTTCGACAACGCCGCCATCCGGGTGCTGAACGATCTGACGTTGCTGTTCCACTTCGACCTGGCCGGTCGCGACAACTGCGCCGGCAATCCGGCTGGTCAGCGCCCAGATGCCAAAGCCACCGAACAGGACAAAGACGGCGATGATGCCAGCAATCAGCGGGCCACGTGCGGACCAGCGATCAGGGTCTGGCGGTGCAATCGGCTTCGGCGGAGGTGGCGGGGATGGCGGTTGAACCGGATTTGCAGGGCTGATCTTGCCCTGACTGGGGCCGCTGCTGCTTTCGGGGCGCGTCGCGTGGGTCGGTTGCGTGGCTTTTGGGCCTTGCGGTGGCAAAGGTGGGCCAACGCGGCTTGAAAACAGTCCCGATTGCAATCCGCTCCGCTGCGCCGGCTGTGAACCGGTCGAAGCCTCGGTGCTGCCGGGTTGCTTCGGCTTGTCGCTGTCCTTGCGTGCTTCGTCGTTCATGACACGCCTCCTGCACGGCCAGCTTCCTGCGCTTTCATGATCTGTTGCGAGTTTTGGACCATTTCCTGCAAAACCTTGTCGCGCGGACCAAAGGCACGGCGCATCCCTTGTTCCATCACCAGAAGGACTTCACATTCGTTAATGGCGGCCGGGCGGTGCGCCATGATGATGACCACGCCGCCCTGCGCCTTCACGCGCCGGATCGCTGCGTTCAAGGCTTCAGAGCCTTGGTTGTCGAGGTTCGAGTTTGGTTCATCCAGAACCAGCAAAACCGGGTCGGGATACAGCGCCCGCGCCAGACCGATCCGCTGGATCTGGCCACCTGACAGACGGCCGATACTTTGACTGATCCTTGTATCGTAACCATTTGGCAGTTCCAGAATCATCTGATGCGCCGCTGCGGCCTGCGCTGCCCGAACGACGCGCTCCGGGTCCGGTTCGGGCGAAAGGCGGGCGATATTTTCAGCGATGGTGCCATCAAACAATGTGACTTGCTGTGGCAGATAGCCGATCAGGTTGCCCAGCACGTCTGGATCATACTGATCCAAAGTCGCGCCGCCCAGACGGATTGTGCCAGCACCCACCGGCCATGCGCCGATCAGCGCCCGCGCCAGCGTTGATTTGCCCGCGCCTGACGGGCCGATGACACCAAGCGCCTGACCCGGACCGACGCCAAAGGTCACGTTGCGCAAAGTTGCCGAATTCTGACCCGGAGGAGCCACGCTAAGTTGCCGAACTTCCAGCTGCGCATCGGGCCGGGGCAGGGGGGTGTGATCCGCTTGTTTAGGTTGGCGCCCCAGCAGATTGGCCAGCCGCCCCCAGGCATCCTGTGCCGATTGGATCATCGGCCAGCCGCCCACGATTTGTTCGATTGGAGCAAGCGCACGGCCCATCATGATCGAACTGGCGATCATGGCGCCGGGCGTCACTTCTTGCCTAAGCACCAACCATGCGCCCGCGGCCAGCAGTGCGCTTTGCAGAAACAGGCGGAAGCTTTTGGAAAAGACGGTGAAGCCCGAGGAAACATCGGCACCCTTGATGGCCTGTTCCTGCGCCTCGGCGCGTGCTTTACGCCAGCGGGCATAGGTCGCGCTGCGCATGCCCAGGGCACTGATGACCTCGCCCTCGTCGCGATACAGATCCGCCATGCGCTGCGCCTGCGCGGAATAAGCGTTTGATTGTTGCAGGGGGGCCTTGCTCATCCATCGGTTTGCCAAGGTGGAAATGATCAGGATCGCACCGCCAATCGTGGCGACAACGCCAAGGAACGGGTGGAAGATATAGACAGCCGCCAGAAACAGCGGTGCCCACGGCAAGTCGAAGGCCGCCAGCATGACCGGCGATCCGATCAACCGTTGAATCGTGTCCAGATCACGCATGCCGCTGGCTGTCGCCGCAGATTCATCGCCGCTGACCGCGCCTTCACGCAGTGCCGCGGTAAAAACGCGCCCTTCCAGCTGATCCTGAAAGCGCGCGGCGATCCGTTGCATCACGCGCGTTCGGATCAGATCGACGATCCCCATCAACAGGAACAGAAAAACGACCAGAACGAACAGCGCCGTCAGCGTTTCGACAGAACGAGAGCCCAGAACCCGGTCATAAACCTGCAGCATGAACAGCGGTCCGGTCAGCATCAGCAGGTTCACGACTGCCGAAAACACCGCGACCGCCAGAAACAGGCGTCCACCGATTGAACGCGCCTCTCTCAATTCCTTAAGGCCGTGGTGAAGGGCCGGGGGCTTACTCATTGTGGAAACGTCCTTGTTGCTTCTTGCCCGGAGAGAGTTTGAGAGGTGATGTGGCCGAGAGCACGCCCGCCTTCACCCTTTTTGCCGTCGTTCCGAACTGTCTTGTAGCGCTGTAAATCGAAAGAATCTGTAAAGCCTTTGCAAGTGGCCCGCGTTTTTTTCGTGATCGTCCGTTTGAATGGTGAGTCGGCCTGTAAAAGATGCACCAAGTGCTGTGCGGCAGAACCGGACAGCAGTCAACGGCCCGACAAATTTTGTCAGCAAGAGTTCGCTTTGATCAGGCATTAACAACATGGGACGAAAGCTGTCTTTGTGCGGGCGGCAGGTCAATCGGCTTTTTCCGCCAACCCTGCCATCACAAAAATATCAGCAATCATCTCCACCGGCGGACCCCGGTGGCGTTTGCGCCACCGGCAACGCCATTACAGCATGAAGTCGTCGGCTGTCACGCTGGACGTATTTGCCAAGGTGATTGTGAAATCGGCCTTTCCGTCGCCATTCGTATCGCCATGGACCAGCAGGTTGACCCCCCGCGTCTCATACCAGACGTGGTGTTCGCTGGCAGAAGCTCCGTTGAAGTTGAACCCCTGATTTCCGTCGAGCGACGTATCCGCGTCGATGTTTGACAACGTGATCTTGTCCGTGCCCGATTGAAAATCGTAAATGATGTCGGCAGTCTTTCCGACGCTTTCGGATGTGGTCACGAAGACGAAATAATCGATTGCCTGGTCAGTCCCGCCATACAGCGCGTCATGACCCATGCCACCATAGAGGGTGTCACTGCCAGCTGCGCCGACAAGGGTATCATTGCCTGTTTCACCTTTCAGGTAATCGTTGCCATAACCGCCGTTCAGGCTGTCGTTGCCGCGATTGCCATAGATGAAATCGTTACCCGCATTGCCGTGCAGCACGTCAGCATGGTTTCCGCCCGATACTGTATCGTTGCCGGTTCCGCCCCAAAGCCTGTCTTTACCGTGCCCCCCGATCAGGCTGTCGTTACCGGCACCGCCATTCAAAGCATCGTTATGCTGTCCGCCCATCAAGCGGTCATTGCCCGATCCACCCGACAAAGTGTCGCTTCCTGCACCGCCGTAGATTTTATCCGCGTCCGCACCGCCATTCAGAAGATCGGCCCCCGCGCCGCCATTCAGAAAATCATTGCCGCTGCCACCGTTCAGGGTGTCATTGCCATTGTCGCCAGACAGCGTATCCATTCCGGCATTTCCGCTCAGCCGATCATTGTCGGCGCCGCCAGACATGTCGTCATTCCCGTCATTGCCATTCAAGGTGTCGTTGCCCCAGCCACCCTTCAGCGTGTCCGAGCCAATGCCGCCTGAAAGCTTGTCCCGACCAAGGCCACCGCCCAGCAGGTCGCCGCCCTCACCGCCGGCAATCGTGTCATTACCCGCGCCGCCGTAAAGCCGATCAATGCCCTCATCGCCGTGAATCAGATCGTCATGATTGCCGCCCTCGATGAGGTCAGCGCCAAGGCCGCCATAAATCGTATCTTCACCGTCCTCACCGGAAAGGCGATCATTGGCAGAGCCGCCGTTCAGCAGATCCCGTCCTGCGCCGCCTTGCATGATGTCACTGCCTGCGCCGCCGATCAGAACATCGTTTCCGTCATCGCCATGCAAGCTGTCATTGCCCGCATTGCCGTGCAATTCATCATCACCCGCGCCGCCGCCGATGGAATCGTTGTCTGAACCGCCTTTCAGTGTGTCGTCACCGTCGCCGCCGAACAGGCTGTCGAAACCATCGCCACCATGAATGCTATCGTCGCCTTCTTCGCCGGACAGTTCATCGGAACCGGCCCCGCCGATCAGGGTATCATTGCCCAAACCGCCATAGGCCAGATCGAAATCCGCGCCGCCATCCAGAAAATCGGCGCCTTCGCCGCCCAGCAATTGATCGTTGCCCGAACCGCCCAGCAAAGTGTCATCACCTTTGCTGCCGAACAGCGTATCGGCCCCCGCCAATGCTGCGATTCGGTTATTGCCGGCATTGCCGGAAATCGAGTTGGCCAGCCCATTACCGACAGCGCTAAGGTTGGCATCGCCCGTCATCGTCAGATGCTCGACATCGTCAGGCAGGGTCATGCTGTAGCCGGCAATGATCCGATCGGCACCCTCGTTTGGCTGTTCCACGACCGTGTCACCTTCGGTGACATAATAAGTGTCGTCGCCACCCAGTCCGATCAGCGTATCAACGCCATCCGTTCCGCGGATAGTATTGGCGTTGTTGTTGCGAATTATGGTTTCACCTGCTGCCGCAACGGCAAGGGTAGAATTACGGGCATCTGCGGACATGGCAAACTCCATCAGTAAAAAGGTAACATTCAGGCACAAGGCCAAGGTGCAAAGTTAGAAAGCGGCTTTCGCGGGAAGCTGACTAGCGTGATCCTGGGACATTTCAACTAGGCCTGACACATCGGCGCATAGCCTTGAACGGATCGTTTGACACAGCCCTCGCTAACAACACGGTTCGAATCTGGCTCATCCAAGAACCATTATGTTTTCGGTGAATAATTGTCGCGCTTTTTTTGCCACGAAGAATGGGGAAATGCGGGCTGTCACCTAAATCACAACAAAAAACCCCGCCAAGGGCGGGGTTTTTGAAGATACGGTTAGCTTGCAGCGTCAGTTGCCGCCCAAAATCCCGTTCAGTGCACGGCTGAGTGCATCGTCGGAACTGGCCTCATTGCTGCTGCCTGGCGTTTGCGGCGCGGTTGGCACGCCGCCATTCGAAGGCTGCGGCTGACCATTCTGACCATTGATCACGCCAGCCAGGGCTGCTGCCAGCGGATCTTCGGCCGAACCTGACGTGACGACACGCTGGCCGCCATTTTCACCCGACAGGATGATCCCGCTGCCATCGGGCGAGACGGTGGACAGTGGCAGTTCGGGCAGGCCTTCGTGAATGTCGGTCATGACGGCTTGCCAGATTTCTGCAGGCAGGCCGCCGCCGGTCACGCCTTTCAGGGGCGTGTTGTCGTCATAACCCATCCAGACGCCGGTTACATACTGTTCCGAGAAACCCACAAACCACGCGTCACGATAGCTGCTGGTCGTGCCGGTTTTTCCTGCGACGGCACGACTGCCCAATTGGGCGCGGCGTCCGGTGCCGCTTTCGATGACCTGCTGCATCATATAGATCAACTGACCCGCCGCACGTTGGCTGATGACCCGTGCGCCCATGCCGCCCGACTGTCCCATCAATGGCTGATCATCGCCCTTGATACGCAACTCGATCAGGCCATAAGGCGCGACCGAGGTGCCCCCGTTTCGGATACCCGCATAGGCGCCGGTCAGTTCCAGCAGCGTCGCTTCGGACGCGCCCAGTCCAAGCGAGGGACTGGTGGTCAGGTTGCTGACGATGCCGAAATCATGCGCCACACGGCGCACGGCATCGCGGCCAACAGCCTCTTGCAGGCGTATCGTCGCCGTGTTCAGCGAATTTTTCAGCGCGGTTGTCAGGCTGACCGTGCCGTAGAAGCGGCGGGTATAGTTCTGCGGCGACCATGAACGGCCACCCGGGATGCGAATGGTGATCGGGCCATCCTCGATCCGGGTCGAGGGCGAATAGCCCGCCTCAAGCGCCGCTGCATAGACGAAGGGCTTGAAGCTGGAACCAGTCTGGCGCTTGGCCTGGATCGCGCGGTTGAATGCGCCGTTGACGGTGGTGTCACGGCCGCCGATCATGGCACGGACGGCGCCATCCGCGGACATGATGACAACGGCCGCTTCGGCTTTGCTACCGTCGGACACCTTTTCATTGAACACGCGCTGCAAGGCGCGTTCGGCCGCGCGTTGAATACGCTGGTCAAAGGTCGTGCGGATCGTGACATCTTCTGTGGTTTCGCTGGTCAGGAAGCCGGGACCGGTTTCCATCACCCAATCGGCGAAATAGCCACCGGCACGGGCTTCGGCGGCCTGCGACAGCGTGGCGGGGTTGGCACGGGCCTGCGCAACCTCTTCAGCGGTCAGATACTTCTGTTCGCCCATCAGGCCCAGAATGACGTTCGCGCGGTCCTGCGAGCGCTGCAGGTTGCCGGTCGGTGCGAAATAGCTAGGGGCTTTCAGCAGACCGGCCAGCATGGCGGCCTCTGACGCATTCACGTCGGATGCAGGCTTGTTGAAGTAACGCTGGCTGGCTGCCTCGAACCCGCGTGCGCCAGCGCCCAGATAGGACCGGTTCATGTAGATGTTGAGGATGTCGTCCTTGGAATACTTGGCTTCCAGCGCAAAGGAATAGGGCACTTCCTTGACTTTGCGCCACAGCGAGCCGACGCGGCAATCGGCCTCGAACTCGGCTTCGTTCTTCCAGCGGATCGGGTCGAAGGTTTCGCCAAGGCACAGGAGCTTTGCAACCTGTTGGGTGATGGTCGAGCCGCCGTTTCCTTCCAGCGCACCACGACCCTCGGCCAGGTTGATCTTGACGGCGCTGGCAATGCCGCGCGGGCTGATGCCAAGGTGGCCATAAAAGCGCCGGTCCTCGGTCGAGATCACAGCCTCTTTCAGGACCGGTGCGATCTTGTCGCTGGTCACGGTGCCAAAGGTTTCGCCACGCCACGCAAAGACGTCGCCGTTATGGTCCAGCATCGTGACCGAACCACGGGCGCGCGCGTCAAACAAATCCTCTGGTTCAGGCAGGGTGGCATAGTAATACGCCGTCGCACCCCCCACGATCAGGAAAACGACCATTGCCAGCCGCCAGAACGACCCCCAGACGATCCGCCAGATCAGACTGACGGTCCCCACGACCGAGCGCACGACCACATTCCCCCGAGGTTTCTGCTTGTGACGGCGAACCTTGGTGGATTGAGTCGATTTTTTTTCAGCCGATGAATAATCGCGCTTGTCAGCAACGGGGCTGCGGCCCGTGCGCTTCGGAGTGCCGGTTGGTCGTTTCATAGCTTATGGGTGCCTGCGTTCTGCCCAAGCCGGTTAATCCGGCCAAATTGCAGGTCACCATACACCAAGAATCAGCGCGATGGAATTAGGCTGAACAATCCGTGACTTTTTGCGGCAAAAAGTGACCAAAGGCCCGGTTACGGAAACCGGGCCTTTGGCAGCAAGTTGAATATGGGGTCAGTTGTAAGCGTTTTCGCCATGGGTGGTGATGTCTAACCCTTGCCGTTCATCGCCGTCGCTGACGCGCAGTCCGATCAGGGCTTTCACGATGTAGATCGCAGCAAACGACACGACCGCAGACCAGACAATGGCGATCACCACGCCAAGGGTCTGGGAATAGACCTGCGCGCCCATCGAAAATTCGGCCACCTGACCGGTCGAGTAGTCGAAAACACCCGACCCACCCAAGGATGGTGACGCAAAAACGCCCGTCAGGATCGCCCCGATGATCCCGCCGATGCCGTGGATGCCGAACACGTCCAGACTGTCGTCGATGCCCAGTTTCGGTTTCAGGGCGCTGACTGCATACATGCAGACCAGACCTGCGATCAGGCCAATGGCGATGGCACCCATCGGGCCAACGAACCCGGCGGCGGGGGTGATGCCGACCAGACCGGCGATTGCGCCCGACACGCCCCCCAGAAGGCTGGGATGTCCGCGCCAGATCCATTCGCCAAAGCTCCATGCCAGAACGGCAGCGGCGGTTGCGACGACCGTGTTGATCATGGCCAGCGCGGCGACGCCATTGGCTTCAAGGTTCGAACCTGCATTGAACCCGAACCAGCCGACCCACAGCAGACAGCCGCCGATCATGGTGAAGGTCAGGTTATGGGGTGCCAGCAATTCGCGGCGATAGCCAAGGCGTGGACCTGCGACATAGGCCGCGACCAGGCCCGCAACACCTGCGTTGATATGAATGACTGTGCCGCCTGCAAAATCCAGCGCGCCGTGGCTGAACAGCAGACCGCTGGGCGCGTCATAGGCGCTTGGGCCGCCCCACCACCAGACCATGGGGCCATCGGCAGGTAGGAAAAGACGAACCAGATCACCACGAACAGCAAGATGGCCGAGAACTTCAGCCGCTCGGCCGTTGCGCCGACGATCAGGGCCGAGGCGATACAGGCAAAGGCCATCTGGAAAACCACAAAGCTCAGTTCGGGGATATAGATGCCCGCGCTGAAGGTTTCGGCCATCGAGCCGGGTGTGACGCCTGCCAGAAATGCCTTGGACAGGCCGCCGATATAGGGCGTCAGCGCACCTGCATCGGCTTCGGTTCCGGCACCGGTAAATGCCAGCGAATAACCGAACGCGACCCAGAGAATTGCGATCAGGCTGAAGATCGTCAGCACCTGCATCAGCACGGACAGCATGTTCTTGGCCCGCACAAGGCCACCATAGAACAACGCCAGTCCAGGCAAGGTCATCATCATGACCAGAATGGCTGATATCAACATCCACGTCGTATCGCCCTTGTCGGCCACCGGTGCTCCATCCTGCGCGAAGGCGGGCAGCGCCATCAGCAGCGAGGCCCCGGTGAGGAAAGAAACGGCCCTTTTCATCAGTATTACCCCTGCATTGCGGCACCAAACGTGCCGTAGACGCGTTGTTTTTGGGCGGATTTCGCCACGTTGCACATAGCGCGGGCAGGTTGACCGGTGCGGCAAACAGGGTCTGCACAGGGATGGGGCTGTTTTCGGCGTAAAAGCCCAAATTTAGGGCAGCGATTGTTTCTGCGGCTGCGAAATCTTCACCTGACTTGTGCACATAAGTCGATCCGCCGATCAAAGGTGGACGTTCCGCAGTTTAATCGCGGTCATGCAGGCAAAATAACCGGTCTCACGGTCTCTTCCCGGAGAGGGGCGGGCTGCGCAGGCAGTTCGCCCTTCTGTGGTTTCAGGGATCAGGCCACGCGGCTGACAACGAAATCAGCCAGATCGGACAACATATCGCGGATCGGGTGCGGCGGCAGCTTGGTCAGCGCCTGCTTTGCGGTCGCAGCCCAGTTCAACGCATCGGCGCGCGCGGCATGCATTGCGTCGTGCCGCGCCAGCAGGTGCAGCGCATGTTCCAGATCGCCGTCATGCTGGTCGCCAGCCTCGATCGTGCGGCTCCAGAAGGCGCGTTCTTCATCATCCGCCTCTGCGACGGCCTTGATCACCGGAAGGGTCAGTTTGCGTTCGCGGAAATCGTCACCGACATTCTTGCCGATGGTTTCGGTCGCCCCGCCATAATCCAGCAGATCGTCGACAATCTGAAAGGCAATGCCCAAGGCATCGCCATAATCGAACAACGCCTGCACCATTTCGGCAGGGGCATCTGCGATAACGCCACCCACTTCCGTCGCGGCGGAAAACAACGCCGCTGTCTTGCCGCGCACGACTTGCAGATAGATCGCTTCATCCGTGCGCAGATCCTGCGCGGCGGTCAGTTGCAGCACTTCGCCTTCGGCAATCGTCGCGCTGGCATTGGAAAGAATTTCCAACGTGCGCATGTTGCCCGGTTCAACCATCAACTGAAAGCTGCGGGCGAACAGATAGTCGCCGACCAGAACCGAGGATTTGTTATCCCATAAAAGATTCGCCGTCGGACGGCCCCGACGCTGCTGGCTTTCGTCGACGACATCGTCGTGCAGCAATGTGGCGGTGTGAATAAATTCGACCGTCGCAGCCAGATGGATGTGATATGGGCCGCCATATCCGACCATTTTGGCGGCTGCCAGGGTCAGCATCGGACGCAAACGCTTGCCGCCCGCCTCGATCAAATGGGCCGTCACCTCGGGAATCCGGGGGGCGTGTCGCGATGACATCTTTTGCCGGATCAACGTGTTGACGGCCTCCATTTCGGAAGCCAGCGCCTCTGACAGGCGGTCCAGCGGTTTTTGGACGTTTTCGTTCACACCCATGACCATATCCCGTTTTTGCGCCATCGCATTGCCATGCCATCGACAATTGCGCAACCGCCGCATAACAATTTGCTTATGAAAGAGCTATTTCGCAGCACCGATCCCGTCAGAATCTCCCGCGCCGCCAGCCTGTTGGAAGGCGAAGGGATCACATCATTTGAAATGGATCAACATGCAAGCGTGCTGGAAGGCTCGATTGGTATCTTGCCACGGCGCCTGATGGTCGCTGATCGTGATGAGTTCATGGCCCGGGCGATCCTGCGGGATCTGGGCCTGGATGAGTAATCTGCGCACCGACGGCTTTCTGGGCGGACGTTTGCAGATTGCCCAGCCTTTGCGCGGGTATCGCGCGGGTGCGGACGCCGTCATGCTGGCTGCTGCCTGTCCGGCGAAACCGGGGCAGTCGGTTCTGGAACTGGGCTGCGGGGCGGGGGTTGCGATTCTTTCGCTGGGCTGGCGGGTGCCGGATCTGCGCCTGACCGGGCTGGAAAAACAGGCGGATTACGCCGATCTGGCGCGTCAGAATGCGGCCGCGAACGGCATCCCCTGTGATGTGGTCACGGGTGACATCGCCGCACCGCCCCCGCGGATGAAAGCCGAATCCTTCGATCATCTGATCGCGAATCCTCCCTATTTTCGGGATGGCACAGCCGCCCCCGATCCGGGGCGGGCACAGGCGCGGCAGGAACAAACCCCATTGCCGGTATGGGTCGATGCCGGTCTGCGTCGGTTGCGTCCCGGCGGCGTCCTGACCCTTATTCAGCGGGCCGACCGTCTGGATGTGCTGATTGCATCGCTGCATGATCGCGCTGGCGATATCTGCGTCCTGCCGATTGCGGCCCGCACTGGCAAAGAGGCGGGGCGTGTGATCGTCACCGCCCGCAAAGCGGCCCGTGGTCCGCTGCGATTGCTGGCCCCTTTTATCATGCATGAAATGCCGTCACATCAAGGCGATAAAGAGGATCTGACCCCCGCCGCAACCGCTGTTTTGCGTGAGGGTCAGCCGATCACGGGTCTGTTTGCAAAAGTCTCGTGACAGAATCGAGATCCTGTGCTGAAATCCCCTTGTTCGACACAACTATTACAGGAGGACGCGATGTCGGTTGCTTCCCACGTCGAGGAGCTGCGCAGAAAGCACCAGGTTCTTTCAGATGCCGTTGAGAGGGCACAGAGAAGTCCTAGTACAAGCACGTTGGAAATTAATGAGATGAAACGTGAAAAGCTTCGTCTGAAGGAAGAAATTTCCCGACTGTCCCACTAAAAGGTTGAACTTTTACGACATTATGAAAATGGCCCGCGCAATCCGCGCGGGCCGATCTGTTTTGAATTGTCGCCGGATCAGACGAAAAACTGACCGCCATTCGCACTGATCGTGGAACCGGTGATAAAGCCCGCATCGTCCGCAGCAAGGAACACGACGGTGCGCGCAATTTCTTCGGGTTCGCCCAGGCGGCCTACCGGAATCTGCGGGATGATCCGCTCATTCAACACTTTTTCATCGATGGCGCGCACCATTTCCGTGCCGATATAGCCCGGCGCGATGGCGTTGACGGTTATACCAGCCCGCGCACCTTCCTGTGCCAGCGCTTTGGTAAAGCCAAGATCGCCTGCCTTTGCAGCCGAATAGTTTGCCTGACCCGCCTGGCCCTTCTGACCGTTGATCGAACTGATATTGATGATCCGACCGAATTTACGGTCCCGCATACCGCCCCAGACCGGATGCGTCATGTTGAACAGGCCGGTCAGGTTGGTGTCGATAACCTCTTTCCACTGTTGCGGGGTCATCTTGTGGAACATCGAATCGCGGGTGATCCCGGCGTTGTTCACCAGCACTGCGACCGGACCCAGCTCATCCTCGACCTGCTTGATGCCCGCAGCGCAGGCGTCGTAATCGGCGACCGACCACTTGTAGGTCTTGATTCCGGTTGAATCCGTAAACGCTTTGGCTGCGTCGTCATTGCCAGCATAGTTGGCAGCCACCGTGTAGCCTGCATCTTTCAGCGCTATTGAGATTGCCGCACCAATACCGCGCGAACCACCTGTGACTATTGCAACTTTTGACATGTTGTTTCCCCTCTAGAAAGATGCTCTTGAAATCTTGCTACCGAAACGAAGCCGGTTGCGCAATATCATTGCGCAGCCGGCAATCCATTAACGCTCAAGGCACAGGGCAACGCCCATGCCGCCGCCAATGCACAGCGTGGCGAGGCCTTTTTTGGCGTCACGCCGCTTCATCTCATACAGCAGCGTGTTCAGGACGCGCGCGCCCGAGGCACCGATGGGATGGCCGATGGCAATGGCGCCGCCATTCACGTTTACGATGTCCGGGTCCCAACCCATTTCCTTGTTCACGGCCAAGGCTTGAGCCGCGAAGGCTTCGTTGGCTTCGATCAGGTCCAGATCGTCGACGGACCAGCCGGCTTTTTCCAGCGCTTTGCGGCTGGCATATACCGGACCAACACCCATGATTGCGGGATCCAGACCTGCGGTCGCGTAAGATGCGATGCGTGCCAGTGGGGTCAGGCCACGGCGGGCAGCCTCTTCCTCGCTCATGACCATGACCGCAGCCGCGCCGTCGTTCAGACCCGATGCGTTGCCAGCCGTCACCGTGCCGTCCTTCGTGAAGGCAGGGCGCAGTTTCTGCATGGCTTCCAGCGTTGCGCCGTGGCGGATATATTCGTCCTTATCCACGACAATATCGCCCTTCCGGGTCTTGACGGTATAGCCGACGATCTCTTCATCGAACTTACCGGCCTTCTGCGCAGCTTCGGCCTTGTTCTGCGATGCGACGGCAAATTCGTCCTGCGCTTCGCGTGTGATCTGCCACTTTTCAGCGACGTTTTCGGCGGTCTGGCCCATGTGGTAATTGTTGAACGCATCCCACAGGCCGTCTTTGATCATCGTATCAACCGCCTGCATGTCGCCCATTTTTTGGCCGGACCGCAGATAAGACGCGTGTGGAGCCAGCGACATGCTTTCCTGTCCACCAGCAATAACCACGTTGGCATCACCAAGGCTGACCTGCTGCGCTGCCAAAGCGACGGCACGCAATCCCGATCCGCAAACCTGGTTCAGAACCCAAGCGGCCGATTCCTTCGGCAGTCCGGCATTGATATGGGCCTGACGGCCCGGGTTTTGCCCCTGAGCGGCGGTCAAGACCTGACCCAGGATCGTCTCGCTGATTTCTGCGGGATCGACGCCAGCACGGGCGACAACCTCTTTCAGAACAGTCGCGCCCAGATCGTGGGCGGGGACGTTTGCGAACGATCCAAGAAAACTGCCGACCGGGGTGCGGGCGGCGGAAACAATAACTGCTTTGGTCATGACGGGCTCCTTCCCAACGATGCCAAAAAAAATGGCGAATCGTGATTAGGATGCGGGTTCGTGTCGTGGCGTCAAGCAGATCGCAACTTTTACGTGCAGTTTACGAACCCGAAACGTCCATTTTCAGCGCACCGCCGCCGTCGGAGGAGACCGCCATGGCGGTGCAATTGTCGGGGCACCGAAATAGTAGCCCTGCATGCAATCAATGCCGTTTTCGATCAGAAAACGGGCATCATCAGCGGTTTCGACGCATTCCGCGACGGTAAACATGTCGAAATGCTGGGCAATCGACATCAACGCCTTTGTCAGAACCTGATTGTCCCGATTTTCCAGGATGTTGCGGATGAATTGGCCGTCGATCTTGATCATGTCGAAACAAAAATCGCGCAGATAGCGGAACGAGGTGTAGCCCGCCCCGAAATCGTCCAATGCCAGACTGATTCCCTGTCGATGCACTTCACGCATGAATGCATTCACCTGATCAGGCATATCCATGGCCGAACTTTCGGTGATTTCCAGAATCAGGCGTTCCCCGACATTCGGATCGGCTGCAAGGCCGTTGCGCAGTGTTTCCATCCAGGCCGGATAGTCGATCGAACGTGCCGACATGTTGATTGAAAGCCGCAAAACCGGGTTTTCCAGCAAGGCGTTCAGGCCCAGCGACAGCGACAGGCAGTCAATCTTGCGGCCAAGTTCCGTGGTTTCTGCGGCAGGCATGAAGTCACGCAAGGGCACGATACGTCCGGTATCGTCCATGATCCGAATCAAGCCTTCGTAAAATGCGGGTCGTCCCGTCCGTTCCGCTTGAACGATAGGCTGGAAGGCCAGCATACCATTGCCTTTGGCGACCGCTGCGGTCACCGCAGGAAGTGTCAGTCGATCCTGCCGGTTGATCGCATGGTCCAGCGGCGAAGTCTTGGAAGGCGGGGTGCCGTTTGTCACGTCGAACCTCGGGTATAGCGTCTGTTAGATTCGTATGTTGAATGTGATCCCCTAAAATCGTGTAAAGACGTAGGCATTTCAGGAATCGAGGTTAACGGATCATGAGCGCGCACTGCACATGGTGTGGCACCGACCCGCTTTATGTCGCTTATCACGATGAGGAATGGGGCGTGCCCGAATATGAGTCGCGTGCCTTGTGGGAAAAGCTTGTGCTGGATGGGTTTCAGGCCGGCTTGAGCTGGATTACGATTCTGCGGAAACGCGATGCTTTTCGGGAAGAGTTCGACGATTTCGACCCCGAAAAGATCGCGTTGTGGGATGCCGCGCGAATCGAAAAGGCACTGCAAAACCCCGGCATTGTCCGCCATCGCGGCAAGATTGTGGCGACGGTGAAAGGCGCGCAATTATTCCTGGACATCGAAAAGGAAGAAGGCTTTGCCAACTGGCTTTGGTCTTTTGTCGGCGGCAAACCGATCCAGAATAATTTCAGCACCATGTCGCAGGTGCCGACGGCCACGCCCGAATCAACCGCAATGTCAAAAGCACTGAAAAAGCGGGGCTTCAATTTTTGCGGACCGGTGATCGTTTACGCCTTCATGCAGGCAACCGGCATGGTCAACGACCATATGACGGGATGCCCGCGTCACGCCGATCTTAGCCGTCCATCAACTGTCGGATAACCTGTTTCGCGGGGTCGCTGGCCCAATCGGCATCGCCCAGCAAGCGGGCGACTTCGTTGCCGTCGCGGTCGATCAGAACTGTGACGGGCAGCCCGACAACACCCATCTGGCGGGCCAGTTGCTGACGCGGGTCCAGCAGAACGGGCAGATTTTCAACGCCGTTTTCTTCAAAGAACCGGTCAATCTTTTCGGGCGGGTTGCGGCCTGTGGCGACGGGCACGACCTGGAAATCATCGCCGCCCATTTCGGCCTGCAACTGATCCAGCGAGGGCATCTCTTCCCGGCAGGGTGCGCACCAGGTCGCCCAGAAATTCAGCAACACGACTTTGCCTTTGTAATCGGCAAGCGTATGCGTATTCCCATCCGGGTCGGCGAATTCGGTGTCGGGCAGCGGCTGGGCATCCGTCGATGGGACCAGCTTTTCCAAACCGGCCTGTTGGGCGGCCTGCCAGTCCACCCCGTCGGCCAAGGCGGCATTTGCACCGAAAACCAGTGCCGTATAAAGCAGGACAGAACGCAGCATATTACCTCCGAAGGACGCATCAATGACCGACCGGCCCCAAAACAAGGACGCCGCCAACAGCATGTGGGGCGGACGTTTTGCCGCCGGACCGGACGCGATCATGGAGGCGATCAATGCCTCGATCGGGTTCGACCGTCGGCTTTATGCCCAGGATATCCGGGGCAGCCGGGCCCATGCCGCCATGTTGGCAGCGCAGGGCATCATCAGCGATAGCGATGCAAAGGCCATCGGGGAAGGCCTGCTCACCGTATTGTCAGAGATCGAGGCAGGAGATTTTCCGTTCCGCACCGCGCTGGAAGATATTCACATGAATGTCGAAGCGCGGTTGAAGGAAATCATCGGCGAACCTGCCGGACGTCTGCATACGGGCCGTTCGCGCAACGATCAGGTGGCGACTGACTTCCGCCTGTGGGTCCGTGACCAATGCGATGCGGCGATTGAAGGTCTGCAAGCACTGATCCGCGCGGCTTTGTCGCAGGCCGAGGCGGGGGCTGATTGGGTGATGCCGGGCTTTACCCATCTGCAGACCGCGCAGCCGGTGACATGGGGGCATCACATGATGGCCTATGTCGAGATGTTCGGGCGCGATCTGTCACGTTTTCAGGATGCGCGGGCGCGGATGAACGAATCACCCTTGGGCGCGGCGGCGCTGGCCGGGACCGGCTATCCGATTGACCGCGATGCGACGGCCCGCGCGTTGGGCTTTGACCGCCCGATGGCCAACAGCCTTGATGCCGTGTCGGATCGCGATTTCGCGCTGGAATTCCTGTCAGCCGCCAGCATTTGCGCCGTCCACCTGTCACGACTGGCCGAGGAGTTGGTGATCTGGTCGTCGGCCCAGTTCCGTTTTGTGTCGATGTCGGACAAATGGTCCACTGGCAGCAGCATCATGCCGCAAAAGCGCAACCCCGATGCCGCAGAGCTGATTCGTGCCAAGATTGGTCGTATCCTCGGCGCGACCGTGGCCCTGTTCACGGTGATGAAGGGCCTGCCGCTGGCCTATTCCAAGGACATGCAGGAAGATAAGGAACAGGTCTTTGATGCCGCCGACAACCTGATGCTGGCGCTGGCCGCGATGGCGGGAATGCTGTCCGATCTGACCGCAAACCGGGACAAGATGGAGGCTGCGGCCTCGGCCGGGTTCTCGACTGCGACGGATTTGGCGGATTGGCTGGTGCGCGAAGCGGGCCTGCCGTTCCGTGACGCGCATCATGTGACCGGCTCACTGGTGGCATTGGCCGAAAGCAAAGGCGTCGATCTGTCCGATCTGACGCTGGCACAGATGAAATCGGTCCATGATGCCATCACCGATGATATCTTCGGCGTTTTGGGCGTTCACAACTCGGTCGCGTCACGGCAAAGCTATGGGGGAACGGCACCGGATCAGGTGCGGGCACAAATCACACGCTGGAAGGAGAAGCTGGCATGAAGGGTGTAGGTCTTGTCGTTGCGGCGGCGGTTGTCATGGTGCTGCAGGGCTGCGGCGTCGATGGCCCGCCTGAACGTCCAGCTGCTCCCGCAACGGCACCGAAATCGAACGTGTCGATTTCTGGCTATGGTGTGATGGGCGTGCAGACGGAACTGTAATGGACCATTTCAACTATCGCGATGGTGTCTTGTGTGCCGAAGGCGTGCCGTTGTCCCGCATTGCGGAACAGGTTGGCACGCCGGTCTATGTCTATTCGACGGCGACGCTGAGCCGCCATTTCGGTCTGTTTCAGCAGGCGCTGGACTGGACCGATCATCTGGTCTGCTTCGCGGTCAAGGCCAACAGCAATCTGGCCGTTCTGAAGCTGATGGGCGATTTGGGCGCGGGCATGGATGTTGTTTCGGGCGGGGAATATGCGCGGGCGAGGGCCGCCGGAGTGCCCGGCAGCCGCATCGTGTTTTCCGGCGTCGGTAAAACGCGCGCGGAAATGCGGCAGGCGATCGAGGGCGGCATCCGGCAGTTCAACATCGAATCAGAGCCTGAGATGCGCATCCTGTCGGAAATAGCCGCCAGCATGGGCGCCGAGGTTCCGATTGCGATACGGGTCAACCCGGATGTCGATGCCAAGACGCATGAAAAGATCGCAACCGGAAAATCCGAAAACAAATTCGGGATCCCGATTGCCAAATCGCGCGAGGTTTATGCCGAAGCGGCAAAGCTGCCCGGTCTGAAGGTCGTCGGCGTGGATGTGCATATCGGCAGCCAGTTGACCGATCTTGGGCCTTATCGTCAGGCCTATGCCAAGATCGCGGAACTGACCGGGGTTCTGCGTGCGGACGGCCATCGGATCACCCGGCTGGATCTGGGCGGCGGTTTGGGCATTCCCTATCGCCGCGACAATAACGCACCACCATTGCCCATCGAATACGGGCAGGTGATCCGCGACACCGTCGGCCACCTGAACTGTGAAATCGAGATCGAACCGGGGCGAAACATCGTTGGCAATGCAGGTGTTCTGCTGTCGCAAGTCATTTATGTGAAGCATGGCGAGGGCCGCGATTTTCTGATCGTCGATGCGGCGATGAATGATCTGTTGCGCCCGGCCATGTATGGTGCCCATCATGATATCGTCCCGGTGATCGAGCCTGGGTCGGATAACGACTATCAGCCGTTTGATGTGGTGGGGCCTGTCTGCGAATCGGGCGATACGTTCCAGAAAGGCACGTCACTGCCGGTGATGGCCGATGGCGACCTGATCGCCTTCCGTTCTGCCGGGGCATATGGCGCTGTCATGGCGTCTGAATATAATTCCCGCCCTCTGGTGCCGGAAGTATTGGTCAGCGGCGATCAATTCGCTGTCATCAGGGCACGACCGACATATGAGGAAATGCTGTCTCGGGATAGCATTCCGGAATGGCTTTAACGCGTCACCAGAACGATGTGAAAAAGCCGGGGGCTGTCAGCCCCCGGACCCCCGAGGGTATTTCAGCAAAGAAGAACAAGCCCGTTCGGCGTGCGTTGTGGCTGACGGGAGTGGGGATGTTGTGGGAACGTCTGGCAACGGCGTTCTGGCCGCTGGTAACTTTGCTGGCGCTGCTGTTTGCGTGTCTGGCGCTGGATTTGCTGGCCTTTGTTCCGGCGCGAGCGTTGCTATGGCTGGCTGCGGGCGTGCTGGTGGCGGTAATTGCTGCGGCGATCTGGGGCGGTTTGCGTTTCAGGCGTGTTCGTCGGGCTGAAGTGGTTGACCGGGTCGATCGCACTTTGCCGGGGCGCCCGCTGACCGCGCTGTCGGATCGGGCCGCCATTGGCGGTGAGGGCGCTTTGTGGCAGGCGCATCTGGCGCAGATGCAGAAGGTGGCACTGACCGCACAGGCTGTCAGGCCAGATGCCCAATTATCGCGGCGCGATCCCTTTGCCCTGCGGTTGGTTGGGTTGGTCGCGCTGGCAATGGCAATGATCTTTGGCGGTGTTAGCGAAATGGGACGGGGCGTGTCCGCGTTGGCCTCGACTGCGTCGCCGCCGGGGGGGGAATTGGCGCCCGGTGGTCCAAGTTGGGAAGGCTGGGCCGAGCCGCCCGCCTATACCCGCAGGCCGACGATTTATCTGAACGCGCTGCCCGAGGGTGAGCGGTTGGAGCTGCCCAAGGGAAGCGCCGTCACATTCCGCCTATATGGAAGCGGCACAGAGGTCACGCAGGATATCGGTGCGGCCCTTGGCGATGATCCTCTGGCGCCCGGTATGCGCGCGGAAAAATCGGGCCGAATAGAGATCGGCGATCGCCGCTTTGACGTGAATGTTCTGCCCGATCTGCCGCCCGCAATCCGTGCCGGCAGTCAGCCCGTCAGGCGTGCTGATGGGCGGATGGTGCAGGATTATCAGGCCGAGGACGATCATGGTGTTGTGACCGCCAAGGCTGTGATTGATCTGGACCTGACCGGAATTGACCGACGCTTTGGGCTGGCGGTCGAGCCCGAGCCGCGTGAGGCGGTGGAGTTGTTGTTGCCGATGCCACGGAATGGTGACCGCAAGCAGATCAAAGGGCAGTTGGTCCAGGATCTGTCCCGGCACCCTTGGGCGAACCTGCCGGTCAAGCTGTCATTGCAGGCGGCGGACGGGATCGAGCAGATGGCAAGCTCTGACCCCATGCAGACGATCTTGCCGGGGCGGCGCTTTTTCCAGCCACTGGCGGCATCGCTGATTGAAATGCGGCGCGATCTGTTGTGGTCGCGCGAAAATGCGGGCCGCAGCTCCGCGATTTTGCGGGCAGTCACGTGGCAGCCCGAAGGGTTTGTCGACCAGCGCCTGTATCGCGAATTGCAAGGAGCGGTTCAGATCCTTGATAACAATGAACTGACCGAAAAGCAGCGCGACGATCTGGCGGAAGCTTTGTGGCAGGCCGCGATCCAGTTGGAGGACGGCGGTTTGTCGGACGCGCTGGCGCGGATGCAGCAGGCGCAGCAAAAGCTGTCCGAGGCGATCCGCAACGGGGCCAGTCAGGATGAAATCCAGCGCCTGATGGATGAGTTGAAAGAGGCGACGGACGCCTATACCCGCATGTTGGCCGAGCAAGGTAAGCGTGATCCCGGCGAGCGTTTCACCCGCGATCAGCCAAGCCAGACCATCACCGGCGATCAGATCCAGCAGATGATGGATGAGATCCAGCGCCTGATGAACGAGGGCCGCATGGCCGAGGCGCAGGTTTTACTGGAGCAGTTCAACCGGATGATGGAAAATCTGCAAATCCGTCAAGGGCAGGGTCAAGGACAGGGTGAGGGCTTTGGTGAAGGTCAGCAGGGCGGCGCGATGAACCGTCTGTCCGACAGCCTGAGAGAGCAACAGCGCCTGTCCGATGAAGCCTTCCGCGACATGCAGGAACAGTTCAGTCAGGGCCAGATCGGGCAGCCGTCCGAAAATTCGGGTGATTTGGCGGATCGCCAGCGGCAACTGCGCGAGGAATTGGGCCAGCAGCGCGGGTTATTGCCGGGGCAGGGGTCCGAAGACGGCGACAGTGCCGGACGTCAATTGGATGAAGCCGGGCGTGCGATGGAACACGCCGAACAAGCCTTGCGCGACGGAGATATGTCGGGCGCGATGCAGCGACAGGCCGATGCGATTCAGTCGATGCGTGAAGGGATGCGGGCGCTTGGCTCCATGATGGATCAGCGTCAGGGCGAAGCCGGTGAGGATGGCGAACAGGCGACGGAAAGTCAGGATGGCCAGCGCGCCTTGGGCGGGCAACGGAATGGGAGTCAGCAAGGGCAACGCAACGGTGAACCGACCTTTGATCCGCTGGGCCGAGAGCGCGGTGGCAATGGTGACGTCATCGTGGGCGGTGACAGAATCGGCGAAGGAGAGATTGATCCTGCGCGTCGTGCCCGTGATTTGCTGGACGAAATTCGTCGTCGCAGCGGACAACGCGACCGTTCCGAGGAAGAGCGTGGTTATCTGGACCGGCTGTTGGACCGCTTTTAAGCGCTAACTTTGCGGACCATTGGCGGCGTTTTGCAGCCACAGGCGGGCTTGATCCAACCCATGGCGAATATCGCCAAGCATCCCATCAGGTGCCCCCGAAGGCGCGATGACATAGATTGCCAGCAGGATGGCCGCGATGGCGGCAGCGGTGCCTATGCCCTGCCAATAGTCGTTTTTCGGCTGTGAGGCTGCAAGCACCGGCAGGGTATTCATGGGTTTGGCCGCCGTCACCACGGACTCGGCTTTAGCTTCGGCTTCATGCGCGCTGGTTTGAACGGCCTTCTGTGCCGATTCAGGTGCGCCAACGGGGGGGGCGACCTTGGCGACCGGCACTTCGGGTGTCTGACGCCGCTTGCCGATGACGGTTGTTGCGGGCCAGTCGGGTTCTTCCAAAGCATAGACTGCCTGCGCGGTGACCGGATCTGGCTCTTGCTCGGCCTCTCGGTTGCTTTCGGCCAGACGGGCCTGCCGTTCGTGCTCGACCTCTTCCAGCAGGATGTTGAGGACATTTTCCGGCAGCCGGCGCTTCAACGGCACGGATGAGGCCGCGGCGGCCGGTATCGGCTGAGAGGTCGTCACCGTTTCGGATTGCGCTTCGTGTTCAGGAACCGGCGTAGATGCGGTTTCTGCGTCGGTCGGCGGGGTTGCATCAGGCGTTGAAAGCCCTTTGAACTCTGCGAAGTTATAGGAATAAACCCCCATTTCCATCGGGCGCACTGCTGCTGCGGGGGGGGCTGCGTGCCAGACGCGACCACATTCGCTGCATTCCACATCGCGACCACCATCGGGGACGGCTATCTCGGGGATTTGATATTCTGTCCCGCAATCCGGGCAGATCAGCCTGATTTCCGCCATACCGACTCTCGCATTCGCTTTCCTGCTGTTCTATCAAGCCAAGGACCGGCTTCCAAGCGGCCGGAAGATAAACCCGAACCAAGGGGGTGCGGCTTGATCGAGATGCGGGGTGTGGGTTTCGGCTATCAGGGCAGTGCCGAGCTGTTGTCTGACATGACACTGAGTTTGCAGCCGGGAATGCTGCATTTCCTGACTGGTCCTTCGGGATCGGGCAAGACCACGCTGCTACGGCTGTGCTATGCAGACCTGTTGCCAAGCTCGGGTGAGATGACGGCATTTGGCCAGGACGTGCGCGGGTTGTCGCGCGACGGCATTGCGGATTTGCGCCGACGTGTCGGGGTTGTTCATCAGGATACACAATTTCTTGATCACTTGCCGGTCGCGGAAAACATTGCTCTGCCGCTGACGGTATCGGGGCAGGATGTCGACATGGCCGCACTGCGCGATCTGCTGGGATGGGTGCAACTGACCCAACATGCCCGCGCCATGCCGCCTTCGTTATCTGGCGGCGAACGCCAGCGTGCGGCGCTGGCGCGTGCCGTGATCCTGTCCCCTGATCTGGTTCTGGCGGATGAACCGACGGGCAATCTGGACTGGGAGATGTCGATGCGGCTAATGCAGCTGCTGATCGAACTGAATAAATCGGGCAAGACCGTTCTGGTCGCAACGCATGACCTGAACCTGATCCGCGCGACCAAGGCGCAGGTATCGGCGCGGGTGTTGCGGATTGCGAATGGTGCCTTGCAACTGGCGGGGTCGGATCTGTGAGGAAAGTGGATTTTCGTGGGCTGAACCTGAAAGCATTCTGGCAAGGGCTGATCCGCAGCGACAGCGCCGTGGGAAATCGCATCGTTCCCCCCACCGGGTTCACAGCGCAATTGACGGTTTTTTCGGCCGGGGCGATGGCTTTTCTGGCAGTCTTTGCCCTTGCACTGGCGCTGGCGACGGGGCGACTGGCAGAACGCTGGTCACATGAACTGGCAAGCTCGGTTACGGTACGGGTTAGTGCGTCAGATGCGGATCAGGATGCGCGGGTGCAGGCGGCAATGGCTGTGCTGAGCACAACGCCCGGCATTGGCGAGGCGCGGCAGCTGTCGGACGATCAGGTCGCAGACCTGCTGACACCTTGGTTTGGCCCCGATATGCCCGTGGATGCGCTGCCCGTGCCGACACTGATCGATGTTCCGATCACCGGTTCCGACTTTGACAGCGAAGGGCTGCGCCTTCGGTTAGAGGCCGAGGTGCCCGGCGCGGTGCTGGACGACCACACGCAATGGCGTCGCCCGCTGGTTTCGGCGGCGCGATGGCTGAAAACGCTGGGCCTGATTTCGTTGGTCCTGATTACCGCTGCATCCGCGTCGATGATCACGCTTGCGGCCAAGGCTGCGCTATCGGCCAATGGTCAGGTGATCCGGGTTCTGCGGCTGATTGGGGCGCGTGACATTACCATTGCGACGGCCTTTGTGCGCCGCTTTACACAACGCGCGGCGATTGGCGCAACGGGCGGCACGCTGGCCGGGATGATCGCCATCGCGCTTTTGCCGAATATGGATGCCGCCGGCGGGTTTCTGACCGGTCTGGGCTTTCAAGGCTGGGGCTGGCTACTGCCGCTGTTGATCCCGGTGGTCGCGGCCGCTGTGGGCTTTTTCGCAACCCGTTGGGCTGCGTTGAAAATGCTGGGGGCCGTCAGATGAGCGGGCGGGCATCCTCGCCCGTGCCAGGGCCGTTGGGCCCATGGCAATATATCCAGAACGGACTTTATTATTTTCACGTTGCGATAGCGACGATCATCATTGGCCTGTTCGGGATCGTTCTGGTGATCGCCAAGGGGCGGAGGGGCGCGAATGACGTCGCGTCCAGCTGGATTGGCTACATGCTGTGGGCGGCACGTCTGCACATGGGTGTGACCTGCGAGGTGCGCGGAACGCCCCCGACGGACGATTGCATCATTGCGGCAAAGCATCAGTGCTTTCTGGATATCCTGACCATCGCCCATGCGGTCCCGCGCCGTGCCTTTATCATGAAGCGCGAAGTGATGCGCGTCCCGATCATGGGGTGGTATGCCTATAAGGTGGGCTGCATCCCGATTGACCGGACGCGCGGGCGCGATGCGATGAAATCCATCGCATCGCAAATCAATCGGCGCGTCGCTGATGATGGTCTGGGGCAGTTGATCATCTATCCCGAAGGCACCCGGACCAAACCCGGAGAACGTAAGTCTTATAAGCACGGGGTGCAGACCATCCGCAATGCGACCGGGCTGCCCATTATCCCGGTAGCCGTCAACACCGGTTTGTTCTGGCCGCGCAAAGGCTGGGGGATCCGGCCGGGTCGCGCGGTTATTGAATTTCTGCCAGCAATGCCGTCCGATATTCCGAACGATCAGTTCCTGTCGCGTCTTGAGGATGAGATCGAAACGAATTCAGACAGGCTGATGGCCGAGGCAGGGTTCAGGAATGAAATGGCTGTCTGAAAACGATCTGGCTGACCTTTACGGTGCCCCCGCGGCCAGTGCGCTTCGCAAGGTCACGGATCACCTGACGCCGGATTATGCGCGCTTTATCGCGGCCTCCCGCTTTTGCGTGCTGACGACGGTCGGACCCGAGGGAACGGATGGCAGTCCCCGTGGTGATGACGGCCCCGTGGTTGCCGCGTTGGACAGCCGCCACATTGCTTTGCCAGACTGGCACGGGAATGACCGGATTGATTCTCTTCGCAATATTGTGCGCGACGGGCGCTGCAGCCTGCTGTTTCTGGTGCGCGGATCGCGCAACGCGGTGCGGATCAACGGTGACGCCCGATTGACAGATGACAACGAATTGCGCGCGACTTTTACGTATCAAGGAAAGTTGCCGCGCAGTGTCATCGTGGTGCAGATCAACGAAGTCTATTTCCAATGCGCACGTGCGATCATGCGCGCTGGACTTTGGGCGGGTCAGGATGACAGCGATGGACTGCCGACGCCGGGGCAAATTCTGGCCAATCTGACCGATGGCGAAGTTGGCGGCGAAAGTTACGACGCCGAATGGCCCGTTCGCGCGGCAAAGACGCTTTGGTAAGCTTATGCGACGGCGGCGTCAGGTGATTGCAAAGACCGTCGGATAGGCTTCAACCATGATCGACAGGCCGACGCCAATCGCCAAGATCCCCGCTGCGATGGAAACCGTCGTCCAGATCCACGTCGTATGCTCGGCCAGACGCAAGGGAAAGCTCATCGCAAAGGTCAAGGCGGCCATGCCCAGAATTGACCCTATCCCGAAAACAAGAACATAGGTCATGGCCTCGATGGGGTCTTGTGTCGCGCTGACCGCCAGAACCAGCAACCCGGCGGAACCCGCAGCGCCGTGCATCAGGCCAACCAGCAGGGCGCGTTTCGGCAGGCCTTGGGCATGGGCATGCCGGTGGGCGTCGTCGATATGCGGTATCGTTGCGTCGTGATGGCTATGGGCATGGATGTGCCGCCCGAGGTCATGGTGTTCATGTACATGAATATGCATCCGCTTCTGGCGTAACCGGCGCAGCACATCCAGCCCCAGAAAGATCAGCATGATCCCGACCGCGAATTCCAACGTGGATGACAGCCGCTCGGACAAGGTAAAGCCCAGCAGGATCACTGCGGCCGAAAGGGCAAACAGTGTCAACGTATGCCCGATACCCCAGGCTGCCCCCTGAAGCGCCATGCGCCGATGTGATCCGGGCTGTTTGGTGACCATCGCGCCGACCGCTGCCAGATGATCCACCTCCAGCGCGTGCTGCATGCCGATCAGAAATCCCAATAACAGAAAAGCACCCATTATTCCCCCCTCGGCCACCGGCCAAATCAAGCAGGAAACCCGACCACGGCAATCCCTGACACCGAGGATGGGCCAAACTGGCCGTCGGATAGTCCCTGACATCGTGATTTTCGGGCTGACGAAAGCGGATCAGAGGCGACCGTTTCCGTCAGCCAACTGGATTGCACTATTTTTTGTGCGGGTGTCCCAGATAAGGAAACTCGGTCAGCAAATCGGTATGAGGTCCGATCCCGTCGCCGGTGATTTCGTGGTTTGACACCATTTGCAGGCGGATATCCTCGACATCGTCGGACAACGTCCGGCCATTCGGATAGGCAGCGGGTTGGCTGCGGTCAAAGCGAAGAACATCCGGCAGAATATCGCGCAAGGTTTTCTCGGCATCTTCGGGGCTGTAATGGCCGGTATGGGCCAGAACCGCGCTCCACGGGGCCAGATAGGTTGCCCAGTCGTCGCGCGGCTCGCCCTCATTATAAGCTGATTTCGCTTCGTTGGTTTCGTTGAAATAGGCGGTGACGGATGAATGCGCGCCGCGATCTACGGAAACCAGTTTGCCATCGCGATAGACGCTGACCCGTGCCCAGACATCAATCCGGGCTGCGTCATGACCAGTCCATTTGAAATCGTCGGCGATCCCTTCCAAATCGGCCAAGTCCAATCTTGCGTCCTCGCTGGGCGACTTCAGATCGGGACCGCTGAGGTGTAAGACAAAAATAAGGAACGCCATTAAGCTTGCGTTTTTGCAGAACGGGCCGGCTGACCGGCGCCGTTCTGTCTGGGGTCACCTCATATGATCCCAGTAATGCGGCTGATGCATTTTCGCGGGCAGACCAATGTCGCGCCGCAAATGCGCATTCAGTTCGGCCACATCAGGCGGTCTTGCCCTTCTACGCGGCGGCTTCAACAGCGCGCGGGCCAGTGCCCATATAACCGGCATTGTTCCATGACGGGCCAGCAGGTTTTCCATTTTTGGGCGCAGCGGAATTGCTTGCGCAGATGTTTTCGCAATCATTGCAATCTCCATGACGGATCACGCCTGAAGGCGTGTCTTGTTTGGTGAGCTTGGAAAAAGACATGCGGACCGGGCACGCGAATGCGTTTCAGTCAGGCTGTCTTTTCAGAAAGAACCCTTGCCGGGTGTCTGGATCAGACCTGTCGCAGGCCTGACATCGCCCAAAACGCGCGAAGGGTGGCGGCATTTGCGTAATCGGTCATGCTTGCCCCTCCTGTGGTTGTAAAATTGGGCAGGACTATTGGATGGCGCGACTATGATTGTCGGGCAACATATAAAAACGGCCATCCCGGACAAGCGGAATGGCCGTTGCCAAAATACTACAATCCGTTCTGAGGTATCATGCCAGCGATTTGGAACCCATGTTCAGGAATTTTTCGCGACGATCCTTGATCAAATCGGCCCGTTTCTTGCCTTGCAATTCGCCCAGCATGGCGGCGATTTCCTTGCCAACCGCCTGAATTGCCGCTTGTGGGTCGCGCTGCGCGCCACCCATCGGTTCGGGGATGATGCCATCGATGACATTCAGTTTTTTCAGATCCTGCGCTGTCAGGCGCAATGCTTCGGCCGCTTCTCGCATCCGCTCCGCATCCTTCCACAGGATCGAGGCACAGCCTTCTGGTGAAATCACCGAATAAATCGAATGTTCCAGCATGGCGATCCGGTTCGCCGTAGCAAAGGCAACTGCACCACCTGATCCGCCTTCACCAATGATGACGCTGACCAGTGGCACACCGATTTGCAGGCATTTTTCGGTGCAGCGGGCGATCGCCTCGGACTGGCCGCGTTCTTCGGCACCTTTGCCGGGATAGGCACCGGGCGTATCAACCAGCGTAATCACCGGCAGGCCAAAACGGTTCGCGATATCCATCAGGCGGATGGCTTTGCGATAGCCTTCGGGGCGGGCCATGCCGAAATTGTGGCTGATGCGGGATTTGGTATCGTTGCCCTTTTCATGTCCGATGACGATGCAGGACGCATCGTTGAAACGCGCCAGACCGCCCATGACGGCATGGTCGTCGCCAAAGGCGCGGTCGCCAGCAAGCGGCGTATATTCGGTGAACAGCGCGTTGATATAGTCGCTGCAATGCGGGCGATCCGGGTGACGGGCCACCTGCGTCTTCCGCCACGGGGTTAGGGTCTTGTAAAGATCCTTCAGCAATTCGCCGGATTTCTTGTCCAGCGCCGCGGCCTCTTTCTCGACGTCGACGCTGCCTTCGTCCTTCTTGGCCATGGCACGAAGTTCTTCGGCCTTGCCTTCGATATCGGCAAGTGGTTTTTCGAAATCCAGATAGACCATGCGCTACTGCTCCGGGGCGTTTGGTTTGTGACTATATGAGGGTCTTGGCGGCAGATTGCAACGCAAGGTCGCAGTCTGTGCTGTCATCCGCGCGGAATGGCTTTATCATGAAGCGAACCTAACGACCCAATCTCAGGAGACCGATGTGAAGGCCGTCATTTTTTCTTTCCTGCTTGTGACGGGTCAAGGTCTGTCCGTCCCGGCATTCGCCCAGAATATTGATTTCGGAGATGATGAGGGGCAGTGGGCCAATGATGGTGAATGCGATGACAAGCGCTTCGTTGGGCCAGGAATGACCGGCACAGTGCTTTTGGACGAAGATATAGGCCACGATCGAACCGATTGCGCCAAGGGCTTCAAGGCCGGTCAACTGACTCTGCGCGAGGCTGCGACCGAAACGGTCATCGTCGACGGGATCGAGTTCGGCACGGACGAAAGCGAATGGGCCAATGACAATGAATGCGACGATCCGCGTTTTGAAGGACCGGGCATGACGGAAACCCAGCTTCTGGCCGAAGATACGCGGAAGGACGCGACCGATTGCCTGAAAGCCTATCAGGCCGGGCGGATAGATCTGAAAACGATCTGAGGCAGAGGGTGCGGGCCTTGTCGCCCGCACAGGTGCTTTACTGTAGATCGGCAAAGGCGTCTTGCAGACGACGCACTGCCTCGTTCACGCGACTACGGGGCGTGGCGAGGTTGAAGCGCAGATAGGTGTCGCCGCCCTTGCCAAATGTCGCGCCGTGGTTGGCAGCAATGCGTGCCGTTTTTTCGACCCGCGCGGTGAATTCGGCTGGCGACATGCCAGTGCCGGAAAAATCGACCCATGCCAGATAGGTGGCCTGCAGCGGCATGGATTTGACGCCGGGGATGGCGTTGATGCCTTCATCGAAGATCCGGCGATTTTCGTTCAGGTATTCGACAAGCGCATCGACCCAATCGGCCCCTTCGGGCGAGTAGGCGGCCGCGACCATGTCCATGCCCAGCATGCCCACCGAAACGCCGCGTGCCATCAGCGCCCCCTTGAACTGATTGCGCAGCGTTTGATCAGGGATGATGGCATTTCCGATATGCGCACCTGCGATATTGAACGTCTTGGTGGCGGCGGTCAGCATCACCAGACGGCTGGTAATTTCTGGAACGACATTGGCGATGATGCGATGCTTGTGCCCCGGCATGACCAGATCGCAATGGATGTCATCGGACACAAGGATCAGGTTGTGGCGCTGACAGATGTCGGCCACCTCGCGCAGTTCCGCATCCGACCAGACGCGCCCGCCGGGGTTATGCGGCGAACACAGGATCATCAGCTTTTCCTTGCCCGTCAGCATGGATTCCCAAGCGGACCAGTCCATACGGTAAATGCCGTCTACGACGTTCAGCGGGAGTTCGATCAGGTCGCGTCCGGCTGCACGAACGACGCGGCCAAAGGCGTGATAAACCGGGCTCATGACGATCACGCCTTCGCCCGGTTGGGTAAAGGCGTCCACCGCCATGCCGACCCCATTGACCAGACCGGCGCAGGTCAGAACCCAGCTTGTGTCGATTTCCCAGCCGTGACGGTTGGCCATCCACCATTTGATTGCGTTCAGATAGGGTTCATTCGTCCCCGGATAGCCATAAACACCATGTGCCGCAGCGGCCTCGACCGCCTTTTGCACGGCGGTTGGCGGGCGGAAATCCATATCCGCAACCCACATGGCCAGACCGTCCTCCTTGGGTGCAACGCCGTAGCCTGCCTGCATGTCGTCCCATTTCGAACAACGGGTGCCAACGCGGTCGATTACCTCATCGAAATCCGGTTTTGCCATGATCCTCCGTCCCCTGATCTGAAATCCGTTTTTCCCTGCATACGCGGGTTGTTGCTTATGGTGAAGCCATGGCCTACATGGCTTACATGAGAAACTTGCGTCCCATTCTGATCCATCCCGATCCCCGCCTCAAGAAGATGGCCGAGCCGGTTGCGCGGGTCACGCCAGAGATCGAGGCAATGGCAGCAGATATGCTTGCCACGATGTATGATGCGCCCGGTATTGGCCTTGCCGCGCCGCAGATCGGGGTCGCGTGGCGCCTGTTCGTGATGGACGCAACCCGCGACCCCGAAGCCGAACCGCGTCCTTTGGTATTGCTCAATCCCGAAGTCACCTGGACCTCGGACGAACAGAACACCTATGAAGAAGGTTGCCTGTCCATCCCCGATCAATATGCTGAAGTGACGCGCCCGAAACAGGTGGGCATGCGCTGGCTGGGGCTGGATGGCAAAACGCATGAAGAAGATTTTGACGGACTTTGGGCGACCTGTGCCCAGCACGAGCTGGACCACCTGAATGGCGTCCTGTTCATCGACCACCTGTCCATGGTCAAACGTCAGATGATCACACGCAAGATGGTCAAGTTGAAGCGTGAGAAAGCACGTGCCTGATAGCGGTGCCAAAATCGGCTTCATCGCCCCCAACCTGCCAGTGGCGCTTGCCGGTGGAACTGTGCGGGATATCCTGATTTATCCTGACCCCATGTTGCGCGAAAACTGCGCCCCGTCGGGTTACTTGTCTGGATTAGAGCTGACGCGGCTTGCTGCGGCTTTGCTTGCAACCATGTATCATGCAGGTGGACGCGGCCTTGCCGCGCCTCAGATCGGGGTGATGCGGCGGGTGTTCGTGATGGACGCGACCTGGAAGGGTGGCGTCTCAGAGCCGGTGGTGATGACGGACCCTGAAATCCTGTCTTTCTCTGATGTGCAGGTGTCGATGCAGGAGCAATGCCTGTCCATTCCTGACCGCCCGGTCGAGGTGACGCGCCCCGAAAGCATCCAGATTGCATGGTATGATCTGCGCGGCCTGTTTCACAGTCAAACGCTGACAGGGCTATCCGCACGCATTGCCCAGCACGAGATTGATCACCTGAACGGTCGGCTGATCGTTGATGTCGAATAGATCATAATAGATGACCGTTCGCCCTTTTCTTCCTTATACCGACCGACGCCTGCATATCCCGGCCGGGCCTGTGACCGAGGTGAATGAAACGGTCCGCATGATTTGGGATGACATGGTCGATACGATGGACGCGATGCCCGGTGTCGGGCTGGCTGCGCCGCAAATCGGGATCATGTTGCGGCTGGCGGTTGTGGACGCATCCGAGAAGCGTGGGCAGGCGGTGCGGATGGCGAACCCGGAAATCCTGCATGAAAGCGTGCAATCGCGCAGCCATGACGAGGCCAGCCCAAATCTGCCCGGCGTCTTCGCCCAGATCAGCCGTCCGCGTGCGGTCACCGTTCGGTTTCTGAATGAGGCGGGTGAGATCGAGGACCGCGATTTTGTAGGTCTGTGGGCGACCAGCGTGCAACATCAGATCGACCATCTGAACGGTCGAATGTATGTCGATCATCTGTCACCCTTGCGGCGCAAGATGTTGGTTCAGAAATCGGCCAAGGTCGCACGGCGTGGATAGCGCGGGGGACTTCGCGTCCCCCGGACCCCCTGCGGGGTATTATTACAAAGAAGAAAGGGTCTACGATGCGCGTCGTTTTCATGGGAACGCCCGAATTTTCGGTGCCTGCCTTACGGGCGATCGCAGCGGCGCATGATGTTGTTGCCGTATATTCGCAGCCCCCTCGTCAGGCGGGGCGGGGGCAAAAGCCGCGCCCGTCAGCCGTGCATCAGGCGGCTGAGGATCTGGGCATCGAGGTGCGCACGCCGGTCAGGCTGCGTGACGCGAAGGCGCAGGCGGATTTCGCAGCATTGCAGGCGGATGTGGCTGTTGTCGTCGCCTATGGGTTGATCTTGCCGCAGGCCGTGCTGGATATGCCCCGGTTGGGCTGCTTGAATATCCACGCCTCTTTGTTGCCGCGCTGGCGGGGGGCCGCGCCGATACATCGCGCGATCATGGCCGGGGATCGCCAGACGGGTGTCGCGATCATGCAGATGGAGGCCGGACTGGATACGGGGCCGGTTCTGGCCGAACGCCGGACCGATATCGGCACCGAGGAAACGACGGCCGATCTGCATGACCGATTGTCGGTGATGGGAGCCTCGCTGATCGGCGATGTTCTGGCGCGGCTGCCCATGGAGGGCGTCGCACAGCCCGATGAGGGCGTCACTTATGCAGAAAAAATCGACAAGGCAGAGGCACGGATCGACTGGGCCCGCCCGGCTGTCGAGGTGGATCGGGTAATCCGGGGGCTGTCGCCCTTTCCCGGCGCGTGGTGCGAGATTGCGGGCGAGCGGGTCAAGCTGTTGCGCAGCCGTATCGTAACGGGGAAGGGCGCGCCGGGCGAGGTGTTGTCGGGCTTTGTAATCGCCTGCGGCGACGGTGCGGTCGAGATTGCCGAGGCACAACGGGCAGGCAAGAAGCCGATGTCGGCGGATGCCTTGCTGAAAGGGTGGTCGCTGCCGGCAAGACTGGATTGATCTCGGCGTGGTCAGCTTAAAGAAAAAGGCCGCCTGATCGGGCGGCCTTTTGGGTTATGATCTGCACGATCAGATTGAACCGTGGCAATGTTTGAATTTCTTGCCCGAACCGCAGGGGCAAAGGTCATTGCGTGACGGGTTGCCCCATGTCGACGGGTCGTTTTCGTCAAACCCGCGAACCAGCGGTGTGGGTTTGTCAGCGGCATCACCCGACTGGGTGTCGTTGCCATGCTCCAGCGTCAGATGCTCTTGCGATTCTTTCTGCTGCTGTTCCATCTGGCGTAGCATTTCTTCGCGTTCGGCATCGGTCAGCGGGCGGATTTGGGCCAGCCGCTGCGTCACGTCGAAGCGTAGGCCATCCAGAAGCGTTTCGAACAGCTGGAAGCCTTCGGTTTTATATTCTGACAGCGGGTCGCGCTGTGCATAGCCGCGAAAGCCCACGACCGAGCGCAGATGTTCCAGCGTCAGGAGGTGGTCGCGCCATTTCTGGTCGATCATCTGCAACAGAACCTGCTTTTCGATCATGCGCATGTTTTCTTCGCCGAACGCCTGCGCCTTGTCGGCCATATAGGTGTCGGTCGCGTCCTGAATGCGTTCGCGAATTGCTTCCTGATCGACGCCTTCCTCGGCGGCCCATTCCTCGACAGGCAGGTTCATGTTCAGCTTTTCGCGAACCGCCTCTTTCAAGCCGGGCAGATCCCATTGTTCGGGATAGGATTTTTCCGGCATGAAATCATCGACCAGATCGTCGATGACCTGATGGCGCATATCGCCCGCAATTTCACCGACCTCATCGCTGTCCATGATTTCGCGGCGCTGGCCAAAGATCGCCTTGCGCTGATCGTTCATCACATCGTCGAATTTCAGCAATTGCTTGCGGATATCGAAGTTGCGGCCTTCGACCTTGGCCTGCGCGCGTTCCAGCGATTTGTTGACCCAAGGGTGGATGATCGCCTCGCCCTCTTTCATTCCCAGAGAGGACAGAACCTTGTCCAGACGCTCGGATCCAAAGATGCGCATCAGGTCGTCGTCCAGCGACAGGAAGAACAGCGAACGGCCGGGATCGCCCTGACGGCCGGAACGACCGCGCAGCTGGTTGTCGATCCGGCGGCTTTCGTGGCGTTCGGTGCCCAGAACGAACAGGCCGCCAGCATCCAGAACCTGCTGCTTGGCCGCGGCGTGTTCCGCCTCGATCGTGGCGCGCAATTCATCGGGATGGGCTTCGGGATCGGCCTTCAGCGCCTCCATCACTTTCATTTCGACATTGCCGCCCAACTGAATGTCAGTTCCCCGGCCCGCCATGTTGGTGGCGATGGTCACCGCGCCCAGCTTGCCGGCATCGGCGACGATCTGGGCTTCGGCCTCGTGCTGGCGGGCGTTCAGAACGTTATGGGGGATGCCGGCCTGCTTCAGGACCTCGGACAACATTTCGGATTTCTCGATGCTGGTGGTGCCGACAAGGGTTGGCTGGCCCTTGGCATGGGCTTCCTTGATCGCTTCGACCACGGCTTCGTATTTTTCGCCCCCCGTGCGATAGACGCGGTCATGTTCATCCAGACGCTGGATGCCACGATTCGTCGGAACCTCGACCACGCCCAGCTTGTAGATTTCCGCGAATTCGTCCGCCTCGGTGGCGGCGGTCCCGGTCATGCCGGCCAGCTTGTTATACAGACGGAAGTAATTCTGGAAGGTGACCGAGGCAAGGGTGACGTTTTCCGGCTGGATCGTGACGCCTTCCTTGGCTTCGATGGCCTGATGCAGGCCGTCGGACAGGCGGCGGCCCTTCATCATGCGGCCGGTGAATTCGTCGATCAGCATCACCTCGCCGTCGCGGACCATGTAATGCTGATCGCGGGTATACAGCTTGTGCGCCCGAAGGGCTTGGTTGGCGTGGTGGACGATGGTGGTCGATTCCGGGTCATACAGCGTCTGATCCTGCGGCAGGATGCCTTCGGCCTGCAGGCGCTGTTCCAGATACTCGTTCCCTTCCTCGGTGAAGGTGGCGTTCCGGGTCTTTTCATCCAGCTTGTAATGTTCTTCGGTCAGAAGCGGGATGTATGCATTCAGCGTCACGTAAAGTTCGCTGCGATCCTGCGATGGGCCAGAGATGATCAGCGGCGTCCGTGCTTCGTCGATCAGGATCGAGTCGACCTCGTCCACGATGGCGAAGTTATGGCCACGCTGGACCATTTCGGCCACGCTGCCCTTCATATTGTCGCGCAGATAGTCGAAGCCCAGTTCGTTATTCGTGGCATAGGTCACGTCCGCGGCATAGGCCTGACGCTTCTCGGGTTCGGGCTGGAACGGATAGACGACGCCGGTGGTCAGGCCCAGTTGGGCGAAAACCTTGCTCATCCATTCGGCGTCGCGTTTGGCCAGATAGTCGTTGACGGTCACGACATGCACGCCCTTGCCACCAAGCGCATTCAGATAGGCAGGGAAGGTTGCGACAAGGGTCTTGCCCTCGCCCGTCTTCATCTCGGCAATGTTACCCTGATGCAGGAAAATCCCGCCCATCAGCTGGACATCGAACGCGCGCAGGCCAAGCGCACGACGCGCACCTTCGCGGCAATTGGCAAATGCCTCGGGCAGCAGATCGTAAAGGTCTTCGCCCTTGGCGATGCGGTCCTGAAATTCGCGCGTCTTTTCAATCAGCTGATCATCGGTCAGCGGTTTGAACTGTTCTTCAAGCGCGTTGATGCGTGCGACCAGCGCTCGCGTTCCTTTGACTTTCCGATCATTCGGTGTGCCAAAGACTTTCTTCGCCAGATTTCCAATGCCGAGCATATTACCTTCGCAATCACGTTGTTGGGAAAGGCAGTCTCGGGCGGCACTACTTGCCCGTACCGACCGCGTTGCCGTATCAGGGGCCTGAACGAAAAGCGGCGGTGGCGCCTTCCTCGGAGTTGGCTGGGATGTATGCGCCGCTTGCCTGACTGTCAACGCTGGCCCAGCCATTCAAGCGGTCTGGGCATCATAATATAGGGATTTTCATGTTCAAACCATCGCTACTTGCCGCTGTTCTGTTCGCCGTGCCGTTGATGACCCCGGTTCAGGTGTTGGCGCAGGATCAGACGGCCGAGACTGTTGTCGCGACCGTGAACGGCCAGGACATTACATTGGGTCAGATGATCGTGATGAAGCAGTCCATGCAGGATCCTTCTGTGGCGGCGCTGCCCGCACAGGATCTGTGGGATATGTTGTTGGACCAGCTGGTGCGTCAGGCCGTGATGGCGGGCGAGGGTGCCGAAAACGCGGGCGTTCGCGCGCAACTGGAGTTGCAGCGCCGCAATACGCTGGCGACTGCTGCCGTGACGAAGCTGGCAGAAGCCGCACCCACCGATGCAGAAATTCAGGCCGCCTATGACCGACTGTTCGCCGATGCCGCGCCGGTCGAAGAATATTCTGCCGCCCATATCCTTGTCGCGACCGAAGACGAGGCGAAAGAGGTCAAGCAACGCCTGGATGAAGGGGCTGATTTTGGCGAGGTGGCAGCCGAAAAATCGACCGATAATTCCAGCCAAAATAAAGGCGATCTGGGCTGGTTTTCGGCCGAAATGATGGTCGAACCCTTTGCCAAGGCGGTTCAGGCCCTTGAAAAGGGACAGATTTCCGACCCGGTGCAAAGCGATTTTGGCTGGCATGTCATTCAGTTGAACGACACGCGTATGCGCGAAGTTCCGAAGCTGGAGGAAGTCCGCACCGAGGTCGAGCAGATGGTCCGTCGCGAAAAGCTCGAGGCCGAGGTTGAACGGCTGGTCGGTGATGCGAAGGTCGAAAAGACCGAAGGTATCCCGGCAGAAGCCATGAACAACGACGCGCTGCTGGAGGCCGAATAATGGGCAAGGCTGGGCTTCCCGTGTCACCGCTGGCACCGGCCAGCTTTCCGGAATTGCCTGTTATCGCTGGCGTCGAGTTTTCCAGCGGTGCTGCGGGCGTCAAATATCAGGGTCGCACGGATGTGACGCTGATTCGCATTGCCGAAGGCTCTTCGATCGCAGGGGCCTTCACCAAATCCTCGACCCGCGCAGCCTGTGTTCTGGATAATCAGGCCAAACTGGCGCAGAACGCCGATACCAACGCGGGCGCTGCGATTATCGTCAATTCGGGCAATGCAAACGCCTTTACTGGTGCGCGCGGCCTGGAATCGGTCGCGGCGGTGACGGGGGCTGTCGCGGATGCGCTTGGCCTGCCGCAGAACCGGGTGTTCTCATCCTCGACCGGTGTGATCGGAGAGCCGCTGCCGCATGATCGAATTATCGCGATCGTTGGCGATCTGAAAGCCGGTCTGGACGAAGCGGGTGTGGCGGCTGCAGCCCGTGCCATCATGACAACGGATACATTTCCCAAGGGTGCCTCGGCCACGGTAAAGGGCGATGGTGGACAGATCCGCATCGCCGGGATCGCCAAGGGGTCCGGCATGATCGCGCCGGATATGGCAACGATGTTGGTCTATATCTTCACCGACGCCAGGATTTCAGCGCCGCTGCTGCAGGGCGCATTGGTGGGGGGGCTGGCTTCGACCTTCAACGCGATCACGGTTGATAGCGATACGTCAACCTCGGACGCGCTGATTGTCGCGGCGACCGGGCGCAGCGATGCGGCTGAAATCACCGATTTATCCTCGACCGAAGGTCAGGCTTTCGTCGCGGCTTTGCATGGCGTGATGCGAGAATTGGCCCAACTTGTCGTTCGTGACGGCGAAGGGGCGTCTAAATTCGTGGAAATTCAGGTAACTGGTGCCGCGTCCGAAGATGATGCGCATCGGGTTGCAATGGCAGTTGCAAATTCGCCGCTGGTCAAGACCGCGATTGCCGGCGAGGATGCCAATTGGGGCCGTATCGTTGCGGCGGTCGGTAAATCCGGGGCCGAGGCTGATCGCGACCTGCTGAAGATCAGTTTTGGTGACATGGTTCTGGCGGAAAAAGGCTGGCGTTCGCCCGGTTATGACGAAGAAAAGGCCAGCGCTTACATGAAGAACCAGAATCTGATCATCGGCGTCGATCTTGGTCTGGGGCAGGGCGCGCGCACGGTTTGGACCTGCGATCTGACCCACGGCTATATTGATATCAATGCGGATTATCGCTCGTGAAGACGGTTCTGGTTGCTGCCGTTGCGCTGATTGATCCCGACGGGCGCGTGCTTTTGGCGCAGCGCCCTGAGGGAAAGTCCATGGCCGGTCTATGGGAGTTTCCCGGCGGCAAGGTCGAGCACGGAGAAACGCCCGAGGCTGCCCTGATCCGGGAACTGCATGAGGAGCTGGGCATTGACACCTGGACCAGCTGCCTTGCGCCGCTGACCTTTGCCAGCCACAGCTATGATGATTTCCACCTGTTGATGCCGGTTTATGCCTGCCGCAAGTGGCAGGGAATCGTCCAGCCGCAAGAAGGGCAGAAGCTTGCCTGGGTCAGATCAAACGATCTGCGCAGCTATGACATGCCGCCAGCGGACATCCCGCTGATCCCGGCCTTGCAGATGTGGCTATAATTCCACAAACTCAACTACCGTCACATAATATTCATACAAATTAGGGTGGCCGTCGAAAACTTTGTTTCTTGTTAACATTTGCTGACCTAGGCTGATGCTTACGGAGAAGGAGAGTTTGACATGATTCGCACAGTATCTGTTGGCAGCTACATTCTGATTCAGGGTGTGTTTGAAAGTCAGGCGCCGAATGGGAACATGATTGTTCGCGTGGGTGGGCGCACCTATGAGGGCAAACCGGTTACACCGTGATTCACTGGAGCTGATAGAGGGTAGACGATCATATTTTGCGGTGATCCGCTGAACGGGCGCGGACAAGGTTTTCTCACAAGACCATTGGGGTTTTGTTTGGGTTGCACGCATTAAGGCTGATGTCGCGGCTTGTTGCATCCCGAAACAGGTCGCAGTTTCGGCGGACCACGCGCTCTCACCTGTCGCGATGGATGGGCATCTTGGACTTTCTGTCCAACCGCTTGCCAGGCCCCTCGAAACAACCATCCATAAAAAACGGGCTGCATTTCTGCAGCCCGTTTTCTGTTTTGAAAGGACGCTTTGTTTACAGCGAGCGTTCGACCTCTTCGCGTTCGAAGATTTCGATCACATCGTTGACGCGGATATCGTCGTAGTTTTCGAACGCCATACCGCATTCCTGACCCGACTGAACTTCTTTGACCTCGTCCTTGAAGCGCTTCAGCGTTTTCAGTGTGCCTTCGTGGACCACCACGTTGTCGCGCAGCAGGCGAACACCGGCTGAACGACGCGCCACGCCTTCGGTGACCAGACAGCCAGCAACCTTGCCGATGCCGGTCACTTTGAAGACTTCGCGGATCTGCGCATAGCCGATGAAGTTCTCGCGAACCTCTGCCGACAACAGGCCCGAAGCCGCAGCTTTGATATCATCAACCAGATCATAGATGATCGAGTAATAGCGGATCTCGACGCCTTTCTGGTTCGCGGCATTGCGCGCCGGTGCGTTGGCACGGACGTTGAAGCCGATGACCGGCGCGCCCGAGGCTTCGGCCAGACCGATATCGGATTCGGTAATGGCCCCGACGCCGTAATGCAGCACGCGGACGCGGACTTCATCGTTGCCGATTTTTTCCAACGCCTGAACGATGGCTTCTGCCGAACCTTGCACGTCGGCCTTCACCACGACCGGCAGCTCGGCCACGCTTTCATCAGCTTTGGCTTTTGCCATCAGCTGTTCCAGCGTCGTTGCGGCACCGGCAGCGGCGCGTTTGTCCTTGCTTTGCTGGTTGCGGTAATCCGCAATCTCACGGGCCTGCGCTTCGGTTTCGACGACGTTCAGAACATCGCCGGCCTCTGGCGTGCCGTTCAGGCCCAGAACTTCGACCGGAACCGATGGGCCAGCCTCTTCGACCCGCTCGCCCTTGTCGTTGATCAGCGCACGAACTTTACCCCACTGTTCGCCGACGACAAAGATATCGCCACGATGAAGGGTGCCGTTCTGCACCAGAACCGTTGCGACGGGACCGCGCCCCACGTCGAGCTGCGCTTCAATCACAGCACCTTGAGCGGCGCGGTTCGGGTTGGACTTCAGCTCCAAAATTTCTGCCTGCAACGCGATGGCTTCCAGCAGCTCATCCAGGCCCTTGCCGGTCTTCGCCGAAACCTCAACGTCCTGCACATCACCCGACATCTTTTCGACAACGACTTCGTGCTGCAACAGATCGGTGCGGACTTTGTTCACATCGGCTGCCGGTTTATCGACCTTGTTGATCGCGACGATCATCGGCACGCCTGCGGCCTTGGCGTGGTTAATCGCCTCGACCGTTTGCGGCATCACGGCATCATCTGCCGCGACGACCAGAACAACAATATCGGTGACCTGGGCACCACGAGCGCGCATCGAGGTGAACGCCGCGTGGCCGGGCGTGTCGAGGAAGGTCAGGACAGAGCCAGATTCCGTCGTCACCTGATAAGCACCGATATGCTGGGTGATCCCGCCAGCCTCACCGGAAACCACGTTGGCCTTGCGAATCGCGTCGAGCAACGACGTTTTGCCGTGGTCAACGTGGCCCATGATCGTGATGACCGGAGGACGCGGCTGCAGATCTTCGGCCTTGTCTTCGATCGTATCGATGACCTGTTCGACGTCCGAATCCGACACGCGAACCGCGCGGTGGCCGAATTCTTCGATCACCAACTCTGCGGTATCTGCGTCGATAGGCTGGTTCATGGACACCATCATGCCCATTTTCATCAGCGTTTTGACGACGTCAGCCGCGCGTTCAGCCATGCGGTTTGCCAGTTCCGACACCACGATGGTTTCCGGCAACTGAACATCACGAACCTGCTTTTCGACACGCTGATTGCCGCCCGTCGCCTTTTGACGGGCACGGTCCTGTTTGCGCTTCATCGCCGCCAGCGAACGTTGCCGCCCGCCTTCACCGTCCAACGCCTGGCTCAACGACAGCTTGCCCGAACGACGGTTGTCGTCGCGGGCGGCCTTGTTGCGCGAATCGCGTTCGGCAGCGGCGCGGTCGGTGCGATCGCGATCGGTTTTGCGGGGGCCTGCAGCCGAAACACCCTTGGTTTCCGCGCGTGCAGCAGCCGCTTCGATCGCAGCCTGATCCGGCGCTGCAGGACGCGCTGCGGCACCAGCAGCCGCTGCCGGTTTGGCGCGGGGCTGTTCCTTTTTGGGTTCTTCTTTCTGCTTCGCAAGCTTTTCCGCTTCCGCTTCGCGGGCGCGGCGTTCTTCCTCTTCGGCCTTCGCCTTCAAGGCTTCTTCACGCTCGCGCTCTTCGCGTTCCTTGGCCTCGATCTCGGCACGACGGCGTTCGCGCTCTTCCTCGCGCGCTTTTTCATCAGCGGCGCGGGCGGCGGCCTCTTCGACCTCACGCGATTTGGCAGCCGCCAAAGCCTTCAGGCGACGCTCCATTTCGGCTTCGGAAATGCCGGCGGGACGTTTCGACGGGTCGCCGGCATGTTTGGCGACCATCGGCGATTTGGGCTTGTCGGTCGAAGCAGCGCCCTGCGACGGACCCGGCTTGGGAACCACGACGCGCTTGCGCTTGGTTTCAACGACCACGCTCTTGGTCCGACCGTGGCTGAAGCTTTGCTTGACCTGACCGGACCGGCCGCTACCGCCGCCGACACCCAGTGTCTTATTTCCGTCTTTGTCGCTCATTGCGTATTCATTCCTTCCCGGCGGCCGAATTGCCACCGTCATGCCCGCGCAGACCCGTTAGTCTGCCGGCTTCCAAGATCACCTTGTCCGTCAGGCCACCCGCCGCAAGCGCGCCGTGTATGACATGATCGCGACCAAAGGACAAACCCAATTCTGACGCCGTCAGACAGCCGAACCAGCGTCCGCCTGTGGGTGTCCACAACTTGCCTTTTCCGCGGTCTGACCCGTCCGAGGCTTGCAACAAAACCTTTGCGACGCCACCGGCCAGCCAGCCCTTTACCTTTTCGAATCCGGCAACTGCCCTGCCCGATTTCCGGGCCAGAGAAACCAGATCGACCACCCGTCTTGCCTGCCCTGCCTCTACAAGGTCAGCCAGGTTTGCGGGGACGGTTACCTGCATCTTTGCCGCGCGCGAAAACAATCCTTTCGCAGCAGCCTTATCAATTGCGGCCTTGTCGGCCACAACCCAGATTCCTCGGCCCGGCAGCTTTTCGGCCAGGTCGGGGATAATTTCCCTTTCCGGCCCGACCACAAACCGTATCAGCCCCGCCTTGGGCTGCACTTCGCCCGTGACGATGCAGCGCCGTTCAGGCTCGGTCCGGTCTTTGTCGCGTCCGCCGCGGCTCATGCCGGTTGGTCCGGGGCGATCAGGCCCCGGCCTCCTGGTCGTCTTCCGCTTCTTCCGCACTCGCGACGTCCAGCTCTGCGGGATCGACCCAGCCAAGGCTGACTCGTGCGGTCATGATCAGATTTTGCGCTTCCTCCAGCGAAACGTCAAAAGGTTCCAGCAAGCCTTCGTCCTTGACACGCTGGCCGTTCACCGTGGTCCAGCCACCGGCCAGCTCCCAGTCAGCACAGGTGGCAAAGTCTTCCAGCGTCTTGATGCCATCCTTCGCCAGCGCCTCAAGCATTTGGGGCGTCAGGCCATCGAATTCAACCAGGCTGTCTTCAACGCCAAGTGCGCGGGCGTTGTCCAACGCCGCTTTGTTGCGGGCCTCCAATACGTCGCGGGCACGTGCCTGCAACTCGGACGCCGTGCTTTCGTCCACGCCTTCAATGGACAACAACTCATCCTGTTCGACATAGGCGACTTCTTCCAGATCGGTGAAGCCTTCGGCGACCAGAAGCTGGGCAAAGAATTCATCCAGATCCAGTGCGTCCATGAACAACTGGGTGCGTGTGTTGAATTCAGCCTGACGGCGCTTGGATTCTTCTTCCTCGGTCAGGATATCGATATCAAGGCCGGTCAACTGGCTTGCCAGACGCACGTTTTGGCCACGACGGCCAATGGCCAGCGACAATTGTTCATCCGGAACAACGACTTCGATCTTGTTGGCTTCTTCGTCAAACACGACCTTGCTGACCTCGGCCGGCTGCAGCGCGTTCACAAGGAAAGTGGCCTGATCTTCATTCCACGGAATGATGTCGATCTTTTCGCCCTGCAATTCCCCGACAACCGCCTGAACGCGGCTGCCGCGCATACCGACGCAGGCACCGACCGGGTCAATGCTGTTGTCATAGCTGATGACGGCAATCTTGGCGCGCGAACCGGGATCACGGGCAACTGCCTTGATCTCGATGATGCCGTCATAGATTTCGGGCACTTCCATCTTGAACAGTTCGGCCATGAACTGCGGATCGGTGCGCGACAGGAAGATCTGCGGACCACGCGATTCGCGGCGCACATCTTTGACATAGGCGCGAATACGATCGTTCGGGCGATATGATTCGCGACCGATCTTTTCGTTGCGGCGCAGAATGGCTTCGCCACGGCCCACATCAACGATGATGTTGCCATATTCTTCGCGCTTCACGACACCGTTGATGATGGTGTTGGCGCGATCCTTGAATTCTTCATACTGGCGATCACGTTCGGCTTCGCGGACGCGTTGCAGGATAACCTGCTTGGCCGATTGGGCGGCAATCCGGCCCAGTTCAACTGGCGGAACCTGTTCCTGGAACACGTCGCCGATTTGCGGACCGCCGACGAAATCTGCCAGACGCTCGCCTTCGCGGCTCCAGAAATTGGCCGGATCGCGCTGTGCTTCAAAGTAAGGCTTTGCCTGCACGGGCGAAAACTCAGCCTGATAATTTTCGATCAGCTCGTCTTCGACAACGGTGCGAACGCGGGTGAAGGTGGCGTTGCCGGTCTTGCGGTCGATCTTGACGCGGATGTCCATCTCGGCGCCGTAACGCGACTTCGCGGCACGGGCGAGGCTGTCTTCCATCGCTTCGATGACCAGTTCAGGTTCGATCATCTTTTCGCGTGCAACGGCTTCAGCCGTTTGCAACAGTTCAAGCTGGTTGGCAGAGGTGATTGCCATCACTTACTCCTTGGCATTGGCGCCGTCTGCGCCCGCTTCGTTGTCATCTTCGGTTTCGATTGCGTCAAAGGCAGTTTCGTCCAGATTGTCGATCTCGACTCCCGCCTCTTTCTTCTGACGCAGCATTTCGCGAATCAATTCGTCGGTCAGCACCAGCTTAGCATCGCTGAGCCAGTCAAAATTCAGTCCGATGGTCTGGGTTTCGCCGTTTTCGTCGATATTCAGCAGAACTTCATCACCCTCGACCCCTGCCAGAATACCTTTCCAGCGTTTGCGATTGTCGATGGCCTGATTGGTTTCCAGCCTGACCTCATATCCCTCGAAGGTTTCGAAATCCTTGAGCCGGGTCAGAGGGCGGTCGATGCCGGGGCTGGAAACTTCCAGATGATAGGCTTCTTCAATCGGATCCTCGACATCCAATGCGGCACTGACAGCAACGGAAATATCGCCGCAATCGTCCACATTGATGCCACCATCCGGGCGGTCGGCCATGATTTGCAGGGTCGCGGTCTTGCCGCCTTGCAGGCGGAGGCGCACCAGCTCAAAGCCCAGATCCTCGATCACGGGCGAGATGATCTCGGCCAGACGGCGGTCAATGGCGGTCTTGGCAATCAGGTCGTTGGACATGTGATCCCCTAGAAATGAAAAACGGGCCTTCCAGCGGGCCCGTATCGTGCTTCGGTGGGGCAGGGGGTGGAAGCCTGCTCCGCTGTTGAGATGCTATATAGGCGGCGAATGAAAAATATGCAAGCCAAACCGACGGACGGGGCAGGGAGGTCGGCCGTTGTCAGCCCGCTGCCTGCCGGTCGATCCGCATCAGCAACTGATCGACCATCGCCAGCACTTCGTCGGGGTCGATCGTAAAGCCACTCTCAGCCATGCTGCCGATGACCATGCCGCTATGCATGTCCAGACAGCGCAACCACTCGTGCGCCGCGACATAGAAACGATCCGGCGGCAACAGTGTCAGCATACCGCCACCATCGCGCAGATTGTATGTTGCATGGCGACTCTGGCTGCCTTCGACTGTGATGATCACCGCAGCATCAAGCATCTGGGAAATCAGCTGCCGGGTGTCGCCCTCGGCGGTGACGATGCTGACACCTGCAGCCGCAAGGCGATTTTCCAGTTCGGCCGAATTCGCGATCTCTCTTCGGTCGCCTGTTGGCCCACGGCGCAAAAAAACAATCTTGGTTCGGTTATCCGGCACGGTACCAAAGTTCTGACGCAGCCGATCACGCAGCGTACGATAGCGATCGGCCTTTGCTCGGCTGAAGCCCAGATCGCGCACCAAAGTTAATTTGCGGCTGCGGACAACCATTTGCTGCGACCAGTCGTGATTGAACAAGGACGCATAGACCGGCGTGTTGTCCCATGCCGGCAATGGCAGAGAAATCACATTCGATTGCCCACGAAATGCCTCGAACGCCGAGGTGTCGTCGCCCAGCCAATGGCCGAAATAACGAAGACCAGCCATGGAATTTATCAGCACCGTATCCTCTAGTACCGGGGCTGAACGCAGAATGTCGGAAAGACCTGCCTGTACGAAGCTGGAGTGAAGCACAGGGGCGTCCCGGTTGAAAATGATGCCTCCGATCACGGTTGCGTCACGCAGGTCGTATGTCGCCAGCGGCGTTTCGGTGTAATGATCTGCTGTCAGCACTTTGTGCAACTGCTCCACCGTGGCGCCAAATGCGCATTTGGTCACGCGCGAGAAATGATCAGGGTTGAACAGCGCCGGCCGACAAGGAACAGAGGTAGGTTGCGCGGACGGTATGTACTTCGGCGTCGCCGCGAAATCGAACGGCCTGCCTGCCACCCGACCAACCGCCTTGCGTGACTGATATTCAAGCCAATGTGCTGCCGGGTGTCTCATACTAAGGCCAACTTCGTTGATAAAAACAGGTGGGCTCCATAGCCAGCAGCCTTATTCGCGTCAAGTTTTCGCCCCCGAGCGTGGTTCCCCTTATCCGGCGCGGGCGCAGCTATCCTAGATCGCGCATTCCGTTCATCACGTTGACCAGTTCAACGGTAATGCGCGGTTCGGACAGGGCGTGCCCTGAAGCCGGAACCAGCCGTAATTCACATTTGTCCCAACTTTCGGCAAGTCGCCAGGCACTTTGCGGCGGGCAAACCATGTCATAACGGCCCTGAACGATGACAGCGGGCAGATGCTGTATCCGGTGGCGGTCGCGCAGAAGCTGACCTTCGTCAAGGAAACAGCGATTGATGAAATAGTGGTTTTCCAGCCGCGCAAATGCGCGGGCGTAATCTGGCGGGGCGTGGCTGACCGGCGATGATTGCAGGCCCGCCAGCGCATTTTCCCAAACCAGCCATGGCACGGCAAAGCGCCCCTGCAAGGTGGTGTCGTCACTGAACAGGCGCCTGTGATAGGCGGCGACCATGTCGCCACGCTCCTCCGATGGAACCGGTTTGCAGAACTGCGCCCAGTAGTCGGGAAAGAAACGTGCGACGCCGCCGCCGTAAAACCAGTCCAACTCCTCTTGCATGCCCAGAAAGACGCCGCGCAGGATCAGCCCCCTGACATGACCCGGATGCGCCTGCGCATAGGCAAGCGCCAGCGTCGCCCCCCAACTGCCGCCAAACAGCAGCCAGCTTTCGATGCCCAATGTCGTGCGGATCTGTTCGATGTCGCGGATCAGATGTTGCGTCGTGTTGGCCTCGACCGAGGCCGTTGGCCGTGACCGCCCGCAGCCGCGTTGATCGAACAGGACGACCCGGTAGTGTTCGGGGTCAAAGAAGCGTCGCATGAACGGACTGCATCCGCCGCCCGGCCCGCCGTGAAGCACCACGACAGGCTGGCCATCAGGGTGGCCGCATTCTTCGACATACAAGGTATGGCCATCGCCCACCGACATTCTGTGATGCGCAAAGGGCTCGCCCGCCGGGTAAAGGCGACCATGTGACACGGCGTTTTGTTCTGCCATTCTATCCATATTGTCAGTATAGAGCCAAGCGCAGGCGCCCGCCAGAAGGACAAAGTCATGACCAGTATCGACCCCGCCGAGATTGCCAAGTTTGAAGCCATGGCCGCCGAATGGTGGGATCCGAAGGGCAAGTTCAAGCCGTTGCACATGATGAATCCGGTGCGGCTGGATTACATTGACACCCAGATTGCGGCCGAGTTCGGGCGTGACCGGCGAAATCTGCGCCCCTTTGAAGACCTCAGGATTCTGGATATCGGCTGCGGCGGTGGTCTGGTGTCTGAACCGATGGCGCGGTTGGGCGCAACCGTTGTCGGCGCGGACGCGGCCGAGGGGAACATTGCCATCGCCACCCTCCATGCGCAGCAACAGGGGTTGGACATTGACTATCGCGCAACCACCGCCGAAGCTCTGGTCGATGCCGGGGAACGCTTTGACGTCGTTCTGGCGCTGGAAATTGTCGAACATGTCGCCGACCCGGCTGAGTTCATCGCCACCTGCCGCAACCTTGTCCGTCCCGGCGGCTTGGTCATCGCATCGACGCTGAACAGGACCGCGAAAAGTTTTGGTGCTGCGATCATTGGTGCCGAATGGGTCATGCGCTGGCTCCCCAAAGGAACGCATGAATGGAACCGGTTCATCACCCCGGATGAATTGAGCGGAATGGCATCCGCTGCGGGGCTGGATGTCGTGGACCGCTACGGCATGGTCTTCAATCCGCTGACCTGGGATTGGAGCCTGTCACATCGCGACCTGTCGGTAAATTACATCATGACGGGCCGGCATCCCGCCTGATGTCTGCCGGCGACAGTGAGTGGTTGACAGTGATCAGTCGCTGCCCTCGAGCCGCAAGCGCAGTTCCCGCAATACGGGCAGGGCGATGCGGACTCGCTCTGGGCCGATGTCGCTGACCACGCCACCGATCAGCGGCATGAAGGCGGCGATCGCGGCGTCACGGGCGGCGCGACCTGACGGGCTAATGGACACGAATTTGCGCCGGGCATCGTCCCAATCGGGGCGAATGTGGATATGCCCTGCCCATTCCAGCCGTGACAGCGTGTTGGTCATGGCCCCGCGCGTCACATGGAAAGCCTCTGCCAATTGGGCAGGGGTGCGTTCTTCATTCACATGCGCCAACAGGTTGAGAACCGAGAAATGCGAGATTTGCATTCCCCCCGGCAACGCCTTGCTGATCAGGTGGCGCGACAGTTGTTCGGCAATCAACACCTCGGCAAAGAGGCTGGCGGCCAGACTCTCTGTCGAAAGGGTCTTGTCTTTTTCGCGTGCAGTTTGGTTCATTGCCTGAACAGCCATAGAAGCATCATTTGCGATCTGGGAACGGAAGATGGAACCGTGCCCTATTGGGGTTTGCTTGGTCAAGTTGCCTAAAAGTTTGACTGCTTATCAAACTCTACTTTGCACTACATTTGCCACAACTGGTTGAAATAAAATATATTTCAACCGAAACCCCTTACAAATTCGCTGCCGGCCATGGGCAAAAGCCCGTCAGGTCAGACGATCTCACCGCTAAGCATTTGGTCCAGCTTGCCGTCGCGTTCCAGATCATAAAGATCATCGCTGCCGCCAACATGCACATCACCGATGAAGATTTGCGGAACCGAGCGCCGACCATTGGCGCGCTGCATCATGTCGTCGCGCAACTGCGGGTCGGCTGCGACGTTGATTTCATCAAAGCTGACGCCCTTCTGATTCAACAACGCCTTGGCGCGGACGCAGAACGGGCAGGTCGGCGTGGTGTAAATCGTGATCGCAGGCTGGGTCATCATCATTCCGTCAAGAACAGGTTCGGCATCCATTTAATCATTCTTGACCGCCCGCGCCAGCACCGCGACTGAAACAGATCCGGAACCGGCCTCCAAAAGCGCTTGTGTGGCCACAGACAGGGTCGCCCCCGAGGTCATGACATCATCGACCAGCAGCACCCGGCGTCCCGCCACAAATGCGACATGACGCGGGTGGATTACAATCGCATCCCGCAGGTTTTCAAAGCGGTCGGCGACACCGCGATGATCCTGCATTTGCGTGTGCTTTCGACGGATCAGCAGATCCGGGCGATGTTCAAGGTCACAGGTCCGCGACAGATGCGCAGACATCAATGCGGCCTGGTTGTACTTTCGCTTGAACAATCGCCGCAAATGAAGGGGAACCGGGGCAACGATCATGTCTGGCCGGATCAAGGGGCGCGCGGCGCTGGCAAGCCAACCGGCCAAGGCGGGGGCCAGATCGGGCCGGTCGGAATGCTTCAATGACAAAACCAACTGGCGACCGATACCTGAATACACCAAAGCCGCCCGCCCGTTGGTCCATGGCCGCGCGATGGCAAGGCAGTCATCGCAGGTCAGTGCGGCATCCGCCGTCTGCGCCGCGCCATCATCCGGCAACGGTGCGCCGCAGCGATGGCAGCATGTGCCGGTAATGAAACGCGTATCCCGCCAGCAATCGTGGCAAAGATCGGCCTGCGTGGCGGTGGACGCGGTGACCGACGCGGCGCAGCCGAGGCATTGCGGCGGATATATCAGATGCAGCACGCCTTTCATCGCCCCACGAAGCATCTTATGTTGCAGCCCCATGAACACCCTCGCAGATAACGGCCGTCCGGCCTTTACCGACCGCGCCGCATTGCTGCGTCAACGGCAGCGGGCCTTGCGGTCGGGCTTTGTCGATATCTTCCATCGAATCGCAGCCGATGAGATTCACGATAGGCTGGCGGATGTTAACAGAACCTTTCTGAAGCCCGCCATCGTCACGGGTTTCCCGGATTTCTGGCAGGCCGAGTTTCCGAATGCGACCATCGTCAGCGACGAGGCCGTGCTGGAACTTCAGCCGGGCAGCTATGATCTGGTCATTCACGCCATGGCGCTGCATTGGGCTGATGACCCGGTCGGACAGATTGTGCAATGCGCCCGTGCCTTGCAACCGGATGGATTGTTCATCGGCGTGATGTTCGGCGGGCAGACCCTGCAAGAGGCGCGGTCGGCCCTTGCCCAAGCTGAATCCGAAGTATCGGGTGGCTTGTCGCCACGTATCCTGCCGATGGGCGAAATCCGCGACCTAGGTGCGTTGCTGAGCCGGGCCGGGCTGGCGCTGCCGGTCGCCGATCTGCTGCCCCAACGTGCCAGCTATCGTGATCTTCTGCATCTGGCGCGCGATCTGCGTGGCATGGGTGAGGGGAACGCCATGGCTGCCCGTCTGCGCCATCCTACCAAAGCGCAGGTTTTTGCGCATGCAAACTCCATCATGGCCGCACATCATTCTGACCGCGACGATCCGTCCCGTGTCGCCGTAACCTTTGATCTGGTTTTCTTGACCGGATGGGCGCCCGCGCCAAATCAACAAAAACCGCTTCGTCCGGGCTCGGCACAGAAAAGCCTTGCAGACGCCCTGGAGGAGATCAGGAAGAAAACATGACGCCAGCCACCGCGCCCGCGAACCACCAGAAAATCAACGCCGCCAAAACCGGGATCCTGATTGCCAATCTGGGCACGCCGGATGGGTATGATTATTGGTCGATGCGGCGCTATTTGAACGAATTCCTGTCGGATAAGCGTGTGATCGACCTGCCGGCCTGGAAATGGCAGCCGATCCTGCAGGGGATCATCCTGACCAAGCGTCCCTTCAGTTCCGGCGAAAATTACAAGCTGATCTGGAATGAGGAAAAGGGTGAAAGCCCACTGATGACCATCACCCGCGATCAGGCTGATGCCCTTCGCATCCGCGCCCAACAGGAATGGGGCGATCAGGTGATGGTCGAGTTCTGCATGCGCTATGGTAATCCTTCAACCGAGGATGTGCTGGATCGTATGGTCAAGGCAGGCTGCCGCCGGATCGTCTTTGTGCCACTGTATCCACAATATGCGGGCGCGACCTCGGCCACGGCGAATGACCAGCTTTTCCGGGCGTTGATGAAGCAGACCTGGCAGCCCGCCGTCCGCACCATTGATCCTTATTTCGATCGCCCGGATTACATTGCCGCGCTGGCCGATTCCGTGCGCCGTGTGCTGGGCGACAAAAAACCGTCAAAGCTGGTCGCGTCCTATCACGGGATGCCAAGGCGTTATTTGGAGCAGGGCGACCCCTATCATTGTCATTGCCAGAAAACGACGCGATTGCTGCAGCAGGCATTGGGGTGGGAAGATGGTATCATCGACACAAGTTTCCAATCCGTCTTCGGCCGCGAAGAATGGCTGCGCCCCTATACGGTCGAGCATGTGGCTGAACTGGCAAAGCAGGGGCACACGGATATTGCTGTGATTTCGCCCGCTTTTGCGTCCGATTGCATCGAAACGCTGGAAGAAATCAATGGCGAGATCCGCGAGAGTTTTGAACATGCGGGCGGTCAGGATTTCACCTATGTCCCGTGCCTGAATGACCATCCTTCGCATATCGAGGTGATCATGAATATCCTGCGTGAAAACATCGGTGGCTGGGTGTCAAAGAGCTAAGTCTGCGCCCGTTTCTGTTGGTGCACCGGGGGTTTCACACCCCCGGACCCCCGTGGGATATTTCTGCCAAGATGAAGGGTTACACTGGCATCGCCGTGGTGTATTTCGTCTGACGCAGCACGAAATTCGTGACCGTTCCGCGGACGATGCCAAGGGCCAGCAGGCGGCGCATGATGAAATGCTCTAATCCTTCTGGGTCCGGGGCCACGATCTTTAGCAGGAAATCCGAGGTTCCGGTGATTGTTGCACATTCGATGACCTGATCTTCGGTTCGCACGAAGCTGTCGAATTTGCCGATCGAGGCCTCGGTATGGTCCAGCAGGGACACCTGCACATAGGCTATGGCATGCAAGCCTGCCTTGATGGGCGGCACGATGGCGACCTGTCGCGCGATATAGCCTTCGTCGATCAGCCGTTTGACCCGCCGCCATGCGGGTGAGGCCGACAGGCCGGTCTTTTCGGCCAGGGCTTGGGTCGACAGCGTCGAGTCGCGTTGGAGCAGCCTGAGAAGGTGGCGGTCTGTTTCGTCAAGGTCGGGCAATATTTTTCCTTTGTTGTCGAAGCTATAGAAAAATTTACCAGATTATCTGTCGGAGCATCCCTCTGAGGCAAGAACTTCCGTTAAAATTCGGTAGAATATTGATGGGAGGACTGCGACATGCCAAAATCAACCGAATACGAGGCCAAAATACCGGATGGCGATGGCTTTATCAGCTATGACGCCGAAGAAAACGGGGTCTGGCACGATCTGATTACACGCCAATTGCCCGCCGTGCAGCAGCATATGGCGCGGCCTTATCTGAACGGCTTGCAGATATTGGACATGCCCGTGGAGCGTGTTCCGCAATGCTCCGACATTTCTGCTAAACTGTCGGCATTGACGGGCTGGAAGGTTGAGCCGGTTCCGGCGCTGATCGGTTTTGGAAAATTCTTTGGGATGCTGGCGGACAGGACATTTCCAGCCGCAAGTTTTATCCGCAAGCGCAAGCATTTCGACTACATCGAAGAGCCTGACATCTTCCACGAGATTTTCGGCCATACGCCGTTGCTGACCGACCCGGCCTTCGCGGCCTTCAGTCAGGCGATTGGTGAGGCGGGCACGCGTTGTGACAAGGCTGACTATAGCTGGCTGATCCGGCTATATTGGTTCAGCATCGAATTTGGGTTGATGCGGGAAAACGGACGGCTGAAGGCGCTTGGTTCCGGGCTTGCAAGTTCAATCACAGAGCTGCCTTGGGCACTGTCGGACGGTCCCGAGCACAGGCCATTCGATGTGATCGATATTCTGCGCACGCCTTACCGGATCGACATTCACCAGCCGGTTTACTTTGTGATCGACGATCTGCAGGATCTGTTTACAGCGGCCGAACGTGATCTGCTGGCCGACGTCGCGCAGGCGCGCAGCCTTGGCCTGCATGACCCGAAATATCCACCGAAAGAGGCTGCCTGATGGGGGCGACGATGACGACATCCGATCTGGCTGACAAGACCTGCGAACCCTGCCAGGGTGGCATGGCGGCCTATGACGCAGACGCGGCGCGGGCCATGATGGATCAGCTGAACGGCTGGATCCTGTCGGACGACGCCACGACTATTACCCGTCGTTTTGAATTCAAGGGCTTTGCGAAGGCGGTCGAGATGGCGAACCTGGCTGCGTGGTTGGGCAACAAGCAGGGGCATCATCCCGATATCAGTTTTGGTTGGGGGTATTGCCAGGTCAGGTTCACCACGCACGAGGCGGGCGGCCTGACAGAAAATGATTTCATTTGCGCGGCTAAACTGAACGCGCTGGTTGCCTGACGAAAAAAGGCCCGTCCAGCTGTCTGGACGGGCCTATTATATTTTGCGCGTGTTTCAGGGACGAACGGCGGTCACTTCGATTTCGACCAGCCAGTTCGGGTTCACAAGGGCATCGACCACCATCGCCGAACGTGACGGCAGGTTCGGTTGTGCCTCTGTGCCGAAAAATTGCGTATAACCGTCCATGAAGCCGGAAAAATCAACGGCTTCACCTTCCGGGGCGACCAGGAATGCCTGCATCTTGACGACATCGCCCATGGTCAGGTCCATGCTTTCCAGTGTCGCCTGGATCGTGTTCAGCACGCTGACCGTCTGGGTTTCCATATTGCCCCATGCCTCGGGCGAGGCGGGATCAGCGGCCTCGTCCACGACTGATGGTACGACGCCGCTAAGGTGAACGGTGGTCTTGCCGCCGGGAATCTCAACCGCCTGCGAGATGGGGAAATCCGAATCCGGGATTGGATGGCGGATCACGTCTTGCGCAGAAGCGGCCAAGGGTGCGGTGATCAATGTGGCGGCGATTGCAAAGGATTTGAACATTGTTTTCCTCATCTAGTGTCGATAGCTGGTGCAAGAGCCGGTCAGGCTCTTGCTGCGTTCATGCGAGGGCTCAGCGCGATTGCGCGACATAGGCGGCGTCGGTTTCGCCTTCGAAATTATTACCCAGATTATGGCGGATATAGTTCACCACCGATGCGATCTGCGCATCATCCAGATAGCTGCCCAAAGGTGGCATCGCTTTTTGGCCGTTGATGATCAGATAGATCGGGTAATCCGCAGCCTCCAGATTGGCGTTGCCAGCCAGTGCCGGATAGGCGCCGGCGCCGATGGCACCCGCACCGTCGGGCATATGACAGCCCGAACAGATGGCGTTGTAAATCGCCTCTCCGTCCGTTTGGGGCAAGCGTTCCGAGGTGCCGCTTTGCACGAAGTCCTGTGCCGATGCAGCGCCCGACAGGGCAAGTGCGGCCGCAAAGACGGTCAGTGAGATATGACGTTTCATGGCTCAGTTCCCTTCTGGTGCAGGTGCGGCGGCTTCTGCCCCGGTGACGGTGGCATGCAGACGCTTGACGGCATTCAGCGCGGACAGAATTGCACCTTCCTGCCATGCGGGCAGATCGGACATATGTTCGCCCGCCATCAGCGTGCGCTGATCCATCTTGACCGCGTCGGCATAGTTGGCGGCCTTGTCGTGCCAGATACCGTAACAGCCCAGCACCCATGGCACGCGATGCCATGCGACGGAAACGCCGTTCGAATATTCCTCGCGATATTGCGGGTGGATCTGCGAGCCGTATTCCAGCGCATGTTCGATCCGTTCTTCCGGGGCGATCGCGTTGAACTGATAGGATGCAGCGCCCCACGAATAGCAGCCCAGCAGGACGCCGGGGCCATCGCTGAAGAAATCGGACGAGGGATAGGAAATCAACGTGATCGGAAGATTGGTATAGCTGATGCCGCCAAAGATATGATCATCCTGTTCCCAGAAGCGCCGCTTGAACTCCAACCCGATCTTGATCGAGGTTTCGTAATAGACGCTGTCAATCGCGGACTGCATCTCGCCCGAGAAGTTGTTTTCGATCTGACCAAGGATCGAAAATGGGATGGTGCAGATGCAATAATCCGCCGTGACCGTTGTTTCTTCGGTGCCGCCATTGGCTGAGACATAGGTCGCCTCGACCCCGGTATCGGTGCCGTTGATGCGGATGACCTTGGCGTTATAGGTGACGATATCGCCGATTTCGCGGGCGAAGGCCTGGGCGATCATGTCCATGCCGCCAACGGGCTGGAAGATGGCCTGTTGGTGATCGATGGTTTCACCGACCAAAAGATCCTTCCACAAGCGACCTTGCACAATATCCTTGAGCGAGATGATGTCCGAAGGTTCCGGTGCAGGGTCATCGCCACCGCCCGGTTCCACGGCCCAGCCACGATACAACGAAACGGCGTCAGATTTTACATATTCCAGATCGTCATTCAGCACGCCATAGGACTTCAACGACGTGACCAGCGCCTCGGCATCTTCCTCGGTCACAAGTTCGTCCAACTTGTCCTGATGCACCGCCTTGGCCAACAATTCGGCGATCTGACCGCGATAGTCGGCCTGAATTTCGCGGAAACGCTGCGGTTTGCCTTCGAATGCCTCACTATTATGCAGATAGGCGTAATAGTTTTGTTGGATAAACGGCTCCAACTTGACGCCGAATCTCTTGCAGTAATCCAGGACGGCGTGGTGATCGGTCGGAATACGCCATGGGCCGCCGTTCAGGTAATTCCCTTCGGCGAATTTCACGTCCTGCTTGAAATCACCCAACTCGGTATAGGTATCACCACCGCGCAGCGTCCAGCAGCGCCCGCCGGCCTTTTCGCGATATTCCAGAACCTGAACCTTGTAACCTGCCTTGCCCAATTCATAGGCCGCGGTCATGCCCGCCAAACCGGCACCCAGAATCAGAACCGAGGCGCCTTTGGGATCACCAGTCAGTTCCAGCGGCCCTTCGTAAGACGAGGTTCCCGCATAGCCCATGCCTGCCATCGCGGTATACATTGCTGACGCACCCGCCGCATAACCGACCATTGTCAGTAAGTGGCGACGCGTCATCCCAGCTGTGTTTTCCATCGCGCCTCTCCCATGGTTGAGAGTGCAGTGGGCGCCTGTCAGGCAGGATTGTCAACCTGCACCGTATCAGCAGGTTACGGGTAGAAAGGAATAGAAAAGGGGCCAATCGGCCCCTTTCGTCATGCGGTGTCAGATGATCAAAACCTGCGTGCCGACTTTGGTCAGGCCAAACAGTTCCTTGATATGTTCGTTATACAGACCAATACAGCCGTTCGACGACTTGCGGCCGATCTTGCGCGTGTCATGCGTGCCATGGATGCGGTAATACTGCCAGCTTAGCCACAGGGCATGGGTGCCCATCGGGTTATCTGGTCCGGGTGGAACAAAGTCCGGCCAGGACGGATTGCGGGCCTTCATTTCAGGGGTTGGTGCCCAGCTGGGGCCTTCGACCTTCTTGATGATTTCGGTCCGTCCAGTGCGGGTCAGATCTTTGCTGACCGGGATCGAGGACGGATAGACGCGATAGGTGTTCCCGTCCTCGGCCCAGAAATGCACGGCGCGCGAGGTCAGGTCGGCAAGAACCGCGCCATTCGTCAGATTGGAAAAATGCGGGCGCCAGTCCTGCGCATGCCAGCTGGAAATATTGTGGCGCTGATCGGATTGCGTCTCATATTGAACCGCGCCGGCGTCAGGTGTCGCCCCCGTGGTCGCGCCATAGATCGGCTGACCGGTATAGGGGTCGATTTGCTGCGCGACTGACGGCAGCGCCAGTCCAGCAGCCCCAAATGCAGCAGCCGTGCCAAGGAACGCGCGACGGTTGAGAGCAGGAGATTTGCTCATCTTGAAAAGTCCTTCGTTCTGGATAGCCGCTCTTTTTGGGGGACGGCTTTGAATTACTGCGCCTCATGCAGCAGAATATATATACGCTGTCAGGGTCGTTCGGGCAATTCCGCGCCATATCAAACTGGTGTTAGCGGCGAAGATGTCACAGATAAAATTCTCACGCATTCTTTCGTTTGAAGGGCTGTGCGTGACCCTGTAAATCAGAGGCAATAAGAATATGAGGGATGGCGGTAAATGCTGAATTTCAAGGTGATTGCGATTGTGTCGCTGTTGGGCCTGACGGCTTGCGCCCCGCGGACGTTGCCTCAACAGGCTGGCCCGGATGGTCAGGCACTGCCGGTGGCTTACCAGATCGACGCCCGTGAATCGCAACAGATTCCCACACGTGTTTTGGGGCAGGTCAACACGCTGCGCGGCAATGTTGGCGCACCTCAGCTGATGCTGAACCCGCAGCTTTCGGCAGCGGCGCTGGCACATTCGCGGGATATGTCGGCGCAGAACCGTGCGTGGCATTGGGGGTCGGACGGGTCATCGCCGTTGGATCGTGCGCGTCGTCAGGGATATTCGGGCGGCATTGTGGGCGAGAATATCTCGGAAACCTATGAAAACGATGTTCAGACGCTAAGCGCGTGGATGGCGACGCGTGACACGCGCGACATTATCATGGACTCGACTGCGACAAATCTGGGCTTTGGCTGGTATCAGGAACCATCGGGCAAGATCTGGTGGACATTGCTGACCGGCAATTGACCGGGGCGGTTTATAAACAACGAAGCCCCGCAAATGCGGGGCTTTTTTCATGCGGAACATGGCAACCGATCAAGGGTTGATGACAATCGGAATCCCGCCACGGACCATTGCGTAAACTTCCTCGATCTCGTCGTCCTTCAACGCGATGCAGCCGGCGGTCCAGTCACGGTTCTTGGGTGCAAGACGTTTGCCCTCCGGTCCCCAGCCGTGAATGAAGATGTCACCACCGGCCCGACGGCCCAATGCCTCGGCAAGCTGCGCGTCATTCGGGTTGGGATAAGACACCCCGACCGACAGGTGATAGCGGCTTCGCGGATTGAAGCGGTCGATGAAATAGACGCCTTCCGGGGTCTTGCCATCGCCTTCGAACTGTTTGTGACCAAGCGGCTGGTTACCCAGACCGATGTTATAGGATTTCAGCACGGTTTGATTGTGCAGCAGATACATGCGCCGGTCGCCCTTGTTGACGACGATCTGCGTGACGGCTGGGCCATTATAGCTTTTGAACTTTGATGGTGGCTTTCCACAAGCCGCCAACAAGGCCAGCATCGAGAAGGTAACGGTGCGGCGGGTTGCGCGGTACATCACTGCCTCTGAACGTTTCTTGGATTTTTATGAGGACTGAATATCACGAAATCGAGTGATTTGGCTAGGTTCTGATGAACTCTGCGACAGTTTCTACATGCGGCGACCAGCGGAATTGATCGACGACCAACATGCGCGTCATCTTGAACCCGCTATCGGCAAGAATTTGCGCGTCCCTTGAGAAATTCACAGGATCACAGGCCACAAAGGCGATTTTCGGAACATCGGATGCCGCGATCTGGCACACCTGAGCCTCGGCTCCGGCCCGTGGGGGATCAATCACAATCGCGTCAAATCTGTTCAGCTCATCCGGCAACAGCGGATTCCGGGCCAGATCGCGAATCTGTGTCGTAACCCGATTCAGACTGCCGGCTGACCGCCATCCCGTATCCAGCGCGCTCAGCGGTGCGGCCAGACCTTCGACCGCATGGACGCTGGCCCTTTCGGCCAGGGGCAGGGTAAAGGTGCCGCAACCTGCGAACAGATCGACGATGGCCGACGCACCTTTTGTAAAGTTGCGCACGGCTGCCAGTAACGCCGCTTCGCCATCGGCTGTGGCCTGCAAAAACGCGGCAGGCGGCGGCACGACCATTGCCCGTCCCATCGGCAGGGCAGGGCGGCGGCGCGTAATGGTCTGACCGTCCCAATCCAACCGCGCCAGATCACCTTCTTCGGCCAACCCGGCAAGCGTTTGGAACAACGTCGTCTCCATGGGCTTGCCACCCGTGACCGCGACATCCAGTCCGGCAGGGCCGTGAATAGCCGTCAGCGTCAATTCCGCTGATCGCGACGCACCGACCACGACCAGTTTGCGCAACAGGGGCAGCGCCGCCGTAATTTCCGGGCGCATGACATGGCAGGCTTGCAGATCGACGATCACGTCCGATGCACGGGCGTGAAAGCCCAGCAATGCGCCTTTCTTCGTTCGCCGTCCTGAAAGAACGGCGCGACGACGCGAACGCGGCGGAGACGTGTGAACGCCCAGAATCGGCGCAGACAGGCCGCGTGCAGCCAGCGCGGCTTCCACCACCTGCTGCTTCCAGCGGGTCGTGAACCCGTCGCTGGCATGCATCAGGGAACAGCCGCCGCAGGCACGATAATGCCCGCAAATCGGCTTTACGCGCTCTGCTGACGGCGTCAGGATTTTGGGCGCGGCAATGCGGCCGTCCGCGGGCTCACCCTCGATCACCTCACCGGGCAGGGTCAGCGATGCCAAAGCCCGCGCATCGCCAGACACGGCAACGCCGTCACCTTTGCGCCCCAGTCTTTCGATGGTCCATTGCGTCATTGGTTTGGCTTGCGAAGTAAGATGGCTGGCCGCGTTGGCATCGTGGTTTCCAGATTGCGTTGATTACTGCGTCAGTTGGCGAATTTCCGGTTCGGTTCAAGCCCCAATTAAGCTGAAGCGCCATATCGCGACGGGTATGCGAAGGGGCTTTCCCCATGCAAGGATGTGACGACGTAAAGCCGCCTTATGAAACAATGGAACGATCAGGATGTATGGAATAGCGCTGTTGATGGCTCGGCTGCTGATGGGAGTGCCTTTCATAATATGGGGCACGATGAAGTTGCGTGGCGGAGAGGCGAAGTTGGTCCCGGTTCTTGCCGGGCTTGGCTTGCCTGATGCCAAGGCGTTGGCATATCTGGTCGGGTTTTGCGAGTTGGTCGGGGGGCTTGGCATCGTGCTGGGCTATCCGCTTCATACATTCAGCGTGCTGTTGGGCTTGTGGTGCATTGTCACCGGCTATGTCGGACATCGGAACGACGTGAACGCTCTGTTGTCGCATATCTGCATGGCGGGTGGCTTTTTTGCGCTGGCAGTGGCCGGGGCCGGAGCAATCGCGCTGTTTGGAGGCGAGCCGACAGGCGTGCTGGCTGACGTGCAGTAAGTGCGGCGTTTAGACGGCGCGGGACAGTTCTTCGTCGTCGGTGCCCAGAAAGCCGCCTGATTGCCTGTTCCAGTAACGCGCATAAAGCCCGTCTTTCGCCAGCAATTGATCATGGGTGCCCTGTTCGACGACCTGACCCGCATCCATGACAATGATCCGGTCCAGTTCGGCAATTGTGGACAGGCGGTGGGCAATGGCCAAGACGGTCTTGCCGGCCATCGCGCGGGTCAGGGCGTCCTGCACCTGCGCCTCGACTTCGCTGTCCAGCGCACTGGTTGCTTCGTCCAGCACAAGGATAGGGGCATCCTTCAGGAAGGCGCGGGCCAGCGCGATCCGCTGACGCTGACCGCCGGACAGTTTCACCCCACGTTCGCCCAGATGTGCGTCATACCCCTTGCGTCCGGCGAAATCCTCAAGCCCCAGAATGAAATCATGGGCCTCGGCCGCGCGGGCTGCGGCTTCTATTTCTTCCTGCGAGGCATCGGGGCGACCATACAGGATATTATCGCGGGCTGACCGGTTGAACATCGCGGTTTCCTGCGTGACCATGCCGATCTGCCCGCGCAGGCTTTCCTGCGTCACATCCCGGATATCATGGCTGTCGATCCGGATCGCGCCCTTTTCGACATCATAAAGCCGCAGCAGCAGTGCCACCAACGTCGATTTCCCGGCACCCGAGGCGCCGACGATGCCGATTTTCTCTCCGGGTCGGATATGCAGATCGATATCCTGCAAACCGCCTGCACGCCGGCCATAGGCAAAGCTCACATGGTCAAAGTCGATCTGACCTGCCACGCGTTTCAACGTCAGTGCATCGGGCTTATCAGTCAGCGCATGTGGCGGTGACAGGGTCTGCATCCCGTCCTCGACCTCGCCAATGCTGCCCCAGATGCCCATCAGCGCCATGCTGACCCATCCGGTCATCTGGCTAAGTCGCATCGAGATCGCGCCCGCGGTCGCCACATCGCCGGGCGTCGCAATGCCATCGCGCCACAACAGCAACGACCCGCCGACAAGGATCACCGGCAGGATGCCCGCAATCACCATCAGCGACATGCGAAACGCGCTGCTGATGACGCCGAAATCCAGCGCGCGTTCGCGGAAGCCGGCCATGGCGCTTAGGGCCTCGCGATCCTCGTGCTTTGCATGGGCGAACAGTTTGACGGTTTTGATATTGGTGATCGTGTCCACAACCTGTCCCGTCACCATGGCGCGGGCTGATGCACGCGCCCCGGATTTTGACCGGATGCGCGGCAGGAAGAACTTGATCAACGCCAGATAGGCGCCAAGCCAGACGATCAATGCAATCGCGCCCCAGCCATCGACCGAGATCAGGAAGGCCGCCGATCCAACCACGGATGCCAGCGCAAAGGCCACGACATTGACCATTTCCGTCGCCACATCGGTGACGGCGCGGGCGGTCTGCATCTGTTTCTGTGCCAGTCGCCCCGCGAAATCGTTGTCAAAGAATGTAACCGAATGACCCATCGTCCAACGGTGCAGGCGCGACAGAACCAGAGGCATGATGTTTGGCCCAACGATGACACTGGACGTCGCTGTGGACAGGCCGAAAATGATCGGGCGCAGGATCAGGAAAAAACCAATGAAAGCGGCGATCACCAGGGCACTATCAGCCATGATCGTGTCAGGGCTGCCGGTCGCGACCGCATCAACGACCGCCCCCAGCAAAACCGCCGCAACAACATCGGCAATCCCGCCCAAAGCCGAGGCGATGGCCGCAAGCGACAGTCCGCCCCACGCCCCCGACAGACACCAGCGGAAAAAGGCCAGCAACGTGTTGGGCGGCGGCCCAGCGGCAGGCCGGAACGCATTAATCATGCGGCCAAGGCGGCGATGCAGGGTCATTGTTCCGCTCCAGCTTGCCGACCGGCGGCGCGTGCCACGGCCAACAACTCATCGCGGTTGGCCTGAAAGCCGGTTTCAATCCAATGCTCATCTGCCGCGCGCAGGGCGATGCCAAGCGCCGGGCCGGTCATCGCGGGCATCAGGTCGGCCGCGCTGATCGGCAGCTTTTGCGAATGGGCATGGTCAATCTGATGGTTCCAATCGGTCGGAACGTCGCGGCCAAGCGCCAGGCGATACAATGCCAATTGCCGCGCCAGCTGCTTGTCGCAGGTATAGGCAATCCGTTCAAGGTCATCATCGCGCGCTACAAGTCTCTGTAAATGCAATATGTTTTCATTGGTGTCATTGCTGAGCCGCATCGACTGTCGTGGGTCATCGGCTTGCAATGTTGCAAGACGCAGGACCCAATCCGGCAGGTCTTCGATTTTCAGCAGGGAGTCCAATACCTCAATCTTTGCACCGGGCAGGATGTGCTGCAACACACCGGTGACATCCATCAGATGCAGCGCATCACCGGGGGCAGGGGCGGATAGCAGTTTGCGCATCTCATCCCCGATCCGCTCTTTCGAGATGCGGTCAAGACCGTGTGCAAGTTCCGCGCAGGCCGCCACTGCCTCGGGGTCGGCGGCCCCGGCTGCGCCATACCATGCGTGAAACCGGAAAAAGCGCAGGATGCGCAGGTAGTCTTCGGCAATCCGGGCGCGGGCATCGCCCACAAAACGCAGCCGCCGCGCCATCAGATCGGGTAGCCCGCCGATCGGATCCAGAACACGACCATCTGCGGTTGCGTAAAGGGCGTTCATCGTGAAATCCCGCCGCCGCGCGTCATCCGCAATGTCTGTCGAGAAGGACACGACGGCAAACCGCCCATCGGTTTCGACATCGCGGCGGAAGGTCGTGACCTCGAAACTGCGCCAGCGGTCACTGTCGGGCGTGATAATCGTCACGGTGCCGTGGTCAATCCCTGTTGGCACGGCTTTCATGCCCGCGCTTTTGGCCAGTTCTGCCACGCGTCCGGGCAGCGCGTCGGTGGACAGGTCGACATCTGACACATCGTCGCCCAACAGCGCATTGCGCACTGCACCGCCGACGATCAGCGCCTGATGGCCGGCATCGGTCAGCAGGGACAATAGCCGTTGCAGCCCCGGTGAAGACAGAAAGTCGCCCTCGATCCTGGTCATGCCTGCATCCTGAGGGCCAGGCCCAGCAATATCCGCGCCGTCGCACCCCACAAATAATAGGGGCCATAAGGGGCAACGTGATAGTTGCGCCAGCCGTCGCGCCAGCGGCGTTTTTCAATGCGATAGTTGGCGGGATTGCAGACATGAGCAAAGGGCAGGGTAAAGACTTCTTCAACCTCTCCCGGCTCTGCCACAGGGGTGAAGGGGCCGCGGATGATGCCGACCAACGGTGCGACGGAAAAGCCCGTCACCGTTCGATGCGGGGGCATCGCACCCAGCATATCAACCTGCGAGGCGGCCAGCCCGACCTCTTCCCATGCTTCACGCAGGGCGGCGGCGGTTTCATCGGCATCGCCGGGATCGACCTTGCCACCGGGCAGGGCGATCTGCCCCGGATGATGGCGCAGGCCGGATGCCCGTTTGGTCAGCACCAGCCGACCGTCATCCTCGTGAAATGCAGCCAGCACACCGGCAGGGCGCAATGTCCCCGTCGGTGGGATGACGTCGGCATTCAGATCAAAGTCCGAACTTGGCCCGGCCGGACGCGACAACGCCTGACGCAAAGCATCCTCGGACCAGATCAGGCTCACTCGGCCACCTTTCCATCGCTGGATTCCAGCGGCTTGCCATCGGCATCCACCGTCGCCTCGAACCCAAGGCTGGCCGGATCGAATTCGTAATGCGCGCCGCAGAACTGGCAATCTGCGGTCACGATGCCCTGTTCGGTGGTCATATGGGCAATGTCCTTGGCCGAATAGATCGCAAGGGTGCCGCGAACGCGATCAGCCGTGCACGAACATCCGAATTCCACCCGCTGAGGGTCGAAAACCCGAGGGGTCTCTTCGTGGAACAGGCGCAGCAGCAGGTCGGTCGGGCCGACGGTCGGGCCGATCAGCTCCAGCGTTTCGACGGTATCCAGCAGAATATTGGCCCGGTTCCAATCCTCGGATTCCGCACCTTGCAGGATATCGGCAGCCTCGATCAGGCCGCCTTCGCCGCTGCCGCCATTCTCGCTGGCATCCATCGGCTGCGCAGGCAGGGTTTGCAGCATGACGCCACCCGCACGCCAATGCCCCGCCTGTCCCGACATGCGAGAGAATCCGTTGGCAAGTTCAAACCGCGTCGGCAATTGTTCGGATTGCGCGAAATAGGTCTGTGCACAGGCCGACAGCGAACCGCCCGTCAGGGGCGTGATGCCCTGATAGGGCAGCGAACCTTCGCCCTGATCGATCAGGATGGCAAAATAGCCTTCGCCGATCTGCTCGAACGGGTCGCGATCATCCAGACGTTCCTGATCAAAGCTGGCCCAGGCACGAAGCCGTGCCGGGGCGCCTTCGGTTTCCGGCGCATAGTAATCGGCGGCCAGCGTGCGGATGGCACCGCTGCCGCGCACCTGCAAGCTCAGCTTCCAGCGCAGCTTCATGGTCGGACCGATCAGCGCCGCCAGCAAAGCCAGTTCAGCGACCATGGCGCTGACTGCCGCGGGATAATCATGGCGCGACAGAATCTGGTCCAACACACCGTCCAGCCGCGCAATGCGGCCACGAATGTTCGAGCGGTCAAGCTGAAAGGGCAGAACGGTGTCGTCCCAGGCAATCTGGTTAATCGTGCTCATGGCGTATCCCTGAAATCTTGTAGGCCCGGATCAAAACCAGGCAAGTCGACTTTCAATATAGGACATTCATCACCGATCCCAAGGGGCACAACGGACCTTTGCAGGCGCGGTCGGGCGCGGTAAGCCATTCGAAACCAACACAAGGAGCGGAGATGATCCCGCGATATGGCACGCCACCGCTTTCGGGACAGGTCTATCGCCGCCGCCCGGGGGCCTATGCGATCCTGCATCGTGATGGCCGCTTGCTGATGACCCATCAAGCGCAGCCATCGCCGGAATTTCAACTGCCCGGCGGCGGTATCGATCCGGGTGAAAACGTGATTGCCGCCCTGCATCGCGAGGTGTTTGAGGAAACCGGCTACAGCATCGCCGGACCGCGTTATCTGGGCGTCTATCGCCGCTACGCCTACTTGCCGGATTATGGATATTATGCCGAAAAGATGTGCCATATCTGGCTGGCCCGCCCGATCCAGCGTCTCGGCCCGCCGTCAGAGCCGCATCATTCGGCAATCTGGATGGCGCCACGGGCCGCTTATGATGCGCTGCCGGATGAGGGTTCACGGGCAATGCTACGCCGATCAGGATTGATCACAGGGGTAAAATGAAACAGTTCGAATATCGCCAGGTGGACGTATTTTCCACAACCCCCCTCATGGGCAACCCCTTGGCGGTCGTGTTGGGGGCCGACGGGTTGTCTGATGAGACAATGGCGCGTTTCGCCAATTGGACCAACCTTAGCGAAACGACATTTCTGCTGACACCCACGATGGCTCAGGCCGACTATCGTTTGCGGATATTCACGCCATCCAACGAGCTGCCCTTTGCCGGGCACCCGACCTTGGGATCATGCCATGCCTGGCTGGATGCAGGCGGCATACCCAAGGGGGGCGATATTGTTCAGGAATGCGCCGCCGGACTGATCCGTATTCGCCGCAATGATGGCGGTCTGGCGTTTGCCGCGCCGCCATTGGTCCGCTCGGGCTCGCCAGATCAGGCGACGCTGCGACATGCCATGGACGGGCTGTCGTTGCGGCCCGATCAGGTGATCGGCGCGCAATGGATTGATAACGGTCCCGGCTGGCTGGGCTTGCTGCTGAAAAGCCGCGCCGACGTGCTGGCAATTCAGCCTGATTACGCGAAACTTGCAGGGAGCAAGATCGGTATCGTCGCGCCGTGGAGCCGCAGCGAAGATGGCGATGGCGCTGATTTCGAGGTTCGCGCATTTACGTCGGAAGGTCGCGAAGACCCCGTCACCGGCAGCCTGAACGCCAGCATCGCCATGTGGTTGATCGGCAGCGGATTGGCGCCGCCGTCCTATGTCGCTGCACAGGGCACGCGGCTTGGTCGGGCGGGTCGGGTGCAAATCTGGCAGGACGGGGACACGATCTGGGTCGGAGGAGAGGTGGTCACCTGCATCACAGGACAGGTTTGGCTGTAATCATCAAATCATCACCCTAATGCGCCTGCGCGGGCCGGGTTGGCCCCAGATATTCGATCAGGACGGCGGACATGTCGTCCTGCCGGTCGCCCCGGCAATATTCAGATACCGACCAGGCCATCGATTCCAGAAACGCATGCCCACCCAGAAAGGCATTGGTGCGCAAGATCGCCTCTAGCCCGTCCTCGCCCAGAGACCGGCCAGATGGGTTCATCGCCTCGCTGATTCCATCGGATGTAATCAGCAAGCGATCCCCAGGCTGTAGCTGCAGGCTGACCTCGTCAAATATCGGGCGTTCGAAGACGCCGATGGGCATGCCACCATCGCCAATTTTCTGAACCGCTCCGTCAGTGCGTTGCAGCATTGGATGAGGATGTCCTGCCTGCAAAAGCTGAACCTGTCCGGTGACGTGGTTCAGTTCGGCGTAGATCATGGTGAAATAGGTGTCGGTGCACATCTCCTCTAGCATCATGTTGTTGAAGAAATGGGCCAGTTGCGCCGGTGGCACCGCATCCGCCCCCGATTGTGCCCCGCGTAACGCGACATTCTGTTCGGCGGAACCGGACAGGTGGACCGAAAGCTGCGCGCTGAGCAGGGCTGCGGTCACCCCATGTCCCGACACGTCCAGCGCATAGATGCCAACCCGTTCCCGCCCAATGGGAAAAAAGCCGACCAGATCGCCGCCGATATGGCCGGCTGGCCGCAGCATCAGCGAAATCTGAATCGGCCCGAAGCGACCAGACCGTTCGCGGACCAACCCCTGCTGCAGCATTCGCGCCTCTCGCAGGTCGCGGTCGATGGCTGTCTGCGCGTCCCGCAGCTTGTCCAAAGCACTGCGCAATTTGGCGTTGCTGGCCCGTAATTCCCCCTCGACCCGCAGGATGCGTTCGCCCGCGGCCAACCGGGCAATCAACTCGACTCGCGTGATCGGTTTGGTCAGAAAATCATCCGCGCCCGCATCCAGCCCAACTGCGATTTCCTCATGCATGCGATGGGCGGTCAGCAGGATGAAATAGCCATAGCTGTTTCGCGGCAACGCGCGAAACGCGCGGCAAAGCTCTACCCCCGTCATGCCGGGAACTGACCAGTCGGACAGAACGAAATCCGGCTCAACCGTCTTGCAGATTTCCAAAGCCTCCGGGCCTGTCAGCGCTTCGACCACATGATAGCCTGCCAGGCGTAGCTGTATCCCGAACAATCGCCGCTGTGCGGGGTTCGCTTCGACCAGCAGAACAGTGCGGGCGGGGGGCACAGCGTCGCCGGCCGGGATTTTGTCAGAGTGGGAAAGATTCGCGGGCTTCATGCGCCGTGTTTACGGCGGGCACCGTAAAGATCAGGTAAACCGAAAAGTTATAAAGCCGCCACGATCAGATGGCGGCTTTAGTCGTCAGACCAGCAGTTCGGCCAATATCTCATCATTGGTAATGTCGCGATGCGCGATTCCCGCCTGCGCCAGACGCTGCGAAAACGTGTGCAGATTGGACGGATCGTTGGTTTCGATCCCGATCAGGATCGAACCGAAGTTCCGGGCCGATTTCTTCAGATATTCGAACCGCGCGATATCATCATTCGGCCCCATCAGTTCCAGCAACTCGCGCAGCGCGCCCGGTCGTTGCGGCAGACGAAGGACAAAGTATTTCTTTATGCCGGCAAAGCGTTGGGCACGCTCTTTCACTTCTGGAAGGCGCTCGAAATCGAAATTCCCGCCCGAACAGACGCAGACAACCGTTTGGCCGCGCAAATCGCCCAGATCATCCAGCACGTCGACGGTCAGAGCCCCAGCCGGCTCCAGAACGATGCCTTCGATGTTCAGCATATCCAGCATCGTGCGGCAGATGCGGTCTTCGGGGGCCAGATGCACGTCGGACGGCTTGAACCGACGCAGCGTTTCAAAGGGAAGGGCGCCGATACGGGCAACCGCCGCGCCATCGACGAAGCTGTCCACGGCGGGCAGGGCGACGGGGGCACCTGCCTCCAGCGCGGCTTGCAGGCTGGCGCCGCCCAACGGCTCGGCAAAGGCAAAATCGGTCTCTGGCGCACTGTCGCCAAGATAGCGCACGACGCCAGAGGACAGACCGCCCCCACCCACCGGCAACACGACCAGATCAGGCGCAACGCCAAGCTGATCCAGAATTTCCAGCGCGACGGTCGCCTGCCCCTCGATGATGTCAGGCGCATCGAAGGGAGAGATGAACTGCGCGTCCTGTTCAACGGCAAAAGCCTGGGCTGCGGCAAGCGTCTGATCGAAATAATCGCCGGTCAGGACGATCTCGACGGAATCGCCGCCGAATATCTTGGTCTTGTCGATCTTCTGCTTGGGCGTCGTCACGGGCATGAAAATCGTGCCCTTCGCCCCGAAGTGGCGACAGGCATAGGCAACGCCCTGCGCGTGATTGCCCGCGCTGGCGCAGACGAAATGCGCATTCGTCGCCCCACCGGGCGTCATCAGCTTGCGAATGGCATTGAACGCGCCGCGCAGCTTGTAGCTGCGCACCGGGGTCAGATCCTCGCGCTTCAACCAGATATCCGCGCCATATTTCGCGGATAAATGGTCGTTGCGCTGCAACGGGGTAGGCTCGAACAGGTCGCGAATCGCGGCCTCGGCCTGACGGACGGAGGCGACAAAGTTTTCCATGAATTGCCCATGAACCGATTAGATTGGATTGGCAAGTGTCAGCGCAATGGCATGCCCTTGGCATAATGGCCGTAAAGCGTGGTAACCAGACTAATGCCAAAGGCGACCGATGACAGACCGATGGTAAAGATAAAGACGAACGGAAGCAGCGGCCAGGACGTCAGAACGGTATCTGGTTCCAAAGGCGTCATGAAACGCCCAATGATTTCGGTCGCCAAGAACGTATAAACAAACTCGGCCACCATCAGGATCAGCGCAATCTCCAGCAGGGTCAGCCAGCTACGTTTGTGGGCAGCGAAGACGCTTTGCACCGGGGTTCCAATCGCCAAGGCTGGTAATCTTGCGAAAAGCCTTAGTCCGATGGTCGCCGTCAGCAGGTGGATGACCATTGAAAGGATATAATAGCTGATGACTGCCGTCGTGATGTCGTTTGTTGCGATGAGTGCTTTAAAGAGTACCTGCCCGATCACCAAAATTGTGGCGAACGAAATCACTGCGAAAATGATCAGGATGGGTATAGAGTAGACGGCGTAGGCCAGAACTTCTCGAACATGACAGCGTGGTATCCAGGCGAACGTTTCTTCTAACAGGATCATGCGGTGAAAGTTCACCGCCATCCAGAACAGGCATCCGAAAGAGATCCCGAAAAGTGCAATAGCGGCCAGTTTTGACCCAACCGGATGCGCATAGCTTCCCAGATAAGGGGTCAGCATGACAAGTGTGCTGGCAAAGATCAGGCTTGGAAGTAAAAATATTCGTATTGTTTGACCAAAATCTCTGAAAATATTAAGGAATGCGAACCGGATAAGACGAAATGCAAGCATCGAAGAGCTCTATGTGACTGCTGGGCGATGGAGTGCATGCGGCCTAAATGCTTGTCCGCAGCTGCCGCCTTTCAACGAAATACCCGTAAAGGGTCGTCAAGACCGACAATGAGATGAACATGTAAATCCACAGCACCGCGATGGTCAGCAGCAGAATCAGGATGCTGACAAGGAACGGGGTCGCGGGACCTGTTGGAACCATGGTGATCAGGTTGATCGGGATCTGCAGCAGCGCCATCAGAACGCCCAGCAACAAGAACGTCCCTGTATTGCCTGCCGTCGCCTTCCATGCCGTTGTGATGGCATCGGGTGCCCCGATGGCGGCGGCGGGCAGGGCGACGCCAAGGCGCAGCGATGCCACCATCAAGGCCAACATGATCGCGATGCCAAAGGCAAAGGCAAGGACAAAGGTGATCCCTGCCGATCCCAAAACCCCTGCGATGATCTGAAACGTCGCTGCAGCCAGAGCGAGCGGCACCAGAAGAAGGATGGCGATAAGGATCGCCGTCCCGATATAGCGCAGAACAGCATTCATGGGCAATCTGGGCAGGATCGACTGCGGCTGGTTCAGCAGGACAAAGCGATGCCAGTTCACGGCGATCCAGACGAAGGGCAACAGCAGGAAAGCGACCAGTAATGGCAGCGTGACAAATGATGCGTTACCGGTTGCGTTGTTCGCGCCGATTGCGGTGAAGATTGTGGCGATGGCGCCAAAAAACTGGATCAGCAGCGGCAATGCCGAGATGTTCACCAACTGTCGAAGGTTTCCAATGACCTGAAGAAACGCATGTGTCAGAATATTGATTGCCAGCATGACCGACCCTTTGTGAATATTTTCCAGACGACTAGAAGCCCTGACATCGGCCGACAACTGGAAACCGGTTCGTCTGGGCGATTGTTCAGCATATGTTGTCACTTAGACGCCAGCATGCGGACGCCATCCCCTTGTGACAGCCGGGGAAACGTCCTATGCCCTTTTGCGAAATTCCGCAGGAGTTAACGCATGTCTGACGCGCCGAAGAAAGTCGTCCTCGCCTATTCGGGGGGGCTGGACACCTCGATCATCCTGAAATGGTTGCAAACCGAATATGGGTGTGAGGTCATTACCTTTACCGCTGATCTGGGGCAGGGTGAGGAGTTGGAGCCGGCGCGCGCCAAGGCGGAATTGCTGGGCATCAAGCCTGAAAACATCCACATCGTCGACGTGCGCGAAGAATTTGTCCGCGACTATGTTTTCCCGATGTTCCGCGCCAATGCCCTGTATGAAGGGCTGTATCTGCTGGGCACCTCGATCGCGCGTCCGCTGATTTCCAAGCATCTGGTGGATATCGCCCATCAGCACGGCGCCGATGCCGTGGCCCATGGCGCCACAGGCAAGGGCAACGATCAGGTCCGGTTCGAGTTGTCGGCCTATGCGCTGGACCCGTCGATCAAGGTGATCGCGCCGTGGCGTGAATGGGATCTGACCAGCCGCACCAAGCTGCTGGAGTTTGCCGAGGCGAACCAGATCCCGATCGCCAAGGACAAGCGCGGTGAAGCGCCGTTCAGTGTCGATGCCAACCTGCTGCACACCTCCAGCGAGGGTAAGGCGCTGGAAAACCCGGCCGAGGAAGCGCCCGAATATGTCTATCAGCGCACCGTTTCCCCCGAGGATGCGCCCGACACGCCCGAATATATCGAAGTCACCTTCGAGCGCGGCGATGCGGTTGCCATCAATGATCAGGCGATGTCGCCCGCGACCATTCTGACCGCGTTGAACGACTATGGCCGCAAACACGGCATCGGCCGTCTGGATTTCGTCGAGAACCGTTTTGTCGGGATGAAGTCGCGCGGTATCTATGAAACCCCCGGCGGCACCATCCTGCTGGAGGCCCATCGCGGTATCGAGCAGATCACGCTGGACGCGGGGGCAGGCCATCTGAAAGACAGCTTGATGCCGCGTTATGCCGAACTGATCTATAACGGTTTCTGGTTCAGCCCTGAGCGCGAGATGCTGCAAGCCGCCATCGATAAATCGCAGGAACACGTCACCGGCACCGTCCGCCTGAAACTTTACAAGGGTAACGTGAACACCGTTGGCCGCTGGTCCGATCATTCGCTGTATTCCGAGGCCCATGTGACTTTCGAGGACGACGCAGGTGCCTATGACCAGAAAGACGCGGCAGGCTTCATTCGCCTGAACGCGCTGCGGTTGAAACTGCTGGCCGCCCGGAACGCGAAGTTCTGATGGTGCTTCATCCGCGGGTTCGTCGGGTCCAGCGGATAAATATTCCTTCCCCCGGTCCGATGACGGCACTGGGGGCAGGGTATTTGCCAGCATTCCCAAGATGAAAGACCTGTCGGCACTTGCGATCAGATCGATGAACGATTGCAAGCCGCGGTTGGTATGGTCACGGTGAAAAACGGCTGACCAAGGCTGGCGATCACACCTTGGTCAACGCGCTACCTTTATGGGCTGCAATGTGATCGGTGGTGTCGCTTTTGATCTCATATTGCGGGTCGCTTTCCGAGGCGTGATGCGTATACCCCTTGTAGTCGAAGTTGCTGACATGCACCGCGATAATGGTTCCCGACACGCGACCCGCTTCCGAATTCCAGCTGACATGATCGCCGATATTGAAACGTTTGGTCATGCCTGCTGCCTTTCCGCGCCGGTCACATGACCAGCGCCTTTTTCGCCTGCCCATGGCGCCGCGCCAGGTTGCGAGCCTTGCGACCGGGGGCGAAAATCCGGGCGCCTGCGACAGGGGCGATATGTTCGTCCAGTTCAGGGAAAATCGTAAAGATTTCATCACGCGCTGCCAAGCTTAGGGCACCAGGCGCCTGATCGCCAGCATAAAGTGATTCCGTTTCCGCGCGCGGGCAATAGATCAAATATAAATAACTATATGAATTTGTGGAATATCTGTGTCGATCATAAGGAGCAGATCAACCTTTGGCAGGGCTAATTTTGCAACCGCTGCGTCTTCAGCAGCGGTTGCAACGCAGCGATGCCCATTGCGGGGCCAAGCGCCATCAGCGCCAGTGTTATCGGCCAGCCCAGCCAGTTCGCGATCACCGGCGTCGTCTGCACCGTGAAAATGGTCAGGCCAAAGCCAAGCGCGGTCTGCAGGGTCATCAGACTTCCCGCAACCTCTGGCGGGGCTGAATCGGCGATAATGGCTGAAAATTGGGCGCTGTCGGGGATGACCAGTGCGCCCCAGCAAAGGATCAGGACAAAACTCAGCCACACTGGACCGCCAAAACTTAACGCAACCGCAATCGCCATGCTGCCAGACCCCAGCATGGCGGCGGCAGATATCCGTGCCTTGCCGATCCGGTCGGCCAGTATCCCCGCAGGGCCGCAAAGGGCCGCCCCGATGGCAATGGCCAGAAATGCAGTCAGCGCCGCCGTGCTTTGGGCCTGATCCGCTGGCAACCGGTGCGCATAGCCGACCGCCGCTGCGGTGCCGATCCAGCCCCACATGGCATATAGTTCCCACATGTGACCCAGATAGCCGCCGGTGGCGCTGCGAATCCGGTGATCGGACCACATCAATCCGATGGACCGGGCCGAAAATGCGGCCGCCCGCGCATGATGCGGACCAAGGCGCAGGAAAAAGCTGCCAATCGCAGCCGCCAGCGAGGCAAGCGCCGCTGCGGCAACCACGATCCGCCAATCCGCACCACCCCACCAGGCAAAGAGATAGGGCAGGGCAGAGCCAAGCGTCAGCGCCGCCACCAGCAAGCCAATCACAAAGCCACGGTTCCGCACGGTCCAACCAATCGCGATCTTCATGCCGGGTGGATAGATGCCGGCGAACCCCGCCCCGGCAATCACGCGTAATGCAATCGCTGTGTCCGAACCAAGCGGCACCACGAACAGTCCAGCCGTTGCCAGCGCATTCACCAACGCCGCGCAGGCGATCACCCGCCTTGGGTCAAAGCGGTCAGACAGGCCCAGCATTGCGGACACCAGCGCGCCGATCACGAAGCCCGCCTGCACGCCCGATGTCAGCATTGCTTGCCGGACATGTCCAAAACCACCCTCCTGCGCCATATCGGCCAGCACTGCGGCCGTCGCGAACCAAGGCGACATTCCGCAGACCAGGACGATGCAAAGCAGAAAAAGCGGGGTGCGAGCGTTCATGGCCCATGTCTAAGCCAGTAAATGTCTGACAGGGAATAGCTTCCTTAAATACAATGACAGGGTGCGCGGGCTTTCCTTCGTGCCGCTTCCAAGGCAGACTGGTGCGCATGACAGAACAGCCATCACGCCCCGCCCGCATTGCCATCGTCACCGTCTCGGACCGTGCCAGTAGCGGCAAGTATGAGGATAAGGGCGGTCCGGGGGCCGAAGCCTGGCTGCGCGATACCATCACGTCACCGATAGATATCGTCCGTCATATCATCCCCGATGGCCGAGAGGTCGTGGCGGCCAAATTGCGCGAACTGACCGAGGCGGGGGCTGATCTTATCCTTGTCACCGGCGGCACCGGACCCGCGCCACGTGATCAGACGCCCGAAGGCGTGATGGACGTGGCCGACAAGGAACTGCCCGGCTTCGGCGAAGAAATGCGCCGTGCCTCGCTGGCCGAGGTGCCGACGGCTATCCTGTCGCGCCAAACGGCGGTCATCCGCGATGCGACGCTGATCATCACCATCCCCGGCAAGCCGTCTGCCATCGCCACCTGCATGAACGCGGTTTTCGCCGCCGTGCCCTATTGTCTGGACCTGATCGGGGCGGCGCGGATCGAAACTGATCCTGCAAAGATCAAGGCGTTTCGGCCCAAGGGGGCTTAGGGGCTGATTTGTTGCCGCGCCTGGCGATCCACGTCGGGCCGCGTCGGGCCGCGTCGGGTTGCGCTGATATTTCCCTTGCCGCGAAACGCAGTGTATGACCGGGAAAAATCATGAAGAAGGTAGCGGGATGGCAGACAAGGTGAATTACTGGCAGCTCGATTTTCAGAATGAGACGGAACTGGTCAACCTGAAGGCTGATCTGACCGCATCGCGCAAACGGCTGGATTCCGCACTGTTCAAGCATCTGGCGCTGCTGGCGCGGTCGCGGTCGGCGGCATGGGCATGTTCCTGCGCGGGGCCTCATCCGGCCACCTTAGCGCGACAGAGATCGCCATGGTCGCGCTGCCTGCGACCGTGCTGGTCCTGTCGGTGTTCATGTCGGCCTTGTCGCTGGCGCTGGCTCCGACAAATGTCGTTCGGACAACGGCCGAGGACGGGCGACCGCGCCTGTTGACACATAACGAATGGATCGAGGAGTTGCGGGCCGCCGTGGTCAGGACCAACTGGCACCGGGGTTTCGAGGATAACGTCGAATTCTATGGCTTTGCACTGGCCGCTATCGCGTTTTTGATACCGGGATTACTGACGCTTTTAGGATGATCTTGCCGTTCGTTTCAGCCACCGAACAGGTGCAGCACCATCGGGGCAATGATGGCGGTCAGGACCGAGTTCAGCCCCATGCCGATGCCTGAAAACGCACCGGCCGTGGCGTTGACCTGAAACGCGCGGGCGGTGCCGATACCATGGGCTGCGACGCCGACGGCGAACCCTCGGGCGCGCCAGTCCTTGACGCCCAGCAGGTTCAGCAAGGGTGTCACGATGATCGCACCAAAAATGCCGGTCAGCAGGACCAGCAGTGCCGTCAGCGTCGGTTGCCCCCCGATTTTTTCCGCGATGCCGATGGCTACGGGTGCGGTGGTGGATTTCGGGGCCAGCGATGCCAGCAAAGGCCCGCTGATGCCGAAGGCCCGCGCAATCGCCAATGCCGACACCACCGCCACGGACGATCCGACGACCAGACCCGCCAGCATCGGCAGCGCCGCCCGCCGGACGCGGGACAGATTGTCATAAAGCGGCATGGCCAGCGCAACCGTTGCCGGGCCAAGCATGAAATGCACGAATTGCGCGCCTTCGAAATAGGTCTGATACTCTGTGCCTGTCACACCCAGCAGGATGGCCAGCAATATCACCGCGATCAGCACCGGATTGGCCCAGCTTTGCCGCCCTGCCGCCTGAAAACAGGCATTGCCGATCAGATAGGCGAACAGGGTGGCGGTCAGCCACAGCAGCGGCCCTTCGGCCAGATAGGACCAGATCAGCGCCGGATCAGTCATTGCCATCGTCCTTCATGGCCGAAGGATCGGTTGCACCCGTCCAGCGGGCGACCAGTGAAAAGGCCCATGCCCCGGTCGCGATGGCCAGAATGGTCGATCCCATGATCGCGGCCGCTAGGCCGAAGCCATATTCGCGCAGCGTCGGAATATGGGCGATCACGCCGACGCCCGCTGGCACGAAGAACAGCGACAGGTTTGCCAGCAGCACTTGCGTCACGGGCCGCATCCTGTCGGCCAGTGAAGGACGCCAGATGCAAGCCGCGACCAGCAGGCACATCCCGATCACAGGACCGGGCAGGGGCACGTTCAGCAGTCGGGATAAAACTTCACCGACAAGCTGGAACGCAAGAATCAGGGACAGCGCAGGTATCATGGCCCCATCATAAACCGTAAAAATATTGTGGCGAGGGGTCGGATATTGTGGATAACTGGCATTTGCCTCCTAGATATTGCGGTTTTGGTTGACTCACCCCATCGGCTTGCGACAATCCTTGTCAGATATGACGAGAGGACTTTGCCTTGCGCTTCGACCGCCTGCGCCTGAACGGCTTCAAAAGCTTTGTGGACCCGACGGACCTGATCATCCGTGAGGGGCTGACGGGTGTGGTCGGACCAAATGGCTGCGGCAAGTCGAACCTGCTTGAGGCGCTTCGGTGGGTGATGGGGGAAAACCGTGCCAAGGCAATGCGCGGTGACGGGATGGAGGATGTGATCTTCGCAGGCACCACGCGCCGCGCCGCCCGTGCGCATGCCGAGGTGACACTGACCATCGACAACCGTGACCGTCTGGCGCCTGCGGGGTTCAACGAGAACGACCATTTCGACATCGTGCGGCGGATCACCCGCGACGCAGGTAGCGCCTACAAGATCGGGGGCGGTGATGTGCGGGCGCGCGATGTGCAGATGCTGTTCGCGGATGCCTCGACCGGGGCGCATTCGCCCGCGCTGGTGCGACAGGGCCAGATCAGCGAGTTGATCAACGCCAAGCCCAAAAATCGCCGCCGCATTCTGGAAGAAGCGGCAGGTATCAGCGGTTTGTATCAGCGCCGCCACGAAGCCGAGTTGAAATTGAACGGAGCGGAAAACAACCTGACGCGGGTCGATGATACGCTGGATCAGTTGTCCACACAGGCCGCTTCACTTGCCCGTCAGGCGCGTGCCGCGGCGAAATATCGCGAAATCGGTGCCGCGCTGCGTTTGGCGGAAGGCGTGCTGCTGTATCGCCGTTGGGCCGAGGCCGAAGCCGCACGGCTGGCCGCCGCCCAAGCTTTGGCCGCAGCGGTCAAGGCTGCCGCAGCCACCGCGACAGCGGCAAGCGAGGCATCCGCCCGCCGCGAAGCTGCCGAATCCGCATTGCCCACGCTGCGCGAAGAAGAACAGGTTGCCGCCGCGATCCTGTCCCGCGTCGTCGTCGAACGCGAGGCGCTGGACGAGGCAGAGGCCCGCGCCGCCGAGGCGATCACCGCCCTGACCGCGCGGATTGCCCAACTTGACCGCGACATCGAACGAGAAGAGGCGCTGAACCGCGATGCGGGCGACGTGGTCGAGCGGCTGTCATGGGAAAAGACCGAGCTGGAAAAAGCCGGGCAGGGCCATGACGAACGCCTGCAAATCGCAGGTGATGTGGCCGACGAAGCCGCCGATGCCCTGCGTGAGGTCGAGGCGCGGCTGGCCGAACTGACTGACGAATCCGCCCGCCTGGCCGCCCGCCACCAATCGGCGGAACGGTTGGTCGCAGATTTGCGCAACATGCTTGATCGCGCCCAGCGTGCCGCGACCGAGGCCGAGGAGGCCGCCAATCGCGCTGCCGAAGCCGGAAACCTTGCAGCAGACAGTCTGCGGCAGTCGGAACAGGCACAAGAGGCCGCCGGTAATCGCGCGGAAGCCGCGGAAGATGCGCTGGCAGATGCCGAAGCCGCCCGTGCTGATGCCGAAGCAACCGAAGCCACCGCCCGGATTGCCAGATCCGAGGCCGAGGGCGAAGCGGGCGCGTTGAATGCCGAAATGACCGCGTTGCGCCGTCTGGTCGAACGCGGGCAATCGGATGGCAAGGCCATCCTTGACAAGGTGCAGGTCGCCAAGGGCTATGAGGTCGCCTTTGGTGCCGCACTTGGCGATGATCTGCGCGCCGGTCTGGCCGCTGATGGCGAAAGCGGCTGGCACAGCCTGCCCGGTTGGGACGCGCCGCAGCCGTTGCCCGGCGGGGCAAAATCTTTGGCACAACATGTGGCGGGACCGGATGCATTGTCGCGCCGCCTGTCGCAGGTTGGCATCATTGCCGACTGTGATACCGCTGCCGCGATGCAGGCCGATCTGTTGCCCGGCCAGCGTCTTGTTACGGCGCAGGGCGATCTGTTCCGTTGGGACGGAATGCGGGTCATGTCGGGTGAGGCGTCGTCCTCGGCCGCGCTTCATCTGCAAAAGGTGAACCAACTGAACGAAATTACCGCGCAGGCCGAAGAAATGCAGGCGCGTGTTGCCATCGCCGTCGATGCGCATGACGAGGCAAAGGCGCAGCTGGCAGAGGTGATTGCGACGGAAAAATCTGCCCGCGATGCCCGTCGCGAAGCTGAAAGACTTCTTTCCGACGCCTCTCGCGCCGCGACCCGCGCTGAATCTGATCTGGCGATGGCGAACAGCCGTATGGAATCCGCGCGGGGCGAATTGTCCCGCCACCGCGCCGATGCGTCGGATGCGCATGCCCGCCTGACCGTAGCCGAACGTGCGCTGGCCGATTTGCCCGACCGGGGGGACGCTGCCGCCGCTGTGGAAAATGCACGCACCGGGGTCGAGGCCGCGCGGATCGCCACCATGACCCGCCGTGCGGCGCTGGATGAATTGCGGCGCGAGGCGAACGCCCGGATCAAACGTCTGCAGGAAATTGCGAAGGAAGAATCCGGCTGGCGGTTACGCCTGCAACAGGCCGGAACGCGCGCAGCCGAACTGGCCGCCCGGCGCGACGGTGCCAGTGACGAGCTGGTGACGGCACAGGCGCAGCCCGAAATTCTGGCCGACCGCCGCGCCAGCCTGACGGGCCGCGAGGACGATGCCAATGACCGTCTTTCCGCGGCGCGTGATGCATTATCCGCTGCCGAAGATGCCGCCCGCGCCGCCGCCCATGCGGAACGTGACGCCGAACGTCACGCGTCCGAGGCCCGTGAACATCGTGCTGCCCGTGAAGCCCGGGCCGAGGCTGCGCGTGATACCGAAGCCGCTACTCGCGCACGGATCAGCGAGGAAACCGAAGGCTCGCCACAGGAATTGTTGACGACGTTGGGCGATGTCAGCACCGATACTGCCGCAGATGCGTTGGAAGATCAGATCGCCCGGTTGCGCGGTCAGCGCGATGCCCTTGGCGCAGTCAACCTGCGGGCCGATGAAGACAAGCAAGAACTTGAGGCCGAGCGCGACAACCTTGCCGCCGAAAAGAACGATCTGGAAGAGGCGATCCGCAAGTTGCGCGCAGGCATCGGTAGTCTGAACCGCGAAGGCCGCGAACGTCTGCTGGCGGCCTTTGAGACTGTGAACACCAATTTCGGCACCTTGTTCAGCAGCCTTTTCGGCGGAGGAGAGGCGCGGCTGGTTCTGGTCGAATCCGATGATCCGCTGGAAGCCGGGCTGGAAATCATGTGCCAGCCGCCGGGCAAGAAGCTGAGCACCCTCAGCCTGCTGTCCGGGGGCGAACAGACGCTGACGGCGCTGGCGCTGATCTTTGCCGTGTTCCTTGCCAACCCCGCCCCGATCTGTGTGCTGGACGAGGTTGACGCGCCGCTGGATGACGCCAATGTCAGCCGCTTCTGTGATCTGCTGGACGAAATGACCACCCGCACCGACACGCGCTTTCTGATCATCACCCACCATGCGGTGACCATGGCGCGGATGGATCGCCTGTTTGGTGTGACCATGGTGGAACAGGGGGTCAGCCAGCTGGTCAGCGTCGATCTGAAACGCGCCGAAGCTTTGGTTGCCTGACCGCGCAAATCGCGTTGTTCTTCTGCCCAAAAAACGGCATGTCTGTGCCGTAAAGTCAGGAGATTTCCATGAAGCTGAATGTCATCATCGTTTCGACCCGTCCCGGTCGCATTGGCAAACCCATTGGCGATTGGTTCTTTGAATACGCCAAAGAGAACCCCTCGGGTTTTGATGAGGTGATCCTGACCGATCTGGCCGAACTGAACCTGCCGCTTTACAATGAGCCGAAGCATCCCCGGATGCAGCAATACAAACACGATCATACCAAGAAATGGTCGTCGATCGTTCGCGATTCCGACGCCTTCGTCTTTGTGCTGCCGGAATATAACTTCACCGCGCCGCCCAGTTATTTCAACGCATTGGATTATCTGGTGATGGAATGGGCCTATAAGCCCGCCGGCTTTGTGTCCTATGGCGGCATTTCAGGCGGGCTTCGGGCCACGCAGTCGGCCAAGCCCATTCTGACAACGCTCAAGGTGATGCCGATGATCGAACAAGTCGCCATGCCGATGGTGTTCCAGCATCTGGTCAATGGCAAACTGGAACCGACGATGCCCATGATCGAAAGTGCCGATGCGCTGCTGCCTGAACTGGCCCGTTGGGCGGGGGCACTGAAAACCTTGCGTTGACGCGGGATCGCCTGAATGGTCTGTAAGGGCGGCACCGCATTGATTGGGGCGGTGCCGCATTCACAGACAAAGGTGCCACATGTCCATCGAAGCTCGCCTGAAAGAACTGAACATCACCCTTCCCGATGCGCCCGCACCGGCCGCGAACTATGTGCCGTTCGTGCAAAGCGGCAATCTGGTCTTTGTTTCGGGGCAGATCAGCGCGAATGAAAATGGCCTGATTACCGGCAAGCTGGGTGCGGATCTGGATGTCGCGGCGGGGCAGGCCGCGGCCCGCCGCTGCGGTCTGGCGCTGATCGCGCAGCTGCAGGCCGCCATCGGAGATCTGGACCGCGTCGTGCGCGTCGTCAAATTGGGCGGCTTCGTCAACTCGACTGCCGATTTTACCGACCAGCCCAAGGTGGTGAACGGCTGCTCTGACCTGATGGTCGAAGTGTTTGGCGATGCAGGCCGCCATGCCCGCGCCGCCGTTTCCGCGCCATCGCTGCCCCTTGGTGTCGCCGTCGAAGTCGACGCCGTGTTCGAGGTGAAGTGATGCCCGCATTACCCGAAATCTTCGTCTCGACCCCGATTGCGCATCGGGGTCTGCATGGACCGGGCAAGCCCGAAAACAGTTTGGCCGCCGCGCAGGCCGCCATTGATGCGGGCTATGCGATCGAGATGGATATCCAGCCTGCCGCAGACGGCACGCCGATGGTGTTCCATGACTATGACCTGAAGCGCTTGACCGGCGATCAGGGAATGATCCGCGCGTTCGATCCAGAGGCGCTGGCGAATATGCGTCTGCTGAATGCCGATGCAACCGTGCCGACCCTCGCCCAGATGCTGGAACTGGTCGCGGGCAGAGCGCCATTGCTGATCGAAATCAAGGATCAGGATGGCCGCCTTGGCCCCAACATCGGCGATTTGCAGGATCGTGTTGCCGCAGAACTGAAAGATTATGAAGGCCCGGTTGCCGTCATGTCTTTTAATCCGCACGCGGTCGAGGCGTTCCATCATATCGCCCCGACCATTCCGGTTGGCCTGACAACCTGTGCATTCCCGGTCGAGGACTGGCCGCTGCTTGGTGACGACCAGCGCACAGACCTGGCCGCGATCAATGCGTTTGACCGGTCCGGTGCCTCGTTCATTTCGCATGACAAGGACGATCTGCTGAACCCCCGCGTCGATGCGATCAAGGCAATGGGTCATCCGATCCTGTGCTGGACGATCCTAAGCCCCGAAGAAGAGACAGCGGCCCGAAAGATCGCCGACAACATCACCTTCGAACACTACGACGCCGTCCGGTGATGCAGTCGGGTCGCGTTCTGTTTGCCGGGATGCGCATGAAATCGAGCTGCGACAGCATACGGCGCCGGATGCTGTCGCAGGTGGTTCGCTAAAGGATGACCGATCCGCAGTCCTGCAAACTTCCCGCTGATTTCGATTTGGCCGCCGCGATTGCAGCGATCAGCCAAGAGTTTCCGGCGTTCACGCCAACATATGTCATGGCGAATGGCTTCGATAATGTCGCCATCATATCGCCGACACATGTATTTCGCTTTCCACGTCACGAAACCGCCCGTTCTCGCCTGATCAACGAGGCCGGGTTGCTGTCCTTGATCCGCAGTTACGTCGACATGACGGTGCCGGATTTGAAACTTCATGACGGGCTGCTGCTATTCTCAAGCCATAGGCTTATTCCCGGTCGGACGCTGGGCGCGACCGAATATTCTGCACTTGATGACAGACGCCGCGATGAACTGGCCTGCACCCTGGCTGGTCTATATGTGCAATTGCACAGCGTTCCGCTGGATATCGCGATGAGCTTCGGGGCGACGATGGTGGCAGAGCTGCCGAATGCGGATGATCTGTTGGCGCAAACGCTGCCGCTTTTGCCCAAGGCTTGGCATGACTGGGCAAAGCGCGTGGTCGCAGCATGGCAATCGCTGCCGCTCGAAGACGATACGGTCTTTAGCTGGTTCGACGGCCACGGCTGGAATATGGCATTTGATCGCAAGCAAGGACGGCTGAACGGCGTATTTGATTTTGCGGATGCGGGCATCGGGCCGCCGCATTGGGATTTGCAACACACCAATCTGATCCACCCGGATTTGACCCGCAGGATGATCGCATATTATCAGGAACTAAGCGGGAATAAGGTCAATTCAGATCGCATAGACATTCTGACAAGCGTGCATCGCCTGTCGGATTACGCATCATCTTATAATCATCCAGATTTTGCTGAGTTGACGCGGAACTTGCTGAAGGAATGGATGATGAGATCAAGGGGGCGGTAATTGAACTGCAACAGGCGTCGACCGAAGCACAGGAATGCCCCGGCCGAAACCTGAAAATCAACTCATGTTGATGATCTGCACACCAGGAAATCAGCAGGGATTGCTTGGGACGCAAGGATTGCAAGGCGGGGGCTGGCAAAGCGGTTTCACCGGGACCAGTGGCCTGCAGATCGGGCTGAGCAAGCCCAGACCCAAGAACAGAAAGCCTGCCGATACTTTGTCAATGCTGTCGGCCGACACGTCCATCATTTCGGTTTCTGCGTGCGCCTTGATCGCCATGGCTATTCTTCTCGTTAAAATAAACCCAAAGGGGCAAGACGAAAAAAAATCGGATCATGGCATATAATGCTTGATGCGGCATTGACCGTAAAATTACGTTGTGATGCTTCACTATTCCCGAGGGTTAAGCCTTTCACACGTCCCGCATTCACGATGCCTGGATCAAGCGGCGGTCCGGCCATTATGACCAGTTGAACGCCTGACCAAAGCCACATCGGATATCTGATCCAATTCCATAAGCATTCGTTATTTTTTCCGCCTGACATGACAGCGGATTGTTATACGGTGCCCCCTGACAATCCGGCTTCGAATGCCTACCTTCACCGTCATGACCGCACCCCTGACACTGACGACGCATTCTTCCATCGCCGACATTCCGGCCCCTGATTGGGACGCACTTGGCGATGGAAACCCATTCACCACACACCGCTTTTTGCGCGCGTTAGAGGATTCCGGTTCGGTCGGGCGCGGGACGGGCTGGCAACCGCTGCACCTAAGCGTCGAACGGGACGGACAGATTGTCGGCGTGACGCCGGTTTACGCAAAGTCGCATAGCCAAGGTGAATATATCTTTGACCACGCCTGGGCCGATGCCTTCATGCGGGCGGGCGGAAACTATTACCCGAAACTGCAATGCGCTGTGCCCTTCACCCCCGCGACCGGCGCACGCTTGCTGGCCCATGATCCGACGGTGAAGCAGGCATTGCTGGCAGGCATGATGCAGGTCGCAGATCGTGGCGGGGCTTCGGGGGCGCATGTGACCTTCTGCACCCCGGAAGAAGCGGTTCTGGGCAAGGAGGTTGGTTTTCTGCCGCGCGTAACCCAACAATTTCACTGGCTGAACAAGGGTTACCACACCTATGGCGATTTCCTTGCCGCTCTGTCCTCGCGCAAGCGAAAGGCGATTCGCAAGGAACGGGAACGCGCCCAGGGTTTCGGCGGCCAGATCCGGCACCTGACAGGCGATGATCTGCGCCCGGAACATTGGGACGCCTTTTGGGCATTCTATCAGGATACCGGCAGCCGCAAATGGGGTAGGCCCTATCTGACGCGCGACTTCTTTGACCGCATCCATGAGACCATGCGCAACGACATTCTGCTGGTGCTGGCTGAAGAGGACGGATTTCCAATCGCCGGGGCGTTGAACCTTATCGGTGTCGATACACTATATGGCCGGTATTGGGGCTGTCTGGAAAATCACGCCTTCCTGCATTTCGAACTGTGCTATCATCAGGCGATCGACTACGCGATTGACCACGGCCTTGCCCGCGTCGAAGCGGGTGCACAGGGCGAACATAAGCTTGCCCGCGGATACGAACCGGTTGCAATCCATTCGCTGCACTGGGTGCAGGATGAAGGCTTTCAGCGCGCCTTGGAAAATTATCTGGATCAGGAACGTGCGGCCATAGGGCAGGAAATCGAAGCCCTTGCCGATTGGACACCCTTCAAGAAGGGTTGAACGAAGCAGAGGCGGTCGAACCGCCCCTGCTGAAATGTATCAGACTTTTTCCAACAGCGCTTCGCCCGCGCTGACGCTGCACTGACCGGGGGACTCTTCGACATCCAGCACCTCGACCGTGCCATTGTTCAGCAGGCCGGCAAATCGCTTGGTGCGACCAAACAGGCCGGCGGGTGGCGCGTCAAAGGACAGGCCAAGTGCCTTGGTCACGCTGCCATCCGCATCGGCCAGAACCTCGATCCCGGCCGCATCAGCACGGGTCGACTTGGCCCATGCATCGGCCACGAAAGGATCGTTCACCGTCAGACAGACGATCCGGTCAACGCCTTTTGCACGAAACTGATCGGCGGTGCGCACAAAGCTGGGCATATGCGCATTGGTGCAGGTGCCCGTAAACGCGCCGGGCACGCCAAAGATCGCCACGCGACCCGTCAGGCTGGCAGTATCGACCGCCTCGGGGCCATTCTCTCCTACTTTCAGCAGATTGCCTGCCGGAAATTTGTCGCCTGCAGCAATGGTCATGCCACGTCCTCCTGAATTGCAACGGATTCGGCCTGACTATAGGGTGCGGCCCGACGACACGCCATAGACCGGAAAGGGGCTGGCCATGCACATTGTGATCCTTGGGGCAGGGCAGGCCGCGACCTCGATGGCGGCACGTCTGCGCACGAAGGGACATACAGGCCCGATCACGGTCGTCGGGGCCGAATCCGTCGCCCCGTACCAACGTCCGCCCTTGTCCAAGGCCTATCTGCTGGGTGAAATGGGGCTGGACCGTCTGGTGCTGCGCGGAGATAGCTGGTGGGCGGATCATGGGGTTGACCTGCGCCTGTCGGAAACGGTCACCAGCATTGATCGTGATAACAAGACCGTCACCACCACCCACGGGCAGATAGCGTATGACACGCTTGCCTTGACCCTGGGCGCCACGCCACGACGCCTGCCCGCATCGCTGGGCGGCAGTCTTCCCGGTGTCTACACAATCCGCGATCTGGCAGATGTGCAGGCCATGGCCTCGGTCATCCGGCCCGGTATGAATATGATCGTGATCGGCGGCGGCTATATCGGGCTGGAGGGCGCAGCGGTTGCCCGCAAACTGGGCCTTGACGTCACGCTGCTGGAATCCGCACCTCGAATCCTTGGTCGCGTCGCGGCGCCCCAGACAGCCGACATGATCCGCGACCTGCACCGCGCCCATGGGACCGTTATCCGCGAAGGCGTCCAGATTGCGCGGATCACCGGCACCGACCGTGCGACCGGCGTCGAACTGGCCGACGGCAGCCGGCTGCCGGCCGACATCATTGTCACAGGCATCGGGATCACCCCCGAAACGGCGCTCGCCAAGGCGGCGGACCTGACAATCCAGAACGGCATTGCGACCAATGAATACGGAGTCACCTCTGATCCCGCGATCTGGGCTGCGGGCGATTGCGCCAGCTTTCCATGGCAGGGCGCGCGGCATCGTCTGGAAAGCGTCGGCAATGCCATCGACATGGCCGAAGCGGTCGCCGACAACATCCTTGGCGCAAATAAACCTTATCTTGCAAAGCCGTGGTTCTGGTCCGATCAATTCGACGCCAAACTTCAGATTGCAGGTCTTTGCACGGGCTATGATCAAATTGTCACACGCCCCGGTGATGCGGCCCATGGCGGGTCTGTCTGGTATTATCGCGACAGTAAACTGATCGCGGTAGACGCGCTGAACGATGCCCGCGCCTATATGATCGGCAAGCGCCTGATCGAAAGCGGCAAGTCCCCCGATCCCGACCTCATCCCCACCACCCCAGATCTGAAGGCGCTTTTGTAATGTCCTGCATTGGTCTGCAAATATCCTCGGGGGTCCGGGGGCAGACAGCCCCCGGTCGCGTGCAGGCATGAGGATCGTCGGCGGCAATCTGCGCGGCCTGAAACTGGCAGATATCGGCGAAGGGGATATGGACGCGCATCTGCGGCCAACGACTGACCGCGTGCGCGAATCCATCTTCAATCTTCTGATCAACAGCTTGCCGCAAAACCCGCTGCCCGGCGCGCGGGTGCTGGACCTGTTTGCCGGCACCGGAGCCTTGGGGTTAGAGGCTTTGTCGCGCGGTGCTGGACATGTTGCCTTTGTCGATAATGGCGTGAAATCCCGCGCCCTCATCCGCAGCAATGTGGAAAAAGCGCGAGCCACGGCCGTCACCGATATCTGGCGGCGTGATGCCACGCGGCTGGGCGAAATGCATGGGCGGGCCTATGATCTGGTCTTCCTCGATCCGCCTTATTCTTTGGGACTTGGCGAACGGGCTATCGTATCTGCGCTTCAAGGGGGGTGGATCGCCCCCGGTGCCACCATCGTCTGGGAAGAGGCGAACCCGCCTCTGGTTCCCTCCCAACTGCTGCTGATCGACCAGCGTCGTTATGGCAACAGCACCGTAGCCATCCTGCGTTTTCCCGCTGTCTGAACACAAATGTCTATCCGAAATGTGATTTCCATTCCGTGTGTTAACAATGCCTACTAAGGCAAGGAAATCGTTCTCTGTTCGGATAAGGAGGTCGCAGATGACCAAGGCAATTCTTCGCGCAACGGGGCTTAGCCCGATCTTGTTCGCGCTGGCCTGCGGGGCCTATGCGCAGGACGCCAGTCAGGATCACAGCGGTCACGACATGGACGCCATGACCCAAGCAGCGCCAGCCGACGCGGCCACCAACCCTGCCACCCAGGGCTATGCCGAGGCGATGGAAAAGATGCACGAAGATATGGCGGTCGAGCCGACCGGCAATGCAGATGCTGACTTTGTCATCGGCATGATCCCGCACCATCAGGCCGCGATCGACATGGCCAAGGTTGTGCTGGAACATGGCGAAGATCCCGAAATCCGCAACCTCGCGCAGGAAATCATCACCGCTCAGGAAGCTGAGATCAAATGGATGAATGAGTGGCTGGTCAAGAACGGTTACGAAGCCAAGGGGGCCGACGAACCCGCCAAGACCGAATGATCTGATTGCGCGGTGACCGTCGAGGGTCGCCGCGCGTCCACCCTACGCAGGTTCTGCAATCACGCGAGCGGCGGCATCCAGCGCCCCCGGTCCATGCGGAATGTCAAGCGCCACCATGCCTGCCTGCATAGCCCCAAGCACGCCAAGGATCATCGCCGCGTTGCAATGGCCCATATGCCCGACGCGCAGCGCATTGGCCGGATCCTCCGCGCCCAGACCGACGCCCAGCGTCACGCCGCATTGTTCCGCTGTCCATGCCCGCAACGCCTCTGCCCCCGGCAGCTTCATCGCCGTGACCGACGCGGCACGCGCACCCGGATCGGCAACTGACAGCCTGATGCCGGTATCGCCAACGCCCCAGGCGTCGCCCGCGGCCCAGACCGCGCGGGCCAAAGCGGCGTGCCGCGCCCAGGTTGCGATCAATCCTTCTTCGTCAAGGATCATCCGCAATGCCTCGTCCAGCGCAAAGATCAACTGCACCGGGGGCGTGCCACCCCAATATCGCCACAGGGCATCCGGGCTGGCGTTGGCCCGCAAATGCCAGTCCCAATACGGTGTCGTCAGATCGGTCCGCCCCCGCATTGCAGCCTTGTCCGAAAACCAGACAAAGGCTGCGCCGGGCGGGCACATCAACCCTTTCTGACTGGCGGAAATCAACACATCGACGCCCCAGTCATCCATCATCAACGGCGCACAACCCAATGACGCGATGGCATCCACCACCAGCAACGCGGGATGATCGCCCATGGCGTCACGCAGCGCGGGAATGTCGGCCATGCAGGCACTTGCCGTATCCGTCTGACAGACCATCACCGCCTTGATGACGTGGTCGTGGTCCACCGCCAGACGTTCGGCCAGAACGCCGGGGTCGGGTGGCAATGATCCGCAATCCAGCGTCTCGACGATGACGCCCATCTGGCTGACCTGTTCGGCCCATGAGCGGCCAAAATGACCCGATGTAATGACCAGCGCATGATCGCCGCGATGGAACATATTCGCGGCCGACGCCTCCCACGCGGAATGGCCATTGCCGATATATGGTGCCAGATGAGCTTCCGTTCCGGCCAGCCGTTTCAACTGTCCCATCACCCTGACGTTCATCTCGGCCAGGTCCGTGCCGTAGATATCGGGCGACACCCGATGCGCCGCACGCAGCACGCGTTCCGGCAGGGGTGAGGGCCCTGGAATGGCGATCATGGGATAACCGGCGGCAAGGCTCATGCTGACTGTCCTTTGACTGATACCAGAAGCGGTATGCCGGTCCCAGGCCAAGGTCAACGGGTCTAGCCCCTTGCTTCCTTTTGCTTTTACAACGTCACCGGAATTTGTGATCGGGCAAACAGTTCTGGCCTTTACCTTGCTGGCCGCCGATATCGGCTTACCATCGATGTTCTTGTGTCCAGAAAGTTGCGGTCACTGACGCGTCTTCAATGCGGGGGCCACAAAAAACCGCACCAGATCCAGTGACGTCGCGGAGCTGAATTTTGCAAGGCGGCCAAAGGCAGTAATGATGGATCGGTCGAATGGGCCGATGGCGGTGGTGAGGGGATGGACGACCGGCCAGATATCTGTCTGCATATCTGTCTGCGCGCAGACCAAGACGCACCTACCTTGCCGCCCATGCCCGGTCCGGGCTAAGTCTGTCCCAGATTGACGACAGCCATGAAGGGCTTAGCAGCACGTGACCCAGCCTGATAACTCCGCCCAATTGTTTCGCAGGTTGTGGCACGATTACTTGCGCATGCATCGTGGCAGCATGTTGGGTGCCTTCATCCTGATGACGCTGGAGGGGTCAACCCTTGCGCTGATTTCGTGGATGTTGAAACCCTTGTTCGACCGGGTTTTCATCGGCAAGGAAACCGGCGCGATCTGGTGGGTTGGCGGGGCGATTTTCGGCATCTTCCTGCTGCGGGCGGTGACATTGGTGGCCAGTCGGTCGCTGCTTAGCCGTATTTCGCTGGGCATCTCGACGCAGATGCAGACCGACCTGCTGGCGCATATCCTGACACTTGACGGAAAATTTTTCCGTGACAATCCTCCGGGCGCGATGATCGAACGTATTCAAGGGGATACGATTGCGGTTCAGGGGGTCTGGTCCACCATTATCACCAGCACGACCCGCGACGTCATCTCATTGATCATGCTTTTCGCTGTCGCGATTTCGATTGATCCGGTCTGGACCGCGGCGGCGTTGATCGGTGCGCCCATCCTGATTCTGCCCGCGACGATGGTGCAGCGTTACATCCGCCGTAAAATGCGTCAGAACCGCGCCAATGCCAGCGCCCGCGCCACCCGTCTGGATGAGGTGATGCACGGCGTAAACTCGATCCGCCTGAACCGCGCGGAAGAGGATCAGACCCGCCGTTTCGCCCAGATCGTCGCCCGTATCCGGCAGTCCGAGGTCAAGGTCGCGGCCATGTCCAGCCTGATGCCTGCGCTGACCGACATCGTGACCGGCATCGGTTTTGTCGCCGTGTTGTTGCTTGGCGGGCGCGAGGTGATGGAGGGCGAACGCAGCGTCGGCGATTTCATGTCCTTCTTTACGGCCCTTGCGCTGGCCTTTCAGCCGATGCGTCGTCTGGGCGGTCTTGCCGGGACGTGGCAGACCGCAGCGGCCAGCCTGGAACGCATCTATCAGGTCTTTGACACTACGCCCGCCATCACCTCAGGCCCGCGGAAAGAGCCGCCCGACAACACCTCGATCCGGCTGGACGATGTCTGGCTGGCCTATGATGATCAGAAAGTGCTGAACGGTCTGACTTTCACGGCGGAAGCGGGGCAGACGACAGCTCTGGTTGGTCCGTCTGGGGCGGGGAAATCCACTGTTTTCAACCTGCTGACCCGCATGGCCGATCCCGACAAGGGACTGGTGCTGCTGGGCGGCGTGCCGGTTCAGGATTACGATCTTGCCGTGCTGCGCGACCAGTTTTCAACCGTGGCACAGGAATCTGCCCTGTTCGATGAAACGCTGCGGGACAATATGTTGATGGGCTGCCCTTCGGCGGATGACGCGACGCTGCAACGTGCGATGGATGCGGCCCATGTCAGCGATTTTGTCGATGGCACGACCCGCAGTCTGAACAGCTCAGCCGGGCCGCGTGGCTCGGCCCTGTCGGGGGGGCAGCGCCAGCGGATTGCCATTGCCCGTGCCGTGCTGCGTGACGCCCCTATCCTGCTTTTGGACGAGGCGACAAGCGCATTGGACACCGCCAGCGAACGTCTGGTTCAGGATGCGTTGGTCAACCTGTCCCAAGGTCGCACCACGCTGGTCATCGCGCACCGCCTGTCCACCATCCGCAACGCCGACAAGATCGTGGTGATCGAGGCCGGCAGGGTTGTCGAACAGGGCAGCCATGACCAGTTGATGGCAAAGGACGGCATCTATGCCCGTCTGGTCGCCCTGCAATTCGGAGACAGCCAATGACCCGCCGCATCATCCGCATCACCGGCGAAGATCGCATCGACTTCCTGCAAGGTCTGGTCACGAATGACGTCACGAAGATCCCCGTTTGGGCCGCTATCCTGACGCCGCAGGGCAAATATCTGGCCGATTTCCTGATCATACCCGATGGCGATGCGCTGCTGATCGACGTTCACGCAGATCTGGCCGATAACCTGATCCGCCGCTTGTCGATGTATAAGCTGCGCTCCAAGGTGCAGATCGAGCCAACCGATATGACCGTTGCCCGTGGCACCGGCCCCACGCCGGAGGGCGCGATCACCGACCCGCGCCATGACGCGCTTGGCTGGCGGCTTTATGGCGGGCAGGGGGATGACGGCACCGATTTCGACGCTATTCGCGTGCAGCATACGATCCCTGAAACGCTGGTCGAGTTGATCCCCAGCGATACCTATATCCTGGAAGCCGGTTTCGACCGCCTGCACGGCGTCGATTTCCGCAAAGGCTGTTATGTCGGACAGGAAGTCACCGCCCGCATGAAGCACAAGACCGAGCTGCGCAAAGGGCTGCGGACGGTCCGTGTCGACGGCCACGCCCCCACCGGCACCCCCATCACCCGCGACGGAAAAGAGGTCGGGACGCTTTTCACTCAATCGGGCGATCACGCCATCGCCTATCTGCGCTTTGACCGCGTGGGCGAGGGGATGATGGCGGGCGAGGCGCGGGTGTTTGAGGGGTGATTGCACCCGAAAAACGCCTGATCTGTGGGGCGTCAGCGTTCTGAACCAAAGGTGCAACCAGATAAAGGTCGCTGAAAGATCGTCAGCAGGAAGGAAGCGTAGTCACCATGCCCAAGTTTCTGCGCCTGCGGAAGATTGCTGCCATCGCTGCGACCGTATCGTTCATTGGCCTCACCCAAGGAGTCGCGCAAGAGATGAGCCTGCCCGGAGGCTTCCGTCCGGGAAGTTCGCTTGATGAGGCTAAACATCACGCGGCTTCCCAAGGTTGGAAACTCGTTTCCCTGTCTGCGGAGCAGCCGTCCAGTTGGATTGTCTGGGATCAGAAGATCGGTCTGCACGTTTGTGACAATATTGTAGGTGGGATAAGTCAGAGCATACCCGGTGATGTCGACCAATTCGCACGGACGGTCTTCGAACATCAGCGCGAACGCGGGCAACCGAGTGTGCAGATTGTGACGTTCGCGACGGGATCCATACGAATTTCGAATATTGATGCCCGGTTCCCGGTGAAGGACGGCGTTGGCGTCGTCATTCAACTTGGCAGCACTGGGGGTGAGCTTGCTATTTCGTCTCATTACTATGCTGAGGGACGTTGTTCTGCTGAAAACCAAGCCTCGGTGCCCAATGGTGGCTAGGGGTCAGGCCGCGAATTGCTCTGACGAAGCGTGCCGCGCGAGACGGCCCGGGACAAGCCAGCTTAGGGTGGCCCCAAATCTTCCGCGACGCCGCAGCCACTCTGCTGTAACTTCGCATCATGCAGCACCACTCCATCACATCCTACCGTAAAATCATCCATATCGACATGGATGCCTTTTACGCGTCGGTCGAGCAGCGCGATCATCCCGAATTGCGCGGCAAGCCGGTGGCCGTGGGCGGGTCAAGCCTGCGTGGTGTGGTGGCGGCGGCCAGTTACGAGGCGCGGGTGTTCGGGGTGCGATCTGCCATGCCGTCGGTTACGGCGGCGCGGCTTTGTCCCGATCTGATCTTCGTCAAGCATCGCTTTGACGTTTACCGTGCTGTCAGCGGGCAGATCCGCGACATATTTGCCGATTACACGCCGCTGATCGAGCCGCTGTCGCTGGACGAGGCTTATCTGGACGTGACCGACCACCTGTGGCCCGGCCAGACCGCGACGCAGGTGGCACGCGAAATCCGCGCCCGGATCAAGGAGACAACCCAACTGACGGCCAGCGCGGGCGTCAGCTATAACAAGTTTCTGGCGAAGCTTGCCTCGGATCAGAACAAGCCGGATGGGCTATGCGTCATCACGCCCGACAAAGGGCCGGATTTCGTGCTGTCGCTGTCCGTCGGCAAGTTTCACGGCGTAGGCCCAGCGACCGTGAAAAAGATGAACGCCATGGGCATCCATACCGGCGCGGACCTGCGCGCGCAGGAATTAGAGTTTCTGCGCCGCCGCTTTGGCAAGTCGGGGCAATATTACTGGAATATCTCTCGTGGGATTGACCACCGGCAGGTGCGGCCTGACCGTATTCGCAAATCGGTCGGCGCCGAGAATACCTATTTCACCGATCTGATGACGCTGGATGAATGCTATCAGGCACTGGCCCCGCTTGCCGACAAGGTCTGGCGGCATGTCAGCAAGCATGAATTGCAGGGGCGAACGGTGACATTGAAGGTCAAGTTCGCGGATTTTCAGCAAGTCACCCGCGCCCGCACGCTGCATCATTCGGTCGGCTCAGAGCAGGAATTGCTATCCATCGCGCATGAGCTTGCGACCCTTGTCCTGCCCGACCCGCGCGGCGCCCGTCTGCTGGGGATCACCCTGTCCGGTTTTGACCATGAAGAGCCACGAGACGACGCCCAGTTGGATCTGTTTGACTAAATCTATCGGGCGGCGACAGCGGGCGGCGACAGCCGAAGCCCTTGGTCGGGCAGCGCAAGGATCATCAGACGGCAGGGCGTCAGGTTTGATCTGCATTGGTCATCGAAAGAAATGGTAGCGGAGGAGGGATTTGAACCCCCGACACAAGGATTATGATTCCTCTGCTCTAACCAACTGAGCTACTCCGCCACGGGTGCGAGCGATCTAAGGGAGGGGGCAGGTAGCGTCAAGCGCTTTTCTGCACCTTTTTTCTGGAATGCTGCAGAAAGTCGTCTTGGGTTGCCGCAGGACGAACCCGGATAAGGCAATGAAAAATGGCAGGGGCGATTGACGCCACCTGCCATTTTTGGATCGACATGACGTTCGCCCTTAACCGCGGGCGCGAACCACTTGCAAAAGCGGCATCACATCCGCCATTTCGGGACCATGTGCCTGACCCGTCAGCGCCTTGCGCAGCGGCATGAACAGGCTTTTGCCCTTGCGGCCCGTCGCCTCTTTCACCTGCGCGGTCCACTCGCCCCAGGTGGCGTCGGAATAAGGCGGCGGCGGCAGCAGTTTCATCGCCTCGGCAATGAAGTCTGCATCATCGGCTGCAATCTGCGGCTCGGCACCTTGGCTGAAGATCGTCCACCATGCCGACAGATCATCCAGCCGGGTGATGTTTTGCGACGCAACCTTCCAGAAGCGTTCGGCCAGATCGTCCGGCACGCCCAACGCCGCGATGCGATCCTTGACCGCATCGAAGGGCAAATGCTGGTTCCGCTCTCGCGTCAGCGGCCACAGGTCTTCGGCATCAAATTTCGTGGGCGATGCACCGAAATGCGACAGATCGAAGCCATCCGCCAATTCCTCAAGGGTCATCTTCAGTTCGACCGGCTGGCTGGAACCAAGCCGGGCCATCATCGACACCAACGCTTCGGGGGCGACACCGGATTCGCGCAGATCGCGGATCGACAGGGCGCCGATACGCTTTGACAGCTCTTCGCCCTTGGCGCCGGTCAACAGGCTGTGATGGCCGAAGTTCGGAACATTGCCGCCCATGGCCCTGATGATCTGAATTTGCGTCGCGGTATTCGTGACGTGATCGGCGCCGCGAACAATATCCGTGACGCCCATATCGACATCATCGACCACGCTGGCAAAGGTATACAGCACCTGACCGTCAGCGCGGATCAGCACCGGATCACTGACCGATGCAGCGTCGATGGAAATATCGCCCAGAATGCCGTCTTTCCACTCGATCCGTTCTTGATCCAGCTTGAATCGCCAGTATCCCTCGCGCCCCTCGGCACGAAGTTTTTCCTTTTCAGCGTCCGTCAGGTTCAGGCCAGCGCGGTCATAGACCGGCGGCTTGCCCATGTTCAGCTGCTTTTTCCGCTTCAGGTCCAGCTCGGTCGGGGTTTCGAACACCTCATACAGATGCCCGCTGGCGCGAAGCTGATCTGCGACCTCGGCATAGCGGTCCAGCCGCAACGACTGACGCTCGACCCGGTCCCAGGTCAGGCCAAGCCATTCCAGATCGCGTTTGATGCCATCGACATATTCTTCTTTCGAGCGTTCCCGATCGGTATCGTCCAGACGCAGAATGAAGGTGCCCCCGGCCTTGCGCGCGATCATATAGTTGAACAACGCGGCGCGCAGGTTGCCGACGTGGATATGGCCTGTGGGTGACGGTGCAAAGCGGGTGGTGGTCATGAGGCGTCTCCTGTTGCCGGTTGCTCTTTCACAGACTGCGATTTTTGTCCATATCAAGGGCGGTATGCAGGAGGCGCGGATGAGCGATTTGACCACCAAGAAGGCCCCGACCGAGGCTGAAATCGAAGCGATGGCCCGCGCGGCGCTGGAAGCGCTGCCTGCCGAATTCGCGGCCCTTGCGCGCGACGTGGCCATTCGTGTCGAAGATTTCGCCCCCGAAGATTTGCTGGACGAAATGCAGATCGACGATCCCTTCGACCTGACAGGTCTGTATGACGGTATCCCCGTCACGGAAAAATCCGTTTCGGATCAACCCGGTGGACCGGATATCGTCTGGCTGTTCCGTCGTCCACTACTGGACGAATGGGCGGCGCGCGGCAATGTCAGTCTTGGCGAATTGGTGAACCATGTTGTTGTTCATGAGTTGGCCCATCACTTTGGCTGGTCCGATGATGACATCGCGAAGATCGACAGATGGTGGGAATGATCGAACAGCAGCCGATTTTAACAGTCACATTGAATCCGGCACTTGATCTGTCGACGGCAGCCGATGAGGTGCGTCCCGATCTGAAACTGCGTTGCGATAAGCCGGTGGTTGATCCCGGCGGTGGCGGGATCAATGTCAGCCGCGCCATCAAGATCATCGGTGGCCAATCCACCGCGATGGTCGCGCTTGGCGGCGCGACCGGCACACGCATCGCTGAAATGCTGAAATCCGACGGGTTGCAGATCCTGCGGCTGACCGCGCCGGGCGAAACCCGGCAATCGTTGGCGGTGACGGATCGCGCGACCGGCGGGCAGTTTCGCTTTGTTCTGCCGGGACCCGAATGGCACAAGGCGCATCTGGCCGACAGCATGGCAGCAATTGCCGAGGCCGCGCGCGTCGGGGGATGGGTCGTCGTCTCTGGCTCTCATCCGCCGGGCGTCGCCCCGGGGTTTGAACAGATGTTGACCGTGCGTTTGAAAGACGGGCGGGCCAAGCTGCTGGTGGACACCTCGGGCGACGCGTTGCGGGCGTTGGCAGGGTCTTCGACGCCCGTCGATGTGTTGCGCATGGACAGCCATGAAGCGCAGGAACTGGCGGGTCGCGATCTGCCGCTGCGCAGCGATAGTGCGGCCTTTGCGGCCAGTCTGGTGCGGGATGGTGCGGCCAGATCGGTGATCGTCGCGCGCGGTGCCGATGGATCGGTGATCGCTGGCGCGGATGGTGCATGGCACGCCGAGGCGACCCAGGTGAAGGTGGTCAGCGCGGTTGGTGCGGGGGACAGTTTCGTGGCCGGTTTCGTGCTGGCGATGGCTCGTGACTGGTCGGTCGAAGAAGCGCTTGCCCTTGGCGCAGCGGCTGCGTCTGCGGCCGTCATGACGCCGGCAACGGAACTGTGCCATGCTCATCATGTCGATGAATTTTATGCAGGGCGTGTGGTGACGCGACTGTAATGAAATGATTTCGCAATCAAAAAGGCCGTCCCAAGGGACGGCCTGTAAAATCGGATCAATCTGAAGATCAAGCGGCCTCGGCTTCTTCCGCTTCGGCGGCCATGCGCCGCTCACTCTCTTCGCGCGACAGCGCGACCGAGGTCCGAACGCCCTTGGACACGAATTCCATCAAGCCTTTGACAACCCGTTCATTCGGGTCGATGCCAGCACAGGACAACACTTCACGACCGTCGCGCGAACGCGCCCAGCGGGCAATCTGTTCAGGGCCGTTGCCATATTTCTTGTCATCCGCAATGGCGTCATCCAGCGCAGCCAGGACGACAGCGGCAAAAAGCTTGCGAGCACGCTGGCCTTGTTCAAAATTAAAAGCCGAACCGTCAACAAAATCGCGCATATCATTCGTCCATTCTTACTTGGCCCGGCAGAAGCCGAAGCCATCAGGGATGACCGCTGGTCAGCCCTTGGTTTTATTTTCCGTTTCTCCGACGGTGCCGTCTGCAATAGACGAAAACGACGGCGATTCGGTATTCCCTCACGTGCATGTCTGCCATGCTTATTCTGCATGACGTGCAAAAAAGCATAGAATTTTGATGTCGACCTGTCTATTTCGGCAGGTTTTCGCCACCGGGGTAACTTGACAACACCCGAAAACCGATTTGGTTGCCTTGGGTGTCAGCCGTCGATATAGGTTCGCGACCAAATCATTCAACGTTGGAATGGTTAAAATCCCCATAATCTCTAAGAGTTTTTTGAATGCCAAAGATCAACGGCAATGAAATCCGCCCCGGATATGTTCTGGAGCATGACGGCGGCCTGTGGGCTGCGGTCAAGGTTAACCACGTCAAGCCGGGCAAGGGCGGCGCATTCGCGCAGGTCGAGCTGAAGAACCTGCGCGATGGCCGCAAGCTGAACGAGCGTTTCCGCAGCGAAGATAAGGTTGAGCGTGTCTCGCTTGAAAACAAAGACCAGCAATTTCTGTATGAAACCGACGGAAAGCTGGTTTTCATGGATAGCGAAACCTTTGAGCAGACCGAGTTGGACGCCGATCTTCTGGGCGAGCGTCGTCCCTTTCTGCAAGACGGCATGACTGCGAAAATCGAATACTATGGCGATGAACCGCTGTCGGTTGCCTTACCGCAAAAAGTGATTTGCAAGGTTGTGGAAACCGAGCCTGTCGTCAAAGGTCAGACCGCTGCGAACAGCTTTAAGCCAGCCATTCTGGATAACGGTCTGCGCCTGATGATCCCGCCCTTCGTCGGCGAAGGCGAAGATATCGTCGTGCATACCGAGACGATGGAATACAGCGAACGCGCCTGACCGGCCTGCCTGTTGTTTGTGCAGAATTATGCCTCGCGAAAACAGTCGCGGGGCATATTTGCCCCAAGCATTGCGAACCCGCCACGCTTCAGCCATCAGGATGACATGACCACAGACCACATCACCCCTGACGAACTGGCCGTGGCGATGCCGCATATTCTGGCAGCCCCCAAGGATGACAGCAGGGTTGAATGCCTGTGCTTTCGCCCGGCCTATAATCTGCGCATCTTTCCAGATAACCTGACGCTGACACGCGATCAGGGCATTCCGGGCGAGCGTTGGATGACAGCGCCTTGGATGAAGCTGGCCGATGGTCGTCCCGATCCCCGAATTCAGGTGTCGATATTGCCGTTGAGGGTGATGGATACGGTCTGGCGCGACCGCAAAGGCACGCCGCATCCGGGTGATCCAATCATTTGCGATCTGGATATGTCCGAGGAAAACCTGCCAGCGGGAAGCTTGTTGCAGGTCGGTTCTGCCATCATCCGTGTGTCTGACGTGTTCAATGATGGTTGCGTGAAATGGAAGGCCCGCTATGGCGCTGCAGCCAAGGATTGGATCGTGGATAACATGCCACTGCGCCTGCGGGGCATCCTGTGTTCGATCGAGCGCGACGGAGAGGTGCGCCTTGGCGATCCGGTGCGCAAGTTGGCGGGATAAGCCCAACAAGATACGGGCAAAGCATACATCACCCACATTGCTCTATGGCCGCAGCCGATCGGCAGGACCGGCTGCGAAACGGATCGGATAACGGCGTCTGACATAGGTGGTGCGGGCGGCGGGAGTCGAACCCGCACGGGCCAGGCCCTAGCGATTTTAAGTCGCTTGTGTCTACCGTTCCACCACGCCCGCAAGGTTAAGGGCTTGCCTTGACCTATTCATCGTCGCTACCCAAGCCGGTCTGGATTGGCAAGCCCAACTGGCGGCCCCGTCGTGGTCAAAGGGCCGTCAGTGGTTCAGTAGCTGCGGGTTGGACGATCAAAAACCTTGCGACCCATCAGGCTGCCGACCAGATCGACCATCAGCTTGGCCGTGCGGCCGCGTTCGTCCAGAAACGGGTTCAGTTCGACCAGATCTAGCGATGTGACCAGCCCGGATTCGTGCAACAGCTCCATCACCAAATGGGCTTCGCGGAATGTGGTACCACCGGGAACGGTCGTGCCAACCGCCGGGGCAATCGACGGGTCCAGAAAGTCGACATCCAGCGAAACATGCAGCATGCCATTTGCGGCACGGACCTTTTCAAGAAATGTGCGCAGCGGCGCCACGATGCCTTGTTCGTCCAGAACCCGCATGTCATTGACCGCGATATCGCTTTGCTGCATTGCTTCGTGCTCTGCCGGATCGACGCTGCGAATACCGAACATGCAGATGTTTTCGCCGGGGACGGGGGCCGGGAAGGATGGGAAGGGGTCAAATCCCGGACGGCCATTTGCATAGGCCATCGGCGTGCCATGCAAATTGCCCGAGGTGGTTGTTTCGACGGTGTGGAAATCGCTATGCGCGTCCAGCCAGATCACGAACAGCGGACGACCGACGCTGGCCGCATAGGCCGCGACACCTGCCACAGATCCCAGTGCCAGCGAATGATCACCACCCATGATGATCGGCATGCCGTCGGCCATGGCGGTCTGTGTCGCCTCCCGCAGGGCGGCGGTCCAGGCAATGGTTTCGGGCAGATGGTGAACGGCGGGGTTGCTGCAGGTTTCGCCCGCAGGCTCGGCCGGGACCACATCGCCGCGATCTTCGACGGTATGCCCCAACGAGGTCATGGTGTTTGCCAGGCCGGCCACGCGATAGGCCGCAGGCCCCATCAGACAGCCAAGGCGGCGCTGCCCTTCGTCGACCGGTGCGCCCAACAGGATGCAATGCGTCATCTCTGCTCCTTTTCAGAATTTCTGGGCCGACATAAAGACGACCCGCCTGTGAAAGTCCACAGGCGGGTCGCGGAACCTGTCAAAAGGATCAGAATTCTGCTGTCAGACCCAGCCAGAAGCTGCGCCCTTCCAGAACCGTGTTGGCATCATCCGACACCAGTTCCTTGTCCAGCACATTGTAGATGGCTGCGTTCACCGTGGCATAGTCGTTCACGCGATAGTTCGCGCCGATATCCACCGTGACGTAATCATCATATTCATAGGCCAGCACGTTGCCCTCGCTGTCCCATGCCACCGGGGTGCCATTGTCGCCAAGGCGTGACCCGGCGTTGGTTTCCTTTCCGTGGTAATTGACCGATCCCCAGGCATCCAGCCCATCCAGCGGCGTGATCCATTCGCCGCGCAGGTTCAGCATGTGCTTGGGCGTTCGTGCCAACGGCAGGCCTTTGAAATCGCCGGTCAACTGCTCTGAATCGGTATAGGTATAATTGGCGCGCAGCAGCACATCCTGCGTGACATCCCACCGTCCGGTCAGTTCGACGCCTTTCATCCGGGCCTCGCCCACGTTGTAATATTCCCAACGGTTATAGGTGGTCCCGGCGACGACAATCGTGCGCCCCGTGTTGCGGCTTTCAATCTTGTTTTCGAAATCGGTTTGGAACAGCGTGCCGCCGACCTCGAAATTGCTGCCGTGATACAGGGCGGCCAGTTCGATATTGGTGCTTTCTTCGGGGTTCAGGTCAGGGTTGGAAACGATAACGCCAGCGCCGCGTTGCGTGGTGTAGTAGTAACCCGGAACGACCGAGCGCAGATCAGGCGCACGGTATCCGGTCGAGATGCCGCCCTTGATGGTCAGCGCGTCGGTCGCACTCCAGACGCCATAAATGCGCGGCGTCAGATGGCTGCCGAATTCTTCGTGATCGTTATAGCGCATGCCCAGCGTCAGGGCGAAATCATCGCGTATTTGCCATTCGTCTTCGGCAAACAATGCCCATTGCGATGCGGAATAGCTGCGAATGACGCCATCGCCGAGACCGGGGTTCTGATCGTGCAGCTTGGCTTCGAAATACTGCCCGCCATAGGTCAGGCGATGTTCCCCTTGCCAGTTGACCGGGGTGTTGAACTTGGCATCAATCACGCTGTTGATGATCTTGGGCGAGCGATCCGACAAAATGAAATCAGTCGTCCCGTCACTTGATCCCGTCGTGCGGCGACCGGTTTCGCGGGAATAGGAAATGTCGGCTGTGGTCGTGCCCCAATTGCCCGCATAGGCGAGCAATGCCTGATGACGTTTGTTTTCCTGAAGCGAGTTGGTGTTCGGATTGCCGCTGGTGCCGTTGATTTCCTCGATGCTTTTCCCGACATGCCCGGTATCTTCGATATTCGTGCTGCTGCCCTCCAGATAGACGCGATGGTCAGGATTGATCGTGTAAGTCAGGCGGGCGCCAAGATTTTCCATACTGCGACCACGCAGACCGTCTGTGACTTCGGCCTCGGAACGGTCCAGGTGGCGGCCCCAGACTTGCAGCCCAAGCGTGTCCTTGATCAGCGGGCCGCCCAGATGGAAGGACTGCTGGCGGGTCGAGCTGTATTTGTCATCCTGCGGTGTGGTGAATTCGGTCGTGACAGATCCGCTCCAGACATCGGCGACGGGTTTGGTGATGATATTGACCACACCGCCCATCGCATCGGATCCGTAAAGCGACGACATCGGGCCGCGAACAACCTCGATCCGCTCGATTGCGGAAACGGGCGGGATGTAGCTTTGTTCAAAGCCGGAATTGCCGTTGGTGCGCGATTCGCGGGTGCCTTGTCGTTTGCCATCCACCAAAATCAACGTGTATTGGCCGGGCAGGCCGCGAATGAAGATGTCCTCTTCGTTGGCCGCACCGGTGGTCACGACCCCCTGAACCTGTTTCAGCGCGTCTGACAGGCTGGTGATGTTCCCCTTGGCCAGTTCCTCTCCGCTGATGACGCTGACGCTGGCGGGGGCATCCGTGACAAGCTGTTCAAAGCCGCCGGCGGTAATGGTGATGGGGGCCAGAACATAGGGTGCGTCTGGCGTGCCTGCCGCCGTCTGGGCCAGTGCAGCGACAGGCGTCGTCAGTGCGGTCAGCGTCAGCAGCGCGGCACGCAGGTTAAGTCGGTCAAGCGGAGAAGAGGAGGGTTGCGGCATCGGGCACCTGTCAGCAAAAAGATGAAATGCTGCCTGGGTCATGCGTTTGAATGCCTGGGTGATTTCGTTGGGAATAAGTCGCGTGACCGTCAGGCACAAGACAACCGGGACGGTTTATCGATCGCTATGTGGTAAAAAAACACAGCCTGCCGATGATTTGGCAGGCTGAGGCGATCCTCGCTATTGGCAGATCGGGTCAGGCGCGGACGCCCTTGAAGCGCTGTTCCCATTCTTCGCGTTGTTCGTCCGTAATCTTGGCGAACAGCACTTCGGGCACGATGAATGCATGTCCAACCCGCAGCGCTTGCAGCGCGGCCGTCACATCATCAGGCCAATCGCTGATGTCGGTCTGCATCGCGGCCAGCATCGCATCAGATGTGAACGGAATGAACGGGGCCGACAGAACCGCGTAAAGCCGGATCAGGTTCAGGCCCAGACGCACTTGCATCGCCGCCTTTTCCGGGTCGGTCTTGAAGGTCGACCATGGTGCCGCGCCTTGCAGATACTCGTTCCCCAGAACCCAGATCCCGCGCAGTTCCGCAGCGGCCTTGCGCACCTCCATCGCTTGCATGAAGTCTTCATAGGCGCGGATGCGGGTGGTCAGCGTATCGATCAATGCCGTTTCTTCGCGGCCGTATTCGCCACCTTCCGGCACAACCTCGCCAAACTTGCTGCGGCAGAACTTGGTGATGCGGCTGACGAAATTGCCCAGCACATCGGCCAGATCCTTGTTCACCGATTGCTGGAAATTGTCCCAGGTGAATTCGCTGTCGCCCGATTCCGGGGCATGGGACAGCAGCCACCAACGCCAGTAATCGGCCGGCAGGATCTCCAACGCGTCGTCCATGAACACGCCGCGACCCTGCGACGTGCTGAACTGGCCGCCATCATAGGTCAGGTAGTTGAAGGATTTGATATAATCGACCAGCTTCCACGGCTCACCCGAGCCGATGATCGTTGCCGGAAAGCCAAGGGTATGAAACGGCACATTATCCTTGCCCATGAACTGGGTATAGGTCACGTCCTGGGCCCCTTCATCCTTGCGCCACCAGCGGCGCCAGTCTGCATCTGCCTTGCCCTGGGCATCCGCCCATTCCGCGGTCGAGGCGATATATTCGATCGGCGCATCGAACCAGACATAGAAGACCTTGCCCTCCATCCCCGGCCAGGCCTGCTGGCCGCGCTTGACCGGGATGCCCCAGTGCAGGTCACGGGTAATGCCACGATCCTGCAGCCCGTCGCCATCGTTTAGCCATTTCCGCGCAATCGACGTCGTCAGGATCGGCCAGTCTTTCTTGCTGTCGATCCAGTCGCTGATCTCGCCCTTCAGGGCGGATTGGCGCAGATAAAGGTGCTTGGTCTCGCGCACTTCCAGATTGGTGCTGCCACTGATGGCGCTGTGCGGATTGATCAGATCGGTCGGGTCCAGCTGCTTGGTGCAGTTTTCGCACTGATCGCCCCGCGCCTTGTCATAGCCGCAGTTGGGGCAGGTGCCCTCGATATAGCGGTCTGGCAGGAAGCGGCCATCATCGACGGAATAAACCTGCTTTTCGCTGACTTCGCGGATGTAATCATTGTCGGCCAGCCTGCCCGCGAAATGCTGCGTCAGAGCGTGGTTTCGCTGGCTGGAGGACCGGCCGTAATGGTCGAAGGACAGCCCAAAGCCCCGCGCCAGCTCGGTTTGGACGCCGTGCATCCGGGCGCAATATTCCGCGACCGGCTCGCCCGTCTTGGCGGCGGCCAACTCGGCGGGTGTGCCGTGTTCGTCGGTGGCGCAGATGAACATCACCTCATTCCCGCGCGTCCGCAGATAGCGCGCATACAGATCGGCTGGCAGCTGAGAGCCTACGAGGTTTCCCAGATGCTTGATGCCGTTGATATAGGGCAGGGCAGAGGTGATGAGGTGGCGTGCCATGAATGCGTCCTTGTCAGTCGCCGCTTATCTAGCCGCGATAGTGGGCGAATAAAAGTGGCAGCCTTTGCAGGTCATTCAGGTTCTGCTGCAAATACATCTTTCGCGGCGAACAGCCCGTTCAGCGCGGCGGGAAAGCCTGCATAGACCGCCATCTGCATCAGGATTTCGGTAATCTCATCCCGTGTGATGCCCACGTTCAGCCCGGCCTGAATATGCACCTTCAGTTGCGGGGTGGCGGTGCCCATGGCCGCAAGCGCCGCAATCGTGGCGATTTCACGGTCCCGCAGGCTTAGCCCGTTGCGCGAATAGATGTCACCAAAGGGGAATTCCAACAAATATGTCGCGAAATCGGGGGCGATATCGGCAAGCGCGTCAACGACGGCCTGCCCGCCCGCCCCGTCAATTTTCGCAAGTTGGCGTTGACCGCGCTCAAGTCTGGTTTCGATCTGCATGATTTATCCCTTCCGCGTCATATCCAGCAATTTTGTCGTCCAGCACGGAAAGGGTCGCCTGTAGCGTGGTGATCTGGGCGGCGACCAGCTCACGCCGTTGGCGCAGGATATCGGCGCGTTGCGGCCCGGTTTGCGAACCTTGCCCCCGCAATCGCGCGTAATGCAGCATTTCCTGAATCGGCATGCCAGCGGCCTTCATGTGGCCGAGGAAGCTGATCCAGATCAGCGCATCTGCTCCGTAATCGCGATGACCCGCCCCGTCACGGCCGGCACGCGGCATCAAACCGATCCGCTCGTAATAGCGGATGGTATGTGCAGTCAGACCGGTGCGGCGGGCAAGTTCGGCGATCTTCATGGCGTCCTTTCGTGTCAGACGCGGCGGAAACTACGGGTTGAAGTGCACTCTAAGTCAAGCGTTTCCCCGCAGCCAGCCTTTCCGCTATTGCCAGTGCTGTGGCTGCGTTGCAGCCTGCATGCATGATACCTGAATCCGATGTGACCTTTGCGGGCAGCTTTCTGGATCGTGCCGATCGGCTGCGTGCGGATGCAGCGCAGATGGCGCGGCTGCTGGTCGATCCTGCAAGCCGCGTTTCCCCCTTTTGGCGCGGCAAGCCGCTGTTTGACCTGACGCCTGTGGGGCCGCGTCTGGCGTGGATTTCGGCTACTGATCCACTGATCGTCAATTGCCCCGAGCCGTTGGTCTTCATGGGGATGGACGATGACGGCCTTGCCCATTTTGCGGCAGATGTGTCCTATATCGCGCCGCCAGACGAGCTTCCGGCAGAGTTTGTCGACAAACGGACTCTGGATCTGACCGACAGCCGCAAATTCATCGAATTGCGGGCCATCATGGGCGATATCGACCATCGCGATGCGGGGATCGCTGCGGCGGCCAAGGGCATCTTTGAATGGCGGCTGACGCATGGGTTCTGCGCCAATTGCGGGGCGCGCAACCGCGTTGGGCATGCCGGTTGGCGTTTTGACTGCCCATCCTGCGGGCGTCAGCATTTCCCGCGCACCGACCCGGTGGTGATCATGCTGATTCTGGATGGCGACCATGTGCTGTTGGGGCGTCAGTCAAATTGGCCGGACAAGATGTATTCGCTGCTGGCAGGATTCATGGAGCCGGGCGAGACGATCGAAGAAGCCGTCCGGCGAGAGGTGATGGAGGAAGCAGGCATTCGGGTGGGCAAGGTGCGTTATGTCACATCACAGCCTTGGCCATTCCCGGCGTCGCTGATGATCGGCTGCGTCGGTCGGGCCGAAAGCGTCGACATCACCATCGACCCGCATGAGCTGGAACAGGCACTTTGGGTCAGCAAGGGCGACATGGCCAGGGCCTTGGCCGGGCAACATGACCAGATAGCACCGGCGCGAAAAGGTGCGGTGGCGCAGGTCATCTTGCGGGCATGGGTGGATGGGGTCGTGCAGGGGGTTTTCGACGATCCGTAGCACGACCGCCGTCAGTGTTTGACCGTCGGTGTTTGGCGGTGGTTGTCGCGGTCAGGGACATTGGCAGTCTGATCGTTCACCATTCCCGGCCGCCCATAAATCCACGGCGCAGCACGAAAAGGGGCTGCAACTCGTCAGTCCGTCATGCCACAGTTGCCCGTATTCGTTAAGCAATGGGGGCCGCATGACGCGCGAAGGTGCCGTTCAGGACGTCGAAAGCTACTTTGACAGCGGCGTGTTTCAGACTGATCTGGCGGCGTTGGTGGCCTATCCCACCGAAAGTCAGAACCCCGATCAAACCTTGGAGCTGTCCCGCTATTTAACCGAGGCCATGGTTCCGCGTCTGACTGCAGCTGGTTTTGAATGTACCGTCTATCCCAATCCTGTGCCCGGCGGCGGACCGTTGCTGATTGGTCAGCGCATCGAAAACCCGGCTTTTGAAACCGTGCTGACCTATGGCCACGGCGATGTCATTCGCGCCCAAACCGATCAATGGCGCGACGGACTGCACCCGTTTCAGCTGGTAGAGGAAGGCGACCGGCTGTATGGGCGCGGCGCGGCGGACAATAAGGTGCAACACCTGATCAACATCGCCGCGCTAGAGGCGGTGATTGCTGCGCGTGGTCAGCTTGGCTTCAACATCAAGATCGTGCTGGAAATGTCCGAGGAGATTGGCTCGACCGGTTTGGCGGAATTCTTTCGCCAGCAGAAACAGATCCTGGCGGCGGATGTTCTGATCGCCTCGGACGGCCCGCGTTTGCAACCCGATGTGCCGACGATCTTCATGGGGTCGCGCGGCGTCATCAACTTCGACGTCTCATTGGATTTGCGCGACGGGGCGCATCACTCTGGCAACTGGGGTGGTCTGCTGGCCGATCCGGCAATGGTCCTGTGCCATGCGCTGGCAACCATTACCGACCGGCGCGGACAAATTCAGGTGCCCGAATGGCGTCCCGACAGCCTGACCCCTTCGGTCCGTGCAGCACTGGCCGACCTGCCGATCGCGGGTGGACCGGATGGGCCGCAAGTCGACCCGGATTGGGGCGAAGAAAGCCTGACCCCTGCCGAACGCGCCTATGGCTGGAACAGCTTTGCCATTCTGGCGATGACGGCGGGCGTGCCGGAGGCGCCCGTGAATGCAATCGCCGGCAAGGCTCGTGCGATCTGTCAGTTGCGCTATGTGGTTGGCACCGATCCGCATGACATCCTGCCGGCCCTGCGTCGCCATCTGGACCGGCATGGCTATCAGCAGGTTCAGGTTCGGCCGTCAGAGCGTGATTTCTTTAACGCGACGCGACTTGATCCAGACCACGAATGGGCGCGATTTGTTGCGGCCTCGTTGCAGGAAACCGCGGGTGTAAAGCCCCATATCCTGCCCAATCTGGCCGGTTCGCTGCCGAATGAGGCTTTCACCGATATTCTGGGCCTGCCAACGGTATGGGTGCCGCATTCCTATCGCGGCTGTTCACAACACGCGCCGAATGAACATGTGCTGAAATCACTGTCGCGCGATGCGTTGCGTGTGATGGCAGGGCTTTTTTGGGATATCGGCGCCCGGCAGTCTAGCTGGCGGGATGTTGGCAATTGAGCAAAATCGTCGTCAGCGAGCGAATGCGCTGTTGGGCGACGACCGTAATCTGATCGCGGGATATTGACGCATCCTCGGTCCATGCCTTGAACCCGAAGGATATGGAATGCGTGACGATATGCGCCAGAAGTTCGGATTCGTCTTCATATTCGGGGCCAAGCCTGTCGCTGATCAGGGTCGTCAGTTGTTCCGCAAGGTATTCAGCGAGGTGTAGAAAAGCGAAAGGAATTCGGGTGAGCGGTTCATCAACTCTCCGATCATCTTCGCAACCTCGCGATCCATGATCTTGGCGGTCAACATCGGTGTCAGCATCTGAAACAGGGCGTCGATCAGCGGGCCGGACGATGCCTTGAACTGTTCCGCGCTTTCCGTGTCGATCACCGGACGGTGGCCGACGATGGCGGCATCCTTGTTGGGGTAATAGTTGAAAAAGGTGCGCAGGCTGATCCCGGCTTCGGCCGCGATCATCTCTGTCGTCAGGGTGTCATAGCCAGAATGCAGCGCCAGACTGACCGCCGCGCGCTGGATATCGGCTGCGGTTTGCAATTTGCGTCGATCACGAAGCGTTGAGTTCACGGCCAAGGTCAGATTTCTCCAGTAATTCAGGCAAAGCAAATATTGCACACAGTGTAGTATTGTGCAATCTGCCACATTCCAAAACTGCTTTTCGAAGGCGTTTCAGCCCACTCCCAAGGATCTACTACATGACCAAACTTCGTTCCACGATTTGCTTTGGCCTTGCCGGGCTGTTCGCCATGACCGCCGCCAGCTTTGCACAGGAAGGTCAGATGCCGCCAAAACAGGTTGGCGTCATCGAACTGAAAACCCAGGATATTCCGCGTATTGTCACGCTGCCGGGACGGGCTGTTTCCGGGGCCGATGCGCTGATCCGCCCACAGGTTGGCGGAATGATTACCGAAATCCTTTATACCGAGGGCAGCGCGGTGAAGAAGGGCGATCCGATGTTTCAGATCGACCGTTCGACCTATGACGCGAATCTGTCCAGCGCCGAGGCCAGCGTCACCTCGGCCCAGGCGGCCCTGACCGAGGCTGAAACATCCTATGGCCGGACCGAACGTCTGCTTGGTTCAGGGACGACGCAGGCGCAGGTCGATACCGCGCGGGCAACGCTGGATCAGGCACGCGCGGCACTTCAAACGGCGCAGGCGTCGCTTCAACTTGCCCAGAAACAGCTGGAATGGACGACCGTGACCAGCCCGATTGATGGCATGGCGACGGTGGCCGAAGTGTCCGTTGGCGATCTGGTCACGGCCAGCCAGTCGGACGAACTGGCGACGGTCGTGCAGTTGGACCCCATCGACGTGGATATGTATGAACCTTCCGTCCGGATGCTGTCGGTGTTCAACGACATCACCTCGGGCCGTCTGGCCATGAACGAAAATCTGACGGCGACGCTGACGCTGGAAACCGGCGAGGCCTATCGGGCCGAAGGGGAGTTGCTGGCACCGGGCTTCACGGTGTCCACCTCGACCGGCGCGGTTGATACGCGGTTCCGGTTTGCCAACCCCGATAACCTGATCCTGCCGGGGATGTTCCTGCGCGGGCAGGTTGATCTGGGCACCATGCGCGGCATTCTGGTGTCGCAATCGGCGGCGACGCGCAACCGCACTGGGCAGCTGACGGCGTGGGTGATCGTGGATGGCAAGGCCCAGCAGCGCAATCTGCGCGATGACGGCACCTATCAGAACAGCTGGATCGTCACCGATGGCGTGGCAGAGGGCGAACTGCTGGCCGTCGATGGCCTGACCGGCCTTACCGAGGGTGCCGAAGTCGTCACGATCCCCGTCAGCTATGACGAAACCGGCGTTGTTCGTGAAACCGGCCCGTCGGCACAACCGGAACAGGCGGCCCAGCCGGAACAGACGGCAGAGCCCGCCGACTCCGCAGCCCCCGCCAGCGACGAAACCACGGTAGAGTAATTCAGAATGGCAAGCTTCTTTATTCACCGCCCTGTTTTCGCATGGGTGCTTGCGCTTGTGACCATGCTGGTTGGCGCGCTTGGCATGCAAACGCTGGCCATCGAACAATATCCGCAGATTGCGCCGACAACGGTGCGGATCAGCGCGACCTATACCGGCGCGTCTGCCGAAATCGTCGAGAATTCAGTCACGACGGTGATCGAGGACGGGATGACCGGTCTTGATGGCCTGATCTACATGACCTCGAACTCGACGCCGGGATCGTCTTCGATCTCGCTGACATTCGATGATACGGTTGATGCCGATATCGCGCAGGTGCAGGTGCAGAACAAACTGCAACTTGTCACTTCGCAATTGCCCGATCTTGTGCAGCAGAACGGGATTTCGGTCACGCGCTCAACCTCATCCATCCTTCTGGTCGGGGCGTTGACCAGTCGCGATGGCAGCTTTTCCTCGGTTCAACTGGGCGATCTGATCGAACAGATGATCAAGGATCCGGTTCAGCGGACGCCGGGCGTGGGTTCGATCAACACCTTTGGTTCCGGCTATGCAATGCGGATCTGGCTGGACCCGATGAAGATGACGCAATATTCGGTGACGCCCAGCGATGTGACCTCGGCCGTGTCCGAGCAGAACACGAACGTCACCGTGGGCAGCCTTGGGTCGCAGCCGACACCGGAAGGCCAGCGCCTGACCATGACCCTTTCGGCGCAATCGCAGTTCTCCACGGTCGAGGAATTCGAACGTATCCTGCTACGCGTCGATCCCGATGGCTCGACCGTGTTTCTGGGCGATGTGGCCCGGATCGAGGTGGGGCAGGAAAGCTATGGTGGCGATTCCCGCTATAACGGCAAACCGGGTGCGGGTTTTGCGGTCAATCTGGCAACGGGCGCCAACGCGGTCGCCACGGCCGAGGCTGTCCGCGAAGTCATCACGGGGATTCAGAAATCGCTGCCCGCTGGCGTCGATGTGGTTTACCCCTACGACACCTCGCCCTTCGTCGAGGAATCCATCAATCAGGTCTATCACACCCTGGGCGAGGCCGTGGTGTTGGTGTTTCTGGTCATCCTTTGCTTCCTGCAAAGCTGGCGGGCAACGCTGATCCCGGTGATTGCGATCCCGGTGGTCTTGTTGGGCACCTTCGGGGTGCTGGCCGTCGCAGGCTTTACCATCAACACGCTGACGATGTTCGCGCTGGTTCTGGCCATCGGCCTGCTGGTCGATGACGCCATCGTGGTGGTCGAAAACGTCGAACGTGTGATGGAGGAAGACGGGCTGGACGCGCCCGAGGCCACCGAAAAAAGCATGAAGGAAATCAGCACGGCGCTGGTGGGCATTGTGGCGGTTCTGTCGGCGGTGTTTCTGCCGATGGCCTTCATGTCTGGTGCGACGGGGGTGATCTATCGGCAGTTTTCGATCACGATCATCACGGCCATGGTGCTGTCACTGGGCGTGGCGTTGATCCTGACACCTGCGCTGTGCGCCAGTCTGCTGAAACCGGGTGGGCATGAAAACCGCATTGCGCCCGCCCGCTGGTTTAATCGCAATCTGGATCGCGCGACCAATGGTTATGGCAGCGTGGTTGCGCGATTGGTCAGGCGTCCGTTCCGCATGTTGGTCCTGTTGGCGCTGATCGGATTTGGTGCCTTTGCGCTTTATCAGAAACTGCCAGGATCGTTCCTGCCGGACGAAGATCAGGGCGTGATGATGGTCATGATCCAGGGGCCGGACGGTTCAACCGTGACGCAAACCACGGCAACGGTGGAAAAGATCGAAAAATACCTGCTGGAAGAGGAATCCGAGACCGTTGAATCCGTCTTTGCCGCGCTTGGCTTCAGCTTTACCGGCACCGGTCAGAATAACGCCATCGTCTTTGCGAAACTGCGCGAATATGGCGAGCGCGAGGGTCTTGATGTCGCCTCGCTGGTGGCACGCGCAAACGCGCATTTCTTCACGTCCAACCGTTCCGGTTCGGTTTATTTCCTGCAACCGCCTGCGATTCAGGGCATGGGGTCGTCATCCGGCTTTCAGATGTATCTGGTCGATCAGTCCGGTAACGGGCAAGAGGCATTGTCCGCCGCAGCCGATAAACTGGTCGCCACGACACAGACAGATGGGCGCGTCACCAACCTGCGCGGGAACGAGGCGCCGTTTGAAACCTCGCTGCGGCTGGATATCGACCAACAAAAGGCTGCCGCTTTCGGCCTGTCGATTTCCGAAGTGAATGCAATGTTGTCGGTCATTTTCGCCGGTCGCGATGTGAACGACTTCGCGCTTGGCACGGAATTGCGTCCGGTGATTGTGCAGGGCGAAGCCGATGCCCGTGCCCAGCCCGAGGATATCGAACATTGGTATGCCCGCAACGATCAGGGTGAAATGGTGTCCTTTGGTGCCTTCGCCACACAGGTCTGGGATCAGGAACCGCAGGCGCTGGCGCGCTATGGTGGCACCCGCGCGATGGAACTGTCCGGTGCCGCCGCGCAAGGTCTTTCATCGGGTGCCGCAATGACGGCGATGGAAGAAATGGTCGCCGATATGGATGGTGGTTACGGCACCGCATGGACCGGGCTGTCCTATCAGGAACGCCTGTCGGGGAATCAGGCGCCGATGCTGTTTGCACTGTCCGGTCTGGTCGTGTTCCTGGCGCTTGCCGCGCTTTATGAAAGTTGGAGCGTCCCGATGGCCGTGATCCTGACTGTGCCGATTGGGGTGTTGGGCGCTTTGGCGGGGGCACTGTTGTTCGATCAATCGAATGACGTTTATTTCAAGGTGGGCTTGCTGACGACAATCGGTCTTGCCGCGCGAAACGCCATTCTGATCGTCGAATTTGCGCAGGAACTGCATGCGAAGGGCAAATCCCTGCTGGATGCGTCGATCGAGGCGTCCAAGATGCGCCTTCGCCCGATTCTGATGACCACCTTTGCCTTCATGCTGGGTGTTCTGCCACTGGCCATTGCCAGCGGCGCCGGTGCCGGGGCGCAGAACTCGATCGGGATCAGCGTTCTTGGGGGGATGACCTCCTCCGCCGTGATCGGGATTTTCCTGATCCCTGTCTTCTATGTGGCCGTGCTGGAAGGCGTGAAACTGTTTAGAAGAAAGCCGAAAACTGCATGACGACGACTAGATATGGACGCCGGGGCCTGTTGGTTTCGCTGCTGGCGCTGTCCGCCTGTGCGGCTGTTGGTCCCGATCCGAACGATCTGCCCGTGCCGACGGTGCAGGCTGGCTTTGCCGAAGGCGAAGGCCGCGCAACCGGCAGTCAGGTGGCCTTTTGGGGCGGCTATAACGATGCGATGCTGAGCCAGCTCATTTCGAACGGTCTGGGGCAAAGTTTCGATATTCTGTCCGCGAACGAAGCGATCCGTGCGGCCCGCGCGGATCTGGAGGCCGCAGGCGTTCTTGGTGCGCAGGTTTCCGGCACGGGGACGGGCGCAAGGCAGCGTGCCGGCGGCGACGGTGTGTCCGTCGGCACGGCCAATTCAAGCTCGCTGTCCGCGGCGTTTGTCTTTGATCTGTTCGGTGGGGCGCGTCGCGAACGCGAAGGCCGGCGTGCAGCCTATCAGGCGGCCGAGGCGGATTTGCAAACCACCCGTCTTGCATGGCTGGCCGAGGTGATCGCCGCCTATTCCGATGCGCGCTATTACCAGCAGGCCATGGCGCTGACCCGTGAAACGATTGCCAGCCGTCGCGATACGCTGGATGTGACGCGGAACATGGCGGGCGTGGGCGTGTCAACACAATACGACGTCGCCCAGACCGAGGCTTTGCTGCAAACCGCCCAGGCCGATCTGCCGAATTACGAGGCGCAGTTCAACGCGCAGGTTTACCGGCTGTCCACCCTTCTGAACCTGCAGGCGCAGCCCCTGCTGGCACAGATGAAGCGCGGTTCGTCGCAGTTGCGCACACCGCCCGGTCCGGGCACCGGCGTTCCGGCCGATCTGCTGCGCACACGCCCCGATATTCGCAGCGCGCAATATTCCTATGCCCAATCGCTGGCCGAAATTGGTGTAGCGACCGCCGACATGCTGCCATCGGTGTCGCTGACGGGCACGGTATCAGACAGCGGTGGCAATACGAGCTGGGGCTTTGGCCCAAGCGTGTCGATCCCGGTGCTGAACCAGACCGCATTGGGCGCGACCCGCAAACGTCGTCAGGCCGAGGCGCGTCAGGCAGAAATCGCGTGGAAGTCCTCGGTCGCCGAGGCGGTTGAGGATGTGCAGACCGCGCAGTCAAACCTGCGGCGTTATCGCAGCCGTGCCGCGATGCTGGATCAGGCGGCAACCTCTTACAGCCGCGCCTATACCATGGCGCGTGAGAATTTCGAGGCCGGCGAACTTGCGCTGCTGGACCTGTTGGAAGCGGATCGTTCGCGCTTTTCGGCGCGGTTGTCGGCAGCCGCTGCCCGCAATACCGCCGCGCAAGAATGGGCGACATTGCAAATTGCGACAGGTGCCGGGTCGGCGGTCAACAAATAAGACGCCTGATCCCGCCAATGGGCAACCGCACTGGCGGGATCAGGTCATTCTGCGCTGATGATGCGCGTTTCCAGCGGGCTAAGACCTTCGATCTCGACCCGGACCTTGCTGCCCGGCTCGACCGGGCCGACACCTGCGGGCGTGCCGGTATAGATCAGATCGCCGGGCATCAGCGTAATCAATTGTGACAGATGGGCGATCACATCGCGAACCGGCCAGATCATGTCTGCCAGATCGGCGTTCTGCCGCAGCTCACCATCGACCGTCAGCCTGATCGCCCCCTTGGTCAGCGGTCCGATCTTTGAGATAGGCGACAACGCGCCGCAAACCGCCGAGTGGTCAAAGCCCTTGGCCATGTCCCACGGGCGGCCTGCCTTCTTGGCGATGGCTTGCAGATCGCGGCGGGTGAAATCATTTCCGGCGGCATAGCCCCAGATCATGTTGCGCGCCTCGTCCGGGGTGACATTGCTGCCGCGTTTGCCGATGGCGACAACCAGCTCTCCCTCGAAATGCAGCTCTTGGGTTTGTGGGGGATAGGGCAGGGGTGCGCCGTTCGTCAGCAGCGCATCAGCGGGTTTGGAAAAGAAGAACGGCGGCTCCCGATCCGGGTCATGGCCCATTTCGCGCGCGTGGTCGGCATAGTTCCGGCCCACGCAATAGATCCGGCGAACGGCAAAACGGCGACTGTCCCCTGCCACCGGAACAGAGGGGATTGCCGGTGGGGCAAGGACATATTCGGGTTTGTCCGTCATGACAGGCTCCGGTAAGCGTAGGTGTTTGCGGGCACGTTAGCTGGGTGATGTGGTCTTTGCCAGCCCCGGCCTGTTGCATCCTTGCGATGAACGCGGACGGATATCCGGCGGTTGGACAGTGGGACCAATATGAAGACGATCTTGCAGGGCGCGTGGTTGATCGCCGATCTGGGGCGCCCGATGCAGGTGCTGTCCTTTGCGCCCTATCGTCCGGGGTTCCGCACGGCTGATCGCGTTTTGATCCGCTATGTCCGAAATGCCGATCTGGGGCCCAAGGTGGACGCGCTTGGCTGGCTGGCGGCGCAAATCCACCATGAAGGCTGGCCCACGGATGTCGCCATGCTGACATCGCGCGAGCTGCAACATTACCGCAGCGCATCGCAGGGGCTGGCGCATTGTGTCGCCACCGTAGGGTTGGGGAATGCCGAACGTATCGGGCAGAGGCGCGTGGTGCAGGCGACCAGCTATGGCACCATCAACATCATTCTGCGGCTTCAGGCCGGGCTAAGCCAGACCGCCATGCTGGAGGCGATGACCCTGATGGCCGAGGCGCGGACCGCGGCAATCATGGATGCCGGGCTGAAGCTGCCTCTCGGTGCAGCGACCGGGACCGGGACCGATTGCCTCGCGCTGGCCTGTGATCCGGGCGATCAGCTTTTTGTCGGCAAGCATACCGACCTGGGCCAGATGATCGGTGGCGCCGTCTATGACGCGGTATCCGCCGGGGCGCAGAGGTGGATCTTGGACCATGGCGACAGGTTATCCTGAATGCAAACGCGCCCCGAAAAAGGGGCGCGCTGCCAGGGAAAGGAAAATCACCAAATGAAGTCGTCGTCATCCATTTGACGGACGCGAAAATCCTCGATCACAAGGCGATGGTCGCCTGCGCTGATGATCACATTGTCGCCCGATTGACGTGCAGCACCGCGCACATCGGACCAGCTGTCAAAGCGGGCAAAGGCCGACAGGTCGATTTGATCGTCGCCACGCTCGAAATCGGTGATGACATCGCGCCCGCCGTTAAAGACAAACCGATCCGCGCCTTCGCCACCGGTCATCAGATCATTGCCACCGCCGCCGTTCAGCGTGTCATTGCCTTCGCCGCCGCGCATGATGTCGCGACCGTTACCCGCGATCATGCGGTCGTCGCCCTCGCCGCCCGTCAGCGTGTCGTTGCCTGCACCCGAGCGGATCACGTCATTCCCTTCATGACCGTGGATCAGGTCATTGCCACGTCCGGACAGGATGGTGTCGTTGCCTTCACCTGCAAAGACACGATTATGCCCGCTGCCCGCGTCGATGAAGTCGTTACCGGAACCGCCCCAGATCGTGTCGCTGCCGGTGCCGCCAAAGATGCGATCGTTGCCTTCGCCGCCGTCCAGCTTGTCGTTGCCGCCCCGGCCTTCCAGGCGATCGTCGCCGGAACGTCCAAACAGAAGATCAGCGACACTGGTGCCGATCAGGCGGTTGTCATCGTCGTTTCCATATTTGCGAACCATGTGAATGTTCTTTCATGGGCGGGATCAGATGGAACTGGTCGGCATCCGCCCTGATTGCGAACCAGTCTGTTGCGATCCGGGACGCGCAGATGCGCCCGGTTTGGTCGGGTGGGGTCACGGGTCTGGCAAATGCCGATCCCGTAATCTTGCCGATGAAAGCTGGCAGATGATTTGTTTCTGTCTGCTTTCTAACCTGATTACGCGGGGGGGCGCATTTTATTCCCAAAAAGATCCAGAAAAGATCGGCCTTCCTGAATTATTCAGCCAAAGCAGCAGCTTCCTCCTCGGGAGAAAGCGGCTGTCCCATGCCGGACTGGTTCAGGAATTGATCAAGCTCAGCAATTTCACCTGTTGCGGGAACGTATCCCACCTCTTCCTGAATGCTGACGGCAAAGCGTTCGGCCCAGCCGTCGCTGCCACGGCACGCGACCACAATCTGCGCCGCTTCCCCGAAGGTTTCATATTCGCGGCAGAACTCGCCGTCACCGTTCTGATAGGATGCGACCATCGTCAGATCGCGACCGTCTTCCAACCGTTGCGTTTGACCCGAGGGCAGGCTTTCCAACGCGGCAAGTTGCCCGGCCCCGAAGCCAGACTGTGCCGGCTCGCCGTTTTGCCACCAGCCCAGACCGACAACAGCCAGCGCCAACGCGGCGGCAATCGCCATCAGCGGCCGGCGGTTGATATTGGCGGGTTGCGCGGGCGGTGGCGGCGCCTTTGCCGCTGTATCCGATGCCGCTTGTGTCGCACGGATCATGGCGGCCAGATCGGCGTCTTTGGCCGTTGGTTGCGGGGCAGGGATATCCGCCTGCAACCGCGTGCGGGTTTCGGTGAACATGCGCAAACGGGCCTGCAGTGCCGGGTCGGCATTGACGGTGGCGGTGACCTTGGCGGCTGTCGCCGCATCCAACTCACCATCGGCAAGCGCCATCAGCGTCTGGTCATCAATCTGCATGGATGCCTCTTGCGTTCAAAGTAACAGTCCTGTGCCATACGTCCCAGAACATCATTTTATTCCCAGCTTTTCGGCTAAAGCCAGTCGGGCACGCGAAAGACGGCTCATCACCGTGCCTTTGGGGATATCCAGAACCTCGGCCGCTTCGGCGTAGCTCAGGTCTTCGATGCAGATCAGGTGCAGGATATCGCGCTGTTCAGGCGGCAGGGTTTCCATGGCTTCGGTTGTTGCCTGCAACATCAGCCGCGCCTCGACCGCCGCTTCGCCGTCGACCGCGACGATATCGGGCATCTCGAAAACGTCCAGCTGAGTGCCAGCGGTCTTGCTGCGCCGAGTCATGTCGATAAAGGCGTTGCGCAAGATACGAAACAACCATGGTTCCAGCCGGTTGGCGGGATCGTAGCTGGCGTGATTGGCCAGCGCGCGTTCAACCGTGATCTGCACCAGATCATCCGCCACATCGCCACGACGGGCCAGCGACAGGGCATAGCGCCGCAGATTTGGCAGCAGATTGATCAGTCCTTCGCTGAAGGCGGCATCCATCCGTAACCCCAAACACCTGTTAATTTTCTTCAATTTGTAGGAATAAATGCGGGTGCCGCCCGTAGTTGTCCAGCAGCGAAGTTCATCAGGGGACCGAATGATGCGATTCTTGCCGATAGTCATTGTCGTTTTATGCTCGCTTCTGCTTCAGCCTGGTTGGGGGCCGGACGGACCCGTCTGGGTCGGCGCGGCCCATGCGCAGGATGATGACGACGACGACGATGCCCCCCGCCAGCGCCGCATGCGCGCGAATGACGATGATGATGACGGCCCCGTGCGTCGCCGTGCCCCGGCAAGGGTTGCCGCCCCATTGCCACAACGCGCACCGAACGAAATTCTGGTTCGTGGCCTGTCGGATGAAGATTTGGCGGGTCTGGAAGGGCAGGGCTTCGCCGTCCTGCAGCGCCGCGACCTGTCCGACGGGCTGTCATTGACCCGGTTGCGCAAACCGCAATCGCTGACCATGGCCGATGCGCGGCGCACGGTTCGTCAGTTGCAATCGCCCCAAGGTGCGGACTTCAACCACTACTATCGCACCGAACAGGCTGCGGAATGTCAGGGCGTCGATTGCCTTGCTCGCGACATGATCGAATGGCCCGCGACAGCGGGCTGTGGTGATCTGCCCCTGATCGGCATGGTGGATACCGGCCTGAACGCCGAACATGCGGCGCTGTCAGATGCGGCGATCAGGTTGCATCGGGTTGAAACCCAAAGCCCGATTTCCGATCAACTGCACGGCACGGCGGTTGCCTCGCTTCTGGTTGGCGACAGCGCCAGCCGCTCACCCGGGTTGGTGCCGCAGGCGCAGCTTGTCGCGGTGGACGCCTTTCACAAGGATCAAAAGGATCAGCGGGCCGATGCCTTTGCCCTGATCGAGGCGCTGGATTATCTGGCCAGCCAGAATGTCCGGGTCATCAACCTGTCGTTGGCCGGTCCCCCGAACCGTGCCTTGGAACGGGAAATTCGGGAATTGGAGGAGGCCGGGATCGTGGTCGTGGCGGCGGCCGGCAATAATGGCCCGTCGGCAAAGCCCGCCTATCCCGCCGCCTATGATCAGGTCATTGCGGTGACGGCGGTGGATCGTCGCGGGCAGGTTTATCGCCGGGCCAACCGGGGCGAGCATATCGACATTGCGGCCCCCGGCGTCGATGTCTGGACCGCCGCCTCGATCAGCGGGGCACGCACGAAAACCGGCACATCCTATGCTGCGCCGTTCGTGACGGCGGCGGTGGCGATGATGCTGCAACGTCACCCGGATCTGACGCCCGTGCAGGTGCGCGAACGCATTGTCCAGAATGCGCGGGATCTGGGCGATGCGGGCCGCGATCACGTCTTTGGCCAAGGGCTGCTGACGCCGCCGCGGGGCTGCGACGCGCCCGTGCCAACCGCGCCATCGGCGGGATGATTCAGTCGGTCGTCCCGGTCCCGGCTTGCAAGACCGCATTCTGATAGCCGGTGCCCGCAATATCGGTGCAAAGGTCGGCCCAATCACACCGCACGCAGGCCGATCGCGTCTGTGCCGCAGCAAAACCCTTGCGCATCACGGCAACAATCTCGGGCGTCAGCGACAGGCGGATACCGGCGCGAATGCCGCGATCCAGCAGCTTGCCCACGTCATAGGCGGCGGCTGCGTCGCGGATGTCGATGGTGGCATTGCGGCAATGCGCACTTGGATCGTTCAGCATGGGGGTGCAGATATCGTCGGGACCATGCACGATCAAAACATCCTCGCCCGCGTCGATGCGCTTCGCGATAGCCGTCAGCCCCGCGATGAAAGCGGGGCTGTAGCCTTTGCCGACATAGGTCAGCAAACAGAGCAAATGATGCGGACGAAGCCGCACGGTCATAGCAGTTATGCCCGGTTGCGACCGATCAGGCGCAGCGTCATCGCGCCCAGGCCGGATTTCAGAACTGCACCGATCAGGAAGGGCGTGACACCCAAGGCGATCGCCTTTTCAACGCCGATCATCGCCGCCAGCCATGTCGCGCCCAGCACCAGGCACAGCAGGTTGCCGATCAACATGGCCGCAAAGGCCAGCCCCGGATTGCCGCCGTTCCAGCCCCGCTGGGCCAGCCAGCCGGTCACCGCCGCAACAATCGGGAAGGCCAGCAGATAGCCGCCAGTGGGGCCGAAGAAATGGGCGATCCCGGCCGCGCCGCCTGCAAGGACAGGCATTCCCGCTGCGCCTTCGGCCAGCCATGCGATCACGGTTGCCGCGCCCAGTCGCCAGCCATACAGTGCCCCGATCAGCGTCACGGCAAAAGTTTGCATGGTGATCGGCACAGGGATCATCGGCACTTCGATATAGGACGAAATCGCCAGAAACACCGTGCCCAGAAAGACGGCGGCGACTTGCAGGCCCAGTGATCGGCCTTGCAGGTTCAGCGGGCCGTAAGAGGTCGTCGGATTGCGCATCATCGGGGTTCCTTGTCGAATTATAGATAATTTCGCGTGGTTCATGGCGAAGTTACCCATAAACCAGATATGAAAACAAGAATGGTGACGCTATCGGTGCAGCTTAGCCGAATTTCCGGGGGTTTTTGCCGGTCCACTGAACGTGGCGGCCCAGCAGCGCAGCAGCAGTTTCCACCTGACCGGCCCGAAGTGCTGCCAGAATCGCGCGGTGATCGCGGTCAGTCGGTGCTTCCCAGGTTGCGCGCCACCCTGCCAGCAGGAACCGGGAACTTGCGGTCTGCAGATCCTCGATGGTTTTCAGCAGGCGCGGCATCCGGCATGGCGTCAGGATCAGCCGATGAAAGCGGCGGTTGGCCTCGTCCCAGTTGTGAACATCCTTGGCGTGTTCGCCCGCCCGCGTGGCCTCTTCTGCTTCGGCCAATATCGCGGCCGTCAGATGTGGGGCGGCCTTGCGCAGGGCCAGCACCTCTAGTGCGGCGCGCATTTCCGAAATCTCTCGCAGCTCATCAATGCTGAAACCCGCCACGCGAAAGCCGCGGCGTGGTTCGCTCAGCGCCAGCTCTTGCGCCTCTAGCTGGCGAAAGGCTTCGCGGACGGGCACATGGCTGGCACCGAATTCAGCGGCGATGTGATCCTGACGCAGCTTGGCGCCAGCCGGGATTTTCCCGGTGACGATCCGCTGCGCCAATTCGCGACTGATCCGAAGGGCCAAGGGTTCTTTGGGCTGATCCATACGATGCTGATAGATTTCGACCCGCGCTGCGTCCAGCAGGAAAGCTGCGGTTGTTCAGAACCCCTTATGCGTTTCCATATATTCGATTTCCTCGGGCGTGCTTTCGCGACCCAATGGGGCGTTGCGATGCGGAAAGCGCCCGAATTTTTCGATCACATCCCGATGGGCGATGGCGAAGCGCAATGAATTTTCATTGCCCAACCCCTCGTAAAACGTCACCGAGGCATTCTGATCCATCAGTTTTTCGCTGTGCATGTAGGGCAGATAGAAAAACTGCCGCCGCGTGGGGTCGACGAATTTATCATCTTCGCGGTCGATGGAACGGCGGGCGTAATTCAGCGCGATATCATTGCTTTCAAAAGCCCGCGCCGTGCCGCGAAAGATGTTGCGTGGAAACTGATCCAAGGTGATGACCAGCGCCAGCGCGTCTTCCGGCGTGTCCATCCACTGTTCCAGCTTGCCGGCATGGGCGGCCTCATAGGTGTCGCTGAATTCATCCTTGATCCGCTGATCGACCTGATCCGATTTTTCGAACCACAGCTTCGACATCTCATCCGAGAACCAGAAATCGCGCACGTCTTTCGGGGTTTTGACTGTCATCACCAATTCTTTCTTATGGCAGGGGAATATGTTCATCGCGGTCGGTCGGGGGCAGGTCGAACAGGCCCTGTCCCCAACGGGCTTCCCGCCATTCGCGTTTCGCCTCTTCGATCTTTTCTTCGGATGAGGCGACGAAGTTCCACCAGATATAGCGCGGCCCGTTCAGCGTCGCACCGCCAAGCGCCATCAGCCGCGCGCCGCGTTCGCCCGCCTGCACCGTGATCTTGTCGCCGGGACGAAAGATCATCATCTGTCCCGCCGCATAGCTTTGCCCGGAAATCGAGATCGAGCCTTCGGTGATGTAGATCCCGCGATCTTCGTGATTGTCGGGCATCGGGAACAGGGCACCCGCAGCCAGGGTCACATCAAGATAAAAGGTTTCGGAATACATCTGTGCAGGGGCAGTTTCGCCATAGGCGCTGCCAAGGATCAGCTTGGCGTCGATCCCCTGATCCCTGATTTCCGGCAAAGCTTCCTTGCCGTGATGTTCAAAGGTCGGCTCCATATCCTCGTATTGTTCGGGCAGGGCGATCCATGTCTGGATGCCGAACAGGCTGTGCGGGCCCGAACGCCCGGCTTCCGACGTCCGCTCGGAATGGCTGACACCCTTGCCCGCCACCATCCAGTTCAATGCACCGGGCCGGATGATCTGGTCGCTGCCGATGCTGTCGCGATGGTGAAAATCGCCACGATACAGATAGGTGACGGTGCCAAGGCCAATATGGGGATGCGGGCGCACATCGACGCCCTGACCTGTCAGGAACTCGGCCGGTCCGGCCTGATCGAAGAAGATGAAGGGGCCGACCATCTGGCGTTTGGGCGCGGGCAGTGCGCGGCGCACCTCGAACCCGCCCAGATCGCGCGAACGTGGGATAATCAGGGTTTCAATCGCGTCCGCGCCAATCTCATCGGGACAACCGGGCGTCAGGGCGGGGTTCCAGCTCATAATATCCTCCGGTGATTTCTTGCAGCCTATGCTGTTTCGGCCGGAACGGCCAACCCCGAACGCGTTCGTATTTCGCGAACTTGGGGTTGCGTCCGATTTGGGTGGCGCCGCGCGGCGCGAACCCGCATCTTGGGCGCAAGGTTAGGAATAAGAGGTGCGAAATGACCAGCGGTATCCATCACGTCACGGCGATCACCCGTGATGTGCAGGCAAATGTGGATTTCTGGATGGGGTTCATCGGCCTGTCATTGGTCAAGCAGACCGCCGGGTTCGAGGACGCGGATCAGTTGCACCTGTTCTATGGCGATCCACAGGGCAGCCCCGGATCATTGATCAGTTTTCTGGTCTGGCAGGGCGGCGCACGCGGTCGCGTAGGCCACGGGCAAGTGGCCGAGATTTCACTGGCCATCCCCCGTGGCCGTATCGGCGACTGGCTGACCCGCGCCATGCAGCAACGCATGCAGATCGAGGGGCCAAGCCGTGAATTTGGCGAACCTGTCCTGCGGCTGAAAGACCCGGATGGCATCATCGTCAAGCTGGTCGGAACGGATGTGCCCGATGCCGGCTGGCCTGCCGCACCGCACAGCATCCGCGCCGTCACGATCTGGAGCGATGTTCCCGAACAGACCATCCATTTCCTATCGCAATTCGGCTTCCGTCAGGATCAGACCGATGGCAGCCTGACGCGGATGGTGTCGGATACCGATGTGCTGGATATTCGCGATGCCTCGGGCTTTGTGCCGGGTATTCCGGGGACGGGAACGATTGACCATGTTGCATTGCGCGTGGCCGATGTGCCGGAACTGGACGGGCTGCAAAAGGCGCTGTCGGGCCGCAACAGCGGCGTCACCTATCACGACCGCAAATATTTCCAGTCGCTTTACGTCCGCGAACCCGGTGAGACGCTGATCGAACTGGCGACCGACGGGCCCGGCATGACCGTTGACGAAACCGTGGATCAACTGGGCCGGACCCTGATGATCCCTCCGCATTTCGAGGATACGCCCGACCTGCGGGTCCGGCTGCCGCAATTCGCCCGACCGGGCGAGGAAAGGATACCGATGCGCGATCTGCCTTTTGAACATCGCCTGCGCCAACCCGATGCGCCGGATGGGTCAACCGTCGTCTTGTTGCACGGCACTGGCGGCAACGAATCCGATCTGCTGCCGCTGGGCAGCCGCATCGCCCCCGATGCGACGCTGTTGGGCGTGCGTGGCCGCTCGACCGAGGAAGGCATCGCCCGTTTCTTCCGTCGCAATTCCATGACCACCTTCGATCAGGATGACATCCGGTCCGAGGCCGAGGCTTTCGCCGCCTTCCTGCAAGGCGCAAAGGCGGCCTATGGGCTGGACCCGGACAAGGCCACGGTATTGGGCTATTCCAACGGGGCGAATTTTGCCGCCGCCGTGATGGCGCTGCATCCGGGCTTGATCAAACGCGCGATCCTGATCCGCCCCATGGCGGTGCTGGATGATCTTCCGCAGGTCGATCTGACGGACGCGAAAGTGCTGACATTGACCGGAGCGCGCGATCCTTATGGCCAATACGCCCCGCGTCTGAACGACTGGCTGCGCGACAATGGTGCCGATCTGGATGCCCAGATTGTTCAGGCTGGGCACGAGCTGTCACAGGCTGACCTGGCCTTGGCTGCCGACTGGATGAAAGGAGCCTGAGATGCAGGAAATCGAGGTCACGAAAGAGGATCTGGGCGGCGGTCAGGGCCGTTACGTCGCCCGGATTGATGGGAACAATGCCGAGGCGGAACTGGTTTTCATCACGCGTGGCGCCAATCTGATCAGCGCGGACCACACCTTCGCCCCGCCGGTCCTGCGTGGCACGGGCGCGGCCTTTGCCCTTGTGCAGGCAATGGTTGATGATGCGCGGAAAAACGGCTTCAAGGTGATCCCGCGTTGTTCCTATGTCGTCGCCCAGGCGGAAAAGCATCCCGATTGGGCGGATGCGTTTGTAGCTGGGTGAGTGAGGTTGCCTTCGTCATGGGCCACACAAGACGCTTTACAACCGTTGGAAGCGCCGGCGCGACAAGAGTGTTTTCGCCCGGATGATGGCCGGTCTGGCCGCTCGCCCTGTTCGTCACCGCCGGACAGGTCAGCGACGGCATCGGTGCGCGGGCACTCCTGTCCAGCCCGCCGAAGGTAGACTGCTTGCTCGGGGACCCGGGCCATGACGCTGGCTGATTCAGGGAAGCGTTGCAGCACGAAGCGATACGTGCCCGCATTCCGGATCGAAATCAGCGCAGGACGACCGTGAAATACGGCCAGCGTCGCGACAGGCGGCGTAACCGCATCGAGATCATGTTCGGACGCCTCAAGGATTGGAGGCGCCCGGCGACCCGCTACGACCGATGCCCGAAGTCTTCCTCTCCGCCGTCGCAGGCGCAGCAACCGTCATCCATTGGCTATCAGTCCTGACCCTCAGGACGTGGCCTCCCTGCTCACACGAATCGGAATTGCGTTCCCCAAGGGTCGCTGGAGGCGGTGCCCTGACGGGCGCTGTCGCGCACCACCACCTCGGCCAGTCCCAGCCTGTTTGCGTCGCGCGGGCCTGCGCCGCGGCTGTTCCAGACATTTCCGGCGATCTGGTGGTGATAGCCGTTCCACCCATACCAGGCGCCGCCGGGGGCGTCGTAGGTTCGGGTCAGGCCCAGATCGCCGGTAAAGAATGCATCGGCGGGGTTCAGATCACCGACTTGCAGATGGACATGGCCAACCGTGCTACCAACCGGCGCGCCGGCCCAGGGGGCTTGGGCGTCGGCCAGCAGATCGTTCAGGTCCAGCCGCCGCGTATACATTTCGATCCGGTTGCCGGTTTTGGTCCAATGATCCATCGGGCGATCCTGATAGATCTCGATGCCGTTGCCTTCGGGATCATCCAGATACAGTGCCTCGCTGACGCCGTGATCGGATGCACCGGTCAGGCGGATGCCGTTATCGGCGGCGTGACGTGTCCATGCCGCCAGATCGGCACGGGTCGGCAGCAGAAAGGCGGTGTGAAACAGCCCGGCCTGACGGGCATCGCGCGGTTTGGCAGCAGCGTCACGGCGCAGTTCCAGCAGGACCTGATCACCCGCCCCCAGACGTCGCGTTTCCGCATCGCCACCCAAGGGAGCAAGCCCAATCGCCTTTTCATAGAAATCCGCCATGCCGTTCAGATCGAAAACGGTCAGGGCAACGTGGTCGATAGTGGGTTCGGACATGGTCGTTTCCTTTTGATCGCGGGTTTCGGTCAGTCGCGGGTTGCGGCGGCGTGGCCTGCGCCAAGCAGCGCCTGGACCAGCAGGGCGATTGCCCAGAATGCGGGATATTCCCAGCCACCGCCCTCATTGGTGAAGAAGAAGCCGTTGACGCCGTGGCTGAAGATGATCGTGCCCAGCATCAGTGGGATCAGGATAAGGGAAACCAGCCGCACTTGAAAACCGATGATCAGTGCGATGGCGCCCAGAACCTCGATCGCGATGGTCACATAGGCCATGAACCCCGGCAAGCCGACGGATTGAAAGAACTGGGCCGTGCCTGCCGGTGTAAAGACCGCGATCTTCAGCCAGGCATGGGCCAGAAACAGCACGCCCAGCGTGATGCGCAGGATCAGCGCGGCAAGGCCGGGATTGTTCAGGCGGGTGTTGAGTTGGTTCAGCATGTCGTTCCTTTCAGGCCGCTATGGGCTGTTTGGGTTGTTGACATGCCATCTAGGCCAAGATGGGTTTGGCGATAATCCGTAGAGTTGGAAGACTATTATTTCCAATATGGAATTAATCGGCCCAATTGTGATCTGGTCCCCACCGAGCAAGAAGAAAGTCGATCAGCACGCGCAGCCGCGATGGCATGTGGCGGCCGGCAGGTGTGATCGCATAGACGCCAGACGGTGCGGGGCGATACGGTTTCAAAACCTCGATCAGCCGCCCGTCGTTGATCGCGGAGGCAGAGACGAAATCGGGAATATGGGCGATGCCCAGCCCGGCTGCGCAGGCAATCACGCAAGCCTCGGCATTGGAAAAACGCAACCGGCCCGGCAAATGCAGGGTGGGGTGATCCCCGCCAAAGCTCCAATCATCGGGGCGGGCGAAGTTGGTGTCGGTGATGATGTCGTGTCTTGCCAGATCCTCGGGTCTGCGCGGAACGCCGTGCATGCGCAGATAGGTCGCAGCGGCCACGAACCTGACCTGAATTTGCGCCAGTTTGCGCATCTTCAACGCGGAATCGCGCGGCTCTCCCACGCGGATTGCGGCATCAAACCCATGTTCGGCAAGGCTCATGGCGCTGTCGGTGAACTGGACATCCAGTAAAATGCCGGGATGCAGCTTGGCGAAATCGGCCAGTGCCGGAACAAGTTGCACCGTGCCGAATGTCAGCGGTGCGGTCAGGCGCAGCGTCCCTTTGGGCGTGCGGCCTGCATCGCGCAGACTGCCATCCAGATCGTCCAGCTGATCCAGAATGGCCGCGATGCGGGTGAAATAGGTCTCTCCCTCGGCTGTCAGGGCGGTGGCGCGGGTCGTGCGGTTCAGCAACCGCACGCCCAGATCGGACTCAAGCGCGGATACCAGCTTTGACGCCTGACCGGACGATACGCCAAGCTGCTGCGCCGCTGCGGCAAAGCTGCCCTGACGAACGACCTGAACGAACATGCGGTCGGCGGAAAGCCGATCCATCCTGCGGGACTACCCGTCGAAGCTGGCGGCAAAGCCCGCAATGAAATCGGCGACGGCCTGACGCGTTTTGTCGTCGGTCAGATTGCCCTGCGCGTCATACAAACCGCCCGCGCGGGACACCAGCAGCCGCCCTTCCCACCATGGCTGGGTGCGAAGCGTGCGCAGGATCGGCTCCCATGCGGCCTGTGCCATCACGGTGCCGAACCCACCCGGCGATGCGCCGGTGACGGCCACGGGTTTGCCCACGAACAATTCCAATCCGTCCTTGCGGGACATCCAGTCGATGGCGTTTTTCATGACGCCGGGAACGCTGTTGTTATATTCCGGCGTGACCAGGAGCAGGCCATCAGCCTGTGCCAGTTGCCGTTTCAGCACCTCGACTGCGGCGGGTTGACCATAGGTGGCTTCATCGTCGCCATTATACAGTGGCACATCGGCAATCGAGCCGATGACGATGTCGACGCCTGCCGGCGCAAGCTCTTGGGCGGCGCGCAGCAGACCTGAGTTGAAGGATGCGTGGCGCAGGCTGCCGCTTATACCAAGAATTGTCGTCATCAGAGGCTCCTTGAATATGTTGTCGGGGGCGCAGCGGCCCCCGATAACATTAGCTTAGTCCAGCGGTTTCAGACCAGCCTCAATCGCGGCGCGTTTCGGTTCAAGGAACGGGGGCAGGGACAGGCCTTCGCCCATCGTCGCCTCGGATTCATCGACCGCAAAGCCGGGACCGTCGGTGGCAAGTTCAAACAGGTTGCCGCCCGGTTCGCGGAAATACAACGAGCGGAAGTAATAGCGTTCAACCTCGCCCGAGTTGGGGACGCGAGCACCCTGAACCTTGCTGGCCCATTCCGTCAGCGCAGCCTTGTCGGGGACGCGGAAGGCCACGTGGTGAACCGCACCCGCGCCCTGACGTGCGACCGGCAGGCCGGGTTGCACGGCGACATGCAGTTCGGCAGCCGCGCCACCATCGCCCATGGCAAAGACGTGCACCTGTCCTTCGCCGTCCGGGCTGGCATAGTCGCGGACCTTGCGCATGTTCATGACCTGGGTCAGCACGGCCTCGGTCGGGGCCAGATCGGGAACCGAAATCGTGATCGGGCCAAGGCCGTGGATCTGATGTTCGGCCGGGACCGGGCTGCGTTCCCACGGGTGTCCCGCCGGGCTGTCGGCACCGATCAGCCGCAGGCGCTGGCCTTCGGGGTCTTCCACATCCAGCGAGGCGCGGCCGTCCAGCGTGACGATCTTGCCGGTTGAAACGCCCAGATCGCCCAGACGTCCGGCCCAGTAATCCAGGCTGTCTTCGTTGACGCGCAGACCCGTGCGGCTGATCGAATGGGTGCCGCGACGTTCACGTGCCGTCGGCCAGTCAAAGAAGGTGATGTCTGATCCGGGTGAACCTGCGCCATCTGCAAAGAACAGATGATAGGCCGAGGTGTCGTCCTGATTGACCGTCTTTTTGACCCGCCGCAACCCAAGGGTGTCTGTGTAGAAGCGGTTGTTTCCTTGTGCGTCAGCCGTGATCGCGGTCAGGTGGTGAATTCCCGTAAGTTGCATTTGGATGCTCCTTTCGAATGCTTACACCCAATATGCATGCCTTTGGTCGTTCGGGCGAGACGTTCGTGATGCAACGCCGCGTTCTGTTCTTGCGAACGGCAGCGACCTGAGTATTGTGACCTGATGAGTTGGAACATCACAGATATCGAAACCTTTCTGGCGGTTCTGGACGCGGGCAGCATTTCGGGCGCGGCGTCGCGCGCGGATTTGTCAAAATCCGTGGTCAGCAAGCGGATCAGCGATTTCGAGGCAACCCTGGGCGTGCCGCTGTTCACACGCAACGCGGGCCGCATTGCGCCGACGGACAATGCCTATGCGCTGGCTGACCGGCTGCGCCCGGCGCTGGCAGAACTGATCGCAGCGACCGAAAGCGTCAGTGGTGTCCAAACAGAACTGCGAGGCAAGCTGTCTATTGCCGCCCCGATGAGCTTTGGCATCCGGCATCTTGGCCCCGTGATCGCAGGTTTCGCCCGCGCCCACCCCGATTTGGAGATCGTGGTGGATTACGACGATCAACTGACCGACCTGGGCCGATCGGGGTTCGATGCCAGCATCCGCATCGGCTATCTGAAAGACAGCACGCTGATGGCGCGGCGTATCTGCGAAGACCCGCGGGCGCTGGTCGCCAGTCCGGCCTATCTTGCGATGCATGGCGCCATTGAACGCCCCGAGGATCTGCGCAATCACAAGGCGATTGGCTATCTGAATGCGCGGCTTAGCGATATCTGGCCGTTTGCCGATGTCGAGCCGCCCGAACAGGGTCGGATGACCGCCAATAATGGCGAGGCGATCCGCGACATGGCGATCGGCGGGCTTGGCCTTGCGCTGCTGCCGCTGTTCATTGTCCATGACGCGCTGCGCAGTGGCGACCTGGTGCGCCTTCTGCCCGATCTGCCGCAGCAACCGTTGCCGATCAGCGTCGTCTGGCCGCCCATCCGGCCCATGCCGCGCAAGACACGGTTATTCGTCGATCACGTGGCGGACGCCTTTTCAGGCGCGCCAAAATGGCGGCACGGTCTATGATGGCTGCGCATAGCGGAGATGAAGATGCTGGTTGACCCGAACGCTCCGTTTTTCAGGCACCTGTGGGTGCGTGTTCTTTGCGTCGTGCTGCCGTTGATCTGGGCCGGGGTCGAACTTTACAACGGTAACCCGTTCTGGGCGATCCTGTTTGGCGCGGCGGGGGCCTATCTGGCCTATGAGCTGTTCGTGCGACGCAATCCCGACGCGTAGGGGGCGGCATGACGGACACGCCCTCGGTCGCGATTGCAAGGCGTAAGCCAATGACCGTTCCCCGGCATCTGCGATCCGTCCTGTCGCTGGAGGATTTCGAACGTCGCGCCCGCCGCAAGCTGCCCTTGGCGATCTTTGGCTATGTCAGCGGCGGGGTCGAGCGCAACGCCAGCCTGAATGCCAACCGCGCGGCCCTTGATGCGATTTCGTTTACGCCCCGCGTGCTGCGCGATGTCTCGGTCCGCAGTCAGGCGCTGAATCTGTTGGGGCACAGCTACAAGCTTCCTTTTGCCATCGCGCCGATGGGGTTCAGCGCGCTGGCGGCTTATGACGGCGATGTGGCGCTGGCCAGGGCCGCGACCCGGATGGGCAGCTTTGCGATCTGTTCGGCGGCATCGCTGACCCCGCTGGAGCGCGTGGCCACTGAAGGCCAAAGCGGATGGTTCCAATGCTATATTCCCGGCGATCAAAGCCGCATCGCGCCGTTGCTGGAACGGTTGCTGAAAGCCGGTTTCGATACGCTGGTCGTCACGGGCGACGTGCCTGTTGCCGCCAATCGGGAAAACAACGCCCGCAACGGCTTTGACGCGCCGTTTCGCGTGACACCGCAACTGATCTGGCAGGGCATCACGCATCCACGCTGGACCATCGGCACATTGGGCCGAGAGATGTGGAGCCGTGGCATGCCGCATTTCGCGAATATGGAGGCCGTGCGGGGGCCGCCCCTGTTTTCGCGTGATCTGGTGCGGTCCACCATCGCGCGGGATCGGCTTGGCTGGCCGGATATCGACTATATCCGCGCTCGCTGGCCTGGAAAACTGCTGGTCAAAGGTATTCTGCACCCCGACGACGCCATCCGTGCGCGCAATGCAGGATGCGACGGGGTCATCCTGTCAAACCACGGTGGGCGGCAGCTTGATGGCGCAATTTCGGGGATGCAGGCGCTGCCAGCGGTTCGGGCGGCGGTGCCGGATATGGCCGTGATTGTCGATGGCGGCATCCGGCGTGGCACGGATGTGTTGAAGGCGCTGGTCATGGGCGCCGATTTCACGCTTGTCGGCCGCCCGTTTCTTTATGCCGCTGCCACCGACGGCGTGGCGGGCATATGCCACGCCATGAAGCTGCTGGCCGAGGAGGTTGACCGCGATATGGCGCTGCTGGGCGTCAACAGCATTGACCAGTTGCGGGCAGAACGCCCGGTTTCCGGCTAACCGAACAGCGCGTCGAATGCCTGCCTGCCTTGGGGCGTAAAGGTGACGATCCGCGTGTCGCGATCGCGCCGCGCCCAGCCCAGATCCTCGATCCTGCTGAGCAAGGCGCGGCCCAGACTGCCTGCCAGATGTGACCGTCGCTCGCTCCAATCCAGACAGGTGCGGCACATCGGGGTTTTTCCCTTGACCAGCTTTGGCAGGTCAATTCCGAAACCGCGCATGAAGGTTTTCCCGATGTCGGTCAGGCGCAGATCGTCACCGTCCTGGATCAGCAGGTCACGTTCGATCAGCCTGTCAAACATGCGCGTGCCGCAATCACCGGCAAGGTGGTTATAGCAAATCCGCGCCTCGCGCAGCGCCTGATTTCGTGGCCCGGTCCGGGTGCGCGTATGTCCGGCCCGAGCCGCAATGCCCATCAGCATTTCCAACACCTGCGCCACCTGTTCACTGGCAAGTGCCGCATATTTGTGCCGTCCTTGCTTGCGAAAACTCAGCAAGCCGCCCTGTTCCAATCGCGCCAGATGCGAACTGGCCGTTTGCGGGGTCACGCCGGCCTCTGCCGCCAATTCGGTGGCCGTCAGCGCCTTGCCCGACATCAGCGCGGTCAGCATATTGGCGCGGGCGGGATCGCCGATCAGGCTGGCGATGCGAGAGATGTCGGGACCGTATTTCATAGTTCGAGGGTAATCGAAGCATCGCCTTGGATCAATCTGCTATCAGCATCGCAATCAAAGGAGCGTGCCATGCTGACCTGTATCATCCGCTATCATATCGACCCGACAAAAAAGGCCGATTTCATTCGCTATGCACAAAACTGGGGGCAGGCCATCCCACGGTGCGGGGCCGACCTGATCGGCTACTATGCCCCGCATGAAGGCTCATCCACGCTGGCCTATGGCATCTATGACATTGCCAGTCTGGCGGATTACGAAGCCTATCGCGCAAGGTTGGCCACCGATCCTTTGGGCCGCGAGAACTATGACTTCGCGCAGGCGGAAAAGTTCATCTTGCGCGAAGATCGCACCTTTCTGAAACTGGCATCGAACCCGCATGGAGAGCGCCCGTGATCGCCGTTATTTTCGAAGTCTGGCCTGCGGATGGGCAGAAAAGCCACTATCTGGACATCGCCGCCGATCTGCGTCCGCTGCTGGAAGGCATCGAGGGCTTTATCTCGGTCGAGCGTTTCCAGAGCCTGACCAATCCCGAGAAAATCCTGTCGCTGTCCTTCTTTGACGATGAGGACGCGGTGAAACGCTGGCGCAATACCGCGCAGCACAGGGCGGCGCAGACCAAGGGTCGCAACGATGTTTTCGCAGATTACCATCTGCGCATCGCCCAGGTGATCCGTGACTATGGCATGACCGACCGGGATCAGGCCCCGGACGATTCACGTGCACGCCATGATGGTTGAGCGGCTGGCACCAGAAATCAGCAAACGGACACGTCACCTCCGGCTGTCTTCATTCCACAGCAAAAAGCTGCGCAAGATAGACTGACCTTCAGGATATGAGATCCAATACCCTTCCGACGGCACGGTCATTCAGATTTACGACGGGATGATAATCGCGAGTGACATATTTCAGCCGCTGGCAGAAATCCGGCGAGACAATAGAGGTGTTGAAAATTTCGATGACTTTCACCTCGGACCTGCAGAAAATCGTGTTTGCGAGTCCTGCGCCATGCGGGGCAATGATGCACGAGGCAGAAGCGAAAAGTTCCACCTGTTCTCTGACGGACAACTCTTGCGCATGGATGATCAGGAATCCGCGTTTTTCCAGTTCGCACTGCAATTGTTCTTCATAGCTGTCGGCCCGCGTCGATTTTTGCCTGGAGAGATAAAAGCGAATTTCCTTGCGCGGCATGGGAAAAGTTCGGGCAGCCATCGCGCGAAAGAACGCTGAGAGGTCGCCACTCCAATAGAACGGGTTAATGTCCGGCAGGTAGGCACAGGTGATGACCTTGTTCGCCACATGGCCGCATGGCACGAAGCGTGCAGGGTCAATATTCATCATTTCGGCAAAGACCGGCAAAAAACCAAAACGATCAACATCATAAAGAATCGGGACCGTCTCTCCGGCAAGATGCAGCTAGCGTAGCCCTGCCATCGTCTCGATCATCCCATGCTAGTAGTTGCCCGCTGAATGCGCAAAAGGCAGGATGCAGGCTTCTGGCAGTCGCCCTTCAGGTTTTCTGAGAGCGATCGAATGTGAAACTTTGGCGACTCGGGACGAACGTCGTGGGTGATAGAATCCCTCATCGGTAACGATGGTCATGTCGTCACCACCAAGCGCAGAAACCCTGCAATCGCGTTCGACGAATATGCTGCAAGCTTCGTGAAGTGCCGCCGGCTTGCAAAAGCCAGCCGTTTCCAGAAGCGACAATTCATCAGATGGGACATCACTGAATTCGTGAGTCATAACCACTGGATTTGCAGGAATTCTGGTCTCATAACGACCGCGCTCGGATTTGCGATTGAGATACGGGGGAATGCCGAGCACTGCGTTGAGCGCGCGAGCCTTCGCATAGATCACGTCGAAACGTTCTGCGGAGGTTCCGGCAGTAAGATCTTCGATGCGAAGATGCTGCTCCTCGACCGCCCTGATCAGATTTTGAGCGTTCGTTGCCCGATAATTGGTGGGCGAAAGAGTGCCCTTGGCGATGGTAAGCTGAACGATCTCCTTCGCCTTATCAACGTCGCCCGTCCTCAGTGCCGCTGAAACGGATGCAGTAAACTCAAAAGGATTAAACTCTTTATCATCAGCCGTCATAGCTTTTATCTTGTCGTTAGGTCACGGATAGAGTTCCCAGGTTAACCCCCGACACTCCGCGCGCCGGTCCGGCTGCCAAAGCCGCTGCGCGAGGTTGCCGTGGCGCGGCTCATCGGGGCTTGGCCCGCTGTCCGTGCAGGGCGCGTGAATTGTTGGCTGCTAAGCGCACCGCGACCCGTGTTCGAATTGAAGGTCGAGGTTCGGGCCGCATTGGTATAACCGCCACGGCCATTGCTATACATCGGCTGAGCGCCCGTCATGCCGCGACCGACATTGCCCAGCATGCTGCCAATCAGATAACCGGCCAGCAGCGGCATGAAGATGCTGCCTGATCCGCCATTGCTGACCTGCTGTTCTTCCGATCCGCAATTGCCTGCGCCGTGCTGTTCCTCGCACACGGCAAGGCTGTCATAGCGGGGGGCGGATTCGACGTGCAGGGCCTCGGCTTCGGCAAAGGCGGTCTTGCATTGATCGAGCGTGAACAGGCCACCACTCTTCGCTTCCGCTTCGCAAGCGGCCAGATTGGGAAATGCTTCGGCTTCGACCTGTTCATCGCGACATCCGGCGATGGCAAAGGATGCGGCGCCAAGGATGGTCAATGCGACGGTTCTGGAACGTTTTCTCATGATCTCTCCTGCGTCTTTCCTGCGGCGACTTAGTCGATAATAAAATGCGGTTTGAAGCGCGACAAATCCTGCGTGATCCGCGAACGGTCCTCTCGGATGCCCATGCCGACACAGGTGCCGCCGACGACCCAGGATCCGATGATGGGCCGAAAGCCGTCAAAATCCGGCAGCGGCGCCAGCGCCTGCACGATTCTTGGAAATTCATCATAGTCGTTATTGGGCGAAGCTTCGGTCACATCCCCGTTTTCAACGATGCTGATAGACGCACCTTCGCGCGAGAAGATCGGCTTGACGACGTGCCCGGCCTTCATTGCAGCGGCGGCGCGATCAAAGGACGCCGCGACTGCGGGAACGGCCTTTTTGCCCGCAACCAACGCATCGGCAACGTCGTCGGCGAAGAAACTGGGCAGCAGGTTCGGATGCCCCTCGAACATCTGCCACAGCACCGGCAGGATCGCCTTGTTCGACACCAGTGCCTTCCATGCGGGTTCAAGGAAAAGCGTGCCTGAATTGGCGATGTAACGGGCGTAATCCTCGCGCAGCAGGTCTTCCCACGGATACAGCTTGAACAGGGTGCCGATCACGCGGTCCTGATCGTCGACGAACTGCCCGTCTTTCGACACGCCGATCTTGTCCAGATCGGCGTAATGCGCGCCCAGATCGGCTTCACGTGCAGCCCAGCCCATCGCCTCGACCGTGGCGTAATCTTCGGGATTGCCGCCAACTGCGGTGAAATGCAGGTCGGTGCCTTTTTCGAACAGGTCGCGGAACCGCTCGACCAGGGCTTCATGGATGCCGTTGAACTGGTCGGCGCCTTCGGGCAGCACGCCAGCCGCCAACTGATCTTCCAGCCATTGCCACTGGAACGATGCGCTTTCGTAAAGCGATGTCGGCGTGTCGGCGTTATATTCCAGCAACTTGGCAGGGCCGTTGCCGTCATAGGCCAGATCAAAGCGGCCATAGATTTCCGGCTCGTTCCGGTGCCAGCTGTCGGCGACCAGATCGCGATATTCGTCGGGAATGCCCATCTGCGCGAACAGGGCATCGTTGCCAAGGATGTGATCGACCGCTTCGCGGCACATGGCATGCAGTTCGGTCGAAGGGTCCTCGATATCGTTTTCCACTTCGGCCAGTGAAAACTGATAGGCCGAGGTTTCGTCCCAATAGGGCTCACCATGCATATCGGCAAAGGTAAAGCCGACCTCTTTCGCGGTATCGCGCCAGTTTGGACGCTCGGGCAGGGTAATTTTTTGCATGGCCATCCTCAAATACACGGTCAATTCCTAAAGGGATTTGCCGCCATGGGCCAGCCGGATTTGCTTGGCTCAAGGGATTAGGCGGGCAGGGGCTGATGCCAGCCGCCATCTTGCCAGATGCCTTGCAGGTTCAGGTTGTCATCCAGCAGGATCATGTCTGCCCTGCGCCCCGACGCCAAACTGCCGACGCGGTCTCCGATACCGACCGCGCGGGCCGGTTCGCTGGTGGCCATGGCAAGCGCACGTTCCAGCGGGATGCCGACCTGTTCGACCAGAACGCGAATGGCACGGTCCATTCGAAGATCGGCCCCGGCCAGCGTCCCATCTTCCAGCGTCAGGCGGCCATCGCGGCGCAGCATCGGGCGACCGTTCAGTGGCATCCGGGTCAGATCGGTGCCGGCAAAGGCCATACAATCCGTCACCAGAACGACACCCGACGGCCGCGCGTTCAGGGCTGCTTTCATCGCCGCAGGATGCACATGGATGCCGTCGGCGATCAGACCGATGAAGCCGTCACCGGCCAGCGCCGCGCCGACCATGCCGGGATGACGATGGCCCAGTGGACTCATCGCGTTGAACAGATGTGTGGTAAAGGACGCGCCCGCAGCATGGGCCGCCAGTGCGGTGTCGAAATCGCAATCCGAATGGCCAAGGCTGACGATTGCGCCTGCGTCGGTCAAGGCCGTGATCTGTGCGTTGGTGACGGCTTCCGGCGCGACGGTGATCAGCAGGACCGGCAGATTTCGCGCGGCATGGATCAGCCGCGTCAGGTCGTCCTCATCCATCGGGCGGATCAGGTCTGGATCATGGGCCCCCTTGCGGCGCGGGTCCAGATGCGGACCTTCCAGATGCAGGCCCAGAAAGCCCGGCACATTCGCGCGGGCGGCTGCGATACCTGCGTCGATGACACGTGCCGTTGCCTTGGCCGTGTCGGTGATCAGCGTCGGCAGGATGCCCGCGCAGCCCAGCAACCGGTGCGTCGCACAGATATGGCGCAATCTTTCCACATCGGTCTGGCCGTCGACCATCAGGCCGCCGCCACCATTCACCTGAAGGTCGACAAAGCCGGGCATGATGATGCCATCAACCTTGGTGGCGCCCGACGGGGCGTCGGGCAGGGGGGCGATCGCCTCGATCAGGCCACCATTCACCACCAGCGCATGACCGTTCAGCAGGCGCTGACCATCGAAAATCCGGGCAGAGGTCAGGATCTGCCGCATCAGGTGGTTTCCGTCACTTTGCGCAGATGTGGCGGCGTGTCGGGATCGAATCCGCGACGGCGGGCCAACCCCTCGACGCAGGCGTAATAGCTGGCGATCAGGACAAGGGGCGACACCAACGGATGCAGCCCGCTGACCAGGGGCAGACGCGTGGCGCCCGCCACGTCCGCGCCGGTGATGAACACATCCGCGCCTTGTTTGGCCAGCCGTTCCGTCGTTGCGGCCACCTGCGGCAGCGCCGCGTCATCAACGCCAAGTGCCAGCACCGGAAAGTTCGCTTGCACAATGGCCGCGGGGCCGTGCAGAACCTCGGCTGCACTATAGGCTTCAGCGTGAATGCCCGAGGTTTCCTTCATCTTCAGCGCGGCCTCATGGGCGATGGCGACGCCGGGGCCGCGACCCAGAACAAAGGCATGTTCCGCATGGGCCAGACGTTCCGCCAGCGGCGACCAGTCCAGCGTAACCGCCTGCGCCAGGGCGTCGGGCAGGGCGGCGACGGCATCACGCAGGGCCATATCTTCGCGCCATTCCGCCAGCAGCGCGATACCTGCCAGCACCGAGGTCACAAAGGTCTTGGTTGCCGCCACGCTTTTCTCTTCACCCGCTTGCAGCGCAAGGCAATGGGCTGACGCTTTGGCCATTGGGCTGTCGGCGTGGTTCGTAATGGCAATGGCCAGCGCACCGTTTTCCGCGCTGGCCTGCATCATTTCGACGATGTCCGGGCTTTGGCCCGATTGCGAAATCCCGATGCAGGCCCCGCCCGCCAGACGCAGCGGACGTTTATAGATCGACGCAATGGACGGCCCGACCGAGGCGACGGGTACGCCTGCCAGCAACTCGATGACATATTTCAGGTAGGACGCCGCGTGGTCGGACGACCCGCGCGCCACGGTGGCAATGACATGCGGATCGGTCACGCGCAGGGCGCGGGCGGCATCGCGAATGGCCTGGGACGACTGATCCAGAAAACGGGCCGCGACCTGCGGAATTTCCATCACCTCGCGGGCCATGTGACTTTGGGTCATGCGCCATCCTTTATGAGTTGCGGCGCCGATGCCAATTCAACCACGACATCATCGGCATCGCCGCGATATACTGATCTTGTGAATTCAACAGCCTGACCGTTTTCCAGATAAGACACCCGCTCAATCGCCAGCGGCACCCCGTCAGAGCGGCGCACAGGTTCCGGCCGGGCGACACGGTCATTGGTGCCCGGCCCAAGGGCCATCCCCTCGGCCGGCGTGGGGGCATGGATATCGCGAGACAACCACTGGCTGCGTGCGCCCTTGCCGCGCCGCTGCACCGACTGCCCCGATGTGACCACGGCCTGAATTCCCTTGCGAATGGTGACGCGGGACGGGTCGGTCTGGGCCGCCATTTCGCGTTTAGGCGACAGGTGATCGTCGGCTTTCAGGCGACCGGTGGCAATTTCCTCGGCGATGCGGCGATGACGTTGCGGGTAAAGCGGGCCTGCCGTGCTGTCTGTAAATGCGACGGTATCGAACAGGGGGTTCATCCGCCAACTGCCATCTGTCGGGCCATTTGCAGCGCACCATCGACGCCGTCGCCCAAGGCCGGTTTAATGGACCACGCCCCTTGCAAACGTGCCGCGTAACTGGGGCCAAGACCGCCCACGAAGACGACGGGCAGGTTCTGGCCGTTTTGAAGCACGGTCAGAATATGGCGCACTTCTTTTACCGCATTGTCAAATATCTTGCAGGCTGCAGGGTCGTCCGATCCGACAACGCGCGGCGCGTAGGCCGCAAAATCTGCCGGGCTGGCGTGGTTGCCAAAAGAAATGATCCCCTCGATCCCGCCATGATCGGCCAGCACGGCCTCCAACAGGGGGGTCATCGGTGCGAAGCCGTCCGCGGCACGCATGGCGTCTGACAAAAGCTGGCGTCCCAGAACGGCACCGCTGCCTTCGTCGCCCAGCAGGAAGCCACGGCCACCGACCTGCCGCACCTCACCCGCGCATTGCACCGCGAAAACCGAACCTGTGCCAAGCGCAGCCAAGATGCCATCTTGCGTGCCAAGTGCACCTCGCGTCGCGGTGATGGCATCATTGACGATCTGGATGCGGGCAAAGGGCAACAGCGCCGCCAGTCTTTTGGTCGCCGCGGTGATCGTGCCGCCTGCCAGACCCAATGCGGCAATCAATTCGCGCGGATCCGCACCGCTGGTTTGTAATGCCTGCGCCGTCGCCGCCATGATGTTCCGGGCCGCAGCTTCGACATTGGTATTGATATTGGCAGGGCCGCCCGTTCCGCGACCCAGGATCGTGCCATCAGTCGCAACAAGGGCCGCACGGCATCCGGTGCCACCGCCGTCGATTCCCAGAAGAAATGTCATACGAGTCTCCATGCGCAATGCATGCCAAAATAGGACCAAATGAAAAGGGAAAAACGCAGCTGTTGCAGTTTCCTCGAACGGTTCCGGGTATTTCGAGGTTTTCAGAACGGTTTTTCAATTGGGATTGTTTTGGCGACGCGCCGACGGGAAATTGACCACATATCCTTGACGTCTCGACGGGACGCATCTGCCATGCTGCCGGCCGCAGACTGCCAAAGGTTCATCCCTTGTCACTCTCTCCAAACAGTCCGCGCAGACCGCGTGTCACCAGATTGCCCACTTTGGGGCGCGGTTGGGCGATGAAGGGAAGGGGGCGGCAGACCTCCATCGCGGCGATGCCGACGCGGGCCGTCAGGGCGCCGTTAACGACACCTTCGCCGAAACGACGGCTGACCTTGGCCAGAACGCCGCCGCCAGCGACCGTGTGGATCAGGTCGTCGCCAGCCGCGACCGCGCCGGTTGCGACCAGATGGGTCATCACCGTGCGCGCCAGACGCCAGCCCCCGACCGCACCGGCGCGACCACCATAGATTTCGGCCATCCTGCGGATCATGCGCAGGTTGGCCGCCAAGGCCGCTGCAACATCGGCAAGTGCCAGCGGGATCAGCGCGGTGGCGGCGGCGACGGTGCGGGACGCGGCCTCGATCTCTCGCCGGGCTTCCCGGTCCAGTGATGCAAGCAATTCAGTCTCTGCCATGGTCAACAGCGTCTGTGCGTCAAAAGCGTCGCCGCGATTATCGGACAGACGCTTGCGGTTCCATTCCAGTTCGGGGCGACGGTGATACAGCGACAGAAGCTGGTCGGTGACATGGCGCGCCTTGTCCAGATTGGCTTCCTCCAGCGCCGCACCGGCCTGTCGTTGGATCGCGTCAATCTTGGCAAAGCGCGACCATGCCCGGTATTCGCGCAAAGCCATGCCAAGCGCGGCCAGTGTGAACATCGCAAACAACGTGACCGCGATCCAGCCAAGGACCGGATAGCTGTCCAGCAGCCGGTTGATATAATCCAGCGCCGCGATGGACAGCAGAAACGTCAGCAGCGCCACGCCCGAGTTGATGAAAAAACGCGTCAGGGCAGACGGTGGACGACCCACAAGACGCGTCACCATTTCCATCGTGCGGGGGCGGGGAAGGGCCGGGTTCACCTCATCGATCGTCGGGGCATCGGCGGGACTGGGCTGGCCGGTATGCTCGCGTGCTTCCTGATACGGGGCCTGCCCGGCTCGGATGAGGCGGTGTCGTCGATCTCGATCAGGATGGGGCCGCGTCTGCGGTTGTTGTCTTCGGTCACAGGCGGTCTCCGATCAGGAATTCAGCGGCGCGGTCCAGCCGGATATGGGGCGGACCTTCGCCTGCACGCAGGGTCATCGGGGCGGGTTCGAAATTCATGATGGAATAATCGCCGTTCAGCCATTTTTCCGCCCCTGATCGTGCCGGATGCAGCAACTCGGCCGGATCGGCTGGCAACTCTCCGGGGTAGAGGGCGGCAACACGGCCATCGGCCAGACGGCCACGCACAGCGGGCAAATCCTCGCCATCCTTGTGGATCACGTCTTCGGTCGTGGCACGCAAGGCGGCAATTGACATGGCCTCGGTCCGTGCGCCGGAAAAATCGGCGCGGTCCCGCGCTTCGCGCAGCATGGCCGAGACGATAGCCGTCAGCCGGTTGTGCTGGACATGGTTCAGGTGGTCGGCCTTGGTCGCGGCAAACAGGATGCGTTCCACCCGCCGCGTCCCTAAAAGCTGGCCCAGCCAACCTGCACGGCCGGGTCGGAATGCGGTCAGAATATCGGCCATGGCGCGGCGCATATCCTCGACCGCTTGCGGGCCTTGATGGATGGCGCCCAAGGCATCGACCAGCACGATCTGACGGTCGATCTTGGCGAAATGTTCCCGAAAGAAAGGCTTTACGACCCGCGACTTATAGGCGTCGAAGCGACGGCGGAATTCCTTGTAAAGCCGACTGCCCGACAGATCGGCGGGTAACGGGGCAAAGGTCAGGGCAGGCGACCCGGCCATTTCGCCCGGAATCAGAAAGCGGCCGGGTGTGCAATCAGACCAGCCCGCCTCGCGCGCGGCATGCAGATGCGCGGTATAGGTTTCGGCCAGCGTCTGGGCCGTCGGTTCGTCAAAGCCGGGGTTGCTGCCCTGCGCGGCCACGGCGGACATGAACGCCTCCGCACCGGGGCGGTTCTGCATCCGGTCCAGCACCTCGGCCGACCATTCGCTGAAATCTTTTTCCATCAGGCGCAGATCCAGCAGCCATTCGCCCGGATAATCCACGATATCCAGATGGACCGTCTGCGGACCGCGGAGCCCGGACAGCAGCCCCTGACGTTCGACCCGCAGCGACAGGCGTAATTGGCTGACATGGCGGGTGCCATCGGGCCAATGCGCATCCGGCCCGGTCAAGGTCGCCAGATAGCGCTCATAGTCAAAACGCGGCACGGTATCGTCGGGCTGAGGTTGCAGCCATGCGGCCTTCAACGAGCCATCGGCAGCCGCCCGCAGCGCGTGCATCCGTCCGCGATCCATCAGGTTCGCCACAAGCGAGGTGATGAACACGGTCTTGCCTGCCCGCGAAAGGCCGGTCACACCCAGGCGGATCACCGGGTCCGCAAGGCCGAACCCCTGCATCAAATCGCTGCCGATACCCATTCTGTCCCCATTCCTACCTGTCTGCGACTAAAAACGCCGTCAGGCTTAAATAGTTCGTATTTTACGAAGTTGTAGCAGCAATCCGACAGATGTCCTGTCGTTGCGCCGGAGAGGGCTTCCGGTTTAAGTCGCTGCATGACCGACAGATTGCCCATCGAAGATGCCATTCCTGACTTGCGGGACGCCTTGGCGCGTCATGGCCGGGCCGTACTGGTTGCGCCGCCGGGGGCGGGCAAGACGACACGGGTGCCGCTGGCGCTGATGGACCAGATCAAAGGCCGCATTGTCATGTTGGAGCCGCGCAGACTGGCCGCGCGGGCGGCGGCAACGCGGATGGCGGCCACGCTGGGCGAAGCGGTGGGCAAGCGTGTCGGCTATCGCATCCGGGGCGAATCCGTTCCGGGCACCCGGATCGAGGTCGTCACCGAGGGGATCTTGACCCGGATGATCCAGTCCGATCCGTCGCTGGATGGAATTGGTTGCGTCATATTCGACGAATTTCATGAACGCAGCCTGAATGCCGATCTGGGGCTGGCACTGGTTTGGGAAGCGCGGGGCGCATTGCGCGATGATCTGGTGCTGCTGGTCATGTCGGCCACATTGGATGCGGAACCCGTTGCGGCGCTGCTGGATGCCGCGCCGATTGTGCGGGCCGAGGGGCGGGCATTCCCGGTCGAGACCCGCTATCTGGATCGTCCCTTGCCCGCCGGCTTTCGCCTGGTGGATGAGGCGGCCCGCCTGATCGCGCATGCCGAGGCCGAAACAAGAGAGACGGGCGGCTCGCTGCTGGCATTTCTGCCGGGCGAGGGGGAAATTCACCGCGTTATGGCGAAACTTGGCGCGACGGGGTGCGAGGTATTGCCGCTTTACGGCGCATTGGAGGCCAAGGCGCAGCAAGCGGCGCTGTCGCCGCCGGGGGACAGGCGGCGAATCGTGCTGGCGACCTCGATCGCGGAGACATCCTTGACCATCCCGAATGTGCGGGTCGTGGTCGATGCCGGGCGCGCCCGGGGGGCGCGGTTTGATCCGGGCAGCGGGATGTCCCGGCTGGTGACAGAGCGCGTCAGCCGGGCCGAGGCGGATCAGCGTCGGGGGCGTGCCGGTCGCGTTGCGCCGGGCATTTGCTATCGCATGTGGGCGCTGACCGAGGAGGGCGCATTGCCCAGTTTCGCACCGCCCGAAATCATGGTGGCCGATCTGGCTGCACTGGCGCTAGAGCTGGCAAATTGGGGGGCTGCGCCTGCCGATCTGGCCTTCTTGACCCCCCCGCCCGATGCCGCAATGGCCGAGGCGCGGGAGCTGTTGCAGGGGGTGCAGGCGTTGGATGGGCAAGGGCGGATAACCGATCACGGGCGGGCGCTGGCGCATTTGCCACTGCATCCGCGGATTGGGCATATGCTGATAAGCGCAGGACGTGATGCGGCAGAGCTGGCCGCGCTGCTGTCGGACCGCGATCCGCTGCGGGGCGCACCGATTGATCTGACGCTAAGGTTACAGGCGATCCGCGATCCGAAAGCTTATGCCGCGCGGCATCCATGGGAAGCAAACCGCGGCACCATTCAGCGATTGCGGGACGAAGCCAACCGCCTGCGTCGCATGACGGTGGATGCGCGGGAATTGTCACCGGGCGCGATGGCGGCGTTGGCCTATCCCGACAGGATCGGCCTGCGGCGCAAGGGGGATGATCCGCGTTATGTGCTTTCGGGCGGCAAGGGCGCGATCATGGATGCGGCCGATCCGCTGGCCCGTCAACGGCTGATCGTCGCGCTGGATCTGGACGGCGACACGCGAGAGGCGCGGGTCCGGCTGGCTGCGCCACTGGATGAAACGGATCTGCGGGTGATCTATGGTGACCGCATCGAAACGCTGCGGATCTGCGAATGGTCTCGCCGCGAAGGCCGCGTGATGGCGCGAGAGCAAGAGCGGCTGGGCGCGTTGATCCTGTCGGATCGTGTCTGGTCCGACGTGCCGGAGGACGACATTGCAAAGGCCGCGTTGGAAGGTTTGCGCCAGGAAGGGTTGCCATGGACGCGTGCGACGTCCCGGTTGCGCGCGCGGATCGCGTTGCTGGATGAATTGGGACCAAGCGATGATGCCAGCCTTTTGGCTGATGGCGAATGGCTGCTGCCGTGGTTGGGCCGGGTTCGCAATTTGGCCGATCTGCGCGCGCTGGATCTGACCGAGCCGCTGAAGGCCAAGATCGGCTGGGCTGGGCAGCAGATGTTGGATCAACAGGTGCCTGCACATTTCGTGACGCCCTTGGGACGAAAGGTGGCGATTGATTACGACCATGAGACGCCCTCGATCGAGTTGCGCTTGCAGGAACTGTTTGGCGTCACCCGTCATCCGGTTGTGGGCGGCAGGCCGTTGCGGATCAGTCTGCTGTCACCGGGCGGAAAGCCGGTGCAGGTAACGATGGATCTGCCGGGGTTCTGGGCCTCATCCTATGCTGACGTGCGCAAGGATATGCGCGGACGCTATCCGCGCCATCCCTGGCCGGAAGACCCGACCGAGGCCGATCCGACAACGCGGGCCAAGCCACGCGGGACATAAGGGGCGCTGCCCCCGCCGCCTTTCGGCGGCTCCCCCGGGGTATTTGGACAAAGAAGAAATTACGGGGTCAGGCCTTCGGGATCGGGCAGGCCGTAGACGCGGGCGGTCGCAGTCAGGGTATTTGCCAGCAGGCAGGCGATGGTCATCGGGCCGACGCCGCCGGGAACGGGGGTAATCGCGCCCGCGATTTCCTTTGCAGCGTCGAAATCGACATCACCGACAAGGCCATCATCGGTGCGGTTGATGCCCACGTCGATCACCGTCGCGCCGGGCTTGATCCAGTCGCCCTGAACCATTCGGGGGTGGCCCACGGCGGCGACCAGGATGTCGGCCTGTCGGCAGAGTTCCGGCAGGTTGTCGGTCCGGGAATGGGCAATGGTAACGGTTGCGCTGTCGCGCAGCAGAAGCTGTGCCATCGGCTTGCCCACGATGTTCGAGCGGCCGATGATCACCGCGCGTTTGCCCGAAAGGCTGCCCAAGTGATCGCGCAGCATCATCAGGCAGCCCAGTGGCGTGCAGGGCACCATGGCTTTCTGCCCGGTTGCCAACAGGCCGACATTCAACACGTTAAAGCCATCCACATCCTTGGCCGGGTCGATGGCGTTGATGACCAGGGCTTCGTCCATGTGTTTCGGCAGCGGAAGCTGGACAAGGATGCCGTTGACCGCTGGATCCTCGTTCAGCTGGTCGATCAGCGCCAGCAATGCGTCTTGTGGCGTATCGGCAGGCAGTTTGTGTTCATAGGAGTTCATTCCGACTTCGCGGGTCATTCTGCCCTTGGAGCGGACATAGACCTGACTGGCGGGATCTTCACCGACCAGCACCACGGCCAGCCCGGGGACAATGCCCTGATCCTTCAGCCCGGCGACTTCGGTCGCGATGCGGGTGCGCAGGTTGGCGGCGAAGGCTTTGCCATCAATCAGGGTGGCGGTCATTCACGGTCTCCGTTCAGGTGGCGGTCTTCCTGGGCAATCGCTGCTTCGATCAACTGACGCCAGATATCTTCGATCAGGTCGGCATCCAGCCCCGCAGTGGCGGCATGTCGGCGCGCATTTGCGACCACCTGTTCAACGCGGGTGTCGATGCGGGCGGGCCAGCCGATATTGGATTTGATCTGAGCGGCGCGGTCGATCAGCGCGTGGCGTTCCGCCAGAAGGCCGATCAGTTTCTTGTCCAGCGCGTCGATATGGGCGCGCAACGTCGCCATGTCGTTGATCTGGTCTGTCTGGGTCATCGCGAACCTTCGCTTTGTTGGCCCGCACATGCACCCAAACGGACGTAAGACGCAAGGGCAGCGCAGCCGGCAGCGCAAAGAAAAACCCCGGCCTTCGGGGGCCGGGGTTCGTTTCTGTCACCTGTCGATCAAGCCGGAGCGGGGTCGCCGCCTTGTGAATTTGGCTTGCCGACTTTCGGGATCGCCGTGACCGACGGGATCGAGCTGCCGGGCGTATCATCATCGCCGCCCAAAGCTTCACCCCGGATAACCTTGCCGATCTCTTCGCCCGTCAGGGTTTCATATTCCAGCAAACCCTGAGCCAGACGTTCAAATTCGACGTCCTTTTCGATCAGGATACGACGGGCTTCTTGATAGCCTTCCTCGATCAGATCGCGAACTTCCTGTTCGATCAGTTCTTTGGTCGCGGCCGAGACCGAGAAGCCGCCAGTGCTGCCGTTATATCCTTCATGCGCTTCGGCATAGTCAACGGCGCCGACCTTGTCGGACATTCCCCACCTCATCACCATGGCGCGGGCCAATGCGGATGCCTGCTGAATATCGCCCGCAGGACCATTCGAGACGCCTTCTTCACCGTATTTGATGATTTCGGCGGCTTTGCCGGCCATGGTCATGGCGATTTTCTGCTTCGCTTCGTCCTTGTGGAAGTTCAGCCGATCCATTTCCGGCAGGCTGACCACCATGCCAAGCGCACCACCACGTGGGATGATCGTGGCTTTATAGACCGGGTCGGTTTTGGGCAGGGACAAGCCGACAACGGCGTGGCCAGCCTCGTGATAGGCGGTTTTTTCCTTCTGCTCGGGGGTCAGGACCAGACTGCGGCGTTCGACGCCCAGCATGACCTTGTCCTTCGCGTTCTCGAAATCTTCCATGCTGACGAAACGGCGACCGATGCGGGCAGCCATCAGAGCGGCCTCGTTGACCAGGTTCATCAGATCGGCACCGGAAAAGCCGGGCGTGCCGCGCGCGATGATGCGCAGATCGACATCGGGACCGACCGGAACCTTGCGGGCGTGAACCGACAGGATCTTTTCGCGGCCTTTGATATCCGGGTTAGGGACGTGGATCTGACGGTCAAAACGGCCCGGACGCAGCAGGGCAGGGTCCAGAACGTCCTTGCGGTTGGTTGCGGCGACGATGATGATGCCTTCATTGGCTTCAAAACCGTCCATTTCGACCAGCAACTGGTTCAGCGTCTGTTCGCGTTCGTCATTGCCACCGCCGATGCCGACACCGCGGGCACGGCCAACGGCGTCGATTTCGTCGATGAACAGAATACAGGGCGCAGATTTCTTGGCTTGTTCAAACATGTCGCGGACGCGGCTTGCGCCGACACCGACGAACATTTCCACAAAATCCGAACCCGAGATGGTGAAGAAGGGCACGCCAGCCTCACCCGCGATGGCGCGGGCCAGAAGGGTCTTGCCGGTGCCCGGAGGGCCGACCAACAGCGCACCTTTCGGGATCTTGCCGCCAAGACGGCTGAACTTCTGCGGATTGCGCAGGAATTCGACGATTTCTTCCAGCTCTTCCTTGGCCTCGTCGATGCCCGCAACATCGTCAAATGTCACGCGGCCATGCTTTTCGGTCAACAGTTTGGCCCGCGACTTGCCAAAGCCCATCGCGCCGCCTTTGCCGCCGCCCTGCATGCGGTTCATGAAGAAGATCCAGACCCCGATCAGCAGGATGAAGGGCAACCAGACGCCCAGCATCGACATCAGTCCCGATTGCTGCTGCTTGACGACCTTGACGTCGACATTCTTGCCGATCAGCCGATCCGCGATTTCTTCACCCTGTGGACGGACGGTGATGTATTGATTGCCGTCTGCGCCGGTGAAGGTGATGTCCTCACCGTCAATGGTGGCGGCGCTGACCTGATCGCTGTCAACGCGTTCGATGAAATCGGAATAGCTGACCTGTCGACTGTTCATCGAGGCAGTCCCGTCGCTGAACAAATTGAACAGCGCAAGAATCATCAGGAACAGGACGGCCCAGAAGGCCAGATTGCGTGCGTTGCCCAAAAGAGGCTCCTCCGGCGGAATATGGTTTGAGGTGAAAATAGGGATTATCCGCGCAGGTTCAATGCGCCATGACCATCCTGCGGAAATCTGCCGCATCGCGAAGGGGGAAAATTTCGATGGATGGGTGTGGTCGCAGCAACGGGGCGGCGATCAACTGGTCGCCTTCCCAGACGGCAGGGCTGGCCGCAGCTTCGTCCCGTGGCAGGCCGGATTGTCGCCATTTTGCCTGTGTCAGGGTCTGTGTTCCCAGTGCCGCGACGTGTTGGCCAGAGGACAGTCCATTGATTTTCCAGCGATTATCCCATGTCCCGTGCCGGGAATGGGGCGCGCGAAGTGCTGCCGCCGGCTCTCGGGCGATGCGAATGCCATCGGCTGATGGTTCAATCAAGGCGCCATCCAGCGTGACGCGGTTGCCCGCATTGATCGCTTGCAGCGCGTGCAGGATTGTATTTCGACGCGGTGGATAATCTGCCCCCGTCACCCATCGGCAGGATGCCACGATCAGACGTCGGCGGATCTCTTGCGGGGCATTGGAAAAGGACTGGCGCGACAGAATCAGCCGCCCACGGGAAATGATCGCGTCTTTGGACGCCAAGGACGCATAATGGGACAGGGCATCCCGCGCCTCTCCGATATGATTGGCGGCGCGGGCCAATGCGGTCACGTCCAGCCCAAGGGCCATGATCGCCTTGCGGATGCGCACGCGGTCGAAGTTTTCGTTTTCATTGCTGGGGTCGTCCAGCCATGCAATTGCGCGTCGACGCAGCCAGTCGCGCAGCTCTGCCCGCTGGACATTCAGCATCGGGCGCAGCCAGCGCGTGCCAAAGGCATCACGCCATTCGGACATCGACGCCAGCCCATCGATTCCGGGCCCGCGGCCCAGCCGCATCAGCAGCGTTTCCGCCTGATCGTCAGCGGTATGGCCCAAAAGAACCAATGGCAGGTCATTGCGCTGTGCCCAAGCGGACAGCAACCGCAGCCGCGCATCCCGCGCCCGTGCCATCAGGTTGCCTGCGTCCGTTTCGCGCTGCCATAGCAGCGTCGCATGTGGCAGGCCAAGGCTGGTGGCCCAGCGATGAACCTGTTTTGCTTCATCTGCGCTGCCGTCTCGCAGCCCGTGATCAACCGTCGCCACCATGACCTTGCGGCCAGCGGCCCAGTCGCGGGCAATGTGCATCAGAGCGATCGAATCGCCTCCGCCGGACACGGCAACGCCGATGGCGGGTGCATCGCCCGCCAGACGATCCAGTGCCGCGCGAACGCGAACAGCAGGGTCAGGGGGCACGGTCGGCATCAGGCGTCAATTATGTTCGGCCAGATCTGCCGCAGATTCCGGATCGATTGCACCGGAATTGATCTCGCCCGATGCTGGGTCAAGCGGCTGGCCGTCCTGAGGCATGCTCAGATCGTTGCTGCCACAGGCCAGACGACTCATCCGGGTTTCAGCCTCGCCTGCGGCGGAACTGCCGGGAAAGCGGGCCGGAATTTCGGCCAGATACAGGCAGGCCGCTGTCGGATCACCATTGTCAGCGATTACGCGTGCAATCCCCAACAGGCTTTCAGGCGCGCGTGGGCCATCGGGATCGGCAGCGAACCCTTCCAGCCACGCTGCGGCGGCGGCTTTGGAATCGCCCGCGCTGTCCAACGATGCGCCGCGCAGGAACAGCGCTTCCGCCGTCAGCGGACCACCCGCGTGGGTTTCCGCGACCGCCCCGAACATTTCGGCAGCGCGACGGAAATCACCCCCGGCCATCATTTTGGCGGCGGCATCGAAATCGGCCTGCTCGGACGCGGTTGCGGCCTTGCCGTTACCCGGTTGCGGCGCAATGACCGGGCGCGTGCCACCAGCGACTGGCCCCCCCAGATCCTGCGTTGTCAAAGCGGCCAGATCGCAGGCTTCATCCATTTCGCACAGGCGGAACTCGATATCGGCGACGCGCCGCGTGCCGTCCTGCACGATGCGGGAAATCCGGTTCTGCAACTGTTCGGTTCGATCGGTGACGCGGGCAAGCTGTTGTTCGATATTGTTCATGCGGTCGATGGCAGCATCGCCACCGGCGGCCTGATAGCCAGCCGCACCAGAGGCAATCAACTCTCGTCGCAGCCCCTGCACGTCGGCACGCAGCGCGTCCAGTTGCACGCGCAGATCGGCCAGCGTCGGTTCTTGTGCCGCCGCCATGCCGGGCAGGACCATCAGCGCGGCAAGTGAGGCGGCGGCAATGGTCCGTCTGATCATGAACCGGCCCCGCCTTCGCTGACCATGGTCACGGCGCGTCGGTTCTTGGCATAGCATGCTTCGTCCGAGCAGACTTCCAGCGGGCGTTCCTTGCCAAAGCTCAGCGTGCGGATGCGGCCAGCCTCGACCCCTTGCGCGACCAGGTATTCCTGAACGGCGCTGGCGCGGCGGGCGCCAAGCGCAAGGTTATATTCGCGCGTGCCGGTTTCTTCCGCATGACCCTGCACCACAGCCGAGAAATTGCCATGCTGTTTCAGCCAGTCGGCCTGGCGCGTCAGGACAGACCGTGCATCGCCGGTCAATGTGGTCTGATTCGCGGCAAACAGCACGGTATTACCAACCTGATCGGTGAAATACTGGGCCGTCGCTTCTGACCCAAGGGTGCCGCCAGCAAGGTTCCCCTGATATACCGCCCCGGCTCCCATATTCGCATAGGGATCAATCACTTGCTGCGTGGCGGGCGGTGCAGGTTGGGCGCAGGCGGCCAGACCAAGCAGGCAGATGGCAGAGGCTGACTTCATCCAGATTTTCATCGCGGCATCCTTTGGGTGCTGTTCGCGTCAACGGGTTCCTTACGGCATTACCGGACCCCAAGACGGGTCCGAGGCCGCAAAGTCAAGGTTCAGGGGGCGCATATTGCGACCCGTGATGTCTACCGAATGCAGACGCGGTTGGCCATTCCCACCCGGGGTCACCCGCGTAAACATCACGACGCGCCCATTGGGGGCCCAGGTCGGGCTTTCGTCAAGAAACGATTCGGTCAGATTTTTCTCACCCGATCCATCGCTGCGCATCGTTGCAATATGGAAACGCTCACCCACCTGTTTGGTAAAGGCGATCAGATCACCCTTGGGCGACCATGCGGGCGAACCATAACGGCCGTCGCCAAAACTGATTCGGGTCGGCTCTCCGCCTTCGATGCCCATGACATACAGTTGCGGTGCGCCCGAACGATCAGATTCGAACACGATCTGCCGCCCATCCGGGCTGAAGCTGGGCGAGGTTTCGATAGAAGGTGCATTGGTCAGCTGACGCTGTGCACCGGTTGCGGCATCCATCAGCCAGATATCGGTATTGCCGCCGTTTTCCAGCGAATAGGCGATCCAGCGACCATCCCGACTGAAGCGCGGCGAAAACGCCATGCTGTCGGTGCCCTGCGTTGCCGCACGAGAAGTTACGGTCGCCACGTCCATGATCCGGATTTGCGGGAAGCCGCTGTCATAGCTGGTATAGACGATCTGCCGGCCATTCCCCGAAAACTGCGGCGCAAGAACCAGCGACGAACTGTCCGTCATCCACAGAATGTTCGAGCCGTCATAATCCATGACGCCGATCCGCTTGATCCGTGCATTTTTCGGCCCGGTTTCCTGCACAAAGGCCACGCGGCTGTCGAAATAGGCCTGCTCGCCCGTCAGGCGGGTATAGATCTGATCGGCAATCTTGTGCGCCGCGCGGCGCCAGTCCGAGGCGCGGGCATCAAACTGCATCCCGTCGCCCTGCGGTTGGCCCGCAAAGACGTCAAACAGACGGAATTTGACGCTGATGTTTTCGCCGGCGCTTGTGACTTCGGCTGTGACCAGCGCCTGTGCGTTGATCGCGCGCCAATCTTCATAGGCCACCGCTTCGGTAAAGCTGCCGGGCGCGTTTACCTGTGCCTCGGCAGGGATTTCGCGAAACAGGCCGGTGCCGGTCAGGTCACGGGCCACGACATCGCGAACCTTTTTGGCAACGTCTGAATCGCCGAAAAACGCCGGAATGGCAATCGGCATTGCTTCGACCACGCCGTCGGTAATTTCGATCCGCAAGGGTCCGTCCTGCGCCGATGCGGGCAGGATGGGCAAAGCCACGGTGCCGGCAAGTGCCAGCGATAGGGTCAGGGTCAGGTTGCGAAACATATGTTCCTCTCTACCTTGTCGTTGGGCGGCTATGGATTAGCGGCCCGGATTGTTCATTCTATTTCCACGCCTTCGGCGCTGAAGCCTGCGACGACGTTGTGCCAGCGGTCGTATTTGCCCGGTGGCAGCGGAAAGCCGCCCCGGCCACTCATGATGATGCCACGGCGGGCCACTTCGAACGCCTGACGGGCGGCCGCCTCTGATCCGTTGCGATAATCGACCAGGCGGATGCTGTCAGCATGGGGCCGCCCGTTGCGAGCAATGTCGAACTCGACCGAGATATGCATCTGCAGCCCCTCGGCGGAAAGTGCGCCGACATTCCATTGATCGCCAAGCGCGACGCGAAATTTGTCCTTCTCAGCAAGCGAAAGCGGCTCACTTGTGGGTGCGCCGCCATTCATGCCGTAGGTAACGTTTTCCGGGGCGGCCTCTGCCGGGTCGGGCAGAGGCCTTGGTTCGATCGGTGATGGCATAAGCTGCATCGGCTGTGCCATCCCAGGATCTGCGGGCGGGGCCGTGCTGCCACCGCCGCTATCTGACATCGCCCCGGCAAGCGCCGCCGCCAACGGATCCTGCGCTGCAGAGGCGCCGCTGCCGCCCTCGATCATCTGGCTGTTGCCGCCCGTGGCGTTTCCGGTCGAGGCGGTATCGGCGCCGTCCGCGCCCGCCGTTCCCTGGGCTTCGCGCAGGGCATCTTCCATGGCGCGACGTTCTTCGGCTTCACGGGCCTCGGCGGCGCGGCGTTCTTCTGCGCGGCGCTCCTCGGCTTCGCGTTCTGCGCGTTCGGTCGCTGCGCGTTCTTCGGCTTCGCGTTCGGCGGCTGCCTGACGTTCGGCTTCCTCGCGTTCTGCACGCTCACGGGATGCGCGACGTTCTTCTTCGGCCCGCTCTTCGGCTGCGCGACGCTGTTCTTCTGCCCGTTCCTCGGTGGCCCGGCGTTCTTCTGCCGCGCGTTCTTCTGCCGCGCGTTCTTCTGCTGCGCGTTCTTCTGCTGCGCGGGCGTCAGCCTCACGACGCTCTTGTTCTTGCCGTGCCTGCTCTGCTTCGCGGCGCGCGGCTTCGCGTCGTTCCTCTTGGGCGCGACGTTCTTGTGCCTCTGCGGCGCGGCGTTCTTCGGCCTCACGCTCGGCGCGTTCTGCCGCTGCCTGCTCACGCTCTGCCTTGGCGGCAGCTTCACGTTCTGCGGCGGCGCGACGCTGGGCCGCTTCACGACGCTCTTCTGCGCGTGCCTCCTCGGCTTGACGCTCTTCCGCAGCCTCGGCTTCCGCCTCTGCCTGACGGCGGGCCTCTTCGCGTTCGGCTGCCTGTCGCCGCGCTTCTTCGGCGGCTTCCCGTTGTGCAGTCAGACGCTGTTGTTCGGCAGCCTCGGCAGCTTCACGGGCGGCGCGTGCGGCATCGGCTGCTGCCTGTCGGGCGGCCTCTTGCGCTGCCACGCGAGCACGGTGATTTGCGACCAACCCGTCAGGACGCTGCCGGGGCGTGGCCGATTGATCCAGCGCCAGTGCGGAGCGCGGTGCAACTGGTTCGGCCGCCCGATCCGTTGGCGGCACCTGCGGCTGTGTCGGTTGGCGTTCCGTCGTCGGAGCCTGCGTCTGCGCCGGGCTTTCCGGCGTTACATCGCGGCTTTCGGTCCGATTGTCGGCGGAATTGGGCAAATCTGTCGCCACCTCGACCGGCTGTTCGTTGGCGAAATCTGTCAGATCAGGGCCGGCATCCGTTTCATCCGGCTGGGCCAGTTCCTGCGCCGCGGATTCAGGCGCTGGCGCACTTGCCGCCGCCGGGTTTGCGCCCGCGTTTTCCTCGACCGAGGGTTCGGACATGGTGGCAACAGCCGTTGCATCCGGGTTCACAGGGCCTGCGCCGCGCGACGCCGCTGCCAGCGCCTCGAATTCGGCGCCACTGATCGTGGCCACCTGGGTCGATCGCACCGGCGTCGATTCCTGTGGCTTGAAAAAGACAACGCCAATGATGGCCCACAGCAGAAGCGCCGTATGCACCCCGCCCGAGACCCACCAACCTATGCGGCGTTCGCGATCTTCCATGGATCACTCATCCATGCGCGGGCCACCGGTATCGGTCACCAGCACGATATCTGTAAAACCAGCGGCATTCAGGGCGCCCATGACCTGCACCACGCGCGCATAGGGGTTAGAACCGTCGGCCCGCAGGAAAATGCGGTCGCTTTGACGTTCGGCCAGCATCGCAGACAGGCGGCCGACCAACTCGGCCTCGCCGACCGGCGCGTTCATCAGGGTGATGTTCCCCTCCACAGGGATCGAAATGACCAGCGGTTCTTCGGATTCGGATGGCACCGCCGTCGCAGCGGTTTCGGGCAGCTTCAGCGGCACGCCCGCCGTCATCAGCGGGGCGGCGACCATGAAGATCACCAGCAGCACAAGCATGACGTCGACGAAAGGTGTGACGTTGATTTCGGACATGGGCGCATTGCGCCGCCGCCCGCGCCCCTTCCGACTGACCCTTTTGACGACAGAGGATGCCATGACTTACGCCTCGTCCAGTTGACGCGACAGAAGGGTCGAAAATTCGTCGGCGAAGGCTTCCCAGTTGCCGACAACGCGTTCCGCGTCACCCGACAGCTTGTTGTAGAAGATCACCGCAGGAATAGCGGCCAGCAGGCCCAATGCGGTAGCCAGCAAAGCCTCGGCAATGCCGGGGGCTACGACGGCAAGGCTGGTGTCCTGCGACATGGCGATGCCTTCAAACGCGGTCTTGATGCCCCAGACGGTGCCGAACAGGCCGATGAAAGGCGCGGTTGAACCGACGGTCGCCAGAAAAGACAGGCCACGGAACAGGCGCGATTCCTCGCGTTGGATGGCGACGTTCATGGCGCGGTCGATCCGCTGAACGCCACCTGCGATCAGTTTGCCGTCATCGCGATGGCTGCGGCGCCACTCGGTCATGCCTGCGGCAAAAATGCGTTCGGTCGCGCCCTTTGGGTTTTCACCGATCCGGTCATAAAGGTCGTCCAGCGACTCACCCGACCAGAATGCGCGGTCGAAACGGGCGGCTTCGCGGCGTGCTTCGGCGAAGCTGAGGAATTTCTGGATGATGATCGCCCAGCCCCAGACGGATGCGATGATCAGGATGACCATCACGATCTGCACGGTCAGCGAGGCGCGGAAAAACAGCGCCATCAGCGAGAAATCAACGGCCTGCGCGGCCTGAATCGGTTCCATAGTCACTGCCTCATCATCTTGGCCACGTTCGGGCCGTTCCGGGCCGATTATCGCGGATCGGACCGCGCGCCTTCTAAACCGTCTCTAGCAAATGATGCAGCCCCCCGTCGCAACACAATACCGTCACTTTTAAGGGAACGCGGGCATTTCCGGGATAATCGCGACACAGGTGAGGCAGAAATGACTCAGTTTGCGGCGATTGCTTGCGCGACAATGGTGGGAATGCGGGTCGGGCGGCCATTCGCGTCAAGGCAGACGATGGTGACGCGGGCGGTGAACAGCGTGTCCGAGCCGCGTTTGACGGCTTGATCCAGAACGATGCGGGCGGGTGTCGCCTGTGCCAACTCGGTCGTGACGTTCAGAAGGTCGTCGAACTTCGCCGGGCGCAGATAATCGGCTTCGACCCGGCGGACGGCGAAAACCTGCCCGTCCTGTTCCTTCATCGCCCGCTGGTCGATGCCAAGCGCTCGCAACCATTCCGACCGGCCCCGTTCGATGAATTTCAGATAATTCGCATAGTAAACGATGCCGGCAAGATCGGTATCTTCGTAGTAGACACGCAGGGGCAGGGTATGGGTCACGGTTGCTCGATCTGTGCAAGCCGTGCGGCCAGTCGCAGGGCATAGCTGGGGTCCGTCGCAGCCGCAGGCAGGACCGGATTGTAGGCCACCCGGATCAAGGCGGCCAGTTCAGGCGAGGGGACGATGTCACGGGCAAAGGTCAGCGTGCTGCGCATGGTCAAGGCTTCGGCCAGTTGCGCGGGATGCGCCTCGGCCAAGGCACCGGTCATGCGGATGAAGCACAGACATGCCCGAATGGCACCGTCGCCATCGAAGCGAAAGACCCGGTATTGATCTGCCTGATTGTCCTTCAGCCGCGCGGGCAGCCCCTCAATCCCGGTCAGTTGTTCCAGATCGGGAATGCCATCCATCTCATCCCAATCCCGCATGAAGAACAGCATCAGATTGCTGCCCATTTCCGGGTCGGTCTCGGTGATTGGATGACCGGCATGGGCATAGCCCGCTTTGATGACGGTGCGAAATATATCCAGCGTTTCATCGGCCAGCCCGAAAATCACCGGTGCGACCGGACGCCCCCATCGGGCGCACAGAAATGTGCCGTCCGGGCGGGTGAACAATTCGGCGATGTCATCTGCGGTCATGGTCATGGGCAAGAAATGCCACGGAGCAGGGCCGGATGCAAAGGCTGAATAAGAGGGCCGAATGGTCGCCGTGATGGCTTTACCCCCGGAACCCAGACAAGATGTGATACCTCAGCAGATGCTGATCATCCGCCTGTACCTGAAAGCCGCCGAGGCGGATAAGAACATGCTGGCTGAACTGGTTGCCAATCCGGGCTTTCCGATTGATTCATGGGCGTTTCCGGCCTTTAACGACCATTGTCGGCAAGAGGCTGGATTGACCGAAGTTCTGCTGGATTTGGGAAATAAAGGCGCGTTGTCGGCGCTTGGCGGCATCGGCTGCACCTTATGCAAGATAGCGGCCCATACTGTCGCCATTGCAATCGTCGCGGTTGGTGCAGGTGCATTGAGTTTGCTAACTGCGGGGTCGGGGTCGTGGCGTCCTATATGTGCGAATGGACGGGGCCCTGCCCATAAATCGTTGGCGCAAATTGCCGGACAGGTGGAATTGGGGAAGCCGAATTGTTGCTACGGCTTCCCGGCGTTATGAATGGACAGATCAATCCAGCTTGAACGACCACAGGAAGGTTTCGCCCGAGGCGTCATCGACACCGTCATTATCCGTAACCATCCAGACTGTGCCATCGCTGGTGATCGCCATGCCCTCGACCTTGTCCTGCACATAGCCGTGCCATTGTTGCAGATCGGGGATCAGGTCGCGGACGGTTTCCTTGGTAACGACCGGCAATTCGCCGTCCAGCGGGGAAGGGGCAAGGTCCGCCAAAGCGACGCGGGTGACGGATTTCAGTGTGGCGGCCTGACCGATCAGGTTGTCGCGCTCGATCACGTAAAGATAGCCGTCATGGGCTGTGATTTCCGACAGACCGACCCAGCCTTCGCCGCTGTCCAGCGGGTAACGGACACCCGCCCATGCCCCGGTTTCCGGGTCCAGTTGCAGCAACTTCACCTGACCTTCTGGATCGTCGCCCCATTCACGCTGCACCGCCAGCCACAGCTTGCCATCAACCAGCGTGATCCCCTCCAGTCCAAAGCGAGAGGCATTTGCCGCCAAAGCTTCGGGCAGTGCAATCTGCTGCGTGATCGCGCCGGTCGCGTCGACATGCAGAACGGCGTTCGGGATGTCCTTGTCAGGATTGCCCTCACTGGCCAACCAGAAACCGCCCTGACCGTCGGCGGCTATTCCCTCCAAATCCAGCTTTTCGGCGGGCGCACCATCACGGGTTACAGGCGTTTTTGCGGTAATCCGGGCGGGGTAAGGCGCGGAGTCGATGGTGAAGACAGCAGGCTCGGCCGCGTAGGCGCTGTCGCTGACAGCATATAGCGTGGTCGGCGTCGTCGGATCTACCGTCAACCCCGACAGGGCACCCCACCCAATCAACGGATCGCTGCCGTCCGAGGTCAGCGTGGGATAGGCGGCGGCTGTCTGGCTGCGTTCGTAGATCATAACATGCGCACGGGCTGCGCCGTCCTGGCCCAGATCGGTCTCATTCGCGGTGGCAAACAAGTTGCGGGCCGGGATCGGGGTCAGACCTTCCGGCCCGATCCCCGAGGGCAGCAGCTGCAGCAATTGCGGCGCGGCAGGATCGGCCACATCATAGACACCAACTACGCTGCCACGTTCGGACGCGACAAACAGCAGACGCTGATCGCCATAGGTCGCGGCGGCGATGCCCTCTGGTTCGACCCCTTTCTTGTCGGACCGGCCTTCGGGATAGTGGCCGATGGCGGCAATGGCGCGTTCAAAGCTGTTGCCGCTGTCATAAACCACCGTGCCATCCTTGGCGAAAACGGTGAACCCCCGAGAGCCGCCGCGCCAATCGCCCTCATTCGCGGTGGCGAAATGATCGTTGTCCAGCCACGCGGCAGCATCTGGTTCGCGCGCCACATCGGTCAGACTGCCTGAGAAATCCAGCTTGCCGTCCTTGGCAATGTCCACGCCCTCAAGGTTGACAGAACCGGCGCTGAAATCGGCGGTGACGGCACCATCGGTGCCGATCACGACGATATGGTTGTTTTCCTGAAGCGTGACGACCAATTCGCCCGCATCGTTGAACGCCAGATATTCGGGCTCGGGATCTTCCGGCGCGATCTCGGCAACGCCGATCAGGTTCACAACCTGCTTGCCCGCGCAATCGACGGCACCGTCTTTCAGCGGCAGGCGGATCACCGAACCGGCAGGCATCTGCGGCAGCGCACCATCGTTCACATCTTCGTCCCGCTCATTCTCGATCGCAACGGCGATCACGTCGCCTGCCGGTGACAGGGCCACGCTGTCGGGCTGGCCGCCCAGATCGCAACTTTCGACAATGGTTTTTGAGGTCAGATCGACGGTCTGCAACAGGCCCGAAGGCTCGGTAAACGACTTCGACGTGTTGACGCCGACGAATGCTTTATGACCGCTGATGACGGTCGTCGTCGGTTCACCCTCGATCGCGATATTGCCCAAGGGCTTTGGCGCCGCCGCATTGGTGATGTCCAGCAGACCGATCACGCCCAGCGGGCTGTCCGAATAGATCAGCGTATTGCCATCAGGCGTCACCGCCATGATCTCGGCCGAGGTTTCGCGGCTGCGATCCTCACCTTCCTTCATATTTTCAGCGGTGGCAAAGCTGGCGATACGGTTGAAATTCTGCTCGGCCAGCGCGGGCAGGGCAGCCACCAGCGCAAGTGCCGAGGACAGCATGGTCCGACGAAGCATGGAAAACCCCTGTTGATTGGTCAGGGGCTTTTCCTGCGCGGCTGTGACGGAGGCATGTCAGCGATGTGACATTTCAATGATGGTGCAGGATGTTGATCTGAAAAAGAAAGGGCGCAACGGCATCACGCTGCGCCCTTTGACATACAAGTATGTGGATCAGACCAGCGTCGCCTCGGTCGAGTTGCGGAACTCTTCCTCGGTCACACCATCCGCCAGTTCGACGATCTTCAGACCGCCCGGAACGACATCCAGAACACCCAGATTGGTGATGATGCGGTCGACGACGCCTTTGCCGGTCAGCGGCAGGGTGCAGGCCTTCAGCACCTTGGATTCACCGGCTTTGTTGGTGTGATCCATGACCACGATCACGCGGCCAACGCCCGCGACCAGATCCATCGCGCCACCCATGCCCTTGACCAGCTTTCCGGGGATCATCCAGTTCGCCAGATCGCCGTTTTCGGCCACCTCCATCGCGCCAAGGATCGCCGCCGCGATCTTGCCGCCACGGATCATGGCAAAGCTGGTGGCGCTGTCGAAATAGGACGTGCGTGCCAGTTCGGTGATCGTCTGCTTGCCCGCGTTGATCAGGTCTGGATCTTCCTCGCCTTCAAACGGAAACGGACCCATGCCCAGCATGCCGTTTTCCGATTGCAGCGTGATATCCTTGTCGCCGACATAGTTCGCCACCAGCGTCGGGATCCCGATGCCGAGGTTCACATACATGCCGTCCTCCAGCTCTTGCGCGGCGCGCGCGGCCATTTGATTGCGGTCCCAACCCTTCATCTCATTGGCCATCGATCAAGCCTCCTCACGCTTGCGGGTGGTGCGCTGTTCGATGCGCTTTTCATGCGGGCCTTGAATGATGCGATGCACATAGATGCCGGGCAGGTGGATCAGGTCGGGGTCGATGCTGCCGCGCGGAACGATTTCCTCGACCTCGGCCACGCAGATCTTGCCGCACATGGCGGCGGGCGGGTTGAAGTTGCGGGCGGTCTTGCGGAAAATCAAGTTGCCGGTGTCGTCGGCCTTCCACGCCTTGACGATGGACAGATCGGCGACGATCCCGCGTTCCAGAATGTAATCCTGACCGTCGAAATTCTTCACTTCCTTGCCGTCGGCAATTACCGTACCCACGCCGGTCTTGGTGTAAAAGCCGGGGATACCTGCACCACCTGCGCGCATCCGTTCCGCCAAGGTGCCCTGCGGGTTGAATTCCAACTCAAGCTCACCCGAGAGATACTGGCGCATGAATTCGGCGTTTTCACCGACATAGCTGCTGATCATCTTCTTGATCTGCTTGGTTTGCAAAAGCAGGCCCAGGCCAAAATCATCAACGCCCGCATTGTTGCTGGCAACCGTCAGGTTCTTGACGCCACTGTCGCGGATAGCGGCGATCAGCAGTTCCGGGATGCCCGAAAGTCCGAACCCCCCGGCGGCGATCAACATTCCGTCCCTCAACAGGCCATCTAAAGCCTCGTTGGCATTGGCATAGACCTTTTGCATGGCCTCCCCCTCTGTAACCAAGTTTGGCGAAGTTGTGGCGTGCGTGTGACCCCAAGTCAATCTGATGCGGCCAGAAAACAGGGGCGGCTTGACTTGTTAGCGTCTCAACTGCATCTGATGGGGCATGTCCAGGAAAGCTGCCCTGTTTTCGCTTTATTATGACCCGCTGACATAGCGGGGGCAGCAACATGTCTACCGCGCAGGTTCGGGCGGTGGGCAATCCAGACAGTTACGACCTTGCGCATTTTCCGTGAAAGGTCTTCCCATGCCCCCTGACAGTAAAATCGCCATCATCGGTTTCGGTGCTTTTGGCCAGTTGGTGGCCCGTCATTTGCGCGATCATGCGCCGATTTGCGTATGTGATCCGGTCGTGCGGGTGAATGATCTGCCGCAGGTGACGGCCGAGGTCGCTGCCCAATGCGAGGTTGTCATTCTGGCGATGCCGCTATCGCGCATGCGCGAGGTTTTGCTGCGCATTGCGGGTCATCTTCGGCCGGGGACGCTGGTGATCGACGTTTGTTCGGTCAAATTGCGCCCGGCGCAATTGATGCTGGAGCTGCTGCCAGAGCATGTCGAACTGGTCAGCAGCCATCCGCTGTTTGGCCCGCAAAGTGCCGCAGATGGCCTCTCCGGTCATCGCATCGCCTGGTGCCCGCTTCGGGGCAGGCGGCACCTGATGGCGGTCGCCATGATGCGCAAACTGGGGCTGCGCGTCATGATCACGACGCCGGAACAACATGATCGCGATATGGCGGTTGTGCAGGGGCTGACCCATCTGATCGCCCGCAGCCTGTCGAAACTGGGGCCAATGCCAAGCCGACTGGCAACCGCCAGTTTTCAGCAACTGCTGCTGGCGGCAGGCATGGTGCAGGGCGATTCGCCCGAACTGTTGCGGACGATCCTGAACGACAATCCCTACGCCAAAGAGATTCGCGACCGCTTTTTGACAGCGGCCAGCGAGGCGGCGGATGTGGGCTAAGGCTTAACCCTCATCTTTCTTTGTCACGGCCTTTTTCGCCGTAGTCTTTTTCGCCGTAGTCTTTTTCGGCGCCGCTTTTTTAGCTGCTGGTTTCTTGGCCGTCGTTTTCTTCGCGCTTGCAGTCTTGCTGGCGGCGGGCTTCTTCGCTGTTTTCTTGGGCGATTTCGCCGCCTTGGCCGCGATCAGCTCCAGCGCCTGTTCCACCGTGATGTCTTCCGGGGTGACATCGCGCGGCAGCGTGGCGTTGATTTTTTCCCATTTGACATAAGGTCCATAGCGGCCATTCATCACCTGAATTGCGCCGCCATCGGGATGATCTCCCAATTCTTTCAGCGGGGCTGCCGCCGTAGCCCTGCCACGGGTCTGCTTGGCCGCCAGAACCTCGACCGCGCGGTTCATGCCGATGGTGAATACCTCCTCCACGTCAGGCAGGTTGGCATATTTCGAACCATGCTTGACAAAGGGACCATAGCGGCCAATTCCGGCCTCGATCATCTCGCCATCATCGGGGTGCGCGCCGACCGGTCGCGGCAGCGACAGCAATTGCAGAGCCTTTTCCAGATCAATGGTCGCCGCGTCCCATCCTTTCGGGATCGAGGCACGCGGCGGTTTCGGCACATCCTCGGTTGCCTCGCCGCGTTGGATATAGGGGCCAAAACGCCCGGTCTTCAGGCTGATAGTGTCGCCGTTATCTTCGCCAAGAACGCGATCGCCCACGGCCGCTTCACCATCGGGTGCCGAAAGCGGGCGGGTGTAGCGGCACTCGGGATAATTCGAGCAACCGATAAAGGCACCGCCCGAGCGGGCTGTTTTCAAGTTCAGGCGCCCTTGATGGCACAGGGGGCACAGGCGCGGATCGCCACCATCTGCGCGCGGCGGATAAAGATGCGGGGCAAGCGCGTCGTCAATCGCGTCCAGCACCTCGGAAATTCGCAGATCGGACGTCCCTTCCAATGCTTTTGAAAAATCTTTCCAAAAGCGTCCCAGGACCTCACGCCAGATCAGGTCGCCGGCGCTGATTTCATCCAGTTCGTTTTCCAGATCCGCTGTGAAGTCATAACTGACATAGCGCGGAAAATATTTGACCAGGAAGGTCGTGACCAGACGGCCCTTATCTTCGGGAATCAGGCGGTTCTTGTCCTTGCGAACATATTCGCGGTCCTGAATGGTCGTCACGATGCTGGCATAAGTCGAAGGGCGACCGATACCCAGTTCTTCCATGCGTTTGACCAGCGTCGCCTCGGTATAGCGGGGCGGTGGCTGGGTGAAGTGCTGACGTGCGGCGACAGAGGTATTCTCGTCGGCGACGAAGCCCTGCGCAACCAATTGCCCGGCCGAGGCTGCTTCGATCAGTGCATCATCGCCCCCAACGGCTTTGTCATATTCGGCGGCAAAAGCGCCACCGACCTTGGTCGCTGTCTCACCCTGATTGATGACTGGCAGGCGGGCGCTGTCTTCGCCCTCATCATCGTCGCGGCCCTGATCGTAAACTTTCAGAAAGCCGTCAAACAACATCACCTGACCTGTGGCACGCAGGCCAACCTGTCCATCGGCGCTGCCGATTTCGACGGTCGTGCGTTCCATCCGGGCGGCTTCCATCTGGCTGGCGATGGTGCGCTTCCAGATCAGATCATATAGTTTGCGCTGATCATCTGCCGTGACCTTCAGCTTATCGGGTGACAGCGACATATCGGTCGGGCGGATACACTCATGCGCTTCCTGCGCATTTTTGGCTTTGTTTTTATACATGCGCGGGCTGGAGGGCACATATTTGTCACCAAACCGTGCCCTGATGGCGTCACGCGCGGCGTGAACCGCCTCGGGCGCCATGTCGATGCCATCGGTCCGCATATAGGTGATAAGCCCTGCCTCATACAGGCGTTGTGCGGCTGACATGCAGGCCTTGGCGCCCATGCCCATCTTGCGGCTTGCTTCCTGTTGCAGGGTCGAGGTCATGAAGGGTGGCCAGGGGTTGCGGCTGGCGGGTTTGGCCGAAACGCTGGACACTTTCAGTTCGCGGCTGGCAACGGCACTGACCGCCATTGCGGCTTTTTGCGAAGTCGCCAGATCAAAGCGCTCCAGTTTGCTTCCCGCAAGAGAGACCAGCTGCGCATCATATTCATCGCCACCGGGCGTCGCCAGACGGGCATGAACCGACCAGTATTCGCGGGCCTTGAAAGCCTCGATCTCCATTTCCCGGTCAACGATCAGACGCAGACAGACCGACTGCACGCGCCCCGCCGATTTCGCGCCGGGCAGTTTGCGCCACAGAACCGGCGACAGGTTGAAGCCAACCAGATAGTCCAGCGCACGGCGGGCCAGATAGGCATCGACCAGCGCCTGATCAATCTGGCGCGGATGCAGCATCGCTTCGCTGACGGCATTCTTGGTAATCGCGTTGAAGGTGACGCGGCTGACCTCACTGCCTTTTTTCAGCGAAGGGGCCAAGGTTTCCAGCAGATGCCAGCTGATCGCCTCGCCCTCGCGATCAGGGTCGGTGGCAAGAATCAGGTTCTGATCGTCCTTCAGCGCGTCCTTGATGGCTTTCAGGTGCTTCTTGCTGTCCGAAGCAACCTCCCATTTCATGTCGAAATCGTGTTCTGGATCGACGCTGCCATCCTTGGGCGGCAGGTCGCGGACATGGCCAAAGCTTGCCAGAACGCGATAATCGCTGCCCAGATATTTTTCGATGGTTTTCGCCTTTGCGGGCGACTCGACGACGACAACTGGCATTCTGACCTCAGGGCACCTTGGATGGGCCGGGAACATGGGTGGCGAAATTGCCAGTGTCAACGGGGGGTGGACATCAGCCCATATGGTCACCGCATCGGCGAACGCTAGTTCAGGGCCAGCCTTCCTCCTGCCATTCGGATCAGACGCCCTTGTAATTCCAGTGAAAGAATCGCGGCGCTGGCGTGCTGTGTGGTCAGACCAAGGCCGCGGATCAAATCGTTTTCCTCGGTGGGACTTGGCGTCAGATGTGACAAAATCCGGGCTTCGATATCATCAGGCGCGGCCAAGGCCCGTCTGTGATCGGGCGGGGAAGGCGGGTTTTCGGTGCAAGGCGGCAGATCATGCCGGTCGCCAGACCTTGTCAGGCCGGCCATGACATCCGCGGAGTTGCGCACCAGCACGGCGCCGTCACGGATCAGCATATTGCAGCCCGCAGCCCGCGCGTCCATCGGATGTCCGGGCACGGCCATGACGTCGCGCCCCTGATCCAAAGCGTTCTTTGCCGTTATCAGCGACCCTGACCGATGCGCGGCTTCGATCACCACGACAGCGTGCGACAGGCCCGATATGATGCGGTTGCGCGTCGGAAAATGGCGTGCGGCCGGTTCGGTTCCCGGCGGCTGTTCCGATACCAGCGCACCTTTTTCGGCGATTTGTGCGGCCAGAACGGCATTTTCGGCTGGATAGATCACATCGATCCCGCCTGCCATGACCGCCACGGTGCCTGTGGGCAGGGCGGCGTTATGGGCTGCGGTGTCAATCCCGCGCGCCAGCCCGGCAATCACGGTTTGGCCAGCTTCTGCCAAACCGGCGGACATGCCCCGCGCCATGCGGAGCCCCAGGGATGAGGCATTGCGTGCACCGATCACCGCAATCGGGTTCCGCGACAGCCATGCAGGATCGCCCCGCACCCATAAAATCGGCGGCGCCCCGTCGATTTGCCGCAACATTCCGGGGTAATCCGGCGAATCGCATCGGATCAGACGCGCACCGATACGGCGACCGGCGGCCAGTTCGGCGGCGGCGACCCCTTCGGGGCAGGTTTCGTAATCGGTCATTCCGGCTTCAGCCGCGATCTCTGGCAGGGCCTGCAATGCTGCGGACGCGCTGCCATATTCAGCCATCAGCCGGTGGAAAGTCGCAGGCCCCACGCGTCGAGAGCGGATAAGGCGGAGGAAGCACAGATCATCCCCTTGGGGGGCAGGGGGAGCAAGGATTTTCAGGGGAGAAGTCCCGGTCACGTGTCACCTCCGTCTCAGCCAGAATCGGGTGTAACCGGGAAGAAGTTAAAAACTGGTTAGCATTCGGGCTTCAGGCGGCAGAGCCGCCCACCGTCAACCCGCCGATCATCAACGTAGGCTGGCCAACGCCAACCGGAACCCACTGCCCCTGCTTGCCACAATTGCCGATCCCGGGGTCCAGTGACATGTCGTTCCCGATGGCCCGGATCTGTTGCAGCGCCGTTGCGCCATCGCCGATCAGGGTTGCGCCGCGAATCGGATCGCCGACAACGCCATCTTTGACACGATAGGCCTCAGTGCATGAAAAGACGAACTTGCCGTTGGTGATATCGACCTGACCGCCGCCAAATCCAACCGCGTATATCCCGTCTTTCAAATCGGCCAGAATCGCATTTGGTTCCGCGTCACCGGCGGGCATGTAGGTGTTGGTCATGCGGGGCATGGGCGCGTGTGCAAAGCTTTCGCGTCGACCGTTGCCGGTCGGATCAACGCCCATCAGCCGGGCATTCTGACGATCCTGCATGTAGCCGACCAGAATTCCATCCTCGATCAGCACATTGCGAGCCGGCGGGGTTCCTTCATCATCAATGCTGATGCTGCCGCGACGGTCGGGGATGGTGCCGTCGTCCACCACAGTGACGCCGGGCGCCGCGACCCGCTGACCCATCAGCCCGGCAAAGGCCGAGGCTTTTTTGCGGTTGAAGTCACCCTCCAACCCATGGCCAACAGCCTCGTGCAACAGAATGCCCGGCCAGCCCGCGCCAAGCACCACATCCATCACGCCGGCAGGGGCGGGGACCGAGCGCAGGTTGACCAGCGCAATCCGCAGGGCTTCATCTACCGCAGGCTTCCAATGGGCGGGGTCCATCAGACTGCCCAGCGGGATACGTCCGCCGCCACCCGTGCCACCGGATTCACGACGATCATTATTTTCCACGATGACCGACACATTCAGCCGCGCCATGGGCCGGATATCGCTGACCAGTCCGCCTTCGGGACGTAGAATGAACACCTCTTGCACGGATGAGGCCAAAGCCGCCGTCACCTGCACGACACGCGGATCAAGCGCGCGGGCGTAATCGTCGATTTCGCGCAACAAGGCGATCCGGGTGGCAAAGGGGATGCCATCTGCCGGGTCAATCGCCGCATAAAGCGGGGTCAGCACCATCGGCGATGGATCGGCCAGATTGCCACCACCGTCGCCCACGGCCAGACGCGCCGTTTCAGCCGCGCGACGCAGCGAGGCTTCAGAAATCTCGGTCGAGTGGGCGTAGCCGGTGACTTCGCCGCGCACGGCCCGCAGTCCAAAACCCTGATCGGCAGTATAGCCGGAACTGCGCAGCCGACCGTCATCAAATACCAGCGTCTCGCCGACCGAGCGTTCCAGAAACAACTCTCCATCATCCGCACCTGCGGTTGCCTCACGCAGGATCGCTATGGCGCGTTCCTGATCCAGAAGCTGGTCAAATGGATCGAAATGGTCGCGGCTCATGGCAAAACTCCGTCTCTTCTGGTGCGGATCGCGGGCGTTATCCGTGGGTGCAAGATGCCTCAGTGGCAAGGAAATCACTTCTTTCACGGTAGGTATCACTTGCCCGTGCGGGCGAGATATGGTCATAGAACGGAGATATTGAAAGGGAAAGGGGACGCCTTTTGGCATCCCCGGCGGTCCGCGGACCGCGCCAACGCAACGGGATGGAATGATGGCAATAGCGATGATTCGCCGTGCAGTCGCGGCAGCTTCGGGGCTGATGACGGCGGGAATGGTAGCCAGTTCGGCTGTGGCACAGGACGTGCTGGGCGATCTGCCGGTGATTGGCAAGCCGCATGCGCGCGGCATGGGCTTCCAGCCCGCCTCGACCGAACTGGCGCAGGATCAGCAATGGCTTGACCACTTCGTTCTGGTCATCATTACCGTGATCACGATTTTCGTCTGTCTTCTGCTGCTTGCAGTGATCCTGCGGTATAACAGCCGCTCGAACCCGACGCCGGCGAAGTTCACGCATAACACGCCGCTGGAAATCGCCTGGACGCTGGTGCCGGTGCTGATCCTGGTCGTGATCGGTGCGTTTTCGCTGCCTGCGCTGTTCCGCAGTCAGGAAATGCCTGCAAATCCTGATGTCGTGATCAAGGCGATGGGCAACCAGTGGTTCTGGTCCTATGAGTATCCTGATAATGGTGTCAGCTTCGACGCTTACATGATCGGGTCCGCTGCAACCCTGACCGACGAAGACACCGCCGCCGGCGCCATCGAAAACACCATGAGCGAGCCGGTTCGCGCCAAGCTGGAAGCCGCTGGTTACAGCGAGGATGAATTCCTGCTGGCGACGGATAATGCCGTCGTCGTGCCGGTGGGAAAAACCGTGCTGCTGCAGGTTACGGCCAATGACGTGATCCATTCGTGGACCATTCCCGCCTTTGCCATCAAGCAGGACGCCGTACCGGGCCGTATCGCGCAGGCTTGGTTCAACGTTGAAAAAGAGGGCGTCTATTTCGGACAGTGCAGTGAGCTGTGCGGTATTGCCCATGCCTACATGCCCATCGTGGTCAAGGCAGTCTCGCCCGAGAAATATGATGCCTGGATTGTCGAACAAGGTGGTAATCTGGGCGAGGTCGAGGAAACGGCAGCAGCCGCAGTTCCGACTGAGGAAACTCAGCCGGAAGTGAACTGATCGTTTTCTGAACGCCAGCCGAAAAGCCAGATGAAACGATAAAACGATGACCGACATTCACGCATATGAAAATGCCCCCGAGGCGGAGTTCGGCGACTATGTCGCCCTCTTGAAACCACGGGTGATGTCGCTGGTCGTGTTTACCGCTTTCGTTGGTCTGTGGGTGGCGCCGGTGGATGTGCACCCAGTCATCGCGTTCTGCTCGGTCCTGTTCATCGCCTTGGGTGGTGGAGCGTCGGGCGCGCTGAACATGTGGTATGACGCGGATATCGATGCGGTGATGCGCCGGACGCAAAAGCGCCCGATCCCCGCAGGTCGCGTCACTGGATCAGAGGCGCTTGCAATAGGTCTGACGCTCTCGGGTTTTTCCGTGATGATGCTGGGGCTGGCTGCGAATTGGTTTGCCGCCGCGTTCCTTGCCTTCACGATCTTCTTCTATGCCGTCGTTTATACGATGTGGCTGAAACGCTGGACGCCGCAGAACATTGTGATCGGTGGCGCGGCGGGTGCATTTCCCCCGATGATCGGTTGGGCCTGTGCGACCGGGGGCATCAGCCTTGAATCGGTGCTGATGTTCGCGCTGATCTTCTTCTGGACCCCGCCCCATTTCTGGGCCTTGGCGCTGTTCATGAAGGAAGATTATCACAAGGCGGGCGTTCCCATGCTGACGGTGACACATGGCCGGGCGGCGACCCGGCGTCATATCTTTGCCTACACGCTGGTGTTGGCGCCGTTTGCGATCTGGCTGGGCCTGACCTCCATCGGCGGCCCGCTTTACATGGCCGTCGCGGTGGTGCTTAACGCATTGTTCATCCATGGCGGTTGGCGCATCCTGCGCCGTGATGAGCAGACGGCGATTGCCGATGGCTATGCGGTTGAAAAAAGCGTGTTCAAGCTGTCGCTTTATTACCTGTTCCTGCATTTCCTTGCATTGCTGGTTCAAAGCTGGATGGGAACATGGTGATGGCGCTACGGACTGAACATGAATTACACCGCCGCCGCCGGTCGCGGAATGTGGGCCTTGGAATTGTGCTGGCATCCTTTGTCGTGCTGGTCTTTGCCCTGACAGTCGTCAAGGTTCGGCAAGGCGATCTGATGGAGGGGTTCGACCATCAGCCACGCGTCTCTGTTTTGCCGCCAGAAGCACCGACCGCATCGCAGCAAACCGAGGAGGCCGCCGAATGAGCCGCGAATCCCGCACTGCACTTGGACTTGTCGGCGTCGTTCTGACGATGGGTGCGTTGGCATGGGCCGCCGTGCCGTTCTATAACTGGTTCTGCAAAGTCACAGGCTTTGGCGGAACGACGCAGGTGGCCCAACAGGCATCCGGGCAGGTGCTGGATCAGATGATCCGCATTCGCTTTGATGCTAATGTCGATGCCAATCTGGATTGGACCTTCCGTCCGATGCAGACCAAGATGGACCTGAAAATCGGTGAAAACGGTCTGGCCTTTTACGAGGCAATCAACAATTCCGATGAAACCATCACCGGCACAGCCAGCTATAACGTCGCGCCCGAGGTGACGGGTTACTACTTCGACAAGATCGATTGTTTCTGTTTCAGCGAACAGACGTTGAAGCCGGGTGAGCGGGTCGAGATGCCGGTCAGCTTTTACGTCGATCCCGACCTGGTCAAAGACGGCGATGCGGCTTGGGTTCGCGACATCACCTTATCCTATACTTTCCATCGTACCGAGCCGAAGCAGGCGGCGCTTGACGCCGCACCGGCCAATGACGTCAACTAAGATCTGAACGAGGAGCCGACGGGGAACTGCTCATGGCGCACGCTAAGAACCACGATTACCATATTCTTCCGCCCTCGATCTGGCCGTTTCTGGGCGCAGTTTCGGCCTTCATCATGCTGTTTGGCGGTGTGATGTGGATGCAGGACCACGGTCCCTGGATGTTCCTGATCGGCTTTGTCGGCGTTCTTTACGTCATGTTCAGCTGGTGGGCTGACGTCGTCCGCGAAGGCGAAGAGGGTGATCACACCCCGGTCGTGCGCATCGGCCTGCAATATGGCTTTTTGCTGTTTATCATTACCGAGGTGATGTTCTTCGTCGCCTGGTTCTGGAACTTCATCAAGAACGCCATGTATCCGATGGGGCCGGAAAGCCCGCTGAAGGACGGCGTCTGGCCGCCAGAAGGGATCGTGACATTCGATCCGTGGCATCTGCCCTTTATCAACACGCTGATCCTGTTGCTGTCGGGCGTTGCCGTGACCTGGGCGCATCATGCGTTCGTCCATGAAGGCGACCGCAAGACCACGATCAACGGTCTGGCTATCGCCATTGTTCTGGGGATCGTCTTCTCTTTCTTGCAAGCCTATGAATACAGCCACGCGGCCTTTGGTCTGGCCGATACGGCTTATGCCAGTGCCTTCTATCTGGCGACGGGTTTCCACGGCGTCCACGTCATCATCGGGACCATCTTCCTGATCGTTTGCCTGGTGCGCATTTCGCGTGGGCAGATGACGCAAGAGCAGCATATCGGTTTCGAAGCCGCCGCTTGGTATTGGCACTTTGTTGACGTGATCTGGCTGTTCCTGTTCGCGCTGATCTACGTCTGGGGCAGCTGATCCCATTGTGTTCCTGAAAAACGCGCGGGATCTGGTCCCGCGCGTTTTTCTTTTGAACGCCCCTGTTGTGCTGAGCCAGATTGATGAAACGCTATCTGTTCCCCCTGATCATCGGCATTGCCGGCTGCGCCATCCTGATTTCTTTGGGGGTATGGCAATTGCGCCGCATGGACTGGAAAGAGGGAATGCTGGCCGAGATTCAGGCCAGGATCGACGCCCCCGCTGTGCCCCTGCCTGCACAGCTTGATCCGTCGATGAAGTATATGCCTGTCACCGTCAGCGGCACGACGACCGGCGCGGAAATCGACATTCTGTCCGGCACCAAAGAACAGGGCGGTGGCTATCAGATCGTGTCGCGCTTCATTACCGATGACGGCCGCGCGATCATGGTGGATCGGGGCTTTGTCCCGCAGGAATTGCGGCATGTCGAACGCCCACCGGTCCGCTTGGACATCAGCGGCAACCTGCATTGGCCAGCCGAAATCAGCACCTCGACCCCCAAGCCCAATCTGGATGAGAACATCTGGTTTGCCCGCGATGTCCCTGCTATGGCGAAAGTCCTGGGGACCGAGCCAGTTCTGGTCGTTGCCAGCTTTGTCAACGGCGATGCGCAGAATGTCGACCCCATCCCGGTCGCGATCGAGGGGATACCCAATAACCACCTGTCTTATGCCGTGCAGTGGTTCATGCTTGCGATAACTTGGGCGGGGATGACAGTCGCTTTGATCTGGCGTATCAGACAGCGGAAATATTGAAGGATCGCAGATGCGTTACGTCTCGACGCGGGGACAGGCCCCGGTTCTGAATTTCGAAGAAGCCATGCTGACAGGTCTGGCCCGTGACGGCGGTCTGTATCTGCCCGAAACCATTCCCGCCTTTTCAGGGATCGAGCAGCTTGATGGTCTGTCCTATGAAGAAGTCGCCTATCGCGTTATCCGCCCCTTCACCGGCGACAGCTTTTCCGAAGATGAGCTGCGCGGCGCGATCAACCGCGCCTATGCCCGCATCGCCCATGTCGCGCGTGCGCCGTTGACGCAACTGGCACCCGGCCATCATCTGCTGGAACTGTTCCACGGGCCGACCTTGGCGTTCAAGGACTTCGCGATGCAGTTGATCGCGCAATTGTTTGAAATCGCGCTGAAACGCTCGGGTCAAAAAATCACCATCGTTGGTGCAACGTCGGGCGATACCGGCAGTGCCGCAATCGAGGCCTTCAAAGGCATCGACAATGTGGACGTGTTCATCATGTATCCGCATGGCCGCGTGTCTGAGGTGCAGCGCCGCCAGATGACGACGCCTGCCGCCGAAAACGTCCATGCGCTGGCGGTCAGCGGTCACTTCGACGATTGTCAGGCCCGTCTGAAGGATCTGTTCAACGATCACGCCTTCCGCGATCAGGTCGGGCTGGCCGGTGTGAACAGCATTAACTGGGCCCGCATTGTGGCGCAGATCGTGTATTATTTCACCGCCGCCGCCAGCCTTGGTGCGCCCGCGCGTGAGATCGACTTTACCGTGCCGACGGGCAATTTCGGCGATATCTTTGCTGGCAGTATTGCGCGGGCCATGGGGCTGCCGATCCGACGTCTTGTGGTCGCAACCAATCAGAATGATATTCTGCACCGCGCCTTGACGACCGGCGAATATCGCACTGGCACGGTCGAGCCGTCGATCAGCCCGTCAATGGATATTCAGGTCAGCTCTAACTTCGAACGTGCGCTGTATCTGGCCTATGGCGGTGAGGCCTCGGCAATTTCGCAGCTGATGGACGAATTGAAGGCCGGCGGCTTTACCATCAGTCAGGGCGCCCTTCAGACGCTGCAGGATCAATATGTCTCGGGTCGTGTCGGCGAAGACGACACCTTGGCAATGATCCGCACCGTTCGGGATGAAACCGGTGAAATCCTGTGCCCGCATAGTGCCGTCGGCGTCGCCGTGGCCCGTCAGCATATCGAACCCGGTGTGCCGATGGTGACGCTGGCGACCGCGCATCCGGCGAAATTCCCTGATGCCGTCGAGCGCGCTATTGGCGTTCGTCCGGACTTGCCGCCCCATATGGCTGACTTGTTCGACCTGCCCGAACGCGTGACGCGGGTTGAAAATGACGCCGAGGCGATTAAATCGCTGATCCTTGAACGGAGAACTCAGTGACCACAGACGCCAACGTCCAATTGACCACGCTGCCCAACGGGTTGCGTATCGCCACCCGGAATATGCCCGGGCTTCATTCGACCGCGCTTGGGATATGGGTCAATGCTGGTGGCCGGAATGAGCGGCTGGAACAGAATGGCATTGCTCATTTCCTCGAGCATATGGCGTTCAAAGGCACGCACAAACGCACCGCCCTGCAAATCGCCGAAGCGATCGAGGATGTGGGCGGCTATATCAACGCCTATACATCGCGCGATACGACGGCCTATTATGTTCGTGTCTTGCAGGCTGACGTGGATCTGGCCTTTGACGTGATTTCCGACATCGTGCTGAACCCGATCTTTGATGAGCGCGAGATCGAGGTCGAGCGGGGCGTGATCCTGCAGGAAATCGGGCAGGCGGCGGATACGCCTGACGATGTCATCTTCGACTGGCTGCAGGCTGCCGCCTATCCCGATCAGGCGATTGGGGCACCATTCTTGGCCCGGTCGAGCGTGTCAGCAGCTTTAACAAGACCGATCTGGCGGGGTTCGTCGCCGAAAACTATGGCCCCGGTCAGATGATTGTCGCCGCCGCCGGTGCGGTCGATCACGACCGTATCGTCAAGCTGGCCGAGATTGCCTTTGGGCATATGTCAGCCGTGCTGCAACCGGCCCGGGAAGGGGCACGGTGGCAAGGGTTGGAAACGCGCCGCGTGAAAAAGCTGGAGCAGGCGCATTTTGCGCTGGCGCTGGAAGGGCCCGGCTATATGGCTGCCGATTTCTACGCCGCGCAGATTTTCACGTCGGCGATTGGTGGGGGCATGTCCTCACGTCTGTTCCAGAAGATCCGGGAAGAGCGTGGCCTGTGCTATACCATCTTTGCGCAATCGGGTTTCCATGACGATACGGGCATGGTGACCGTCTATGCGGGCACGGGCGGCGAAGATATTGCCGATCTGGCGAACCTGACCGTCGATGAAATCAAACGCGCGGCCGAGGATCTGACCGTTGCGGAAGTTGACCGTGCCAAGGCACAGCTTCGGGCCGGAATGCTGATGGCGCTGGAAAGTCCGACCTCGCAGGCCGAGCGCATGGCCCGGACGCTTGCCATCTGGGGACGCATCCCCGACCCGGCAGAGGTTGCCCAGCGGATCACCGCAGTCAGCATGGCCGAAATTCGGGATCACGCCCTTGCATTGCTGAATGATGCACACCCGGCACTTGCGCTATATGGCCCGGTGAAAGCTGCGCCATCGCGTCAAGCGCTTGAGGAAAGGTTTGCGGCCTGATGTTTTTGCGTCGCCGTCCGGTCAGGCTTGAAGCCGAACGGATCGTGCTTCGTTTGCCGACGCATTCCGACTTCAACGCATGGGCTGCGTTGCGCGTGACCAGCCGGGATTTTTTGACCAAATGGGAACCGGTTTGGGCCGCTGACCACCTGACACGCAAAGGCTTTACCAACCGGGTCTACTGGGCGACCCGCGCCAGTCGAAGCGGCTCGGCCCTGCCGCTGTTTCTGTTGCGTCGTGATGGTGTGCTGTTGGGCGCGATCACGCTGGACAATATCCGTCGTGGTCCGGCGCAATCCGGCACGATCGGCTATTGGATTGGCCAGCCTTTTGCCCGTCAGGGTTACATGCAGGAAGCCATCGGCGCTTTGGTCCATCATGCCTTTACCACGCTGGATCTGTCGCGGATTGAAGCAGCCTGTTTGCCCGAAAATACGGCGTCGCGCGGTGTGTTGGAAAAATCCGGCTTCAAATACGAAGGCGTCGCACAAAGCTATCTGCAGATCGACGGGCGTTGGCGGAATCACGTGCTTTACGCCAACCTGAGGGGTGACCGGCGCGGTCGCACAGATGTTCGCTGAAAGGGAAACCAGATGCTGAATCCGGCTGATGAGCGTTTGGAAAAACGGCTGCCATTCGGGGTTTTGCGTGACGTTGCCCCCGCGTATCTGGAAGAGCCGAGGGGCCGTTATCACGGTCAGGCCGGGCTTGTCGCCGCGCCGCATGATGTGCAGGAAGCTGCGGCCATCGTTCGTGCCTGCGCTGACGCAGGCGTGGCCATTGTTCCGCGTGGGGGTGGCACGGGGCTGGTGGGCGGGCAGGTGATGCCCGAGGGTCCGGCACCGCTGATCCTGTCGATGGAACGGATGACCCAGATCCGCGATGTGTTCCCCGAAGAATCCGTAATGGTGGCCGAAGCCGGCGTGACGCTGCAATCTGCCCGTGACGCCGCCGCCGCCGTTGATCGCCAATTCGCGCTATCGCTGGCGTCGCAAGGAACGGCGCAGATTGGCGGGGTTCTGTCCACCAATGCAGGCGGGGTGAATGTGCTGCGCTATGGCAATGCGCGTGCGCAATGTCTGGGGATCGAGGCTGTGCTGCCCTCGGGTGAAATCATGCATGATCTGAAGCGGTTGCGGAAGGATAATACGGGTTATGACCTGCGCGATCTGTTGATCGGCGCCGAAGGGACACTGGGCGTTATCACCGCCGCCTCGCTGGTGCTGGCGCCTGTTCCGTCTGAAAGCGGCGTTGCGATGATCGTGGTCGAAGATCCCGCCGCTGCGCTGGCGCTGTTGTCGCTGGCGCAGGCCCGGATGGCCGGTGGTGTGACTGCGTTTGAACTGATCTCGGGGCAGGGGCTGCGGTTTTTGGACGCAACCTTCCCTGATCTTCCGCAACCGTTTCTGGAACGTCCGCAATGGCTGGTTCTTATCGAGGTGGGCCTGCCCGCAGGTCTGAGCGCCGATGAGGCGTTAGAGGGGCTGTTCCTTGAAGGATCATCCGCCGGTCTGGTCAGCGATGGCGTGATCGCGCGATCGGGTCAGCAAGTGGCCGACCTTTGGGCGGTCCGCGAAATGATTCCGCAGGCGAACCGCGCAATCGGTGCGATTGCCAGCCATGATGTCAGCCTGCCCCTGTCGCAGGTCGCCAAATTCATCACCGATGCGGGCGATATGCTGGCATCGCAGGGCGATATGCGCATCAACTGTTTCGGTCATCTGGGCGACGGTAACCTGCATTACAACCTGTTCCCGGCCGAGGGGCGCAAGCGCGAAGAATATGACGGCATTCGCAAGGATCTGTCACGACAGGTGCATCAGATGGTGGTGGATCGTGGCGGCTCATTTTCCGCCGAACATGGTGTCGGACGGTTGAAGGCCGGGGATCTTGCCCATTGGGGCGATCCGGTGCGATTGTCGGCGATGCGTGCCATCAAATCCGCGCTGGACCCCAAGGGGCTCATGAACCCCGGTGTGATCTTTCCGGTTTAGTCGCCCTCAAAGCTGGTCAGGGCGTGAACCTCGTGCCCCAGACTCTCAAGCAATTCGCGCCCGCCCAGAGCCGGCAGGTCGATCACAAAGGCGCAGCCCACGACCTTAGCGCCCAGCCGTTCGCACAGCGTGATCCCCGCAGCAGCCGTGCCGCCGGTCGCCAGCAGATCGTCCACGATCAGAACACGTTCACCGGGTTTCAGGGCATCGTCATGGATTTCAACGACGGCTTCGCCATATTCCAGTGTATAAGCCTCGGAGATCACGGCACCCGGCAGCTTGCCCTTCTTGCGGATCGGAACAAAGCCCGTGGACAGTTGATGGGCGACCGCACCGCCAAGGATAAAGCCCCGCGCCTCTAGCCCGACAACCTTGTCGATATTCATTCCTGTGTAGGGCGTCAGCAACTGATCGACGGCCATGCGGAAACCGCGGGCATCGGCAAATAACGTCGTTACATCGCGAAAAATAATTCCCTCATGCGGAAAATCAACGATGCTGCGGATGTAATCCTTGACGGTCTTGGTCATTTAGGGCGGTCCATTTCGAAAAGCTCATGCACGACGGCATAATCCTTGTAGCCGAGGCGTGAAATCCAGCCCCCTGCGGGGCGCGGGTCAAAACGTCCGTCGATCAGACAGTCGTCGCGGATATGCACTCCGGTTACGACGCCCAGCACGACAAAGTTCGATTCACCCGCCAAGGGGACGATCTGTGTCATCCGGCATTCCAGTGCGGCAACGGCATTTGCCACGCGCAAGCAGTCGATGGTCTCACATTCTGCCGACTCGATCCCGGCGGCTTCAAATTCGCTGACGCCAGCGCCTAACGGCGCAGAGGACGCGTTCACCTGTTCGCGCAGGTCGCCAGCCGCAATATTGACACAGAACACACCCGATTCGATGATCTGCGAGACGCTGTCTTTGGTTCCACGACGATCCGGCTTGCTGTTTGTCGAAGAAAACATCACTTGCGGCGGAACATAGGCCACGGCGTTGAAAAACGAATAGGGGGCAAGATTGTCACCCTTGACGCCACGGGTGGAAATCCAGCCGATGGGGCGGGGGGCGACGATGGCATTGAAGGGGTTATGCGGCAGGCCGTGACCTGTTTCGGGTCGATAAAACATTTTCGGCCTCCTCTTATTGTCGCAGTCAAATTGTCGCAGTCAAACTGCCACCGCTTTTCGTGTTCTGCAATGTTTGACAGGTGGTTGTGGCGTGTTATTGGGCCGCAGCAGTCATTGAGGCACCATGTACGAGATCTGCCCGGAAACCGCCGCCGACGAATATGAGGTCGAATCCCTGTATGACCTGTGCTTTGCGCCGGGCCGAACGGCGTTGTCGTCCTATCGTCTGCGAGACGGCGTTTCCAAAGTCGCTGACCTGTGCCTGCTGCTGCGTGATCCAACCGGCATTCTTCTGGCGGCTATCCGCTATTGGCCGGTTCGGGTTGGTGAGCATTCCACGCTGCTGCTGGGCCCGATCGCGGTTCACCCGACCGCACAGGGCGAGGGCTTGGGCGGGTTGTTGATGCGCGACAGTTTGACCCGTGCGCAGAAGCTGGGATGGGGGCGGGTGTTGCTGGTCGGGGACGCGCCCTATTATTCGCGCTTTGGCTTTGAAAAGCTGGACGGCGTCGAAATGCCGCCTCCCACCAACCCGGATCGTGTCCTGGGATTGGAACTTCAACCCGGTGCGTGGGTTGATATCGCGGGACTGGTCACGCGGGAAACATCGCAGGATGTTCCACCGGGACTGGCAGAAGCAGCCGGCAATTCCCATCTTTCGTCGGCATGTATCGAGGTTGAGCACCCACGCGATGACACAATTGCAGACGAATCAGGCGATTTTGCCACCGATCAACGATCCTTCGGTTCTGGCTCAGGTTGACCGGCTTGCCGCGCGTTATCTGAACGCCGGCGGATTGGGGATGGAGATCATGTCCGTTGTCGGCAACAGCGCCGAGGGGCTGATTGACCGCCTGCCCGGATTTGTCCGTGGGCGTTTGGACGGCATTACCCGCATGGCGTTGAACCGTGCCTTCAAGGCGGCGTCTGGTTCGCGCAAGGTGATGCGGGATCGTGGCGATTGGTTCAATCGGCTTGCCTCCAGCGTCAGTGGTGCTGCGGGCGGCGCCGGCGGTTTTCCCGGTGCGCTGATCGAGATGCCTTTTACCATCACACTGCTTTTGCGCGCGATGCTGGATATCGCCGCCGAACATGGCCTTGATCCTGACAGCGATGAGGTTCGCAAGGAATGCTTACGTATCTTTGCGGCGGCAGGGCCGATGTCGGGGGACGATAATGCCGATCTGGGTTTGCTGGCCGCGCGGCTGTCTGTGACCGGGCACACGGTGCAAAGCCTGATCAGCCGCGTGGCACCGCGGCTGGCTGTGTCAATGGGGCAAAAACTGGCGGCGCAGGCCGCGCCGGTCTTTGGTGCGGTCGTCGGCGCGTCGATCAACTATACCTTCGCCAGCTATTATCAGGAATTGGCCCGCGTGCATTTCGGCATCATGCGCCTGTCGCATGAAACCGGCATTCCGCAAGAGGCTTTGGTCGAGGCCTTGCGTCTGTCCATTCAGCGCAAGCAGGGCAAATAGACCGGCCCGCCTATAGCAGGCCGTCTTCCACTTCTTCCTGCAAGGCCAATGGTGCGGCGGGCATATCCAGATCGGCTGTCGTCAGCGGGCCTGACGGGCGGGCCAGCCTTGGGCGGGTAATCCAGAACAGTCGATCCTGTGCCCGCGTGATCGCGACATAGGTCAGGCGTTTCCACAGGGGGATGCCCGCCTCGGTCCGGTTCGACCAGGCCGCGGCGCTGATGTCGGGGGCAAAGACCTGCACATCGGGCCATTGACTGCCCTGTGCCTTGTGGATCGTGACCGCCGCGCCATGCAGAAAGGCCGCGCCCATGCGGGCGGCATAGGGGATAAAGGGTTCCTCTTCGTCCGGCATCTCGATCTTGACGATGCTGGCGGCGGACAGGCGCGGATCTTCGGCGCCGAGGACGTGCAGCCGCGAGAATCCGGGTTTCTTGCCGGGACCAAGATAGACCACCTGTGCGCCCTTGATCAGGCCGCGCGCCTCAAGGTCGATGCGCTTCTTACGATGCTTCAGCGGCAATTCCAGCCCGTCGCAGATCAGCGGCTCTCCCGGCAGCAATGCGTCACCGGGCGCACCAAAGGCACTGCGAAATGCGTGGATCAACCGGATGCGCGTGGCATTGCGCCAGACCAGAACAGGACTGCGGGCCATCAGGTCGCTTTCGACACGCTCGGCCCAGACCACCCGCGGATCGCGCCGCGCGGCATCGCGGACCATGCTTTCGAAGCGGTCGAAATTCACGCTGTCATCGGCAAGCGCATGCGCCAGATCAAGGATCGGGCTGTCATCGGCCTGCCGGTGGATGCGGTTCAGGATAAGTCGCTGATTTTCGGCAAGCTGGTCAAAGACCATCTGGCCGGATTGCCCGACCGGGGCCAACTGTGCCGGATCGCCGAACAGGATCAGCACCGGAAAAATTTCGCGCAGATCGTCGAATTGCCGTTCATCCAGCATCGAGGATTCGTCGATCAACCCAATATCCAACCCTTCTTCGCGCCGCTTCCAGCCCTGTATGAAATCAGATCCGCGCAGGCCCGCCGCTGCTAGCGCACCGGGGATCGAGCTGTGCTGATCGTAGAATGCCTTGGCGCGGTCCAATGCCTCATCCGTCAGCCCCTCGACCGTGGGGCGCGTGCCTTCGCCCGTCAGCCACTCGGCGATGCGTTCATATTGAGGATCATAGACCGGCGTATAAAGGATGCGGTGAATCGTGGTCGCGGGCACGCCGCGCATACGCAAGACAAAGGCGGCCTTGTTGGTGGGCGCCAGAACCGCGACCGTGCGCCGGTCCTTGCGGCGTTTGCCTTCGTAATCACCGCTGACCAGATCGACGCCCGCTTCGCGCAGCGCCCGCGTGATTTCAGACAGCAGCAAGGTCTTGCCGGATCCCGCCTTGCCGATTACCGCCATGACACGGCCTTTGCCCGGCTGAGGTGGATGCAACTCCTCGGCAATCAGGTCAACGCCTGCCTGTGCAAAGGTTTCGGCCAGCGCATCCCATGCGTCAGCCTGGTCGGGCGAAAGTTCTGGAATGGTCGAAAGTGCAGTTTGGCCGGTCATGGCCAAGCCATAGCTTGCGGCAGCGTGAAAGCGAAGGGCAAACCGACCTTGGCGCTGTCAGGCACGCTCGACACGTCAGCGCAAAGGAATTAGCCTTGGCCTGACGATTGTGGATAAGAGGTTGATAATGTGCGCACATTCCAGCGGATCGGGCGGGTTCACGCGTTTTCGGCATCGTTGGGAAATGCCGATGATCTGGTTTTCGGCGATCATCACCTTCCTTGCACTGGGTGGTGCCATGAGCATCTGGTGGTTTGATTGGAATGGCTTGCTTGAAAGCTCTTTCGGAACGGAAGGCGCCACCGATCTGCGCGACATGGCGGAGACCGCTTACCTGATACTTTTGGCGCCGCTGGCGATCTATATCTATCGTTTTTATATGGCGGCGCAGGCCCGTTCCAACGCGATCCTTGTTGGCCCGGCGCAGTTCCCGGAACTTTATGCGCTGTATCAGGATCTGGCCCAGCGGCTGGACATGCCCAACCCGCCAAAACTGTATGTCACGAACGGCGACGGGGTGGTGAATGCCTATGCGTTGGAGTGCAACCGGCGCTATCGTTATATCGTCATGCATTCCGAAATCACGCTGATGCTGGCCAAGTCCCCCGACGTGGTCGAATTCGTGTTGGCGCATGAAATGGCGCATCACAAATTGCGCCATGTCTCGCTGTGGCGCATCATTATCGGCATGGTTCCCAACATGCTGGTGTTGCCGGGGCAGACAACGACCCGCGCGCAGGAATATTCGGCCGACCGCGTCGCGATGGCGGTTTGCCCGAATCATGCCAGTGCCATCCGCATTCTGGCGGTAGGACCATGGATCGCTGATGGCGTTAATCCCGACGCCTGGCTGGAACAATGCGACGCCGAACATCGGGAATGGATGGTCCGCGCCGCCAATGCGGTGTCCAGCCATGCCGTGGGCGTCAAGCGCTTCAAGGCATTGCGAGATATAGAGCGGAAAGGCTTTTCCGCCCATGGCGAAATGTTCTGATCTTCGGCGCTAACAGCGTGTTCCATCTCATTAAGGGCTTGACGCTGCGTTAGTTAATTGTTTGACGCAGCCCGAATTCGCGCTTTTGTATGCCCCGAACGGCGTTCATATTGTGCAAGTTTATAGTTGATGGGGGGAATTATGGCCAATACGGATCACATATCGTCACCGGCCGCGCCTGCGCGGCTTGGCTGGTCGAAATACGACAATACATGGATGCTAAGTCTGTTCGGCACAGCCGTGGGGGCAGGCATCCTGTTCCTGCCAATCAATGCCGGCATCGGAGGCTTTTGGCCGCTGGTCTTCATGGCCATTATCATCGGCCCGATGACCTATCTGTCGCATCGCGCACTGGCCCGGTTCGTTTGTTCGTCAAAGAACCCGAATGCGGATATCACCGATGTTGTCGTCGAATATTTCGGCGACGGCGCAGGCAGGGCGATTACGCTGCTGTATTTTCTGGCGATCTATCCGATCGTGCTGATCTATGGCGTGGGCATCACCAACACGGTTGGCAGCTTTCTGGAAAACCAGATGGGCGTCGGCCCGGTGCCGCGCTGGCTGCTGTCGGGCGTGCTGATTGCCGGGATGATGCTGGTGATGCTGGCGGGACAACGGGTCATGCTGGTCGTGACCGAATTTCTGGTCTACCCGCTGGTTGGCATCCTGATCTTCCTGTCGCTATATCTGGTGCCGCAGTGGAACCTGGCGGCGGTGAAGGAAGTCACGCCGCTGGGCACGGCGCTGAAATCCATCTGGCTGACCATTCCGGTGCTGGTCTTTTCGTTCAATCATTCGCCAGCCATTTCGCAATTCGCCTGCGCGATGAAGCGTGACTATGGCGATCATGCCAGCGTCAAGGCCGACCAAATTCTGCGCAATACCTCGATGATGCTGGTCGGTTTTGTGATGCTGTTCGTGTTTTCCTGCGTGCTGGCCCTGACGCCGGAACAACTGGCCGACGCGAAGGCCCTGAACCTGCCGATCCTGTCCTATCTGGCCAATGTGAACGACAGCCCGTTCATCAGCTATTTCGGCCCGCTGGTGGCCTTTGTCGCGATCGTATCATCCTTCTTTGGCCATTATCTTGGCGCGGCCGAAGGGATGCGGGGCATTCTGCGGGGCACGGTCATACCGGATCAGGTCAGCATGCCCGACAAGCGTCTGAATATCCTGATCGCCGCCTTCATGTTCCTGACCATCTGGGGCGTTGCAATCCTTAACCCCAGCATCCTTGGCATGATCGAAACCCTGGGCGGCCCGGTTATCGCGGCGATCCTGTATCTGATGCCGATGTATGCGATCCACCGCGTGCCAGCGCTGGCGCAATATCGTGGCAAGCTGTCGAATGTCTTTGTGACAATCGCCGGTCTGGTCGCGATGAGCGGTATCCTTTACGGCCTGTTCTGAATCCGGAATGCAGAAAGGGCGGGTTCAACCCCGCCCTTTGTTTCGCATCGCCGGAAAGGTTATTTTCGTCCGGCTTCCAAAGCGTCCTCGAATGTGCGCAGACCCGTGGTCGGTGCCTGAACCAGAACCGACATATTGCCCGGTTTGTGCTGGTTTTTATACATCTTCATATGCGCCTGCGGGATTTCGGCCCAAGGAAACACCTCGGACATGCAGGGGTCAAGGCGGCGTTCCAGCATCAACTTGTTGGCGGCGGCGGCCTGTTTCAGATGCGCGAAATGCGAGCCTTGCAGGCGCTTCTGGTGCATCCACATATAGCGCACGTCGAATGTGCAGTTGAAGCCGGTGGTGCCCGCGCAGATCACGACCATGCCGCCCTTTTTGCAGACAAGGGTCGAGACCGGGAAGGTCGCTTCGCCCGGGTGTTCAAAGACGATATCGACGTTGTTGCCCTTGCCGGTGATGTCCCAGATGGCTTTGCCGAACTTGCGCGCTTCGTTGAACCATTCCTTGTATTCGGGCGTGTTCACCGTGGGGAGCTGGCCCCAGCATTTGAATTCCTTGCGGTTGATCACGCCCTTGGCGCCAAGGCCCATGACGAAATCGCGCTTGTCTTCCTCGCTGATGACGCCGATGGCATTGCCGCCCGCCGCGTTGATCAACTGGATCGCATAGGATCCCAGACCACCCGACGCGCCCCAGACCAGCACGTTCATGCCCGGCTTCAACTCGTGCGGCTCATGGCCGAACAGCATCCGATAGGCGGTGGCCAGCGTCAGCGTATAGCAGGCTGATTCTTCCCAGGTCAGGTGCTTGGGGCGTTTCATCAACTGCTGGGCTTGCACACGGGTGAACTGTGCGAAGCTGCCATCCGGAGTCTCATAGCCCCAGATGCGTTGCGTGGGCGAATACATCGGGTCACCGCCGTTGCATTCCTCGTCATCGCCATCGTCCTGATTGCAATGGATGACAACTTCATCGCCGACTTTCCATCGTTTGACCTTGTCGCCAACAGCCCAAACGATGCCCGAAGCGTCAGATCCGGCGATGTGATATTCGGCGCCGTGCCCGTCAAAGGGGCTGATCGGCTGGCCCAGGCCGGCCCAGATGCCGTTGTAGTTGACGCCCGCAGCCATCACCAGAACCAGCACTTCATGGCTGTCAATGCTGGGGACGTCCACGACTTCCAGCTGCATCGCCGTGTCGGGTTCGCCATGGCGTTCGCGGCGGATCGCCCAGGCATGCATCTGCTTTGGCACATGACCAAGCGGCGGCATCTCTCCGACCGCATACAGGTCCTTTATCGGCGCGTCGTAGGGCGCGATCGGGGTGGGGGCATCAAGGGCCATGGCGAGTCTCCTCATTTTTCTGCAATGCAGAATCAACTTTTCCGAAGCACTACCCAAGGACGCGCAACATTGCAACCCGAACACGGCGTTAAACGTAATTTTATAACTTTGTTGTGTGGAAATATTCGTCGCGGTGCGATATTTCGCTGCGCTCGCCAATGAATAGGGCAAAAGTCCAACGGCAATATGTTGCAGACACAGCATAACGGCCAATTGGACGGATGGGCCGGATTGCGGCCCGGAGGCAGACATCGGCACCGACTCGCTGGCTTTGACCGTAGTGAACGTGCTGGAAAGCGCGCAGATCGGTCACAGAACCCGCGTAAGTTCGCGACGGTGAGATAAGGTCATGTCCGAAATCCACACCTTCAAGCCTGACGACAGGCCTGTCCGCAAATGACTCGGGCGGCCCTGCCGGACATATCGCGGACGCGGCGATTTCTGCGATGCAGCGAATTGACGGCGCATCTTTGTTTCGGTATTCGTTCGTCGACTGTAAGATTATTGCGAGGCGATCCGCATGACCCAGAAAGACAAGCCTTGGCTGTTCCGCACCTATGCGGGCCACTCGACAGCTGCGAAATCGAACGAACTTTACCGCGCAAACCTTTCCAAAGGGCAGACCGGGTTGTCGGTGGCTTTCGATCTGCCGACCCAGACCGGTTATGACAGCGATCATGTGCTGGCGCGGGGCGAGGTTGGCAAGGTTGGCGTGCCCGTTTGCCATCTGGGTGATATGCGGGCGCTGTTCGATCAGATCCCGCTGGAACAGATGAACACCTCGATGACGATCAACGCGACGGCGCCATGGCTGCTGTCGCTGTATATCGCCGTGGCCGAGGAGCAGGGGGCCGATGTCAGCAAGTTGCAGGGCACGGTCCAGAACGACCTGATCAAGGAATACCTGTCGCGCGGCACCTATATCTGTCCGCCCAAGCCGTCCTTGGCGATGATCACCGATGTCGCGGCCTATACGCGGGACAAGCTGCCCAAATGGAACCCGATGAATGTCTGTTCCTATCACCTGCAAGAGGCAGGGGCGACGCCGCAACAGGAACTGGCTTATGCGCTGGCCACTGCCATTGCGGTGCTGGACGATCTGAAGGCCAAGGTGCCCGCCGAAAGCTTCCCCGAAATGGTTGGGCGGATCAGCTTTTTCGTGAATGCGGGTATCCGGTTTGTGACCGAAATGTGCAAGATGCGCGCCTTTACCGAGCTGTGGGATGAGATCACGGCCCAGCGTTATGGCATCGAGGATGAGAAATTCCGCCGGTTCCGCTATGGCGTGCAGGTTAACAGCCTGGGCCTGACGGAACAGCAGCCGGAAAACAACGTCTATCGCATCCTGCTGGAAATGCTGGCGGTGACGCTGTCGAAAAACGCCCGCGCCCGCGCCGTGCAACTGCCCGCCTGGAACGAGGCGCTTGGCCTGCCGCGCCCCTGGGATCAGCAATGGTCGCTGCGGATGCAGCAGATCCTGGCCTATGAAACCGACCTGCTGGAATATGGCGATCTGTTCGATGGCAACCCGGTCATCGCCGCCAAGGTCGAGGAGTTGAAGCAAGGCGCCCGCGACGAACTGGCTCTGCTGGATCAGATGGGCGGCGCGATTGCCTCTATCGACTATATGAAATCGCGTCTGGTCGAATCGAATGCGGAACGGCTGGGCCGGATCGAGACGAATGAAACCATCGTGGTCGGTGTGAACCGCTGGCAACACGCCGAGCCTTCGCCCCTGACTGCGGGCGATGGTGGCATCATGGTTGTCGATCCGGCGGTCGAGCAGGATCAGATCGAACGTTTGAGCGCTTGGCGCAACACCCGTGACGAGGCCGCCGTGCAGGGCGCGCTGAACGCGCTGAGCGACGCGGCCCGTCGGGGGGAAAATATCATGCCCTATTCGATCGCAGCGGCGAAGGCCGGCGCCACGACCGGCGAATGGGCCGGCGTCATGCGTCAGGTCCACGGCGAGTATCGCGGCCCGACCGGAGTTTCGTCGTCGCCCTCGAACCGGACCGAAGGGTTGGAGGATATTCGCGAAGCCGTCGATGCCGTCAGCTCTCGCCTTGGCCGCCGCCTGAAATTCGTGGTCGGCAAGCCGGGGCTGGACGGCCATTCGAATGGCGCTGAACAGATTGCGTTTCGCGCCCGCGATTGCGGTATGGACATCACCTATGAGGGCATCCGTCTGACGCCGGAACAGATCGTCAGCAGGGCAAAGATCGAGGATGCTCATGTCGTCGGTCTGTCGATCCTGTCGGGCAGCCACCTGCCGTTGATCGAGGACGTGATGGCGCGGATGAGGGATGAAGGGCTAACCCATATCCCGGTTATCGTTGGCGGCATTATTCCCGATGATGATGCTGCGCGGCTGCTGTCGATGGGCGTGGCGCGGGTCTATACGCCCAAGGACTTCCAGTTGAACACGATCATGATGGATATCGTCGCGCTGGTAGAGCTTGATGCGGCGGCTGCCTGAGCTGGTGACAATCCAACATCACGCCATATCGGCATGAAATTGCAAAAAACTTTGGTGACTGACGAAAGCGGGCGAACCTTGTGGCCCGCTTTTTCGTTCGGTTGCACAAGATATTCAGGCGATCCATGAACGCAGCAGTCCAGCGCAACAGCGCAGTCGATCCACTTCGTGTCCTGTTGGCGATCTTTGTCATCGGGATACACACAGGCTTTCCCGACGCTTTGCAGGGCGAAGTTAAACAGGCATTGGTGAATGGCTTATACCGAACCGCCGTTCCGATTTTTTCCCTGATATCGGGCTTTTTCTTTGCGAGCGCGGCCCATTCGGGACGAGGTGCAGGATATTTGAAACGGATCCTGATCCTCTATGCGATCTGGATGGTGATCTACGCGCCTGTTTATGGGCCGGAAATCACATCTCTGCCGCATCTGCTGCAATTGTGGTTCTTTGGCTATTTTCACCTGTGGTTTCTGGCTGGAATGATCGCGGCGGGGGCGCTGCTGCTGGCGTTGATTCATTGGAAGCTGCCGATCAGGGGCATCGTCCTGATCGCGCTGCTGCTGGCCGCTGTGGGAATCCTGCTGCAATATCTGGTGCTGTCCGAAAGGCTGTCGCTGCAACTGGATCTGTATCGAAACGGGTTGTTCGTGATCTTTCCGTTCTTCGCCGTTGGCTATGCTCTTGCCGCGACCGGCACCCGCAAGACGGGGACAGGGGGGAAATGGCTGGCCGTCCTGTCGGTGATTGCGGTGATGGCGGAGAGCGTGGTTTGGTATCGCATCGCAGGCGGCACATATGGCGTTGACAGCATGGTGACGTTGCTGGCCTGTGCGCCGCTGGTCTTTTTGGCTGCGCTGTCGAGCAAGGGGTTTTCGCAGGGCAAGCAGTTGGCGACGCTGGCAGCTTTCATCTATTTCTCGCATGTTCTGGCGATGATCACAGCCACGCAACTGGGTATCAGCGGCGATCTGAAATTCGTTTTTGTGGTCGTTCTGTGCCTGCTGGTCTGGTGGTCGCTTGGCCGTTTTTCATTTGGTCAGCGTATATTGGCCAGTATCACCTGACGCCGGGCAAAGAAAAACGCCGCCCGATGGGGGCGGCGTTTTCGTATTCCGATAGCTGGAAAGGATCAGAAGCCCAGGCCAGCGTATTTGCTTTTGAACTTCGACACGCGGCCGCCGGTGTCCATCAGACGAGCCGAACCGCCGGTCCATGCCGGGTGAGTGGTCGGGTCGATGTCCAGCGACATGGTTTCGCCTTCGGCACCCCAGGTCGAACGGGTCTGATAGATGGTACCGTCGGTCATTTTGACCTGGATCATGTGGTAGTCGGGATGGGTCTCTTTTTTCATCTCGCGACCTCCTTAGGCTTTCGCGTCGGTTTTGGGACGATAGTTGGTTTTTTCGGCGATACGGGCCGATTTACCACGACGATCGCGCAGATAGTACAGCTTGGCGCGACGGACTTTACCACGACGAACGATAGTGATCGCGTCGATGTTGGTCGAGTAAAGCGGGAAAACGCGCTCGACGCCTTCGCCGAAGCTGATTTTGCGGACGGTGAAGCTGGCACTGATGCCGTCGCCGCCTTTGCGCGAAATGCAGACGCCTTCGTAGTTCTGCACGCGGGTGCGGGTGCCCTCGGTCACTTTGTAACCGACGCGGACGGTGTCGCCTGCTTTGAAATCAGGGATTTCCTTGCCAAGCGCGGCGATTTGCTCGGCTTCCAGTTCTGCGATCAGGTTCATCGCTTGGTTTCCTTGTTATGCTCGTGGTGATTCCACGATTGGTCTGATGCGCCCGAGAGCTGTTGGTCCTTTGCCGGGTCCATACGGGGTTCCCCAAGGGATTCCTCGTATGCCCGCCACAGGTCGGGGCGGCGTTCCTTGGTCAGCCTTTCGGCTTCACTGGCACGCCAAGCATGAATGGCCGCGTGATTTCCCGATAGCAGAACTTCCGGGATCTCGCGGCCTTCCCACTGGGCGGGCTTCGTGAACTGAGGGGCTTCCAGAAGACCTCTGTTGCCGATGGAAAAGGATTCCTCGGCCAGAGAGTCCTGATTCCCCAGCACGCGCGGTATAAGACGAACCGTCGTGTCGATCAAGACCTGAGCGGCAATCTCTCCGCCGGTCAAAACATAGTCGCCAATGCTGATTTCTTCGATGGCATGCGCATCCAGAACGCGCTGATCCACACCTTCGAACCGGCCACAGATCAGCGTCACCCCTGGACCTTCGGCCAACTGCCGTGCGCGGGCCTGTGTCAGTTGTTTGCCGCGCGGCGACATGTAGATGACGGGTTTTGCTGTGCCCTGAGTCGCTTCGCGCAGGGCTGCATCCATCACATCGGCACGGATCACCATGCCCGCCCCGCCGCCGGCTGGTGTGTCATCGACATTGCGATGCTTGCCCATGCCAAATTCGCGCAAAGGAATGGTCCGCAGGTTCCAAAGCCCCTGTTGCAACGCGCGACCGGTCAGCGACAGGCCAAGGATACCGGGAAAAGCCTCGGGGAACAGGGTGACGACATTGGCCGTCCAGATGTTCCTGATCTGTGGTTCGCGCATCAATTCGCGCGGGCGCAGACTGGTGGTGACGGACAACCGCCCATGCGATTTTGGCGTATCGCTCATTCGTCGTTGCCAGGCGGGTCGGCAACGATGCGTCCTGCGGTCACATCGACCGTTGGAACAACAGCGCGGGTAAAGGGCAGCAAAAGCACGGTCTTGCCGCCGACCACTTCCAGAATATCGCCGGCGCCGTGGTCAAAGATCGCGCGGACACGGCCTAAAATCTGGCCGCCGGTATCCACGACCTCTAGCCCGATCAGGTCGGTGTGATAAAATTCATCATCAGGAAGCGAGGGCAGCGCATCGCGCGGTGCCCACAAGGTCACGCCCTTCAATGCTTCCGCATCCTCGCGGGTGACAACGCCCGTCAGCCGCGCCCCAAGTCCACCGGTGATCGGCCGGGTCAGATTGACGGTAAAGACTTTTTTGCCGTCTTCGGTCGTCAAGGGGCCGTAATTCGCGATATCAGCAGGCTCGGCGGTAAAGCTTTTCAGGCGCACTTCGCCATTGACACCAAAGGCACCAGCAATTGCGCCTACGCAAATCCTGTCGGTCATGGTCCAACCCTTTCGCAAAATCCGGCGCGCAGCCAGGTGCCGGCCGATTCCCTGCATAGTTCACGTTGCTGAGCACGCTCGAAGATCATGCCGCTGACAAACAGCAGCACAAAGAAAATTGCGCGACGAAACAGGCGAAACATTTGCGGTCGAATGACAGGCCCGGATGCTGACATCCGGGCCTTGCACGGGATTATTCTTCAGCCGGAGCAGCAGCTTTGGCGGCTTTTTCTTCGGCGCGCGCTTTGGCTTTCTTGCCCGGTTCGGCTTTCTTCATGTTCTTGCGGTCGGCCTTTGCCTTGACGCCTGCGGCTTCCAGGAAGCGGGCAATACGGTCGGTCGGCTGTGCGCCGAGACCCAGCCAGTGCTGAACGCGTTCCATGTCCATTTTGACGCGATCTTCGCTGTCTTTCGGCAGCAGCGGGTTATAGGTGCCCAGCTTTTCCAGGAAGCGGCCATCGCGCGGCATGCGCGAATCGGTTGCGACGATGGCGTAATGCGGGCGTTTTTTCGAACCACCACGGGCCAGACGGATTTTCATAGCCATTGCATTTTCTCCTTTGAAATGGCGGTGTTATGGGCGCGTCCGCGCCCTTACGATTGGTGTTGTTCGTGGTGCCGAATAACTTCGGCGATCACGAAATTCAGGAATTTGCGCGCGAATTCTGGATCAAGGTCAGCCTCGCGCGCGAGGCGTTCCAGCCGCTCGATCTGTTGCGCTTCGCGCGACGGATCCGAGGGCGGCAGAGCGTGTTCGGCCTTGAGGTGGCCGACGGATTGGGTGTGCTTGAACCGTTCGGCCAGCGTGTAGACCAGGATCGCGTCCAGCCGGTCGATAGACTCGCGATGCTCTTTCAGCAGGGCGGCGGCGCGGGTGGTGGGATCAGTCATGGAAGGCTCCGTTCAAGGGGCACGGGATGTACACAACCTGTGCACAGGCGGTGCACAGGGCGTATGCCGCATGTGGCGCCGCCGCAGCGGGGGCTTCGCGCCCCCGTCGCCGTGCCGGCGACTCCCCCGCGGGATATTTCGAGGACCAAAGCAGCGCGGTCATGCCGACACCTTCGGATGGCGGTAAACCAGACACGGGGTGCCACGAACCACGCCTTCGCGTTCGATCACCGCACCCATGCGTTCGGCCAGTTTGCGCGAGCGAATGTTTTCGTGGGCGATCTGAGAGATCAGCGGGGCAAAGCCCATCGGACCCTGGGCATGGGCGCGGGCGGTCATGGCCGCCTCATAGGCGATGCCCTTGCCTTCGAAGCCTTCATAGATATGCCAGCCCAGTTCGGGTTCGGGCCAGTCGAAATGGTCGATCACGCCGACGCGCCCGGCAATGCGACCCGAGGCCTTGTCCTCGACCGACCACAGGCCATAACCGCGCATGATCCAGTGGCCAATGCCACGCGACAGCGCGTCCCAGTTTTGCCATTCCTCATACGGGCCGCCGACATATTGCGAGCGTTCCGACAGGCCAAAGGCATTCATCGCATCCCAATCCGACAGGCGCGGTTCGCGCAGGATCAGGCGTTCGGTTTCAAGAACCGGCACTTTCGCCTGAAGAATTATGGATGAGGACGTCATGACGCGGCTGACCTTATTTCTTCCCGAACAGACCGCTGAGGCCGCTGGGCAGGCCGGCCTTGGACAGATCACCGCCGAGACCCTTCGGGTCCTGCAGCATCCTGGTTGCTTCGGCCATTTTCGCTGGATCCATATTCTCCAGATCCGGCAGGCCGCCCGCGCGGCCGGTCATGGCACGCATGGCCTGTTTCAGCATGCCGCCTTTGCCCATCTTGCCCAGCTTTTTCATCGTGTCGGCCATCTGCTTTTGCATTTTCAGCAGCCGGTTCAGTTCGGACACCTCCATGCCCGCGCCCGCTGCGATCCGCTTTTTGCGGCTTGCCTGCAGCATGTCGGGATTGGCCCGCTCTTTCTTGGTCATGGAGTTGATCAGCGCGATCTGACGGCGCACGGCGCTGTCATCCATGCCTGCGGCTTCGGCCTGTTTGGCCATCTTCTGCATGCCCGGCATCATCTGCATGATCGAGCCCATGCCACCCATCTTCTGCATCTGTTCAAGCTGGCCTTTCAGGTCGTTCATGTTGAACAGACCCTTCTGGAAGCGTTTCATCATGCGTTCGGCCTGTTCGACCTCCAGCACTTCCTGCGCCTTTTCGACCAGGGCGACGATGTCACCCATGCCAAGGATGCGACCGGCGATCCGCTGGGCGTCAAAGCCTTCCAGCGCGTCCATTTTTTCGCCCAGGCCGACGAAGCGGATCGGCTTGCCCGTAACCGCGCGCATCGACAGGGCCGCGCCACCGCGGCCATCGCCGTCCATCCGGGTCAGAACGACGCCCGAGACGCCGACTTTCTCGTCGAACTCGGTGGCGACATTGACGGCGTCCTGACCGGTCAGGCCATCGACGACCAACAGTGTTTCGCGCGGCTGGGCGATGTCGCGGACGGCCTGAACCTCATCCATCAGCACCTGGTCGATATGCAGGCGACCAGCGGTATCCAGCATATAAACGTCATAGCCGCCCAGCGACGCCTGTTGCTTGGCGCGTTGGGCGATCTGCGTGGCGGTCTGGCCCGGCACGATGGGCAGGGTGTCAACGCCGATCTGCTGGCCAAGGATGGCAAGCTGTTCCATGGCCGCCGGGCGGTTGGTGTCCAGAGACGCCATCAGCACGCGTTTCTTTTCACGCTCCTTCAGGCGCAGGGCCAGTTTCGCGGTCGTCGTGGTTTTCCCCGAGCCTTGCAGGCCGACCATCAGGATCGGCGCAGGCGGGTTGTCGATGCGCAGCGCGTCGGGGGCATCGTCGCCCTGCAGAACCTTGATCAGTTCGTCATGGACGATCTTCACGACCTGTTGGCCGGGGGTGATCGATTTGGTAACAGATGCGCCGGTCGCTTTCGAGGTGACGGTTTTGACAAAGCTGCGGGCCACGGGCAGGGAAACGTCGGCTTCCAGCAGGGCCACACGCACTTCGCGCATTGCGGCGGTCACGTCATCTTCGGTCAGGGCGCCTTGCTTGGTCAGCCGGTCGAATACGCCGCCCAAACGGTCGGAAAGGTTCTCGAACATAGCCGGGCCTCCTGCGGTCCAATACGGTTTAGCCCCCGTGGGCGCAACGCGCTAACGGGGGGCGATCCCCGCATCTGACGGGGACCGGAAGGCACATCCTTCCGGGAATCTAGGGTGAGATAGGCAAAAACGGCCCGCGAGTCAACGCAGGCCGTGCTTTTGATGGTTTCGCCCGGTCAGGGGGCGGTCAGGCGGCGAGCTCTGCGACCTGGGCATCGGCGCGGGCCAATGCGCCGTCGCGGTCGAAAATCAAACCGTCGGCGGCGACGAATTCGACATCGGTGATCCCGAAGAAGCCCAGAATGAACCGCATATAGGCCGAGGCGTGGTCGATCTCGGACCCCAAGGGCGTGCCGCCGGCGCTATAGGCGATGATGGCGCGCTTTCCGGTCAGCAAGCCTTCGGCGCCAGCCTCGGTATAGCGGAAACTGACACCGGCGCGGGCAATCTGGTCAATCCAGCTTTTCAGCAGGGCGCCCATCGCGAAGTTGTAGATCGGCATACCGATCACCAGCACATCTGCATTTTTGACTTCGGACAGATATGCGTCAGAGGTGGCGACGGCGGCGGCATGTGCGGCCGAGTTGTCGTCGCCCATCCCACGGGTGGCTTCCAGCCAGATCCCGTCGATGGCGGGCACGCCCTTGGCGAGGTCGCGATAGGTGACGGTCGCGGTTGGATTTTGGGAGGTCAGCTTGGCGACAATGTCGGCGGTCAGTTTGCGCGAAACCGAAGCCTCGCCGGTGATTGCACTATCAAGATGCAGGATGTTCATGATCGGATCGTTCCTCGAAACTGTTGGAATCTGTTGCCACCAATTTGGGGCTAGGCAGGAATGAACAAAATTGGCGATAAATGCGCATTCTTTGTGCGGTGATGCACAGGTCTAGGGAGGTGCAGGATCGATAACTGGGATGACATTCGCATCGCGCTGGCGGTTGCGCGCAGCGGCACGGTCAGTGGCGCGGCCGAGGCCTTGGGCGTGCACCATGCCACGGTGATCCGCCGGATCGACGCATTGGAGGCACAGTTGGGCGCCCGTCTGTTTCAACGCCACCCCCGCGGCTATGCGCTGACCGAGGCGGGGCAGACCCTGCTGCGCACAGCGGATGAGGCGGACGAACGCTTTCAGCAGATGGCCGCACGGATTGCCGGAACAAGCGAGAGGATCGAGGGTGAGCTTATCATCACCACCGTCGCCGGCATCGACGATTTGCTGTTGCCGGCATTGATCGCGCTGATGACGAAATATCGCGACCTGCGGGTGACCTATCTGACGGATTCGCGCCTGTTTCGCCTGGCGGCGGGCGAGGCGCATATCGCAATTCGTGCGGGCATGCGCCCGACGCAGCCGGACTATGTCGTGCAGCGATTGGGCCGAATCGCCAGCGGGCTTTATGCCTCGCAAGCCTATCTGGATGCGTTTGGCGCAGACCATGAACCCAACCACCATCGGTTCGTCGCGATGGGAGAGGCGGGTCATAACGCGCCCTATTCACGTTGGCTGCGCGAGAATGTCGCCTCTGCCAATGTGGTGATGGTGGCGGATGAATTGACCGCAATGGAGCGCGTCATTCGCGCGGGGCTGGCGGCCGGGGGGCTGTCTCGATCACGGGCCGACGGGCTGGTTCAGCTGAACTGGCCTGTCGATTGGAGCAGCGACCTTTGGCTGGTGACGCATGTGGATCTGCATCGCACGCCGAAGATTCAGGCGGCCCTGGCCGAACTGCGCGGGGCCTTTCGTGACGATCGGGAATAGGCTGACACGCGGCGTGCCGAAGGTCGGGGCCAGATTGGCCTTGGCGGGTCATGGGCGAGGGCAATAATCCGCGTCGCGGGATTGCACAGGGGGTGTCGATAAGCAAATGTGCACCGCAAAAGAAGGGAACGGGCGTGAGCGACGGGCAGACGGCACAATCTTTGCGGCGTGAAGCGTTGCGCGGGCATGCAGCGATGTTTCTGTTTTCGGCGCTGGTGGCGGGGTCATTCTCGTTAGGTGCGCGGGCCGCGAATCTGATTGATCCAACGGCGATCACCGTTGCGCGTTTTGTTGTCGCGGCGGGCGTCTTGGCGGGTATCGCGATATTTACACGGGCGGGGCGACCTGCGGCGCTTTTGACGCAGCCCTGGCGCTATCTGCTGCTGGGCTTCGCCTTTGCCGCCTATTTCGTGCTGATGTTCGAGGGATTGAAAACGGCCTCGCCGCTGTCGGCCAGTGCTGTTTTCACACTGACACCGCTGATGGCGGCAGGGTTTGGGTGGTTTCTGCTGGGGCAGCGGCCCGACCGACATATTGTCACGGCGCTGGTTCTGGGGGCGGCGGGCGCCCTTTGGGTGATCTTTCGCGGTGATCTGCAGGCCTTGGCGCGTCTGGAACTGGGGCGGGGCGAGGCGATCTATCTGATCGGGTGTGTCTTCCACGCGGTCTACACACCGCTGGTTCGCAAGCTGAGCCGGGGCGAAGGGCCGCTGATGTCCAGCCTTGGGACGTTGACGGCGGGCGGTCTGCTGACGCTGGTCTGGGGCTGGCAGGCGATCAATTCGACCGCATGGGGATCATTGCCCGCGATTGTCTGGGTGACCATCTTCTATGTCGGTATCTTTGCCAGCGCGATCACGACATTGCTGGTGCAGTATTCAACGATGCGTCTGCCATCGTCAAAGGTGATGGCCTATACCTATCTGACGCCCGTCTGGGTGATCGCACTAGAGGCTGTGCTGGGGCAGGGCCTGCCGGGGGCGATCGTGCTGGTCGGGGTCATCCTGACACTGATCGCCCTGACAATGCTGCTGCAAGAGGATCCCGCGGCTTAGCTTGCCGTGCGGCCGCTGATCCGTGACCACCAACCGCGCCCCGTGCTTGCCTGTGTGATCGGGCGACCGGTCACGATACGTCCGCCAGCGTTGATGCTGATGCTGCCATCGCGATAGCGGCGCACGATTGTGCCCTGCGCCTGCTGGCGAGTGCCGATGGTCACCGTGGCGAATTCATTCGTTTCGACCTCTGAATAGGCCGAGGCATCCAGCATCAAGGGGATCATGTCGGCAGTGGGGCTGGCCAGTGCCAAGCCGGTCATGAAATTCGGGGTCATGGCAATCTCCTTCGTTTCGCTGTCAGGGCGGCGGCAGATCATCTGCGTCGCTCATGGGGATATTACGACAAAGTTCATCGTGATTATCAAGTAAAATCTATCGTCTTTGTAGAGATTATTTTATACATCAATTTCAAATATTTATGCATGCTTTTCCGTGGGTGTTGGCTTTTTTATCGTCGGTGCGCGGCTTTTTTGACATCGATCCGCGGCTTTTACGCGGGCGTTCTGCGTCAAGCGTTCGGCGACGTGCCGACCGCCGACGCGGCACCGGGACGGCAGTCATCGTGATGCCGGCGGCCTATTCGGGCTGTGACGTGGTGCGCCCGCTTTTCATCCCTCGGTCTTACGGCTAGGGTCCGCGCGGATTACGGATTCGAGGGTTATCGGTGGCGCATATCATCGTTGTTGGAAACGAAAAGGGTGGGTCGGGGAAATCCACCACCTCGATGCATGTGGCAACCGCCTTGGCGCGGATGGGGCACCGGGTCGGCGGGCTTGATCTGGACGTGCGTCAGCGCAGTTTCGGGCGCTATCTGGAAAACCGGATGGCTTTCATGACGCGGTCCGACGTGGATCTGCCCACACCGGTTTTGGCGCAGCTGGGGGAAGGCAGTGATCCGCTGACCCCCGCTTTGACAGAACTTGAACGTCAGTGCGATTTCATCCTGCTGGACTGCCCCGGTTCGCATACCAAGCTGAGCCAGATGGCGCATACCTTGGCCGATACGCTGATAACCCCGATGAATGACAGCTTTGTCGATTTTGATCTTTTGGCGCGAATGTCGCCCGAAGGTAAGGTTCTGGGACCGTCGATCTATGCGGAAATGGTCTGGTCGGCGCGGCAGATGCGCGGGCAGGCGGGGGCCGGTCCGATCGACTGGCTGGTGCTGCGCAACCGTCTGGGCACGCAGGCCATGCACAACAAGCGCAAGGTGGGCGGCGCGCTGCAATCGTTGTCGAAACGGATCGGTTTCCGCGTCGCGCCCGGCTTTTCCGAGCGTGTCATTTTCCGCGAGCTGTTCCCGCGCGGGTTGACGCTGCTGGACCTGAAAGACATCGGCACCGAACAGCTTTCGATGTCGAACATCGCCGCCCGGCAGGAATTGCGCGACCTGATTACCGAACTGAACCTGCCGGGTGTTTCGGCCAAATTCTGACGGAACGACATTGTTATAGGGATTAACATTGTCGGATGGTCGCCTCGCGCCTATGGTCTGCGCCGATGGTCGTTGCGGCTGATCTAGAGAGGATGCCCCCTGTGTTCTTACGTCTGCTGTCCACAATCCTGTTTGTCAGCCTGGGCACGGTGCTTTGGGCCGAAGAGGCCGCGCCCTCTGCGGATACAGCCGCCCAAGCCGCCCCGGCCGTCACCATTGTCGCTGCCGAAACCGCCGAGGTTCAGGCGCGGGTTCCGACCTCGGGCAGTCTGGTTGCATGGCGCGAGGTGCAGGTGCATCCACAGGTCGCCGGCTATGAGATCACCGAAATTCTGGTCGAGGCGGGGGACAGCGTTGAAAAAGGACAGGTTCTGGCGCGCCTGTCCACCGACACGCTTTCAGCGCAGCTGGAGCAGGCCGAGGCGGAATATGCCCGCGCGGAAGCGGGCGTCGATCAGGCGCGCAGCACCATTGACAGCACGCAGGCCTTGCTGACGCAGGCGGTCGCGGCGCTGGAACGGGCGCAGCGTTTGCGGCAGGGCGGCACGGCGTCGCAATCGACGCTGGACGACGCCATCGCCGCCGAGGCGAATGCACGCGGGCAGGCGGCGTCAGCGACGGGCGGTCTGTCGGTGGCGCAGGCGGCGCTTGGGCAGGCGGTCGCGGCGCGGCGCATTGCGCGGCTGAATCTGGACCGGGCCGATATTATCGCGCCCGTCAGCGGTTTCGTCTCGGCGCGGACGGCGGAACTGGGCGGGCTGTCCGGCGGATCGACCGATCCGCTGTTCTCGATCATCGAAGACAGCCGCGTCGAATTTGCAGGCGACGTGATCGAAACGGCGCTGCCCGCTTTGCAGGTCGGCGCGCCCGCGACGATCCGGGTCGCGGGACTGGGTGAGGTCACGGGCAAGGTTCGTCTGGTCCCGGCGGCGGTCGATCCGGTGACACGGCTGGGCTTCGTGCGGATCGAACTGGAACAAAAGCCGGGCCTGCGGGCCGGGCTGTTCGGCTATGGCTGGGTGACGACGGCGGTGCGTGATGCCGTTACGGTGCCGGTTGCCGCCGTGCTGTCGGACGGGGATGGCGACCGGGTGCAGGTGGTCAAGAACGGCGTGATCGAGACGCGCCCCGTTGAAGCCGGCCTGATCTGGCAAGGTCGGCGCGAGATTGTCGATGGATTGGCGGCGGGCGAAGACATCGTTGCCCGTGCGGGCGCCTTTTTCCGCACCGGTGATCAGGTGCGCCGCGCCGAAGCGGTTGCCGCTGATGACGCTGTCGAACAGGCGGCAGAGCAATGAATTTCTCCACCTGGTCCATCCGGCATCCGGTTCCGCCCATCGCCATCTTCCTGGTGCTGCTGATCATCGGTCTGGTCAGCTTCATGCGCCTGCCGGTGACGGCCATGCCGAATATCGACCTGCCCATCGTTCAGGTCACGGTCAACCAGCCCGGAGCCGCGCCGTCCGAACTGACCACGCAGGTCGTGCAGCCGATCGAGGACAGCATTTCGTCGGTCACGGGTGTCCGGAACATTTCCTCCAGCGCTTCCGACAGTCTGGCCTCGATCACCATCGAGTTCGAGCTTGAGACGGATAGCGACCGGGCGGTGAATGACATCAAGGACGCCGTCGCCAATGTGCGAGAGGACTTGCCCGAAAGCGTCAGTGAGCCGATCGTGCAGCGGCTGGATGTGACGGGCTATCCGATCCTGACCTATGCCGTGTCGGACCCGACGCAATCCATCGAGATGCTGTCGAAATTCGTCGATGACGTGATCGGGCGACAACTGGCCAATGTCGATGGCGTCGGCAAGACGACCCGGATCGGCGGAGCGTCGCGCGAAATCAAGGTCGAACTGAACCCCGAGCGTCTGTTGGCCCATGGTCTGACCGCTGCAGAAGTGTCGGATCAGTTGCGGGCCAAGAATATCGACATGGCGGGCGGGCGCGGCGATCTGGCGGGGATCGAATTTTCCATCCGCACGCTGGGGTCGGCCAGCAGTGTGGACCGGCTGGCGGTGACGCCGATTGCCCTGCCTCAGGGGGGCAGCATCGCGCTGAACCAGCTGGGGCAGGTGATCGATGGTCCGGCCGAAGAACGCAGTTTTGCGCTGTTGAACGGCCAGCCTGTCGTGGCGTTCGGCGTCTATCGCGCCACGGGCGAATCCGATCTGGCGACGGGTGATGGCGTCAAGGAGCGGCTGGACCAGATCCGCGCACGCTATCCCAACACCCGGATCACGCTGATCGACGATGCGACGACCTATACCGAAGCCAGCTATCACAGTGCGATGGAAACGCTTTACGAAGGCGCGGCGCTGGCCGTGATCGTCGTGTTCATCTTTCTGCGCAACTGGCGGGCGACACTTGTGGCTGCGGTCGCGCTGCCCTTGTCGATCATTCCGACATTCTTCGTGATGCAATGGCTGGGGTTCACGCTGAACGGGATCAGCCTGCTGGGAATTACGTTGGTCACCGGGATTCTGGTCGATGACGCGATTGTCGAGATCGAGAACATCGTCCGACATATCGGCATGGGAACGCCCCCCTACGAGGCCAGCGAGGAAGCCGCGAACGAAATCGGCTTGACCGTCATCGCCATCAGCCTTTCCATCGTCGCGGTCTTTGCGCCGGTCAGCTTCATGGGCGGCATTCCCGGGCAGTATTTCAAGCAATTCGGCCTGACGGTCGCGGTATCGGTGCTGTTTTCGCTGTTGGTCGCGCGGATCATCACGCCGATGATGGCGGCCTATTTCATGCGCGGCAATGTGCATGCCGCGGATGCCAAGGACGGCGTCATCATGCGCGGGTTGATGTCGATCCTGCGCTGGACCATGCGGCATCGCGGGCTGACGCTGCTGGCAGGGGCGGGGATTTTTGCGCTGTCGATTTTTTCGGCCACATTGCTGCCCAGTGAATTCATTCCCGAACAGGATGTCGGTCGCAGCCAGATCTCGCTTGAGCTGCCTCCGGGGTCCACCATCGAGGACACGGATCACGCCACGCGCCGTCTGACCGCAAAGATCGAGGAAGCCCCCGAGACGCAGTCCGTCTTTGCCTATAGCGACGGGAGCGACGTGACCCATGCCCGGCTGATGATCAACTATGGCAAGAAAGAGACGCGGGATCGGTCGCAGTTCGACATCGAGGATGATCTGAAAGCCGCCGTGGCATCGTTTCCCGATGTACGGATCAATTTCCAGAACGCCGAAGGCATGAACGATCTGACCATCAATGTTCTCAGCGATACCGAAGCGGGCGCGGCGCGTGGCGGCGATCTGCTGGTGGCCGAGATGGTCAAGCTGCCGACATTGGAAGATGTCCGATCCTCCTCCAGCATGCAGCGGCCAGAAATCCAAATCCGGCCAAAGCAGGAACTGGCGACGTTACTGGGCGTGCCCGCCAGCGCCATCGCCACCACTTTGCGGATCGCCACGCTGGGCGATACCGAAAGCAATCTGGCCAAGTTCAACGCGGGCGATGAACAGATCCCCATTGTCGTGCGCCTGAGCCAGCGTGCCCGTGCCGACATCCCGACCATCGAAAACCTGCGCGTGCCCAGTGCAGCCGGACAGATCCCGCTGGCTTCGGTGGCCGACATCACCATGTCCTCGGGCGCGACGACGATTGAACGCTACAACCGCCAGTTTCAAACCACTGTCAGCGCCAACCTGGCCGAAGGGGCGTTGCTGGGTCCGGTCAGTGCCCAGGTGACACAGTTGCAGGAAAAGATCGACATGCCGCCCAACACCGCAATCTCGGCATCGGGCGATGCCGAGATCATGGGCGAGGTTTTTGCCGCCTTCGCGCTGGCCATGGGGTCGGGCGTGATGCTTGTCTATGTCGTGCTGGTGTTGCTGTTCCACAATTTCGTCACGCCGATCACCATTCTGCTGTCGCTGCCTTTGGCAATCGGCGGGGCTATCCTTGCGCTGTTCGTGACCGGCAATTCGATCAGCATGGCGGTGGTCATCGGCTTCCTGATGCTGATGGGGATTGTCACCAAAAACTCGATCATGCTGGTGGAATTCGCCCTGTCCGCGATGGAACATGGAACCCCGAAGCGCGAGGCGATCCTTGATGCGGTCCACAAACGCGCCCGCCCGATTGTCATGACGACCATCGCGATGAGTGCGGGCATGGTGCCATCCGCGCTTGCCACAGGCGAAGGTGGAGAGTTTCGCGCCCCCATGGCCATTGCCGTGATCGGGGGCTTGCTGCTGTCCACGGTTCTGTCGCTGCTGTTCGTGCCCGCGCTGTTTTCCATGATCCATGGTGCTCAATCGCGGATTTTCGGCTGGCTGGGACGCAAGATCGGATTGAACGGCCCGCGCAAGGTCGAAGGGTGATCCTGTCCGACCCTTGGCGGTTGATTTCGGAACTTAGCTGCTGCCAGATCGTCTTACTTATGGTTGAGTTGCACATGATGCGTGCCCTTTGGCCGCGCCACATCCAGGCTAGTCAGGAGGACGCATTTTGTTGAACCACATCCTTGCCGAATATTCCGCCTGGGTCGCGCTGGCCGTCCTGCTGTTGATCTTTATCGGCTTTGCCATGGAAAAGCTGCCGACCGAGGTCGTCGCCGGGGTTGGTGCCGCGATCTTTGTCCTGATGGGCTATGTGACCACCGAAGAGGCTTATGGGGTGTTTTCAAACCCCGCCCCGCTGACGATTGGGGCCATGTTCGTGCTGACGAGCGCCCTGGTCAGAACGGGTGTGCTGGAACGGGTGGTCGGCATCATTCTGGATTTCGCCGGCGATAAGCCCGCCCTGGCGATTTTTGGGATCATCGCCGGCGCGACGCTGCTCAGCGGATTTGTCAACAATACGCCGGTTGTCCTGATCCTGATCCCGATCGTGCTGCGAATTGCACAACGGTTCGGCGTCGCCTCGACCAGGTTGCTGATCCCGGTATCCTATGCGTCGATCCTGGGAGGGACGCTGAGCATGATCGGGACATCGACCAATCTTCTGGTCGATGGTGTTGCCCGCGAAAACGGGATGCAGCCCTTTGGCATATTCGAGATCACCCCGATCGGCATCGTCGCCGCCGTTTCGGGCTTGCTGATGCTGGCTGTCACCGGGCGATTTCTTTTGCCCGATCGGCCTGATGCCCCATCCGGTCTGGACGGCGACGAGGTGACGTTTCTGACGGATGTCGCGATCCTGCAGGACGGACCCTTCACCGAAACCCCGGTGGGTGAGATTTCCGCCCTGAAACTGCCCAGCCTGAAACTGCGCGGTGTTCGCCGTTCCGGCGTGTTGTTGCGGGGCGAGGTCAAAGAGATGACCTTGCGCAAGGGCGACGCTCTGATCGTCATGGCGACCTCGTCTGAACTGCTGACGCTGGCCAGCCGGGAAGACGTGCGGATCGGTTTGCCCGGACCCGCCGCCAAGGCAGACGACAGCGCCGTGGTCGAGGCCGTTCTGGCGCCGCAAAAGGCCATCGTTGGCCATCGCCTGAAAGAGCTGGGTCTTGATGGCCGCTTTGGCGTGCGCGTTCTGGGGATCCATCGTCACAACCATACCTCGGGCCGCGATTTGCGCAGCTCGCATCTGCGGGCGGCGGATCGGCTGTTGCTGGAAGGTCCGGCGACCGGTCTGGATGCGATGAGCCAGCAGGGCGTGATCGTCTCGCTGAACCGCACCAGTGGCCGCGCCTATCGCCGGTCCAAGGCGCCGATTGCGATTGCCGCGCTTCTGGCGGTGGTCGTTCTGGCTGCACTGAACGTGATGCAGATCGGGATATTGGCGATGCTGGCGGTGGTCGGCATTCTGGTGCTGCGCTGCATCGACAGCGACGAAGCGTGGCGGGCGATCGATGCGGGCGTTCTGGTGCTGATCTTTGCCATGCTGATCATGGGCATCGGGTTGCAGAACACAGGCGCTGTTGATTTGGTCGTCACGGGAATCGCCCCCTATCTGACCAACCTGCCTGCCTGGGCGGTGCTGATTGCCATCTATCTGCTGGCCTCGGTCCTGACCGAGTTGATTACGAACAATGCCGTTGCCGTGGTGATGACGCCGATCGTCATTGGACTGGCGGGGCAGGTGGGAATAGACCCGCGCCCCTTTGTCGTGGCGGTGATGTTTGCGGCCAGCGCATCCTTTGCGACACCCATCGGATACCAGACCAACACGCTGGTCTATGCCGCCGGCAACTATAAATTCACCGATTTCGTCAAGGTCGGGCTGGCGATGAACATCGTCGTGGGATTGGCAACCAGTCTGGCGATCTACGCCTATTACGGCGTGTGAGTCACTGCGCAATTCGTGCGACGGCCGGGACGGCTTAATCAAAAGCCAATTCGGTTCCTCGAAATTAACATCATGTTAATGATGCGGACATATTGATATTTTACGTAACGGAAACTGTCTGGCACATCTGTTGCATGGGTCACGCCGAGGGGGCGCGCCGCCCATAAGGGAGAGGTTTTCCATGACTGATGCAACGGCCAGTGCGCCGGAATACAGAAAGCAATCCGGCAAGGCGGCTGCCAGCGGGTGGGTTGGCTCGGCGCTTGAATATTACGACTTCTTTATTTACGCGACGGCTGCGTCGTTGATTTTCCCGCAGATATTCTTTCCATCGGACAATCCGCGCGTGGCAATTATCGCATCGCTGGCGACCTATGGGGTCGGCTATGTCGCGCGACCCATTGGCGCGTTTGTTCTGGGCCATCTGGGCGATACGCATGGACGCAAGAATGTCTTGCTGATCTGTATGTTCCTGATGGGAATTTCGACGCTGCTGGTCGGTCTTTTGCCGACCTATCAACAGGTCGGGATTCTGGCGCCGATCCTGCTGGTGATCCTGCGCTTGATTCAGGGATTTGCTGTTGCTGGCGAGATCGCAGGGGCAAGTTCCATGATCCTTGAACATGCGCCCTTTGGCCGGCGCGGGTTCTTTGCCAGCTTTACCTTGCAAGGGGTTCAGGCTGGACAAATTCTGGCGGCTGCGGTGTTTCTACCGCTGGCCCACTTCATGCCGGACGAGGCGTTCAACAGTTGGGGTTGGCGTATTCCGTTCCTGCTGAGTTTCGTGGTCATCATCGCAGGCTGGATCATCCGCCGCGAAGTCGATGAAACGCCGGCCTTCCAGAAAGAAGAAGCCCAGCACGAAACCCCGCGTTCGCCCGTGATCGAGGCGATCCAGAACACCTGGCCCGATATGATCCGGGTGATCTGCATGGCGCTGATGAACACGATCCCGGTCGTGGCGACTGTTTTCGGCGCGGCTTATGCCGTGCAGGCGGCCTATGGCATCGGGTTCCACAAGGACGTGTATCTGTGGATCCCCGTGGCAGGGAATATCATCGCCTGTCTGATCATCCCCTATGTCGGCAATTTGTCGGACAAGATCGGCCGCCGGCCCCCGATCATCATCGGTGCATTGGGATCTGGCTTGCTGGCCTTCGGCTATCTTTACGCCATCTCGATCCATTCGGTCCCGCTGGCGATTCTGATGTCGCTGCTGATGTGGGGGATCGTGTATCAGGGGTATAATGCCGTGTTCCCCAGCTTCTATCCGGAACTGTTCCCGACCCGGACGCGGGTGTCATCCATGGCCATCTCGCAAAATATCGGCACCACGATCACGGCGCTGTTGCCCGCTTTGTTCGCCTTTGTCGCGCCACCCGGTTCGACCAATGTGCCATTGGTGGTGGGGTCGATCGCCTTTGCCGTCGCCTGTATCGCCGCAATCGCTGCGTGGTCGGCGCGCGAAACCTATCGCGTCAGAATCGGGGATCTGGGCAATCCGAAGGCCGTTCCGGTGGACAAGGAAACCTATGACCGGCTGCGGAAAGAGGCGATCAGCAACGCCTGACGTGGCGGCCGTTCGGACATGGATTTGACAATCCGCCCGCGGGGTGACCGGCGGGCGGAATTCTTTTGGTTGCAGGGGGATCCGGCGATCAGCCGATCTTGCCCTCTTTCATCAGGGCGAAGCGCTTGGGGAAATACCAGCGCAGAACCTGCCGGAACTTGTCCGAGCTTTCGCGCGCCCAATTCCGCATCAGTTCAGAGCCGAACTGAATCGCGGTGATTGGTGTCGCACCGGCAGCACGCATCCGTTCCAGCGCCTGTTCATGTGCAACGGGTGAAATACCACCGACCGCATCCGCCACGGGATAGACGTGATACCCCTCGGCCTGCATGTCGAGTGTGGGGAAGGTCACGCAAACTTCGGTCCACAGGCCGGCCATCACGATGTTCTTGCGGCCCGTGGCCTCGACAGCCTTGCGGAACTCCTCATCCTCCCAGCTGTTCACGCCGGTGCGGTCGATTTCCGTGACGCCGGGCAGCTCTGCCATGATTTCCGCCGCAGTGCCTTCGTTGACGCCCATGCCGACCGCCACGGTCGAGACGATGACTGGAATATCATAGGCGGCGGCAAGTTTGCATAATGCGATGACATTCAAGTCAATTTCTTCACGGCTGGACGAGGTGACGGTGCGATACTGTTCGGGCTGATAGTCAATCAAAACCAACGCGCAGTTTTCCGGTGTCAGCAGATGATCGGATTTCGGATCGCGGATCGGTTCGGGTTGAGTTTTCGTCATGGTCAACTCCTTACAGATGTTTGTCGGTCACGTCCTGGGGCTGGTGCCATTAGGTAAAACTGTCGCCGTGGCGACATGCTGTCAAGTGCATACAAATGAATCTGGGCGCGGCTTTCAAAGGTCATCAAGGCAGCATTGAATGCGTGCGAATACAAACGAAAAACCCCGCCGGGCTTTTGCCGGCGGGGTTTTTGTTTCAGCGTTTCGCAGCGATCAGGCCAGCATTCCCATCGGGTTTTCCAGATGGCCGACGATCTTTTCCAGAAGCTGCGCCCCAAGGGCACCGTCGATGACCCGGTGGTCAACCGACAATGTCATCGACATGACATTGCGGATCACCACCTCGCCGTTTTCCGCGACAGGCGTGGGAATGCCCGCGCCGACGGCGAGGATCGCACCATGCGGCGGGTTGATGACGGCGTCGAAGTTTTCGATGCCGAACATGCCCAGGTTGGAAATCGCAAAGCTGCCGCCCTGATATTCATGCGGGGCCAGCTTCTTGGTCTTGGCGCGGGTGGCGAGATCCTTCATTCGGAGGACAGGGTGGACAGGGTCTTTTGCTGCGCATCCCGCAGGACCGGGGTGAACAGGCCACCTTCTATCGCGACGGCGACGGCCACATCCGAAGGTTTCAGCTTCAGAATGCGATCACCCGCCCAGACAGCATTGGCATCGGGCACTTCCTGCAGGGCAAGCGCGCAGGCCTTGATGATGAAGTCGTTGACCGACAGCTTCACGCCGCGATCTTCCAGCTGCTTGTTCAGCGTGGCGCGGAACTTCATCAGCTCGTCCAGCTTGGCCGACCGGCGCAGATAGAAATGCGGGATGGTCGATTTGGCCTCGGACAGGCGGGCGGCGATGGTGCGGCGCATGCCGTCCAGCGCGACCTCTTCTGTTTCGCGGTCGGCATACATCTTGAGGATGGTTTCTGCCGATGGACCCGCCGAAGCTGCGGTCGCCGGTGCGGCTGCTGCGGGCGCGGCACTTGCTGCCGTTGCCGGCTTTGCCGCCCCGGGCTTGGCGCCTTCGACGTCGGCTTTGATGATCCGGCCATGTGGGCCGCTGCCCTGAATGGCCGACAGATCGACGCCCTTGTCCGCCGCAATGCGACGCGCCAAGGGGGACGCAAAGACACGGCTGCCATCGCCAGCCTTGGGCGCGGCGGGGGCAGGGGCAGCGGCGGCAGGTGCGGCGGGTGCCGCTTCGGCTTTGGCCTCGGCCTTGGGGGCGTCTGCCTTGGGTGCTTCTTCTGCCTTGGGGGCGGGGGCGCTGCCGATATCGGCGGCACTTTCACCTTCTTCCAGCAGGACGGCAATAGGGGTGCTGACCTTCACCCCTTGCGTCCCTTCGGCAATCAGGATCTTGCCGATGGTGCCTTCGTCGACGGCTTCAAATTCCATCGTCGCCTTGTCGGTTTCGATTTCGGCCAGGATGTCACCGCTGCTGACGGTGTCGCCTTCTTTCACCAGCCACTTGGCCAGCGTGCCCTCCTCCATCGTCGGAGACAGCGCGGGCATCAGGATTTCTGTTGGCATCTCGCGTGCTCCTTACTTGTAGGTGACTTTTTTCACGGCTTCGATGATCTCGGGGACCGTGATAAGGGCGTGCTTTTCAAGGTTCGCGGCATAGGGCATCGGAACGTCCTTGCCGGTGCAGTTGATCACGGGCGCGTCCAGATAGTCGAACGCGTTTTCCATGATATAGGCCGACAGGTGGTTGCCGATGGATCCGACGGGGAAGCCTTCCTCGACCGTGATGGCGCGGTTGGTTTTCTTGACCGATTCGATCACGGTGCCGTAATCCAGCGGGCGCAACGTGCGCAGGTCGATCACCTCGGCGTCGATCCCCTCTGCTGCCAGCTTTTCCGCCGCATCCAGCGAATGCCCGACACTGATGCCGAAGCTTATGATGGTGACATCCTTGCCCGGACGGACGATGCGGGCCTTGCCAAAGGGAATGGTGAAATCTTCCAGATCGGGAACTTCAAAGCTGCGACCGTAGAGGATTTCGTTTTCAAGGAAGATGACCGGGTTCGGATCGCGGATCGCGGTTTTCAGCAGACCTTTTGCATCCGCCGCCGAATAGGGCATCACGACTTTCAGACCGGGAATGGCTGCATACCATGCCGCGAAATCCTGGCTGTGCTGTGCGCCCACGCGGGCTGCGGCCCCGTTGGGGCCACGGAAGACCATCGGCGCGCCCATCTGACCGCCCGACATATACAGCGTTTTCGCGGCCGAGTTGATGATATGGTCAATCGCCTGCATGGCGAAGTTGAACGTCATGAACTCGACAATCGGGCGCAGGCCGGCCAGCGCCGCACCCGTGCCGATTCCGGCAAAGCCGATTTCGCTGATCGGGGTGTCAACGATGCGCTTGGGACCGAACTTGTCCAGCAGGCCCTGGCTGATCTTGTAAGCGCCCTGATATTCGCCGACCTCTTCCCCCATCAGGAAGACGGTGTCGTCGCGGACCATTTCCTCTTCCATGGCCTCGCGCAGTGCTTCGCGCACGGTCATGGTTTTCATCGGCGTGCCTTCGGGCCAGTCGGGGCTGGCATTGGCGGCGGGCGTTGCTGCCGGGGCGGCTTGCGCGGCCACTGTCGCGGGCGTGCTTTCGCTTTCGGTTGAAGCAGGCGCTGCGGCGGCAGGTGCGCTGGCGATGGCATCGGCGCTTTCGCCTTCTTCCACCAGCACAGCGATAGGGGTGTTCACCTTCACACCCTGCGTGCCTTCGGCGATCAGGATCTTGCCCATGATGCCTTCATCGACAGCTTCAAATTCCATCGTGGCTTTGTCGGTTTCGATCTCGGCGATAATGTCGCCTGCCTTCACCTCATCGCCTTCTTTCTTCAGCCATTTCGCCAATGTGCCTTCTTCCATCGTCGGCGACAGGGCGGGCATCAGGATTTCGGTAGCCATTCTTGTCACCCTCCCTCAGGCGTTTTCTTCCGCAGAACCCTGCGGAATTTCTTCGGCGTAGATATCGGTCCACAATTCGGACAGCGCGGGTTCCGGGCTTTCCTTGGCGTATTCCGCCGAATCGTTGACGATGTCCTTGATTTCCTTGTCGATGGCCTTCAGCTCATCTTCGGTTGCGTGCTTGCCTTGCAGCAGCAGTTCGCGGACGTTTTCGATGGAGTCGCGTTCGTCGCGCATCTTCTGAACTTCTTCGCGTGTGCGATATTTCGCAGGGTCGGACATCGAGTGGCCGCGATAGCGATAGGTCATGACTTCAAGGATATAAGGGCCCTTGCCCGCGCGGCAGTGGGCCACGGCTTTTTCGCCGGCAGCTTTCACGGCCAGCACGTCCATGCCGTCCACCTGTTCGCCCGGAATGCCAAAGGCTTCACCGCGACCAAAGAACGTCGTCGACTTGGTCGAGCGGCGCACCGACATGCCCATGGCATATTGATTGTTTTCGATCACGAAAACGACCGGCAGATCCCACAATTCGGCCATGTTGTAGGTTTCGTAGACCTGACCCTGGTTGGCCGCGCCATCGCCGAAATAGACGAAGGTAACGTTGTCATTGCCCAGATATTTGTCGGCAAATGCCAGACCGGCGCCCAGCGGAACCTGTGCCGCGACGATGCCGTGACCGCCGTAGAAATGCTTCTCGCGGCTGAACATGTGCATCGAGCCGCCCTTGCCTTTGGAATAACCGCCTTCGCGGCCAGTCAACTCGGCCATGACGCCACGGGCTTCCATGCCACAGGCCAGCATATGGCCGTGGTCACGATAGCTGGTAATGCGTTTGTCACCTTCTTTCGCGGTGGCCTCAAGACCCACGACAACGGCTTCCTGTCCGATATACAGGTGGCAGAAGCCGCCGATCAGGCCCATGCCGTAAAGCTGACCGGCTTTTTCTTCAAAGCGACGGATCAACAGCATGTCGCGGTAAAATTGAAGAAGTTCGTCCTTCGACGTGTTGGATTTCGAAGGCACCACTTCTTTTGTAGCGGCGGGTTTCCTGGCCATACGGCTTGTCCTCCTGGGTGCGTAACAGAATAGTTCAGCGTTAAACTATCCGTAGCGCATCGTTTTGAGAGGTGCAATGCGCGAACTTTACGCTACGCGAAGACAGGGGTTTTAGGTCGCAAATACTGCCATTTCCAGACGATTTCACCCAAGTGTCGGGTCATCGCATCCCGCATGGTTTTACCCAGCTGCGTTGCGGCACATCTTCAAACGGAATGGGGCTGCCGTCAGGGCGGAATAATGGCGGAATAATTCAGGGCAGAATAATTTCGTCCGCACGGACATAGCCCAATACCTGACGGGCACGTTCGTCCAACAGGTCCAGATCCAGATATTCGTCTGACAGGCGATGCGTCAGATTCTGCATCTTTTCGACTTCGGACGCCAGCTTGTCACGCTCTTCCGCCAATTCGGTCTTTTCTGATTCGATCTGAATCCGGCGCAGGATCCCCGAGGGGCCCTGCACCGCGGCGAAAGCGAAATAGAGGCTGAGCGCCACGGTCAGGACGAGAAAGATCGTGGCGCTGATGGAAAGTCGCTGCGACATAGGCCAGCCAGTTATTGTTGTTGCGGGGATCATGCCACAGCCAGCCAGACAGGGGAATCCCCTAGGCCGAGAAATGGCGGCGAAACATTGCCTCAAGTCGCCGGGCTTCGTCCGACAACCCGTGAGGCGCGTTCAGGACCCACATGCCAGAGCCGGTCATGAAATGACCGGGGCGGGCAGGAGCGAAGCGAACCTCGGACCGCAGGGCATCCGGGTGCGAGGACATGAGCGTATCGAGCATCGGCCTGTGGCGATGATCCGTCAGCAGCGGATACCACAACGCGATAACGCCCACGTTCCATTTGCGGGCGATCTGGTGGATCTGCCTGGGAACCAAGGCATAGTCGGTCTTCACCTCGAAGCTGGGGTCGATCAACAGCATTCCACGGCGGGGTGTGGGGGGCGTCACCGCCTGCGCCATCTGAAAGCCGTCCTGATGGTGAAGGTTTGCGAAACCCGCCACCTGTTCCAGCGCCGCAAATTCTGCCGGGTGCAGTTCCGCCAGATGCGCCGAATCGCCACGTCGCAGAAAATGCGCCGCGATGAGCGGTGATCCGGGATAGGCATTGGCGCCGTAAGATTTGCGAACCGATTTCAGTGCGGCATGGAGCGGATGATCGGCGGGCAGCCAGCCATTCTTTTCGGCACGCAGAATGCCCGCCTTTGCCTCGCCCGTCTTGGCAGCCTCGGCCCCGTCAAGGCGATAGAGGCCGCGCCCGGAATGGGTTTCCAGATAGGATAGCGGTTTATCTTTCCGGGTCAGGTAATCCAACGCCGAGGCAAGCAATGCGTGCTTGTGCAGGTCGGCCAGGTTTCCGGCGTGATAGGCGTGCTGATAACTAAGCATGACATTGCCATAACTCGCAGCGTCAGGCCCGGAAAGCGATTTTTCATGTGCTGAAACTAAAAGCGGCGACGCCCAAGGGAGGAGGAGGGGCGTCGCCGCGAAACGCTGACCCTGGGAGGAGGGGTGGGCCGCGTAAGGGTTGCGGTGCAAGCCGGGGAGGAGGAGAGGCCGACACCGCCAGCGCAAGCTCGGATGGGAGGAGAGAGCTTGGCGCATCTGTTGCCGCGAACAAGGCGGCTATGTGGGACGCGGCAGCGCCAGGGAGGAGGAGGGGCGCTGCCGCTAAACGCTGGCCTGGGAGGAGGAGTGGCCGCGTATGGGGTGCGACAAGGACCGGGAGGAGGAGGAGTGGTCATTGCCGCTAACGACTGGCCACAGGGAGGAGGAGAGGCCGTCGCATCGGGTTGCCGCAGAACAGGGCGGCTATGGGGTGCGGTGTCGCCAGGGAGGAGGAGAGGCTTCACCGCTGACGGCCAGCTTTAAGGGAGGAGAGAGCTGGCCGTATTCAGGTGCCGCGGGGATGTGGCGGCTGTGATCTTTTGCGGCAACCCCTTGGGAGGAGGAGTAGGGGTTGCCGCCCAGACGATGCAACCCAGGGAGGAGGAGAGGGTTCCATCGCTATTTTTGGCGACATCCTCCTGGGGAGGAAGAGTGGAGGATGTCGCTAGTCCAGGCCCCTAGGGAGGAGTGGGGCGAGGAGGTTCGAATTCTTACTTCGCGGCGCCGAATGCGGCTTCCTGAGCCAGACCGTGAATCATCGAGCGGTTGATGCCCAGATCGTTCAGGTCACGGTTCGTCAGCGCGCTCAGTTCACGCACGGTTTGGCGGTAAACAGCGCGGCGAGCGCGGTTTTCCTGCATCCGCTGGATCGCAGTCATAACGCGGCCACGCAGATTGTTTTCAGCATGAGCGATATTTGCATGAGCGACATAAGCCATCGGATATTCCTTTCACATCTCATCATCTTGCGCTTGGCCCGGATTGGCTCTGCGCTTCGGATGAGTAGAAGATGAGGGGTTTTCTGCAGCTGCACAATCCAGAGCTTTTCAAATACTGCTATGCAGCATTTGCATAGGTAGGCTTCCAACTTCGTGGGTGTAGGTGCTGAAAAATCAATCTAATTTAACTGTCATAAAACTGTTAGCGTTCACGCCGCGATGCCAAAGACGCAGCGTCTTTAGGTATTTGCCAATAATGCAGTCAATTGCTCAATGGGGGGTTGTCGTTCATAAACTGCCTATCCAAGTAGCTGTAAGAACGAATAATCATAGGCGATGACATGTCCGTTAACCGCGAAGCTGCCCTAAGGGAAATCTCTGACATCCCCATGCCAGACGGAAAAACGTTGGCAGCGGCCGATATCATAAGGGCGTTCACCGTCGACGGTGGCACAGTCAGATTCGTTCTGGAGGTTGCCGATTCTGCCGCCGCCAGGATGTTGGCACCGGTCGAAGCAGAGGCTCGGAGGCGTCTGGAGGCGCTGCCGGGCGTCGAAAAGGTCCAGATCGTCATGACGGCGCAGGCCGCAGCGGGTCAAGGCAAGCCACATGGCGATCCGGTTCGCACATCCGGGCAGGGCGGCCCTGCGCCATCGCTGCAGATTGGTCGCCACCCGACGGCGCAGGCCGGTCCGCAGCCCATACCGGGCGTGAAGCACATCATCGCCATTGGGTCCGGCAAAGGCGGTGTGGGCAAATCCACTGTCACATCCAACCTTGCTGTTGCGTTGGCCAGGGCCGGGCGCAAGGTCGGTTTGCTGGATGCGGATATATACGGTCCGTCACAGCCGCGCATGATGGGGGTGTCGGGTCGTCCCGCCAGCCCGGACGGACAACGAATCGAGCCGCTGCAGGCGCATGGCGTCACGGTCATGTCCATCGGCCTGATGTTGAAGGAAGGCGAGGCCGTGGTCTGGCGTGGCCCGATGCTGATGGGGGCGCTGCAACAGCTTTTGCAGCAGGTGAACTGGGGAGAGCTGGACGTTCTGCTGATCGACCTGCCGCCGGGCACCGGCGATGTGCAGTTGAGCCTGTGTCAGAAGGCGCCGGTGACGGGGGCGATTATCGTGTCCACGCCGCAGGATGTCGCGCTGATCGACGCGCGCCGGGCGATCGACATGTTCAACAAGCTGAAAACCCCGGTGCTTGGACTGGTCGAAAACATGTCCTCTTATATCTGTCCCAATTGCGGGCACGAAGCGCATCTGTTCGGGCATGGCGGTGTGGCTGCCGAGGCGGCGGAACTGGATCTGCCTTTCCTGGGGGAATTGCCTTTGCAACTGGAAGTTCGGCTTGCGGGTGATTCGGGACGCCCCGCCGCATTGGGGGAAGGCATCGTCGCCGACGCCTATGCACGGCTGGCTGATCGGTTGATCAAGGGCGGGATCGCCTGATCCTGCCAATCCCTGCTGCGAAAATCTGGCTTGGGAATGTCTGGGAACGATATTGCGAATCTATTGGGATTTCATGGGAGGGGCGCAGTTTGCGCCCCTCTCGCGTCTGTGATTCGCCGTGAATCGAAACTGAAAATCCGTGAACGCGGTGCAGATGCCGCCGAAAACTGCAAGTAATCTGGCTATTTTCCGCTGCAGGTGGGATTTTCCGCCACACGGCCAGCTTATCTATATGTTGTGGGTATTTTTGCAATCTTTACTAAAAATTGCGTTGAGAAGTTGATGATCCGCAAATTTCGCCCTGAATGGTTCAAATTTGGCTGGGTTCTGCGGGTCGTCGGGGTGAAAAATTCCGTTGCTTCCCATATATTCCCGTGTCACAACGGAATCACGAAGACGGGCAGTAAAGGGGCGAAAAGACCCCAAAGGCGACGCAGGTCTCATACAGGCAACCCGTTTTCCAAACAGACCGCCCGCGCGTGCGAGCAGCACCTCCCCCAGGTGGCGCGTGCAGGGCGGATAACCCCGAAAACGGGGCCCAGACAATGGGAACGAGGGCGGCGGATCGGGCAGTGGCAGCAGCCCGATCCGCCCTTTCTCTTTCGGACGACCGGGAGGGAAATTGGACAGTGAGGGACGGGCAGAAAGGTGGCGCGAAAGTTCAGGGGCACCGAGACCGTAAAGGTCGATGGCAAGGGGCGCATGTCGATCCCTGCACGGTTGCGTCGTGTTTTCGATGCCGGCGATGCGTCCTTTCCCAACAACAATACAGGTCGCACGCAGTTGGTTGCCGTCTATGGTCCCGATTGGTGGAACTGGATCGAGCTTTATACCATCGAAGCGATCGAAGAAATCGACGAGCAGATCGACAAGCTGACCCGCGGATCGCAAGAGCGTCGCTGGCTGGAATTGTTGATGAACGGCCAATCCACCGATCTGGAAATCGACCGCGAGGGCCGTCTGGTCCTGCCGCTGAAGCTGCGCGAAAAGCTGGGCTTTGCCGAAGGGGTCGAGACGATCTTTGAATCGCGCGGCGACTATATTCAGGTTTATAACCCCGACAGCCGCCCGAAAGATGTCGAGGCGCTTGAGGCGTTTGCCGATCAGCATGGTCCTCAGTTCGATCCGCGCGCGTTTCTGGATGGCTCCAGCCCTGACAGCGCGGGCGAGGGTTGAGTCATGACCGATCCGCATATTCCAGTCCTGCTGAAGCCGCTTCTCAGGGCGGTTGAACCTGTTTCCGGCGTCTGGCTGGACGGCACGTTCGGTGCTGGCGGCTATGCCCGCGGTTTGCTTGAGGCGGGCGCCGCGCGGGTGATCGGCGTGGACCGTGATCCACTGGTGTTCCAGATGGCGAAAGACTGGGCCGGAGAATATGGCGACCGGTTGCGGCTGGTTGAAGGCACGTTTTCCGAACTTGACGCCTTGGCGGGCGAGCCGCTGGACGGCGTCGTTCTGGATCTGGGGGTCAGCTCCATGCAGCTGGATCTGGCCGAACGCGGCTTTTCCTTCTTGCGCGACGGCCCGCTGGATATGCGCATGCAGCAGGATGGCCCGTCAGCGGCAGATCTGCTGAACACGGCGGATGAGGCTGTGATCGCCGATGTTCTGTATCACTACGGTGAAGAACGCGCGTCGCGCCGAATTGCCCGCGCCATTGTTGCGGCACGCCCGCTGACACGCACGTCACAATTGGCCGAAGTTGTCGCCGCCTGCCTGCCGCGCCCCAAGCCGGGGCAAAGCCATCCGGCAACGCGCAGCTTTCAGGCGGTCAGGATTTGGGTGAATGATGAATTCCGCCAGTTGGTCGATGGTTTGTCGGCTGCCGAACGCGCGTTGAAGCCGGGCGGCAAGCTGGCCGTCGTCAGCTTTCATTCCCTTGAGGACCGCATTGTAAAGCGGTTCATGCAGGCACGTTCGAACACCTCGGGCGGGGGCAGCCGTTATGCGCCAGTGCAGGATACAACCCCGGCGGCATTCACCCTGCCGTTCCGTCGCGCCATCGGGCCAGATGCAGACGAAATGGACGTGAATCCACGTGCCCGTTCGGCACTGCTGCGCGTCGCGATCCGCACGAATGCGCCCGCCGGTTCCGTAGACGTCGGCGCGTTGGCCATGCCGCGTCTGCCCGGAAAGGGGGGTGCCTGATGCGTTCGCTGACATACTTGGCCTGCGTTCTGATCGTCATGGGGTTGGCTTTCTGGGCTTACCGCGAAAACTATCGCACGCAGACCGCCATGGGAGAAATGTCCCAGTTGCAGCGCGAGATTGCAGGCCTGCGCGAGGACCTTGGCGTGCTGCGTGCCGAATGGGCCTATCTGAACCGTCCCGAGCGCCTGCGGGAACTGGTCAACCTGAATTTCGATCGTCTGCAACTGATACCGCAGGAATCGGGGCAGGTGATCGATCTGGGGAATATCGACTATCCGAAACCGCCAGCGCCACCAGAACCAGATGAAGAGGGCGCAAATGTCGCCCCCGAGGAGTAATGCCATGATCCGCACTCCACTTCGACCTCTTGCCCGGATCTTGCGGGCCCGTGAACGCGGGGAGAACCCCGATGAGATCGAGGCCGAGAACCGCCGCCTGCGGCATGACGCGATTCAGGACAAGGCGCGGCGGCGGGCCGAGGGGCGATTGGTGCTGATGGCAAGCTGTTTCGTTCTGGCGTTCGGAACGGTGGGCCTTCGCATGGGCGCACTGGCCTCAAGCGAGCCGACCGAACCACAGGCGCAAGTTCTGTCGGCGCAGATCATTTCGCAGCGGTCAGACATCACGGACCGGAACGGCCGCGTGCTGGCGACGAACCTGTTAACGCATTCGCTTTATGCCCATCCGCATCAGATGGTTGATCCGGTTGGTTCCGCACAGGGATTGGCCCGGATTTTCCCGGATCTTGATCTGGAACGCCTGACGCGGGACTTCACCAGCGACCGGAAGTTCATGTGGATCAAACGCAAGATGAGTCCCGAACAGATGCAGGCCGTCCATGATCTGGGCGAGCCGGGCCTGCTGTTTGGGCCGCGTGAGATGCGTGTCTATCCCAATGGCCACGTCGCCAGCCATATTCTTGGCGGTTCGGGCTTTGGCAATGAAGGTGTCAGCAGCGCCGAGGTTCTGGGCGTCGCAGGCGTCGAAAAAGCGTTCGACGGCTGGCTGCGCGATCCCGCGAACAACGGTGCACCGCTGCAATTGTCCATTGACCTGAGTGTTCAATCGGCGATGGAAGAAGTGCTGGCTTCGGCCATGGAGATCATGAGCGCCAAGGGCGCAGCGGCCATCCTGATGGAGGTGAAGACGGGTGAGATCGTGGCAATGGCCAGCCTGCCTGACTTCGATCCCAATGATCGCCCCCGCCCGTTGTTGCAGGGGGACCCTTCCGATAGTCCGCTGTTCAACCGCGCAGTGCAAGGGCAGTATGAACTTGGGTCGACCTTCAAGCTGTTCCCGGTCGCGCAGGCACTGGATCTGGGCATCGTCAACCCCAACTCTGGGATCAATACGCAAACCCCGATGCGGATTGGCAAATACCGCATCAACGATTTCCACAATTACGGTGCGCAGATGTCTGTGACCGATATTCTGGTCAAGTCGTCCAACGTCGGCACCGTGCGGATCGCACAGATGGTTGGGGTCGAACGTCAGAAGGACTTCCTGCAAAAGCTGGGCCTGTTTGATCCGACCCCGATCGAGATGGTCGAAGCCCCGACCGGTAAGCCTTTGGTTCCGACGCGTTGGCCTGCTGTGACGGCGGCGACGGTTTCGTTCGGTCACGGCCTGGCGGCAAGTCCACTGCATCTGGCGGCCGCCTATGCCACCATTGCCAATGATGGCCGCCGGGTTCGCCCGACCCTGATCCATCGCCGCACCCGCCCCGAGGGCGAGCAGGTGTTGTCCCCCCGCGCGGCAGAGCTGTCGATCAGCATGCTGCGTCAGGTCGTGGTGCGTGGCACCGCCCGGCAGGCGGAAGTCGCCGGATTTGAACTGGCGGGTAAAACCGGCACAGCCGACAAGCCGCGCCCGAATGGTGGTTATTACAAGGACCGCAACGTCGCGACATTTGCCTCGGTCTTTCCGGCCAGCGATCCGGAATATGTCCTGATCGTGACGCTGGATGAGCCAAGGGTCCGCAATGCTGGCGGGGGCGAAAGCCGGACTGCGGGCATGACTGCCGTGCCCGTTGCAGGGCAATTGGTCCGCCGCCTTGCCCCGCTGATCGGGCTGGAGCCGAAGACAGACGAAAACCTGCCAACATTCGACGCCCGTTTCGAGCCGCGTGTTGAACCCCTACCCGGCGATGAGATAAAGATCGTCGCAAATCAGTAACGGGTGATACATTGACGTCGGGCACGAAAACACTGTCGCAGTTGGGTCTTCGCGCAAAAGATGGCCGCGATCCCACGATAACGGGCCTGTCGCTTGATAGTCGGACGATCAAGCCCGGCCATCTGTTTGCGGCCTTGCCGGGTTCCACAATGCATGGCGCAGAGTTTATTCCCTATGCCCTGCGGATGGAGGCGGGTGCTGTTCTGACGGATCGGGCCGGGGCTGAACAAGCGGCAGAGGCTTTGGCCGGTTGGGACGGCGCACTTGTCATCGCCGAAGACCCGCGCGCCGCTCTGGCTGGGGCCGCAGCACTGTGGTTTGAACGCCAGCCTGAACATGTCGTTGCCATCACCGGCACTTCCGGCAAAACCAGCGTCGCGAATTTCACCCGCCAGATCTGGCAGATGTTGGGACATAAGGCGATCAGCGTGGGCACGATGGGCGTGCAGGGTGATTTTCAAGCCAAGCTGGCCCATACCACGCCCGATCCGCTGACATTGCACCGCATTCTGTCGCAGGCGGCTGACGAAGGCGTTGAATATGCCGCGATGGAGGCGTCAAGCCACGGGCTGGATCAGCGACGGTTGGATGGCGTTCAGGTCGAAGCTGCGGCGTTTACCAACTTCAGTCAGGATCACCTGGATTATCACGCGAATTTCGATGAATATTTCGCGGCCAAGGCCCTGCTCTTCAATCATATACTGGAAGAGGGCGCGTCAGCCGTCATCAATACCGACAGTGATCGCGGTCGCCAGATGGCCGATATTGCCAATGATCGCGGTCTTGCGATCACCACGGTCGGGCAAAATGAAAACGCCATGCTGCGCATTCTGGGCCAACGATATGACGCAACCGGGCAGGATCTGCGGTTCGCCGTGATGGGGCAGCCCTATTTGATCCGTTTGGGGCTGATTGGCGGTTTTCAGGCAGAAAACGTGCTGCTGGCGATGGGCCTTGCACTGGCCGCCGGTGATTCAGCCGAAGCCATCATCCAGACTCTGCCCGAATTGCAAACTGTTCGCGGCCGGATGCAGCTTGTGGCGCAGCGTGAAAACGGGGCTGCTGTATTCGTGGATTACGCCCATAAGCCCGGTGCGGTCATCGCCGCGCTGCAATCCTTGCGTCCGCATGTGATGGGACGCATCGTTGCGGTCATCGGTGCCGGCGGTGATCGCGACGCGGGCAAGCGTCCGTTGATGGGTGATGCCGCACGCGAACATGCGGATGTCGTGATCGTCACGGACGATAATCCCCGCACCGAAGACCCGGCCTCGATCCGCGCGGCCGTTCTTGCAGGCGCAGGGCCGGATGCTATCGAAGTTGCCGATCGGGCCGAGGCGATTCTGCGCGGCGTCGATGCCTTGCAGCCGGGCGATGCGCTTTTGATCGCGGGCAAGGGGCATGAGACCGGCCAGATCGTCGGTCAGGATGTTTACCCCTTTGACGATGCCGAACAGGCCTCGGTGGCCGTTGCCGCACTGGATGGTAAGATATGAGCTTGTGGACAGCCGCAGACGCCGCCGAAGCCACGGGCGGTCGCGCCGTTGGTGACTGGGCGATCACGGGCATCTCGATCGACACCCGGACGATTCAGCCGGGCGATCTGTTCGTTGCGCTGAAAGATATCCGCGACGGGCATGATTTCGTGACGCAGGCGCTGCAAAAAGGCGCGGGCGCTGCCTTGGTCAGTCATGTTCCCGAAGGTGTATCACAGGATGCACCGCTACTCATCGTGGACAATGTCTTGCCCGCGCTGGAGGCGCTTGGCCGGGCCGGACGCAAGCGCATGTCGGGCAAGGTAATTGCGATTACCGGGTCGGTGGGCAAAACCTCGACCAAGGAAATGGCGCGGGCCGCGTTGACGGGGCAGGGACAGATCCACGCAGCCGAAGCCAGCTATAACAACCATTGGGGCGTGCCGCTGACACTGGCGCGGATGCCGCAGGACACGGATTTTGCGATTATCGAGATCGGGATGAGCCATCCGGGCGAAATTGCCCCGCTGTCGCGCATGGCCCGACCACATGTCGCCATGATCACGACAATTGCGCCCGCGCATATGGAGGCCTTCGGCTCTCTTGACGGGATCGCCCGCGAAAAAGGCGCGATTTTCGAAGGGTTAGAGCCGATTGGCACCGCGATCATCCCCGAAGAATTGCAGGTGACGCCAATCCTGCGCGATTGCGCCGATGCTGCAGGGGCTGTGGTCATTGGCTTCGGTCAGCATGGCATGGCCAAACTGGTGCAAAGCAAAGCCGAAGACGGCGCGTTGAAATGCCGTTCGCGTATCACTGGCGAGACCGTTGATTTTACGTTGCAAACGACCGGCACGCACTTTGCGCTGAACGCGGTGGGCGTTCTGGCGGCGCTGTCCGCTGCGGGGGCCGATCTGAAACAGGCTGGCAAACATATCGGTGACTGGCGTCCCCCAAAGGGCCGGGGTGCGATTGAAAAACTGGGTGATATCCAACTGATCGACGATGCCTTCAACGCAAATCCCGCATCGTTGGCCGCTGGACTGGCGACCTTGGCGGGATTGCAGGGCGGCCGTCGCGTTGCGATCCTGGGCGATATGCTGGAACTGGGCGCGGATGAGGTGCAGATGCATCGCGATGTCGTCACCGATCCTGCGATGGCCTCGATTGACCTGGTCCATAGCGCCGGGCCGCTGATGCGCTATCTGCATGATGCGCTGCCGCAGGACAAGCGTGGCATCTGGGCCAGCAGCGCGACGGAACTGGCTGCAAAAGTTCAGGAATTGGTAAAGGCCGGCGATATCGTGCTGGTGAAAGGGTCGAAATCCTCGAAGGTTTCGGCCGTGGTTGACGCTCTGCGCAAATCGGTGCAGACGCCCACGCCTTGAAACGAGGGGACGACGAATGCTGTATTGGCTAAGCAGCCTTTCTGAAGGGGGCGATCTCTTCAACCTGTTTCGGTATATCACCTTCCGGGCAGGGGCTGCGTTTTTTACCGCGCTGATCTTTGGCTTCCTGTTCGGCAAGCCGCTGATCAACTACCTGCGCCGCGTGCAGAAAAAGGGACAGCCGATCCGCGACGACGGCCCGGAATCGCATTTCGCCAAGGCGGGCACGCCAACGATGGGCGGTATCCTGATCCTGTCGGCGCTGTTCGTGTCGACCCTGCTTTGGGCGCGGCTGGATAACGGCTATGTCTGGATTGTGCTGATGGTGACGGCTGGCTACGCCGCCATCGGCTTTGCCGATGACTATGCCAAGGTCAGCAAGAACAACACCAAGGGTGTGTCGGGCCGGGTGCGGATGGGCCTTGGACTGGCACTGGCATTTCTGGCCTCGGCTTGGGCAATGTATTTGCATCCGGCGGATTTGACGGGGCAGCTGGCGCTGCCGGTGTTCAAGGATATGCTGATCAACCTGGGCTTCTTTTTCGTTCCCTTCGGGATGCTGGTCATCGTCGGCGCGGCCAATGCCGTCAACCTGACCGATGGTCTGGACGGGCTGGCGATCATGCCAGTGATGATTGCTGCCGGGACGCTGGGCATCATCGCCTATACAGTGGGCCGTGTCGACTTTTCCGAATATCTGGGTGTTCACCATGTCCCCGGCTCGGGCGAAATTCTGATCTTCGTGTCCGCCCTGACCGGCGGCGGCCTGGGCTTTCTGTGGTATAACGCTCCGCCCGCAGCCGTCTTCATGGGCGATACCGGGTCACTGGCCCTTGGTGGTGCGCTTGGGGCGATTGCAGTAGTGACCAAGCATGAAATCGTCCTGGCAATTGTCGGCGGTTTGTTCGTGGTCGAAGCCTTGTCGGTTATCATTCAGGTGCTTTACTTCAAGCGCACCGGAAAACGGGTATTCCTGATGGCTCCGATCCACCACCATTTTGAGAAAAAAGGCTGGGGAGAGGCGCAGATCGTCATTCGCTTCTGGATTATCGCGCTTATTCTGGCGTTGATCGGTCTGGCCACGTTGAAATTGCGCTGATCCATCGTCTCGGCCGCGCAAGGATCACCTTGCGCGCCGTTTCATCTTGGCTGAAATATCCTGGGGTGTGCAGGCTGGTGCGCCACGGGTTCAAGAACCAGCCAGCGACGGGTAGACAGCCCCCAGCATGATTACCGGCATGATTGCCAGCATGATTAATCGGAGAGCACGATCCATGATCCCCGTCCAAGGTGTCGAAAATCAGACCATCGCCGTGCTCGGCCTTGGTCGTTCGGGCAAAGCAACCGCAGCGGCGCTGGCGGCAGGCGGGGCGAATGTCATCGCTTGGGATGACGGGCAGGATACCCGCGAGCAGGCCGAAGCCGACGGCCTGACAATCGTTGATCTGACCCGCGATGATGCGTGGCAGGGGGTGACCGCGTTGATTGCCAGCCCCGGCATCCCGCATCTTTATCCAAAGCCGCATCCGGTTATCGCCAAAGCTTATGAGCTGTCGATTCCGGTCGACAACGACATCGGCCTGTTCTTTCGCAGCTATGCGACCACGGACTGGGACGGGTTCGACCGGGTGCCGCGGGTAATCGCTGTCACCGGCTCGAACGGGAAATCGACCACGACCGCGCTGATCCACCATATCCTGAAAGAATGCGGTCGCCCGACACAGATGGGCGGCAATATCGGCACTGGAGTTCTGTCGCTGGAACCTGCCATTGATGGTGAGTTCGTGGTGCTGGAGCTGTCCAGTTATCAGACCGATCTTGCCCGTGCGCTGACACCGGATATTGCCGTCTTTACCAACCTGACGCCTGACCACATGGACCGGCACGCGGGGCTTGGCGGTTATTTCGCGGCCAAACGCCGTCTGTTCGCCGAAGGGGGGCCAGACCGTGCGGTCGTTGGCGTGGATGAAAACGAAGGTCTTTATCTGGCTGACCAGCTTTCCATGGGACCGGCGGATGACCGCGTGATCCGCATTTCCTCGGGCAAAAAGCTGGACCGCGCCGCTTGGTCGGTTTTCGCGCGGAAGGGGTTTTTGGCCGAATATCGCAAAGGTCGGCAGGCGGGCTCGATTGATCTGCGACAGATCACCGGGCTGCCCGGCGCGCATAATCACCAGAATGCCTGTGCGGCTTACGCTGCCTGTCGCGCGGTTGGCATTGCCCCACGCGAGATCGAGGCTGCCTTTGCCAGCTTCTCAGGACTGCCGCATCGCAGCCAGACCATCGCTGAAATTGATGGTGTCCGTTATGTGAACGATTCAAAGGCGACGAACGTGGATTCGGCGGCCAAGGCGCTTCAGGCGTTTGATAAAATCCACTGGATCGCCGGTGGTTTGGGTAAAGAGGGCGGCATCACTGCGCTGACCCCCTATCTGGAACGCGTCACCAAAGCATATCTGATCGGTCATTCGGCCCGCGATTTCGCGCTGGAAGTCGGGCAGACCCCACATGAGGTCGTCGACACGATGGAAGCCGCTGTCGCACGCGCACATGCACAGGCAAAGCCCGGTGACACCGTTCTGTTGGCGCCTGCCGCCGCCAGCTTTGACCAATATCCGAACTTTGAAAAACGCGGCGAACATTTCACCGCATTGGTCGAGGCGCTGAAGCCCTAGCGATCAGCCCAGCTTGGCGGGCGCTTTTCCAGAAATGCAGCGATGCCCTCATCGGTATCGGGTAGCATGATGTTTTCGCAGATTGCGGCCCCGCCGGTCTGATAGGCCGGGCCCAGTCCCTGATTTAGCTGTTCGTAGAATGCGCGTTTGCCCATCCGCACGGCGGCCGGTAATTTCGAGGCGATTTGCTGGGCCAATGCCATCGTCGCTGCGGATAGTTGATTGGCAGGAACAACGCGGTTCAGCAGGCCAAGTTGCAGTGCGCGATCGGACAGGATGAAATCGCCGGTCGTCAGCATCTCGAACGCGGCCTTCGTCGGGATGGCACGGCTAAGTGCGACCATGGGCGTTGAACAGAACAACCCGATATTGACGCCATTGACGCCAAAACGCAGCCCCTCGGACGCGACCGCCAGATCACAAGAGGCGACAAGCTGGCAACCGGCCGCGGTGGCGATTCCCTGAACTTCGGCGATCACCGGCTGGGGCAGGGCCGGGATCATCTGCATCATCTGCGCGCAGCGGCCAAACAGATCTTCGAACTTTGCGCGGCCGCCATCCGCATCCGCGCGCCCCGATTGCATTTGCCGCAAATCGTGTCCAGCCGAGAATGCCTTGCCATTGGCGGCAAGAATAACGGCGTGGATATGGTCATCGCCTGCGATTTTCTGAAATGCAGCCGTAAGCGCATCGATCATTTCCAGAGACAGGGCGTTGTAATTTGCCGGGCTGTTCAGGACCAGTCGCGCGACATGTCCTTGATCCTGACGCAAAATCAACGGTTCCATCTTGATTCCTCCTCTGATTACGGAAAGCCTAGGCCGCAAAAGAGGACGGGGGAAGTATGGAAGTCGTGATGGATGTCGAGGCGTTGAACGCGTTTCTGGCACGGGATTTCCCGCAGATTGACGGTCAGTTCCGGGTCGAACGTGCCGATGCCGATGGAATCACCGCGCGACTTCTTGTCAATGAAGGCCATTTGCGGCCGGGTGGAACCGTCAGCGGACCTTCCATGTTCGCACTGGCCGATGTCTCGGTCTATTGCGCGGTTCTGTCGCGGATCGGGCCTGTGGCGCTGACAGTCACGACGAATGCTTCAATCGACTTTCTGCGCAAACCTGCTGCGGGCAAGGATCTGCTGGCGGTTTGCAGGCTGCTGAAACTGGGGCGCAGTCTGGCTGTGGCGGATGCGCTGATCTATTCCGAGGGCAGCGATGACCCTGTTGCCCGCTGCTCCATGACCTACTCGATTCCGCCAGAACGCCGGGTTTTCAGCGCCTTGAAATAAGGTATTTATATACCTAATTTACAACTCATTGATATTGAATGAATAAATTGAGTGTGACGCACTTGATTTATGCGCGGCAATCTTTGATATACCGCCATCTCGAATTCAACACGACCCTGAAGGGACGACAGATGAAAACCTATACCGCGAAACCGGCGGAGATCGAGAAGAAGTGGATCCTGATCGACGCCGAGGGCGTTGTTCTGGGCCGTCTTGCTACGATCGTCGCCAATCGCCTGCGCGGCAAGCACAAGCCGACGTTCACCCCCCACATGGACATGGGCGACAACGTCATCATCATCAACGCCGACAAGGTGCAGATGACCGGCAACAAGCGCGATGACAAGAAATACTACTGGCACACTGGCCACCCGGGCGGCATCAAGCACCGCACCGCGCGTCAGATCCTGGAAGGCGCACACCCCGAGCGCGTCGTTTTCAAAGCTGTTGAGCGCATGATCAGCCGCAACAAGCTGGGCAAGCAGCAGATGACCAATCTGCGCGTCTATGCCGGTGCTGAACATCCGCATGAAGCACAGCAGCCCGAAGTTCTGGACGTCAAGGTCCTGAACGTCAAAAACACCCGGAGCGCGTGATTATGGCTGAAGATATCAAAACCCTCGACGATCTGAAGTCGGCCGTTTCGGGCACCTCGGCTGCCGCTGTTGCGACAGAAGTCGCACGTGAACCGCAGCGCGATGATCAGGGCCGTGCTTATGCAACCGGCAAGCGTAAAGACGCGGTCGCCCGCGTTTGGGTCAAACCGGGTTCGGGCAAGGTCACCGTCAATGGCAAGGACATCAACGAATACTTCGCCCGCCCTGTGCTGCAGATGATCCTGCGCCAGCCGTTCGAAGTTGCCGGCGTTGTCGGTCAGTATGACGTGCAGGCGACCGTTAAAGGCGGCGGTCTGTCCGGTCAGGCCGGTGCTGTAAAGCACGGCATCAGCCAGGCGCTGCAACTGCACGAGCCTTCGCTGCGCGCTGCACTGAAAGCCGCTGGCTTCCTGACCCGCGATTCGCGCGTCGTTGAACGTAAGAAATACGGCAAGGCCAAAGCCCGCCGTTCGTTCCAGTTCTCGAAACGCTGATCTGGTTTTCGCGAATACAGTCATGGAAACGCGCCCTCTGGGGCGCGTTTTTTTTTTATGCGCCACTGCCCGGACGGCATATGCCATGCCGGATTTCTCTTTTTCTTGCTCGGAAAAGCTGGCCAAGACCATCCTGGTAGCGAGGCGATCAGGTCTTCCTTGTGTGGTCTTGGGAATCCCGTTGATCGGCGCACAAAGAGGAGAACGCTCGACGCGTTTGTCGTTCACCTGCCAGCCGTCGACGGCATGCGTCGACCTCGCAACAGAGCTGCAATCCGGCGGTCGCCGCAGCGCCATATTGCCGGGCCAGCTTGATCATGTCCGCGCGCCCTTGCGGCAATTTGCGTTGCGTCGAACGATGCTGGCGAAGCACGTGGCAAGCCCGACGCTTGGCAACGCCCACCCCACGTTCGCCGTTGAGCGCGGACAAGTGGCGCCTTCAACGGCTCACTGCTTCCGCCTGCGGTAACAAGTGTGTTCGACGACACCGAAACGCCGATCGCGTCCAGACGGGACAGATCTTGCCCCATCAGAACCTCAACCTGCCGCAACTTCGAGACGATCTCCTCCGGCTTCGGTCGCTTGGCGGCCATTCGCGATCCTCCGTTTCCTAAACATGACGGCTTCCTAAACATGACGGCGGACCACTTCGGTGGGAGAGGATCACGTCGATCTGGTTCCGGGCGTCGTGCTGCTGGCTTTGCCCTGGGATTCGCCGATTCTGCCGCCGAGTCGGGAGCGCGTTTCCTCTGATTCATCCCCTTTCAGAGCGATTCAGAGGCCTTCTTGGGGATTTTTGTCACGAATCTGACGCGATTTCATGCTTTGATTCTGATTGAAACCGAACCGTCGTCGCTGCCCTAAGCGGGAGCGATGAATTTTCACTTAAAATATAGGCGTAATTTCAATGCGTTAAAACAATTATCGTTTTTCTTCGAAATTTGCTCTTGCGGCTCTGGGTTCGGGGGCCTAAATACCGCTTCACCGAAGGCGGGAACGCTGGAAGGGACGGACGGAAGCGGTGCTGATGCGCTGGGGATGTTCGGAAGACAATTTGGGAATGACTGACCGGGCGGGCGTCGATAGAAAGGCGCCGCATCCGTGATTTTGTTTCCTCTGCTTTTTGACATTGATGATGAATGAAGGGATATGCGGGCGGTTTGGTCGTATTCGACCAAGGTCTTGCATATCGGCTCTCTAGCGCAAGCGA
>NZ_JACOQL010000005.1 GCF_014490725.1 Paracoccus amoyensis
AGGCTGGCGACAACGTGGGCGTCCTGCTGCGCGGCATCGACCGTGACGGCGTCGAGCGTGGCCAGGTTCTGGTGAAGCCGAAATCGGTGACCCCGCACACCACCTTCGAAGCCGAAGCCTACATCCTGACCAAGGAAGAAGGCGGCCGCCACACCCCGTTCTTCGCGAATTACCGCCCGCAGTTCTACTTCCGCACGACGGACGTGACCGGGACGGTGAAGCTGCCGGAAGGCACGGAAATGGTGATGCCGGGCGACAACCTGAAGTTCGAGGTCGAGCTGATCGCCCCGATCGCGATGGAAGAAAAGCTGCGCTTCGCGATCCGCGAAGGCGGCCGCACCGTCGGCGCCGGCGTGGTGTCGAAAATCATCAAGTGATCTGACGGCCCCCGGGCCAGGAGATCATGATGGAAAGCCCGTCCCGAAAGGGGCGGGCTTTTGCGTTGCAACAGAGGCTGGCTTTGTCCGCATGAACCCAGCAAAACTGCACGGGGCAGGGCCGCGCAGAGATTGCCCAAAATCTCTGATTGGATTGCCGTCCCCAAAATTGTCGTTTGCTTGCCCTGTGGACGCGCGGCAGGCCGCGAAAGCGAGGGCAACGAATACAACGCCAGCTAGACCTTTGCGGCGAAGGAACCGCAGGATAGGCGTTGACAGTAAGCACTTACTGACGTTATACGCGCGCATCGCAGCCGAATCCGCATTTGTGAACAAGGATTCGCTTGCCTATGCCGGGGCCGCCCAGTATCGGGCGGCTTCGCAGTTTTTATTGCGGTTCGACGCTGGCAGCGCGTGGTGCGTGGTCAGCCTCTCAACTGAAACTCCCCGTGAGAGGGATTGACTATGCAAAGTCAGACCATTCGTATCCGGCTCAAGGCGTTCGATTACCGCGTGCTGGATGCCAGCACCCAGGAAATCCTGAACACTGCCAAGCGCACCGGTGCGACCGTTCGTGGCCCGATTCCGCTGCCGAACAAGATCGAAAAATTCACCGTTCTCCGTGGTCCGCACATCGACAAGAAGTCGCGCGATCAGTGGGAAATCCGCACGCACAAGCGTTTGCTGGACATTGTTGATCCGACCCCCCAGACCGTTGACGCGCTGATGAAGCTCGACCTCGCCGCTGGCGTGGATGTCGAGATCAAAGTGTAAGGAGGCGAAGATGCTGCGTACTGGTATTATCGCCAAGAAACTGGGCATGACCCGGCTGTTCCTTGAGGATGGTCGTCAGGTTCCGGTGACCGTCCTGCAACTGGACAACCTGCAGGTTGTCGATCAGCGCACCAATGACCGCGATGGCTACACCGCAGTTCAGCTGGGTGCTGGTGAAGCCAAGGCAAAGCGCACGACCGCCGCGATGCGTGGTCACTTTGCCAAAGCCTCGGTCGCGCCCAAGCGCAAGATCGCGGAATTCCGCGTTGCCGAGGAAAACCTGATCAAGGTTGGTGAAGAAATCACGGCCGACCACTACTTCGCTGGTCAGTTCGTCGACATCGCCGGAACCTCGATCGGTAAAGGTTTCGCTGGTGCGATGAAGCGCCACAACTTTGGTGGTCTGCGCGCCTCGCACGGTGTGTCGATCAGCCACCGTTCGCATGGTTCGACTGGTCAGTGTCAGGATCCGGGCAAGGTGTTCAAGGGCAAGAAGATGGCTGGCCATCTTGGTGCCGTTCGCGTCACCACCCAGAACCTGCAAGTCGTTCGCACCGATGCCGATCGTGGCCTGATCATGGTCAAAGGCTCGGTTCCGGGTTCGAAAGGTGGCTGGGTCACCGTCAAGGATGCCGTGAAAAAAGCGACGCCTGAAAACGTGATCTATCCCGCCGCATTGCGTTCGGCCGCTGCCGAAGCCAAGCGTCTGGCCGAGGAAGCTGCTGCCGCCGCTGCTGCCGAAGAAGAAGCAGCACGCGAGGAAGCCGCGCGTCTGGCCGCCGAGCAGGAAGCTGCTGCGCTGGCCGAAGCCGAAGCTTCGATCGCTGCCGACAAGTCGGCTGACGGTGATGCTGCTGAAGGCGACAACGCTGCGCCCGAAGGAGATAAAGAATGAAACTCGATGTGATCAAGCTGGACTCCGGTAAAGCCGGTTCGATCGAGCTGAACGACGAGATCTTCGGGCTGGAGCCGCGCGGCGACATCCTGCAGCGCGTTGTTCGCTGGCAGCGCGCCAAGGCTCAGCAAGGGACCCACTCGGTTCTGGGCAAGTCGGACGTCAGCTACTCGACGAAAAAGATCTATCGCCAGAAAGGCACCGGCGGCGCTCGTCACGGTTCCAAGAAAGCGCCGATCTTCCGTCATGGTGGTGTCTACAAAGGCCCGACCCCGCGTTCGCACGCCTTCGATCTGCCGAAGAAAGTGCGCGCACTGGGCCTGAAGCATGCCCTGTCGGCCAAAGCTACCGCTGGTGAGTTGGTGGTGATCGAGGATCTGAACCTGTCCGACGCCAAAACCTCGGCTGTTGCAAAAGCAGTCAAGGAAAATGGTTGGAAGCGCGTTCTGGTCATCGATGGCGCCGCAGTCAACGAGGGCTTTGCCCGCGCAGCGCGCAACCTCGAAGGCGTGGATATCCTGCCGTCGATGGGTGCCAACGTTTATGACATTCTGAAGCGCGATACGCTTGTCATCACGCGTTCGGGTGTCGAAGCTCTGGAGGCTCGCCTGAAATGAGCGCGAAAGCTGAACATTACGACGTGATCGTCAAGCCGATCATCACCGAAAAAGCGACCATGACTTCGGAGAACAACGGCGTTGTTTTCCAGGTGACCAAGGACGCAACCAAGCCGCAGATCAAAGAAGCGGTCGAGGCTTTGTTCGGTGTAAAGGTAATGGCCGTCAATACGACCATCACCAAAGGCAAGGTCAAACGCTTCCGTGGCCAGCTTGGCCGCCGCAGCGATGTGAAAAAAGCCTATGTTACCCTTGCTGAGGGTAACACTATCGACGTCGCTACCGGACTTTGATAGTAGGGCACGAATCTGCGGCCCCGGACCTCCGGGGCCGCAGCTCTTTTGACGGAAACGGACCCTTGCTTCGATATCGTGGGGCAGGTCCAAAGCAACGGAAGACAGAAAGATGGCATTAAAGTCGTATAAACCGACGACGCCTGGCCAGCGCGGGCTGGTTCTGATCGACCGTTCGGAGCTTTGGAAAGGGCGTCCGGTCAAATCCCTCACCGAGGGTTTGACCAAAAAGGGCGGTCGGAACAACACCGGACGGATCACCATGCGCCGCCAGGGCGGCGGGGCAAAGCGCCTGTATCGCATCGTCGATTTCAAGCGCAACAAATTCGATGTGGCCGCGACGGTCGAGCGGATCGAATACGATCCCAACCGGACCGCGTTCATCGCACTGATCAAATACGAAGACGGCGAGCAGGCTTATATCCTGGCTCCGCAGCGCCTGGCCGTTGGTGATGCAGTCGTCGCCGGCGCCAAGGTTGACGTGAAGCCCGGTAACGCCATGCCCTTCAGCGGCATGCCGATCGGTACCATCGTTCACAACGTCGAACTGAAGCCCGGCAAGGGCGGCCAGATCGCTCGTTCGGCAGGCACCTATGCCCAGTTCGTCGGTCGTGACGGTGGCTACGCGCAGATCCGCCTGTCCTCGGGCGAACTGCGTCTGGTGCGTCAGGAGTGCATGGCGACGATCGGTGCGGTGTCGAACGCCGACCACTCGAACCAGAACCTGGGTAAAGCTGGCCGTAACCGCCACAAGGGCATCCGCCCAAGCGTCCGCGGTGTCGCAATGAACCCGATCGACCACCCGCATGGTGGTGGTGAAGGTCGTACTTCGGGTGGCCGGACGCCGGTTACGCCTTGGGGTAAGGACACCAAGGGTAAGAAGACCCGCAGCAACAAGGCGACCGACAAGTATATCTTGCGTTCGCGTCATGCGAAGAAGAAGGGACGCTAACCCATGGCACGTTCTATTTGGAAGGGCCCCTTTGTTGACGCTTATGTGCTCAAGAAAGCGGAAAAGGCCCGTGACTCGGGTAAGTCCGATGTCATCAAGATCTGGTCGCGCCGTTCGACCATTCTGCCGCAATTCGTTGGTCTGACTTTTGGCGTTTACAACGGCCAGAAGCACATCCCGGTCAATGTGACCGAGGAAATGATTGGCCAGAAATTCGGTGAATATTCGCCCACCCGGACCTATTACGGTCACGCGGCGGACAAGAAAGCCAAGAGGAAGTAATCGTCATGGGTAAGGAACAGAATCCGCGCCGCGTGGCGGAAAACGAAGCGTTCGCAAAGACGAAAATGCTGCGCACCTCGCCGCAAAAGCTGAACCTGGTGGCTCAGCTGATCCGTGGCAAGAAAGTGGACAAGGCTTTGGCCGATCTGACTTTCTCGCACAAGCGGATCGCAGGCGACGTGAAAAAATGTCTGCAGTCGGCAATCGCCAACGCTGAAAACAACCACGGTTTGGACGTCGATAACCTGATCGTCGCCGAAGCCTGGGTCGGTAAGAATCTGGTGATGAAACGTGGCCGTCCGCGGGCACGTGGTCGTTACGGCAAAATCATGAAGCCGTTCTCGGAAATCACCATCAAGGTTCGTCAAGTCGAGGAGCAAGCGTAATGGGTCAGAAGGTCAATCCGATTGGCATGCGCCTGCAGGTAAACCGCACCTGGGACAGCCGCTGGTATGCTGACGACAAGGACTATGGCAATCTGCTGCTTGAAGACCTGAAAATTCGGGACTTCATTAAGAAAGAAGCCAAACAGGCCGGTATCAGCCGCGTCATCATCGAGCGTCCGCACAAAAAGTGCCGTGTGACCATTCACGCTGCACGTCCGGGTGTCATCATCGGCAAAAAAGGCGCCGATATCGAGGTGCTGCGCAAGAAGTTGTCGAACTTCACCAGCAGCGACGTGAATCTGAACATCGTCGAAGTCCGCAAGCCGGAAGTCGATGCTGCTCTGGTCGCTGAATCGATTGCGCAGCAGCTTGAGCGTCGTGTTTCGTTCCGTCGCGCCATGAAGCGCTCGGTTCAGAACGCAATGCGTATGGGCGCCCTGGGCATTCGTGTGAACGTTTCGGGTCGTCTTGGCGGCGCTGAAATCGCCCGCACCGAATGGTATCGCGAAGGCCGTGTGCCGCTGCACACCCTGCGTGCCGACATCGATTATGCGCTGGCCGAAGCCACGACCCCCTATGGGATCATCGGCGTGAAGGTGTGGATTTTCAAAGGCGAGATCATGGAACATGATCCTCAGGCCCGCGATCGCCGCGCTGCCGAAGCCCAAGAAGGTCCGGCTCCTCGTGGCCCGCGCCGCGACGCTCGGTAAGGAGTAAGGAATTATGCTGCAACCGAAACGGACGAAGTTCCGCAAACAGTTCAAGGGCCGCATTCACGGTGAAGCCAAAGGCGGCTTCGATCTGAATTTTGGTTCCTACGCGCTGAAGTCGATCGAGCCCGAGCGTGTGACCGCCCGTCAGATCGAAGCGGCGCGTCGTGCGATCACCCGTCACATGAAACGTCAGGGCCGGGTCTGGATCCGGATTTTCCCGGATGTTCCAGTTTCGTCGAAACCTACCGAAGTTCGTATGGGTAAAGGTAAGGGTTCGATCGACTTCTGGGCAGCCCGTGTTCACCCTGGCCGCATCATGTTCGAAATCGACGGCGTCTCGGATGAGATCGCGCGTGAGGCCCTGCGCCTTGGCGCACAGAAACTGCCAGTTCTGACCCGCATCGTTGCGCGCGAAGACTGGTAATTCCGCGCCGCAAGGCAGACTGCATCTGAAAAGGCCCCGCCCGATATGGCGGGGCCTTTTTGCGTTTGAGCCTGGCGACCCCTTGCCGAGAGATTTGCCACGGTTGGGGATTGCCTGCGAACAGAAGCCAAACGTAAAAGAAAATAGATGACCAAATCGTTACTTCGGCGTAATTTAGCCGATATAGAAATCATGGTATGGGTAAATCACGACCGCCTCGACAGCATTTTTGGGATCGGGACCGATGGCTAGAAACTTTACATATTCGAACAATTTTGACGGTAATCAACAAGGCGGCACGGCCACTGTTCAGACGCAGAACGCTCCGGGGATCGCCAATTCCGGCACCGATGGGAACGCGGACCGCGAATTCGTCTTCATGACCGGGGCGAATGAATATTCTGGCGGCCGGATCACCGCGAATGCGCTGAACGACGAGGAAGCGAAGGGGCTGAGCAGTTTTCAGGCATCCATGACGCTTGATTTCACGGCCGGCAGTTCCACTGCGGGCTCTGGCGATGTCGGCAACGGCAAGGTCGATGGGTTTTCCTTCAGTTTCGGCAATCCCACCTCGCTGCGCAGCGACAGCCGGGGTCTTGGGTATGCCCAGTTGGAATATGGCGTCCAGACCGGGCTGACGGTGTCGGTTCGTCCGATCAATGACACCATCGAAATCCGCTGGAACAACGTCGTCATCGGAAGCGTGACCGGCGTGACCACGCTGGAATCGGGCGCGGCCTCGCAACTGACGCTGGCTGTCAACGCAAGCGGGGGCGTGACCGCGACGTTCATGGGACGGACGGTGAATGCCACCATTCCGTCGAACCAGTGGAACACCGCCAACAGGACCGGCTGGGATTTCGTCGGGGCCGGTCGGACCGGGGTCAATAACGGCACCGGTTACATCGACGACCTGAACATTACCGGCGTCGTCTGCTTTGCGCGCGGCACCATGATCGAGACCGCGGACGGTCCGCGCGCCATCGAGGATATTACCCCCGGCGATCTCGTGCTGACCCGCGATCACGGCTATCAACCGGTCCGCTGGATCGGCCGACGCAAGCTGGCGCCCGATGTTCTGGCGGCACATCCGAAGCTCCGCCCGATCCGTATTGTGGCCGGGGCGATCGGCGCGGGGGCGCCGGCGACCGATCTGGTCGTCAGCCCGCAGCACCGCATCCTGGTGCGCTCAAAGATCGCGCAGCGGATGTTCGACGCGCAGGAGGTGCTGGTCGCCGCGAGACAGCTATGCGGCATCGACGGTGTCGCCGTCGCGGATGATATCGAGGAGGTCGAGTATTTTCACCTGCTGTTCGTTCAGCACGAGATCGTCACCGCCAATGGTGTCGAGGCCGAAAGCATGTTGCCGGGGCCGCAGGCGCTGAAGGCCGTCGGCAGCGCGGCGCTGGAAGAAATTCTGGAAATCTTTCCCGAACTGGCCGAGGAGGACTATCTGCCCGTGCCGGCGCGCATGGTGCCCGGGGGAAAACAGGCGCGCCAGATGGCATCGCGCCACGTCAAGGCCGCCCGACCGCTTTACAGCTAGGACAAGGCCGCGCACGACTGCCCGATCGGGGGCGGGGCTAAACATGCATCGGTTTTTTGGGCCGGATGCTGCGTGAAACGCTTGCCAAACCGCGCGGACCGCTGTATGGGCAAGCCTTCATCACGAAACTCCACCGGAATCAGGGTGGCCCGGACTATCCGGGGCTCTCCGGTGATGTTGAAAGGAAGAAGCGCCATGGATGCGCAAGATCTGCGTTCGAAGACGCCTGACCAGCTGAAAGATCAGCTTGTCTCGCTGAAAAAAGAAGCTTTCAACCTGCGTTTCCAGCAGGCCACCGGCCAGTTGGAAAACACTGCACGCATGCGTTCGGTTCGCCGTGACGTTGCCCGTGTGCAGACCATTCTGAATCAGAAAGCGGCGGAAGCCGCAGCGTCGAAGTAAGGAGACCGGCCCATGCCTAAACGCATCCTGCAAGGCCGCGTGACCAGCGATAAGAACGAACAAACCGTTACTGTTCTGGTCGAACGCCGCTTCAAGCACCCGCTGCTGCACAAGACCGTTCGCTCGTCGAAGAAATATCGCGCACATGACGCGAATAACCAGTTCAAGATCGGTGACGTTGTTCGCATCGTCGAATGTGCTCCGATCTCGAAAACGAAACGCTGGACTGTCCTGACGGACGAAGCCGCTTCGGCATAAGTCCATCATCACAGATCAGAAATGATCGAAACCCTGGGGCCGAAATAAGGTCGGTCCCCAAAGGTCGGGAGAAACCAAATGATCCAGATGCAGACCAATCTGGATGTTGCTGATAACTCTGGCGCTCGCCGGGTTCAGTGCATCAAGGTCCTGGGTGGTTCGCACCGTCGCTATGCGTCGGTGGGCGACATCATTGTCGTTTCCGTCAAGGAAGCCATCCCACGTGGCCGGGTGAAGAAAGGTGACGTCCGCAAGGCCGTCGTCGTTCGCACCGCCAAAGAAGTTAAGCGCGAAGACGGAACCTCGATCCGTTTCGACCGCAACGCCGCCGTCATCCTGAACAACCAGGGCGAGCCGGTCGGTACCCGTATTTTCGGGCCGGTCGTTCGCGAGCTGCGCGCCAAGAACTTCATGAAGATCATCTCGCTTGCTCCGGAGGTGCTGTAATGGCTGCCAAGCTGAAAAAAGGCGACAAGGTCGTCGTCCTTGCCGGCAAGGACAAGGGCAAGCAGGGCGAAATCACCGCTGTGTTCCCGAAAGAGAACAAGGCGATCGTTGATGGTGTAAATATCGCGATCCGTCACCAGCGTCAGACGCAAACCTCGCAGGGTGGCCGCATGCCAAAGGCAATGCCGATCGACCTGTCGAACCTTGCTCTGATGGACAAGAACGGCAAAGCGACCCGCGTTGGCTTCCGCACGGAAGGCGACCAGAAGGTTCGTTTCGCCAAGACCACAGGAGATGTGATCTGATGCTGGACGAAACGAAATATGCGCCGCGCCTGAAAGCGCAGTATCGCGAAACGATCCGCGCTGCTCTGAAAGAAGAGTTCGGCTATAAGAACGACATGCAAATTCCGAAACTGGAAAAGATCGTTCTGAACATGGGGATCGGCGAAGCCGTGAAAGACACCAAGAAGGTGAAACAGGGCGCTGAAGAGCTGTCGCTGATCGCCGGCCAAAAGGCTGTCATCACCAAGGCGAAAAACTCGATCGCAGGCTTCCGTGTTCGCGAAGAAATGCCGCTGGGCGCGAAAGTGACCCTGCGTGGCGACCGGATGTATGAATTCCTGGATCGTCTGATCAACATCGCGCTGCCCCGCGTCCGCGACTTCCGCGGCGTCAAAGGCAGCTCTTTCGACGGTCGCGGCAACTATGCCATGGGCTTGAAAGAGCAAATCGTGTTCCCGGAAATCAACTTCGACAAGGTCGACGAAGTTCTGGGGATGGACATCATCATCTGCACCAACGCGAAGACCGACGCGGAAGCGAAAGCACTGTTGAAGGCATTCAACATGCCGTTCAACAGCTGATCGCGGAGGGAAGAAGATATGGCTAAAAAATCCATGATCGAGCGCGAGAAAAAGCGCGAACGTCTTGTGGCACAATATGCTGAAAAGCGTGCGGCTTTGAAAGAAGTTGTCAACGATCAGTCCCGTCCGATGGAAGAGCGCTTCAAGGCTTCGCTGAAGCTGGCTGAACTGCCGCGCAACTCTTCGGCAACGCGTTTGCACAACCGGTGCCAACTGACCGGTCGTCCGCATGCGTATTACCGCAAACTGAAACTGTCGCGGATCATGCTGCGCGAGCTCGGCTCGAACGGTCAGATCCCCGGCATGGTCAAATCCAGCTGGTAAGGGGGCGAAAATGAACATGAACGATCCTCTCGGCGATATGCTGACCCGTATCCGCAATGCGCAGATGCGTGGCAAATCGACCGTTCGCACCCCGGCCTCCAAGCTGCGCGCTTGGGTTCTGGACGTGCTGAAAGACGAAGGTTACATCCGCGGCTACGAGGAAGTGACCACCGATGCCGGCCATAATGAGCTGGAAATCGGCCTGAAGTATCACGATGGCGCCCCGGTTATCCGGGAACTGTCGCGCGTTTCGAAGCCGGGTCGCCGCGTTTACGCCGGTGCCACGGAAATCCCGCAGGTCCGTCAGGGTCTGGGTGTCTCGATCGTGTCGACCCCCAAGGGCGTCATGTCGGATGCAGCGGCTCGCAGTGCCAATGTCGGCGGCGAAGTCCTCTGCACCGTATTCTAAGGAGGGCAGCAGATGTCTCGGATTGGTAAAAAACCGGTCGCTCTGCCCAAGGGCGTGACGGCCGAAATCAAAGGCCAGACGATTGAAGTGAAGGGGCCGAAAGGCACCCGCAGCTTCACCGCGACCGATGATGTTGATCTGGTGCTGGAAGAAGGCACTGTCAGCGTCAAACCGCGCGGTCAGTCGAAGCGTGCTCGTCAGCAGTGGGGTATGACCCGCTCGATGGTCGAGAACCTGACGACGGGCGTCTCGGAAGGCTTCAAGAAAGAGCTGGAAATCCAGGGCGTGGGTTACCGCGCCGCGATGCAGGGCAAAACCCTGAAACTGTCGCTGGGCTACAGCCACGAGGTGAACTTCGAAACGCCGGACGGCGTGACGATCACCGCACCGAAGCAGACTGAAATCGTTGTGGAAGGCATCGACCAACAGCTTGTTGGTCAGGTTGCTGCAAACATCCGCGAGTGGCGTCGTCCCGAGCCCTACAAGGGCAAAGGGATTCGCTACAAGGGCGAGTATGTTTTCCGCAAGGAAGGCAAGAAGAAGTAAGGGGCGCGAGAAATGGCACTGAAAAAGCAAAAGCTGTTCCAGAAGCGCCGTCTGCGCGTTCGGAACAAACTGCGTGCGATGGCCAATGGTCGTCCGCGTCTGTCGGTCCACCGTTCGTCCAAGAACATCTCGGTTCAGGTCATCGACGATCTGAACGGCGTGACGTTGGCTTCGGCCAGCACGCTGGAGAAGGATTTTGGCGTCGTGGGCAAGAACAATGTCGAAGCCGCTGCCAAAATCGGCACGGCGATTGCCGAGAGGGCAAAAAAAGCTGGTGTGGAAGAAGTCGTCTTCGACCGCGGTGGCTTCTTGTTCCACGGCAAGGTCAAAGCATTGGCCGACGCAGCCCGCGAAGGCGGTCTGAAGTTCTGATGAATGCGGGTGGCGCGTCCTGAGCGATCAGGCGCGCCATCCCGATGATCCGGGGGCCGCTCGATTTATCGGCGGCCCACTTGGATTGGATTAACCGGCGTGCCTGGTGCGCCATCGAATAAAGGAATGCCTTATGGCAGAACGTGAAAACCGTCGGGGCCGTCGCGAAGAGCGCGAAGAAACCCCGGAATTCGCCGATCGTTTGGTCGCGATCAACCGTGTGTCGAAAACCGTTAAAGGTGGTAAGCGCTTTGGCTTTGCCGCTTTGGTGGTTGTCGGTGACCAGCGTGGCCGTGTCGGCTTCGGCAAAGGCAAAGCGAAAGAAGTGCCCGAGGCGATCCGCAAGGCGACCGAGCAAGCCAAGCGCAACATGATCCGCGTTGCATTGCGCGATGGTCGCACCCTGCATCATGACATGGAAGGCCGTCATGGCGCCGGCCGCGTCGTCATGCGCACCGCCGTTCCCGGGACCGGGATCATCGCCGGTGGTCCGATGCGCGCCGTGTTTGAAATGCTGGGCGTGCAGGACGTTGTGTCGAAGTCGTTGGGTTCGCAGAACCCATACAACATGATCCGCGCAACGCTGGACGGTCTGAAGAAGGAATCGAGCCCGCGCTCGGTCGCTCAGCGTCGTGGCAAAAAGGTTGCGGACATCCTGCCTCAGCAAGACAAGCCGGCTCAGGCCGCTGTCGAAGCGTAAGGAGACACGGATATGGCAACTATCGTTGTAAAGCAGATCGGCAGCCCGATCCGCCGCCCCGCCATCCAGCGTGAGACGCTGAAAGGTCTGGGCCTGAACAAGATGAACCGGACGCGAGAGCTGGAAGATACGCCGGCTGTTCGCGGCATGGTCAACAAGATCCCGCATCTTGTGCAGATCATCGAAGAAAAGAAATAAGAGGAGGGCCGGGGAAACCCGGCCTTTTTCGTTTGCGTTTCACCCTCACCAAGCTGTGTCGTTCTTTGACATGTCGGCTGTCGGGCTTTTCCCAGCTGCGCGGGCATGATCGGAACAGGCGCTGATCCCCGTCAAATGGAAATCTCCGCTGCCATGGTCCAGCCTGAAGGCTGCCATGCCGGTTGGCGGCGCGCATCCCGTTCAGCGCGTCCTTTGCTAAGTTAACCTTTCGCTAACCAGGTTCCAATTAAGGTGAGGCGTGGCCGCCCGCGAAAAGGAAATGGGGTGCACTCGAAAAGAATATCATGCTTTTGGGTCTTCGTGCTGCTGTCGGCCATGTTTGCAGGGACCGCCAGTGCCGGGCCGTGGCCGCGCGACAAGGGAAAGGTCTTTATGTCTCTGTCGCTGGAAAGTGACCGCGAGGGAAATAGTTATACCGGGCTTTATAGCGAATATGGACTGACTGCCCGGAACACGCTTGGCTTCGAACTTGGCTACACCAATGTCGGCGAAACCAGTGTGATGATCTGGTTGCAACGTCGTCTGGATAGTGGTGAGGGGGCAAACCGTCTGACCTATTCGACCGGTTTCGGTGCCTTTCTGAGGAATGGGGAAGCTTTTCCGACAGGGCAGGCGGGCATCGCTTGGGGGCGCGGGTTTGAAAAATTTCCGGGCGGTGGCTGGGTGACTGTCGAAGCCAAGATCAAGGTCGCGGGTAAACAGCAAACTGTAGTTTACGTTGAGAACCTGACCCGGACGGAAGCGGTTTTCTTGACGCCCGAGGTTACCACCAAGATTGAGGCGACCTTGGGCTTGCGTCCCACCGATTCGATGATGTTCATCAACCAACTGCGACTGGAAGACAGGCGCGATGCCGCGTTTTCGGCGAAACTGGCAACATCGCTGGTCTATGACTGGCAGGGGCTGACCAAGCTGGAGCTTGGCGTCATCACACCCGTTTCTGGTCCCGGTGAGACGGCGTTGAAGGCCGGAACCTGGGTCGAATTCTGACTAACCTTCGCGGCAGGCATATACCGTGCCACCAACAGCCACCACGCTGACCGCCGCACCTGTCAACAAGACCGGAGAGGCTGCGACTGCGCTCGCACCGCCGCCAATGGCGGTCAGCGCACTGGAAATATAGCTGCTGGACCCGCTGATGATGACCGCGCCAGAGCCATCGGGCAGGGCGCGCAGGCCGCGCACTGTTCCACGCGCGGCCGCACCGGTCATCGCAACTGCCGCATTCTTGGTTTGGTTCACGCGCTGACACACCGATTTCGACGGCTGTTCGCAACGGCCATAAGAATCACGTTTCCCAAGATCATGTCCGATCGTCGAGTCGCTTTCCTTGTCATAGCGCAGGCAGAATGGGGCACGTTCCTCATCTGTCAGACCCGGCGTCAGACTGCGTAGGACGACATAGCTGGGGCAGGTGTCACGTCCCCATCGGGTGAACAGGATCTCCCGCATGCTGTAGTTGTCCTGCAGGCTCGCCTCATCTTTGTCATAGGCCATTGGCACATCCTGACCGCTGATGCGCGTGGTGCAAAAGGTTGGCTCTGCGGAATTTGCAGCGGTCGCGATGCCAAGGGTCGCAAGCAGGGACAGAATGAAAGTGCGCATGGTAAGGATCCGGGATTGCATTGCGGCTGTGATACCTGCGGCCAGCCGGCAGACAATTCACATCCGCTTGTGAAGACCATCCGGATTTCGACTGCGACCAAAAGGTGACGCTTGCAACACTTGAACCGCAACACACTTCCGTTTATACGCCGCGGGTGCTTCACGAAAGCACGACTCAACAAGCAAGAAGTGCCGTGTCCGCCCTGTATCGCTTCGAGGGCGCGTCCGGCTAAGGAGAAGCGATATGAAACTGCATGAAATCCGCGACAACGAAGGCGCGAATCGCAAGAAAAAGCGCGTTGCACGTGGTCCCGGCTCGGGCAAAGGCAAGACTGCCGGCCGTGGTATCAAAGGTCAAAAATCCCGTTCGGGCGTCGCGCTGAACGGTTACGAAGGCGGCCAAATGCCGCTGTATCGCCGCCTGCCCAAGCGCGGCTTTACTGCGCCCAACGCAAAAACCTTTGCTGTCGTTAACCTGGGCCAGGTTCAGGGCTTCATCGATGCGGGCAAGCTGGATGGCAAGGTCGAGATCACCGAGGACGCATTGGTCGCTTCGGGTCTGGTCCGCCGCAAGCTGGACGGTATCCGTCTGCTGGGCAAAGGCGAGCTGAAAGCGAAAGCAAGCTTTGCTGTGACCGGCGCGTCGAAATCGGCCATCGAAGCTGTCGAAAAGCTGGGCGGCAAGGTTTCCCTGCCTGCGGAAGCAGCGGCGGCGGAATAAGCTGTTGAACGGGGCGATGGCGCCCCATAGATAGCGAACAGGTTTTCCTGGCGCCGCCGTTCCCGGAAACGGGCCGGCGGCGCTGTCATGACACAGGACGAAAACATATGGCGTCAGCCGCAGAACAGATGGCCGCGAATTTCTCTTGGCAGGGATTCAGCAAGGCCACCGAGCTTAAACAGCGTATCTTGTTCACGATCGGGCTGCTGATCATCTATCGTCTGGGGACCTATATCCCGGTTCCCGGCATCGACGGTGCAGCACTGCGCAACTTCATGGATCAGGCCCAGTCGGGCATCGGGGGCATCCTGTCGATGTTTACCGGTGGTGCGCTTGGCCGGATGGGTGTCTTTGCGCTTGGCATCATGCCGTATATCTCGGCCTCGATCATCGTGCAGCTTCTGGCTTCCATGGTTCCCTCGCTTGAGCAGCTCAAGAAAGAGGGAGAGGCAGGGCGCAAGAAGATCAACCAATACACGCGTTACGGCACGGTCGCGCTGGCGTTGTTTCAGGCTTACGGTCTGGCACGCAGCCTTGAAGCCGGGGGTTTGGCCCATGATCCGGGCGTGTTCTTCCAGGCGTCCGTGGTGATCACGCTGGTCGGCGGCACCATGTTCCTGATGTGGCTGGGTGAACAGATCACGGCGCGCGGCATTGGCAACGGCATTTCGCTGATCATCTTTGTCGGTATCGTCGCTGAAATTCCTACGCATATCGCGCAGTTTCTGGCACAGGGCGCCAACCGTGGCTCGACCTTGCTGACGCTGGGCGTGATCCTGATGGTCGTCGTCGTGATCACCTTTGTCGTGTTCATGGAGCGTGCGCTGCGCAAGATCCGCATTCAATACCCGCGCCGTCAGGTCGGCATGAAGGTCTATGACGGCCAGTCGTCGCATCTGCCGATCAAGGTGAACCCGGCGGGCGTCATTCCGGCGATCTTCGCCAGCTCGCTGTTGTTGTTGCCGACGACGATCGCGACGTTCTCGGGCGGCGATGCAGGGCCGGTGATGTCGGTGCTGCTGGCTTACTTCGGGCCGGGGCAGCCGCTGTATTTGGTATTCTTCGCGGCAATGATCGTGTTCTTTGCCTATTTCTATACCCATAACGTCGCCTTCAAATCCGACGATGTGGCCGATAACCTGAAAAATCAGGGTGGCTTCATTCCAGGCATTCGTCCGGGCAAACGGACCGAAGAGTATCTGGACTACGTCGTGAACCGTGTTCTGGTCATTGGTTCGGCCTATCTGACGGCGGTCTGTCTGTTACCCGAGATCCTGCGCCATCAATGGTCGATCCCGTTCTATTTCGGGGGAACCTCGGTCCTGATCGTGGTGTCGGTGACGATGGATACAATCAATCAGATCCAAAGCCATATGCTGGCCCATCAATATGAAGGTCTTATTGAGAAATCCCAACTGCGTGGTAAACGCAAACCTGGGAGTGCGAAGCCGCGCCGGGCACCGTCGCGTCGCTGAGCAGACCGGATTTAAAGGCTAGCTGAGGGGACAGGGCCATGACCATCAATATTATTCTGCTTGGGCCGCCGGGTGCCGGTAAGGGAACGCAGGCGCGCATTCTGGTAGAAGAACGGGGGCTGGTCCAGCTTTCGACTGGCGACATGCTTCGCGCGGCCCGGACGTCGGGCACCGAGATGGGCAATCGTGTCGCCGAAGTGATGGATCGTGGTCAGTTGGTCACGGATGAGATTGTGATCGGTCTGATCCGTGAAAAATTGTCCGAGGGTGGCAACGGCTTTATCTTCGACGGCTTTCCCCGCACGCTGGCCCAATCCGATGCGCTTGGGCATCTGCTGGAAGAAACCGGGATGACGCTGGATGCCGTCGTCGAAATGCGGGTCGAGGATGAGGCGCTGGTCCGTCGCATCACCGGCCGCTTTACCTGCGGCAATTGCGGCGAAGTCTATCACGATGAAACCAGGCCGACCAAGGAACCGGGCGTTTGCGATGTTTGCGGGTCTACTGATCTGAGACGCCGGGCCGATGACAACGAGGAAAGCCTCAAGACCCGCCTGCTGGAATATTACAAGAAAACTTCGCCGCTGATTGGCTATTACTATGCCAAGAACAAGTTGAAATCGGTTGATGGCCTGGCAGAGGTCGATACTGTCGCCGCCGAAATCAACAGCGTGCTGAAAAGCTGATTGTCGGATCGGGGCGGGAATTTTCGGTTTGTCAAGAACTTCCTGCTCCCAGACCTTGACGATTGGGCGAGCTGCCCTTAAATCACGGCATCTCGCAAGAGAATCACTTGCATGGACAAGTGAAGATTAGACCGGCCCGAAGGGACGCCTTTCGGGCCTTATGTTGTGAAAAAAGGTTCCGGTGCTACGGAACCGCAACCGAAAAGGAAAACGCGTGGCTCGTATTGCTGGCGTAAACATTCCGACCGGGAAACGCGTCCCGATCGCACTGACCTATATCCACGGCATTGGCCCGATGTATGCGCAACAGATCGTTGAAGCTGTTGGCATTGATCCAGCCCGCCGTGTCAACGATCTGTCGGATGCCGAAGTTCTGCAGATCCGTGAATATATTGATGCCAATCTGACCGTTGAAGGCGATTTGCGCCGTGAAACGCAGATGAACATCAAGCGTATGATGGACCTGGGTTCGTATCGCGGCCTGCGTCACCGTCGTGGCCTGCCGGTCCGCGGTCAGCGCACCCACACCAATGCCCGCACCCGCAAGGGCCCGGCGAAGCCGATCGCCGGCAAGAAGAAGTAAGGGGTAACGGACAATGGCACGCGATAAAACCCGTATGAAGCGTAAAGAGCGCAAGAACATCGCCACCGGCGTTGCTCACGTGAACTCCAGCTTCAACAACACCAAAATCCTGATCTCTGACGTGCAGGGCAATGCGATCTCGTGGTCGTCGGCTGGCACCATGGGCTTCAAGGGTTCGCGCAAATCGACCCCTTACGCCGCTCAGATGGCCGCGGAAGATGCTGGCAAGAAAGCACAGGAACACGGCGTGAAAACGCTGGAAGTTGAAGTTCAAGGCCCGGGTTCGGGCCGCGAATCGGCGCTGCGCGCGCTGGCCGCTGTTGGCTTCAACATCACCGCGATCCGTGACGTGACCCCGATTGCGCACAACGGCTGCCGCCCTCCAAAGCGTCGCCGCGTCTGATCTCGGATAAAGAACAACCAGACCGCGCCGTGTTGCGCGGTTTGGCTATTACGTTTTCAACCTCGGGCGTTTCCGGCCTTGGACATGGGGCGGAGACAAGTATGGAGGCAAACGCATGATCCACAAGAATTGGGCCGAACTGATCAAGCCAACGCAGCTTGATGTGAAGCCGGGCGCCGATGCGACCCGCACCGCGACCCTGGTCGCCGAACCGCTGGAGCGCGGCTTTGGTCTGACGCTGGGCAACGCGCTGCGCCGCGTGCTGCTGTCATCGCTGCAAGGTGGCGCGATCACTTCGGTTCAGATCGACAATGTCCTGCATGAGTTCAGCAGCGTTGCCGGTGTGCGTGAAGACGTCACCGATATCGTTCTGAACCTGAAGGGCGTCACGCTGAAGATGGACGTCGAAGGCCCCAAGCGCCTGACCCTGTCGGCCAAAGGCCCGGGCGAGGTGAAGGCCAGCGACATTCAGGAAACCGCTGGCATCACGGTTCTGAACCGCGATCATGTCATCTGCCACTTGGATGATGGCGCTGACCTGAACATGGAGCTGACCGTCGCGACCGGCAAAGGCTATGTCGCAGCCGACAAGAACCGTCCGGAAGATGCGCCCATTGGCCTGATCCCGATTGACGCGATCTTTTCGCCCGTCAAGCGCGTCAGCTATGAAGTCACCCCGACCCGTGAAGGTCAGGTTCTGGACTATGACAAGCTGACGATGAAGATCGAGACCGATGGTTCGCTGACGCCTGAAGATGCCGTGGCCTATGCTGCGCGTATCGTTCAGGATCAGTTGTCGGTCTTCGTGAACTTCGAAGAGCCGGAATCGGCCAACCGTCAGGATAGCGATGACGGTCTGGAATTCGATCCGCGCCTGCTGAAGAAGGTCGATGAGCTGGAATTGTCGGTTCGTTCGGCCAACTGCCTGAAGAACGACAATATCGTCTATATCGGTGATCTGATCCAGAAAACCGAAGCAGAAATGCTGCGCACGCCGAACTTTGGCCGCAAGTCGCTGAACGAGATCAAGGAAGTGCTTTCGGGCATGGGTCTGCATCTGGGGATGGATGTGGTCGATTGGCCGCCGGAAAACATCGAAGATCTGGCCAAGCGCTTCGACGATCAGTTTTAAGAATTGGTAAGGTGCGTGTTTATACGCACCTTCCGACCCCGGGCTTCCGCCCCAAGGAGAGTGGTCCGCACGCATGGACCGCCAGACAAAGCAAAAGACGTTAAAGGAGAAACATCATGCGTCACGCACGTGGCTATCGCCGCCTTAACCGTACCCACGAACATCGCAAGGCGCTGTTCGCCAACATGGCCGGCTCGCTGATCGAGCACGAGCAGATCAAGACGACTCTGCCGAAAGCCAAGGAACTGCGCCCGATCGTTGAAAAACTGATTACCCTGGCAAAGCGTGGCGATCTGCACGCCCGCCGTCAGGCCGATGCGCAGCTGAAGCAGGACATGCACGTTGCCAAACTGTTCGAGGTTCTGGGCGCACGCTACAAGGATCGTCAGGGTGGCTATGTCCGTATCCTGAAAGCCGGTTTCCGCTATGGCGACATGGCTCCGATGGCGATCATCGAACTGGTCGATCGTGACCCGGCTGCAAAAGGTGCCGCTGATCACGCCCGCACCGAGGCAGAGGCCAACGGCGCCGAATAATTCGTCAATTCTGCAACCGCAGAAAACGAATCAGTTACCCCGCCGCTGAGAAAGTGGCGGGGTATTATCATATATTGTCCCGCTAATTTGGCTGTAATTTCTTAATAGACCTCTGGTAACAGAAGGCTTGTGAATTGTTCTGGTAAAACATGACGCTAGGATAAGTAGGGTAAAATTGCTTGAAATACGGGGAAATCAGCAACGTCGCGCAACCGCAGGTTGTGGCGTCAGAAAATTCTTCATTAACGCTATAGCAATGAAAATCGCTCACGATTACTTTGACCGGTGAAGCCAATGAACACAATTTGTCTAAAAAGCCATGTCCTCACGCGCTGACATCAACGCGGCTCTGCGAAGCCTTGGAAAGGTGTCCCCCTCGGGATACTTCGTGGGGCTGCATATCCGCTTTGCCGCGCCACTTATGCAGTTTCAGACCTATCCGGAAGAATGGGCGGAATTTTATTCACAGAATGGTTACGCCTTGCGGGATCCTACGATCGCCTGGGGGTTTTCAACGACCGGCGCCTGTCGCTGGTCCAATCTACCAATTCCTGACCCATTCAGCATCTTGAAGGACGCCGCGGACCATGGCTTGACCTTTGGTCTGACCGTTTCATGTGGACCAATCAATTCCCGCACCATCGCCAGTTTCGCGCGCGATGATCGGGAATTCATGGATGACGAGATCGTGGATATCTCGGCAACGGTACGGCGGCTCCATGATATCATGGAACCGCCTGCAAGCCTGACAAAGGCACAGAAAGAAGCCCTTCGTTGCATCGCGGAGGGCGATCGCCATGCGGCAGCGGCAGCCAAACTTGGCATTACCGAAAGCGCGTTCAAGGCACGACTGATTTCAGTCCGGGAAAGACTGAAAGCCCGCACGACTGCCGAAGCGTTGCAGAGGGCCAAGGAGTACCGTTTGTTGTAGCGGCGTTCGCCCAAGGGGACCGTGAGGCAGTGGGGGGTACCTCACACCCCAGGAGTACTTGATATGCAGACGACCACCCTCTCATTCTCCAACCTTCACAACCACGGGGAATTGTTCGCCAACCTGTTCCGGGCACGCAAACAAAGCTTCATCGTTCAGAAGAAGTGGGAACTGCCCGAGGCAGAAGATATGGAGTTCGATCAATACGACACTCCGCAAAGCCGCTGGATTGCCATCCATGACAACGGGTTGGTGCTGGCCGGGATTCGCTTGACGCCGACAACTGCCCGCTGCGGTGTCTACAGCTACATGATCCGCGACGCGCAGCGTGGTATTCTGGGCGGCACAATCCCGCAGAACCTGCTGGATGAGGACGCGCCCGTTGATGAGCAGGCGTGGGAATGTTCGCGCGTGTTTGTCAGCCACGACATCCCGCAGATGTATCGCCGCAAGGTGCACTTCAAGATGGTCGAGGCGATGACCAGCAGCAGCCGTGAACTGGGTGCCAGCCGTCTGATCGCACTGACCGGGGCGAACTGGCAGAGGTGGTATGGGCGTTGCGGTCTTGAGGCGCAGGCAATTGGTCCGGTCATGCGGATTGATGACGGTGATTTCCAATGCGTCTCGATCGACCTGACGGCGAAAATGCACTAAGCGACCAGATCCGCTGATGGGGGCTGTTCCCCGTCACAGACGCCGCCTAGAATGGCGCCATCATGGCCGATTTGTTTGATAGCGCACCTTCGCCCGCTTCACCGCCGAACCCGGCGGTGCGTCCTTTGGCCGATCGTATCCGCCCGACGAAAATGTCGGAGGTCATCGGCCAAAGCAAAGTTCTGGGATCTGACGGGCCGCTGGGCTCGATGCTGGCCTCGGGTAGTCTGTCTTCCCTGATCCTGTGGGGGCCACCCGGCGTGGGCAAGACCACCATCGCCCGGCTGCTGGCTGATGAAACCGACCTGGCCTTCATTCAGATCAGCGCGATTTTTTCCGGCGTGCCCGAACTGCGCAAGGTGTTCGAGGCGGCCAAGTTGCGCCGCCAGCAGGGGCGCGGCACATTGCTGTTCGTCGACGAAATCCACCGCTTCAACAAAGCCCAACAGGACAGTTTCCTGCCGCATATGGAGGATGGTACGATCCTTCTGGTCGGGGCGACCACGGAAAACCCGTCGTTCGAGCTGAACGCCGCCGTGATGTCGCGCGCGCAGGTGATCGTGTTGGAACGGCTGAACCTGAAGGATCTGGAACTGCTGGCCCAACGCGCCGAGAAAGAGCTGGGACGCAAGCTGTCCCTGACAGCCGAGGCACGCGATGCCCTGCTGGAAATGGCCGATGGCGATGGCCGCGCCGCGCTGAACCTGATCGAACAGGTGGCGGCATGGAAGGTCGACAAACCGCTGGATGCGCAAGCGATGTCGCAGCGGTTGATGCGCCGGGCGATGAAATACGACAAATCGGGTGACGAACATTACAACCTGATTTCGGCATTGCATAAATCGGTGCGGGGCAGCGACCCGGATGCGGCACTGTATTGGCTGGGCCGGATGCTGGAAGGGGGCGAGGATCCGCGCTATCTGGCGCGCCGCATCACCCGCATGGCGGTTGAAGATATCGGTCTGGCGGATCCCGCGGCGCAGCGGCACTGTCTGGATGCCTGGGCGCTGTATGAACGTCTGGGCAGTCCCGAGGGTGAACTGGCGCTGGCTCAGGCGGTGATCTATCTGGCGCTGGCGCCCAAATCCAACGCAGGTTACGCCGCCTACAAGGCTGCGCGGGCGGAAGCGAAGCGGACAGGCAGCCTGATGCCCCCCGCCCATATCCTGAACGCGCCCACGCAGATGATGAAGGATCAGGGCTATGGTGCGGGATACGCCTATGACCACGATGCCGAGGACGGTTTCAGCGGTCAGAACTATTTCCCTGATGGGATGAAGCGCCCGGTTTTATATACGCCTGTCGAACGCGGCTTTGAACGCGAACTGAAAAAGCGCAATGACTGGTTCGTATCACAGCGTTTGAAGCGCGGCAGTTGACTTTGCGTGCTCTCGGACACAGTTACGCGCCATGATGAATTCCTATCTTCAGGTTGCGATTGGCGGCGCAATTGGTGCCACCGCGCGGTTTGCCATCGGCCGCGTCGGCATGGCGTTGGTGCCGGGTTTTCCTGTCGCGACGATCTTCGTCAATATCGTAGGCAGCTTTGTCATGGGGTTGCTGACCGCGCTAATGGTGCTGCGGATTGGCCCTGCATATGCGCCGCTGTTGCTGGCTGGCGTTCTGGGCGGGTTCACCACGTTTTCGGCATTCTCTCTGGACGCGCTGAATCTGTGGGCGCGCGGGCAGGGCGGGGCCGCAGTGGGTTACGTTGTTTTCTCGGTGATCGCTTCGCTGATCGCCGTTTGGGCCGGCATGGCCATCGGCAAAGGGTTATGGGCATGAGCGGCGTTCAAACAATTCGCATCAGCAAGGATGAGGGCGATCAGCGTCTTGATCGCTGGTTGAAGAAAAAGTTTCCACAACTGACGCAGGGCGCAGTGGAAAAGATGTGCCGCAAGGGCGAGTTGCGCGTCAATGGCGGACGGGTCAAGGCGAATACCCGGATCGAAGAAGGGCAGGAAGTGCGCCTTCCGCCCATACCCGATGCGACAACCGTTCCGGCCCGCGCCAAATCTGACGGCCCGCGCATTCCTGACAGCGATCAGAAGATGATCCAGCAGGCAGTGTTGTGGAAGGACGAACACATCATCGCGCTGAACAAGCCTCCGGGCCTGCCCAGCCAAGGCGGCAGCGGGCAGGGCGATCGTCATGTGGACGGCCTTAGCAGCGCATTGATGTTCGGCTACAAGGACAAGCCGAAATTGGTGCACCGTCTGGATAAGGATACGTCCGGCGTGCTTCTGCTGGCACGCACCGACCGTGTGGCCCGCGCCCTGTCCGAAGCTTTCCGGTCGCGCACCACGCGCAAGATATACTGGGCCGCCGTTGCCGGTGTTCCGCAGCCACGCATGGGCACCGTGCGCATTGGTCTGGTCAAGGCTCCGGGGCATGGCCGTGGGGGCGAGGGTGAAAAGATGATGGCCGTCCACCCGCGCGATATTCCGAATGTCGAAGGGGCCAAACGCGCCACCACCGATTATGCCGTGCTGGAGGCCCTTGGCACGCGGGCAAGCTGGTGCGCACTGGTCCCGATCACAGGGCGCACGCATCAGTTGCGCGCGCATATGGCCGAATTGGGGCATCCAATTGTGGGTGACGGAAAATATGGCGGCTCGGGTCAGGAAAACCTTGGTGATGGCTGGGGGTCGCAATTGGGCGGAGAGATCAGCCGAAAACTGCACCTGCATGCCCGCAGCCTGACCTTTGACCACCCGATCACCAAAAAGCGTATCACGTTGACGGCCCCGTTGCCTGACCACATGCAGCGGACCTGGAAAACGCTGGGCTGGCACGAAAACGATGTTCCCGACGATCCCTTTGCCGAGGCTGAATGAAACTGGTCGTCTTTGATGTCGATGGCACGCTGGTCGATAGCCAGCACCACATCTTCGATGCGATGACCGCCGCCTTTTCCGGTGCCGGTCTTCAGCCGTTGCCGAAACAGCAGGTCTTGCAGATCGTCGGCCTGTCGCTGCCGGTGGCTGTCGAAGTGCTTGCACCTGATCAGATGCCGGAAACGCACAGGCGCATTCTGGACGGATACCGTCAGGCGTATCTCGCGGCGCGCATGGCGGATGCCGCGCCCCTTTATCCCGGTGCGCGAGAATGTCTGGACCGTCTGGCGAGCCACGATGATCTGCTGCTTGCCGTGGCGACCGGAAAGGCGCGTCGTGGGCTGGACGCCATGATCGAGATCCACGGCCTGCAAGGGCGGTTTGTCAGTCTGCAAACGGCGGACAACAATCCCTCGAAACCGCATCCCGCGATGCTTGAGGCGGCGCTTTCCGATGCTGGCGTGGACGCCCGCGATGCCGTTATGGTTGGCGATACCAGTTTTGACATGCAGATGGCGCAGTCTGCCCGCGTTGCCGGATTTGGTGTAAGCTGGGGCTATCATGCGCCGGAACTTCTGGAACAGGCGGGTGCAACACTGATAGCGCCCGATTTTCCGGCACTGACAAAAGAAATCGAGGAATGGGCCACGACATGACCGAATGGAAAGCCCGGCGTTTCTGGGAAAAAGCCGATATCCGACCTGCCGATGGCGGCTGGGAAGTCGTTCTGGATGACAAGCCGGTTCGCACGCCGGGAAAGCATCCCCTGATCCTGCCGACCGAGGCTTTGGCCCGCGCCATTGCCGAGGAATGGGATTCGCAAAGCGATGTGATTGACCCCAATACCATGCCGCTGACGCGCGCGGCGAACTCGGCCATCGAAAAAGTGGCTCCGCAATTTGATGATGTCGCGGGCATGCTTGCCGAATATGGTGGCACCGATCTGCTGTCATATCGCGCCGAACAGCCCGACGACCTTGTGCAAGCGCAAGCCGAAGGGTGGGATCCGTTGATCGACTGGACGGCAACCGATCTGCAGGCACCGTTGCGGATCACGCATGGGGTGGTGCCGGTCAAACAGGATCAGGCTTCGCTGAACCGTCTGCATGATCATGTTCGCGCGCTGGATAATTTCGGGCTGACGGCCCTGCATGACCTTGTAACATTGCCCGGTTCCCTGATTCTGGGGCTGGCGGTGATCCGTGGCAAGCTGACCGCTGACGAAGCTTTCGCGCTGTCCAGAATCGATGAAGAGCATCAGGCAAAACTGTGGGGCGAAGACGACGAAGCCCGCATGGCAGCCGAAAACCGGCGTGTGGCAATGGCGCAGGCGGCGCGGTTCTGGGACTTGTGCCGGCCTGTCTAAAAGACAGTGCCAATCGCGTCAGGCTTGACCTATAACAGACTATAAGCACAATACCGCTCACCGGGTGAGGCTGATTGGCCGACTCCGTATAACGTCTGGCCCAAGGAATGGTCAGGCGCTGCCGGTCAGCAACAATTGACCGGTGGCAACCAACAACGAGGTAGAAATGAAAAAATCAATCTTTCTTGGCACTGTCGCCGCCGCGACCCTGACGGCCGGCATGGGCATGGCCGACACGCTGGCCGATGTGAAGGCGCGCGGTGAGTTGAACTGCGGCGTTAATACCGGCCTCGTCGGTTTTGCTGCCCCGGATGCCAACGGAAACTGGACTGGCTTCGACGTGGACGTTTGTAAAGCCGTCGCGGCAGCCGTTCTGGGCGATCCGGCCAAGGTGAAATATGTCCCGACCACTGGCCAAACCCGCTTTACCGCACTGGCATCGGGTGAGGTTGACGTTCTGGCACGGAACTCGACCTGGACCTTCTCGCGCGACACAGACCTGAAACTGGATTTCGCGGGCGTCAACTATTACGATGGTCAGGGCTTCATGGTCAGCAAGGACCTGGGCGTGACCTCGGCCAAGGAATTGGACGGCGCGACCGTCTGTATCCAGACCGGCACCACGACCGAGCTGAACTTGGCTGACTACTTTAAAGCCAACAACATGACCTATACCCCGGTCAATATTGACAGCAATGCCGAGGGCGAGCAGCAGTATATGGCGGGCGCCTGTGACGCCTATACGACCGATGCTTCGGGTCTGGCTGCGACCCGCGCTGCGTTCGCGGACCCGGAAAACCACATCATTCTGCCCGAGATCATCTCGAAAGAACCGCTCGGACCGGCAGTTCGTCATGGCGACAGCAACTGGGGCGATATCGTCCGCTGGACGCTGTATGCACTGATCGCGGCCGAAGAATACGGCATCACCTCGAAAAACATCGAGGAACTGGCCAAGTCGTCGCAAAACCCCGAGGTTCAGCGCCTTCTGGGCACGACGGATGATCTGGGCGCGATGATCGGTCTGGACAAGGAATGGGCGCGTCGCGCGATTGCTGCCAGCGGTAACTATGGCGAAATCTTCGCGGCCAATATCGGCGAGCAGACGCCAATCGGTCTGGCCCGCGGACTGAACGCCCAATGGACGCAGGGCGGTCTGATGTACGCGATGCCGTTCCGTTAATCAAAACTATCGGCAAAGGGGGGCGCAATGCCCCCCTTTTGTCTTTCAAACGACCAAAACCGGCCACTCACATAAGCGGCGAAAAAGTCGCAGACCGGTAACAGGGGAACATAAATGTCAGATACCGCGATACCGGCCCAGACGCCGTTCCGGTTGAGTATGCTGATCTATGATCGGCGCTATCGCTCGCTGACCTTTCAGGTCATCGTTTTCATCCTTGTCATGGCTTTCGGATGGTGGCTGATCAGCAATACCATCGAAAACCTGCGCGTATTGGGCAAGGATTTCAATTTCGGTTTCCTGTTCCAACGCGCAGGATACGATATTCCGCAACCGCCGATCCCCTATACATCCGACGACACGCATCTGCGTGCGGCGGTGGTCGGCGTGCTGAACACGCTGATCGTTACGGTGCTGGGCTGTATCGCCGCGACCGTGCTTGGCGTGATCGTGGGTGTTGCGCGCCTGTCAAACAACTGGCTGTTCGCACGGCTGATGACCATCTATGTCGAGGCGTTTCGGAACGTCCCGCTGCTTCTGTGGATATTGGTGGTTTTCTCGGTCTTCCGAGAGGTTTTGCCGCCCCCGAACGCCTTTCGGGGTGAAAACGCCACTGCGTCGATGATCTTTTTCGACAATGTCGCACTGACCAACCGCTATACCGCGATCCCGACATTGGGCATGACCAATGATCCGGGCAGCCTCGATCTGGGTTGGCGCATCACCATCAGCTGGGCGACGATCGCATTTGCTGTCGCACTGATCGGCGGCTGGCTGGTTCACCGGGCCATCGCGAACTGGGCGCAAAAGACGCAGGACCAGACCGGCAGCCGCCCGACGACATGGTGGATGAGCCTTGCGGTCATGACGGTCCCGTCGCTGCTGCTGATCTGGTATTTCGGCCTGCACCTGATACCGCCGGAAATGAAGGGCTTCAACTTTGTGGGTGGCCTGAACATCAGCAACGGTCTGGTCGCCCTTTGGCTGGCGCTGACACTGTATACTGCCGCCTTCATCGCCGAGATCGTCCGCGCCGGGATCCTTGCCATCAGCAAGGGCCAGTCCGAGGCCTCCTTCGCCCTGGGCATCAGCCCCCGTCGCACCATGAGCCTTGTGGTTCTGCCGCAGGCGCTTCGGGTCATCATTCCGCCGCTGATCTCGCAATATCTGAATCTGATGAAGAACAGTTCACTGGCGATTGCGGTCGGGTTCATGGACCTGAAAGGCACACTGGGGGGCACCACGCTGAACCAGACGGGCCGAGAGTTGGAATCGATCCTGCTGATGATGGGGATTTATCTGATCCTCAGCCTGATCATTTCGGCGGGCATGAACTATTTCAATTCACGCGTCAAACTGAAGGAGCGGTAAGATGAGCGAACTTCACGCGGAAACCGTCCCCTTCGTTCGCGAAACCATGCTGCCACCCGCACCGCCGCCCACGCAGGAAGCTGGCGCCGTCAGATGGTTGCGCACGAACCTGTTTTCGGGGCCGGTCAATTCGGCCCTGACCATTCTGGGCCTGCTGATCGTCTGGTTCCTGGTCAACCATTTCTGGAACTGGTTCGCACATTCCGTCTGGAACGCAGGAAGCCTGTCCGAATGCCGCCAGATCATCATCGACCGGTGGGGCGAAGGTTCCACAGGGGCATGTTGGGCGGTTGTCCGTGAACGGTGGATGCAGTTCACGTTCGGTTTCTACCCGTCCGGGCTTTACTGGCGTCCGACCATGGCGTTCGGGCTGTTGTTCGTCGCGCTTGCGCCGGTCCTGTTTTCGGAATCGCGCAAGATTCGCCGGATTGTCCTGCTGACGGCTGCGGTTCTGACGCTGTCGGCCATGGCCGTGCTGGGCGCACCGACCCATTGGTTCATCTTTGCCGCCGTCATCTTTATCGGTGCAACGGTCATCGCTGAACAAAATCCGGGGCGCTTGCTGATTTTTTCACTGCTCTTCCCGTTTCTTGGCGTCTGGTGGTTATGGGGCGGATCGTTGTGGGGGCCGATCATGGCCTTGGTGGGGCCAGTTCTGGGGTGGGTCGCTTATCGGCTTCTGGGCCGTTTCTCACCGATTCTGGCAGGGATTGGTATGATCCTTGTCCCGCTGCTGTGGTGGATATTCCTTGCCGGTGATGCCGCGCGTGATGCGGAAAACCTGGCCTCACTGGCCATTCCTGCAGTCGCATCGGACCGTTTCGGTGGCTTCCTGCTGTCGATCACCATTGGCCTGTCAGGCATCGCCCTGTCGCTGCCCTTGGGTATCGTTCTGGCCCTTGCCCGACGTTCGGATATGTTTCTGGTCAAGACGCTGGCGGTCATGTTCATCGAATTCATTCGGGGCGTTCCGCTGATTGCACTGCTGTTCGTGGCATCGCTGCTATTGAACTACTTTATGCCGCCCGGAACGAATTTCGACATCATCCTGCGCGTGATCATCATGGTCACGGTCTTTGCCGCGGCCTACATGGCCGAGGTGATCCGGGGCGGCCTGGCAGCCTTGCCGAAAGGGCAATACGAGGCGGCTGACGCACTTGGGCTGGACTACTGGAAGGCACAGCGACTGATCATTCTGCCGCAAGCGTTGAAGATCAGTATTCCGGGGATCGTGTCGACCTTTATCGGCATGTTCAAAGATACGACGCTGGTGACTTTCGTGGGCCTCTACGACCCATTGAAATCCATGTCCGATGCTGTTCGCGCCTCGACCGACTGGAAGGGCATCTACTGGGAGCCGTATATCTTTGTCGGCCTCATTTTCTTCATCATTTGCTTCGGCATGTCGCGCTATTCGATGTATCTTGAACGCCGACTGCAGCGCGAACACAGGTAAGGAGGCAGCCATGAGCGAAGCCATCACCCGCAAGATCGACCGCAGCCAGATGCAGGTCAGCGACGAGGTCGCTATTTCCATCACCAATATGAACAAATGGTATGGGACATTTCATGTTCTGCGTGACATCAACCTGACGGTGCATCAGGGGGAACGTATTGTCATCGCCGGCCCGTCTGGTTCGGGGAAGTCGACCCTGATCCGCTGCATCAACCGACTGGAGGAACATCAGGCCGGGCAGATCATCGTTGACGGGGTCGAACTGACCAGCGACATCAAGAATATCGACAAGGTCCGGTCAGAAGTCGGCATGGTGTTTCAGCACTTCAACTTGTTTCCGCATCTGACGGTGCTGGAAAACTGCACGTTGGCGCCGATCTGGGTGCGGAAAGTGCCCAAGAAGCAGGCCGAAGCCACGGCTATGCATTTTCTGGAAAAGGTGAAGATCCCTGAACAGGCGAATAAATATCCCGGCCAGTTGTCGGGGGGGCAGCAGCAGCGTGTGGCGATTGCACGTTCGCTGTGCATGCAGCCGCGGATCATGCTGTTTGATGAACCGACATCGGCCCTTGACCCGGAAATGATCAAGGAAGTGCTGGATACGATGATCGAACTGGCCGAGGAAGGCATGACCATGCTGTGCGTCACCCACGAAATGGGCTTTGCGCAGGCTGTGGCGAACCGGGTGATCTTTATGGATCAGGGCCAGATTGTCGAACAGAACAATCCGCATGATTTCTTCAACAATCCCAAATCTGAACGGACGAAACTGTTCCTTAGCCAGATTTTGGGCCATTGAGCCAATCTTAGAACCGAAAGGGCCGCTGCCAGATCTGGCAGCGGCCCTGTTAAAATCGGCGGGATCGTGTTTCAGGCGCGTCCGTCGAAGCGCACGAAATCCATCACACTGCCCATGCCCGGTCCGACCTCGGACCAGTCTTCGATCTGAAAGTCGATGACCAAAGTCGCACAGGTCGGGTAGCGGCGGAATTCCGGGTCCAGTGGCGGGCGGGCGGGCAGCAGGGCGGCCAGTTCGGAAATGCCCGGATTATGACCGATCAGCATGACAGTCGGCTGCGACGCTGTTTTCAGGATCGTCAGCATTTTGTCCGGGCCAGCGTGATACAGACCGGGTTCGATTCGAACCAGCGGGCGCACCTCTAGCGGAGTGTTCTGGATGGTTTCCCAAGTTTCCTGCGTCCGCTTTGCAGAGGAACACAAAACCTCCTCGGGTTCGAAGCCGCGCGATGCCATGAAGTCGCCCAATTCGCGGGCGGATCGGTGGCCACGATCATTCAGCGGTCGGTCATGATCTGCAAGGGCAGGGTCATCCCAAGCCGATTTGGCGTGACGCGTCAAAATCAGCCGGCGATATCCAAACGGAGTCATGGGAATGCCTTATCCTGTATCAGTCAAATCACAGCCTGCCACAGCATTTCGGGCTTCGGCAAGGGGCGTATCAACAAACCATTATCCTATTGTTCCGTTCCGCCTTGACGCAGCCCATGAGGTCTGGTGCTGGACTTGGTTGAGCGGATGATCGAGCCCGCACCATGTTCGGTAAACAGCTCTAACAGCGATGCGTTTGGAACCCGGCCGTCCAGAATAACGACAGCGCGAACGCCGTCTTGCAGAGCCTTCAGCGCGGTTTCGGTTTTGGGGATCATCCCGCCCGCGATCTGGCCGTCAGCGATCATTGCACGCACGTCGTCGGGGTGCAGCTGGGTCACAACCTCACCCTCTGCATTCTTGACGCCAGCCACGTCTGTCAGCAGCAAAAGCCGGTCGGCCCGCAATGCGCCGGCGATGGCACCGGCGGCGGTGTCGCCATTGACGTTGAAGGTTTCGTTATCCGCCATCCCGGTCGCCACGGGGGCGATGACGGGGATCATCCCGGCTGTATAAAGATCGCGGATAATCTGGACGTTCATTTCGACGGGGCGGCCCACGAAGCCAAGTTCCGGGTCGTCCGCCTCGCAGACCATCATATCGTCATCCTTGCCACTGATGCCGACGGCGCGGCCGCCGGCGTCGTTGATGGCCTGAACGATGCGCTTGTTGACCAAACCGGACAGGACCATTTCAACGACCTGCACGGTTTCCTTGGTGGTCACACGCTTGCCGCGCACGAACCGACTTTCGATGCCCAGCTTCGCCAACAGTTCGTTAATCATCGGCCCGCCGCCATGCACGACGACCGGGTTGACGCCAACCTGCTTCATCAGAACGATGTCGCTGGCAAATTCTGCCATGGCTTCATCGTCGCCCATGGCATTGCCACCAAATTTGACAACAACAACCGACCCCGAATAGCGCTGCAGATAGGGCAGCGCTTCCGACAAGGTGCGAGCGGTGGCGATCCAGTCACGGTTCATGTTCTGCGTTCTCATTCAGTGGCCCCTGTGCAACGACTGGACCCTAGGACGCTTGCGCGGATCAGTCCAGACCGGCGATGATGGTGCGCAATGTGGCGATGCCCTGACCTTTTTCGGATGAGGTCAGCACAAGCTGAGGGAATGCGGCAGGATGCTTTTGCAGCTCGGCCTCGACCTGTTCGATCACCGGCTTGATCGCATTCGGACCCAACTTGTCGACTTTGGTCAGCACCACCTGAAACGGGACCGCTGATTTATCCAGCAGCGTCATGATTTCATGGTCGACGGGTTTGACCCCGTGACGAGAATCGATCAGGCAGAAAGCCCGGCGCAGCGTTGGGCGACCTGCCAGATAGTTTTTCAACAGCGCCTGCCATTTCGCCACGATGGCGACGGGGGCCTTGGCAAAACCGTATCCGGGAAGATCCACCAGATAGCTGTGATCGCCCAGCGAGAAATAGTTGATCTCTTGCGTGCGGCCCGGCGTGTTTGATGCGCGGGCAATACCTTTGCGCCCGGTCAGCGCGTTAATCAGGCTGGATTTGCCGACATTACTGCGTCCGGCAAAGCAAACTTCCGCCCGGTCAGCCGGCGGGAGGCCGTCCATCGCAACGACGCCCTTCACGAAATCGACGGGGCCCGCGAATAGCTGGCGTGCTGCCTCGGCCTGGGCGGCTTCCGGTTCGTCGGCTACGGGGAATGCTACTTTCACACTGTCACCTCATCGCCAATCGCGATTGCGCCGCCAGTCACGACCTCGGCAAAGATGCCAAAGTCGGTATGGCCATAAAGTTGGGCCAACCGGGCCAGCATATCGACATCGCGCCGCCCGGTTTCGGTATTTGCGCTGGTGGCCTCACAGCGCCCTATATGATCGGTTACGCGCAGTTCGATACTGCCGATACGGATGACCTGACCAATCAGATCGCGTTCGGCACCCGGTGCCAGCCCATCGACCCACAGATTGCCACGCCAACGGTCGATTCCGATGGGCTGGCCCAGACGTGCCTCCAGATCGGCAAGGCTGGTCAGGGACAGGATCGAAATCCACGGCCATTTGCTGTCGGTCCAGATCGCAGCCCCGCGAACCAGACGGGAGATGGGCGAAGCGTCTGCTGGCCATAGCGGGCGCAGCCAGTGAATCAGCTGGTCGCCATCGGCTTCCGGCTCAAAGCTAATCGTTGGTTGGTCGGGATGGGTCAGGGTAATTCTGTCACCGTCCCAACCACCTTTGACAGCCTGCAGCCTGTGTCCGGTCACACCGCGCAGAAATTGGGATTTGGGTAACCAGCGGTCGGGTTCGCCAGCAGTCTGGCTGGCTTGGGCGTTCCGCTCTCCTGCTTGGGTCAGAACCGCCCATTCGCGATCGCCGGGCAGCCGTTTGGCCGCCGAAAGGGTCACCTGGCCCAGACCTTCCCCCCCGATCGACTTGATCGGATGGCGACGGATATGGGCCAGGCGCGGTGTCATTTATTGTCCGGCTTCTTCCGGCCGACTGGGACCGAGGATTTGATATTGCCAAACAGGTCCGGGCGATGCCCGTGCATCGTCATGATCGTGTATTGCTGAATGACCGTGATCAGGTTGTTGGTGATCCAGTACAGCACCAGACCCGAGGCAAAGCCGCCCAGCATGAACATGAAGTCCAGGGCATCCATGCAAAGATCATCTTTTGCGCCGGATCAGCCGGAGCCGGGTTCAGACGCTGCTGCACCCACATGCTGATGCCCAGAACGATGGCCAGCACCGGAAGTGACAGCGAATGCAGCAGGGTGCCTTGCGCGGGCGGGGCATAGGGCAGCAGCCCGAACAGGTTCAGCAGGCTGGACGGGTCCGGCGCAGACAGGTCGCGCAGCCACCCGATCCACGGGGCGTGCCGCAGTTCGATGGTGACGAAGATCACCTTATAGAGCGAGAAGAAGATCGGGATCTGAAGCAGAACGGGCAGGCAGCCAGCGGCAGGGTTGACCTTTTCCCGCTTGTAAAGCTCCATCACCTCTTTCTGCATCTTCATGCGGTCGTCGCCGGTGCGTGCCCGGATGGCCTCCATCTCGGGCTGCAATTCCTTCATTTTCGCCATCGAGACATAGGATTTGCGCGCCAGCGGGAAGACCAGCAGTTTCAGGATGAAGGTCAGCGCGATGATCGACCAGCCCATGTTGCCGATATGGCCGTTCAGCCAGTGCAGCAGTTGGAAGATCGGCTTCGTCAGGAAGTAGAACCAGCCCCAGTCGATCGAGTCGACGAAGCGCTGAATGCCGGGGGTTTCTTCATAACCCTTGATGACTTCCCAGACCTTGGCGCCAGCAAACAAATAGGATTGCGCCGAAAGCTGCTGGCCGGGTTCAACCGTTTGCATCGGATAGCGGGCTTCGGCCTGATAGATGTCGGCGCCGTCGGCATATTTGACAACGGCTTCGAACGCCTGACCCGGTGCGGGGGCCAGCGTGGTCATCCAGTATTTGTCGGTAAAGCCGATCCAGCCGTTTTCATTGACGTTGACGACATTGGCGCGACCCTCGCGTTCGACAGGCTCCAATTCGGCGATATCGTCATAGTCCATCTCGACCAGTTCGCCGTCATGCATGCCGACCGCGCCCTCGTGCAGCACGAAGTAGTTTTGCGTATCGGGTTTGCCGTGGCGCGCAATGATGCCATAAGGCGCGGCTGAAAATGCCGTGTCGCCGTTGTTCTGGACGCTTTGATCGACGGTGAACAGATAGTTGTCGTCCAGCGTATAGGTGCGGCGGAAGATCTGGCCTGCGCCGTTGTCCCATACCAGCGTGACGGGCTGACCGGGGGCAAGAACATCGCCCGATTCAACGGACCATACCGTCGTGGGGTTTGGCACCAGCGACGGATCAACGCCGGGACCGGGGGTCCAGCCATAGACGGTGTAATAGGGCTTCGACGCGCCGGTCTGAATATTCGCATCTGCGGTGGCCGAAGACGGCGACAACAGGCGCACGTCGGGCGAGTTGTCGTCCAGCGTTTCTTTGTATTTCACCAACAGCAGGTCATCGACGCGCCCACCCGCCAAAGAGATCGAACCCTTGACCGAGGGGGAGTCGATCTGAACGCGGCCAGCCTGCGTCGTTGCAGGTGTGGCGGTATCGGCAGCAAGATCGGCCGAACCCGCGGTCGCATTTGGCGCGGCCGGAGTCGCAAGACCTGGCGTGGCGGTCTGTTCCGCGACGGGTTGTTCCTGCGGCTGTTCGGCCGGAGGCTCTGGTGCGAAGAGGGTGTACCAGATCAGGATCACCACAAACGACAGGACTGTCGCCAGGATGAGATTGCGATTGTTATCTTCCATTCCGTCACCAATGTCTTCGCGTCAGTCGCGCCGGTTCAACAGAAGGGGGCGTCAAAGGTCAAGCGGAATTGGCGTTTCGCCGGGATTCTACAGGGCGTTCACGTGGTCTTGCGGTGATGCGGGCGCGATTTGGCCGACTTGGGCATGCGCTGCCCGGTCAATCTTCGGCCCGCTGCAGGTTGGGAATATCCGAAACACCCGTTTCACCCGGAAACAGCGCCGCGAAATCGAATAGTTTTGGGTCCAGAAGGTGCGATGGACGCACATTCATCAGCGCGCGGAACATCACCTGACGGCGACCCGGTGTGCGTGATTCCCATTCGTCCAGCATCCGTTTGACCTGAACCCGCTGCAATCCTTCCTGACTGCCGCACAGATCGCAGGGAATGATCGGATAGTTCATGGAACGGGCAAAGCGTTCGCAATCCCCCTCGGCCACATAGGCCAGTGGGCGCAAAACGGTCAAATCACCCTCTTCATTCAACAGCTTGGGCGGCATTGTTGCCAGGCGCCCGCCGTGGAACAGGTTCATGAAAAATGTTTCCAGAATGTCGTCGCGATGATGGCCCAGAACGACCGCCGAACAGCCTTCTTCGCGTGCAATGCGATACAGGTTGCCACGACGCAAACGCGAACACAGGGCGCAATAGGTCCGGCCCTGCGGCACCTTTTCCTTCACGATGGAATAGGTGTCCTGATATTCGATACGATGCTCTACGCCCCGCTGCGACAGAAACTCTGGCAAAACGGTTGCGGGAAAGCCCGGTTGACCCTGATCCAGATTGCAGGCCAGCAGATCGACGGGCAGCAAGCCGCGCCATTTCAGCTCATACAGCACCGCAAGCAGGGTATAGCTGTCCTTGCCGCCAGACAGACAGACCAGCCATCGGTCGCCCGGACGGACCATGCCATAGTCGTCGAGGGCCGCGCGCGTTTCGCGCACCAGCCGCTTGCGCAGTTTGCGATACTCGGTCGAGGACGGCGCGCCCGCGAATAGTGAGTGAATCTCGGTATCGTCGGAATCATCTAGCATGTCATTCGCATTAGGCTAACGGCCCTGTTGCGGCAAGAGGAACGAACTTTGTTTTGGTGAAACCGGCTAGTGATGGTAATCTGAACCAAATAGTTTGGATGATTCCATGTTTTATCTTTTTACACGACGGGCATATTTTGCCGCAAAAAGTAATTTCACCAATCGCCCGGCCGGCCTGACACGATATCTTCGGCTGTCCGCATCTGGCGACGGTATCCATAGTGGCCATGCCATTAACCGCGACAACTGGCTGTCAGAAGCGCTGGCCAGTGCCCGAACGCCGGACATCCTGATTTTTGTTCACGGATATAACACGTCGCAAAGCTCGCTGTTGCTGCGGCATGCCATGCTGCAACAAAAACTGGCCCAGAATGGGTTCAAAGGGACAATCGTGTCCTTTGACTGGCCAAGCGATGGCAGCAATCTAAGCTATCTGGCAGACAGGAATGAGGCGAAAGCCGTGGCGAATGCGCTGCTGACAGATGGTATTCTGATGTTTCTGGCGCAGGCACCGAAACACCGCGTTCACATTCTGGCCCATTCAATGGGAACATATCTGACGCTGCGGGCGCTTTCGGCCGGTGGGCGTTGGGCGGTGGAACAGGTGATTTTTACTGCGGCGGATGTCGATTCCGATTGGATGAAATCCGGGGCTTGGGGATCGTTGGTGATGCAGCATCGCTGCAAACAATTCACCAATTTCCATAACACACGGGATGAAGTGCTTATCCTGTCCAAGAACATGTTCAATCGCGGTGCCGCGCGGGCCGGATTGGATGGTCTGCCCGGCCAAATCCCGAAAAGCTACCGCGATGTCTACTGCACAGAGCAATACAAGACCCGGGTGGCTGCGCCGACGATGATCCGGTCGCATAACTGGTATTTCGAGGATGTCGGATTTTACCGCGATCTTGCGCTGACGCTGGCAGGAACGGCCGCCGACCAGATGCCGACGCGGGTGGCTACAAATACCGGTGGGCAGGCGCTTTATGCCTGACGCGCTTAGTCAGGAACGTTGTCGATACCGCTGCCGCCCCAGGGATGACAACGCCCGATCCGCCGCGCGGCCAGCCAGCCGCCCTTGATTGCGCCGTGTTTTTCCAGGGCCTCCAGTGCATAGGCCGAACATGTGGGCTGAAAGCGGCATCCATGCCCGACCCAGGGTGACGCGACCAGACGGTAGGCGCGGACGGGCAGGGCGACGATCCGGGCCAGCGGTGTCACGTGTGCACCTTGCGCAAGGCGGCGGCCAGATCCTTTTGCAGTTCTGCAAAGTCACGGTTGATGGTTTCACTTGGTCGCCCGACCAGAACATAGTCCCAACCGGGCTTGGCGCCAGCCATCAATCCAAGCCGTGCGATTTCACGCAAACGCCGCTTGGCGCGGTTGCGCATCACCGCGTTTCCGATTTTCTTGGAGCAGGTAAAGCCCACACGGACCGCCCCATCATCGCCACGATTGCGGGCTTGTAGCAGAAAGCCTGCAGTGCCCTGTCGTCTTGCCTTGGCTGCGGCCAGAAAATCGGCGCGTTTGGCCAGAATGATGGGTTTGTTGGCCTGATCTGCAGACATGCGAAATGCCGCCTCGCCTTCATCCGATCGCTGAGGGTCAGCCGTGGGATGGGGCAGGGGCGGCATTTTCAAAGCCTTATCTGGTGGGGCAGACCCACCGGCAACGTATCAAGCCGACAGGCTTTTACGGCCTTTGGCGCGACGGGCGTTCAGCACGCGACGACCACCTTTGGTCGCCATGCGAGCACGAAAGCCGTGACGGCGCGCACGAACAAGGTTCGATGGTTGGAAAGTGCGCTTCATGGTTCAGATCTCCGGATCGTAGCTTGCGGGTGGCGTTTCAGCGACGGGAACGGCAAAACGCCGCACGCCCCGCACAGATGCGCCGGTTGTTCGAAGCCCGGTGGATAGTGCAGGCTGTCGGCTACGTCAACACTCATAAAGATTTTCATGCGGCTATTGAACGGAACCAAGCAGTAATCACATTCGTTTGATGTGCAAAACGACTATCTTACAGTCGAAAAGGCGCAGGCGCGACAGAAAGACTGACCCTATACGTATGCGACTGAACACGATCTCTGGCCGATTCGCTGCACTGACGATCATTTTCGTCGTGTTGGCCGAGATATGCATTCTGCTTCCCTCACTGGCCAGCTTTCGACTGGATTATCTGGAATCGCGGCTGGAGCGTGCGCAGATCGCCAGCCTTGCATTGCTGGCGACGGACGAATCACTGGCAAGCGACTTGGAATCAGAGCTGTTGCAGAATGCTGGCGTCTTTAACGTGGTTCTGCGCCGCAATGACATCCGGCAGCTTGTCCTGTCCTCGCCCATTCCCGGTCCGGTTGCCGCGACCTATGATTTGCGGGAAGAAGGCGTCCTTCAGACCATGGACGACGCAGTGCGGGCGTTGCTGGATAACCGCAATCAGGTGATCCGGGTCATCGGTTCGCCGGTGAATCAGGCCGGGCAGCTGATTGAAATTACGATGAATACCGCCCCGCTGCGCGACGGGATGATTGAATTCGGTATGCGGTTGTTGCTGTTATCGGCGGCCTTTTCGATCATGACGGCGCTGCTGTTGAATATCGCGGTGCAACGATTGGTCCTTGTGCCGATCCGTCGCGTGATCAGTCATATGGTCGCCTATGCGAATGAACCCGAGGATCCACGGCATATTATTACGCCCAATGCGCGGATCGACGAGGTGCGAGAAGCGGAAACGGCGCTGGAATCGATGCAGAAAACCGTGACATCCTCGTTGAAACAGAAAGAACGGATGGCGCTTTTGGGGCAGGCGGTCGCCAAGATCAGTCACGATCTGCGCAATATTCTGACGACGGCGCAGATCTTCGCAGATCGTCTGGAGGACAGTGCCGATCCGAAAGTGCGCCGCGCGGCACCCAAGCTGGTCAATTCGATCAGCCGGGCGGTGACATTGTGTGAAACGACGCTGGCCTTCGGTAAGGCCGAAGAGCCGCCGCCCACCATGTCACGGTTCAACCTTGCCGAGCTTGGCAGCGATGTGGTCGAAGCTGAAACGCTGGCTGGCGAGGCGATCGGCAAGGTCGATTTCCTGACCGACATTCCGCCAAGCATGATGATTCGCGCCGACCGCGATCAGCTTTACCGGGTGCTGACGAATTTGATCCGCAATGCGCGGCAGGCAATTGAAGGCACGGGCGACACCGGAACCGTCGAAATCGGTGCGGGTGAAAGCGACAGCGAATGGTGGATTCGCGTCGGTGACACTGGGCCGGGTCTGCCGGAAAAGGCCAAAGAGCATCTGTTCAAGCCGTTTTCGGGCAGCGCGCGCAAAGGGGGGACCGGGCTTGGCCTGACCATCGCCGCTGATTTGGTCCGCGGGCATGGCGGGCTGGTCGAACTGATCCGCAGCGATGCTGACGGCAGCGAGTTTATGATCCATATTCCGCGCGATGTCAGCACGGTGGCACAGCGCCAGACGACCGCCGCGCGATAAGTTTTCGTTCCACCTTCGACGATTTTTTCGATTTGCCTCTTGCAACCCCTGGAACAGGTCGGTAGATCACCGCCCTACAGCGGACCCGTAGCTCAGCTGGATAGAGCACTAGACTACGAATCTAGGGGTCGGGCGTTCGAATCGCTCCGGGTCCGCCATTTTTCCTAATTGTCGTCTGTCAGATATTTCTGGCCTTCCGTCAGATTCCTGACCCGATCGGTGTTTCAGCCGGGGTCACGTCATTGACGCCTTGAACCCATTACCGGACGGATAGCGCGTTTGCTGGAATTCGCCCATAGCAGCAGCTATCCTCAGTGCCAGTAGGCCCGGCAAGTGTTCAGAGCATACTACCGCAACGGCATGTTCGCGAATACGTTATGGCTATGCACCTGATTTTCCCCATCAAACCTGACGTGGCCGCGCAAGCGGAAGGAGTTTCTATGTCCCGTGCCCAATGTGCCTGCGGCGCTATTAAGTTAAACTTCAGCGAGCCTCCGCAACTGACGGCCCTGTGCCACTGCTTTGCTTGTCAAAGAAGGACCGGTTCACCGTTTAGCGCCAATGCCTTCTACGACAATGCCGCAGTTAGCATTGAAGGTGAAACGAAGGTGTTCGTCCGTACGGCGGATGGTGGCCGCAAGGTTAGCATGCATTTTTGCCCCACCTGCGGATCGACCGTTTTCTGGAAAGCGGAAGCCTCGCCGAATTGGCTTGGAGTTGGAGTGGGATCATTTGCGGATCCGACCTTCCCAGCTCCCACCATTTCAGTATTTGAGAGATCGAAGCATGATTGGGTCAGGCTTGAAGAGGGAATAGGCCACGACAGCCTGCCGTGAACGTCCGCTCCGTCCCGCAAAGCAGACGCCGTGCTCCGGCACAGTGGGTCAGCTTTGCTTGACGGTTGGGGGGAGTGCCTGACGGCGCTGCCCGGCGGGCACGGCAATGCCTCGCACCGTGTGTCACGTATCTCTGACAGCTGACACATCGAATAAAATTCGCCCTCGGGCGATGTGTTTTCTTTGACTTTCATGGCTGGGCCCTATAGGTCGCGGCCTTTGGCGCTTGTATATTCCGTATGTGGGTAGGTGGAGACCCGCTGTCAGGAATGATGGTGCCGCTCATCCGGTGTTTGGCACCCCTTATTCTGGCGAAGACATGAATCATGAAAAAATTGCCGCGCCTTTGGCTGCGGCGCTGGCGGACAAAGGCTATGAAAGCCTGACCGCCGTGCAGGAAGCCGTTCTGGCCGACGACCTCGCCGGTCGTGACCTGCTGGTTTCCGCGCAAACCGGCTCGGGCAAGACCGTGGCCTTTGGTCTGGCGATTGCGCCCGATCTGCTGGGCGAGGGTGACGTCCTTTCTCTGGCACAGGAACCCGTCGGGCTGGCCATTGCGCCAACGCGCGAGCTGGCCCTGCAAGTGGCCCGAGAGCTTGAGTGGCTTTACGGCAAGGCGGGTGCGCAGGTCGTGACCTGTGTTGGCGGGATGGATTTCCGCGCCGAAAAACGCGCATTGGACCGCGGGGCGCATATCGTCGTGGGCACGCCCGGACGTCTGCGCGACCATATCGAACGCGGTTCGCTGGATCTGTCATGGCTGAAGGTCGCCGTGCTGGATGAAGCCGATGAAATGCTGGATCTGGGTTTCCGCGAAGATCTGGAATTCATCCTGGAATCCGCGCCGAAAGACCGTCGGACCCTGATGTTTTCAGCCACGGTTCCGCCGGCGATTGAATCGCTGGCCAAGGATTTTCAGCGCGATGCCCAGCGGATCGTCGCACAGGGCGAATCGAAGCAGCATGGTGATATCGAATATCGCGCCATGACGGTTGCCGCGCGTGATCGCGAACCGGCGATCTTCAATATCCTGCGTTTCTATGAAGCCCGCACCGCAATCATCTTCTGCAAGACGCGTGCCAATGTGACCCATCTGCTGGCGCGCATGTCGAACCGTGGGTTCCGCGCCGTCGCCCTGTCGGGAGAGCTGAGCCAGCAAGAGCGCAGCCACGCGCTGCAATCGTTGCGTGACGGTCGGTCGCAGATTTGCGTCGCGACGGACGTCGCCGCACGCGGGATCGATCTGCCGGGTCTGGATCTGGTGATCCATGCCGATCTGCCGACGAACTCTGAAACGCTGTTGCATCGTTCGGGCCGGACCGGTCGTGCCGGATCCAAGGGCGTTTCGGCGATGATCGTCATGCCGTCCGAACGGAAAAAAGCCCATTCGCTGTTGTACCGCGCCAAGCTGGAGGCAGAATGGGGTCCGCCCCCGTCGGCCGATGAAGTGCGCGAGCGCGACAACCAGCGGATGATGGAAAACCCGGTTTTCGAGGCTGATGTCACCGATGACGCGGAACTGGCGGCTGATCTGCTGCAGCGTTTTGGCCCCGAACGTCTGGCAGGAGCGTTGATCCAGCTTTGGCGCGAAGGGCGTCCTGCCCCGGAAGAACTGACCGTTCTGCAAGACCGCACCACCCCGTCAGAACCACGCCAACGCCCTGAATTTGGGGCCTCGGTCTGGTTCCAGCTGTCGGTCGGTTACAGTGGCCGGGCCGAGCCGCGCTGGCTGTTGCCCAAAATCTGTGATGCAGGCGGCATCAACCGCGATGCGATTGGCGCCATTCGGGTCAAGACTGACGAAAGCTATGTCCAGATCGACGCGAAAGTCGCGGATCGCTTTGGTGCCATGACCGAGCTTGAGCCGGGCTTGGAAATGACGCGCCTTGCCGGTGTGCCCGATCTGGATGCCCCGGCACGCGGTCGGCCCGCTGGAAAACCCGAGCGTGCCGGCCATCGTGGCAAAGGCGATCGCCCTGCGGCACCACGCCGCGAACGGGCCGAGCGTTCTGACAAAGCCGATGACAGGTCCGCAAAATCGTGGGACAAGCCCGCAAAAAGCTGGGATAAACCCGCCAAGTCGGGCAAGCCTGTAAAGACCGCGCAGCTTGTCGAAATCTCCCATTCGGAATCCTCGTTCGATCCCGACGGTCAAAAGCCACGCAAAAAGCCACGCTGGTCGACCGAAGACAAGGCCGCCAAGCGCAAGCCGCGCGGCCCGGCCGCTTCTGCCGATGATAAGCCGTTCCGGAAGTCCGTCGACAAAAGTGGCAAACCCAGATTTGGCGCCGGCAAGCCCTCTGGCGGCCCGAAAGCGGGCAAGCTGCCACGCAAGGGTAAGTGACGACATGGCCGCCTGAGGGGCGGCCAAGTCGTTTCAGATGACCGCCTTTTCCACAAAGGGGCGGTTTTCGACGATTCTCTGAACGCCGACTTCGGTGAAATCCAGCGTCCTGTAGCCGCCATAGATGATCAGTTCGGAAACGGCCCGTCCCGTTGCCGGTCCTTGCTGAAGACCGTGGCCGGAAAAGCCGTTCGCAAAGATGAAGTTCGGCAGATCGGGGTGGGCGCCGACGATCAGATTGTGATCCAGCGTGTTATAGGCGTAATGACCGGCCCAGAAATTGATCGGGCGGATCGCCTCGAACGCGGGGGACCGTTCGGCCAGGGCGGGCCAGATGATCTCCTCGAACTCGGCATAGCGCGGCTCGAAATCGTCCCAATCGACGGCCGGATCATCGGCGGGCGGGCAGCCAGCCAGAAAGCAGGTGCCTTCGGGGCGGCAATAAACGCCGGTTGGGTCGATCATCAGAGGCAGGCGACCCTGATTGATGGTGGCGCTGCCCTCGGGGCTTTGCGCACAGGAAAAGACGAAGACGCTGCGTTTGCGGGGTTCAACCGGGATATGCAGCCCGGCCATTCCTGCCGTCAGCGATGCGCGTGCCCCGGATGCATTGACCACATGGCCGGTCGCGATCTGCTGCCCGGATTTCAGCGTCACGCCCGTGACACGGCTGCCGTTGCGCTGAATCGCCACAACCTCATCGGTGATGTAATGGGCACCTTGGGCACGGGCCTTGTTGCGAAATCCGTTCATCAGCCCGGAATTGTTGAACCAGCCCTCGCAGGAACGCCCATAAGAGGCCAGCACCAGATCATCGGCCCGTAAATGCGGAAAGGCACGGATCAGATCATCGGGCGACAGCAGTTCCACATCGGCCCCGCAATCGCGCTGCACCTCATGGTTTTCGCGCAGCGTTTGTTCCTGCTCGGCCGTGCGGGCCAGAAATAGATAGCCGCCTGGATGGAAATTCAGATCGGGCCTGTCATCGCCCACCTGCATCAGATCCGCGAAATTGCGGATCACCTCTGACCCGTATTGGCTGATCTTCACGTTGATCGCATTGGAAAATTGCGTGCGGATGCCCGATGCGGACAATGATGTCGAGGCGTGGGTAAAGGTCGGATCACGTTCGACAATCAGCACCTTGCCGGTAAAATCCGGGTTGGCCGTCAGGTAATAGGCCACAGCCGCGCCGATAACGGCGCCACCGACAATCACGACATCATAGCTGTTGTCGATGTCGCGGCCGTCCTGTCTGGGATTGGATAACCGCTGCATCTGTCAGCCTCGTTTTGACAGCGCGGCATCGCGCATCTGGCTAAGCGTCTGTCGCGGTGTCAGCGCCTCGGGCGAGATGGTCAGGTCCAGCAGCGCCCCGGTGCCAGAGGCCATGGCGCGTTCAAAGGCGGCTTCGAAATCTTCTGTCCGGTCAACCCGTTCGGCGTGAAAGCCGTAGGCACGGGCAAGGGCGCAGAAATCCGGGTTGATCATCGTCGTGCCCGAGACGCGGGCAGGATAGTTGCGTTCCTGATGTGCGCGGATCGTTCCGTAGATGCCGTTATTCAGAACCAGAACGATGGGCTGTGCGCCATGCTGCATCGCGGTGGCAAGTTCAGTGCAGTTCATCTGGAAATCGCCATCGCCCGCAAAGCAGATGACGACCCGGTTGGGGTTTTCGACCTTGGCCGCGATGGCAGCGGGCAGGCCATAGCCCATCGCGCCCGATTGCGGTGCCAAAAGCCGCGCCGCCGGTCCGAATTTGAAGAACTTGTTCGGCCAGACGGTGAAATTGCCCGCCCCATTGGTCAGCACGACATCGTCGGGCAGCCGGTCGCGCAGGTAATCCATCACCCTGACCATATCGACCGGCGAGGGCTGTTCGGGCGCAGTAAACGATTGCTCATAGGCCTCGCGGCCCGTTTTGCGCCATGCGGCCCAATCGCCTTTCACCGGGCGCAGGGCAGCGGCAAATTCGTTCGGGCCGGATTGGATGCCCAGATCGGGTTGGTAAATCTTTCCGATTTCCAGATCAGAGCCATGCACATGGATCAGCTTTTGCTTGGGCACCGGCACCGACAGCAGGGTATAGGCGTCAGTCGTCATTTCGCCAAAGCGGATGTTGATGGCAAGGATCAGGTCGGCATCTGTCACCAGTTTGCGGACATGGGGCGGCATGCCGACGCCCGCCTCGCCGCAAAACACGGACGAGTCATTGTCGAATTGGTCCTGAAAGCGGAAGACGGCGACTGTCGGGATATCAGACGCTTCGGCAAATGCCTGTAATGCGGCGCGACCGGCGTCGGACCAGTTGCAGCCGCCCAACAGGATCAGGGGGCGTTTGGCCCTGGCCACCATGTCCAGCGCCTTGGCCATGGCGGTTGGTGATGGTGCGGGTTCGGCATATTCGGCGGGACCTGTCAGGGGTGCAACCTCGGTCAGGTCGGTCAGCATGTCTTCGGGCAGGGCGACGACAACCGGACCGGGGCGGCCCGTGGTTGCGGTTTTCCACGCGCGCGCGGTGATTTCGGGAATGCGGTCGATATCGTCGATCTCGACCGCCCATTTCGCCATGGTGCCGAACACCGCGCGATAGTCGATTTCCTGAAACGCCTCGCGGCCCTTCATGTCGGTGCCGACCTGACCGACAAAGATCAGCATCGGCGCGCTGTCCTGAAACGCGGTGTGAATCCCGATCGAGGCGTTGGTGACGCCCGGCCCGCGCGTCACCAGACAGATGCCCGGCGATCCGGTCAGCTTGCCCCATGCGGCGGCCATGAATGCCGCACCGCCTTCGTTGCGGCACAGGATGAAATCCAGCTTTCCTTCCGTATCGTGCAGCGCGTCCAGCACGGCCAGATAGCTTTCACCGGGGATGCCGAAGCTTTTCGTCGCCCCCAATGCGATCAGACTTTCCACCAAAAGCTGTCCGCCATTCCGCTGTGTCATGCTGCCTCCCAACTGCGTTGACCTGCGGGCATGCTGACCGCAGCGCGGCGGGAAAGGCAATCCCGGTTCGGATCACGAGGGGCTGAAATCCTGTTCGATCACCGCCTCCATCGCAACAAAGCTGGAGGTGGAGCCGATATGGGGCAGGGCGGAAATTTTTTCGGCCATGATGCGGCGAAATTCGCTCATATCGCGGGAACGGATCTTGACCAGATAGTCGAAACCGCCCGCGATCATGTAACACTCTTCGACCTCGGGGATCTTGCGGATTTCGGCATTGAATTTTTCCAATGCCTTCTGTCGCGTGTCGTCCAGCCGGATCTGCATATAGGTGATATGGGTCAGGCCCAGCTTCAGCGGTGACAGGTTGGCACGGTAGCCTGTGATCAGGCCCATATCCTCCATCTGCTTGATTCGCAGCGCGACGGGGGTTTTGGACAGGCCCACCTTGCGGGCAAGCTCGCTGACCGGAATACGGGCATTCGCGACCAATTCGTTCAGGATTTTGCGGTTTATGGTATCCAGATCAGTATTCACGGCTGAAAATCCAATCAATATTGTCCTGATCGTCTATCAAAATGCCACTCTTTAGGCGCATGGTCTAGGTTGAATGCGATAGTATACGGCTATTCTTTTACTGGAGTCCGCCATGTCCTCGACATCGCTTTCTGCCTTTACCCTTGATGCCAAGTTCCGCCCCGAAGCCGACCTGTTGCAAGAACTGGTTGCGCAGACCGATCTGTCCGAGGCTGATCGCATCGCCATCACTGCCCGCGCGGCCGAATTGGTCCGCCGTATCCGCAAAGAGGCCAAGCCCACGCTGATGGAGCATTTCCTGTCGGAATACGGTCTTTCGACACGTGAAGGCGTTGCCCTGATGTGTCTGGCCGAGGCGATGCTGCGCGTTCCCGACAAGATGACCATCGATGCGCTGATCGAGGACAAGATTGCGCCATCCGATTGGGGCAAGCATCTGGGTGAGGCATCGTCGTCGCTGGTCAATGCCTCGACCTGGGCGCTGATGCTGACGGGCAAGGTTCTGGACGACGATCAACCGGGCATTGCCGGCACGCTGCGCGGCGCCATCCGCCGTCTGGGCGAGCCGGTGATCCGCACGGCCGTCGGGCGTGCGATGCGCGAAATGGGTCGGCAATTCGTGTTGGGCCAGACCATCGACGCCGCGCTGGATCGCGCCCGCACCCGCGAAGATCAGGGCTATACCTACAGCTATGACATGCTGGGCGAAGCCGCGATGACCGCCGAGGATGCGGCGCGCTATGCCCGCGACTATGCCAACGCCATCACCGCCATCGCCAAGGCCTGCACCAAAGGCTCGGTCGAGGCTAATCCCGGCATCTCGATCAAGCTGTCTGCGCTGCATCCGCGCTATGAAGTGGCCAACGAAGAACGCGTTCTGGCCGAGCTGGTGCCCGTCGTGCTGGACCTTGCCCGCAAGGCCAAGGCAGGCGGCATGGGCATGAACATCGATGCCGAAGAACAGGACCGGCTGGTCATTTCGCTGAAGGTGATCGAAGCGGTGCTGGCTGATCCGTCGCTGGCTGGCTGGGACGGGTTCGGCGTGGTCGTGCAGGCCTATGGCAAACGCGCTGGCCAGACGATTGACTGGCTGTATCAGACCGCACAGCGGCTGGATCGCAAGATCATGGTGCGTCTGGTCAAGGGCGCGTATTGGGATACCGAGATCAAACGCGCGCAGGTCGAAGGTTTCCAGGGCTTCCCGCTGTTTACCAGCAAGACCGCAACCGATGTCAGCTATATCGCCAATGCGCGGAAATTGATCCGCTATGCTGATCGCATCTATCCACAATTCGCCACGCATAACGCCCAAAGCGTTGCTGCGATTCTGGAAATGGTTGGCGATATCAACTTTGAATTTCAGCGTCTCCATGGCATGGGCGAACGCCTGCATGACATCGTGATCCGCGAAACCAATGGCCGCTGCCGGATTTATGCGCCGGTCGGCGCGCATCGCGATCTGCTGGCCTATCTGGTTCGTCGCCTGCTGGAAAACGGTGCAAATTCGTCCTTCGTCCACCAGATCGTTGATGAAAGCGTCAGCCCGGAAGCTGTGGCCCGCGACCCCTTTGAGGCGCTGGTAACGGCACGTCCACCTGCAACGCTGGTTCAGCCCCATGCCCTGTTCGGGGCGGAGCGTGACAATTCGCTTGGTTTCGATCTGGCGGATGAAGAAACGCTGGCCCGGATCGAGGCTGCGCGTTCCGTTGATCTGCCTGACGCTGGCCCGCTGACGGTTTCAGCGCCGGTTGGCACCGTGCGCCCTGTCATCAACCCGGCGACGGGTGAAAAGATTGCTCAGGTAACCGAGGCATCTGCCGAAACCGTGACACAAGCCATCGCTGATGCACGGGTTTGGGATGCTCCGGCCGCAGAACGCGCGGCTGTTATGCGCCGTGCTGCCGATCTTTACGAAGAAAACTACGGGCTTATCTTTGCCGCCTTGGGTCGCGAGGCTGGCAAATCGCTGGGCGACGCAGTTGGCGAATTGCGCGAAGCCGTGGACTTCCTGCGCTACTACGCTCAGCAGGGGGAAAACAGTGCCGAAGCGCCGCGTGGCATCTTTACTGCGATCAGCCCCTGGAACTTCCCTTTGGCGATTTTTAGCGGTCAGATTGCCGCTGCACTGATGGCCGGCAATGCCGTGCTGGCAAAACCTGCCGAACAGACGCCGGTGATCGCGGCCATCGCGGTGCGGTTGCTGCATCAGGCCGGGGTTCCGGCCCATGCGCTGCAACTATTGCCGGGTGACGGTGCGACGGTTGGCGCGGCGCTGACCGGTGATGCGCGGATCAATGGCGTGGTCTTTACCGGCGGAACCGATACGGCCAAGATCATTGCGCGCAGCATGGCCCAGCACATGGCCCCCGGCACACCGCTGATTGCGGAAACCGGTGGCCTGAATGCGATGATCGTGGATTCCACCGCACTGCCCGAACAGGCGGTGCGTGATATCGTGATGTCATCCTTCCGGTCGGCTGGTCAGCGTTGTTCGGCCCTGCGCTGTTTGTATGTGCAGGAAGACGTGGCCCCGCATCTGACCCAGATGCTGAAAGGCGCGATGGATGAATTGTCGGTCGGGGATCCGTGGCTGCTGTCGACCGATGTCGGCCCGGTCATTGATGCGGAGGCGCAGGAGGGCATTGTCGATTACCTGCGCGACAACACCAACCGCGTGTTGCACCGCCTGAATGTGCCGTCACAGGGGCATTTCATCGCACCGACCATGTTGCGGGTAAACGGGATCGAGGATCTTGAGCGTGAGATTTTTGGCCCGGTCCTCCACGTCGCCACCTATCGCGCCCGCGATCTGGACAAGGTCGTCGCGGCGATCAATTCGCGTGGCTTCGGGCTGACCTTTGGCCTGCACACCCGGATCGATTCCCGCGTGCAAGAGGTCACTGACGCTATCCATGCGGGCAACATCTATGTGAACCGCAACCAGATCGGGGCCATCGTGGGCAGCCAGCCCTTCGGCGGCGAAGGGTTGTCGGGAACTGGTCCAAAAGCGGGTGGCCCGCTGTATCTGACCCGCTTCTTTGCGCCAAAAGCTGCAGATGCCGATGCGACGGATTGGGCGCAAGCCGATGATCCCGCAAGGATCGCGAAAGCCCTTCGCGATGCGCAGCCCCGCGACATCACGGAAACCATCATGCCCGGCCCGACCGGCGAATTGAACCGCCTGACAATGCTGACCCGCGCACCTGTTCTGTGCCTTGGTCCGGGGCCAGCGGCCGTGGCGGCGCAAGTGGCCGCGGTCGAGGCGTTGGGCGGACAGGCCGTTGCCGCGCAAGGTTCACTGACCGCAGAGGCGTTGGCTGGCATCGCCGGGCTGTCGGTCGTGCTGTGGTGGGGGGATGCGGAAACGGGCCGCGCCTATGCCCAGGCCCTTGCCCAGCGGCAGGGAGAGATCGTGCCGCTGGTCAGTGCTGTGCCCGATCTGGCCTATATCGCGCATGAACGGCATCTATGCGTTGATACGACCGCAGCGGGCGGCAACGCGGCGCTGCTGGCCGGATAAAGCCAAAAGCGGCTGGGCGGATCAGCCCAGCCGCAAATTCCCCATGAAGTCCAGAAAAGCACGCATCGCGGCGGTCATCAGCCTGCCCGTCGGATAGACGATATTTATCGGCACCCTTGGCACCGTGTAATCGGTCAAAAGCGAAATCAGCCTGCCCTCTGCGACATCTTTTGCCGCAATGATTTCAGGGACCAGTGCCACCCCGACGCCGTCGCGCGCCATCATATACAGCAGGTCGGTATTATTTGACGCGAATATCGCGTGGACTTTTTGCTGAATCGTTTCACCATCACGCTGAAACGGCCATGAATCCCCTGTCCGCAGGTTCGTATAATGCAGGCAGTCATGTTTCAGCAGATCGGCGGGTTGGGTCGGGGTGCCGTGCTTTTCAAGATATTCCGGCGCCGCGACCAGAATGATCTTGCCCTGATGCAGTCGCTTGGCGTGAAGCGAAGAATCGTTCAGATATCCCACGCGGATGACGGCGTCGAAGCCATCGCCAATCACGTCGCTGGTCCCGTCATCCAGCAACATCTCTAGTTGAATTTCAGGATAGGTTTCCATGAAGCGTCGCAGATGTGGTTGCAATATCCGCAGCGTATAGGCGACCGGCGACCCGATCTTCAGCACGCCGGCGGCGTTTCCGACTGCTTTGCGGACAGCCTCGTTCGCGGCATCGAGGCGGTTCAGAATGTTACGGATCTCGGCACCATAAGCCTCGCCTATCGGGGTAGGGCGGACCGCGCGGGTGGTCCGTGTCAGCAACCTGGCACCAAGGGACCGTTCAAGATCCGAGATGTATTTGCTGGCAAGACTGCGCGACACGCCCATGCGGCGGGCGGCGGCGGCAAAGCTGCCTTCGTCCAGAATGCTGACGAATGTACGAAGGACGATAATATCCATGCCGGGGCCGATCTGCTGACTCTGAAAGCCAACTTGGCAAATCAAACCTCGTTTCGCCAGAGTTGGATATATAGAAACCGCCCTGATCGGGCGGTTTGTGGGGCATCGTGTGAGATACCAGCAAGCATTCGATACAGGTAAGACACCGCCGACGGTTCAGCGGGTATAGGTGTCGACCGGCTTACCGTTTGAAAAATCGCTGACCGTCACTTGCGTCGAGGCATCAATGCCAGCGCGGCTCAGTTCACGGGCGCTGAGAACCCGGTTCGCGTCGACGGTGACAGGTTTGGCAGCAGACACAGTGACCTGGGTTGCGTCAGGGTTTTCGTTTTGCTGACCCGAAGGGGCTGCAGCGACCGAACCGGCGGCCAAGGTCAAAGCGGTAAGAACAATAGCAAAGCGTTTCATCTTATATTCTCCTGACTTCGTTCAAAACCTTGATTGGTTTGAAATTAAGTAGTCTTGTCCCCGACTTAGCGGGTATAGGTGTCAACAGGTTTGCCGTTCGAGAAGTCGGTGACGGTGACTTGGGCAGCAGCATCGACACCGGCGCGGCTCAGTTCACGGGCGCTCATTACGCGGGCAGCGTCGACGGTGACAGTCTGCTCGGCGGTCACCTGATGCGGCATGCGGTCAGCAGTGTCACTGGCTTGCGCAACAGCAACGGAACCGGCGGTCAGGGCCAAAGCGGTCATGGCGATAGCAATGCGTTTCATAACTTTCTTCCTTCTGTCGTGGTTGCCTTGGATCAGGCTTCCTTGGTGATGACAGGGAAATAAGTTTGGTCACTGAAACCGGGTAGACACGATTTTTTCACAAGACTGTTCGATATCGTTCAACAATATCGTTCAACAATCTGATTGACATGATCGGGCAAGACGTAGCGGTCGGATCACTCCAATGCGATGATGTCGACGCTGTGATCGCCGGTCTGCTTGCCATACATACGCAAGGCGCCAGTCAGCGGTGCTGCATCGGAATAGTCGCGGCCATAACCGATGGTCACGTGATCGGACGATACGAAGCAGGCATTCGTCGGATCATATTCGCACCAGCCTGCCTCGTTCCCGGTCCACGCCCGAACCCAGGCGTGCATGGCATCTGCACCTTCCAGGCGGGGACGACCGCGCGGAGGAAGCGTGCGTAAAAAGCCCGAGACATAGGCGGCAGGAATACCAAGGCTTCGCAAGCCAGAGATCATGATCTGCGAGAAATCCTGACAGACGCCGCGCCTGCCGATGAACGCCTCGGCAATCGGGGTGTCGACCTCGGTCGCTTGGGCATCAAAACTCATATGCGTGTTCAATGCCCGCCCAAGTGCCTCTACCGCCGCGCACGCTGTGTCCGAACCCGCGCAGACATGACGCGCGAAATCCGCGATCCGGGGATCGTTCGGAATCCGGGGCGATGCGTGGATGAAATGTTGCGGCGACGACAGGCCAAGATCGGTCACAGTCTGCAATTCACGGTGTATTTGATCCAGCGGAGCGGACAGGTCCAGCACGGATTCCATCCTGTGCCGCAAGACCTGACCCTGCATATCAAAACGCAACTCCGTCAGTCCGGCGGGCAGGGCAAGCTGGATCACCTCTGTCCCAAAGAAATCCGTGAATGTGCTGCGTTCGGTTGCGGCGGGGGTCACGCTGACATTGCATTGCTGCACTTCCTGCACCCCCGGAAGATCGGCGGGACAAATCCGCAAAAGCTGTCGCCCGGCCCCGATGGGACGATCAAATTCGTAATGGACCGACAGGCGCAGCGAATACAGCATCAGTGGAAATATGTGGTCGTGATTTCATCAGACAATATCGCGATCCGCCCCCGCAGATTCCACAATAGCTCGGACGTCAGAGAGGCGGCATCGGCTGTGGCAATCTCGGCATGCAGGCGTAGCACGGACCGGGCCAGCGGCGACAGCGCGCCGTTCTTGTTCGCTCCGGGCAGATTGTCGATCTGTTCGCGCAGACGGTCAATCTGGTGGCGCAGCGCACGCGGGTTCAGCGGGTCCAGCGCCAGCAATTCGACAACCGTATCACGCGTGGTCGAGACGTTGAACCGGCGCCGATGCGTCAGCACGCTGTCGCCGATCTCGATGGAAATGTCCAAGCCGCCTTCGGGCGCGTCGGGATCTGCCAGCACCGCCAGCACCCCGGAGATGTTCATCGCACGCTCATGAAGACGGCCGATCGACAGAAAGCGCCAGCCGGTAAAGCGATACATGTTTTCATGCACCAGACCCGAAATTCCCGCCAGTTTGCGCAGCAATGCGCTAAGCGCACTGGCGGCGTCATCGCCGGGCGAAACACGCTGTGCCATTCTGCGGGCGCTGCGGTCGATATCTTGCAGCGCCGACCAGGCGTCGGGTGAAAAGCGATCGCGCACCGCCCCGGCCGAGTTCAGGGCCGAGCCAAGGCAGTTCAGCAATTGTTGTGGTATCGGCTGATCCAGTTTGATGCCGAATTGCTGCATCAGGGGCTTCAGACTCGCCAGCAACTGCCCGCCTTCATTGCCGGTTTCCGCAAGGCGGCTATGATAGGCCCGGATCAACCGGATGATGCTTTCGCTTCGCTCGATATAGCGGCCCAGCCAGAACAGGTTATCGGCGGCGCGGGCGGGCAGTCCTCCGGTCAGGCTGCGTTGATCGGTGATATGGGGGGCGCGGATGATGCTGAAATCTGTAACCTCGTGGTCGCCCACGACCCAGACATCCGCCGCCGTGCCGCCTTTTTGCATGGCAATGGCGGACGGATCGTCTGTTGCGCCGATCCGCGCAAAGCCGCCCGGCATGATCTGCCAACCCGTCGCCGTCCGGGCTAGAAACACCCGCAGGGCCATGGGGCGCGGGATCAGTCTTCCATTCTCCAGCGCAGGTGCGGTGGAAAGCGTGACGGTTTCCTGCGCCACCAATGTGCTGCCCTTTCGCGCGATCAGGTGGGCCAGTTCTTCATGCGGCATATCGGTGGTCAGCGTCGGGTCCACTTCCGGACCAAATGACAGGCCGGTCGACAAGGCATCGCCAAGAATCAGTTTGTTGGGGTTGGCAAGCACCGCAGCCTGTGTCGCAACATCGCCGCACCACCATGTTGCGATATTCGGCATTGCCAGCGGTTGACCTGTCAGTTCCAGCGACAATTGCGGCAAAAAGGCCATCAGCGCGCGCGTTTCCAGAATGCCCGTGCCCAAGGCGTTGACCATGCTGACATTGCCCGAGCGCAAGGCCGACACCAGCCCAGGTGTTCCGATGCGTGAAACCGGGTTCAGTTCCAGCGGATCGGCATAGTTGGAATCCAGTCGCCGCCAGATCACCTCGGCCGGTAACAATCCCTGCACCGTGCGCATCATCAGCCGCCCGTTCGAGACAACCAGATCGCCACCCTCCAGCAGGGTAAAGCCCAGATAGCGGGCGATATAGGCGTGTTCAAAATAGGTTTCGTTCAAGGTGCCCGGCGTCAGGATCGCCACCCGGCTGTCCTTGTCCGTGCGCATATTCATCAGCGTGTCGCGGAAGTCGCGGAAGAATTCGGCAAGGCGGTAGACGTTGGCCTTGGCATAGAAATCGGAAAATGCGCGTGTGGTGGCAACGCGATTTTCCAGCGCATAGCCCGCGCCCGATGGGGCCTGTGTGCGATCTGCCAGCACCCACCATTTGCCGTCCGGTCCACGGCCCAGTTCAAATGCAAGAAAGTGCAGAAAGTGACCAGAGCGCGGTTTGATGCCCACCAACGGCCGCTGCCAGTCCGGGTTGCCCGCCACGATTTCGGGTGGCAGACGACCAGAAGCGACCAGCGTGTTCGCGCCGTAAAGATCGGCCATCAGCGCCTCTAGCAGATCGGCACGCTGCATCAAGGCCTTGCCGATATCGATCCAGTCCGCTTCGGACAGAAGCATGGGAATATGGCTGAGCGGCCATGCCCGTTCCCTCGATTCACCGGTGCCGTATTGACGATAGAAGACCCCGCTATCCAGAAGATAGCGGTCGGCGCGGGCCAGATTTTCCGACAGCTTTTCCTGAGAAAGCGAAGTCAAATGCTGCGCCAGCCCGGCCCAAAGCGGACGGATGTTGCCCTCGGCATCGACCATTTCGTCACGCACGCCGGGCAGGGGGCGATAACCCTGCATGATGTCGTCCAGCTTAGCTGCAGCTATTTCATCACTCATCCCACATCACATACCTGCAGGTCGCCGCAAGTCCAGTGTCAGGGGAAATTCGCGATGTGCGCGTTCGGCGGCGATAACGCGATCCTGACCGGGGCGATGTCCGTGCGGGGTAAAGCGCGCCAGTCTGCGGGCCTCTGCCTCGTTGCCGTTGATCGGGAAGGTGTCATAGTTGCGCCCGCCGGGATGGGCGACGTGATAGACACATCCCCCAAGGGCGCGGCCCGACCACGTATCAAAGATGTCAAAGGTCAGCGGCGCATCAACCGGCGTCACAGGGTGCATCGCCGACGCGGCTTGCCAGGCTTTGAAGCGCACCCCCGCCACGGCCTCACCCGCGCCGATATCGGTCAGGGGGACTGCGCGACCGTTGCACAGAACCTGATAGCGGCCCGGATCGGCGGCGGAGAGTTTGATCTGCAGCCGCTCGGTCGAGCTGTCTGTATAACGCACCGTGCCACCAAGCGCACCGGTTTCGCCCAGAACGTGCCAAGGCTCCAATGCCTGGCGCAGTTCCAGATTGACGCCGTTGAATTCCGCCTCGCCACAAAAGGGGAAACGGAACTCGGCCTGCGCCTTGAACCATTCCTGCTGCATCGGAAAGCCATGGGCGGTAAGGTCGTCCAGCACGTCGCAGAAATCTTGCCACACGAAATGCGGCAGCATGAAGCGGTCATGCAGCGCCGTGCCCCAACGGGTCAGCCCCCCCGTAAGTGGCGTCTTCCAGAACCGCGCGATCAAGGCCCGAAGCAGCAATTGCTGGGCCAGGCTCATCCGCGCATCCGGGGGCATCTCGAACCCGCGAAACTCGACCAGTCCAAGGCGACCTGTCGGGCCGTCAGGTGAATACAGCTTGTCGATGCAGATTTCCGCGCGATGCGTATTGCCCGTCACGTCGGTCAGGATGTTGCGCAGCAGCCGGTCGGTCAGCCACGGGAACGGCGGCTGACCCTTGTCGGGCGAGGGGATCTGGGCCAGCGCGATTTCCAATTCGTAAAGCGCGTCGTGACGGGCTTCGTCGATGCGCGGTGCCTGACTGGTCGGGCCGATGAACAGACCCGAGAACAGATAGGACAGCGACGGGTGCCGGTTCCAATACAGGATCAGACTGGCCAGCAGATCGGGACGACGCAGAAACGGACTGTCAGTGACCGTGGCACCCCCGACAACGACATGGTTGCCGCCGCCAGTGCCGGTATGCTTGCCGTCGATCATGAATTTTTCGGCGCCAAGCCGTGACTGGCGGGCATCTTCGTAAACACCCTGAGTGATCGATACGCAATCGTCCCAGTCTTTTGCCGGGTGGATATTCACCTCGATCACGCCCGGATCGGGGGCGACGCGGATCACGTTCAGGCGTGGATCATGCGGCGGGGCATAACCTTCCACGTGGACTTTCAGGTTCAGGCGCAGGGCCGCGACCTCGACCGCGCGCAGGAGGTCCAGATATTCTTCCAGCGTGGCGACGGGCGGCATGAAGACGCATAGTCGGCCATGTTTTGGTTCGACCGACAGCGCGGTGCGCACCAGCCCGTCAAGGTCGCCCTCGCCGGGCATCACCTGTTCAACCAGCTCCTGCACGGGGCCGCTGGTGACAAAGCTGGCCATCGGCTGAGACCGGCGATCCGCAGCGATTGGCGCCGGTTCCGCCAGCGGTTGGCGCGGGACCGTGGGGTCCGTCGGATTGATATAGGGATAAACCGACGCGGGCAAATGCGGCAGAGAGTTCAGCGGCAGGCGATAACCAACCGGACTGTCGCCGGGCACAAGGAATACCTTGCCACGCCGCAGACGCCATTTTTCGGAATGCCAGCCAAGCCCGGATTTGCTTTGCCAGCTTTGGATTGGCAGCACAAAGCCTGTCGGCGTCGTCAAACCGCGATCAAAGACGGCGGCAATGCGGTGGCGGGCCTCGGGATCCTCCAGTTCCGAATTATCGGGGGTGACGTTTGGCGGCAGGTTCGCCTCTTTCATCAGCCATTCGGCAGGGTCTTCAAAGGCGGGCATGACGTTTTCATCGCTGACGCCCAATTCCGCCGCCATTTCGCGCAGCAGTTCCTGTGCCTCGATGGGGGTCGCGTCACCTTCGTCGCTTTCCTGTGCGATCAGGTCGGGGTTCTGCCAGATCGGCTGCCCGTCCGTCCGCCAATATAGCGAAAAGGTCCAGCGGGGCAAAGTCTCGCCCGGATACCACTTGCCTTGGCCGTAATGCAAAAAGCCATTCGGCGCGAAGCGATTGCGCAGCTTGCGCACCAGCTTGTCGGCCAGCACGCGTTTCGACGGGCCAACCGCGTCGGTGTTCCATTCGGGGCTTTCGAAATCGTCGATCGAAACGAATGTCGGCTCTCCTCCCATGGTCAGGCGGACATCGCCTTCGCGCAATGCGGCATCAACCTGCTGGCCCAGCCTGTTCAGATCGGCCCATGCCTCATCGCTGAACGGTTTGGTGATGCGGGGGTGTTCGGCGACGCGGCGCACCTGCATGTCAAAGCCGAAGTCGACCTCGGCATAGCTGGCAAGCCCGGAAATCGAGGCACAGCTGCGATAATGCGGCGCGGCGGCCAGCGGGATGTGGCTTTCCCCCGTCAGCAGGCCCGAGGTCGGGTCAAGCCCGATCCAGCCCGCACCGGGGATATAAACCTCGGCCCATGCGTGCAGATCGGTAAAATCAACCTCGGTGCCAGAGGGGCCGTCCAGCGCCTTCAGATCAGGTTTCAACTGGATCAGATAGCCCGACACAAAGCGCGCGGCAAAGCCAAGATGGCGTAGCGCATTGACCAGCAGCCACGTGGAATCGCGGCAAGATCCGCTTTGCAGTTGCAGGGTTTCTTCGGGTGTCTGCACCCCCGGCTCCATGCGGATGGTATAGTTGGTCTGGCCTGAAATTCGCGCATTCAGGTTTACAACGAAATCGACCGTGCGTGTCTGGTCGCGCGGGATGCTGTTCAGCAATTGTTGCAGCAACGGCCCCGCCGGTTCGGCCTGACGGTAAGGGATCAGCTCCTCGGCCAGTTCCGGGGTATAGGAGAACGGCCAGTGTTCGGCGCTTTCCTCGACGAAAAAATCAAAGGGGTTATAGACGGTCATATCGGCGACCAGATCGACCTCGATCTTGAATTCGCGCACGGGTTCGGGAAACACGAAGCGGGCCAGCCAGTTGCCGAACGGGTCTTGCTGATGGTTCACGAAATGCTTTTCGGGCGTGACCTTCAGCGAATGTGAAATGACCTTGGTCCGGCTGTGCGGCGCAGGTCGCAGCCGGATGATCTGCGGGCCCAACGTCACCGGGCGATCATATTTGTAATGCGTCAGATGATAAATGCTGGCCTTGATCGACATGCAAATGTTCCAACTGTTAGACTTCCGTCAGGTTTGCATGTTGCGCAGGGCAGGGCGAGAGGGAAAGATAATACCGACAGTCTGCAGGTGATGATCCTTTTGATGACTGTTGAACGGGCAGGAAATCTGCCCTGCCATCAGGGCCTGCCCAAGGCGTTGAAGGCTGCAGTCACCCGGTCCCATTCATGGCGGTTGCCCGGAACGCCCATCCGCAACCAGGTGTCAGAATAGGGGAATTGGCGTGTCCAGATATGGTTGCGCGCCAGTGCGGCTTGGACGGCCTTGGCCGCGGGGGTGCTGTAAAGGCGGAACAGATGCGTGCCGCCAGCCTGCTGCCACCCCGCCCGCAATGCAAGATGGTCCAGACGCAGTCCGGCTTCGGAATGGTAACCGATGGTTTCATCTGCCCAATCGGTGTCCGCCATTGCTGCGGCTGCGATTTCCAGTGCGGGGCCGTTGACCATCCACGGACCAGCAATCTCGGCCAGCTTTGCCAGCAGATCGGTATGGGCGATGACAAAGCCCAGCCGCAGCCCGGCCAGCCCCCAGAATTTTCCGAAACTACGCAATATGATGGCGTTGTCCGGAAAACCCGAGGCGATGGACAGATCGGGGCGTGGATCGGCGAAACTTTCATCGACGATCAGATGGCCGACCTTCTGCGCCAGTTCTGTCAGTGTGCCAGGCGACCATTCGCGGCCATCGGGATTGTTGGGATTGACCACAACCGCCAGCTTGGCGCCGGCCATGTGATGAGGGTCAGCCACCTTCGTCACGGACCAGTTTGCGCTGCGCAGGCTTGCGGCATGTTCATTATATGTCGGCGTCAAAACCGCCGCATTGCCCGGCGCAAACAGGCGTGGGATCATCTGAATCGCGGCAGAGGCCCCGTTGACCGGCAGGATGTTCGCGGGATCGCAACCGAACCAGCTTGCAGCGATCTGCGTCAGATGACGGGACGCTCGCGCCGTCGGCAGGGCATGCCATGCTTGGGCGCTGACTTTTTCAATGGGCCAGGGGCGTCGGTTGATACCAGTGGACAGATCGATCCAGTCACCCGCACCATATTGCGCAATCGCCCAATCAATATTGCCCCCGTGATCGCGCGCCATTCTGCCTCCGCCGCCGTCCTGTTTTTGCTACCACTTGCTAGGGCCAAGCCTGTTGTCCTGCAATGTGTTAGCGAATTTTTACTTTACACCAAGCGGATTAACCTACACGATATGTAGTGAGAACATTCGGGCACCCACGCTCGGTGTTGTGGAACGACCAAGGGTTAGCGGCACCAGAATCGCACCCATCAGAGGCAGGACAGAGTCATGGCACAGACCGAACGATTCGTCGTGAGTGACGAGATTCATCCCATTGATATTGTTGAAGCCGTCGCCACCCATCATGCTTGGGAATTTGACCGGCTGGCCGACGACCAGATTGCCATGGTCGTTGCGGGGCAGTGGCGAAACTACTCGGTCACGCTGGCATGGTCGACGCGAGAGGAAGTCCTGCGCCTGATCTGCACCTTTGATATGGACCCGCCCGCAGATCGGTTGCCATTGATCTATGAAACGATCAATCTGGCCAACGATCAGGTCTGGGATGGTGGCTTCACCTTCTGGTCGCAGCAGCGGTTGATGGTCTGGCGCTATGGTCTTGTGTTGGCGGGCGACGCCTTTGCCTCGCCCGAGCAAATCGACCAGATGATCAGCAATGCGCTGATTGCCTGCGAACGCTTTTATCCCTCGTTTCAATTGGTAGGATGGGGCGATACCACCCCGTCCGCCGCGCTGGACATCGCCATGGGCGAGGCCTACGGACGGGCGTAAAGAGGGCCGATCTGCCCTCGCGATGTAGCCTGGGGAAGCAGATGAGCGAATTTGACGATATCAATAAGCGTGGCCTTGTGCTGGTCGGGTGTGGCCGCATGGGTGGTGCCATGTTGAAGGGCTGGCTTGCCCGTGGGTTGAACCCCGGTGCTGTGACCGTCATTGATCCCAAGCTGGCACCCGAATGGCAAAGCGCGGGGCTGCGTGTGAATGCGCCGCTGCCCGACAACCCTGCGGTTCTGGTGTTGGCGGTCAAGCCGCAGATGATGGCCGATGCCTTGGGTGAAGTGCCGGTGCTGACCGACACGCTGGTTCTTTCCGTGGCGGCGGGAACCACGATTGCCACCTATGAAGCCGCCTTTCCCGGTGCGACGATTGTGCGCGTCATGCCAAATACACCCGCGGCCATCGGTCAAGGGATTTCCGCGCTGATCGGGAATGCCCGCGCGACAGATGCGGATCTGGATATGGCCGAGGCGCTGATGGGTGCCGTTGGCCGCGTCGTCCGGTTGGAATCCGAGGATCAGATGGATGCCGTTACCGGGCTTTCCGGCAGCGGTCCGGCCTATGTGTTCCACATGATCGAGGCCATGGCGCAGGCCGGGCAGGCGGTTGGCCTGTCGCCGGAACTGTCGTTGGAACTGGCGCGGATGACCGTTGCAGGGGCCGGGGCCTTGGCCGTTGATGCCGATGAAGACCCGGCAATACTGCGCGAAAACGTCACCTCGCCCGGTGGCACGACTGCGGCCGGTCTGATGGTGTTGATGAACGAGGAACACGGCCTTCGCCCACTGATGAAGCGCACGGTTGCCGCCGCGACCGCGCGTGGACGCGAACTGGGGCGGGACCTGGAACGGGGCGGCAAATGACGATCTCTTTCGATGATTTCCTGAAAGTCGATATCCGCGTGGCGACGATCACCCGCGCCGAACCCTTCCCCGAGGCGCGAAAGCCCGCGATCAAGCTGTGGCTGGATCTGGGGGAGCTGGGCGAACGCAAATCCTCGGCCCAGATCACGCGGCATTACACGCCCGAACAGTTGACCGGAAAACAGGTGCTCTGCGTGGTGAACTTCCCGCCACGCCAGATCGGCCCCGTCAAGTCGGAAGTGCTGGTGCTGGGCGTGCCCGATCCCGACAATGAGGTGGTGTTGATCCGCCCTGATCTGGACGTCCCGAATGGTGGAAGGCTCTACTGATGAAACTGCTGGTCACCCGGCCCATGACGGCACGCGCCACCAAAGCCATTGCCGATAAATTCGACGCCGAATTTCACGAGAACCGCCCTTTGACGGTTGAAGAAGCAGCACAGGCGATGCGCGATTACGATGCCATCATTCCGACCCTGGGCGACGGTTTTTCTGCCGCTGCTTTCGCGGGCGATCTGCGTTGCAGGTTTCTGGCGAATTTCGGCGCGGGCTATAACCACATCGACATCGCCGCCGCAACAAAGGCCGGGATCAAGGTGACGAACACCCCCGACGTGGTGACGGATGCCACAGCTGATATCGCTGTGACGCTGATCCTGATGACGATGCGCCGCGCAACCGAGGGCGAGGCGATGTTGCGTGCAGGCGAATGGACCGGCTGGCATCCGACGCAGTTGCTGGGCGGGCACGTGACCGGCGCGACGGTTGGCATCATCGGCATGGGCCGCATCGGCAAGGCCATCGCGCGGCGCTGTCATTTCGGCTTCGGGATGAAGGTGATTTTCTTCAATCGCTCGCCTGTGACAGGGTTGGATTTCCCCGCAGAACAGATTGCCGATTTGCACGACATGTTGCGTGCTGCTGATGTGGCTGTCGTTGCGGTTCCGGGTGGCTCGACCAGGCACCTGATCGGAGCCGCCGAACTGCGGGCACTTGGACCCGACGGCTATCTGGTCAATATCGCGCGTGGTGATGTGGTTGCCGAAGACGCGCTGATCGCGGCGCTGAACGGCGGCATGATCGCCGGGGCGGGGCTGGACGTTTATGAACGCGAGCCGATTGTCCCACAGGCGTTGATGGATGCGCCAAACGCGTCCCTTTTGCCGCATCTGGGAACTGCGACGGATGATGTGCGCACGGATATGGGTATGTGCGCGCTGGACAACCTGATCGCAATGTCCGAAGGCCGCGCCCCTCACGATCCTGTGAACTGACTTTTGCTAACTCGTGGAACGCTTCCTGCCACGACACGTTGATCCGGCATAAGGCAATAACGTCTAAGGAGGACGCTATGAACTGGGATGTTATCCAAGGCAAATGGAAGCAGGTCAAAGGTTCGGTCAAAGAAAAATGGGGCGAACTGACCGACGACGAGTTGGATCAGATCGACGGCAACAGAGACAGATTGGCTGGCAAGCTGCAGGAAAAATACGGCTGGGCCAAGAATGATGCCGAGCGTGAGATTGACGATTATTTCCGCGACAAAACCTGATTTCGGCTTTGCGTGATGGATGCAGGAAAGGGTGCCTTGGGCACCCTTTTTTGCTTTCGCTTGGCCCGAAGGCGACCTAGCATCGCGGCATGTCACAGATAACCGATCCTCTTGCCAAGCGCGCGCTGGACCTGGTTCAGGTCGGGATACGCGCCGCCGATCCAGACCGCGCCACAACCGCAGCCATGCCGGCTGTGCTGCGGGATCCGCCAATGCCGGGCGGCGTTTGGCATGTGATTGCCTTGGGCAAGGCCGCGCGATCAATGGCAAAAGCTGCGCTGGACGCAATGCCTGACGCCAAGGCGCTGGTCGTCACCAATGCGGGCAATGACGCCGCGTTGGCACGCGCTGAAATTCTGGTGTCCGGCCATCCGATCCCCGATGCCGCCGGAGAGGCCGCCGCACGCCGGGTTGAGCAGATATTGACAGCGGCGCGACCACAGGATCGGATACTGGCCCTGATTTCGGGCGGAGGGTCTGCGATGCTGCCAGCCCCTGTCGACGGGGTAACGCTGCCGGAAAAGCAGCAGGTGAACCGCATCCTGTTGAGGGCGGGGGCCGATATCGCGCAGATGAACCTGATCCGTCAGGCCCTGTCGCGTCTGAAGGGCGGCGGCTGGCTGCGGGCATGTGATGCGCCCGTCGTTGCGCTGATCCTGTCAGACGTTCCGGGTGATGATCTGCGTGTCATCGCCTCGGGACCAACGGTGCAGCCCATTGGCTCGATCGCACAGGCGGCCGATATGGCGAGGGGTCTGGGGATTTGGGACGATCTGCCTGATGCGGTTCAGCACGCCTTGCAGCGTCCAGAGGATCGTCGTGCCCTGCCATCCGCAAGGAATATCCTTGTCGGGTCGAACGGGCACAGCCTTAAGGCCATGATCGCCGCAGGTGGGCGCGATGGTCGGGTCGAGTTGTCGGGTGATGTCGAAGATTGCGCCCAGACGCTGGCGCAGGCGGCCAAATCGGCAAAACCGGGTGAGGCTTTGGTGTTCGGCGGTGAAACGACCGTCAAACTGACGGGCGACGGTCTGGGCGGGCGTAATCAGGAATTGGCCTTGCGGTTTGCCCGCGCGGCGGCGCGGGCCGGGCTGACTGGTAACTGGGCGTTCGCCTCGATCGGCAGCGACGGGCGCGATGGGCCGGGTGACGCCGCTGGCGGCGTTGTCGGCCCCGACACTCTGGACCGCATCCATGCCGCAGGGATTGACCTGGACGACGCCCTTGCCCGCAACGATTCAGGTCCGACGCTTGACGCGGCGGGCGGGTTGGTCATCACCGGCGCGACAGGGACAAATGTTGCCGATCTTGCCGTGTTCATCCGCGACAGCTAAGCGCGACCAAGGCGGACCAAAGGGAAACGCGCGATGATGTATGCTTATGCCAGCCAGAACGGGCGGCTTCACCGATTGGGGCGAGAGGCCGATCTGTCGCAGGCCCTTTGGATCGACCTGATGGTTCCGACCAAAGAGGAAATTGCCCTGACCAGCGCCCTTGCGGTCGAGATCCCCACGCTTGCGGATATGGAAGAGATCGAAATCTCGAACCGGCTGTATCGCGAGGACGGGGCCGATTACATGACCGCCGTCCTACCGGGTGAACGGGCTGATGGGCAACGAAAGGCCATGCCGGTCACATTCATTCTGTCGGGTCAGCGGCTGATCACCGTGCGCCACCATTCGCCGCGCCCTTTTCTGACTTTCCCGACACGGGCCGATCGCGCCACTTTGGGGTGCAATACTGTTGACCGGGTTTTTGCCGGCCTGGTCGAAGAAATCGTCGCCCGACAGGCCGATATTCTGGAAAGCTCGGGGCGTGTTCTGGATCAGGTGATGACCGAAACCATCGACCTGAAATCCGGTCGCGGCACCAGCGACAAACTGAATGCCGCGCTGCGTGTGGTCGTGCGAGAGGCAGAGTTGATCAGTCAGGTCCGGGCGGGCCTGCTGACGATTGAACGGATGCTGGCTTTCTTTGTCGCGACCATTGATGAAACTGCCGAGGCAAAGAAGCTGCGTCCGATGATGCGCAGCCAGGGCCGCGACGTTCAGGCGTTGGAGGTCCATGCGGATTTCCTGTCCTCCCGCGTCAGCCTGCTGGTCGATACCACGCTGGGCATGATCAATCTGGAACAGAACAGCACCGTGCGCATCCTGTCCGTGATCGCCGCGCTGTTCCTGCCGCCCACGCTGATCGCCAGCATTTACGGGATGAACTTTGACATCATGCCGGAACTGCAGTGGATATGGGGTTATCCGATGGCGCTTTGTCTGATGTTGGGAACATCGCTGGCCACATGGCTGGTTCTGCGATGGAAGAATTGGCTGTAACCTTCAGCCGCGGCAGGTTTCCGGGCCACGGATCAGATGGACTGCCCTTTGCAATTCAGGCATCGGCGCAAAGGCCACCCCTACATCTGGTCGATCAGATCCAGTGTTTCGGGCGGCAATTGATGTTCATGCAGGGTAAAGCTGCGACTGTGACGCGCCTCATCCGTGACCGTGATGTGATATGTCATCCGATCTGGGCAATTGCCGCAGGGTTCGCGCGACAGCCGCGCCAATTCATCCGGCTTGAACGCGTCGGATAATTCCTGACGGATCGGAGCGGCTTGCCGATCCACGTCGATTGTCTTGTGCAGGCCAGTGGCGGCAAAGCCGCCAAAGCCACCTTTTGCTGCGATTTCGATAATCATGGTATCTGCCCATAAGATTACGCTTCCGCATAAATCTAAGGTCAGATGGCGATTCCTACAAGTTTCCATGCACGGCGTAGCATCACCGCCTCGGACGAGCCATTGCCAGTCAGCTCATTCGCCGACTTGATTGTCTGATCGGCCCAATCCGAAAAACTGGCCATCGGGTTGTTCAGCGATTGCAGCGCGTGATACCAAATGCGGCCCGGGATTTCCCACGCTTTGCCACCCAGATAGGTGGCGAACAGATAGAAGGCGTGGTTCGGAATGCCCGAATTGATATGCACGCCGCCATTGTCATCCGTGGTGACGACGAAATGATCCATGTGCCAAGGCTGCGGATCCTGCCCCAGTAAATCGTCGGAATAGGCGGTTCCGGGGGCTTTCATGCTGCGCAGCGCGGCACCGTTGATATCGGGGCCAAGGATTCCGCGCCCGACCAGCCAGTCCGCCTCATGCGCTTCCAGGGCCAGTCCGCGTTGAAGCGTCAGACTGCCAAAGACATCGGCGATACTTTCATTCAGCGCACCTGATTGGTTTTCATACAATAAGCCGCCCGAATACTGGATGACGCCATGCGCCATTTCATGGCCAACGACTGAAAGCTCCAGAAACGTCCTGAACAATTTTCCGTCGCCGGTGCCATAAGCCATCTGCTTTCCGTCCCAGAAGGCGTTGTTATAGTTGCGCCGGTGGTGAACGGTTGCGACCAGTGGCATACCGTCGTCATCCAGCGAATTGCGGCCGTATTCGTCGGCAAACAGGGAAAAGACCTGCCCGGCTGCATCATAGGCGGTATCGGCATCGGCGATTCCGGTTTCGGTATCCCCTTCGGAACGGATCAGCTTGCCGGGCAGGGCGGCTTTATACTGGCCATCGTGGATCTGGCGGTCGGGCTTCAGCTTGCTTTCGCCTTGCGCGGCGATCCTGTTCAACGCTGCAGGGGACAGTTCGTGATGCGGGGCACCGATATCGGTCATCTCTGCCCGTTCTTCCCTGACCTTCTCGTTCTGTTTCAATAACTTGCGCGCCATATCCGCCATGGCTCGTCGCCCCGCAGTTCCAGCACGCGCAGCATATAGGGCGGCACGATGCAGTTCAGCGGGTTATGATGAGAGCAGTTCAGCGAAAAACACATGAGACGAATCCATTCTGAATGATGGCCTCAGACTACCACATTTTGGATTGGAACAAAACGTGAATATTTATCGCAAAGGTTGAGCGGGTGCGTTTTCGCGCACCCGCGCGGCCACTGATTCAGTCGATACGTTTGCCCGTTTCAGGGTGGAACAAATGCAGCGAACCGGGGCGATAGGTCAGGTTCAGATCGTCGGATAACGTCGCGTCCGAGGCCATGGTGACCGTGGCCGCATCCCCGCCGATATGACCGTGAACCAGACGCTGGGCGCCGAGTTCTTCGACCGCCGCGACCTTCATCTGGATCGGGCCGTCGGCGCTGACGGTCAGATCTTCGGGACGAATGCCGATCATCCCGGCATGTGCTGTTCCGGGCAGATGCGGCACCGACGATGCCTTGATCAGGTTCATCGCCGGGCTGCCGATGAAGCCTGCCACGAAGGTTGATGCCGGTTTGCGATACACCTCCAGGGGGGTGCCGATCTGTTCGACCTTGCCCGCGCTAAGAACGACCAAACGGTCGGCCAGCGTCATCGCCTCTAGCTGGTCATGGGTCACGTAAATCGAGGTCGTTCCAAGACGCCTTTGCAGTTCCTTGATCTCCAACCGCATGGTCACGCGCAACTTGGCGTCAAGGTTGGACAGCGGCTCGTCAAACAGAAACGCCGCGGGTTCACGAACGATGGCGCGGCCCATGGCCACGCGCTGACGCTGACCCCCGGACAGGGCGCGGGGCTTGCGGTCAAGGAACGGGCCGATCTGCAAAATCTCGGCCGCCTCGGCGACGCGCTTTTCGATGTCAGCTTTTGAGGTGCCGCGATTTTTCAGGCCATATGCAAGGTTCTGGCGCACGGACATATGCGGATAAAGCGCATAATTCTGAAACACCATGGCGATATCGCGATCCATCGGTTCGACATCATTGACCACGCGGTCGCCAATGCGAATCTGGCCTTCGGTAATGGTTTCCAGACCCGCCACCATTCGCAGCAGGGTGGATTTGCCGCAGCCCGATGGCCCGACCAGCACGATAAATTCGCCATCTGCGATATCAATATTGACGTCGCCAATCGCACGCGTTCCGCCGGGGTAAACCTTGCCGACATTGTCGAGGGTGATTGATGCCACTTTCTTATTTCTCCGTCTCGACAAGACCTTTGACGAACAGTCTTTGCATGAAGATCACGACCAGCAAGGGCGGCAACATAGCCAGCACAGCGGTCGCCATGATATAGTTCCATTGGGGATCGGTATCCGCCACCGTGGACATCCGCTTGATCCCGGCAACCACGGTATACATGTCCGACCCGGTCGTGATCAGCAGCGGCCACAGGTATTGGTTCCAGCCGTAGATGAACATGATGACGAACAGCGCAGCGATATTGGTGCGGGTCAGCGGCAGCAGGATGTCCCAGAAGAACTTCATCGGGCCTGCACCGTCGATGCGCGCCGCCTCGGTCAGCTCATCCGGCATGGACAGAAAGACCTGCCGAAACAGGAAGGTCGCGGTGGCCGATGCGATCAGCGGGATGATCAGGCCGGGATAGGTGTTCAGCATGCCCAGATTGGCGACTACCTGAAAGGTCGGCACGATCCGCACTTCGACCGGCAGCATCAGCGTGGCAAATATCACCCAAAAGGCCAGCATCCGAAACGGAAAGCGGAAATAGACGATCGCAAAGGCCGAGGTGATCGAGATGGCGATTTTCCCGATCGCAATGCCAAGCGCCATGATCAGAGAATTGAACATCATCCAGCTGACCGGCGGCATCCCCGAGGTCGATATGCCGGTGCCCAGCATGCGGCTGTAGTTGTTCCACGCCTGGTCGCCGAACCACATCGGCACGACGCCCCCCAGAAAATCGTTCGACGCATGGGTCGAGGCGACAAGCGCGATCCAGACGGGCAGGGCCACGATAGCCACCCCCAGAATCAGCACCAGATGGGCAAGGATGTTCAGAATGGGACGATTTTCGACCATCAGTAAGCCACCCTTTTTTCGACGAAGCGGAACTGGATCACCGTCAGGACAATGACAATGCCCATCAGGATCACCGATTGCGCGGCGGATGAGCCAAGGTTCTGGCCGACGAAACCATCCTGATAGACCTTGTAGACAAGGATATTCGTGGACTGCGCCGGGCCGCCCAGCGTTGTGGCGTCGATCACCGCGAAGGTTTCAAACATCGCATAGACCAGATTGACCACCAGCAGGAAGAATGTCGTGGGCGACAGCAACGGCAGCGTGATGGTGAAGAAACGCTTCACCGGACCCGCGCCGTCAATGGCAGCCGCTTCGCGCAGGCTGGCCGGGACGGATTGCAGCCCGGCCAGAAAGAACAGGAAGGAATAGGAAATCCGGCTCCATGCCGATGCGATGACGACGAAAATCATGGCGTCGGTCGGATCGAAAATCCAGTTGAAGTTGATCCCGACCTGACGCAGCACATAAGGCAGGATCCCGATCGAGGGGTTGAAGATGAACCACCACAGGATGCCTGCAACCGCTGGCGCGACGGCATAGGGCCAGATCAGCAAGGTCGTATAGACCTTTTCCGATTTGATCAGCCGGTCAACGGCGATCGCCATCAGCAGCGCGAACACCATCGTCACCACGGTGACGGAAACGGTAAAGATCAGCGTGACTGAAAAGCTGTTAAGATATTCGGAACTGCGAAACAGCGCCGTATAATTGTCGATGCCGACAAATTCCGTCCGCAGACCAAAGGCGTCTTCCCGCAGAAAACTTTGCCGGATCGCCTGCGCGGCAGGCCAGAGGAAAAAGATCGCGGTGATGATCAACTGTGGTGCCAGCAGCAGCAGCGGCAGGAATTTATTATTGAATACGACTCTTTTCATCGCAGGCTCCGGCAAGGGAAAACGCCCGCAGGATTCTCCTGCGGGCGCTTGATCGTCTGGTTACTGGTTCTGAGCCTGAAACTCTTCGATCAGCTTGTTGCCACGCTCGACCACGGCATCCAATGCGCCTTGCGCATCCTTGCTGCCCCCCAGCATCGCTTCAAACTCTTCGTCGATGATGGTGCGGACCTGAACATAGTTGCCGAAACGCAGACCTTTCGAATTCGGCGTCGGTTCGTTCAGGGTGATCTGTTTGATCGCGGTATCAGCACCCGGATTGGCTTCGTAATAGCCTTGTTCCTGCGACAATTCGTAAGCCGCCGTGGTGATCGGCAGATAGCCCGAGAACTGGTGCCAGTCGGCCTGAACCTCTGGCGAGGACAGGTAGGTGAAGAACTTGGCAACGCCCGCGTATTCTTCGGGTGCACGGCCTTGCAGAACCCACAGGGTCGCGCCACCGATGATCGAGTTTTGCGGCGCACCCTCGACATCGTCGTAAAAGGGCAGCATCGCAAAGCCCAGATCGAAGTCTTTCGAGTTTTCGACAACCGCAGCACGCGACCCCGATGAGTTCATCATCATCGCGCATTCCTGACCGTAGAACATCGGCGGTGCGTTGTCGCCGCCCAGCGGGCCTGCATATTTATACAGACCTTCATCGGCCCATTTCTTCAGGTTTTCCCAATGCCTGACCTGCACCGGGCCATTGACCTCCAACCGCGCGTCCAGGCCGCCGAAGCCGTTTTCCAGCGTGCCGATGGGCTGGTTATGCCATGCCGACAGGTTTTCGGTCTGGATCCAGCTGATCCAGCCGGTCGTGAAACCACAGGTGGCCGCACCGGATTCGACGATCTTCTTGGAAAACTCTTCCATCTCTGCCCAGGTTTTGGGCGGCGTATTGGGATCAAGGCCGGCTTTTTCGAACACGGTCTTGTTGTAATACATGATCGGGGTCGAGCTGTTGAACGGCATCGACAGCATATTGCCAGATGTATCGGTATAGTAACCCGCGACCGCAGGCAGATAGGCTGCCGGATCAAACGGTTCCTGGTTGTCTGTCATCAGTTGATAGACCGGATAGATCGCACCCTCGGCCGCGATCATTGTGCCGGTGCCCACTTCGAAGACCTGCACGATGGCCGGCTGCTGTTTCGCGCGGAATGCTGCAATGGCTGCCGTCATCGTTTCAACATAGTTGCCCTTGTAGGACGGCACGATGTTGTATTCGTCTTGGCTTTCGTTGAAATTCTTGGTGATTTCTTCCAGTTTTGCGCCCAGCTCTCCGCCCATGGCATGCCACCACTGGATGTCGGTTTTGGCCTGTGCCGCGGACAGTGAAGCGATCAGCGCCATGGTGGACGCCGCGAAAAATTTTGTCATTCTTTCCTCCCTTTGGAGTTGTGGCTCGTCGCCGGGCCTAACGGCCCAAAGTGACGGGGTCACAACAATCCTGCGAAGGAAATGTGACAGCGTTTTTGCGGCGGGTCAACGCTGTGTTTTTTCTTATGATGATCCGAATTGTTCGAAAATTTTCTTAAATGTTCCTTGTGTCTGGCGAAAATGCACGCGCCAGACAGGGAACGTCTCCGCCTTCAAGCCTTGTTGGCACTGCCAAACATACCGCGAATTGCGTTGATCAGCGGGATGATGGTCACGCTCAGCAGCGGGTTGATGATGTATTTGGCAATGGGGATCAAGATAAGCCCCAAAATCAGTCCGAAGATGCCATCAAAGAAGGCGGTTGTGGCCCAGGATACAAGGCCAGGAGCCTGTGGCACGGCATGGGCCGCGATTTCAGCCATGTGGTGAACCCAGTCATAAGGGGCGCTATAGCCCAATTCTGCCAGCCCGTGCAGAACGATCTGGCCGCCGACCCAGATCATTGCGGCCGTGCCGACGACCGTCAGCACTTTCATGAAACCCGGCATGAATTTGACGATGCCGCGACCGAATGCCGCCAAAGGTCCGGTCTGCCGGCTTGCCAACCGAACGCCGAAATCGTCGGCCTTCACGATAACCGCGACAAAGCCATATACGGCGATGGTGATGCCGATGGCCACGACGGCCAGAATCAGCGCCTTCATCCAGATCGGATCGCTATCCGGGATCGTGGAAAGGGCAATTGTCATGATTTCAGCCGACAGGATAAAGTCTGTCTTGATCGCGCCCGCGACGCGTTGTTCTTCCAGCGCGGGACCGTCTGCCTCTGGGTGGGTATGCTTTTCGCTGTCATGCGCATCGCTGGATGCACCAAGGGCATGGGCAACCTTTTCCGCGCCCTCAAAGCACAGATACGCCCCACCCAGCATCAGGAGAGGAGAGATCAGCCACGGAGCAAACACCGATAACAGCAACGCCACCGGCAGCAGGATAACAAGCTTGTTGAAAAGCGACCCCTTTGCGATCTTCCAGACAATCGGCACTTCGCGGTTTGCATCAAAGCCATGCACATATTTCGGCGTTACTGCGGCGTCGTCGATGACTGCCCCGGCGGCCTTTGCCCCCGCCTTGGCGGCCTGACCGGCCACGTCGTCGATGGAAGCCGCCGCGACCTTGGAAATGGATGCAACGTCGTCGAGTAGTGCCAGAAGACCGCTCATAAGTATCCCTTAACAACAACCGTAATATTTCGTTGCCATGATTGGCGTTGACATTGGCTTGTGGCGTTGAACGCATAAAGCGCAAGCCAGTTCACCCGTTTCATGCGATTTAGTCAGAAAAACGCGATGATTGCGCCATGTTTGTCAGTTGACGTTGGATTGCCAAAGATAGGCCAATACGGCCACGACAACCAACAGCAACACCACGATGCCCGTTCGTCCCCTATACCATGGCGTCTCCTCGGTCGGATCTTCGGTCAACGGGGCCGCTATCAGCCCAAGCGTTTCACGGGCACCCTGGCGCGCACGGGCAGGGGCCATGATTGGGGTCAGGCCGACGGCCAGTGGCACAAAATATTCCTGCCAGCCCCGCACCAGTCCGGCAAAATCGGGATCATCGGATTTGCGATCCAGCGCGGCCTCTGTCGCGCTGTCGTCCAGCAAGGCCAGCACAAGTTCTGCTGCCAGAAACTGATCTGATTGCGCGGGCGTCAGCTTGGGCAGTTCTCCCTCAATTCCCAGCAATGCTGCCTTCATGTCTCCGCGGGCCTGCATCACAGATAATTTACCACGTCGCGACAGATCCTCATAGGTCAGACCGCGCAGGTAAACATCGCGCAGGTTCTGTAATTGCGCGCCCTCCAGTTTGGCCAGCGGGCCGTCTGTTGGCAGCGCGCCCTCGGCTGCCTGCGACGCGTGGGCGGTCGCGGGTGAAAGCTGAACGGCAGGCTTCTTTTCAATCATGCCGCCATTGATCCCGGACGCGCGGAGCCGGGCAATCGCCCGCGCCCGGGTGATGCTGACCAGCCACGTCATGGGCTGCAGGTCAAAGTCGGAAAAGTTTCGCGCCTGTTTCCAGACGGCGACATAGACATCTTGCAACGTCGACTCTGCGGCCGGTCTATCGTTCAGGATGGTCACGCAAAGCGCGTACAATTTGGCCGAGGTCGAATCGTATAATGCATCGAATGCTGCCCGGTCGCCTTTGGCGATTTGGGCAATCAATCGTTCCAGATGCTCGTTCTGTGCGTTTGACACGTCTGCCCCTGCTGTTTTTGCCGCAGTTAAGAGATAAGTTTAGGTAGACCGGCAGGTGGCGTCAACGCGAGGTCGGCTTGCACCCGGCGAACATATGCGCAATCAATGTCGCGTTGCGATGAAAGGGCCTGACGATGCTGGACATGAACGCCAAACCCACCGAAGAGATCGACCTGCGCGAGGTGTTCGGTCTGGACAGCGATATGAAGGTCAAAGGCTTTGCCGAGCGGACCGAACGCGTCCCGGAAATCGATTCAACCTACAAATTCGATCCTGACACCACGATGGCGATTCTGGCGGGCTTTGCCTATAACCGCCGGGTGATGATCCAGGGCTATCACGGCACCGGGAAATCGACCCATATCGAGCAGATCGCGGCGCGGCTGAACTGGCCCTGCGTGCGGGTGAACCTGGACAGCCATGTGTCCCGGATCGACCTGATCGGCAAGGATGCGATCAAGCTGGTCGATGGCAAGCAGGTCACGGTTTTCCACGAAGGCATCCTGCCCTGGGCCCTGCGCAACCCGACTGCGATCGTCTTTGACGAATATGATGCCGGCCGCGCCGATGTGATGTTCGTGATCCAGCGCGTGCTGGAGGCCGACGGCAAACTGACCCTGCTGGACCAGAACGAGGTCATCACGCCGAACCCCTATTTCCGCCTGTTCGCCACCGCGAATACCGTGGGTCTGGGCGACACGACCGGGCTGTATCACGGCACCCAGCAGATCAACCAGGGCCAGATGGACCGCTGGTCGCTGGTCGCCACGCTGAACTATCTGTCCCATGACGCCGAGGCCGCCATCGTTCTGGCAAAAAACCCCAATTACAATAACGAGAAGGGTCGCAAGGTCATCAACCAGATGGTGACGCTGGCCGACCTGACCCGCACCGCCTTCATGCAAGGCGATCTGTCGACGGTCATGTCGCCGCGCACGGTGATTTCATGGGCGCAGAACGCCCGAATCTTCGACAATGTCGGCTATGCCTTCCGGCTGACCTTCCTGAACAAATGCGACGAGTTGGAACGCCAGACGGTCGCCGAATTCTATCAGCGTTTGTTCGATGAGGAACTGCCTGAAAGCGCTGCGGCGAAGGCGGGGTGATAAGCGGCGTTTCGCTGCCTTTCGAAAACGACGACGACGCAGCAATTGGAAGTCTTGTTAGAGCATTCGGCGAACTCGAGTATGTTCTTGGTCGATTGTTCCGGACTCTCCTCGTTCTTAGGTTCGGCGAGACAGTTGCCGAACGTGAGGCTGACGAGGCTAAGAAGTTGCAGCGGTAGCTGGGGGCACATCTTGGTCGCTACGCTGACGCGTTGCGGGATGAAGCAACGAACTTGTTGAATGATGAGGCCTGCCGATCATTGGACAGGTTGGTATCCCACATCAAAGCCATCGCCAGCATGCGAAACGCTGTATGTCATGGTGTCTGGGGAAAAGCGGTTGACGGAAGCATGACCGCGACGTTCTGGTCAGATAAGTCTTTGAAAACTCTGCGTGAGGGCACGGAATCAGCCCCTGAAATATTGACTGTGACACGACAGGAAATTCTCGTGTGCAGCGAGAGGGTCAGAGCGACTGTTCGCGAGGTCATCACACTGCGTCAAACCATCGAAATAAAAGCTGAAAAATCGCATTAGGACGGTAGGCCCGCGCAGGCGCGGTATGAGTACCGGTCTGATCACTGGACTCGGGCCACGTCACGAATGCTTTCTACTCAGGCCCACGCCGCCCATCTATTCGATATCATGCAACCAGATCGAATGTCGCGGTGGTGGCGCATCACCTCTGCAAATTCGCCAAAACGAACAATCTGATCGCCGTTGCCAACCCCACTTCGGGCGGGCGGGCGTGGTCGATCTGGCCGATCAGGTTGGCACGGGCGACACCCTGTGCCTTGGCGATGCCGCCCAGTGCGTTCCAGAACGCATCTTCCAGCGACACGGATGTGCTGTGGCCGTCGATCGTGACCGATCGCTTGACCGGCGGGGTCATGCGTGGAAAGTCAGACATCGTCTTTGCGATGGGCTTCAAGGGCGAGAGCCGCGCGATCTGCTTCGGCCTTGCGGGCATCCTTCAGCGCCTTGACCTCACCAAATTTGGCCGCGTTGGCGTCGCCCGCCGCCCGCTTTTCCGTGCGGGCGCGATCCTTGCGGGCCTGTCGCAGATTTACAATCCTGATCATTCAAATTGAATACGCCGCTTTACCTTGAAAAAAAAGCGGATTTCTATTTGGAGGTAAACTAACAGTGCTATCTGATGGAATCGGAAGGAATTGAAATGCGTGATTTTTTTATTGACTGGGCGGAAAGGCTGATTGCCGTATTCGTCATTCTGGCCGCCATCGGTATTCTGATCGCGGGCATCGGCGCAATGTTTTCGGGTGTGCCGGGTGCCTTTCTGCAGGGGCTGCTGCTGCTGATTGGCGGCGCGGTATACCTGATCATCATGGGCGGTATCATGTATGTCGCCTTTGGGATTTACCGCAACACGGCTGAAACAAACCGGCTGCTGAACGAATTGTTGCGCAAGTAAGCCCGAAAAACGAAAAGGGCGCGTCACGGATGGACGCGCCCTTTGATTGATTGCGAAGGATCAGTCCTTGGGGCCGATCATGTCTTCGGGACGCACGATCTTGTCGAAGGTTTCGCCATCGACAAAGCCAAGCGCAATCGCCTCTTCCCGAAGGGTTGTGCCGTTCTTATGCGCGGTCTTGGCAACCTTTGTGGCGTTGTCATAGCCAATGGTCGGGGCCAGCGCCGTCACCAGCATCAGCGATTCCTTCATCAGCTTGTCGATGCGTTCGACATTGGCCTTGGTGCCGACAACCATGTTGTCGGTAAAGCTGCTGGCCGCATCGCCCAGAAGTTGCATCGACTGGATGACGTTATAGGACATCATCGGGTTATAGACGTTCAGTTCGAAATGACCTTGCGAGCCGGCAAAGGTCACGGCGGCGTCGTTGCCCATGACATGGGCGCAAACCATGGTCAGCGCCTCGGCCTGGGTCGGGTTGACCTTGCCCGGCATGATCGACGACCCCGGTTCGTTTTCCGGCAGGATCAGTTCGCCCAGGCCCGAACGCGGGCCGGAACCCAGCAGACGCATGTCGTTTGCGATCTTGAACAGCGAAGCCGCCACCGTTTTCAGCGCACCTGAAAAGAAAACCATCGCATCATGGGCGGCCAGCGCCTCGAATTTGTTCGGGGCGGTGATGAAGGGCAGGTCGGTGATCTTGGCGATTTCCGCCGCGATTTCGGTGTCCCAGCCTTTCTTGGTGTTCAGGCCGGTGCCGACAGCGGTGCCACCCTGCGCCAGTTCATAGATGTCGCCAAGGGCCAGCTTGACCCGCTCGATCCCCTTCGCGACCTGATGGGCATAGCCGCCAAATTCCTGACCAAGGGTTAGCGGTGTGGCGTCCTGTGTATGGGTGCGGCCGATCTTGATGATGTCCTTGAATTCTTCGGACTTTGCAACCAGCGCGGCATGCAGCTTTTCAAGACCGGGGATCAGCACGTCACGTGCCTGCATGGCGATGCCGACATGCATGGCGGTCGGGAACGTGTCGTTAGAGGACTGACCCATATTGACATGATCATTCGGGTGAACAGGCTTTTTGCTGCCCAACTCGCCGCCCAGAATTTCGATTGCGCGGTTCGAGATGACCTCATTCGCGTTCATGTTGGACTGCGTGCCCGACCCCGTCTGCCAGACGACCAGCGGGAAATTGTCGTCAAACTTGCCCTGAAACACCTCGGTCGCAGCCTGTTCCATGGCTTTGCCGATGGTCGGGTCCAGATCGCCGTGCGCCATGTTGACCCGCGCCGCCGCCAGCTTGATCGCGCCAAGTGCCCGGATGATCGGCACCGGCTGATGTTCCCAGCCAATCGGGAAGTTCAGGATCGAACGCTGCGTCTGCGCGCCCCAGTATTTCGAGGCGTCAACCTCTAGCGGGCCGAAGCTGTCGGTTTCGGTGCGAGTTTTGGTCATCGCGTCACTCCTCACGGTTTTGCAGGCGTTCTAACCGCTGCGGGCGTGGTTCGCAATTCGCATACAACGGTATGCTAACGCGAACATGGGTTTTATAGCCGGTTTACCGCGTCCAGCGCGTCGCGCAGGCGATGAAGCTGATTTTCTGGCATCGCCAGAATCGGGCGTGGCGGTTGGGCGTCGCTTAGCGACATGATGTTGGCCGCAGCATAAATGACGCGCAGGCTGCCATATTCGCGGAAAAGTTCCCACAGGGGTTCAAAGATTTCCTGCAGGCGCGCGGTTTCGGCATGATTCCTGCTTCTGGCGGCCTGCGACAGTTTCAGTGTCTGCACTGGCAACAGGCCGGCAACGGCGCTGAACCAGCTATCGGCACCGGCCAGCAGCCCATCCGCGCATTGCCAGTCGCCGCTGTATCCGATCAGAAAGCCGCTTGGCAGTGCGGCGCGCAGTTGCGGAAGCTGGCCTTCGAAATCGCAATCCGCGGGCAGGGGCATCTTGACCGCCTCGATCGTCGGAATGTCGGCCAGACGCTGCAGCAGCGCGGTTGAAAAGTTGAAATGCGTCGTTGATGGGTTGTTGTAGATGCAAAGCGGCAGATCCGTGGTCGCGGCAACTGCGGCGTAATGCTGAAACGCTTCCTCATCTGTCAGCGGAGTATAGGAAAATGGCGCCATCAGCAGGCCCTCAGCCCCGGCTTGCCTGGCATGAGCGGCCAATTCCTGCGCATGGTCGGTGCGAAGGGTTCCAATACCAATGATCGTCGGTGTCCGGCCCTTGATCGCAGCAATGCCTGCTTCTGCTGCATGTTTCCGCTGATCCAGCGACTGATAGGCATAGGTGCCGGTGCTGCCCAACAGGCAAATGGAATCCAGGGCCGTATCGCCCGAACAAGCTTCAACCAGGCTGTTCAACAAGCCGTTGAAATCTGCGGTGCTCAGCCTGCCGTTGGCATCCGTTGGGGTGATCGGAAAGGCTGACAGGCCGGAAAAAACGGACATGGGCGAGAGGTTACCTTATTCCGGGTGGGAAAGGGCAGGGCGCTTGCCGATTGGCTACTTGCGCCACTTGTCAAGGCTGACAACTTCGCCGCCGCCCTTGGGGCTTTCGTCCGGCGGATCGCCATCTTCGCCTTCATTTTCCTCGAATTCTTCGTCCTCATCTTCATCGTCCGAATCCTGCGTTTCAAAGCGCAGGCCAAATTCAACGGAGGGATCGACAAAGGTGCGCAATGCGTCAAAGGGGATGCGCATCGGTTCGGGTGAATTGCCGAAGTTCAGAGTGATGGTAAAGCCGTCCTCGCTGACAGTCAGGTTTTCGAACCAGTGCTGGATGACGATTGTCATTTCTTCCGGATACCGCTCGCGCAGCCAATCAGCCATCTCGACGCCATCTTCACGCGTGTCGAAGGTGATGAAAAAATGATGCTCTCCGGGCAGGCCATGTGCGGCGACATCCTCAAGAACATCCGCGATAAGACCCTGCATCGCGCGATGCATCATTCTGCCATAGTCGATTTCAGAACGCGACATGCCACCAACCCTTCGTATTTTTGCGCAAGCATAGGCATATGATCCCGGATAAAAAAGGGGGCTGTGCTCGATCGCAGGAAGAATCGTCGGTTACAAACAATGCTTTGCCGTGACCGCTTGTTAAGCATACAAAAAATATAGGGAAAGTGCAGGATTCTGTTGCAAGGCTCCTGCAGGCCCCGCCTTACGCGGCTAAGCGCAAGGAGTTAGGTTTCGGTTACCCGAGCTGCTTACGCAGCCAGAGCGACCGGAGCACGGTTGTCGTTGGCAACTGTACATTTTGCACCGATGACGGTGGTAGCTCACCGAGACAAAGCAAACATCTTTAGGCGTTCGTCGATCCTGTTTCGGCCCCATGATCCCCCAACGATGGTGATTTGGTGGAGCCGCCGGGTACCGCCCCCGGGTCCGATCCGATTATTACATGCGCGTTTATGTCCATAGCCCGGCTTGCGCCGAACAAGAGGAATATAGGTCGCCGCAGCGGGCAGTGCAACGGGTAGTCGCAGATTGGGCGCGGCGAAGACGATACCATGAAACGAAAAATCCCCACGCAACCGGTTCGGAAGCGCGGGGATTTCTTGGCGTGACCTTGGATCAGACCAGATCGAAACGATCCGCGTTCATCACCTTGGTCCAGGCTTTGACGAAATCATCGACAAATTTCCGCCGATTGTCGTCCTGCGCGTAAAGTTCGGCATAGGCCCGCAGGATCGAGTTCGAGCCAAAGACCAGGTCGGCCCGCGTGGCAGTCCATTTCGGGGTGCCGGTCTTGCGGTCGCGAATCTGGTAGCTGTTCCGATCGGTCGGGTTCCAGGTGTTGTTCATGTCGGTCAGATTGACGAAGAAATCGTTCGTCAACGCGCCCTCACGATCTGTCAGAACGCCATCCTTGCTGCCGCCATGGTTGGCGCCCATTGCACGCAGGCCGCCAACCAGAACCGTCATTTCCGGCGCCGTCAGGCCCAGAAGCTGGGCACGGTCCAGCATCATTTCCTCTGGCGAAACGGCGTATTCCTTTTTCTCCCAGTTGCGGAAGCCGTCGGCGACCGGTTCCAGCGGCTCGAAGGATTCGGCATCGGTTTGCGCGTCGGTGGCGTCACCGCGGCCGGGCGCGAAGGGCACCTTGATGTCGTAACCTGCGGCTTTTGCTGCCTGTTCCACACCGACATTGCCCGCCAGAACGATAATGTCGGCCACGCTTGCACCGGTTTCGGCGGCAATCGGTTCCAGCACGGACAGAACGCGGGCCAGACGTTCCGGCTCATTGCCTTCCCAGTCTTTTTGCGGGGCCAGCCGAATGCGGGCGCCATTGGCGCCGCCGCGCATGTCCGAGCCGCGATAGGTGCGGGCGCTATCCCATGCCGTTGCAACCATATCAGCAATCGAAAGGCCGCTGGCCGCGATTTTGGCTTTTGCCGCATCAATATCATAGCCAGCATTGCCAGCCGGGACAGGATCTTGCCAGATCAGATCCTCGGACGGGACATCCGGGCCGACATAACGCGCTTTCGGCCCCATATCGCGGTGCGTCAGTTTGAACCACGCCCGCGCAAAAGCATCGTTGAAGGCCGCCGGATCGCGGTGGAACCGTTCCGAGATTTCGCGATAGATCGGATCCACTTTCAACGCCATATCCGCATCGGTCATGATCGGGTTGTAGCGGATCGAGGGATCTTCCACATCTGCGGGCCTATCCGCTTCGGCGATCGAGACGGGTTCGTATTGCCAAGCACCTGCCGGGCTTTTGCGCAATTCCCAGTCGTGGTTCATCAGCATGTCGAAGAAGCCGTTATCCCATTTCGTCGGATGCGTGGTCCAAGCACCTTCGATGCCGCTGACGACCGTGTTGCGACCAATGCCGCGCCCGGTCTTGTTCATCCAGCCAAGGCCCTGATCTTCAAGGCTGCCCCCCTCGGGCTCTGGGCTAAGATCGGCGGCATTGCCATTGCCATGCGCCTTGCCGATGGTGTGGCCACCTGCGGTCAGCGCGACGGTTTCTTCATCATTCATCGCCATGCGGGCGAAGGTTTCGCGCATCTGCGCTGCGGTCTTCAGCGGGTCAGGTTTGCCATTCACGCCTTCGGGATTGACATAGATCAGGCCCATCTGCACGGCTGCCAGCGGGTTTTCCAGCGTTTCGGGCTGATCGACATCGCCGTAACGAGGGCTGGCAGACGGCGCCAGCCATTCCTTTTCAGCGCCCCAATACACGTCTTTTTCAGGATGCCAGATGTCTTCGCGGCCAAAACCGAAACCAAAGGTTTTCAGGCCCGCGACGTCATAGGCAATGGTGCCGGCCAGTTGGATCAGGTCTGCCCAGCTGATCTTGTTGCCGTATTTCTTTTTGATCGGCCACAGCAGGCGACGGCCCTTATCGGTATTGGCGTTGTCCGGCCAGCTGTTCAACGGCGCGAAACGCTGGTTTCCGGTGCCGCCGCCGCCGCGACCATCTGCCAGACGATAGGAACCGGCGGTATGCCAGGCGACACGCGCGAACATGCCGACATAGCTGCCCCAATCGGCGGGCCACCAATCCTGGCTATCGCTCATCAGCGCGCGCAGATCGTTTTTCAGCGCCTCGACGTCCAGCGTTTTCAGTTCTTCACGATAGTCGAAATCCTGCCCCAAGGGGTTCGTCTTGGTATCGTGCTGGCCAAGGATGTCGAGGTTCAGCGAATTCGGCCACCAGCTTGTGACCGACTCGCCGCTGGTTGTATTTCCGCCGTGCATGACGGGGCATTTGCCCGTCGGAATGTCATTGCCGTCCATAATTATCCTCCGCTGGATGCTACGATGTTCGTGGCGCGCGAGCGTGGCCTTTGCCTCTCGCGTCGGGATTGCAGGGTTCTGTGTCGCTTGCATTTGTCGCCAGATAAATAGCAGGTCCTGAAAATAATGAGAAATTTCAATTACTATGAGATACAATAAGAATTACTTATAACCGAAGTGATCTAAAGCCCTCTCCCTGACAGTTGCCGCGGGATGCAGGGTATAGCGAGTGAATTTTGATTGTTCGTCGGATGCGCGCAAAAAGAAAGGGCCGCGAACGGCCCTGACGATTTTGCTGATGCAGGATGGCTTAGCGGCCCATGCCCCAGGGACCGTGCGGATCGTCCAATCCGTCAAGCCGCTTGAAGCCATGTGCCCCAAAGAAATCGCGCTGTGCCTGAATCATATTGGCGGTGCCGCGCGCCGTGCGCATCATGTCGAACCACATCAGACCCGATGCCAGTGCGGGCAGCGCGTGACCGGCTGCGATGCCTTCGGACACGACCTGTCGCAGGGATGGCATGGCCTTTTCCAGCAGATCGGCAAAGAACGGTGCCATCACCAGATTGCGGGACGGATCTTGCGCCAAAGCTTCGGCCATATCGTTCAGCATGGCAGAGCGAATGATACAGCCTGCACGCCAGACGCGGGCGATGCCGGGCAGATCCAGCGTCCAGCCGAACTTTTCCGACGCTGCGGCGATCATGGCAAAGCCTTGTGCGTAACACAGGATCTTGCCTGCGATCAGCGCCTGTTCCAGCGTCGTGGGTGAAAAGCCGTGGTGTTTCGGCGCGATGCCGAAGCGATCCTGACCCTCTTTGCGCTGCTGCAACTGGGCCGAGACGTTGCGCGCCATCACGGCGGCTTCGATCACCGGAATCGGGGCGGCCAGATGCTGTGCTTCGATGGCGGTCCAGCGGCCGGTGCCCTTTTGGCCCGCCTGATCCAGAATGACATCGACCATCGGCTTGCCGGTATGCGGATCCGTGGCCTCTGTGACCTTGCCCGAAATCTCGATCAGATAAGACTGCAACGGACCTTCGTTCCAGTCGGTAAAGACTTTCGAGATGGCTGCCGCGTCCATTTCCATGCCGTCGCGCATCAGGCCGTAGACTTCGGCAATCATCTGCATATCGGCGTATTCGATGCCATTATGGACCATTTTCACGAAATGCCCGGCACCCGCATCGCCCATGCGTGCCGCACAGGGAACGCCGTCTTCGGCTTTGGCGGCAATGGCGGTCAGGATCGGGGCCACGCGGTCCCAGTCGGCTTGCGTGCCGCCGCCCATGATGGCCGGCCCGTGCCGCGCACCATCTTCGCCGCCTGAAACACCCATGCCAAGGAAGTGGAAGGGCAGGCCGCCCTCGCTGCGGCGGTTGGTGTCGTGGAAATCGGCGTTGCCCGCGTCGATGACCAGATCATCCTTGTCCAGCAGCGGGGTCAGTGCCTCTAGCTGTTGATCGACGGCTGCACCAGCCGGGACCATCAGAATGATCGCACGCGGCGTCTTGATGGCTGCAACCAGATCTTTCAGGCTGTCTGTCGGGATGACCCGGTCGGCCAGATCGCCCGCTTCGGCCTTGAAGCGATGTGTCACTTCGGTGGTGCGGTTCCAGACGGCAATGGGGAACCCTTTTTCGGCGATGTTCAACGCCAAGGCCGCGCCCATGGTGCCCAGTCCGATCAGACCGATATCTGCCTGTGCCACTTCGTTTGCCATGTCGCGACTCTCCTTGGACAATTTGATTGCTCGTTGTTTACGCTAACGTCTTTCCGGTGTCACGACCGCGACGTTGTGCTGCGTCAACGCGATTGCACGCGGATCAGCGTCTGCACGCCCGTGGCAACATGGATGCGTCGATCATCGAATACGCCCCAAACGTCTAGCTGGCAAACCGTCAACGTGCGGCCCGGTTTCACGACACGTCCGATTGCCTCTAGGTAGTCACCTTGACCGGGGTTCAGCAGGTTCAGTTTGAATTCGACCGTCAGGACCGAGGAATCGTCGGGAAACATAGTATAGGCTGCGTATCCACCGGCCGTATCTGCGATCGCACTGGTGCCGCCGGCGTGGAAATAGCCATGATGCTGGGTGACTTCCGCCCGGAACGGCAGGCGAATGACAACCTGGCCGACAGTAACGCCCACCATTTGCGCGCCCAGAAGGGCCATCAAACCTTGCTGGTCAAAGCTGTCGCGAACCCGCTGCTCGATTGCGCGATCAAGCGTTGCACCGATGTTCATTCAATTACTCCTGCAATTGCGGTGCCATGATGCAGCGCCAAAGAGGGTTGGGAAAGGTCGGACGCAGGCTCATATCCGCAGCAATTCTTGCCGAAAATTCGGCTCATACAGCACAATTTCATTCGCGCCGACCTGTGCTGCGTGGGCAAGCGCCATACCCGTCAGCTTTTGGGCAAAGGCAACCGCGTCGGTCAGGCTTCGATTCTTGCCCCGACCCGCCATGACCAAGCCTGCGAACAGATCGCCAGTGCCGGGTAGCGCGACGGGGATATAGGGGGTTGGCAGGCGTGTCGTGCCGGTCGGGCCAACGATGATGCTTTCCAACTGGCCTGCCGGGGTATCTTCCAGAATGCAGCCTGTGGCGATCAGATCAGCACCTGCGGACAGGTTCAAATCCGTGGCAGCGGCCTGCACATCGGCCAGCGTCCTGATCTGTCTGCGGGTCAAATGCCCCAGTTCAAACGAATTGGGCGTTGCCAGATCGGCCATCGGCAAAAGCCGGTCGCGCATCAGGCGGGCAAGTTCGGCAGGGACATATAGTCCCGGACCATGATCACCCATGACCGGGTCGCACAGATAGCGCAACGTCGGGTTGGCCTGTTTGCAGCGGGCGACGAAATCGGCCGTCAGCTCGGCCACCTCGACCGAGCCGATATAGCCGGTCATGATCCAGATCGCGCGCTGTGGCAGACCGCGTTCCTCTGCGCCCAACAGCAGATCGGCGAACAGATCGGCGGGCACGGGTGCGCCGCGCAAAGTCGGGTAATCGGGCGTATTGGAAAAGATTACCGTCGGGATCGCGGCCACCTCCAGCCCTGCCGCCTGCATCGGAAAGACTGCGGCGGAATTGCCGACATGGCCATGCACGACCTGACTTTGGATCGAAATGATCAGGGGTGCTTTTGCTGTGTCGTCCATTATCCCTCCAGCCTTGGGCGCCAGTCTTCGACCCGCCCGCTTTCCAGACGCCGTCGGGCGTAGCGCCGCCAACCATCCGCCAGCACATCAAGTGCCGCGATTTCAGCCAGGAGATCCAGGTTGAGCCGGTCAACATACATCACATGCCACAGCCGCCGCAGCGTCCAGTCGGGTGCCAGACGATCAATTCGTAGCAAGTCGTCGCCGACACGGACCATGCCAGGTTGAAGAACGCGATAATACCAACCTGTCCGTCCGGTATTCTGCACCCGTCGCGCCATATCGTTGACACCGAACCGATAGTTCAGCTTCCAGCAGGGCTGGCGCCCCTGTGATACCTGCACCAGCGCGTCACCCAGTTGAAAGACATCGCCAACCGCGACATTTTCTTCGGTCATGCCTGTGGTCGAAATGTTTTCGCCGAATGCACCTGCGTGATCCAAAATGGGCGGATCGCCCAGATCGCTGCGCCAGTCGGCATAGTGATCAAACGGATAATGATGCACCGCCTTTTCAATGCCCCCATGCACGCGGCGATCAGCCTGGGCGTCGCCGGCAAATCCCTCGGCGCCAAGCCAAAGCGGGGCGGTGACTGGCGTTTTGGCGATGCCGCTCAGCCGATCTGTGTCACCCAAGGGGGCGACGGGACCTGTCAGTATCGTCAGCGGCATAGCCTTCATCCATACGCACAAAAAAAGCACGGACCACAGGGGCCCGCGCTTTATTCCGTCAAAACGGGGCTTTTGATCAGTTGCGGGCGTCGCGAACGCGGTTGAAGCCTTCGACCAGCAGCACGCCAATGACGATCTTGCAGATATCGCCGGGCACGAAGGGCAGGAACCCTGCGGCCAGCAGTTTGTCCGCCGGAACAAAGGTTGCCAGCCATGCCAGACCCGCCGCATAGATCAGCGCGGTGCCAGCCAGCATGGCCAGCGTGCGACCAACCATTCCGCGACCCTGACCCAGGGTGCCGGTCACGATGGTTGCCAGAACGAAGCCCACCAGAAAGCCGCCGGTCGGGCCCATCATATAGGCAAGGCCGATCCCCTTCGCTGGCGTTCCTGCGAATACTGGCAAGCCCGCGGCGCCCGCGGCCATGTAGGTCATGATCGCGACCAGCGCCATGCGCGGCCCCATCACGATCGCCAGAACCATGACAGCCAGTGATTGCAACGTCATCGGGACAGGCCAGAAGGGCACCTGAGTTTTGGCGGCCAGTGTCAGCAGCGCGACTGCGCCCAGCGTCAGGCCGACGTTGCGCAGATTGACCCCTGTAGCAATGCGGTTGGCAAGTTGCATCGGATAACCCTCTTTCTTGTCTCGTTCTTGTCTCGCGAATCATTGGCCGGCGCGAAAGCCGCATCGGTTTTCTTTCCCCAGTCTTAGCGCGGGCAATTTCTCGTATCAATCGCACTGTGCGCCCCTTGATTGCGTGGGGGTGGCAAGCTACCTTTTGATTAACTTGTCATCGGAGGGCGTATCATGGCGCCCAAGCGTCCTGCGGGTGCGGACGCGTTCCCGAAAAAAACGGTTGAGCCGTCTTCCACCCGCACCGCCGAGGAGGGGCAGCTTTATGCTGCGCTAGACCTTGGTACAAATTCGTGCCGGATGCTGATTGCGCGACCGCGCGGCAGTCAGTTTCAGGTGATCGACAGCTTCTCCAAGCCTGTTCAGCTTGGTTTGGGGCTGGAAGCTTCGGGGCGCTTGTCTCGCGGTTCGATGGCGCGCACCGTTCACGCGCTTCAGGTCTGTCGGCGCAAGCTGGAACAGCATCACGTCGGAAACATGCGTCTGGTCGCGACCGAGGCGTGCCGCCGTGCACGCAACAGCCGCGATTTCCTGCGCACGATCCGCCGTGAAACCGGCCTGCCGGTCGAGGTGATCGGCGCCGAAGAGGAAGCCCGTCTTGCCGTTATTTCCTGTGCGCCGCTGGTCAGCCACAAGACCGAAACCCTGATGGTTGTCGATATCGGCGGCGGATCGACCGAACTTGTCTGGATCGACCTTGAAGATGTCGAACCGAAAGAGCGTCCGCGTGCGATCATGCGTTTGTCCGAAGGCTTTTCAAACCCGGTTCCTGGGGGCGCGCGGGTGGTGGACTGGATCAGCGTTCCTTTGGGCGTTGCCACGCTGCGCGATCAGTTTGCGGATGTCGAGGACGATCAGGGCCGCTTTGCCCTGATGAGCTGGTATTTCGAGGAAATGCTGTCGGGCTTTTCGCCCTATCAGCAAGGTTCGCCGGATGAAGGGTTCCAGATCATCGGCACATCGGGAACGGTCACGACCGTTGCGGCCAGTTTTCTTGGTCTGCGTCGCTATGACCGAACCAAGGTCGACGGGTTGGAGATGACCAGCGATCAGATCGACCGGGTGATTCACTCCTATCTGCAACTTGGCCCCGATGGACGGCGCAGCGATCCGCGCATCGGGCGCGAACGGCATGCGTTGATCATGTCGGGTGCGGCGATCCTGCAAACGCTGATGCGTGTCTGGCCGACAGACAAGCTGTCCGTCGCGGATCGCGGCCTGCGAGAGGGGTTGCTTTATTCCCAGATGGTGCGCGATGGAGTGCTGACGCCTGAAGGACTGAACGGAGTGGCATGATGACAAAGGGACCAACCAGCCGCGAAGGCAAGTCCAGCGGGCGCGGGCAGCGCGATCTGAAAGTGCGGGTCAAGACCGCCAGAGGCCGCAAGCTGTCCAGCAAGCTGTGGCTGGAGCGGCAGTTGAACGATCCCTATGTGGCCCGCGCAAAGCGTGACGGATATCGCGGGCGGGCGGCCTATAAGATCCTGGAACTGGATGACAAATACCGTTTTCTGGTTCCGGGCGCGCGGGTCGTCGATCTTGGCTGTGCGCCGGGCGGCTGGTGTCAGATTGCGGTCGCGCGGGTAAACGCATTGGGCGAGAAGTCGGGCAAGCGGGTCGGCAAGGTTCTGGGCATCGACCTGCAAGAGGTCGATCCGATTGCGGGTGCGGAAATCCATCAGCTGGATTTTCTGGCCGAGGGCGCGGATATGCAGGTCAAGGAATGGCTGGGCGGCCCGGCGGATGTGGTGATGTCTGACATGGCCGCCGCGTCATCGGGACACAAAGGCACCGACCACATTCGCATCGTTGCTTTGGTCGAGGCTGCCGCCGCGCTGGCCTTTGACGTGTTGGAGCCGGGCGGAACATTCGTCGCCAAGGTTCTGGCAGGGGGCGCAGAAACCGAAATGCAGGCAATGCTGAAACGCAATTTCGACAAGGTCGCCAATGTGAAGCCACCTGCAAGCCGCAGCGATTCCTCTGAGAAATTCGTGGTCGCAACGGGCTTTCGCGGTCGTCGTGAAGATGCCGACGAAGATCAGCGGGACTGAGCGCGAAAGATTTCGGGCACGCGTCCGGTCGCCGCGACAAAGGCACGCGTGAAATGCGCGTGACTGGTATAACCAAGTTCAGTTGCGATGCGTGCCGGCGGCTGTTCGGTGTTGCGCAACAGGTCAACTGCTCGTTCCAGACGTAACTGATAGACCAGCTGTATCGCGCGTTGTCCGCGTGCCGCGATGCAGGATCGGTCCAATATCGCTGTCGTCGTGCCTAGCTTCTGCGCCATATCAGCGACCAGATCACAACATCCCAGGGATTGCGACGCCAACGCGATGAAGCGTTCCACCAGGGGACGGTCTGGCTGTGGGGGGGATTGGGCCTGCGTTCTGCGTCGTTCTGGATCAAGCTGGCCCAACCGCAGCGCCAGCAGGTTCATCAGACAGGCAATCGTTGCAGACTCGGGCGAACGAGCTTCGACCGCAAGATCATTCAGCGTTGCCAGAAATCGGGGACCATGCTGGCCGATATGCGCGGACAGCCCGCGATCAGGCAAGGGCGGGCTGGCATGGGCAGCCAAGGCCACCGAAATCAGGGCGACATGCCCACAGGCATTCGGGCCGGGCAGGGCGGCAAAGGCCGTGCCCGCCGGGATCAGTCGCAGATCGCCCGCCCGCATGATCTGGTGGCGGCGAGGAAAGTCGACTTGCATCCGTCCTTGGGTCACCCAGATCAGCGTGTGATCGGGCCGTGTGCGGGGTTGTGGGGGAACGGCAACGCTGCCCCAGATAAACGCCTCTAGCGGTAAAAGGCGCAGGCCGGTCTGCCGCGCGACTGGACGCCCGGCCCGCGCGACGGGTCGTCGCGTCAGCTTTTCTGCCGGCCGGCTATTCGACGGCGCTGGCTGCAACAATGGGGACAACAGGTCGGCGGAATTCAGCGAATGGCCATCGGGTATCTGCGGAGCATTGACGTCCGCATTGCTGGTATCGGAAGGGTTTTCAATAGTCGATCGGAAATGGTTTATTGCCCGTAAACGGCTGGGCGAAAACGGAAAAACATGGCTCCAGTTTGGGCGTTCATGCAGCGACACGAATCATGCCTTCACGTGTAGAATATATAGGCGAATTATTGCCGATATACGTGAGGCATTCAATAGATGGTATGCTTACCTGTATTAATCAGATTGGGAATTGTTGCCCGAAATCACTGGTGATTGTTGCCAGTTCTTCATTCGGCCCCGAAACCAGATCCGCTGCGATTTGGCATATTGGCGGGTCGCGATGATGGCCAGTTCCGTTGCGGTTTCCAGATTCGTTTCGCCGCGAAGGTGGGCCGTCAATTCTGGTGCCCCGATGGCGCGGGCCCATTGCTGTGCCGGGTCCCAGTCGGGCAATACCGCGCGAATCTCATCCAGTGCGCCTTGTGCCATCATCATCTCGAAGCGTCTTGCGATCCGGGTCGCCAGCCAGTCACGGTCGGTCGTGATCAGGACGCGCTGGCTGTCCGCGGGTCCGATCAGTGGGGGGGGCGTATCTGCCTGCCATTCGGCCAAACCGCGGCCTGTGGCGCGCAATACCTCCCATGCGCGCTGGACGCGGGCGGGGTTCAGCAGGTCAATGCGATCCTTCGTCAGCCTATCCAGCGCGTTGACCATCTGTGTCAGACCATCGGGCTGGCGCAGTAGGGCGTTACCTTCGGCCCGTATCTCGGCCGGGACCGGAGGCACATAGGCCAGCCCTTGCGTCAGCGCGGTCAGATACAGCCCCGTCCCACCGACGATAATCAGGCGCTGCCCCATCAGCGCCTGCACCTCCTTCAGCCAATCGCCCACGGAATAGCTGCGATCTGGTGTGACATGACCATAAAGTGCATGCGGTGCCAGGGCTTCATCCTGTGCCGAAGGCCTGGCGGTCAGCACGCGCCAGCACGACCAGATCTGCAGCGCATCTGCGTTCACGATCAGCCCGCCCTGCGCTTGCGCCACGGCCAACGCCAGCGCCGATTTGCCACTGGCGGTCGGCCCGGCGATCAGCAGATGGCGGCTGGCGTCGATTTCATCCACTCGGATCACAGCGGTTGCCCTTGCTGACGGTTGAACACGCGGGTCTTTTGCGACATTTTGCGCTGCGATGAAAGCGACCCCCTTGGCAAAGAAGGACACCACATGACCGACGACAAGGGCACGGCGCCCACGCAATATGGCCGCGTAATGCTGAAAATATCGGGCGAGGCGTTGATGGGCAATCAGGGTTTCGGCCTTCATCCGCCCACCGTCGCGCGGATTGCGAACGAAGTTGATTCGGTCGCCAAGATGGGCGTCGAGGTCTGTATGGTCATCGGGGGCGGCAACATCTTCCGTGGTCTGCAGGGCAGCGCACAGGGGATGGAGCGGACGACAGCCGACTATATGGGGATGCTGGCGACGGTGATGAACGCGCTGGCGATGCAATCGGCGCTGGAAGCGTTGGGCCATCATTGCCGCGTCATCAGCGCCATTCGCATGGATGAAGTTTGTGAACCCTATATCCGCCGCCGCGCCATTCGCCACCTTGAGAAAAAGCGCATCGTGATTTTCGCAGCCGGGACGGGCAACCCGTATTTCACCACCGATACCGCGGCGACGCTGCGTGCGAATGAGATGAACTGCGAAGTGATTTTCAAAGGCACCAAGGTGGACGGCGTCTATGACAAGGATCCGAACAAGTTCCCCGATGCCAAACGTTACGGCGATGTCAGCTATGACGAGGTGCTGCAGAAGCATCTGGGCGTGATGGATGCGTCGGCGATCGCGTTGGCACGCGACAATAAACTGCCAATCATCGTCTTCTCGCTGGATGAACCGGGTGGGTTCAGAACGATTCTTGAAGGTCGCGGCACCTATACGCGCGTCCACAATTGACGCGGAAGTGATCTGGCAGGGTGGCCGGGCGATGTCGGCTGGCCATCCGAGGCGACAAACTAAGCGATTTGACGCTTAACGGATAGCATATGTTGCGGGCAAAGGCTTTGCCATGCATATGCAATCCGGTTACAAACAAGCAAAAGCATATCAGAGGCAGCCCGAATGGCAGAGGATATCGAAATCGACATCGACGATCTGGAGCGGCGGATGAAAGGCGCGATGGAAAGTCTGCGCCATGAATTCAGTTCACTTCGTACGGGCCGCGCCTCGGCGTCGATGGTCGATCCGGTTCAGGTCGACGCTTATGGCCAGATGACCCCGATCAACCAACTGGGCACCGTCAACGTGCCTGAACCGCGCATGGTGACGATCAACGTCTGGGACAAGGCCATGGTCGGCAAGGTTGAAAAGGCCATTCGCGAAAGCGGTCTGGGCATCAACCCACAGCTGAACGGCACCATCATCATGTTGCCGATCCCCGAGCTGAACGAAGAACGCCGCCGCGAACTGACCAAGGTTGCCGCACAATACGCCGAAAGCGCCCGTGTTGCGGTCCGCAACGTGCGCCGCGATGGCATGGATCAGATCAAGAAGGGCAAAAGTAACGGCATGCCCGAAGATGATCAAAAATTCTGGGAAACGGCAGTTCAGGAACTGACGGACAAGATGATCGGCAATGTCGATCAGGCGTTAGAGGCCAAACAGGCCGAAATTATGCAAGTCTGAGGGTGTGATGGCCGCTGAAACCGCACAGGCACTGGTGTCGGGTAGTCCCGAACAGCGGCCCCGCCATGTGGCGATCATCATGGACGGCAATGGTCGCTGGGCGACCGAACGCGGCTGGCCGCGTCTTGTCGGCCACCGACGTGGTGCCGAACGGGTCAAGCAGATCGTTCGCGCCTGTCCCGATATGGGGGTGAACTGGCTGACCGTCTATGCCTTTTCCACCGAAAACTGGAAGCGGTCGACCGAGGAAGTCCTTGGCCTGATGAAGATTTTCCGCCGTTATATCCAGTATGAAGCGCAAGGTATGGCGGCCGAAGGCGTGCGGATGCGCTTTATCGGTGGGCGCGAACGTCTGGATGCCAAGCTACAGGCTTTGATGAGTTCGATCGAGGCGCGGACGGCCGGTAATACCCGTCTTAATCTGACCGTCGCGATCAACTATGGCGGCCGCGACGAAATTACCCGCGCAACCGCGCGACTGGCGAAGAAAATCGCCAGCGGCGAAGTTACTGACCCGACCGAGGCGGATTTCGCCGCGTGTCTGGATACGGCGGGGCAACCCGACCCGGATCTTGTGATCCGCACATCGGGCGAAACGCGGACCTCAAATTTCCTGCCATGGCAGGCGGCTTATGCCGAATATGAATTCACCCCGACGCTGTGGCCCGATTTTACGCCGGATCGTCTTGCCGAAATTCTGGATCGCTTCGGCCTTCGGGATCGCCGTTTCGGGGGCGTATGACAACAGGCGGGGAGACAACTTCGGGAAAATGGGGGGATCTGTCGCGTCGCGTCGCGTCGACCGTGGTGCTGATTGCGATTGGTGTTCTGCTGGCGTTTGCCAGTGGCGTGTGGCTGCGTCTTGGGATGGCGCTTATATCCGCCATCACCTTCTGGGAGCTGGCTGCGATGACGGGCTGGCCAAACCCGACTTTTCACCCCGGACCTTTCGGACGCTGGCGTTCGCTGGCGCTTGCCCTGATCGCGGGGCTGTCGCAGGCGGCGGCCCTGTTATTTGATTTCCCCGGCTCGTGGTTGATCCTGCTTTTGCCGATCATCGCGGGTTTGCCCGGTGCTGCCCGCCGGGATCGCTGGACCTATGCCATCTTCGGCGCGGCGATCATGCTGGTTGCCTATGGTCTGGTTGGATTCCGCGAGACCTATGGCCTGCCATTCGTGTTGTGGTTGATGGGAATCGTCATCATTTCGGACACCCTGGGTTACTTCGCGGGCCGTATCATCGGTGGTCCCAAATTCTGGCCGGCGGTCAGCCCGAAAAAAACGTGGTCGGGCACCGTTGCTGGCTGGATTGGCGCGCTGATTTTTGGCTGGGTTCTGTATATGACCGGGCATGGCGACCCGGCGTTGATCTGGGTTTCGCCTTTTGTCTGCTTTGCTGGTCAGCTTGGTGATATCGCGGAAAGCTGGCTGAAACGTCGGGCGGGGGTCAAGGACAGTTCCAACCTGATCCCGGGCCATGGCGGCTTCATGGATCGTTTTGACGCAGTGACGGGCGCAGTGCTTGCCACCATGTTGATTGGACTTGTAGCCAAGCTACCCGTAGTGAGCTGATCCATGCGACGTATTTCCATCTTCGGTGCGACCGGTTCGGTCGGGGCCAACTGTGTTGATTTGATCCAGCGCGAAATGGGCAGCGGGGCCTTTCAGGTCGTTGCGCTGACGGGGGGGCGTAACATCGCCCGGCTGGCCCAAATGGCGCGCGATCTGCAGGCCCAGATTGCGGTGACCGCACATGACGACCTGCTGGGTCAGTTGCGCGACGCACTGGCCGGCAGCGGAGTTGAGGCCGCCGCCGGCCCTGCCGCGTTGATCGAGGCTGCGCAACGTCCCGCCGATTGGGTTTTATCCGCAATCGTCGGCGCGGCCGGGTTGGCGCCCGGCTTGGCCTCGCTTCGGCGCGGGAACATTCTGGCGCTGGCGAACAAAGAATCCCTGGTTTGTGCCGGCCCCTTGCTGCGCAACGCTGCAGCGGGACAGTCGGCAACGATCTTGCCTGTTGATTCCGAACATTCCGCAGTTTTTCAGGCGCTTGGCGGCGAAAATATAGACAGCGTCAAATCGGTGACAATCACGGCCTCGGGCGGCGCGTTTCGGGACTGGCCGCTGGAACGTCTGGCCGCAGCGACCGTGGCCGAGGCATCGACCCATCCGAACTGGGCCATGGGACAGCGCATTACAATCGACAGCGCCTCGATGTTCAACAAGGCGCTGGAGGTCATCGAAGCGAAAGAGCTTTTCGGCCTACGCCCTGATCAGATCAAGGTGATCGTTCATCCCGAATCGATCATTCACGCGATGGTCAGTCATATCGACGGCGGCACGATTGCGCATATGGGCGCACCCGACATGCGCCATGCCATCGGATATGCGCTGAACTGGCCAAATCGCGGCGTGCTGCCGGTCGCGGATTTGGATCTTGCGGCCCTGGGTCGTCTGACCTTCCGCGAACCCGATGAAACCCGCTGGCCCGCCCTGCGCCTTGCGCGAGAGGTGATGCAGGCCGGTGGCATGGCGGGCGCGGTGTTCAACGCGGCCAAGGAACAGGCGCTGGATGATTTCATTGCCGGACGCATGGCGTTTACCGATATGGCGCCACGTGTCGAAAGCACATTGTCAGCACTGTCCGCGCAATCCGGCTTTTCGGCTGATCCCCATGATCTGGATACCGTCCTGCAATGGGACCGTGCCGCACGGCAGGAGGCCGCAATATGACCCAACTGATCCCGCAATTTGGCGGCACGCTGTGGACGCTGGCGGCCTTTATCGTGGCTTTGGCGGTGATCGTCACGGTTCACGAATACGGGCACTATATCATTGGACGCCTGTCGGGCATCCGGGCCGAGGTGTTTTCGATCGGCTTCGGGCCGCGCCTGTTCGCGCGGCGGGACAAGCGCGGAACGTTATGGCAGGTCGCCGCGATCCCGTTGGGCGGTTATGTCAAGTTTTTGGGCGACAGCAACGCCGCCAGTGCAGGCACCGGCCGTGCGGTCGATCCGTCCCTGCGTCGGCAAACGCTGACCGGCGCACCGCTTTGGGCACGTTTCGCGACCTTGCTGGCAGGGCCGGTATTCAATTTCATCCTGTCGATCCTTGTGTTCGGCGGCTTTGCATTGGTCCAAGGGCTGCCTGCATCGGATGTTGTGATCGGGCAAATCGACGAAGCGCCGCCGGGCATCATCAATGACTTGCAAACAGGCGACCAGATCACGGCAGTCGGCCCCTATGCCGTGGAAAGCTGGCGCGATCTGGGCTCTGCCGCGCAACAGCTGCCGGTCGCGTCGCAGCAGAACTGGACCGTGATTCGTGATGGCGCAGAAATCACCGTGGCCGGGCCCGACCCCATGCCCGCCCGCATCAGCGGGATCGCGCCGCGCAGCGCGGCGGCCGATGCGGGGCTGCGGGCGGGGGATGTGGTTCTGGCCATCGACGGCCAGCCCGTCACCCGCTTTACCCAGATGCGCGACGCGGTCGAAACGGCTGAAGGCAAGCCCCTGTCGCTGACCGTCTGGCGTCCCGGCCAGGGGACGGCCGATTACACGCTTGTTGCCAAGATGCAGGATCTGCCCGCCGATAACGGCGGGTATGAGCGCCGCTGGCTGATCGGCGTGACGGGGGGCGACAGCTTCTTCGCGCCGCAGATGCGCACGGCGGGACCGATCGAGGCGCTTTGGCTGGGTGTGGGTCAGACCTGGAGCATTATCGTATCGTCCCTCTCAGGGATGTGGGCGATGATCTCGGGACAGATCGGCACCTGCAATCTGGGCGGCGCGATTTCCATTGCCGAAAGCACGGGACAGGCTGCGTCTGCGGGCGGGGCGAATTTCCTGTGGTGGATCGCCGTTTTGTCAGCCGCGATCGGCTTTCTGAACCTGCTGCCGATCCCGGTTTTGGATGGCGGGCATTTGATGTTCTATACTTGGGAAGCCGTAACCGGCCGTCCGCCGTCGGATCGCATTCTGAATCTGTTGACCGCGATTGGTATGGCCGCCGTGCTGTCGTTGATGATTTTCGGCCTCACGAACGATATTTTCTGCCCATAAGCCGCGATGCGCTTTTGACAGGGCAGACTGTTTGATGCACAAGCTGATTGCAAAAGAAGGTGCCGACAGCGCACCAATGCAGGCTTGAAAGAGGGGCGGCAATGACACGGAAACTGGGCAAAGGCGCAGTCGCGCTGGTCACGGCATTGACGATCGCGGCACCGGCAGCGCTGATTCCGTCAGTCGCTTCGGCTTATGTCTTCAACGATGTTCGGATCGAGGGGGCGCAGCGCATCGAACCTGCGACGATCCTGTCCTATGCAAATATCGCGCGCGGTCAGGACGTATCTGCGGGCGAACTGAACAGCGCATTGCAGCGGTTGCAGAACGCGGGCCTGTTCGAAACGGTCGAGGTTGAGCCGCGCGGCGGCGTGCTGGTCATTCGGGTCCGCGAATACCCGACGATCAACCAGATCAGCTTCGAGGGCAACCGCCGCATCAAGGATGATCAGCTGTCGCAGGTCGTGCAAAGCCAATCGCGCCGTGTTTACCAGCCCTCGCAGGCGTTGGCCGATGCGCAGAATATCTCGCAGGCTTATGCGACCGAAGGGCGTCTGGCTGCACGTGTCGATCCGAAAATTATCCGGCGCAGCGATAACCGCGTCGACGTTGTCTTCGAAATCCGCGAAGGCGACGTGACCGAGATCGAGCGGATCGGCTTTACCGGCAACCGTGCCTATAGTGACCGCCGTTTGCGCAACGTGCTGGAAACCAAACAGGCCGGCATTCTGCGCCGGATCATCCGTGCGGACACTTTTGCGCCGGAACGGATCCCGGTCGACCAGCAATTGCTGACCGATTTCTACCGCTCACGCGGATATGCCGATTTTCAGGTTCAGGCGGTTTCGCCGGAACTGACGCGTGAACGTGATGCGTTCTATGTGACCTTCAACATTCAGGAAGGTCCGCGCTACCGCTTTCGTCAGGTGAACACGATTTCGGAAATTCCGGGCGTTGATGCCGCACCTTTCGCGGCACAAAACCGTGTCGGTCAGGGCGATATCTACAACCCCGCTGCCATCGATAACACCATTCGCCGCATGGAAACCGTGGCCATTCAGCAGGGCCTGAACTTCGTCAATATCGAGCCGCGCGTGACCCGCAATCCGCAAAGCCAGACGCTGGATCTGACATTCGCGTTGACCCGTGGACCGCGCGTCTTTGTCGAGCGGATCGACATCGAAGGCAACACGACGACGCAGGATCAGGTGATCCGCCGTCAGTTCAATACGGTCGAAGGCGATCCCTTCAACCCGCGTGAAATCCGCAACGCGGCTGAACGTATCCGTGCCCTTGGTTATTTCTCGGATGCACAGGTCAACAGCCGTCAGGGCAGCAATCCCGAACAGGTCGTCGTGGACGTGAACGTGGAGGAACAGCCGACCGGCTCGCTTTCCTTCGGGGCATCCTATGGCGTGGCGTCCGGTGTTGGTCTGAATGCTTCGTTGAATGAAACGAACTTCCTTGGCCGTGGTCAGACTGTCGGGCTTAGCATCGCGACCGCCGATGGCGATCAGCAATCGTCAATCCGCTTTATCGAGCCTTATTTCCTTGGCCGCGATCTGCGCTTTGGCTTCAATGCGTTCTATAATGTCACCGAAAGTCTGAACTCGGACTATAACACCCGGTCTGTCGGCCTGAGGTCGTCGATTGAATTCCCGGTTTCCGAAAACGGTCGCTTCGAACTGCGCTATTCCATCAAGAAAGAAACGCTGAGTGATGTGCCCGAGGAAAGCTCGGTCATCTTGCAGGACGAGGAAGGCAGTCGGACAACCTCGGCCCTTGGCTATACCTACAGCTGGGATACGCGCCGCCTGGGTCTTGACCCCGTGACGACCTACAAGCTGACCTTCTCGCAGGATTTTGCAGGTCTTGGCGGCGACGTGGATACGGTGACAACCACAGCCCTGGCGGGTATCGAAAGCAACGCATGGCGTGAAGAAGTCACCTTGCGCGCGGAATTGGAAGCGGGTGCGATCCACGGCTATAATGATTATTCGCCGTGGATTCTGGATCGCTTCCGGGCTGGCAACAAGATCCGCGGGTTCGAGCCGAATGGCATCGGGCCGCGTGACCTTGGCGCGGAAAATGAGGACGGTCTGGGCGGTAACTATTACTGGGCAGCCCGCGCAGAGGCGCAATTCCCCGTTGGTCTGCCCGAAGAATATGGCATTACCGGCGGTCTGTTTGCGGATGTCGGCTCGATCTGGGGGCTGGACAAGACAGTCGGCACTGATGGCACAATCGTCGATGACGACATGCATGTTCGCGCCGCCGTCGGGGCGTCGATCTTTTGGACCACGCCGATTGGTCCGCTGCGCTTCAACTTCTCGCATGCTGTGAAGAAGGAAGATTACGATGAAGAGCAGAACTTCGATCTGACAATCTCGACCCGGTTCTGATGTCTTTGCTGAACAAAGCCTTGGCTTTCGCGGCGCTGCTTGCCTTTGCAAGTGGCGCCGTGCCCGTTCTGGCACAGGATGGAGTAACTCCCGCCACACCAATGCCGGAACAGGCTGATCCTCGGGCCGCGCCGGAAATTCCGTCGCGAACCATCGAAGCGCCGAACGGTGCCGCCCAGGCCCTGCAATCACCCATCCTGACCGTGGATCAAGACGTTTTGTTTGCCACATCCGCCTGGGGTAAACGAACGCAAGCAGTGCTTGAGGAAGAAGGCGGCAAGATTGCGGCTGACAATGAGCGGCTGGCAGATCAGCTTTCCGCAGAAGAAGCCGAATTGACCGCAATGCGCGATACCCTGGACCCGGCAGAGTTTCGCAAGCGTGCCGAAGCCTTTGACGCCCGCGCGACCGAGGTTCGTCGCGAACGTGCGCAAGCCGTTCAAGAGTTGAACAGCTGGGCCGAAACGGACCGCGCCGCATTTTATCGTGCCGCCCTGCCGCTGATGGGGGCTGTGGTCCAAGAGCGGGGCGCCGTGGCCGTGCTGGACCGCCGCACGGTCTTCGTATCGCTTGATGCAATCGATGTGACTGCGGATCTGGTCGCACAAGCGGATCAGCAGCTTGGCGACGGCGCAGGTGCTGTGCCGTTTGAACCATCGCCGACCCCCGCCAGCGATCAACCGATGCCGACCGAGCCTACGCCGGATCAGCCTGAATAGGCGTCACGCCTCAATCGCCCATGCACTGCGTCATTAAACGGGATTCCAGTCCATAGGTTGTGGCTGCATTTTCCGTTTCCACCAGATCTGCCAGGCCTTGTCCGCGACCGGCGTCGCGATCCAGCGAGAAACAGGACGTTTCAAATTCGACAACGTCGATGGATGTCTTGCGGATGGTCAGGAAACCTCCGTCGCATTCAACGGCTCAGCCCAGTTTGCTATGGTCATCGCCGCAGAATAAGGATTGGTGCAACGCCGGGCCCACCCAAGCCACTCTGCCGCGCCTGACCCTGATCGGCCATCAGCGCCCAGACCGAGATATCATCACCATCGCTATCAATCGCGCCTTTGGCTGGAACGACGCCTTTCAGCGCCTTGATATGCTGGACTGGCTGACTGGCCAAATGGACGTCCGAATATTCGCGGATATAGCATCCTTCGGTCAGTTGGGCGAACACAGGCTGCGCAAATGTTGCCAATGCAGCAGCAAGTGTCGTGCAAAAGATTTTGCGCAAAGCCTTTGGGGTTTTCGACCTAGGGCAATGTCGCGATGCGTTCGCTGAGCAGGTCGAAGAAGCCATCGCGGTTCACATGCGGATGAACAAGGCATTGGCTGGGCGATCCGTCACGCCCCACCAATCCGCAACCGTCATACCTGCGGTAAATTCGCCCTTCGTTTCGATTTCGACGTTGATGTCCTTCCCCTCGAACAATTCGGGCCGAATCAACCACGCGATGGCACATGGGTCATGCAGCGGAGCACCCGCGCTGCCATATTTTGCCTTGTCAAAACGCTCGAAAAAATCGGTCCAGCTTGCGACGGCAGGGCCGCAACGATTGGGCAGGGCACGCATCGCATCGACCCATTCACGCGAGGTCAGTGCCTGATGCGTCGCATCCAGCGGCAGGACAGTGATCGGCACGCCCGACGCAAAGACCTGCTTTGCGGCTTCGGGATCAACATAGATATTGAATTCGGCAGCCGGGGTGACATTGCCAACCTCGAAATACGCTCCGCCCATCAACACGATACGGGCGACACGTTCGACAATATCCGGCGCACGTTCAAACGCTGCGGCGATATTGGTCAGCGGTCCGATGGGGATCAGCGTCACCGTTCCGGCAGGTTCCTTGCGCAAACAGTCGATGATGAATTGCACGGCATGTTCTGTTTGCAGCGGAATGGTGGGTGCGGGCAGTTCGATACCGTCCAGCCCGGTCTTGCCGTGGACATATTCCGCCGTCACCAGATTGCGGACCAATGGCCGGTCGCAGCCGGCAAAAACCGGAATATCCGTGTGGCCTGCCAGTTCGACGATCTTGCGGGCGTTCACCTCGGTCAGGGACAGCGGCACATTGCCGGCCACGGCGGTGATGCCCATCACCTCCAATTCGGGGCTGGCAAGGGCCAGCAGGATCGCCACGGCATCATCCTGACCGGGGTCGGTGTCGATTATGATTTTCTGCGCCATAGTGCGTCCTTGATGTCTGTTGGTCATTTTTGCGGCGGCCCGCATCCACGCGCAAGGGGCATCTATGCCGGATTGACCGCCGATCATTGCCGGGATAGGGCGCTGGCATGGCACGCGCACCCTTACTTCAATTGACCGATATCTCCCTGACTTTCGGGGGCAACCCGGTATTCGAGGATCTTTCGCTGATCGTCCAGCAGGGCGACCGGGTGGCTTTGGTCGGGCGAAACGGTTCGGGCAAATCGACGCTGATGAAAGTCATGGCCGGCATCGTCGAACCGGATCGGGGGGATGTGATCCTGACCACTGGCGCCCATGTCGGTTATATGGAGCAAGAGCCCGATCTGTCGGGCTTTGAAACGCTGGGCGATTTTGCCGCTGACGGCCTGCCTGAAGCGGAAACCTACCGGGTCGAGATGGCGGCCGAGGGGTTGAAATTCGATCCGGCCCGTCCGGTCGCGACCGCATCGGGTGGTGAACGCCGCCGCGCCGCGCTGGCCCGTCTGCTGGCGCAGGCGCCGGAGCTGATGCTGCTGGACGAGCCGACGAACCATCTGGATATCGAGGCGATCGGCTGGCTGGAAGAATATCTGTCCCAAACCCGGGCGGCCTATGTCATTATCAGTCACGACCGCGCCTTTCTGCGTCGTCTGACCCGCGCGACCCTGTGGATCGACCGGGGCGAGGTTCGCCGTCAGGAACGTGGCTTCGAACATTTCGAGGATTGGCGCGAAGCCACCTGGTCCGCCGAGGACGATGCCCGTCATAAACTGGACCGCAAAATCAAGGCCGAGGCGCGTTGGGCTGTTGAAGGCATCAGCGCCCGCCGCAAGCGTAATCAGGGGCGAGTCCGCGCGCTGGCCGATCTGAGGGCGGAACGCTCGGCCCAGATCCGGCGACAGGGTGCGGCGGCGATGGCGCTGGATGCCGGACCGCAATCGGGCAAGCGCGTGATCGAGGCCAAGGGGATCAGCAAGACCTTTGGCGACCGTGTGATCCTGAAGCCCTTTGATCTGCGTGTGCAACGCGGTGATCGCGTGGCTTTCGTCGGTCCGAATGGCGCGGGCAAAACCACGCTGATCAAAATGCTGATCGGTGAGTTGCCCCCGGATGAGGGCAGCGTGACCCTGGGCACCAATCTGGAAATGGCGATTTTCGATCAAACGCGATCCGCGTTGAATCCCGATCAATCCCTGTGGGAATCGCTGACGGGCGACCCGGAGATGCGCGTTTCGGGACGTGCGGATCAGGTGATGGTCCGCGGTCAGCCACGGCATGTGGTGGGTTATCTGAAAGATTTCCTGTTCGACGACGCGCAGGTTCGTGCCCCCGTGCGCAGCCTGTCGGGCGGCGAAAAGGCCCGGCTGCTGTTGGCACGGTTGATGGCCAGGCAGTCGAACCTGCTGGTGCTGGACGAACCGACCAACGATCTGGACGTGGAAACGCTGGACCTGTTGCAGGATTTGCTGGGCGAATATGACGGCACGGTTCTGCTGGTCAGCCATGACCGCGACTTTATCGACCGCGTGGCCGATACGACGGTGGCCATGGAAGGTGATGGTCGCGCCGTGATTTATGCTGGTGGCTGGAGCGATTATCGCGCCCAGCGTGGCGAGGATGAGCCCGCCGTTATTGTCCAACCGGCTGTGGCCCCCAAAAAAGGAGCCGCGCAGGAGAAGCCGAAGGCGGCAAAATCCTCGCTGAGCTTTACCGAAAAGCATCGACTTGAGGAACTGCCCACGGTGATTTCCCGGTTAGTGGCCGAAATCGCCAAGCTGTCGCAATTTCTGTCCGACCCGGACCTGTATCGCACCGCGCCGCAAAAATTTGAAAAGGCGACACTCGCTTTGGCCGAACGCCAATCCGCGCTGGATTCTGCTGAAGAGGAATGGTTGACCCTTGAAGAAAGGGCGGCGGGCTGATCCTGTCCGCATAGGAGGCGTCATGGTCGCTGCACTTCAAGGTATACGAATTGTCGAATTTGCCGGCATCGGGCCGACGCCCTTCGCCGCGATGTGGTTTGCTGAACATGGCGCACAGGTCATCCGCATCGTGCGCCCGGATGAGCAACCGGTTCTGGGGCCGCATCGCGATCTGTTGAACCGTGGCCGCGACTGGATCGAGCTTGACCTGAAACGGTCCGAGGACAAGGCCGCGGCGCGGGAACTGGTCCTGCACGCTGACGCGCTGATCGAAGGGATGCGCCCCGGCGTCATGGAACGTCTGGGCCTTGGGCCGTCGGATTTTTCAGCCAATCCCAAACTGGTCTACGGTCGGATGACCGGCTGGGGGCAATCCGGCCCCTTGGCGGAAACTGCGGGCCATGACATCACCTATCTGGCGATCACCGGCGCACTTCATGCCATTGGTCCTGCGACGCATCCGATCCCGCCATTGAACCTGCTGGGCGATTTCGCGGGCGGGTCGATGTATCTGGTGTCGGGGATGCTGGCGGCCATGTTGCGGGCCAGTCGCACGGGTCGGGGGCAGGTCGTCGATGCGGCGATCACGGACGGCGTGGCGCATTTGATGACGATGATTTCGGGACTGCGGCTGTCAAACCTGTGGACCGACCGGCGGCAGGTGAATCTGCTGGATGGCGGTGCGCCCTATTATACCGTCTATCGCTGCGCAGATGGCGGTTTTTTGGCCGTGGGCGCGATCGAGCCGAAATTCTGGACACGGCTTTTATCCCTGCTGGGCATTGCGCCCGACAGCTTGCCCGACCGCGCCGATCCCGACAATTGGCCCGCGATCCAAGAGCGTCTGGCGCAGGTCATTTCGCAGCGGTCACGCGATGAATGGGCCGAGATCATGGAGAGCGAGGATGCCTGTGCAGCGCCCGTCTTGTCGATAGACGAGGCTCCGCGCCATCCTCACAACATCGCCCGCCGCACTTTTTCGGGGTATGAGCCAATGCCCGCGCCGCGATTGTCCGCGACACCGGCCCGGGTCAGGGATGGCGAGGAGATCAGCGCCGAGGTTGCTCTGCAACGCTGGTTATAGCCCCTGTCCTGCGCGCCTAAGCCCCGCGTTCGGCATGGTGCATGACCCAATCATGCACGAATGACAATTTTTCGCGGATGCGTGGCGTCAGGACAAATGGATACAAGTCAGAGTTATCCAGCGCCCGGTTGATGTCATTCATGGCGATGGCAACATCAGTCGTGATCGTCAGCAGATGCTGCGCGTTGCCGTCCTGATAGGGGGTATAGTTTTCCGGCACGCCTGCCATCGACAGGCCCGCACTGACAAAGCTGTCGGTGAAATCGACCATGTGCAGCAGATGCGCTGTCGTTTCTGCCCAATCCTCATGCGGGTGGGCGGTCGCGTAATTGGTGATGAATTCGCCGTTTGTCAGCTTTGGATTGGCGTAATGTTCCTGCAACGCCGCGCCATAATCGGTGCGCTCATCCCCGAAGACGGTGCGAAAGGCCTCCAGAAACCCGGAAGCAACTGAAAGACGGTTGAACAGGAAATGCGCAATCTCATGCCGGAAATGGCCGACCATTGACCGATACTGTTCGCGCAACTGGTGCTGGCGCTGCAGGCGGATCAACTCGTCGGCTTCGGTCACGTTGATCGTGATGATGCCGCCTCCGTAGCCCATCATGATCCGTTCTTCACTGCCCGCAATGTATTCAGACAGCATCTGGAAGCTTGGGGATGGTCCTTGATCCGCGTCAGTGAACCATCCCCAGTTCGAGATATTGGCAAGCACCCACCGTTTCGCACGCTCGGCCCGCGCCAATAGTTCCTGATTGTTGCCGACGCTGAAATCCGGAATAATACCGGTCATCAGACACGCGCGGCACAAGGTTTCACCGGGCGCCACCGCCCAATTGCAACCGATGATGTCGCGATTGGCGCAGGGCATGGCTTCGTTCCACATGGCGCGCGCTTCGGGTTCATAGTAAAGCTGGGCACCGCAGCCACAGGCAAGATTGTCGAAATAAACGCGATCACCGCTGGCGGGACAGGTGAAACTTTGCATCGCTGGCTCCTTGGACTTATGACGTTCCAATGCAGCGCGTTCGTTCAAGGTTCCTGTTAAATATAGCAAGTCAGTTTGCGGTAATCTGCCCGTTACGCTTGACTTGCTGGCCCGAATCCGCCATATCCCCTTCAACCGGCCGGGCGAATGCTCTTGGCCGGATCGTTATTTTTGAATGACACCCTGTCCGTCAGGGTGCGCAGTTCGAAGGCGGCTTTGCCAGAACACCGGAACATCCGGGGCCGAAGAACGCGGTAGACAAAGGAAATGAAGCGATGTTCGCGGTTCTGAAAACAGGCGGCAAGCAATACAAAGTGCAGGCAGGCGATGTGCTGCGCGTTGAAAAGCTGAATGCTGCTGCTGGCGATAAAGTCCAGTTCAACGATATTCTGATGGTCGGCTCGACCTTGGGCGCTCCGCTGGTTGACGGCGCATGCGTTCAGGCCGAAGTGATCGACCAGATCAAGGCTGACAAGGTCATCACCTATGTCAAGCGCCGCCGCAAGCACAGCTCGCAGCGCACGCGCGGCCACCGTCAGCAACTGACCCTGCTGCGCGTCACCGACGTGCTGGAAAAAGGCGCGGACAAATCCGGTGTGAAGGCTGCCGTCGGCGCCCGCACCAAAGTCGAGGCGGAAGAAGCAAAGCCCGCCAAAGCGAAAAAACCGGCTAAAAAAGAAGCCGCAGAAGCTTAAGGAGACTGAACCATGGCACATAAGAAAGCAGGCGGTTCGTCCCGCAACGGTCGCGACTCAGCTGGTCGCCGTCTTGGCGTGAAGCTGTATGGCGGTCAGGAAGCGATTGCCGGCAATATCATCGTGCGTCAGCGCGGCACCAAGTGGTGGCCGGGCGTGAACGTGGGCATAGGCAAGGACCATACCCTGTTTGCACTGACCGATGGCCATGTGACCTTCCGCAAGGGTCTGAAGGGTCGCACGTTTATTTCGGTGGTCCCGGCCTCGCTTGAGGCGGCCGAGTAACCCAAACTTAACATTTCAATGTTAACGGGGGGATCGGCGAAAGCCGGTCCCCCGGTCATTTTTTGACCAGTTTCCGGGAGGGGAAAATGGTAATGTCTGCACCCATGCGGGAAGGAACGAGATTGGACGATCTGGCCATCGACAGGGATGTGCTGAACCAGCCAGTCATCGAAACCGAACGCTTTGTCTTGCGCCCTTTGCGTCCGTCGGATGCGGGAATGATCGCACATTATACCGCTGATCGCCGCATTGCCGAAGGCACGCGCGCCATTCCGCACCCACTGCCGCCCGGCGCCTCTGAAGCGTTCGTGGCCCGTGCGCTGTCGGAAAAGCGAAGCGAAGACGTCTGGGCGATCGACGGATCGACCTATAAATTGGCAGAACTGTTGGGCGTCGTATCGCTGACCCGTATGGAGGGGGATCAGTCCGAACTTGGCTTCTGGATCGGCGCTGGCTTCTGGAACACCGGCTTCGCGACTGAGGCTGTGGATGCTGTCGTCAAGGCGAACCCCCACAACTCCCGAACCCTGTTCGCCGAGGTGTTTCAGGACAATCCCGGTTCCGCCCGTGTGCTGACCAATTGCGGTTTCGTCTATCTGGGCGATGCCGAAAGCTGGTCGGTGGCGCGTAATTCCCGGGTGCCGACTTGGACCTATTTGCGCAAGATGGGCTGACGGTCCGTTCGCAAACCCTTTCAACGCCCGGTCCGACGCCGGGCGTTCTTATTGCATGGCGGGCATTCCATTTTTTGCAACGACTGCCGTTGCAAATCCGGTATTGCTACATAACTGCCCAGTATGAGCAGCATTCCTTATTCCCTTCTTGATCTGTCGCCTGTCCCCGAGGGGTTTGAGGCTGCAGATGCAATTCAAAATACCCTTGATCTGGCGAAAAAAGCCGAAGGTTGGGGTTATCACCGATTTTGGCTGGCCGAGCATCACAACATGCCCGGCATCGCCAGCGCGGCGACTGCGGTGCTGATCGCCCTGGTCGCGCAATCGACCAGGACCATGCGGGTCGGGGCGGGGGGAATCATGTTACCCAACCACGCCCCGCTGACCGTAGCAGAGGCGTTCGGCACTTTGGCAACGGCCTTTCCCGATCGCATCGATCTGGGGCTGGGCCGCGCGCCGGGCGGTGATGGTGCTGTCATCCGCGCCCTGCGCCGCGATCCGATGGCGGACAGCTTTCCGCAGGATGTGATGGAATTGCTGACCTATTTCGGCCCCGAAAACCCGAATGCGTCTGTTCGCGCCCTTCCGGGCGAGGGGACGAACGTGCCGATCTGGATTTTGGGCAGCAGCCTTTTCGGCGCACAACTGGCGGCGCATTTGGGCCTGCCTTATGCCTTTGCCAGCCATTTCGCCCCCGGTGACATGGATCAGGCTTTGCAGATGTATCGTGATCGGTTCCGCCCGTCACAATGGCTGGATAAGCCCAAGGCCATGATCGCAATCAATGTCTTTGCGGCCGACGATGCCGATGAGGCACATTATCTGCGCACCTCGATGCAGCTTGCCTTTGCGCGTTTGCGGACCGGGATGCCAGGGAAATTGCCGTGCCCGACGCGTGATCTGCAGAATGATCTGGACCCACAGATGCGGCGCATGGTGGATCAGGCGCTCAGGATCACGGCGGTCGGGAATGCGGCGCAGATTGACGAACAACTGCGCCGACTGATCGCAACATATCAACCGGACGAGATTATCCTGACGGGACAGATTCATGATCACAAAGCCCGCTTGCGCAGCTTTGAAATCGCGGCCGAAGTGATGGGGCGGCCGTAAATCCGCCCCTATTTCGCGTGCAATTTGACCTCGACCGACAGGCCGGGGTCGGCATTTGCAAAGCTGATCTGCCCATCGGCGGCGTCGACGACATCCGTCACAATGGCAAGACCGATGCCCTGACCTTCGCCGCTTTCGTCCAGCCGCACGCCGCGTTGCGTCAGATGTTTCAGCGCCGTTTCCGGGACGCCGGGGCCATCATCGCGGATCGTGATGACGGCATGGCGACCGTGCCTTGCAACCGTTGTGGTTACCCGTGTTCTGGCATGGCGCATCGCGTTTTCAAGTAACGCGCCCAGGGCCTCGGTCAGGTCGTCCGGGTCGATTCTTGCCCGTAGATCCGGGTCACCCGAGATATCCCACTGGATATCGGCCCCTGTGGGCGTTCGTTTCAGCACTTTGATGACGCGATTTATCACCAGGTCTGGCTTGGCCTCTGCCGAATTGCGATCAGACTGGATGCGCGCCCGTGTCAGTTCGCGGTCAACCAGTTGCCGCATTGAGCCGACAACGGTTTCGATACTATCGGCGACGGTCGTCTGCGCCTGAACGCGCAGCTTTTCCGCATCGCCCAGCAAGGCTTGTAGCGGTGTCTTGAACCCATGCGCCAGATCGGCGGCACGATGGCGGGCGCGGGTCAGTTCGGCATCGCGTTGGTCCAGCAACTGGTCAATCTGCTGCGACAAGGGGACAACTTCGTCCGGCAGGTCGGTGCCGATTCGCTTGCGGTCGCCCGCGGTCAGGGCCAGAACGCGGTCGCTGACTTCCGACAAAGGTTGTAGGCCGACACGGATTTGGGCCCAGAACGCGGTAAGTAACAAGGCACAAAGAACACCCAGAAAGGGGAGCAATTCTGTGACGAAATCGCGTTTGGCCTCTTGCATGGCGGTGCGATCGGTCGCGACCAGAATACGCAAAGGCAGCGGCTGGCCATTTGCATTGACCAGCAGGCCTTGTTCCAGAACGATCAGCCTTTCATCCTGCGGGCCGGGCAGGGCCAGAACGCGCCGTTGACCGGGGGGGATCGGGTCTTTGGGTGGTGTCAGGCGGTAATCCCACAGCGACCGCGACCGCCGTTCCTCGTTCCCCAGACTGACTTGCCAGTAGTGACCTGAATAGGGCTGGCGATACAGGCGGTCCGGCGGGGGATCGGTCAGGTGGGGAACGCCATCCGCGTCGTTTTCGACCATTCCGGCAAGCGTCAGGGCACGCGCCGCAAGATCGTTGACGGCAACGCGCTCGACATGGCGTTCAAACAGAAAGGACAGCCCGACAGCCGAGAGCGTCAGGGTGATCAGGATTGCGACTGCGCCAGCCAGCATCAACCGCCATCTGATCGAATTCCGCCTCATCCAGCCCTCATCCAGCGCTGTCCAGACCGTAGCCAAAGCCGCGACGCGTCATGATGATGCCCGTCCCGATCTTGCGCCGCAGTCGGGCGATCACCGCTTCCAAGGCGTTTGCATCTTTGGCGTCATCATCACCGTAAAGATGTTCCAGCAGTTCCGGTGGTGGCACAACACGGTCTCGATGCAGCGCCAGATAGGCCAGAAGGCGAAATTCAAGCGGCGTGACAGAGATGGGCACACCATCAATCGTGATCTGCATTCGGTTGATATCAACCGACAGCCGGCCAAGTTGCTGGACCGATGCGGCCCGTCCCCCCGAACGTCGCACCAAGGCACGGGCGCGGGCAATCAGTTCCTCCATCCTGAAGGGCTTGGGCAGATAGTCGTCGGCCCCGGCGTCAATACCCTCGACGCGTTCGGTCCATGCCCCGCGCGCGGTCAGGATCAGGACCGGGCTTTCACACCCCTCGGCCCGCCAGCGCTTCAGAATCGTCAGGCCGTCCAACCCCGGCAAGCCCAGATCCAGCACGATCAAGTCATAGTTTTCGGTCCCGCCGCGAAACCACGCGTCCTCACCATTATCGACATGCTCGACCCGAAAGCCTGCAGAATCCAATGCGCGCTGCAGATCAGATGCGATCCGATGGTCGTCTTCGACAATAAGCGCGCGCATCAATCATCCTCTTCCACTTCCAGGATTTTCCCGGTTGCTGCATCCAGGTCAACCTCGATCAACAGGCCCTCGGGTGTAATCAATTCGATTTCATAGACACGTCTTCCGAAGTCATATTCAAGCTCGACTTCAACGACTTCGCCAGGATGGGTCTTGTTCAGCTCTGCAAGAATATCAGCTAATGGAAGAATTTCACCGTCCTGCACCGCATCCAGTGCAAGCTCGTAATCAGGCATGACGGCTTCCTGCGCAGTGGATATGGAAGCGCTTGAAAGGATGAGAGTGAGCACGGCATATTTCATCCACGCCATATGCCAAATCAGCGCTGACAATTCACTGACAGTTCAGGTCAGAATACTGTCAGCAAGCTTACGTTATGAATGATTCGCAGATGCACAGGGCAATGCAGCCCGTGCCACGCGAAATGCAAACAAAGGACTTTCACCATGGCAAATCCTGTTCGTTACACTAACGGCCCTGATCTGATTAAGGGCACCTCGCTGGATGACTGGCTGCTGGCGCTGGACGGCAATGATTCCGTCTACGGCTACAACGGCAACGACGAGATCGAAGGTGGCGCTGGTCATGACCGTATCTGGGGCGGCAATGGCAACGACGATCTGGAAGGCAATGGCGGCAACGACTTCCTGAGCGGGGGCGCTGGCAATGACGAGTTGGAAGGCGGCGCAGGCAACGATTCGATGCATGGCGGGGCCGGTAACGATGAATTGGATGGCGGCAGCGGCAATGATCGACTGTCCGGCAATATCGGCCGCGACGATCTGGATGGTGGCGCCGGCAATGATACGCTGATCGGCGGTCCGGGCAACGACACCCTTGAGGGCGGCCGTGGTAACGATATTCTGGTTGGCGGCACGGGCGCTGACGAGTTCGAATTTGAGATGGGCCATGGTCACGACATCGTTCGCGATTTCCAGAACGGTTTGGACAAGATCGAGATTGACGATTTCAGCCGTGCTCAGGTTCGCAATCTGATCAACAATGCGACGCAGGATGGCGGTGATGTTGTGCTGAAGCTGTCGGCCACGACCACGATCACGCTGGAAGACATGCGTCTCGGACAGCTGGATATGAGCGACTTCACGTTCTAAGTCACGTTTTCTGTCAAACAGTCGAAGGGTGGCCCGGTTTCCTGGGCCACCCTTTTTTCGGTCTCAGCGAATTTCCATCATCAAAGCGGCAGCCAGTTTCGCGCGCTCTGCAAGGCTGTCGATCTGAATATGTTCGTTCAGCGTATGCAGACCCTTGCCGCGCACGCCGATTGAATCCAGCGTGGGCACGCCCATCGCGCCGGTGAAATTGCCATCCGATCCGCCGCCCGCGCTGCCAGCGGTCAGCTCAAAGCCGATCTCGGCGCAGATTTTCCGGGCCAGTTCGTAAAGCTGCCTCGTGCCGGGCGCAGGCTCCCAGACGGGGCGGGTGACGCCGCGTGTGACAATGAAGTCGACGCCATTTGCTTCGCCCTGAAGCGCCTCGATCGCGGCGACACCGTTGTCCAGATCGGCCTGCGTCTTGGCCATGCTCAGCACTTCGGCGCGACATTCGGATGACACGCAATTGACCCATTGCCCCGCATGGATCACCCCGACCGAAAAGGTGCAGTCATCCGTGGTCATCGCCTCGACCTCCAAGATCTTGCGGGCCATTGCCGCGATGGCTGACCGTCCGTCTTTCAGCGCCCAGCCGGCATGGCTGGGGCGACCCTGGGTCAGCAGGTCAAAGCGGGCGATGGCGTATCGCCCGATCACCGCGCCACCATCGGGCGAGGCGGGCTCTGGCAACAGCACGGCGCGTTGACCACGGGCCTGATCCTCGATCAGCCCGCGCGTGGCGGGGGTTCCGACCTCTTCATCCGGGGTGAACAGGAAGGTCACTGGCAGCGGCGTTTGCAGGCCCGTTTTTAGAATTTGGCGCATCGCCTCCAGAAAGACATAGTTTCCGCCCTTCATGTCCATGATGCCCGGACCATAGGCAAGGCCGTCCTGCACCCGGAAAGGCAGCTTTTCCAAGGTGCCAATCGGGTGGACGGTATCAAGATGGCCCGAAACCAGAATGCCCGGCTTGCCCTGATCGGGATGCGGGAAAGTGGCGCGAATGGAATCACCAAACCCTTTGGTGCCGGGAATTGTTTCCACTGTGGCACCAATGGCCGTCAGATCGCGGGCCGCCAGCGCCATCATCCGACTGACTGCAGCCGCGTCCCAGGTCGGGCTTTCACATTCGACCCAAGGGCGCAGACCAGCCAGCATTTCATCAGAATCAAACGGCAGGTTCAGCGGATTCATGCGGCGTTCCCCAATGGCAGGCGGCGTTCGATCAGCCGGGCATAGATCGAGGCTCCGACCGGCAGGATTTCCGGGTCCAGCACAAAGCCCGGGTTATGCAGGGGCACGGTGCCGGCATGGCCCAGATTGCCATAGGCGCCGGGCACGATTTGCAGCATGTCGGCGAAATCTTCGGATCCGGTAAAAGGGGGGCTGTCATCGGTGACATTGTCGGCGCCTACCACATCCGCCGCCGCCGCGACCCATTCATCGGCAAGCGAGTCGTCGTTTAGCAGAACATCGAAGATTTCGTTGAAAGTCACGTCGATCCGCATACCATAGGCCACCGCGAAGCCTTCACATATTTCGCGCATGCGGATCTGCATCAGGTCGCGAACCTCGGGTTTGAAAAAGCGGATCGTGCCCGCGATCTGCGCCGTTTCCGGCACCACGTTATAGGCGCTGCCCGCATGGATCTGTGTGACCGACAGCACCGCCTGATCCAGCGCGGGCATGTTGCGACCAAGGATCGTCTGGAATTGCCCGACAAGGGCCGAGGCCACAACCAGCGCGTCCCGCGATTGTTGTGGCATGGCGGCATGGCTGCCCTTGCCGGTGACGGCGATGTCAAAGAAGGACGCGCCGGCCATGGCCGCGCCCTTGCAGATCATTGCGCGGTTCGGCTGGCCGTTGGGTTGATTGTGCATCCCGTAAACCTCATCCACCGGGAAACGCTGGAACAGGCCGTCTGCAATCATGCCGCGTGCGCCGCCCAGACCTTCCTCGGCAGGTTGGAAGATGAACACAGCAGTGCCGTCGAAATTGCGGCTTTCAGCCAGATATCTGGCCGCGCCCAGCAGCATCGTCGTATGGCCATCATGGCCGCAGGCGTGCATCCGACCGCTGTTTTGGGACGCATAATCCAGGCCACTGGTCTCATTGATCGGCAGCGCGTCCATATCGGCACGCAGGCCGATACGTCGATTGCCCGCGCCTTTGCCGCGCAGGATGCCCACCACGCCGGTCCTGGCGATATTTTCATGCACCTCGTCAAAGCCAAAATCCCGCAGCTTTTCCGCAACGATCCCCGAGGTGCGGACCTCTTCGAACCCGATTTCGGGATTGGCGTGCAGATCGCGGAAGATCGCTGTCAGATCAGACTTGGCGGCGTCAATTTCAGGCAGGACGGGCATTCGGGGCCTCACTCATTTTACGGAAGTTCTGGAAATCCCAGTCACGGCCGGGGGCGGCGTCGATCAGGGCGCGGGTATAGGGGTGGACGGGGCTGCCCAAAACATCGCCCGCAGGGCCATGTTCCACGACCGCGCCGCGCTGCATGACGATCACGTCGTCGCAGATCTGGGCGGCGACGCGCAGATCATGGGTGATAAAGACGATGGCGATGCCAAGTTCCTGCTGCAATTGGTCCAGCAGGTCCAGCACCTGCGCCTGCACCGAGACATCCAGCGCTGATACCGCCTCATCGGCGACCAGCACATCCGGGCGCATCATGACCGCGCGGGCAATTGCGATCCGCTGCCGCTGGCCGCCGGAAAACATGTGCGGATAGCGATGCAGCGCATCTTCGGGCAGGCCCACGACGTTCAGCAGACGCGCGGCCTCGGCCATCGCTTCCGACTTCGAAGTGCCATAATTCAACGGCCCCTCGGTCAGGCTGCGGGCGATGGTCCAGCGTGGGTTCAGCGATCGCATCGGATCCTGAAATACCACCTGCAACTTCTTGCGGTGCGGGCGCAACTGGTTGCGCGACAGGCTGGCGATATCGCTGCCATCCAGCCTGATCTGACCCGATGTGGGATCAATCAACCGCATGATACAGCGGGCGACGGTCGATTTCCCGGACCCGGATTCGCCAACAATGCCCAGCGTCCGACCGCGTGTCAGGGTAAAGCTGACATCCTTGGCGGCATGCGCCCGTGGCAGTTTTTTCAGAATCCCGCCGCCGCCATAGATCTTGTTCAGCCTGTCGACCTGCAACACGATGTCTGAAACATCCGGTCGTGCCGGGCGCGGCGACAGGCTGGGAACGGATGCCAGCAAGGCGCGGGTATAGTCTTTTTGCGGGTGACGCAGGATCTGTTCGACCGGGCCGCTTTCGACGATTTCGCCATGCTTCATGACATAGACCGTATCGGCGATTTCCGCGACCACGCCCATGTCATGCGTGATGAACAGGACCGCCGTGCCGTGATTGGCCTGCAGTTCGCCGATCAGCGACAGGATCTGCTTTTGCGTCGTCACATCCAGCGCGGTCGTCGGTTCATCCGCGATCAGCAGAACCGGTTCCAGCACCAGTGCCATGGCGATCATGATGCGCTGACGCTGGCCACCGGACAGCTGGTGGGGATAGCTGCGAAAGATGCGTTCGACATCGGGCAGGTGCACCTGTTCCATGATGGCGATGGCCCGCTTGCGACGCTCGGACGGGGGCAGCTTGGTGTGAAGCTCCATCACCTCTGTGATCTGGTCGCCGACACGCAGAACCGGGTTCAACGCGGTCATCGGCTCCTGAAAGATCATGGCGACGCGGGCGGCGCGCAATTCGCGCATCTGCGCCTGCGACAGGGGCAACAGGTTTTCGCCCTGAAGGTTGATCTTGCCATCGGTCACTTTCAGCGCATCGGGCAGCAATCCCATGATCGCCAGCGATGTGACCGATTTTCCCGAACCGGATTCGCCCACGAGGCAGACAGTTTCCCCCTGCCGGATGGTCACGTCGATCCCTTTCAGCACCTGCGGTTGGCCCGCGGTGTCGGGCAGCGCGACGGTCAGGTTGTCAGTTTCAATGGCGATTGCGGCATCGTCGAAATTGCGTGATTTGAACTGCATGGCTTACCCCGCACGCTTTTTAAGTCTTGGGTCCAGCATGTCGCGCGCCGTATCACCCAGCAGATTGATCGACAGGATGCACAGGGACAGCATCAAGCCGGGATACAGGATCAGTTCGGGCTTGATGCGAAAGAACATGCGCCCCTCGGCCATGATATTGCCCCAGGTCGGAGTTTCGGTGCTGACGCCCGCGCCCAGGAAGGACAGGATCGCTTCGGTCAGGATGGCCGAGGCCAGGATATATGTCCCCTGCACGATCAGCGGTGCCAAGGTGTTGGGCACCAGATGCTGGATCAGGATTTTCGGCATGGAGGAGCCAAGGGCGATGGCCGCCTCGACATAGGGTTCCTCGCGGGCGGTCAACACAACGGCGCGGACCAGCCGGACCACGCGCGGAATTTCGGGAATGGTGATCGCCGCGATCACCGACCCGACCGAGGGGCCGTTCAGCGCAACCAGCGCAATCGCCAGCAGGATCGATGGAATCGCCATCAGCGCATCCATCATTCGCATGATGATCGCATCCGCCGTGCGAAAGAAGCCCGCAATCATGCCGATGATCAGTCCCAGCAGGACCGACACGATGGCGGTGGCGATACCGATCATCAGGGACAGTCGGCCACCGATCAGCACGCGTGACAGGATGTCGCGGCCATAGTTGTCAGTGCCCAGCGGGTGCCCCGGCATCGGACCTTTCAGCCGGTTCAGCGGGTCCATGGCCAACGGATCATGGGGGGCGATCCACGGGGCAAGGATGGTGGCAAGCACGATGACGAGCAGCACAACCGCCGCTATTTTGGGCGCAAGGCCCGCATTCGGCATGCGGATCAGCCGCAGCACCGGCTGCATCGCCGAGGCAGGAGGGGGCGTCTGTGCCATCAGTAGCGGATCCTTGGGTCAAAGAGGGAATAACTGATGTCGATCAACAAATTGACCAGCACGTAAAGAAAGCTGGTCAGCAGGATCATGGCCTGGATGACCGGATAGTCGCGGGCCAGAATGGCGTCGACGGTCAGGCGACCAATGCCGGGGATGTTGAACACGGTTTCGGTGACCACGACACCGCCGATCAGCAGGGCAAAGCCGGTGCCGATCACCGTCAGGATCGGAACAGCGGCGTTTTTCAGCGCGTGGCGAAACAGCACTGTCCGTTCGGGCGCACCCTTGGCGCGGGCGGTGCGGATATAATCCTCGCCCAGCACCTCCAGCATATTGGCGCGGGTCATTCGCGCAATCAGCGCGACATAGATCGTGGTCAGCGTCAGGGCGGGCAAAAAGGCGTTTTTCAGGAAGGGCAGCAGGCCAGCAGAGATCGGCGTGTAGCCCTGAACCGGAAACCAGCCCAGTTTCAGCGAGAAGATCAGGATGAAGATATAGCCGATGACAAAGACCGGGATGGAAAAGCCAAGCACCGAAAACGCCATCACCGCATAATCCGCCGCGCTGCGATGCTTCCACGCCGCCAGAACACCCATCGGCACGGCCAGCAGCACCGACATGATGATCGTCAGCAGTGCGATGGCCAGCGTCGGGCCCATGCGGCTTGCAATCATGGATGATACCGGCGTGTTAGAGATCAGCGAGGTGCCCAGATCACCCCGCAACAGCTGTCCAATCCAAGTGATGAACTGGATATGCAGCGGTTGATTCAGGCCCATCGCTTCGCGGATCCGTTCCAGTTGGGCGGGGGTGGCCATGTCGCCCGCGATGATCGCCGCGGGATCACCCGGCGTCAGGCGCAGCAGCAGAAAGACGAAGACGGCGACCAGCAACATGACCGGGATTACGGCCAGAATACGGCGCAGGATATATCCTAGCATCGGAAAACCTTTGATCGGACGGAAGTGGGGAGCGGCGCATCAGGCCGCGCCCCGCGATTGGCGTCATTCGCCCTTTTTGATGTTCCAGAACACCGGAACCGGCGAGGGGATCATATCGGTCAGATTGGCCCGTCGCGCCTGTGGCAGGCTGTATTGGCCCAGCGGAACTTCCAGCACGGTGTTGATGGAATGTGACTGGATTTCCTCGGACACGGCTTTTTGCGCGTCCAGATCGGCGGCGGCAATATAGTCGTTTTTAAGCTTTTCGATCGTGTCATCGGTCGGCCAGCCGAACCACGCGTCGTTGCCGCGCCCGTTCAGCATCGGGTTAGAGATCGGGTTGGAAATTTCCGGCACCATCCAGTTGGTGATGAACAGGTTCCAGCCACCATCCGCCGGGGCCGATTGGCTGGCGCGGCGTGTCACCAACGTCTGCCAATCCATCGGTTGCATGTCGACGTTGAAGCCCGCGTCACGCAGCATCTGCGATACGACAACCGGCTGTGTTGCCAGTGCCACCATATCCGTCGGGGCCATCAGGACGACGGGCGTGCCGTCATACCCGGATTCCGCCAGCAGGGCCTTGGCCTCTTCGGCTCCGCCACCCTTGGTCAGCGTGTCCGTGCCGGTTTCATTTTCCAGCGGCGTGCCGCAGCCCAGCAAGGCACCGCAAATCTGATAATATTGCGGGTCGCCGATCATCGCCGCCAGAACGGTTTCCTGCGAGATCGCCTTTAACGCCGCCTGCCGCACCTTTTCATTGTCGAAGGGAGGGTGGAGGAAGTTCATCCGGGCCATGGTCATCATGCCGGTCGGCTCGCGCACCTCGACGACCAGATTGGGGTCGCCTTCCAGCAAGGGCAGCAGATCGACCTGCATCTGTTCGATATAGTCGATTTCGCCACTGGTCAGCGCGTTCACAGCGGTCTGGATGTCGGGCATGTTGACCCATTTCACCTCATCCACGTTGACCACCTTGCCGCCGGCCATCCAGTCGGCAGGCTCGTCGCGGGGCACATAGTCCGGGTTCTTGGCATAGGTGACGCTGATGCCCGGCTGGAATTCATCGGTCACGAAGATGAAGGGACCAGAGCCGGTGTAATCCGTGATCGACTCATCCGCGGGGGTTTCCGCCACGCGGGCCGGCATGATGAACGGAGGCAGGGCCGATTGCTTGGAAAGCACTTCCAGCATCGGCACGAACGGCTCTTTCAGGGTCCAGACGATGGTCTTGTCGTCGGCCGCCTCCAGACTTTCGGTGCGGTCCATGATCACCTGACCGCCTGCATCCTTCTGCGCCCAGCGTTTCAGCGACGCGACGGCATCCGCAGCCGTGACCGCCGCGCCATCATGGAATTTCAGCCCATCGCGCAAGGTGAAGGTATAAACCTTCTGATCGTCCGAAATCGTCCAGTCCGCCATTTGTGGTTGTGGCTGGAATTGGGAATCCTGCGCGATCAGCACGTCATAGATCATATAGGCATGGTCGCGGGTGATATGGGCGGTGGTCATCACCGGGTCCAGCACGCGCAGGCCGGAATGCATCACCGCCGTCACGGTGGTTTCCGCCCATGCCGCACCGGCAAGGATGGTCGACGCCAGCAGGGTCGCAGTCAATCGTTGAAACATGGTTTCCTCTCTGTTGGTCGAAGGGGGCGGGACTGATCTTGGTGTCAGCCTTGCGCCGATGGATCAAAGGATGCGCCGCCCGGTTCCAGCCGGATACCGGGACGCAGGTGTCGCCAGGGAAGACCGGCCGGGCTAAGCGGCATCGGGCCGGGGGCCGTAACCGTCAGAATGGTTTCCGCGATATCGTTGAAATCCGCCCGGAAATGGACCGAGCTTTTGACGACCACGATATCCATATCTTCGGGATGGATGCCCAAAAAACGGAACATTTCGCGATCCGCCATCTGTGCCTTCTCAGATGACACGGCAATGCGAACGCCGCCGATGCGTAAACAGGCCGACGGTCCAAGCTGCAGATGCGCGCCGCCGTAATAGCCGCCGGTCGCATGGCATTTGCCATCGGACAGCATTTCAACCGTAAAGCGGGCCTTGAAGGGCGCGTCACCGGCGATGCCCGAACGGCCGCCAAGCGCGATTTCGATGACCTCGCCCACACCTGCATCCTGCGCCGTCTGTGCCGCACACGGGTCGGTGATCAGGCCGATGGCAGCCCGTTGCGCGTCGCATGATACCAGCGCGCGCAAGATACCCGTCGTATCGGAATTGCCGCCCGCACCCGGATTGTCCTGCGTGTCGGCGATCACGATCGGGCGTTTCGCGCTTTGGGCCAGAAGCATGGCATGTTTCACGCCATCTACGGGCTGATATGCCTTGCCCGAAAACTGCATTTCAGCATCCGCCACGGCCTGCGCGATGCGGTCAGCGCAGGCATCCGCCTGCTGCTGCGTGGCCGCATAGGCAATAACCGACGGGCCGCAATCGGCAAAGTCAGCGGCTGGAAATCCCATGAACAGCGATGCGGAATACAGACCTTCGGCGGGTTCAGCGGCCAGCTGATACAGCCGCCCGCCGGGTTCGCCCAAGGTGGATTGCCACGCAATCGGGATCAGGAAATCCAGTTGCCGGAAAGCCTTGGCGTTCGGGATGTCCGCCATCAGACGGTCCAGTTCGACTGCCGCGCGACGTCCCGTTTCCGCCATATCCACATGCGGATAGGTGCGAAACCCGACCATGCAATCGGCGCTGTCCACCATGAGTTGCGTGATATTTCCATGCAGATCCAGCGCTGCGACGATCGGCACATCCGGGCCTACTGCCTCACGCACCTGCGCCAGAAATTTGCCCTCGCCATCGGATGCGCCGTCAGCAACCATTGCGCCATGCAGGTCAAGAAAGACGCCGTCAAACGGTCCCTCGTCATACAGCCCCCGGATGATTTCCTGCGTGATGGCCTGATAGCATCCAGCCGTCACCGGCGCCGATGGGACCGCTCCGGCCCACAGGATCGGCACGATCTGCCAATTTGCCTCCTTGGCGTGGTTCAGCGCACCGGCGATCGGCAGGTTCACGTCGACTGCCCGGCGCAGGATGTCACCACCGCGCGATAGTGGCAGATAGCCGCCGCCCTGCTGAAATGACTGCATATCCGCAGGGCTTGGGGCGAATGAATTGCTTTCATGCACAAACCCCGCCACGGCAACGCGCGGTGATCTGGTTCGGGATGTGACGTTTGGTAAAGGTGATTCCACTTGTATTGCAATCCGATGCACTTGCATTGCATTGTGAGTTTAGAGATTTGATTTTTAATCTGTCAACAGCGGAGGCAACATGGCGTCGCCCGATCTTGATTTTGCTGCAGAAAAAGCAGGCGACCCGTTATTTGTGCAGTCGCTGGCGCGCGGAATGCAGGTCATGGCAGCGTTTCAGGGGGTCGAGCGTGCCCTTTCATTGGCCGAAATTGCGGCACGCACGTCAATCACGCGCAGCGCGGCCCAGCGGCTGGTCCACACCTTGCGCAAGATGGGGTATCTGCGGCTGACAGAGGATGGCCGGGGCTTTTTGCCCGATCTGGGTGTCCTCGATCTGACCTATGATTACCTGCGGCTGAACCCGTTGCTGCGCCGCGCCAGCCCCGCATTGCTAGAGTTGCGGCGCAATGTCCGCGAACGGGTCGATCTGTCGCTTTTTGATGGGCAGCGCATGGTTTACGCGGCGCGGATGCAAAGCAAGCGCGAGATGTTTTTTGCCACATTGGTGGGAAACACGGTTCCGACCTTTTGCACCTCAGGTGGTTGGGCTGTGATGGCACATCTGCCCGATCATCAGGTGGATGCGCTGCTGGCCAATGCCGACATGAAAGCATTGACGCCGCGCACACTGACCGATCCGGCCGCGATCCGCGAACAGATCGCGATGGCGCGGGAAAATGGCCACGCTCTCGCGCTGGAACAGATTCTGATGGGCGAAGTGGCATTGGGCGGCGCCATCCTTGGCGCTGAAGGGCGCCCTGTTGCGGCGATCCACGTTGCAGGATCGCTGTCGGAATGGGAGCCAGAGGAGTTTCGCCGTCGCGTGGCGCCGCTGGTCGCGGAAACCGTTCGATCCATCGAGTCGCTTTAGGGGGAGCGCCTTGGCTGCCCGGGCGTGGTCATGTCGGAAAGCGATGTCGCAAATGCGCTTTTGCGGATCAGCCAGCTTGGCTAAGTGCTTCTAATGATCGCATAAATTTAACGCTGTGATTGTATAATTTATGTGCAAGGTTGCATGATCCAGAATGTCCGATAGCGACGTGGCGCAGCGACTGAAATTTCAGTAAATTACTGATTTATATAAATTAATATAAATACCATCAGGTTTGGGCAGGCCATCTTTTCTGCCGAAATACCTAGCATTTCGTATAAGGTTGTCAGGAAATGTCGCAAATGGTGTTGCCAGCCCAATCGGGCGCTGCTTAAGCTGCATCTGCGCTAAATAACCAACTACAACAGGGAGAGCGCTTTGCTGGACCAAGGACAAGACGATTCATTCGTCGTCTTCGAGCATGTGCAGAAAAGCTACGACGGCAAGACGCTGGTCGTAAAGGATTTGAACCTGAACATCGGCAAGGGCGAATTTCTAACCATGCTGGGACCGTCGGGTTCGGGCAAGACGACCTGTCTGATGATGCTGGCGGGATTCGAAACTGCGACCCATGGTGATATCCGGCTGGACGGCAAGCCGATCAATCAGGTTCCTCCGCACAAGCGCGGCATCGGCATGGTGTTTCAAAACTATGCCCTGTTTCCGCATATGACCGTTGGCGAAAATCTGTCCTTTCCGCTGGAAGTGCGGGGCATGGGGAAAGCCGAACGCGAAACTCGCATCAAACGTGCGCTGGATATGGTGCAGATGGGTCAGTTCGCGAACCGTCGCCCGGCGCAGCTTTCGGGCGGCCAGCAGCAGCGGATCGCACTGGCCCGCGCGCTGGTTTTTGATCCCAAGCTGGTTTTGATGGACGAACCCCTGGGCGCGTTGGACAAACAGTTGCGCGAACATATGCAGTTTGAAATCAAGCAGTTGCATGAAGAATTGGGAATCACGGTCGTTTACGTCACCCATGATCAGGGCGAGGCGCTGACCATGTCCGACCGCGTGGCTGTCTTTAACGACGGGCGCATCCAGCAGCTTGCCCCGCCCGCCGCCCTGTATGAGCGGCCCGAGAACAGCTTTGTCGCGCAGTTCATTGGTGAAAACAACAAACTGCCCGGCACGATTGAACAGTTGAACGGGGATCATGCGCTGGTCAAGCTGGCGACCGGCGAAGTGATCGACGCCACACCCGTCAACATTACGCAAGTTGGCCAGCAGACGCTGGTATCCATTCGCCCCGAACGGGTCGAGTTCAAGCCCGAACTGATGCCCGCGGGCGCCCATATGATCGACGCGACGGTGCGCGACGTGATCTATATGGGGGATATTCTGCGGGTGCGCCTGCATGTGGCGGGATCGGATGATTTTGTCATGAAGATCCGCAACACGCTGGGCCAGACAAAGCTGGAGCCGGGGCAGCAGATCAAGGTTGGCTGGCATCCCGCCGACGCCCGCGCCCTGGATTTGACGTGATGGGAATTGGCACGCCGCAATGAAACGAACATTTCTGCTTTTCACGATGCTGACCACGCCATCCGTCTCTTTGGCGGATAACGCGGTTAATGTGGTGTCATGGGGCGGCGCCTATTCGCAGGCGCAGGACGATGCCTTTAATACGGCGTTTGAAGCGCAGACCGGCATCAGCGTGAACATGGTGGATGCCGATGATCCCGCGGTTCCGTTGCAGGCGCAAATTCTGGCAGGCAATGTGACCACGGATGTTGCCAGCCTGGGATATTCCGACGCAACCCGACTGTGCGATGAAAACATGCTGATGTTGATTGATCCGGCGACCCTGCGACCTGCGCCCGACGGGACGGCGGCGGTCGATGACTTTCTGCCGGGCGGATTGTCCGACTGCTTTGTTGCGACTGATGTTTATTCGACCATCATCGCCTATGACGAAAGCAAGTTTCCCGAAAATCCGCCCGATAGTCTGGCGGATTTTTTCGATACCGAAGGCTATCCCGGCAGGCGTGGCGTGCTGAAAGAGCCGCGCTTCACGCTGGAAATGGCGTTGATGGCAGACGGCGTTCCGGCGGCACAGGTCTATGAGATTCTGTCGACGCCCGAGGGGCTGGATCGTGCATTCGCCAAGCTGGACACGATCAAGGACGACGCCATCTTCTGGGAGGCTGGGGCACAGCCACCGCAACTTCTGGTGGATGGCGAGGTGGTGATGACGCAGGCCTATAACGGCCGCATCTTCAACGCCGCCGTGGATGACGGCAAGCCGCTGAAGGTCATCTGGGACGGCCAGATTTACGAGATGGATGGGTGGGTGATTCCGAAAGACGCGCCCAACCCGGACGATGCCCTCGCTTATGTGACCTTTTCCACCGATGCCCAGGCTTTGGCCGATTTTGCCATGCAGATCAGCTATGGTCCGCCGCGCAAAAGCGCAGCATCGCTGGTGGGGAACTACAAGGATACCGACATTCCGATGACGCCTAACCTGCCGACCACGGCACAGAATATGGCCAATGCCCTTGCCTTCGACAATGATTTCTGGGTCGATAACCTGGCCCAGCTGAACGAGCGTTTTGCAGCTTGGCTGGCATCCTGACGCTTGTGGTGTCCTGCCTGCGGGGCACCCAACAATAACAATGGCTAATGCCAGTATCTTTTCAACTCGGGAGCTATGAATAAATGAGGAAACTGCTGACGATTTCCACCGCACTTGGGCTGCTGGCTTCGCCCGCCCTGGCCGATGTGAATCTGCTGTCCTGGGGCGGCGCATATGGCAACAGTCATCTGCAAGCCTATGCCAAACCGTTCGAGGCCGAGAGCGGCAAGAAAGTGCACATCGCCGACGCCGACAACCCCGCCACGCCGATCAAGGCCATGGTCGAGGCCGGGAACGTGTCCGCCGATGTGGCATCGGTTGAATATGCCGACGCAGTTCGTCTGTGTGATGAAGGGTTGCTGGAAACTCTGGACCCCGCGATCCTTTCGCCCGCGCCCGATGGCACTGCCGCGACGGAAGATTTCATTGAAGGCGCGATTACCGACTGCTTTGTCGGCACGGATGTCTATTCGATGGTCGTCGCATTCGATGACAGCAAGTTCCCTGATGCCAAGCCTGCCTCGCCCGCCGATTTCTTCGACACCGAAGCCTTCCCGGGCAAGCGGACCATGCGCAAGGGCGCCAAGTTCAATCTGGAATTCGCGCTGATGGCGGATGGCGTGCCTGCGGGCGAAGTCTATGACACGCTGGCGACGCCAGAGGGTGTTGATCGCGCCTTTGCCAAGCTGGACACGATCAAGAACGACGTGATCTGGTGGGAAGCCGGTGCACAGCCGCCGCAATTGCTGGCTGATGGCGAAGTGACCATGGCCTATGCCTTCAACGGTCGTATCTTCGACGCCGCGCAGGGCGAGGGCAAGCCGTTCAAGATCGTCTGGGACGGGCAGATCTATGAAATGGAAGGCTGGGTGATCCCGAAAGGCGCACCGAACCTTGAAGATGCCAAGGCTTTCATCACCTTCTCGACCGCGACGCCAAATCAGGCGCGCGCCGCCGAATTCATCAGCTATGGCCCGCCGCGTCGTTCGGCCTCGGCTGCGGTCGGCAATATCGAGGGCACCGATGTTCCGATGGGACCGAACCTGCCGACCTATGAGGAAAATATGAAGAACGCATTGGGCTCGAACCTGGATTTCTGGGTCGATCACGATGCCGAGCTGAATGAACGCTTCAACAGCTGGCTGGCTGGCTGATTGCAGCATGCGGCGGGCAGCAGGTTTGCCCGCCGACTTCCCTTTGGGGTCACAAGAATACGCGGGTCAACGATACCCGGTATCATCAGGGAGATATAAAGAATGAAACGCTTATTGGTCCTGTCGACCGCGCTGACCTGCTTTGCCGTCGCCGCCTCGGCACAAGAAGTGAACGTGGTATCCTGGGGGGGCGCTTACGAGAAATCGCAGGTCGAAGCCTATAATAAGCCCTTTACCGAAGAAACGGGCATCACCGTCAACATGATCGCCGCCGATGATCCCGCCACCCCGTTGAAAGCCCAGGTCGAGGCCGGAAATGTGACCGGCGATGTTTTCGATCTGGCGATGGCCGACGCAATCCGTCTGTGCGACGAAGGTGCGTTGATGGAATTTGATCCCGCCACGCTTAATCCCGGTGCCGACGGCTCGCCTGCCGAGGAAGATTTTGTTGACGGTTCGGTGACCGATTGTGCTGTGGGCAACATTGTCTGGGGCACCGCCATCGGCTTTGACACGACAAAATTTCCTGATGGGGCGCCTGCCACCGCCGCCGATTTCTTCGATGTTCAGAAATTCCCCGGCAAACGCGGCCTGCCCAAGTCGCCCAAGCGGACGTTGTATCTGGCGTTGATTGCCGACGGCGTTCCCGCAGCCGATGTCTATGACGTTCTGTCCACACCCGAAGGCGTGGATCGTGCGTTCGCCAAACTGGACACGATCAAGAATGATGTTGTCTGGTGGGAAGCGGGTGCCCAGCCGATGCAGTTGCTGGCCGATGGCGAGGTCAGCATGACCACCGCCTATAACGGGCGTCTTTTCGACGCGATGGTCGGCGAAGGCAAACCCTTTGGTGTGATCTGGGACGCGCAATATCTGGAAATCAACGCATTCGTCATTCCAAAGGATGCGCCGCATCCAGAAGAGGCGCTGAAATACGTGAATTTCGCCACCGATACGCAGCGGCTGGCGGATCAGGCGAAATACATTGCCTATGGCCCGGCACGGGTATCGTCGGCGGGGCTTGTCGGTCTGTATCAGGACGGCAAAACCGAAATGGCCCCGCATATGCCAACCAGCGAAGACGCGATGAAAACCGCCGTCATCGACGATCCGGAATTCTGGGCCGACCGCGACGCCGAGTTGTCCGAGCGTTTCAACAGCTGGCTGGCCGGGAACTGATCTGACATCTGCCGCCGCCCCTGTTTGGGGCGGCGGTCTGAAAAAGTTTGGGAATATCATGGCGAACGCATTAGATCCGCACGCCGCCATTGCGACGGTCGCGACGGGCGAAACGGACGGCACGTTACGAACCGCCGATGGCAAACCGCTGGCCCGCGCGCTGGCCCGGTCGCAGACGCGGGCAAGGCGTAGAGCGTTTCTGCTGGTCCTGCCGCTGCTGGCCTTCATCATGCTGACCTTCGTCGTGCCGATCGGGCAGATGTTGCAGCGGTCGTTCTATAATGACGGCTTTTCGGCCCACATGCCGCAGCTGTCGCAGTGGTTCGCGGATCATCCGCGCGGGACCGATCCCGATGATGCTGCCTGGGCCGCGCTGGCCGCCGACCTGTCTGCCGCCGCCGAGGCGCGGACAATCGGCATCGTTGGCACCCGGATAAACTACGATGTTCCCGGCACACGTTCGCTGTTCACCTCGACCGGGCGCAAAGCCCGCGGCGGGATCGAGCCTCCCTATCGCGAGGCGTTGCTGGAGATGAACGACGACTGGGCCAGTCCACGATTGTGGAGCGCGATGCGCGAAGCCTCGACCCCGCTGACGACGAATTTCTACCTGGCCTCGCTGGATCGCACCCGGAATGATGCAGGTGAGATCGTGCAGGTTCAGGAACGCCAGCGTGTCTATGTGATGCTATTCATGCGGACCTTCTGGCTATCGCTGTTGATAACTGCGCTGACATTCATCCTTGGCTTTCCGATTGCGCATCTTTTGGCCACGCTGCCGATGCGGAGATCCAATCTGCTGATGATCCTTGTCCTGCTGCCCTTCTGGACCTCGCTTCTGGTCAGAACGACAAGCTGGATGGTGCTGTTGCAGCAGCAGGGGGTCATCAACGATATCCTTGTCTGGCTGGGTTTGATCGGAAACGGGCAGCGATTGCAGATGATCTATAACCAGACCGGCACAATCATCGCGATGACGCATATCCTGCTGCCGTTCATGATCCTGCCGCTGTATTCCGTGATGCGCACGATCAACCCGTCCTATGTCCGGGCGGCCCGCAGCCTTGGCGCGACAAGCTGGACGGCATTCCGCAGGGTCTATTTCCCGCAAACGCTGCCCGGCCTTGGGGCAGGGGCGTTGTTGGTGTTCATTCTGGCGGTCGGCTATTACATCACGCCGGCCTTGGTCGGCGGGTCGTCGGGCCAACTGATTTCCAACATGATCGCCATGCACATGACCGATACACTGAACTGGTCCATGGCGGCGGCATTGGCGTCGCTGCTGCTGGCGGCGGTTCTGATCCTTTACTGGCTCTACGACCGCCTGGTCGGCATCGACAATCTGAAGCTGGGGTAATCCGATGGCAGTTCCAACATATGCTTCCCCGCTAGAACGTGCCTGGCACTATGCCTATCTGGTGATCTGCGGGCTGATCTTTTTCTTTCTGATCGCGCCGATCGTGGTGATCATCCCGCTCAGCTTCAATGCCGAGCCGTATTTCACCTTTACCGACAGGATGTTGGAGTTTGATCCAGACGGTTACAGCATGCGCTGGTATGACAGCCTGCTGACATTCGGCATGCAGCGGCCAGATGCGCCCCGTGATCTTGGCTGGTGGGCAGATGCCTGGGCGAATGCGAAATGGGTCAACGCGGCCAAGAATTCGATCATCATCGGCTTCTTTTCGACCATTTTGGCAACCGCGCTTGGCACGCTGGCGGCGCTTGGTCTGTCGCGACCCGAGATGCCCTTCCGCCGTGCCATCATGGCGATCCTGATTTCGCCCATGATCGTGCCGTTGATCATCACCGCGACGGGGATGTTCTTTTTCTACTCGAACCCCTGTTCGGTGTTGGGATGGGTCGGGTTGCCGTCGAATTGCGGGCGCTTGGCGGGCACCTATGTCGGTGTGATCCTTGCCCATGCGACCCTGGGCATTCCCTTTGTCATCATCACGGTGACAGCCACGCTGGTGGGTTTTGACCAATCGCTGAACCGTGCGGCTGCATCTTTGGGCGCAAATCCACGGACGACATTCTTCCGGATCACCATGCCGCTGATCCTGCCGGGGGTGATTTCGGGCGCACTGTTCGCCTTTGTCACCAGCTTTGATGAGGTCGTCGCCGTCCTGTTTATCGCAGGCCCCGATCAGCAGACGATCCCTCGCCAGATGTGGAACGGTATCCGCGAACAGATCAGCCCCGCCATTCTGGCCGTCGCAACCCTGCTTGTGGTGTTTTCGATCGCCTTGCTGACAACGGTCGAGCTGCTGCGCCGCCGGTCCGAACGTATCAGGGGTGTGACACCACACTGAACAACGGGGCGGTGAACACGAAAAGGCCGGGCACAGCACGCCCGGCCTCTTTCATGGCAGGATTGCCAGCCACATCCAGATTGTCAGTATCGACAGCGCGGTCGCCAATAACACGGTGGATGCAGCCACGCGCCGGGCAGCGCCATAAAGATCCGCGAACAGATAGGCATTCACGCCCGGCGCCATCGCGGCGGTCAGCACGGCCGAGCGTAGGCCAGCCGTATCCAGGCCACCAGCTGTCGCCAGACCAAAGGTAATGATCGGATGGATGATCAGCCCGCAAACGCAACACATCGCGATGGCCATCATGTCCCCTTCAGGGCGATAGCGGACCAGAATACCCCCAAGGCCGAAAAGCGCCGCAGGCAGCGCCGCGCGTGCGATCATGTCGACGGCGCCCCAGAATCCTTCGGGCATGACCAGCCCTGCCTGCATCAGGATGTTCATCACGATGCCGCATAGAATGCCGATCACCATGGGCGTTTTCAGAACGCCCGATACGGCTTGCAATGCAACGCGGCCCACCGATAATCCGCTACCACGGGCGCGGGTGAATTCCATCACGGTAATGCCGAACGTATATAGCAAGGGCGAATGGATGGCGATGATGGTCCAGTTCCCGTCAAGCGCATCAGGGCCATAGGCGCGTTCGGTGATGGGAATGCCCAGCAGCAGACTGTTGGAAAACAGGCAGACAAAGCCGATGGCGACACAATCCGCTGGCGGGCGTTTGAACCAGTATTTCGCGCCGGCCCAGCCCAGAAAATAGCTGGCGAATGCCCCGGCATAGAAGGGAAGTAACAGGCCAAGCCGAAAATCCGCGCCAAGGTCCAGTTTGGCCATGGACGAAAACAGCAGCGTCGGGACGGCAAAGGATTGCGCGAATTTCATCAGGCTGTCGACGCCTGACGGGCTGAACAATCCGCGCCACGCCACCACATAGCCAAACCCGATCACAAGGAAGACTGGCAGGATGATGGTGAACAATGCGCTCATATCGCGGCCCCGATATCGGGCGTGTCATCGTTCGCCTCCAATATCATGCCGTCGTAAGCGGGCAGAATATTGGCCGGGATCACGTCCATGACCTGATCGTGGTCGATGTCGATATGCATATTGGTCAGGATACCCAAAGGCGGGTCGATACGTTCCATCCACTCCAGCGTCCGGGCCAGATGGGCATGGCTGGGATGGGGCTCGTAGCGCAGGGCATCGCAGACAAAAATCTCGGCCCCTTCGATGACTGGCCAGGCCGCATCGGGAATTTCGGACACGTCGGGAAGATAGACGAAACCGCCAAAGCGATAGCCAAGCGCGGTGATTTCGCCATGCTGGACGCGGAAGGGAATAAAGGTGACAGGGCCGCCGGGACCATCAATGGTGATCGCCCCCTTGATCGGGTTCAATTCACAGATGGCGGGATAATGGCTGCCTTCGGGCGTCTCGAAGATATAGCCGAACCGATCCTGCAACGCCTGTGCCGTTGGTTTGTCCGCCCAGATCGGCATCTTGCGCTGCGCATTATAGACAAGCTGCCGCAGATCATCCACGCCGTGAACGTGATCGGCATGGGCGTGGGTATAGATCACTGCGTCCAATGTGCCGACATTCGCATCCAGCAATTGCGGCACCATGTCCGGGCCGGTGTCGATCAACACTTGCGTCACACCGTCCGGGCCGGGACGTTCGACCAGCAGTGAACAGCGGCGGCGGCGATTCCTGGGGTTGTTCGGGTCACACGCCCCCCAACGACCCCCAAGCCGTGGCACCCCGCCCGAGGAGCCGCAGCCAAGGATCGTTGCCCGGATCATGCGGTTGCGCCCAAAGCCACCTTCCAGAACAGGCGGTCGAAGTTTTCCGAAGTTTGTCTGGCGAAGTCGGCGTAGCTCATGCCGTAAACTTCGGCGCCGACTGCAGCCGTTTTCGCCACATAGGCCGGCTCATTGCGCTTGCCACGATAGGGCGGCGGCGCAAGGTAGGGGCTGTCGGTTTCGACCAATATGCGGTCCACCGGCGCGGCGGCAAAAATTTCTCGCAGTTCTGTCGAGCGCGGAAAGGCGGCGATCCCTGACATCGACAGATAAAAGCCCAGTTCCAGCGCCGCACGGGCCAGATCCGGACCAGAGCTGAAGCAATGCATCACGCAGCTATATTCGCCCGCCCTGAATTCCTCGGTCAGGATGCGGGCCATATCTTCGTCCGCGTCACGGGCGTGGATAATCAGCGGCAGTCTGGTCTGACGTGCGGCTTCGATATGCAGGCGCAGGCTGGCCTGCTGATCGGCAGCGGTGTCAGCTGTGTAGTGATAATCAAGCCCGGTTTCGCCGATGCCGACCATCTTCGGATGCCGGGCCACCTGAACGATCTGTTCGACTGTCAGCGGTGCTTCCTTGCCCACACTCATCGGGTGCAAACCGAAGGAATAGAAAACGCCGTCATAGGTTTCGGCCAGTCTGCGCACCGTTGGTTCCTGCGACAGCTTGGTGCAGATCGACACCATCCGGCCAACGCCAGCGTTCCGCGCACGGGCAATGATGGCGTCGTGTTCGCCATCGAAATCCGGAAAATCCAGATGGCAATGGCTGTCGACAATCGGCGGGATAGCCGTTTCAGACATGGATCAACTCTTGTCAGGCGATACGGATTGGGCGGGCGGCAAATGCGCCAGCTCTGTCAGCATATCCATCACCAAAGCAGCAGGGTCAAGGTTGACCGCCCGGCCTGTGCGCGCCCGCGCCGACAGGCGCGCCTGCGCGTCGGCCCAAATCCGGGCTGCCTGATCGTCGGGCGACAGCCGAGTCAACAAGGCGCCTTCGCCATTTGCGGCTTGCGGCAAGGGCGGCCCCATCAGGCCCGCGCGGGCGGCACGGGTCAGAAAGCGGTCCAGCAGAGTAATGGTCAGATCAAACGGATCGCCATCCGCACCGGCGCGTCCCGCCGCGCCATCGGCAAATCTGGAAGCAGCCAGACGATCCATGCGCGGCAGGGTGCCGAACAGATCGACCAGTCGCTGAAAGCGGTCCAGCCCATCCTGTCCCGCCAGCCGCAGCGCCTCGCCCACCGAACCGTCGGACAATGCGGCAAGCGGATCGGCATCTTCGTTGATGCCCAGATCCGCCAGAACGCTGGCCATTTGTGCCGGGTTAAGCGGAGACAGGCGCAAGGTCCGGCAGCGTGAGCGGATGGTGGGCAACAGGCGGGCGGGTTGATGCGTCACCAACAGGATCAGTGCGTCTTTGGGGGGCTCTTCCAGAATTTTCAGCAGCGCATTGGCCGCAGCGGTGTTCATGTCGTCCGCGGCGTCGATGATGGCGATGCGGCGGCCGCCTTCGGCCGAGGACATATGAAAGAATGACAGCAGGCGGCGAATTTCATCGACCGTGATCTGGGCGCTCAGGCGTCCCGCCTTGTCATCCCAGGGACGGCGGATCAGTTGCAGCTGTGGTTCCGACAATGCCGCGATGCGCCGAACTTCGGGGGCCTCTGATGGGACAGACAGGTCGTCGCTGTTCCCGCCCGACAGCATCCAACGGGCGATGGCCCATGCGAGCGTGGCCTTGCCCACGCCACGCGGGCCGGTCAGCATCCATGCATGATGCAGGCGTCCGCCGCGCGCGGCATCGACGAATTCGGAAATGGCGTGATCCTGGCCGATCACCCGCGCGGTATGGCGCGGATGCGGCGCACCGGGAACGCGGTCGGGTTCGGGAATGTCTTGGGGGTCGGTTTTCACAGGGCCGCCCGGACGCGTTCTGCGACCTGTTCCGGCGTGCCGCTGCCGTCGATCAGGCGCACGCGGCCGGGATATTCGCGGGAAAGGGCGCGAAAGCCCGCCGCCAGCTTTTCCTGGAAGCCAAGACCAAGGCTTTCAAAGCGATCCTCATTTCCGCCGCGTGCCTGACCACGCGCCAGCCCGACAGCGGGATCGATGTCAATGACGAAGGTCCGGTCCGGCTCGACCCCGATGGACAGCTCATGCAGCTGGTCCACCATCGTTCTGAGATCCCCGCGTGCGGCGCCCTGATAGACGCGCGTAGAATCGGCGAACCGATCCGTAATGACAATCCTGCCCGCATCCAAGGCGGGACGGATCGTGCGTTCCAGATGATCGCGGCGGGCGGCCGTGAACAGCAGGCATTCGGTTTCAGCCGACCAGCGTTCACCCGCGCCTTCGACCAGCAAGCGGCGGATTTCCTCGGCTCCGGCAGAGCCGCCCGGCTCTCGTGTCAGGACGACATCGCGGCCCTCGGCGCGCAAGGCATCTGCCAACAGGCGGGCCTGCGTGGATTTGCCACTGCCGTCGATTCCCTCGAAGCTGAGAAACATCAAAGGCCCGTTGCCTCATAGGCTTTGTTGCCCAGTCGGACGACGGCCCCTTTCATGCGACCGGCAAAGCCAGCCTCGGGGATGTCATCGGATGCCAGCAAGGGGGTAACGGCATCCTGTGCGCCCGGCATGGTAACGACCAGCTGGCCGATCTGATCACCCCGTGCGATGGGCGCCGGAATGGGCGATTGGAACACCGCCTCGACCTTGACCTGATCGCGGGCGCCGGCGGGGATCAGCACGTTAACGCCGTCTTTGGTGGTCAGGCCGATACGCGATCGCGTGCCCAGCCAAACGGGAGCTTCGACCACCGTTTCATTTGCAGGGACCAATGTTTCCATCGTGAATTGGCGGAAGGCCCAGTTCACGATCCGCTCTGCCTCTTCGGCGCGGGCGGTATCGCTTTGCAGGCCGCTGATGACAAAGATCACGCGGCGGCCATTCTGCACTGCTGAACCGACAAGACCGTATCCAGCCTCTTGCGTGTGGCCGGTTTTCAGGCCTCAGCGCCGATGCCAAGCCGCAGCAGCGGGTTGCGGTTGAAGCGATTCGAGGGGACGCGGTCCATATACCGAAACTCGGTCAGGCCGAAATTCGCGTAATACTGGGGAAATTCCTCAATCAGATGCGCGGCCAGAATACCCAGATCCTCGGCCGACATGCGGTGTTCGGGATCGGGCCAGCCGGTCGAATTGCGGAACGTCGAATGTTCCAGCCCAATTTGGCGGCCGCGTTCGGTCATCTGGCGGGCAAACGCCTCTTCCGTGCCGCCCAGACCTTCGGCAACGACCACGCAGGCATCGTTGCCGGACAGCACGATAATACCCTTGATCAGCTGGTCGACGGTCGGCGTGTCGCGCGGTTCCACGAACATCTTCGAGCCGCCCATCTGCCACGCTTTCGTCGAAACCGGCAACGTGTCGTCCAGCTTCAGTCGTCCGCTTTCCAACGCCTCGAACACCATGTTCAGCGTCATCAGCTTGGACATGGATGCAGGCGGGATCGGTGTTTCGGCATTCTTTTCCAGCAGCACCGTGCCGGTGTTGACGTCATAGACCCATGCCGAGGTCGCGTTGGTGTCAAACGCCTGTGCGGACCCGGCAGAGATGCCAAGAACGGTGACAAGCTTCAGCAGTAGGGCGCGCATGGGAATTCCTTTGCCTGTTTATAGTTGATGGTTACTATAAGCGCGAAGCTGCCGCAACGCGGCTGCCCGTGATATGCGCGAATTTGAACGACCCGAGGCGAGCATGACGTTAACAGACAGCGATCTGGATTTCACGGTCTGGGCCATCATGGATGTATCGCCGCAAAAGGCGTTCGATGCGGTGGCCGATCCGGCGCAGCTTGGTCAGCATTTTACCATGGCCGGTGCGCAGGGCGTCATGCAGACCGGCGCGACCGTGACCTGGGAATTCGCCGATTTTCCCGGTCCCTTCGAGGTCGAGGTGGTTCAGGCCGATCCGCCCCGTCTGCTGGTCTTTGACTGGGGGCATCCTTCGGGCAAGGGGACCAATCGTGTCACCTTTCGCTTTGAGCCCGTAGATCAGGACCGGTGCAAGGTCAGCGTGACCGAGACCGGCTGGACCGCCGACAAGATGGGGCTGCAGGCCGCCTATGGCAATTGCATGGGATGGACGCATATGCTGGCGTCGATGAAGGCGTGGCTGGACCACGGCATCCAGCTGCGGCCGGGGATGTTCCGTTAACCCATGGCAAGCGGGTCGCGGCGGCGCTTGGCGCGTGCCTGATCCGCCCGTTCGCTTAGAACCGCGATTGATCCCCAACTGACGCAGTAAAATCCCCCAATCGTCAGGATCAGCCAGCCGGGAATGGGCCCGATTGCAGCCCGTTCCATCAATTCGCCCGCCGATGTCAGCGGGCCGGGGTGGACGATCAGCTTGCCCAGATAGGCGACCGACTGGATCAGCAGGATCCAGAAATAATTGCGCCGGATGCGGCGCCCGATCGCGGTCCACATGCTGACGTGATAATGTGGGTGCAGATAATCGTCGGCCAATCGGTCCTGCCAATGTTCTTCCAGATGCAGATCGCCTTCTTGCAGGATGGGGGCGATGAAATGCAGTTCCAGCCAGCGGCAGCGCGCGCGCCAGACGTTGAAGTAACGATAGCGCCGCGCCTCTAGCATCAGAAAGAAGATGATCAGGATGCCAACCAGAACCAGCGGCAACGGCGATGCCTGTGGCGAGGAATAGGTGATCGACAATGCGACCCCAAGCGTGACCACCGACCAGTTGGTCGTCGTGTCCAGCCGGGTCCGCCAGATCGTCGAACGGTAGACCTCGCCCCGATACAAATGCGCGATCACACCCATTTCTGCGGCGTCCAGCTTCTTGCGGGGTTGTTTGTTCCCGTCCAATCGCTCTCTCCCTGCCTAACAGATTGGCAGGGGGAGGCAATTTCGGCAAGCATTTGATGCCCAAACGGGCGGATGCGCGTCAGATGCCGACGGCTTCCCGCCAATGGCGGCGGCACAGCGAGACGTAAGTCTCGTTCCCGCCGACCTGCACCTGTGCGCCTTGGGTGATGGCATTGCCGTTTTCGTCGCGACGAATGACCATCGTGGCCTTCTTGCCGCAAAAGCAGATGGTGCGGACCTCTCGCATGTCGTCGGCCAAAGCCAGCAGGGCGGCAGAGCCGGGGAACAGCTCTCCCCGGAAATCGACGCGCAGGCCGTAGCACATGACGGGGATATTCAGGTCGTCGGCCACGCGGGCCAGCTGCCAGACCTGCTCTTTGGTCAGAAACTGCGCTTCATCAATAAAGACGCAGGCGCAATCTGCCCCGTGCGTTTCGATCAATGCGAACAGATCGGTCCCGGCGTCAAAGGTCAGCGCGTCGGCGGCAATACCGATGCGGCTGGCGATGCGGCCCCGACCGGCGCGGCTGTCCAGCGCGGCCGTCAGCAGCAGCGTCGCCATGCCGCGTTCGCGATAGTTGTAGGACGCCTGCAAAAGCAGGGTGCTTTTGCCGGCGTTCATGGTGGAATAGTGGAAATACAGCTTGGCCATGCGATCAGATAGCCGGGCGGGTATCCGCTATCAAGCGCCATCAGCCGCCTTCCAGGGCTATCCGGCTTGTCAGAATGGCGAAATTATGCGATAGGCTTTGCACGGCGGCGGGCATGATCCTCTTGGGTGCGATTTTGCGCCCCGTCTTTATCTATCAAAATACAGGTTCAATCCGATGCGTGACCCGATGTTCCGCATGGCCCTGATCTTGGGTCTTCTTTCAGCCGTTGGTCCATTTGCGATCGACATGTATCTGCCCGCGCTGCCCGAAGTTGCGCGTGATCTGCACACGGATGAGGCGACGGCCGCACTGACGTTGACATCCTATTTCATCGTCTTTGGCTTCGCTCAGATGATCTATGGTCCCATGGCGGACGCCATTGGGCGCAAAAAGCCATTGATGATCGGCGTTGGCATCTTTCTGGTGGCGACCATATTGGCTGCCATTGCGCCGACGATGACCGCATTGATTGCGGCGCGCGCGATGCAGGGGTTGGGCGCGGCCACATTGATGGCTGTGCCGCGCGCGGTGATCCGCGACATGGCGACCGGCCCGGCGGCGGCCAAGATCATGGCGACCATCATGATGGTCATTGCCGTGTCGCCCATGCTGGCCCCGCTAAGCGGTGCGTTCATCATGCAATGGGGCGGCTGGCGCGAGATTTTCTGGGTGCTTGCCGCAGTCACCATCATCAGTCTGGTGCTGATCATCTTTGTGTTGCCGGAAACGCTGGCACCGGAAAATCGTCAGCCGGTGCGGCTGGATCTGATGTTGTCGGGCGCGGGGCGTCTGCTGACAGATCGTCGCTTCATGGGGCTGACCATGATCGGCGGGTTTGGCATGGCCAGCTTTTTCGTGTTCCTGTCGGCGGCCAGCTTTGTCTATACCAAGCAATATGGCCTTAGCCCGAAGCAATTCTCGATCGCCTTTGCAGTCAATGCGATAGGGTTCTTTGCCGCATCGCAATTCGCGGGCTGGATGACGCAGAAATTCGGCATGGAGCGGGTGATTTCGGTTGCGATCACAATGTTTGCGGCGGTCGCAACGACGCTTGCCATGATTGTCGTCGCAGGCTTTGATTCCCTGCCGGTGGTCATGGTGGGATTGTTTGTCGGGAACGCCTTTCTTGGGCTGGTGATGCCCACGGCCATGGTCATGTCGCTGGATCCGCACCCGGATATCGCCGGGCTGGCCTCGTCCCTTGGCGGCACGGTCCAGATGCTGACCGGTGGCGTGATGATTGCCGCGACGGGACCGTTTCTGGACAACACCTCGTCAACCATGGTTCCGGCGATTGCGCTTTGCGCACTGCTGGGCTGGCTGGCGGCACTGCTGTCCTTGCCACGGCTGAAGCTGCGTGCGGCATAAACAAAAAAGGCCGCAGAGAGATCTGCGGCCTTTTGTGTCTTAACCCTGAGCCTTCTGGCTTTTCGGACGACGCGAGGGGCGGCGCGCCGGGCGTTTGTTGCCGCCATCCTGCATCGGCGGTTTGCCACCGCGACCACGCAGACCGCCACGGGACGGCTGTTGCGGCATCGGGGGCGCTTCGCCGCCAATCACGGGAATCTGCGCCTTCATCGCCTTTTCGATTGCCCGCAATTCGCCAATCTCGGCAGGCGAACAGAAGGCGACGGCGCGGCCATCACGACCGGCGCGTGCGGTGCGGCCAATCCGATGGACATAGTTTTCCGGCACGTTCGGCAGGTCATAGTTATAGACATGCGCGACCTCTGGGATGTCCAGACCGCGTGCGGCAACGTCGGTTGCCACCAGAATCTGGGTTTCGCCCTTGCGGAACGCATCCAGCGCACGTTCGCGCTGACCCTGACTTTTGTTGCCGTGGATTGCGGCGACAGCAAAGCCCCATTTGTCCAGCAGCTTGGCCAGCTTTTCGCTGCCATGTTTGGTGCGACCAAAGACCATGGCCAACTCGCCCCGGTGCTTGGCCAGATATTCCGCCAACAGTGCGGCCTTGTCGCCTTGATTGACGAAATGAACGCCCTGGTCGATCTTTTTCGCGGCCTGTCCCGGAGGGTTCACCTGAACGCGGATCGGATCTTTCAGATAGGTGTCGGCCAGTTCTTCCATCAGCTTTGGCATGGTGGCCGAAAACAGCAAGGTCTGGCGCTGTTTCGGCAGCATCTTGGCGATCTTGCGCAGCGTGTGGATGAAGCCGATGTCCAACATCTGATCGGCCTCGTCCAGCACCAGATAGGTGGCGGCTTCAAGGCTGATCGCACGGCGATCGATCAGGTCCATCAGACGGCCCGGCGTGGCGATCAGCACGTCAACACCGCGCGACAAACGCTCGGTCTGGACGTTGATCGAGGCGCCGCCAACGACCCGATAGCTGCGGATCGGCGTGCCTTCGGCATAGGCGTCGATATTCTGCGCGATCTGCGTCGCCAGTTCCCGCGTCGGCGCAAGGATCAGCGCACGGCAGGTCTTGGGATCGGGCTTCTTGCCGAACTTGATCAACCGGGTCAGCATCGGCAGGCCAAAGGCTGCTGTCTTGCCAGTGCCGGTCTGGGCAAGGCCCAGCACATCGCGGCCATCCACGACGGACGGGATAGCCTGTTTCTGGATCGGCGTCGGATCGGTCAGACCCATTGCCGCGATATTGGCATTGATGCGTTCATCAATACCCATGTCGAAAAAGGGACCGGTCGGCAGCGGATCGCGCGACGGGGCCTGACGCCCCGGATTGACGCGGGCGCGTTGCGGGCCGGGACGGCCCTTTGGTTTTTCGCGGCGAAAATTCCCGCGGGATTGTCTTTCTTCCATATCAATAACTCATCCCCGCATCCCCCGTATCGGATGCAGGGCAGGGGCCACGCGGCAATGGCGTGGCAATCAGCAGGGATGCGGGCGCGATACGAGGGTGCCCGCAAGCCTCCCCGCGTGAATGGGAAACTGGGATTGTGTCGCGCCGTTGGCGAAAAAAAATCGCGGCTGCTCACGCGGCAGCGGGCGGCGACTTGTGCCAGATGGGGTCAATCGCCCGTAAAGTCAAGCCCGGTCAGCCGTGTCCAGCCAGATCGTCACCGGCCCGTCATTCAGAAGCCGCACCTTCATATCCGCGCCGAATTCGCCGGTTTCGACGGGAATACCCTGTTTGCGCAGGCTTTCGGCAAAATGCTGATACAGCTGCTGGCCTATCTCGGGAGCGGCGGCGCTGGAAAAGCCGGGGCGGTTGCCGGTGCGCGTGTCGGCGGCGAGTGTGAACTGGCTGATGACCAATGCGCTGCGGCCCGTATCAAGCACCGACCGGTTCATCCGCTCCTGATCGTCGCGAAAAATCCGCAGCTTGGCGACGCGGGCGGCGAGTTTGTCGGCAGCACTTTCATCATCACCCTGCATCGCGCAGACCAGAACCAGCAGTCCGGGGCCAGTCTGGCCAATGATCTGACCTTCTACCTCGACCGAGGCTTCGGTGACGCGTTGGATCAAGGCACGCATCAGAACACCTTACGGGGCCAGGAAGATGCCGACGACCACCAGCATGAGGCCGATGCTCGAGGCGGCCAGCGCGGCCATGTTCACGGCCACGGCTCGCTGCATCCGGGCGCGTAGCTGGACATCATCCAGACCAGCATTACGGGCGCGCGACACGGTGATGATGCACCAGATCAGCGCGGCCAGACCAACCAGCGTCAGTATTGCGCCGCCCCAGATAAGGCCGTCAAAGATTGTCATAGCGGTTTCCTTCGCCGATCGGCATTGCTGAAACCGGCCTAGCGGCGATTGCACCCCGGAACAAGACCGCCTAACAGTCTGCCGCAGAAATGAGGCAGGCCGAACAGCCGAACAAGGGAAAAAACGCCATGCAGGACGATCACGCCTATAGCGTCGCCGCCGACGAACTGCGTCAGTTCATCGAGCAATTCGAACAGCTTGAAGCCGAAAAGAAAGACATCGCCGAACGCCAGAAAGAGGTCATGGCCGAAGCCAAGGCCCGCGGTTACGACACCAAGGTGATGAAAAAGATCGTCGCCCTGCGCAAACGCGACCGTGATGATGTGGCCGAGGAAGAAGCCATCCTTGAAATGTACAAGACCGCCTTGGGGATGGGCTGACCGAAGGGGCGGGGAACCCCGCCCTTTTTGTTTTCATGCCTGATGATACGGCCGCATCATGATACGACTGCATCGCAGGCCTAATGCTGCGCCGATGCCGCGGGCAAGATAAACTCGACGCCCGGCAGGACCGCGATTTCACCCACATCGTTGCGGTAATTCTGCGTCATCTGATCGACCAGTTCCTGTGTCCATGCCGGCAGGTCTATCTGCATGTCCAGTTCATCCGGGCGGGCATGGCGTGCCAGGATCTGCGAACTGATCGCACGGCGCTGCATGATCGACAGGTTGTCGCGGTCGCCGATTTCGCTTTTCAGCTGTGCGTTGCCTTCGTCGCTCAGCAGTTCCTGCAAATAGGTCAAGCCGCCAGCCAATGGTGCATCCAGCGGAATGTCGGCCATCAATCGAACAACCTCTGGCCAGACCAGCGGAACATCTTCGTGGCACCAGACCACAATCCGGCGGCCCTGCGCTGCGGCAACCAGGCGTCGGATTGCATCGCGCCATCGCAGGTCCAGCGGGTGCTGACCCTGCATCAGATTGTGATACCCACCCCCCGCAAATAGCGGCAGGATATCCGGAATCAGCGTGGCCGGATTGCGGAGGCCGACAAAAAATTCCGTTTCCGCCTGAGGAAACAGATTTGCCAACGCCGCGCAACGAGAGCCGATTTGTGTATAAAGCCCCTCTTTGCTGACCGCACGACCGACAGCCCCCATGAAGGTGGGCGATGAGAACAAGACCCGTTGAGGATCTTCGGTCTCAAGCACAGCGTCCAGCATGATCTGAACCATCTCTGGCGTGGCCCGGCCGCCGTTCAGCGACATCAGCGCATCTTCGAACAGGCCGCGATGACGGTTGGGCGTGACCACTTCGGTCTGGTGCTTCATCAGCCAGGCGCGATTGTTCACCAGCGTTTTCAACAGCCTGTCGCCATCTGTGCCATGCACCCCAACGTGAAAGACCATCTGCATCTGCGACCCTCGTTTCGTCTTGTTGCGACCTGTTTGGCGACAGTGCGCAGATTAGCGGTGGAACAGGCGCAGTCAAATTGCTTTCGGCGACGTTTTATATCGCATTTGCATGGCTTGCGCGCGGGCGGTTCACCGTGATAATAGACCGCCAATGCCGTCATAGCTCAGTTGGTAGAGCGTCTGATTTGTAATCAGGGGGTCCGGGGTTCAAGTCCTCGTGGCGGCACCAGTTTTCAATCCGCTACTGGTTTTTGTCGCGCTTTTGTTGCATAGCGCGGCGGACGACATATTTTTGGCCCCATGACGACACTCAACGAAGCGGCGCGGCTTAGCGTTGCCCCCATGATGGACTGGACCGACCGCAACTGCCGGGTATTTCACCGGCTGATATCGCGTCGTGCGCTGTTGTATACAGAGATGGTCACCGCTGCGGCGATTGTTCATGGGGACCGGGGGCGGTTGCTGGATTATGACGCGACCGAACATCCGGTCGCGCTGCAGGTCGGTGGGTCCGATCCGGTTGAACTGCAAGAGGCGACCCGGATTGCAACCGATTGGGGCTATGATGAGATCAACCTGAATGTCGGTTGCCCCAGTGACCGGGTGCAGTCGGGTTGTTTCGGGGCAGTGCTGATGAAATCCCCCCATCTGGTGGCTGAATGCGTGCAGGCCATGCAACAGGTCAGCCCGGTCGAGGTGACGGTGAAATGTCGCATCGGCGTCGATGATCAAGAACCGGTCGACGTGTTGCCGGCGTTCATCGAAACCATGCAGGCAGCTGGCGTGCGCCGGCTGACGATCCATGCACGCAAGGCGTGGCTGCAAGGGTTAAGCCCGCGTGAAAACCGCGAAGTTCCACCACTTGATTACCCGCTTGTCCATGACATGAAGACGCGCTTTCCCGATTTGCATCTGTCGATCAATGGCGGCATTGCCAGTTTTGATGCGGTGAGGGATCATTTGCAGGTCATGGATGGGGTGATGATCGGGCGCGCGGCCTATCACCAGCCTTGGGATATGCTGGGGCGGGCCGACGGCCTGTGGGGGGAAAAGCCCCCATTCGACAATCCTTCGGATATCGCGCTGGCGATGCGGCCGCTGATTCAGGCGCATTTGTGCGGCGGTGGGCGCTTGCATCAATTCACGCGGCACATGCTGGGCCTGTTTCACGGTATGCCCGGTGCGCGTGGCTGGAAACGCACCCTGTCCGAGGGCGCGTCAAAGGGCGGGATCGAGGTTTATGACGCCGCCCTTCGGCAGGTCACGCAACTTGCGGCCTAGATGATTTTTCCGATTCATGGGCGGTCAGGGCATTCAGAAGCTCGGCATCATCGCCGATCCCTGCATTGGGGGTCGTCAACAGCGTGTCTCCGTAAAAGATTGAATTCGCACCGGCGACCAGACACAGAATCTGCGCCTCGCGGTTCAGGCTGGCGCGACCTGCGGACAGGCGAACGGTAGTTCCCGGCATGACAATGCGCGTTGTCGCAACCATGCGCACCAGCTCCAGCGGGTCGATCCGGGGTCGATCCTGTAGCGGGGTTCCCGCGACGGGAACCAGCGCGTTGATTGGCACGCTTTCGGGATGGGGCTGCATCTGCGCCAGAACCTGCAACATCGACGCGCGATCACGCACCGTTTCGCCCATGCCGATGATGCCGCCACAGCAAAGCTCGATTCCATAGGCACGGACCGTGGCCAGCGTATCAAGCCGGTCGGCATAGGTCCGGGTGGTGATGATTTTGCCGTAAAATTCGGGGCTTGTGTCAAGATTGTGGTTATAGGCGGTCAGCCCGGCTTCGGCCAACCGTTGCGCCTGATGCGGTTTCAGCATGCCCAGCGTGACGCAGGCTTCCATGCCCAGTTCGCGCACGCCCCGGACCATTTGCAGCACAGCGTCAAATTCGGCGCCGTCGCGCACCTGCCGCCATGCGGCGCCCATGCAAAAACGATCTGCCCCGGCATTCCTGGCGCGGGCAGCCATGCCGACCACCTTCTCCGGGTCCATCAGCCTGTCGCGGGTCAGCTCAACCTCTTTGTGATGGGCCGATTGCGGGCAATAGGCGCAGTTTTCCGGGCAGCCGCCAGTCTTGATCGACAGCAGGCTGGCCCTTTGCACATGATTGGGATCGTGGTGCAGACGGTGGACGGTATTGGCGCGCCCAATCAGTTCCAGCAGAGGCAGGTTGTGGATCTCTGCAATCTGATCCACGGTCCAGTCATATTTTTTCGTGTCCAGCATCAGGCGTCGCCCCGCAAGCGCTGAAGGAGGGGCGGAATGGCACTGGCGCCAAATGCGACGATGCCGATCTTGGCCAGATCGCCCAGCACGAAGGGTGCAAAACCAAGGGCGAAAACTTTGTTAGCAGGCACGAATTGCGCCAGCCAGAACAGTCCGCAGATATATATGACGACCAGCCCGGCCAGCATGGCAAGCGTGCGGCCGACGATACCGCGACCAAGGGCCAGCCATCCGGTCAGCGCCGAGGCGAGCAGGAACCCAAGCAGATAACCCCCGGTCGGCCCGACCATGTAGGCAAGGCCCAGTCCACGTTCGGGCGTGCCGGAAAAGACGGGCAGCCCTGCCGCGCCCGCGCCCAGATAGGCGACAAAGATCGCCGTCGCGATGCGTGGGCCAAGCAGGACAGCAAAAGCCATGACCGCCATCGTGTGCAGGGTCATGGGAACCGGCCAGAACGGGATTTGTGTATGGGCCGCAAGCGTCATTAGCGCGACACCCGTCACAATGCCCGCGAAAAGCCGCATGTGCGGGGTGGATTTGCTGTGGATTGCAGAAATGCTGCGGGTCAGCGAGCCGGTTTTCATGAGATTTCCTGAATTATAGATAATATGGCGATTCCATTTTGGTATCTGGCCAGGCCTATCGCTTGTCGGCAAGGAATAATTAAAAATTATAGATAATTTTGAATATGCGAAAAAAAAGGCGCAGATGGTGCTGCGCCTTTGTCGGTGTGGCTGTGAAAAGGGTGCGCTCCTTAGGTTTTTTGCGCCTTTTCGACGGCTTTCGCCTCATCCCAAAGGCGGTCCATTTCGGGCAGGTCGCTGTCTTCGGGGCGGCGTCCGTCTGTGGCCAAGGCCTTTTCGATCGACTGAAAGCGCCGCGTGAATTTCGCATTGGCGCGGCGCAGGGCCAGTTCCGGGTCGATCTCCAGATGCCGGGCCAGATTGGCCATGACGAACAGCAGGTCGCCGAATTCTTCCTCCAGCGCGTCGGGGCCAAGGGTATCGCGTGCCTCGACCAGTTCAGCGGTTTCCTCGGATATCTTGTCCAGCACATTGGCGGCATCGGGCCAGTCAAAACCAACGCGTGCAGCCCGATTTTGCAGCTTGATGGCGCGGGTCAGGGCAGGCAGTCCCATGGCCACGCCGTCCAAAGTGCCGCGTTCGGCCTTGCCCGCCCGCTCAACAGCCTTGATCGCCTCCCAGTCCTTGACCTGTTGTTCGGCAGATTTGTCGCGGCTTTCGTCGCCAAAGACATGCGGATGGCGAAAGATCAGCTTGTCCGAGATTGCAGCGGCGCAATCGGCGAAATCGAACATCCCCCCCTCATCCGCCATCTGCGCGTGAAACACCACCTGCAACAGCAGGTCGCCCAGTTCGCCCGGCAGTTCGTCCCACGCCTTGCGGTCGATCGCATCGGCAACCTCATGCGCTTCCTCGATCGTATAGGGCGCGATCGAGGCAAAGTCCTGTTCGATATCCCAGGGGCATCCGGTTTTTGGATCACGAAGTTGTGCCATGATGTCGATCAGGCGTGCAATTTCGGCTTTTGGGTCGCGGCGTTCGGATTTTGGCGCGGTCATTGGCATTGCTTTTTTCCCAAACTCGGGTCTGATGCCTTCGAGTGCCACAGCCGGAAAGCCAAGTCCACATGCCGATCCTGAACCGAATTGCCGATTACGCCGACGAAATGACCGCATGGCGCCGTCATCTGCACGAAAACCCGGAACTTGGGTTTGAGTGCCAGGAAACGGCTGCTTTTGTCGTGCAGCGCCTGCAGGAATTCGGGGTCGACGAAATCCACGAAGGAATCGGCAAGACGGGCGTGGTGGCGATCATCAATGGGCAGGGCGCTGGCCCGACGCTTGGCCTGCGTGCGGATATGGATGCGCTGCCGATGCAGGAAACAACCGGGCTGGATTATGCATCCAAGGTGCCGGGCCGGATGCATGCCTGCGGGCATGATGGGCACACCACGATGTTGCTGGGGGCTGCAAAATATCTGGCCGAGACGCGGAATTTCAGGGGTCGTGTCGCGCTGATCTTTCAGCCCGCTGAAGAAGATGGCGGCGGCGGCGATGCCATGGTCCGCGACGGGATCATGGACCGCTTTGATATCGGCCGGGTTTTTGCGATGCACAACAGTCCCGGTCAGGACGAAGGTGTGTTTCAGACGGGGCCGGGGCCGATCATGGCGGCTGTCGACAAGTTTGAAATCTATGTGCAGGGGCGCGGCGGCCATGGCGCGATGCCGCATATGACCGCCGATCCGGTCGTGGCCGCCGTCGGAATCGTCAGCGCGATCCAGACGATTTCCAGCCGCAATCACTATGCGATGGATGATCTGGTCGTATCGGTGACGCAGATTCATACCGGCAGCGCGGATAATATCGTGCCGGATACCGCCTATATTTGCGGCACGGTCCGCACCTTTGCCCCACAGGTGCGGGACATGGTGCGCAGGCGGATGACGCAGATCTGCGATGGCGAGGGGACCGCCTATGATGTTTCCGTCCGGCTGGATTATCAGGAAGGCTATCCGGCGACCGTGAACGATGCCGACGAAACCGACTTTGCCGTGCAGGTGGCCAAGGAAATCGCGGGCGAAAATCGTGTCATCGCCGATTCTGGCCGGGAAATGGGGGCCGAGGATTTCAGCTATATGCTGGAAGCGCGGCCCGGCTGTTATCTGTTCATTGGGCAGGGCGATGGGCCGGGCGTTCATAATCCGACCTATGATTTCAATGACGAAATCTCGCCCGTCGGGGCCAGTTTCTTTGCCCGTCTGGTTGAACGCGCACAGCCGGTCGTCGCGGCGAAAGCTGCAGGGTGACGTCCGTTCACGATCCTGTTTGACCGAATGGGTCCACATTAGACCGGCCTTTTCTTGCCAAGGGCCGATGCCGCGGATAGGTTGCGCGCCAATTCAAACGGGGCTGGCGACCTGTCAGCCCGTTCCGACAGCCGAAAGGATATTGCATGTTTGCGACCCCCGCCTACGCTCAGGCCGCCGGTTCAGCCGGTTCTGGTGCTGCCTTTGCGCAGTTCATCCCGCTGATCCTGATCTTCGCGATCATGTATTTTCTGATGATCCGCCCGCAGCAGAAGCGTGCGAAACAGCACCGCGAAATGGTTGCCGCGCTGAAAAAAGGCGATCAGGTCGTCACGCAGGGCGGCATTCTGGGCAAGGTTGTTGCGGTCCATGACGACCAGCTGGAAGTGGAAATCAGTCAGGGCGTGCGCGTCCGCATCATTCGCGGCACCGTATCGCAGGTGATTTCCAAGACCGAGCCGGTCGCAGCCAACAGCTGATCTGCCAAGAACGTTAAGATCAAGACAAAGGGCGTAAGCCAAGATGCTTCAGATTGACCGATGGAAACGCATCCTGATTGTCGGCCTGGCCCTGCTGGGCCTGGCCTTGGCTGCGCCCAATCTTTTCTACCAGCGTGTCGAACAGCACAACGATGCCGTCGCGACCATCGAAAAAACCGGTGTCGAAACGCCGGAATTGATTGCGCAGCGTGATGGCTGGCCAAGCTGGCTGCCCAGCGGACTGGTCAATCTGGGGCTTGATCTTCGTGGCGGTGCCCATCTGTTGGGCGAAGTTCGCGTGGCCGAGGTTTACAAAAGCCGCATGGACAGTCTGTGGCCCGAAATCCGAAACGCGCTTGCGGCGGAACGCCAGACCATCGGCTCGATCCGTCGGTTACCGGCTGAAGATGGCGTGCTGAAGCTGGAAATCGGCAATGCCGACCAGATGCAGCGTGCCGTTGAAATCGTGCGCGGTTTTTCCGACCCGATCACCACGCTGACGGGCGCGGGTCAGCAATCGCTGTCGATTTTGGCTGATGGCAGCACGATCACCGTGCAATTGTCCGATGCCGAAAAAGAGGCGACCGACCAGCGCACCGTTCTGCAAAGCCTGGAAATCATCCGCCGTCGCGTTGATGAAGTCGGCACCCGTGAACCGACCATCATGCAGCAGGGCAAGGACCGCATTCTGATTCAGGTGCCGGGTATCGGCTCGGCCGAGGAATTGAAGGAACTGATCGGAACGACCGCGAAACTGACCTTCCATTCTGTGATCGGCGTGGGAAGTGATCCCAATGCCCGGGCGCAGGTTGGGCAGATCATCGTGCCGGATCTGGAACAGGAGGGGCTGTTTTACACCCTTGAGGAAAGTCCTGTCGTGACCGGGGATGAGCTTGTCGATGCGATGCCCGCGACAGATCAGAACGGCCAGCCTGCGGTTGATTTCCGTTTCAACCCCTCGGGCGCGCGAAAATTCGGTGACTATACCGCAGCCAATGTCGGCCAGCCTTTCGCGATCGTTCTGGATAATGAGGTCGTCTCGGCCCCGAATATCCGTCAGGCCATCCGTGGCGGTTCGGGCCAGATCTCGGGTGCGATGGATTACGATGAAGCCAATCGTCTGGCAGTTCTGCTGCGTGCGGGCGCGTTGCCTGCGCAGATGGACTTTCTGGAAGAACGCACGATCGGCCCCGAATTGGGACAGGACAGTATTGATGCCGGGCGTCTGTCGGCCATCGTCGCCACGGTTGCTGTCGTGGCCTATATGATCGCCAGCTATGGGCTGTTTGGTGTCTTTGCTTCGGTCTCGGTCATTATCAACGTCATCCTGATCTTGGCGGTGATGTCGGTTCTGGGGGCGACCATGACCCTGCCGGGGATCGCCGGGATCGTTCTGACCGTTGGCACAGCGGTCGATGCGAACGTCATTATCTTTGAGCGTATCCGAGAGGAGTTACGTGCCGGCAAAAAGGTCGTTCGGGCCATCGGTGACGGCTTCAGCGAAGCGATGAGTGCAATCATCGACGCCAACGTGACGACATTTATCGCCGCTGCGGTCATGTTCTTCATGGGCTCGGGTCCGGTCAAAGGGTTCGCCGTCACCATGACCATTGGCCTTGTCACATCGGTCTTTACTGCAATCTTCCTGACCCGCCTGATGATTGTCTGGTGGATCGAGCGGCGCAAGCCGCAGGAACTGGTCCTTTAGGAAGGGAACGAACAATGGCATTCCGTCTTAAACTCGTCCCCGACAATACGAAGATCAACTTCTTTCGCGTGCAATGGCTGACCTTTGGCCTGTCGGCGCTGGCGATGGTGGTTTCGGTCGTGCTGATCATGACGATGGGGCTGAACTTCGGTATCGACTTCAAGGGTGGCACAACCATCCGCACCGAAAGCTCTACCGCGTTCGAAGTGGGCGAATATCGCAACGCGATCAACGCGCTGGATCTGGGCGATGTGTCCATCACCGAGGTGTTTGACCCGACCTTTGGCGAAGACCGCCATGTCGCGATGATCCGTATCGGCACGACGAATGAAACCGGTTCCGTCTCGCAAGAGCAGCTGAACCAGGTCGAGGCCGCGCTGCAACAGGTGGACCCGCAGGTTCGCTTTGCCGCGGTGGATTCCGTTGGGCCGAAAGTGTCGTCGGAACTGATCAAGACCGCGCTTTATGCGGTCGGTGCGGCAACCCTGGGCATCATGGCCTATATCTGGCTGCGTTTCGAATGGCAGTTCGCCATCGGCGCGGTGGTTTCGCTGATTCATGATATCCTGCTGACGATCGGGCTTTTCGCGCTGCTGCAACTGCGCTTTGATCTGCTGACGATTGTCGCGCTGCTGACAACGCTGGGCTATTCCGTCAACGACACCGTGGTCGTGTTCGACAGGTTGCGAGAGAACCTGATCAAATACAAATCCATGCCGTTGATCGACGTGATGAACCTGACGGTCAACGAAACCTTGTCGCGTACAATCATGACCGCTGTCACGACCGCGCTGGCGCTGACCGCCATGCTGATCTTTGGCGGCGATGTGATTCGCGACTTCATCATTGCGATGCTGTGGGGCGTTATCGTGGGGTGTTACTCAACCATCTACGTCGCCAAGAACATCGTGCTGTGGCTGGGCGTAAAACGTGACTGGTCCAAGAACGGTCCGAAGAAAGACCCGTCACCCTTCTCGAACGCCGAGATGCCCTGATGGCGATGAACCCGACGGAATTTAATGGGGCGGTGCCGGTAGATGGCTATGGCCCCGGCTTTTTCCGGGTCGATGGCAAGGTCATTCAGGGGGCGGTCATCGTGCAGGAAAGCGGTGGCCAGCCTTGGGGCGGTCTGGAAGATCGCGATGCGCTGCTGGCGCTTGGCGGCAAGGTGGACGTTCTGTTTCTGGGGATGGGCGCGAATATCGCCCACCCGCCCGCCGGTCTGGTCGCGGACCTGCAACAGGTCGGCGTCATGGTCGAGGTGATGGCATCGCCCACCGCTGCGCGCATCTATAACGTCACCCTGTCCGAGGGGCGTCGCGTCGCCTGCGCGCTGCTGCCCCTGTGAGCCTGCTGACCGTCCACGATCTTGCCGTGTCGCGCGGCGGTCTGCGGGCGGTGGAAGGTGTTTCCTTTTCCCTTGATGCGGGGCAGGCGCTGATCCTGCGTGGCCCCAATGGCGTGGGCAAGACAACCCTGTTGCGCACCATTGCGGGGCTGCAGCCCGCAGTTCAGGGGCGCATGGACATGGCCGAGGATGCAGTGGCCTATGCGGCCCATGCCGACGGCTTGAAAACCACGCTGACAGTGGCGGAAAACCTGCGCTTCTGGGCCGCGGTTTTTGGGCGTCGCGATATTCTGCCCGCACTCCAGGCGATGGACCTGACCGCGCTGGAAGATCGCCCTGCCGGCAGCCTGTCAGCCGGGCAAAAGCGCCGCCTTGGGCTGGCGCGGGTGCTGGTCAGTGGGCGGCCAATATGGGTGCTGGACGAACCGACGGTTTCGCTGGATGCGGAATCGGTGACGCGTTTTGCGGCGGTCATCCGTGACCAGCTGGCGCATGGAGGCGCTGCGCTGATTGCCACCCATATCGACCTTGGCCTGACCGAGGCCGCCGTGCTGGATCTGACCGCCTGTCGCGCCCGGCCGGGGGCAACCCACAGACCTGCCGGCTTCAACGAGGCTTTCGCGTGATCGCGCTGCTGATCCGCGATCTGCGCCTTGCGACACGGGCGGGCGGTGGTTTTGGTCTGGCGGTGGCCTTTTTCCTGATCCTGTGCGCGCTGGTGCCCTTTGGCGTCGGCCCGGACACCAGTGCCTTGCGGCCCATTGCGCCGGGCATCCTGTGGCTGGGCGCATTGTTGGCCTGCTTGTTGTCACTGGATCGCATCTTCGCGCTGGATTACGAGGATGGCAGTCTGGATCTGCTGGCCACCGCGCCTTTGCCGTTGGAAGGTGTCGTCGCGGTCAAGGCGCTGGCGCATTGGATCACCACGATGCTGCCGCTGGTCGTCGCCGCCCCGCTGTTCGGTCTGTTGCTGCATCTGCCCGCGCAAGCGGTGCCGTGGCTGATCATCTCACTTCTGATCGGAACGCCGGCCATGTCGATGCTGGGCGCGTTCGGGGCGGCTGTGACGGTTGGCCTGCGTCGCGGCGGCCTGCTGCTGTCGCTGCTGGTGCTGCCGCTGTATATACCGACACTGATCTTCGGGACCGAGGTGATCCGTCGCGGGCAAGAGGGCGGCGACCCTGCGACGCCGCTGCTGTTTCTGGCGGGGATCACGACGGGCGTGATTGCGCTGATCCCGTTTGCCGCTGCCGCCGCGTTGCGGATCAATCTGCGTTGATCGTGGCTTGAGCGCGGACCAAGCCAAGGCTAGGGAGGAACCATGTCGATCTGGGAATACGCCAATCCTGTCAAGTTCATGCGCAGCTCGGGCGCGGCATTGCCGTGGATCGTGGGCGCGGCCGTGATCTGCACGGTGGGTGGCGTCGCCTGGGGCTTTCTGACGCCCGAAGATTATCGCCAGGGATCGACCGTCAAGATCGTCTTCCTGCATGTCCCCGCAGCCATGATGGCGATCAATATCTGGGTGATGATGCTGGTCGCCAGCCTGATCTGGCTGATTCGCCGTCATCATGTCAGCGCCTTGGCCGCCAAGGCTGCCGCCCCGATCGGTGCGGTGATGACGCTGATCGCATTGGCGACCGGGGCCATCTGGGGCCAGCCGATGTGGGGCACATGGTGGGAATGGGATCCGCGCCTGACCAGCTTTCTGATCCTGCTGCTATTCTATATCGGCTATATCGCGCTTTGGTCTGCGGTCGAGGATGCCGACAGCGCGGCCGACCTGACCGGGGTGTTGTGCCTTGTCGGATCGGTCTTTGCGCTGCTGTCGCGCTATGCGGTGCTGTTCTGGAACCAGGGCCTGCATCAGGGGGCCAGCCTGTCGGTCGCCCCCGGCGAAAGGATGAGCGCGATCTATCGCTATCCGCTTTACCTGTCGATGCTGGGCTTTTTCCTGCTGTTTCTGGCGCTGCTGCTGATCCGCACACGCACGGAAATCCGCCGCCGCCGTCTGGCAGCCCTGCAAGCGAAAGAGGCCCGCGCATGATCGAACTTGGCAAATATTCCACCACGGTGCTGGCGGCTTATGGCGTATCGCTGGCTTTGCTGGCGGCCCTGATCTGGCAGACATGGACCGCGAACGCCCGCGCCCGTCGCGATCTGGAAAAACAGGAAAATCGCAGAAATGGCTAAGATTTCACCGCTTGTCGCCCTGCCGCCTGTCATATTCGCGGGCCTAGCCGCCATGTTTCTGTGGGGCATGGGGCGCGACAACCCGAATGATCTGCCCTCGACCATGATTGGCCGTGAAGCGCCTGCGGTGCCGCAGACGACCTTGCCCGGCAAAACCCAACTGACCGACGCGATGCTGCGCCAACCGGGTGTGAAGCTGGTGAATTTCTGGGCCAGTTGGTGCCCGCCCTGTCGGGCCGAGCATCCGACGCTGACCGAGCTTTCCAAGAAACTGCCGGTTTACGGCATTGATCTGAAAGACCCCGAGGCGAACGCGCTGGCGTTTCTGCAGCAGGACGGCGATCCGTTCCACGCGCTGGCGACCGATCCGCAGGGCAGGGGGGCGATTGACTGGGGCGTCACCGCGCCGCCTGAAACCTTTATCGTCGATGGTGATGGCAAGGTCTTGTATCGCTTTGCAGGTCCGCTGGTGCGCGAAGATTTCACCAACCGCTTCCTGCCGGAACTGGAAAAGGCGCTTTCCGCCGAACGCTGAAGCCCCGCTTGCACCCGCTGGTTGAGCGGGTCACACTAACCCAATTCAAGATGAGAGTTGGGGGGACGGATGACACGTAAATCCTTGGTCATGGCGCTGTTGCTGGGGGGCGTCGCCGCCATGCCCGCCGCCGCGCAAGAGGCGGCGGATGCCGTCGCGCCCGAAGCGGCGACTGAGACATCGGCGCAGGATGCGTTCGGCGATCTGACCGATGCGGCGCGTGCTGCCTTGGCCGCGAAGGCCGAAGGTCAGCCGGTCGAAGGTCAGAACTGGATGGTCGCCGCCGCGCATCCGCTGGCCGTTCAGGCAGGCGCCCGTGTGCTGGAAGCGGGCGGCAGTGCCGCCGATGCGATGGTTGCCGTGCAGGTGGTTCTGGGTCTGGTCGAGCCGCAAAGCTCTGGCTTGGGGGGCGGTTCATTCCTTGTCTGGTATGACGCGGAAACGGGCGAACTGACCACGTTGGACGCGCGCGAAACAGCGCCCAAACTGGTGACGCCCGGCCTGTTTCTGAACGATCAGGGCCAGCCGCTGGAGTTCATGGAAGCTGTGGTTGGCGGACGTTCTGTCGGCACACCCGGCACGCCCGCCTTGTTAGAGGCTGCGCATCGCAAATGGGGCAAGGCCAATTGGGCCAGCCTGTTCACCGATGGCATCAATCTGGCTGAAAACGGGTTTACCGTCTCGCCCCGCCTTGCCGAACTGGTCGCGGGTGAGGGCGAGGCGCTGCAAGCCGATCCGGCGACGACCGGGTATTTCTTTCCGGGCGGGACCGCGGTTGCAGCGGGTGCGGTGCTGACCAACCCGGCCTATGCCGAAACCTTGCACCGACTGGCCAGCGAAGGGGCTGACGGCTTTTACACAGGCCCGGTCGCCGCAGAGATCATCAACGCCGTCCAAGGTGTCGATGGCAATCCGGGCGTGCTGTCGATGGCCGATCTGGCCGCCTATCGCGTGATCGAGCGTCCTGCGGTCTGCGTGGACTATCGTGAGCATGACGTCTGCGGCATGGGCCCGCCATCTTCGGGCGGGCTGACGGTCGGGCAAATTCTGGGGATGCTAGGTGGCTATGACCTTGCCTCGCTGGGCGCGGAAAACCCCGAAAGCTGGCGGTTGATCGGCGATGCGTCGCGTTTGGCATTTGCCGATCGTGGCCGATATATGGCCGATGCGGATTTCGTGCCGATGCCGACGAAAGGGCTGATTGATCCGGCCTATCTGGCCGAACGGGGCAAACTGCTGGCGGGCGACGACAGCCTGCCCGAGGTGAGCGCCGGCACGCCCACCTGGGACCACGCGATGCTGTGGGGACAGGACAGCGCGTTGGAACTGCCCTCGACCACGCATATCTCCATCGTGGACAGTGACGGCAATGCGCTGTCGATGACGACGACCATCGAAAACGGCTTTGGCGCACGTATCATGGCGGGGGGCTTTCTGCTGAACAACGAGTTGACCGATTTTTCGTTCGAGACGCATGACGAGGCGGGCTATCCGATTGCCAATGCGGTCGCGCCCGGAAAACGCCCGCGTTCGTCGATGGCACCGATGATCGTGATGAAGGATGACAAGCCGGTTCTGGTGATCGGCTCGCCGGGTGGCAGCCGGATCATCGGCTATGTCGCCAAAGCGATCATCGGCCATCTGGATTGGGGGCTGGACGTGCAGCAAGCCATCGCATTGCCCAATATCGTGAACCGCTTCGGCCCGCTGGATGTCGAGGCGGGCACGGCGGCCACCGATATAGCTCAGGCCCTGACCGATCTGGGGTTCGAGGTGAATGAGACCGAGTTGAATTCAGGACTGCAAGGGATCGCGATAACACCCGAAGGGTTGCTGGGTGGCGCGGATCCGCGCCGCGAGGGGATCGCCATCGGCGGCTGACCGTCACCACAACAACGACAAGCGCCCCCGGCTGGCAACCGGGGGCGCTTTGGTGTTCGGCCATGGCAGACCATTGGAAGTCCATGGTCATGCCCGATGTGACCGTGCGACCCTGTGCGCACGGCTGAGAGACGGATGCCCCGTCAGCGCACCGGTACATTGGCTGCCGGTATTCGCAGCCCCGCGCCAAAACCCGCTTCAGCCGCCGCTTCCGCTTTGACCGAAACGACCAGAAAGGGGCACGGCAGGTCAAAGCGGTTTCAGCAGGATAACAAAGGCGTCGCAATGCCCTGATGTCGAACATGAAAAAGCCCCCAGGAAATCCCCGGGGGCTTTTCGCATCAATCGGTTGGTCGATCAGCTTGCAGCCAGATTCCGCAGAACATAGTGCAGCACGCCGCCATTCTTTAGGTATTCGATCTCTACCTCGGTATCGATGCGGGCCTTGAGTTTGATCACCTTTTCGGTGCCATCGGCGTATTTGATCGTGGCATCGACAATCTGCAGCGGCTTCACGTCGCCCAGATTTTCGATGGTGATCTGTTCATCTCCGGTCAGCTTCAGCGTCTTGCGGTTGTCGTCGCCGGTGAACTCGAAGGGGATGACGCCCATGCCGATCAGGTTTGAGCGGTGAATACGCTCAAAACTTTCGGCGATCACGGCTTTGACGCCCAGCAGGTTGGTGCCCTTGGCCGCCCAGTCGCGTGACGAGCCGGCGCCATATTCCACCCCGCCGATGATGACCAGCGGCGTGCCCTGTGCCTCATAGGCCATCGCCGCATCGTAGATCGAGGTCTGCTGACCGTCCGGTCCCTTGGTGTAGCCGCCCTCGACGCCGTCCAGCATCTCGTTCTTGATGCGGATATTGGCAAAGGTGCCGCGCATCATGACCTCGTGGTTGCCGCGGCGCGAGCCATAGCTGTTGAAGTCACGCGGGGCCACCTGACGCTCGGTCAGGTACTGACCGGCCGGGGTTGTCGGCTTGAACGAACCGGCCGGACTGATGTGGTCGGTGGTGATCATGTCGCCCAGCAGCGCCAGAACACGTGCGCCCTTGATGTCATGAATCTGGCCCGCATCCTTGGACATGCCCTGGAAATAGGGCGGGTTCTGGATATAGGTCGAGGTCGGCGGCCAGTCATAGACTTCGCTATCCGTGGTTTCGACGGCGCGCCACCGTTCGTCACCCTTGAAGACGTCGGCGTATTTTTCCTGAAACATTTCGCGCGTGACGACGCTTTCGACCATCTCGGCCACTTCTTTCGAGCTTGGCCAGATGTCTTTCAGGTAAACCGGCTTGCCGTCCTTCGAGATGCCCAGCGGTTCGCTGGTCAGGTCGATGTTCATGTCGCCAGCGATGGCATAGGCCACCACGAGCGGTGGACTGGCCAGATAGTTCGCGCGGACATCAGGCGAGATGCGACCTTCGAAATTGCGGTTGCCCGACAGGACTGCCGTGGCGATCAGATCGTTATCGTTGATCGATTTCGAAATCGCCGGCTCCAGCGGGCCAGAGTTGCCGATGCAGGTGGTGCAGCCGAAGCCGACCAGATCAAAGCCCAGTGCATCCAGATCTTCCTGCAGGTTTGCGGCCTTCAGATAAGCCTCGACCACCTGTGATCCCGGTGCCAGCGATGTCTTGACCCAAGGCTTGCGATTCAGCCCAAGCGCACGTGCCTTGCGGGCGACCAGACCAGCAGCCACCAGCACATAGGGGTTCGAGGTGTTGGTGCAGGAGGTGATGGCCGCGATCACGACCGAACCGTCGTGAAGTTTGTAATTTTCGCCCTCGACGGCGCCTTCATGGAAGCCGGGGCGGTGACCCGGCAGGTGATCGGGGGCCGGGGCGCCACCTTCTTCATTCCAGGTCTTCGCCTCGGTCCGGGTCGGTTCTTTCAGCTTGCGGTTGCCGCAGATGTATCTGTTGAACTCGAACGCGGCATCGGACAGCGCAACATGGTCTTGCGGGCGCGAGGGGCCCGAAATCGCCGGCACGACATCGCCCTGATCCAGCTCCAGCGTCGAGGTATAGACCGGCGCGTAATCGGCACCGCGCCAGAAGCCGTTTTCCTTCGCGTAGGCTTCGACCAGCGCGATACGGTCTTCGTCGCGGCCGGTCTGACGCAGGTAACGCAGGGTTTCGCCGTCAACCGGGAAAAAGCCGCAGGTCGCGCCATATTCGGGGGCCATGTTGGCGATGGTCGCACGGTCGGCCAGCGGCATGTGATCCAGCCCGTCGCCGTAGAATTCGACGAACTTGTTGACCACGCCATGCTTGCGCAGCATCTGGACGACCTTCAGCACCAGATCGGTGGCGGTCACGCCTTCTTTCAGCGCGCCGGTGATCTTGAAGCCGACGACTTCGGGGATCAGCATCGAGATCGGCTGGCCCAGCATCGCAGCTTCGGCCTCGATCCCGCCGACACCCCACCCCAGAACGGCAAGGCCGTTGACCATGGTGGTGTGCGAATCGGTGCCGACCAAAGTGTCGGGATAGGCGACGGTCGCGCCGTCTTGATCGGTATCCGTCCAGACGGTCTGGGCCAGATATTCAAGATTGACCTGGTGACAGATGCCCGTGCCCGGCGGCACCACGCGGAAGTTCTGGAACGCCTTCTGACCCCATTTCAGGAATTGGTAGCGTTCGATGTTACGCTCATATTCACGTTCGACGTTGAACTGAAAGGCGCGCGGCGTGCCGAACTCATCCACCATGACCGAATGGTCGATGACCAGATCAACCGGGTTCAACGGGTTGATCTTTTGTGCGTCGCCACCAAGTGCCACAATTCCGTCGCGCATCGCAGCAAGATCGACCACGGCAGGAACGCCAGTGAAGTCCTGCATCAGCACGCGGGCAGGGCGATAGGCAATCTCGCGCGGGTTTTTACCTTCTTTTTCAGCCCATTCGGCAAAGGCTTTAATGTCCTCGGTGCTGACGGTGCGGCCATCATCCTCGAAGCGAAGCATATTTTCCAGCACCACTTTCAACGAGGCTGGCAGCTTTGAAAAATCGCCAAGGCCTGCTTCCGTGGCAGCCGCGATAGAGTAATAATCAACCGACTGCCCCCCGACTTTCAAAGTGCGACGTGTCTTGGCGGTATCGGTTCCGGTCTGAATTGGCATCAAGGCCTCCCTGTCTGCGAATTGGATGGGTCGGGCATGCGTATCCTTGATTTGCCCCATGTGACGGGGCTACGCAAGGAGTTACTGGCCTAATGTATGCGATTGCATACCAAAAATCCAGATGTTGCTGAAGAAACACGCTTTGCGACCTCGCGGACCAGCTAACAAAGCGGTGATTTGTAGCAATCGGCATTGGGCCGTTATTGGAATGAGAAGTTTCATTAATGCAGAAGATCCGATCCTGATGGCTTTGGCGACTGGCACCCTTGAACATCATTCCCTGAACTTGCGGCGTGTCGCGTTGCAGGGAACGATGCTGGCGCTGATGGCGTTGCAGCCTTTCGGGGCGGCATTCGCGCAAGGCCCTGGTGGGTCGGGTGGCGCTGGCGGGCGCAACGGGCCCGGTGGGCAAGCGGGCGCGTCAGATATGGGCGGAGCGCCCGTGATATCGGCCCCTGACGATTCCAGCCGCTTGCAACCCGCACCCGGTGCTGCCTTTGCGCCGCCGGAAACGGCGACCTATAACAGTTTCGCGGCGACAGACGCCGTTACGCCACCGATGGAAGAATACGGACTGACTGTCCCTTCCTTGCCGGTGGTGGTGGAATTGTTCACCTCGCAGGGGTGTTCATCCTGTCCGCCTGCCGATGCGATGCTTGCCGCACTTGCGAATGATCCCAATGTATTGCCGCTGTCATTTCATGTGGATTACTGGGATTATCTTGGTTGGGCCGACAGCTTTGCCCGCCCCGAATTTACCGAACGACAAGAGCTTTATGCCCGCGCTGCGGGCGAGCGGTCGCTTTATACGCCGCAGCTGATCGTTGATGGGCAGGATACGGCGCTTGCTCCGGGACCGGCTCAGCTGATGGGGTTGATCGATGCCAGCCGTGTCGCGCCCACACTGGTCAGTGTGCGTCGCGAAAGCACCGGCAACGGTGAGGCGATCGAACTGATGCCCCTGTCTGATATTGGTGGGCAGGTCGATATTCTGCTGGTCCGTTATGTTCCCGAACGTCAGATCGAAGTGAAGGCGGGCGAAAATCGCGGCAAGGTCGTGACCTACACAAATGTCGTGGTCGGGATGGACCAGCTTGCCGAGTGGGACGGCAATGGTCCGTTGCGGATGACCATCCGCCCTGATGGTGCCGCTGACGAATCTATGCCTGCCGATACCAAGCACGTCCTGCTGGTGCAAAGAGAGGATGGCGGCGCTGACCAGCCCGGCCCGATTTTGGCAGCGATTCGCCTGGATTGAAGTAAAACATTACAATCAAATCGCACGCTCGTGGCTGTCCGCGCTTGTGTGCACTCGTGTCGACCCGGAAGCGCGCAGTTTTCCAAGCTGCTTGTCGGCATCGCCCAACCGCCAACCCGCAGCGGCAGGATATCGCAAATCCTATGCACGGCGAATAAGTGCGCACATATAAAACGCACTTGTGCAATAAGTTTCCTTGCATAAGACGTCTGCAGGCATCAAATACAGCGCCGAACGCAAACCGGCCAATTTGGCGATCTCATGACTGGAAAAGACGCGATGAAAGCAACAAAACCCTGGGTCAAACCAGTGCTGGAATACGGTCCGTTGCTGCTGTTTTTTGCTATTTTCATGCTGAAGCGCGGCGATACGGTCAATTTGTGGGGTCAGGAATATACCGCGCTGGTCTTTGCAACGCTGATTTTCATTCCTGTTCTTGCACTGGCGACGCTGCTTCAATGGCGTCTGACGGGCAAGCTGGCCCCGATGCAGGTCGCGACGCTGGTGCTGGTCGTCGTCTTCGGCGGCTTGTCGGTCTGGTTGAACGATCCTCGCTTCTTCAAAATCAAACCCACGATCATCTATCTGCTGTTTGCGGGAATTTTGGGATATAGCTATCTTGCCGGCAAAGACTGGCTGCAGGCGGTGCTGTCGGAAGCCTTGCCGATGGATGTCGCTGGCTGGCGCAAGCTGACCTTGCGAATGGCGTTGCTGTTTCTGGCGCTGGCTGTCGCAAATGAGGTGGTCTGGCGCACGATGTCCGAAACGAGCTGGGTTTATTTCAAAACCTTTGGCCTTCCGTTGATTTTGTTCGTTTTCTTGATGGCAAATGCGCGGCTTTACCGCGATCATGCGCTGGACAAGCCAACGGACGCACCGGATGAATCAACCCGATAACATTGTCATTCTGCCTCTAAGCAAGCAACGACTGGTGGTTTATCTTACCAATATGGAGGGTGCGGATCAGCGACTGTCCATGATGCAGCAAGGCCGGGGTCAGGCGCGCAGGCCGCCGATCTGGGCAGGAGGGGCCAACAGGCGGGACCAGCGGGGCGTGATCTGCCCTGACAGGCGGTGCCGCAGCATCGGCAGCGGCAAGGCCCAAGGCTGACGTAACGCGGTGCGATAGAAATCAAACATACCACGCCGCAGATATGGCGATGAATGTGACAGGCGCAGCGGGGCGCGATCAATATCGAATCCCATCCGGCCAAGCTCTTTCAGGTTTTCGGGGCAGTCGATCTGCAAATCGACCCAGTTCAGCGCAGGCTGTTTCAGGCCAAAGCCCAAGGCCCGCTTGCGCCCACGGCCCAGCCAAAGCTCGATCCCGAAATCGAACAGATCGTTTTCACGAGATGTCACATTGATAACCTCGGCCAGCTTGCCTGCGGGGGTGTGCAGTGCTTGCGCCGCTTCATCCTCAAATTCGGCCCCTGCCAGCAAAATGATCCGTCCAATGCTGCCAGGCGTGGTATGATGCAGCGATTTCAGGGCGACCCGCGCACCCATCGAATGTCCGATGATGGAAACGGGGCGCCCGGCGGCATCCGCAATGTCAGACAGATAGCCGCCCAACCAGTTTCCGGCCCCCGCCGCGCGTGCAAAAGCCGTGCCCAGACGTCCCCGTGCTTCCCAGCCAAATGCGATCGCCAGCCCCTCGCTCATATCTTCGCCGCCAAAGCCCAAGGCACGTGGCCATGACAAGACGCGTGGCACATCCTGTAAAGGATCAAGCGCCAAAATATGCCGGTGGGGGTCATGGTGCGGTATGTGGGGCGAGTAGCGATAGCCGTGGATCATGGCGATGATCGGCGCGCTGTCTGGCAATGATTTCGCCAGACGGTAGGCATCGCCAGGCGAAGTCTGATCCGGATTGACCTTGATGATCGGCATGATACCGCCCCTGCTTCAAGCCGTTTGGGCTGTTGAATAGATGGATCATGCGACAGCCGGGTGAATGAAGCGTTAAGCCTGCGTGACAAGGCCGTTAGGCTGCGCAAGCATGAAAAATTCCGGGTGCTGGCGGGAATTGGGAAATGAATTGTATAGCTAATTTGCTGGCCAGATATCGCCCATAACACCGGAACATCTTTTGGGCATTGAATTTTCCTAGTGGCAGCCTCTATGTTGGGTCTATGCGTTACGCCTCTCAACTCAGGGTTGCATGACGCCAAAAGTTTCGTAGTGGGATTTGCTGAACTCTGGCCTGATTGGCGGACAGCACATACCCCACGGGAAAGCCCGCCCAGAACGCGATCTTCCGCGGAGGGGCGATGATAAGTCAGCGGCCCGGCCGGCATCCGCCCACGGGTCTTACAAGGAACAGACGCGATGGCGCGCGCACAGAACGGATTATATCGGACAGGGCATGGCGATCGCCTTGCCGTCCGCGATCCCTTTCTTGCAGCCGTGCCGACGTCCCCATCAAATCGCATCCCTACCCTGGCAGAGCCATTGGCCCCGCCGGGCATCAGGATGTGCGAAAGACATAAAAATGGCAAAAAAAATGCTGATCGACGCCACACATGCCGAGGAAACTCGGGTGGTTGTGGTCGACGGAACCAAGGTCGAAGAATTTGATTTCGAGACTATAAATAAACGGCAAATCTCGGGAAATATCTATCTGGCCAAAGTGACGCGGGTTGAGCCGTCGTTACAGGCGGCTTTTGTGGATTATGGCGGAAACCGCCACGGCTTTCTGGCTTTCGCCGAAATCCATCCGGATTACTATCAGATCCCTGCGGCAGACCGTGACGCGCTGATCGCCGAAGAACGCGCCTACGCCGAAGCGCAGGAGGCAGAAGAAGCCAAACAGTCAGCGCGCCGCAAATCTCGCCGTCCTCGGGCCGAAGCCAGCACCAGCGGAGATGAGGTCGTCACTTCGGACGACGTTCTAGTGACGGATATCGATGCGGCTGACGCCTTGCTGGAAAGCGAAACGGCAACCGATGCGGTTGATGAGCCGATTGACGTGACCAGCACGGCAGATGCTGACGAAAACAGCGATGATCGGTCCAAAGACAAGGACGACACGATCGAGTCGGTCGCTGAAGAAGACGTGACCGAAGAAATTCGTGTTTCGAAAAAGTCGCGCCCGCGCCGCTACAAGATTCAGGAAGTGATCAAGGTTCGCCAGATCATGCTGGTGCAGGTGGTCAAGGAAGAGCGCGGCAACAAGGGCGCGGCGCTGACCACGTATCTGTCGCTGCCGGGGCGTTACTGCGTTCTGATGCCCAATACCGCACGCGGCGGCGGGATCAGCCGCAAGATTACCAATGCTGTCGACCGCAAGAAGTTGAAGGATATCGCAGGCGAGTTGGACGTGCCCAAGGGCGCTGGCCTGATCATTCGCACTGCGGGCAGCCAACGCACCCGGACCGAAATCCGGCGCGACTACGAATATCTGCTGCGTTTGTGGGAACAGATCCGCGATCTGACCTTCCGGTCGGTCGCACCTGCGCCGATCTACGAAGAGGGCGACCTGATCAAACGCACCATCCGCGATCTTTACAGCAAAGAGATCGACGAGGTTCTGGTCGAGGGTGAGCGCGGTTATCGCGTGGCCAAGGATTTCATGAAAATGATCATGCCGTCCCACGCCAAGAACGTGAAACATTACGGCGATCCGATGCCGCTTTTTGCCCGTTATCAGGTCGAAAGCTATCTGTCGGGCATGTTCAACCCGGTCGTGCAGTTGAAGTCGGGCGGTTATATCGTCATCGGTATTACCGAGGCGCTTGTCGCCATCGACGTGAACTCGGGCCGTGCCACCAAGGAAGGCAGTATCGAAGATACGGCGCTGAAAACCAACCTTGAAGCAGCGGATGAGGTCGCGCGTCAGGTCCGTTTGCGCGACCTTGCCGGCCTGATCGTCATCGACTTCATCGACATGGAAGAGCGTCGGAACAACGCCGCCGTCGAGAAGCGATTGAAAGACAAGTTGAAATCGGATCGCGCACGGATTCAGGTCGGCCGCATCTCGGGCTTTGGCCTGATGGAAATGTCGCGTCAACGTCTGCGCCCCGGGATGTTGGAAAGCACCACGCAGCCTTGCGCCCATTGCCACGGCACCGGTCTGATCCGCAGCGATGACAGCCTTGCACTGACGATTCTGCGCGCCATCGAGGAAGAGGGCACGCGCAAGCGTTCGCGCGAAGTGCTGGTCAAGGCACCCGTCGCGGTCAGCAACTTCCTGATGAACCAGAAGCGTGAGCATATCGCGACAATCGAAGCGCGTTATGGCATGTCCGTCCGGGTAGAGGCTGATCCCAGCCTGATTTCTCCCGATTTCGCGATCGAGAAGTTCAAGACGGCCACCCGCAATGTGCCGGAAATCGCGGCCCCTGTCCTTGGTGTCGACGCCGACCTGATGGCCCAGATCGACGATGAGGACGAAGATGATGTCGCGCTGGCCGCAGAGGATCAAGACGAAGATCGTGATGAGGATGACAAGTCGGTCGCGAATGCCGATAATTCCGACGAGGAAAACGGCGATGGCAGCCGTTCGCGTCGCCGCCGCCGCCGCCGTCGCCGGAAAAACGGCGATCGGGCCGAAGGTGATGCACTGGACGCCGCAGACGACAGCGCGAATGATACGAATGATGCTCAGCCCGACATGACGGAAGAGGCGGCTGAAACGGTCACCGCGGGCGAAGATAATAATTCTGCTCGCAAACGTCGGTCCCGTTCGCGTGGGCGCAAGAAAAACGATGATGCAGCTGCACCGGTCGAGGCTGGCGGCTTGCCCGATGTTGTCGACCTGCGCGACAATATCGGCGAGGAAAGCCGGGCCGAGGAATTGCCGGGCGTCAACATGCGCCCAGAGCCGACCGTGATCGAAACCCCGGCAGAACCAAAGCAGATCGCCGAAACCGTGGCGGCACCGGCTGAACTGGCAATCGTCGAAACGACCGAAGAAGAAAGCCAGCAGTTTTCGGTGGATGAGGCTGCCAACGCGCCGGAAACGGATGCAGAACCCGAAAGCTTGCCGGAACACGCGTCGCCGCGTTCCAAGCGGCGTGGATGGTGGTCCGCCGGACGCTGATCCGGGTTGATCAAGACAAAACGGGGCGCGGTGAAAACCGCGCCCTTTTCGTTTGTCGGATCACGCCCACGAAGGCGTGACATCATGGCACCTGCCAAGTTCAGATATTGACGCTAAAGTGCCGTCCATGTTGGGAATCGATCTTGCCGCCGCCGCCTTTATCCCCGCCGCCGCTGTTGCGCTGTTTGCGGGGATACTTTCGTTTTTGTCGCCCTGTGTCCTGCCAATCGTGCCACCCTATCTGGCCTATATGACGGGTGTGGGCGTGAACGGCCTGAAGGAGAGAGAGCGCAGCGCGGTTCTGCCTGCGCTTTTCTTTGTTCTGGGGCTTTCGACGGTCTTTCTGGTGATGGGCTTTGCGGCCTCGGCATTTGGCCGCGCCTTTCTGCAGTATCAGGATATTCTGGCCAAAGTCGCGGGCGTCATGGTCATCGTCATGGGTCTGCATTTCCTGCATATTATCCGTATTCCGATTCTGGATCAGGAGGCCCGGTTGACTGCGGGCAAACAGGACGGCGGCGCCTTTGGGGCCTATATCCTGGGTCTGGCCTTTGCCTTTGGCTGGACCCCCTGCATCGGCCCGCAACTGGGCATGATCCTGACCCTTGCCGCAACGGGGGGCGAGCTGTCGCGCGGCACGGCGCTTTTGGCCATCTACGCCATCGGTCTTGGCATCCCGTTCCTGCTGGCGGCGATCTTCATCAACCGCTCGATCACGCTGATGAACCGCATCAAGCCCTGGCTGAGCACGATAGAGCGGGTCATGGGCGGCTTGCTTCTGGTTGTCGGGATCATGCTGATCACCGGTGCGTTTTCCGCCTTCAGTTTTTGGTTGCTGGAAACATTTCCTGCATTGGCAACTTTGGGATAAGGGTAAGGTTTTACGGATGCGCGCGCTGCGATGCTGCATCGCAATGTGTTTGACCGCCGGCTTGACAGACATGTCGCGCCTTCTTCTGGGCAGGCAATAATTGATCAAGGTCATGATGTATGTGTGCCCAACCCAGAACCCTTGCTTCCGGTCAGCGCTGCCAGATCTGGGTCCATGACACGAAAACCGGCGATAGTTTTCTGATCCTTGAAACGCGCGGACTTCTGTTGGAAGCGCCGAACTGGACGCTTGACGGACAGGCGCTGATCGTGAATGGCGACGGCGGGCTTTGGCGGCTCGATCTTGCTGATCCCGGTCTGCGATCGATCGCCCTGACCGGGCTACCTGCAATCAACAACGACCACGTCCTGGACCCCGATGGGCAGCATATCTATGTCTCGACCTATGACGACTGGCAAATCTATCGGGCACCTCTTGCGGGGGGCCGCGCACGGCGAGTCACTGGCAAGGACGGGCCGGACGGGCTGCTCCATTTTCTGCATGGCGTATCGCCGGATGGTCGGCAACTGGCCTTTGTCGGTGTTCAGGCTGACCTGACGGCTGGTCGGTTGCGGATGACCTCGGCTGAAATTTGCACGATAGGGTGGGACGGGCAGGGTTTTCGCCAGATCACCCGCGCGGGTGTTCCGGCTGACGGGCCGGAATACAGCCCAAACGCAGAATGGATTTATTTCAATACCGAAGTGTTTTCCGGGCACGCCCAGATTGCGCGGATGCGACCGGACGGCGCGGGTCTGACACGATTGACGTATTCTGAAACCGTTGACTGGTTTCCACACCTGTCCCCCGATGGCCGTATGGCGGTCTATCTGGCCTATCCAAACGGAACCAATGGGCATCCCGAAAATCTGTGGGTCGATCTGATGCTGGTTCACGACGAAGATTGGTCAAACCCCGCTCATGCGGTGCGATTGTTTGGTGGGCAAGGAACGATCAATGTGAACAGCTGGGCGCCCGATAGCCGGCGATTTTCCTATGTCGCCTATCCGACCGATTGATCGCCGTGGAAAATCCGACAGGGTGAGACAAAAACAGGAGCCGATATGAAACCCGATACGCCAGACCATGCCGCACCCGCAGATGCCGACGCCCGTCGTCAGATTGCCCCCGTGACCTGCTACCCTGTCAAGGATTTGCCCCATCCTGAGCTGCCGGCAATGCAGGCTGCCCGTGCTGGCTGGGTCAAGGTCAGCGAAACCCTGATCCCGCCACGTGATGCGCGTTGTTTTGATGTGCCCGCCGGTCACTTCTTTCGGATCACCAGCGTCGAAGGGCCGCAAGTCGGCGATCTGAACCTGTGGTCCGCCGATCTGTCCGAGCGCTTCTACTCGGGCAAAACGCGGGCGCTGCATGGCACGCATCTGTCCACTGGCGACCAGCTTTGGTCATCGTTTCCGACCATGCGCCCGATGGCCACGATCACCGACGATACGCTGGATTGGTATGGGTTCGATGACTATGGGCTGTCTGTTCACGATGTCATCGGGACGCGCTGTGATCCTTATACGCATAACCTGTTGTCGGATGGCGGGCAGTATCACCATTGCTGCCATTCCAACCTGACCCGCGCGCTGGCCAGCAAGCGGGGCTTGCCCTTGCCCGAAGCCGAAAAGCTGGTCCATGATGTGCTGAATGTCTTCAGTGCACCGGGTTTTCCCGTCAGACCGGGCAATATATGATGAAAGCCAGCCCGGTCCGTCCCGGCGACTATCTGGAGTTCTTTTCCGAGATCGACCTGCTGGCGGCATTGTCAGCCTGCCCGGGCGGTGACTGCAGTGCGGCCCATTCCTCGGATCTGGCCGCATGTTTTCCCCTGATGGTCGAGGTTTTCCGCCCTGTTGCGCCGCCGAAAGGCTGGTCCGCTGCGCCCGTCAACGCCTATGACCGCGGCCACGGTTGGTCGGCGTAAAGGCCGGACGCTGATCGACCTGACGATCTGACTGGACCGCGATCAGGGGCTGAATTCCTCTGCGTCGGTTCTGTGCGCGGTCATGCAATCCGTAGTAGCGCGGCGTGGTTTTTCGCGTTATGCTGAACTTCAGACCCGGGAAAACTGGGCGAAACAGAGGCAGTGACGGCGGTATTCCCATGACCGAGATGGTCTTTGGTGCCACGCCCTTACGGGCGGGTGACCCGATTCTACCCCGCTGGTGGCGGACTTTGGACAAATGGTCCCTTGCATGCGTGCTGGGCCTGTTTGCAATTGGTCTGTTGCTTGGTTTGGCGGCCTCGGTGCCGCTGGCGGAAAAAAACAACCTTCCACGATTCTATTATGTTGAACGTCAGGCCTTGTTCGGCGGCCTTGCCCTTGTGGTGATGCTGGTCATTTCGATGATGTCGCCCAAGCAGATCCGGCGCATCGGGGTGATGGGGTTTCTGGTCTCTTTCGTGCTTATTCTGGTGCTGCCAGTCATCGGCACGGATTTCGGCAAGGGCGCAACCCGCTGGCTCAGCCTTGGCTTCGTCTCGATCCAGCCGTCCGAGTTTCTGAAGCCGGGCTTTGTCGCCCTGTGCGCATGGTTCATGGCTGCCAGCCAAGAGGTCGGCGGCCCACCCGGCAAGCTGTATTCTTTCCTGGCCGCCATGGTGGTCGTGGTCTTGCTGGCACTGCAACCCGACTTTGGTCAGGCCTCGCTGGTGCTGTTTTCATGGCTGGTGATGTATTTTGTCGCTGGCGCACCGATGATCCTGCTGATGGGCGTGGCGGGGATCGCGGTCATGGGCGGCTTTTTTGCCTACGGTGCCTCGGAACACTTTGCACGTCGGATCAACGGCTTTCTGTCCTCCGAAATCGACCCGCGCACGCAGATCGGTTACGCGACAAAGGCCATTCAGGACGGCGGCTTCTTTGGTGTCGGCGTCGGCGAAGGCTCGGTCAAATGGTCGCTGCCGGATGCGCATACCGACTTTATCATCGCCGTCGCGGCCGAGGAATATGGCACCATCATGGTGATGGCCATCATTCTGCTTTACTGCACCATCGTCGTGCGTTCGCTGCTGCGGATGCTGAAAGAGCGTGACCCCTTTGCCCGCATCGCCGGAACCGGCCTTGCCTGCGCATTCGGGGTGCAGGCGCTGATCAATATGGGGGTGGCCGTGCGTCTGCTGCCCGCCAAGGGGATGACGCTGCCCTTTGTCAGCTATGGCGGCTCGTCCGTGATCGCATCCGGCATTGCGATGGGCATGTTGCTGGCCCTGACCAGAACACGTCCGCAAGGTGAATTTGCCGAAATCCTGCGGCGGAGACATTGATGCCCGCACCGCTTGCCCTGATTGCCGCCGGGGGAACCGGCGGCCATATGTTTCCTGCTCAGGCGTTGGCCGAGCTGTTGTTGGCCGAAGGCTGGCGGGTGAAGCTTTCCACCGATGATCGCGGTGCGCGTTATGCAGGTGGCTTCCCCGATGCGGTGCAGCGCAGCGTGGTGAAATCGGCAACGACCGCTCGCGGCGGGCTGATGGGTAAACTGACGGCGCCGATGAAAATTGCCGCTGGTGTCATGGACGCCCGAAAGGATTTCAAGGCCGACCGCCCCTCGGTCGTGATCGGCTTTGGTGGCTATCCGACCATTCCTGCCATGTCGGCGGCGGTGTCGTTGGGTATTCCTTGCATGATCCACGAACAGAACGGTGTGATGGGGCGCGTCAATCGGCTGTTTTCGCATCGGGTCAACCGGGTTGCCTGCGGCACGTGGCCGACCGATCTGCCCAAAGGTGTGCAGGGCATCCACACCGGCAACCCCGTCCGCGCCGCCGTGCTGGAATATTCCGCAGCGCCTTACGTTCCACCGGGGCAGGGCGAACTTCACGTCTTGGTGATTGGCGGCAGTCAGGGTGCGCGCGTGCTGTCGGACGTGGTTCCCGCCGCGATCGCCGGGCTGCCGGATATGATGCGCCCGCGCTTGCGCGTCAGCCATCAGGCCCGCGCCGAAGATGCCGAACGCGTCACGGCCGCCTATGCCGCCGCCGGGGTCCAGGCCGAGGTTCAGCCTTTCTTTTCAGACGTTCCCCAACGTCTTGCGCAGGCGCAATTGGTCATCAGCCGGTCGGGCGCGTCGTCCCTCGCGGATATCACCGTGATTGGCCGCCCGGCGATCCTGATTCCCTATGCCGCCGCCACCGGCGATCATCAAACGGCCAACGCGCGGGCTTTGGCGCAATCCGGCGCGGCACGGGTTCTGCCGGAATCCACGCTTGACGCGGCCGGCCTGACGCGCGACATGCGCCAGATCCTCGATAATCCCGCGCAGGCCATGACAATGGCCGATGCTGCGCTGACCCTGGCCCGCCCCGATGCGGCGCGAAGGCTGTTTGAAATCGTCACGGAGATTGCGCGATGAACGCTGCGACAAAACTTCCCGGTGAACTGGGCCCGATTCATTTTGTAGGTATCGGCGGCATCGGGATGTCGGGCATCGCCGAGGTTTTGCTGACACTGGGTTATCAGGTGCAGGGCAGCGACCTGAAGCGCAGCAAGATCACCGACCGGCTGGAAACCCTTGGCGCCACCGTGTTCGAAGGCCAGCGCGCCGAAAATATCGGTCAGGCAGGGGTCATTGTCATCTCGACCGCGATCAAGAAGGGCAACCCCGAGCTTGAGGAGGCGCGTCGGCGCGGCCTTCCCGTGGTTCGCCGGGCCGAAATGCTGGCCGAACTGATGCGGATGAAATCCAACATCGCCATCGCCGGAACGCATGGCAAGACAACCACCACGACCATGGTTGCCACGCTGCTGGATGCGGGCGGCATTGATCCGACCGTCATCAATGGCGGAGTGATCCATGCCTATGGGTCGAACGCCCGCGCCGGTGCCGGCGAATGGATGGTGGTCGAGGCTGACGAATCCGATGGCAGCTTCAACCGATTGCCCGCCGATATCGCCATCATCACCAATATCGACCCCGAGCATATGGAACATTGGGGCAGCTTTGACGCCTTGCGTCAGGGATTTTACAACTTTGCTTCCGGCATCCCGTTTTACGGTCTTGCCGTCTGCTGCACGGATCACCCCGAGGTTCAGTCGCTGGTCGGCAAGCTGACCGACCGCCGCGTCGTGACCTTTGGCTTCAACGCGCAGGCCGACGTTCGCGCCCTGAACCTGCATTACAAGAACGGTATCGCCCATTTCGACATCGCCCTGCAAGGCGAAGGCCCGAATGAAAACGGCGAGGTTGAGATCATCGAAGGCTGCACCCTGCCCATGCCGGGTGATCACAACGTGTCCAACTGTCTGGCCGCCGTTGCCGTCGCCCGCCACCTTGGCATGAAGAAAGCCGAGATCCGCGACGCGCTGGCCAAATTCGGCGGCGTCGGACGTCGTTTCACCCGCGTGGGTGAAGTGAACGGCGTCACCATCATCGACGATTACGGCCATCACCCGGTCGAAATTGCAGCCGTCCTGAAAGCCGCGCGGCAGGCCAGCGAAGGCCGCGTCATCGCGGTGCATCAGCCGCATCGCTATTCGCGCCTGTCGAACCTGTTCGAGGATTTCTGCACCTGTTTCAACGAAGCCGATGTCGTGGCCATTGCCGAGGTTTATGCCGCTGGCGAAGACCCCATCCCGGGCGCGTCGCGTGATGATCTGGTTGCAGGCTTGATCGCCCACGGCCACCGCCATGCGCGCGCCATCCTGAACGAAGATGATCTGGCGCGGCTGGTCCGCGAACAGGCGCGACCGGGCGATATGGTCGTTTGCCTTGGGGCCGGGACGATCTCTACCTGGGCCAATGCGCTGCCCGCCAAATTGCAAGAGGCTGCTGCGTGACCACGTCGCATATCTGTTCGCTGCTGGCGATCGGCTGCTGGCTTTTGCTGGTGGTATTGGCCCATTGGCTGCCGGTGAAATATCGCCAGCAAGCCTTCTGGGGGCTGATCGCCCTTGGCGTTCCAACCCTTGGCCTCATCACGTTGCATTGGGGTCCCGGCGTCGGCATCGGCGCCTTTGCAATTGGCGTCTGCGCCTTGTTCACCCGGCCCCTGCGGGCGATCAACCCGATCAGCCCGACGACCGAACAGGGGTAAGGACGCAGCCACCCCTGATGGCATGAAGGGAGGACGGGCTTTTTGCTACAGCCAGAAACTGCCTAAACCCATCTTTCAGCTGCCTTGCTCCTTGGCTGTATATGCCGGCGTGATGCGCGTATTTTTAACGCATCCATTGACCCTCATAATGCCGCAGTGTTGGACTTGCGACGTTGTTTGGCATCACGCATATTCGCACCATGAATGAAAAACCTCAACCAGCCAACACGACCGACTTGGCGGCAACACTGGCAACGGTATCGCTTGAGGATGCAAAGTCTGTTGCCAATAGGGCCGTATTTCGGGTCCTCTCGAATTTCTGGCTGGGATCATCCTTTCTGGAAACGAACCGAGGGCGGGTCAAGCCGCCTTATTTTTTGCTGCATTTTCTTCGACTGGCCATCGTCAATCAAACGGGCGTCCTGGTCAACGGGCTTCAGAAAACGGTTGAGTTCGTTGCCCGCCCTATTCCGACATACTCAATGCTGGATGACTATCAACGGCAGAACTCGCTGCGTGCATTAGTCTCCGCAACTGGAATTAACTCTTCAAGTGATGCTGCTGGCGTCTGCCAAACGGCGGAGTATTCCTTTACTACAGACTGGGAGCTGCCCGAAGCAGGTGATGAACAGGGACCGACCGAGGAAACACTGCAGCAGCGACGTATTTTCAGGGAGGCGGCGCTGCAAGATGTATCCGCTCTGAAGCAAGGCTTGGACATCTGGCGGCAGCCATTGTGGGCTGATGGTGTAACGCCTCCAGTTCAGCCATTTTTGGGCGGGCGATATCTTCCTGATGCTCCGGGCAGCGATTTCTTTGCCGATTGGCTCAAGCGGGTTGCAGAGGGCGGTCGTCAAAACTGGGATCTGCTTCGCGATGTGGCGCTGATCAAAGATGAACTGTGGAACGAAGGCGGCGAGGCGCTGGATGCCGAGATCAGGCGACTTCGACAGCATCACGCAATCGAAGCGACAGCAAACGGCGAAACCATCGAAGCGAACCCGGAAACGGGAAAACTGCGATTGGTTCCTGAAACGGAACTGCCTGATAACGTTGCGGCCTACGTCCGTCGCAAGATTATCGGCGCGACAGAGATTTTTGACGGGGCATCTGACCAGCTTTATGGCGGTCTCGCCCAAGACCTATCCATGCTTCGCCGCATGGCTGAAGACGTCGGCGCCTCACCCGTCGAACTGTTCGATGCCTGCAGCGCCGCGACCCGGCGGCTTGTGGTGCGTATCCAAACTGGCGAATGCCCCTCGGCAGAACAAGACCCTCTGATTGCCGACTATCGCAAACGGCTCCGTGATGCTGCGGCGGATATTCTCGGTTCCGATGAAGAAACCCGCATGGTGCTAGAACGGCGCGCGGCCATCATTGGTAACACTTCGCTGATCGACAACCGCGATGCCATCATTGAAATGACCGAGGCCGTTCTGCCCGTCCTTGACCCTCATCTTGCGGAAGTCCTGCCGGAAGACGCAAATGCCGCCACCGACCCGGCAGTCGCACCGGAAGATCGCGCTGTGGCATCCTATCGGCTTATCGGTCGACTGCTGCGTATCAAGAAGGCGCTGCCTGTCGCCAGGGATGTGGCGACAGGCTTCGCAATTGGAAATGGCGCGCTCGTCGGTGCGGTGAACTATATGCAGGCGATTGAGTTTCTCGCGACGTCGCCCGCGATCAAAACGGCGATCGAAGCGATACTCAGATATCTCGGTCTTTGATGTTTCTCGTCGGATCACCACCATCGCGCCCGGCGACACCGCCGGGCAGGACCCCCGGTGTACTCACGGTGTACAGCTTGTGCACACCCTGCCTACGCAAATCACAGCCCCAAAACGCTGAAGATACTGCCCCGTGTTGACGCCTCGCGCGGCTCTGTTTACCAGCAACCCATGAGTATGAACCTTCCAACGCCGCGCGGCGCGCTGACCCCTGATCGTCCCCTTGACAGCCTGACATGGCTGCGTGTCGGCGGACCTGCCGATTGGCTTTTCCAGCCCGCTGATGTGGACGATCTGGCTGATTTTCTGCGTGATCTGGACCCTCAGATCCCGGTTTTCCCGATTGGCGTCGGATCGAACCTGATCGTGCGCGACGGCGGTATCCGCGGGGTCGTGATCCGCCTGGGGCGCGGCTTCAATGGGATCGAAGTCGAAGAAAACAAGGTCATCGCAGGGGCTGCCGCACTGGATGCGCATGTCGCCCGCCGCGCTGCGGATGCGGGGCTGGACCTGACTTTTCTGCGCACCATTCCGGGTGCCGTCGGCGGTGCCGTTCGCATGAATGCAGGTTGCTATGGCAGCTATGTTGCAGATCATCTGATCGAGGTTCGCGCCGTCACACGCGATGGTCGTCAGGTCACGCTGAAACCCGAGGATATGAATTTTTCCTATCGCCATTCGGACCTGCCAGAAGGCTGGGTGCTGACCGAGGCGGTCTTCCACGCCCGGCCCGGTGAACCTGAAGCTTTGCACGCCAAAATGACTGCGCAACTTGCCAAACGCGATGAAACCCAGCCAACCAAAGATCGCACTGCCGGCTCGACTTTCCGCAATCCGGCGGGCTTCAGTTCGACAGGTCGGGCCGATGATACGCATGAACTGAAGGCATGGTCGTTGATCGACCGGGCGGGCTTGCGCGGGCATAGCTGGGGCGGGGCGCAGATGTCTGAAAAGCACCCCAATTTCCTGCTGAATACGGGCGGCGCGACGGCTGCGGAACTGGAAGCCCTGGGCGAATTGGTCCGCCGCCGCGTTCTGGAAGAAAGCGGTTATGATCTGCAATGGGAAGTGATCCGGGTCGGCGAAGCCTTGGACAACGGAGACATGGCCTGACGTAATCCAGGACGTTCCTTCGATTTCTGATTGCTCACAATATTTCGCCAACGCAGCACAAATGCTCTTTTGCGATTCGTGCTTTGCGGCTAAGATAAAAAGTACAGAGCAAATCAAGTCCATGAATGATCGCCAAAAGATCAGCGTGGCATGAAAAACCCGGATCAACCGGGACTGAAAGGCGAAACGTGGCGGGCAGGTCGAGCAGGACAGCCCACTCGGTAGCGGTTCTGATGGGTGGCCCCTCGGCTGAGCGCGAGGTGTCTCTGTCGACGGGTCGCGAATGCGCGAAGGCGCTTCGGGTGGCGGGTTATGATGTCACCGAGATCGAACTCGGAACAGGGCGCGGCGATGAGATCGTCAGGCGTCTGGCGGACATTGCGCCCGATGTGGTTTTCAATGCCTTGCATGGCCGTTGGGGCGAAGATGGCTGTGTGCAGGGAATCCTGGAATGGATGGGGTTGCCCTATACCCATTCGGGCGTTCTGGCCTCGGCCCTTGCGATGGACAAGACGCGGGCAAAGGATGCGTTCCGGGCCGCCGGTCTGCCGGTTCTGGAAAGCCTGATCGTCGATGCGGCCGAGGTGCGGCAGCGGCATGTGATGCCAGCGCCCTATGTCGTCAAGCCAAACAGCGAAGGTTCCTCGGTCGGGGTGTATATCATTCACGAAGGTGCAAATCAGCCGCCGCAACTGGCTGACACGATGCCGGCCAGCGTGATGGTTGAAACCTATGCGCCGGGCCGTGAGCTGACGGTTGCCGTGATGGGGGACCGTGCACTTGGCGTGACCGAGATCATCGCCGATGGCTGGTATGACTATAATGCCAAATATTCGGTCGGCGGGTCGCGCCATGTGATCCCGGCAGAACTTCCTGCAGAGATTACCGAAGCCTGTCTGGAATATGCTGTGCGCGCACATGAGGCGCTTGGCTGCAAGGGGCTGTCACGTTCTGACTTTCGGTGGGACGATAGCCGCGGCCTGCAAGGCTTGTTCCTGTTGGAGGTGAACACACAACCCGGCATGACGCCCACCTCGCTTGCGCCTGAACAGGCCGCCCATGTTGGCGTTGATTTCCCGGCCCTGATGCGCTGGATGGTGGAGGATGCGCTGTGTCGTCCGTGATTGACCATCGTCCCGGCAGTCAGCAACCGCCGCGCCCAAAGCGCGATCCCGCGCCGTCGCGGTTGAAGTATCGGTTGGAGCGGATGTGGCTGAAGCCGCTGTATCGCCGTGTCGTGCGGATCGGCGGCCCGGCCTTTCTGATCGCGATGACGGCGGGCATCTTGCTGTCGGATGAGGATCGCCGGGCAGCGATGAACACGACCTTCACTGCGCTGCTTGACAAGGTTCAAAGCCGCGAAGAATTTCAAGTCCATATGATGACAGTGGAAGGCGCATCCCCTGTCGTTGACAAGGCCGTGCGGGCCATGCTGCCTGTTGATCTGCCCGCCTCCAGCTTTGATATCGATCTGCCCGCGTTGCGTCTGCAAGTCATGCAGTTGGACGCGATTGAATCGATTGATCTGCGTGTAAAGCCGGGTGGTGTGCTGGCCGCTGTCGTGACCGAACGTCAGCCTGCGATCTTGTGGCGTCACGCGCGGGGCATCGAAATTCTGGATAAAACCGGCCATCGCGTCGCCAGTGTAACGTCGCGAGAGGTTCGCCCGAACCTGCCCCTGATCACGGGCGAGGGCGCGGATCTTGCCGTCGATGAAGCATTGAAGCTGTTCGATGCTGCGGGTCCGATCCTGCCCCGTGTCCGTGGCCTTGTCCGCAAGGGCGAGCGTCGTTGGGATCTGGAGCTTGATCACGGGCAAAAAATCATGCTGCCCGAAAACGGCGCACTTATCGCGCTTGAGGCCGCCGTGGCCCTTGACCGGGCGCAGGACATGATGGGGCGTGACGTAAGCGTTGTCGATCTGCGCAACCCATCAAAGCCCGTGCTGCGACTGGGCATCGATGCCCGCAACACCATTCGCGCGGCGCGCGAGATGCCGTTGCTGGCACCCGACGGGACAATCCTGAAAGACGAGAAAAAGGGGGGCTAAGCCGATGCCAGAGCTTTACGAAACGCAACGCGCCATGCGCAATATCCGCCGCGCTGCCCTGCAAAGGGGTGTGATCGGTGTTCTGGATATCGGGACTTCGAAAATCGCATGTCTTGTCTTGCGCTTTGATGGGACCGGCACATTTCGAGAGACCGATGGCGTCGGTCCGATGGCGGGGCAGGCGAACTTTCGGGTGATTGGCGCCGCCTCGACCCGATCGCGCGGGATGCGCCGTGGCGAGATCGAAACGATGGGCGAAACCGAACGGGCGATCCGCACCGTGGTGACGGCGGCACAGAAAGTCGCAGGTGTGCGCGTCGATCACGTCATCGCTTGCCTGTCCGGCGGTCGTCCGTCGTCTTACGGGCTGGATGGAGAAATCACGCTGGCCACGGGCAAAGTGCATGAACACGACATCGCCTCGGTCATGGCGGCCTGCGATGCGCCCGATTTTGGGCGCGGGCGCGAGGTGCTGCATGCCCAGCCGGTGAATTTCGCTGTCGATAACCGGACTGGCCTTGCCGATCCGCGCGATCATTCCGGCAACAAGCTGGCATGCGACATGCATGTGCTGACGGTTGACGGCGATGCCATTGGCAATCTGGTGCAGTGTATCCGGCGGTGTGATCTGGAGTTGGCGGGCGTCGCCTCGGCATCATATGCCTCGGCGCGGGCCAGTCTGGTTGAAGATGAACAGGAATTGGGCGCGGCCTGCATCGACTTTGGCGGTGGTGGAACCGGCGTTTCGATTTTTATCAGGAAACACATGATTTTTGCCGACAATGTTAGAATTGGCGGCAACCTGATCACGCAAGATATTGCGCAAGGTCTGCGGGTTTCACTGCCGATGGCCGAGCGACTGAAGACATTGAATGGCGGCGTTGAAGCAACCGGCCGCGATGATCGCGACATGATACAGGTCGGCGGCGAAACCGGTGATTGGGAGGCTGACCGCCGCACAGTCAGCCGTGGCGACATCATCGGAGTCATGCGTCCGCGGGTTGAAGAAATTCTGGAAAATGTGCGTGAAGTCCTTGATGCAGCTGGATTCGATTCCCTTCCCAGCCAACAGATCGTGCTGACGGGTGGCGGCAGTCAGATCCCCGGTCTCGATGGGCTGGCGGCCCGGATCCTGGGTCCGAATATCCGCTGTGGGCGTCCACTGCGGATCGACGGGTTGGCCCATCAACTGACCGATCCCAGTTTTTCCAGCGCGGTTGGCTTGGCATTGTTTGCCGCCCACCCGCAGGACGAATGGTGGGACTTTGAGGTGCCAGCCGACAGCTATCCGACGCGCAGTTTGCGCAGAGCCTATCGCTGGTTCCGCAACAACTGGTGATGCTGCCAACATTTGCAAGATGTGTGGGTAAGACGCTTACCCACCATATTCTGCGCCAATGGCAAGATACCGCCTAAGGGCGGTCGGTGCAACGCCACATTTTGCGGTTTGTGGCACTTTTACGGATGACGGACGGGACCATAATCGTTTAGGATTGTCCTAATGCGGGGATTCGGTCGGGCTGCATTGGTTCGACGAAATAGTGAATAAAACAGGCGGAACCATGAATCTCAATCTGATGATGAACGACGAAGACGAGCTGAAGCCGCGGATCACCGTATTCGGTGTTGGCGGTGCTGGCGGTAACGCGGTCAACAACATGATCGAGAAACAGCTGGATGGCGTCGAATTTGTAGTCGCGAACACCGACGCGCAGGCGCTGACAGGCTCGCGCGCGACCAGCCGTATCCAGATGGGTCCGAAAGTGACCGAAGGTCTGGGGGCGGGTGCAAAACCGATTATCGGCGCAAAAGCCGCCGAAGAGACCATCGAAGACATCGTTGATCATCTGATGGGTGCGCATATGTGCTTCATCACCGCCGGTATGGGCGGTGGCACCGGCACCGGCGCGGCCCCGATCATCGCACAAGCCGCGCGCGAGATGGGTATTCTGACCGTCGGCGTCGTGACCAAGCCCTTCCAGTTCGAAGGCAGCAAACGGATGCGTCAGGCCGAAGAGGGCGTCGAGGCCCTGCAAAAGGTCGTGGATACGCTGATTATCATTCCGAACCAGAATCTGTTCCGTCTGGCCAACGAAAAGACCACCTTTACCGAAGCCTTCGCGATGGCTGACGATGTTCTGTATCAGGGCGTCAAAGGTGTGACCGATCTGATGGTTCGCCCGGGGCTGATCAACCTGGACTTTGCCGACGTTCGCGCCGTGATGGACGAGATGGGCAAGGCGATGATGGGCACCGGCGAAGCTGCTGGCGAAAACCGTGCGCAGGAAGCTGCGGAGCGTGCCATCGCCAATCCGCTGCTGGACGAAATCAGCCTGAACGGCGCACGTGGTGTTCTGATCAACATCACCGGTGGCTACGACATGACCCTGTTCGAGCTGGACGAAGCCGCGAACGTGATCCGCGACAAAGTCGATTCAGACGCGAATATCATCGTCGGGTCGACGCTGGACCCGGATATGGACGGTTCGATCCGCGTCTCGGTTGTTGCAACTGGCATCGACGCCAGCGCAGCCGCTGTCGAAGAGCCTGCACCGCGTCGCAGCATGGCAGAACCGCTGACCCAGAACCCTTCGGTCACCGGCCGCAAGGAAGACGTCGCCCAGCAGGAAGACCTGCAGGTTCCCCCGCGTCGCACCCCGGCACCGGCTGCGGACACCCGCGCCGAGCCTGTCGTGCAGCAAAAACTGATCGAAGATGATATGCCCCAGCCGGCCTATCAGCCGAAAGAACCGGCACGCGCCGCTGCGGTCCGTATCGAGGATGACTCGCAGGACTTTATCGCGCCGCGCCCCACGGCTGGGAATCGCGGTCAGGCGGCGCCGGAAGTGATGGATCGTCTGCGCCGCGCGGTTGAACATCATGGCGAGCGTCAGCAGGCCGCACGTCAGCCGCAGCAGCAAGAGCCCGCTCGTGGCGCTGTTGCCGGGCAGGGCCGGATGGCCGGCCTGAGCCGTATGCTGGAACGGATGGCTGGTCATGGTGGTGAACAGCCCCCGGCATCGAAGCCTGCAGCGTCGTCAATCGCCGAACGTGTCAGCGACCGCGTTGCCGCTCGTGCGCGTCAGCAAGAGACTGATTTCGACGATCTGGCCAGCCCCGATGCGGATCAGGACCAGGTGGAAATTCCGGCCTTCCTGCGTCGTCAGGCGAACTGACACTGTTCACGTTCCTGACACGAATAAACTGACAAAGGGCCGCCATTGGCGGCCTTTTTCATTTTGAAATCAGGGAGTTGATTGGCATTAACCGGGCGATTTTACGCCCATGGGTCTGAATGTTTCATGCCGTTACAATTCGTTAATTGAACCAATGCAACGGCAAGCCTAGCTGAGTTGTTACCGGAGTAACCGATTCCGGGACATGAGTTTCAGAAGGCAAGTAGACTATGCAGGCAACGCTAAAACAAAAGGTGACATTCACGGGGACGGGCCTGCATTCAGGCGCGGCTGCCCGGATGGTTGTTCATCCGGCGCCCGCTGGTCATGGCATCGTCTTTCGTCGGGTCGATCTGACACCCGCCGTCGATATCCCTGCCTTGTGGCACAATGTCCGGCAGTCGCCGCTGTGCACGTTGATGGACGATGGCAGGGGAACCACCCTTTCCACGGTCGAACACATCATGGCAGCGCTGGTCGGCACGGGTATTCAAAACGTGCTGGTCACGGTAGATGGCCCCGAAGTCCCGATTCTGGATGGTTCCGCCGCACCTTTCGCGCGTGGCATCCTGCGCGCGGGCATTCAGTTGCAGGCCGCCGAACTGCGCGCGATCCGCGTTCTGCGTCCGGTTGAGGTCCGAGAAGGCGAGGCGTTTGCACGTCTTGAGCCTGCGGATCATCTGGAGATCGATTTCCAGATCGACTTTGCCGACGCGGCGATTGGTCATCAGGAAAAGAAGCTGGATATGGCCAATGGCGCTTTCCTGCGCGAACTGGCTGACAGCCGCACGTTCTGCCGTCAGGCCGATGTCGATGCGATGCGCAAGAATGGGTTGGCTTTGGGCGGCACTTACATGAACGCGGTTGTTGTTGATGGCGCCAAAGTTCTGTCGCCGGGCGGTCTGCGCCACGCGGACGAGGCCGTTCGCCACAAGATGCTGGATGCGATGGGCGACCTTGGATTGGCAGGCGCGCCGCTGTTGGCTCGCTACACAGGCCATCGGGCCGGTCATGCAATGACCAACAAACTGCTGCGTGCCCTGTTCGCCGACCCGACAGCCTGGGAATGGGTCGCGTGTTCCCCCGCGTTGGAGAACCGTTTGCCCGGCGCCGGCGTGGCGAACTATATCGTCGATGCGCAAGATTGGGCGGTCGCGTAACCTTACGTGACCGTCATCCCGAATTTTTGAGAATTCTTTCTTGGATTCGCCTGACAAAATCAATGGATTGCCATTTTGCGCCCCCTGATGTTCTGTGTTAGGAGGTTTCGGCAGCCTTGCCAGAGATGGTCGGCAGCACAGAAGAATCGTATGGCAGGGTAAATATGGCGCGCTCGAAAATCTCGGCAACCATGATGGCTGCGGTCGTCGCGAGTATGACGTTGGCGGGCTGCGGTGGCTCGAAAAAAGAAGAGCGTGAGAACCTTGACCGGTTCACTGCGGAACAGATTTACACGCGTGGCGAATACGAGCTGGAAAACAGCCGTAAGCCGGAAGACGCCGTGTTCTATTTCAGTGAGGTCGAGCGGCTTTACCCATACTCCGAATGGGCAAAGCGTGCGCTGATCATGCAGGCCTATTCGAACCACAGGGCCAAGAATTACGAGGAAGCGCGTGGCGCCGCCCAGCGTTTCCTTGATACCTATCCGGGTGATGAGGATGCTGCCTATGCGCAGTATCTGCTGGCACTGTCCTATTATGACCAGATTGATGAGGTCGGCCGCGATCAGGGCCTGACCTTCCAGGCGTTGCAGGCGCTGCGCACCGTGATCGAGGAATATCCCGACAGCGAATACGCGCGCAGTGCGATTCTGAAGTTCGATCTTGCCTTCGATCACCTTGCCGCCAAAGAGATGGAGATCGGACGCTACTATCTGAAGCGTGGCCACTATGCGGCTGCCATCAGCAGGTTCCGCGTCGTTGTCGAGGAATTCCAGACCACTTCGCAAACGCCGGAAGCGTTGCTGCGTCTGGTCGAATCCTATCTGGCGCTTGGCCTGAATGACGAGGCGCAGACCGCCGGCGCGATTTTGGGCCATAACTTCCAGTCGTCGCCGTTCTATCAGGATGCCTATAGCCAATTGCGTGGTCGCGGTCTGTCGCCGGAAGCGCGTGGAAATAGCTGGCTAAGCAATGTCTACCGTCAAATGATTCAGGGGAAATGGCTGTAACGCCCTGCCCATTGGGCTAGGCGCAGTCATTGGGCGCGATGCTGCGATCGCTTGAAATTCGCGACATGCTGTTGATCGACTGGCTGGAGCTAGGCTTCGGACCGGGTCTGAACGTCCTGACCGGCGAAACCGGGGCAGGAAAGTCGATCCTTCTGGATTGTCTTGGCTTTGTCCTGGGCTGGCGCGGCCGTGCCGATCTTGTGCGGCAGGGTGCCACGCAGGGCGAGGTTACAGCAGTTTTCGATTTGCCACCGGGGCATCCGGCACATGCCGTTTTGGCCGAGGCTGGAATCGATGTCGAAGATGACGAACTGATCCTGCGACGCGTGAATGGCGGCGATGGCCGCAAGACCGGTTATGTGAATGATCGCCGCGTCTCGGGCGAGGTCTTGCGCCAACTTTCAGATGTTCTTGTCGAATTGCATGGCCAGCATGATGACCGCGGTTTGCTGAACCCGCGCGGGCATCGGGTGTTGCTGGATGCCTTTGCTGGGCTGGATCTGGGACCGGCCCGCAAGGCTTGGGCCGCGCGTCGCGATGCCGCGCGGGACCTGGAGGAGGCAGAAGCGCAGCTTGCCATCGCACGCGGGGAAGAAGAATTTCTGCGCCACGCGGTGAAAGAACTGGACGATCTGTCGCCAGAGATTGGCGAGGAAGAAGTCTTGGATATCCGTCGCCGCAGCATGCAGGCGGCCGAGCGTATTCGTGATGACGTCGCCCGCGCGCTGCAGATGCTGGGTCCGCAAGGTGCCGAAGGGGCCATGCTGGATGCGAACCGCTGGCTGGAAGGGGCGGCGGATCAGGCTGAAAACAAACTGGATCAGCCAATCGCGGCACTTTCACGGGCGATCATCGAATTGGGCGACGCGCATCGCGGTGTCGAAGATGCGCTGTCGGCGTTGGATTTCGATCCCTCCGCACTTGAGGTCACTGAAGAGCGGTTATTTGCCCTGCGCGCGCTGGCCCGTAAACATGATGTGCTGCCAGACGATCTTGCCGGGTTGGCGGATGAGTTGCGGGGGCGGCTGGAACAGATCGATGCCGGCGATACGTCCATCGCAGAATTGCGGCGGCGCAGGACCGATGCCGATGCCGCATATGATACCTTGGCCGCAAATCTTACGGCTGCCCGCAAAAAGGCCGCTGCAAAACTGGATCAGGCAGTTTCCGCTGAACTGGCCCCACTCAAGATGGAGCGGGCTGTCTTTCACACTGATATCACCGAGGGTGAGGCCGGTCCCGAAGGTCGTGACGCCGTTGCCTTTACCGTCGCGACCAATCCGGGCGCACCGGCGGGGCCGTTGGATAAAATCGCCTCGGGCGGAGAATTGTCGCGGTTTCTTTTGGCCCTCAAGGTTTCGCTTGCGCATGGAAACGATGCCCTGGTGATGATTTTCGACGAAATCGACCGTGGCGTTGGCGGTGCAACAGCGGATGCGGTTGGTCGACGGCTGAAAAAGCTGGCGGGCGATTCTCAGGTGCTGGTTGTCACCCACTCACCACAGGTCGCCGCACTTGGGGACGAACATTTCCGCGTTGCCAAGTCGGTCCATGATGGAATGACCACGTCCAAAGTCGTGCCACTGGCTGAAGCAGAGCGGATTGAGGAAATTGCCCGGATGCTGTCAGGCGATCGTATCACCGACGCCGCAACTGAAGCTGCCCGCGCCCTGTTGGCCGGATAGCGAGGGGTGCTGCGCTACTGTATTTCCCGCAGGATCGACAAAACCTTGCCGGTAGTGGGATTTAGCCGAACAAGAAGATTGTCGATAATCGCGTAACGGTTTCCGGTCGGCGAAAAGCCCAAGCCATAAATTTCCGGTTCTTCGACGATATCAACCTGTTCAAGGTTGACCGTATCGCCCACGCGGACCGCCGCATCAGAAGCGGAATCGCTTTTTGCCTGATACATTTGCGTGTGTTGAACAGCAGGCTGCGCATGGGCCTGTGCAATATCTTGTTTATAGGCGACGGCAAAAACAGGTAAAACAAGAAGCCCCACACTTGCCGTCGCGGCAACGATCTTTCGAGGCAACATAACAAATTTCCTTATATGCTTGCCGAAATAACCGATCTTCTGACCGGAGGGTTCCATATTCGTTACAATATTGGCGTTGTTGACGCGTCGCCCGCTCAGTTCTGAACGGCGATATTCGTTCGTAGAATTGACAGAACCTTGTTGGTTTTGCTGTCCAACCGAACCAGGATATTGGAAATGATTGCGTAGCGACTTCCGGGGATTTCGCGGCCAAGCCCATAAATGCCGGGCTCTTCAATAAAATAAATTGCGTCAATCGGCGGCACTTCGCCGGCAACGACCTGCACGGGATCCGCTGCCGCAGGGCCGACCGGGGCGGCCAGACCATGAACACTCCATTCGTGTTCTGACACATAGACGCTGACCGCCATGAAAGCGATCAAAGCCGCTGCAATTCGTAAGACCGACATAATTTCTTACCGTTTGAACCCAAAAAGGGAACCACTCGCGATGCCCGTGGTTCCCTCACTTTCATTTGGTTCCGTAAGTTTTAGCCGTTTTTGCGATTTTTTTCGGTGAAGCGTGGCAACATTGCCGAAAAGTCACGACCACGACCGCCCTCATCTTCGACAAAGGTGCGATAAAGCTCTCTGGCAAGGGCGCCCATGGGGGTGTCGGCACCAGAAGAGGATGCAGCGTCCTGCGACAGGTTCAGATCTTTCAGCATCAGTTCAGCAGCAAAGCCCGGCGTATAATCATTATCAGCCGGTGATTTCGGGCCAACGCCGGGGGCGGGACAATAGGCGTTCATGCTCCAGCTATAGCCGGAACTGGTCGAAACGACGTCGAACATCTTCTGCCGATCCAGCCCCAGTTGGTCTGCCAGGGCGAATGCTTCGCATGTCGCGATCATGGTGACGCCAAGGATCATGTTGTTACAAATCTTGGCTGATTGGCCCGAACCGACATCGCCACAATGGACCGCCTTTTGGCCCATGATGTCAAAAAGCGGCTGAACCGTCGCGAAGTCCGCGTCCGAGCCACCGACCATGAAAGTCAGCGTTCCGCCCTGCGCCCCACCGATCCCGCCAGAAACCGGCGCGTCCAACGATCCAAGGCCAGCTGCTGTAGCCTGTTGGGCCACGGCACGTGCGCTGTCGACATCAACGGTCGAGCAATCGCACAGGACTGCGCCCTGCTGCATTGCAGGGATGATCTGTTCTGCGACCATTCGCAGGATTTTGCCGTTCGGCAGCATAGTGATGACAACATCTGCTTTATCCGCGACATCCGCAGCAGAGTTAACCGCTGTAACGCCATCTGGAACGGGGGCGGCGGTGTCGAAACCCAACACCTCATGCCCTGCGGCTGCCAGATTGGCGGCCATCGGCGCACCCATATTTCCCAGACCGATGAAACCTATCTTCATGCTTCTACCTCCCAAGCAAGTTCGTCATCGCCAAGCGATGCCAGCATTTTCTCGACATATTCAGGCGACGCGTCCGCAGACCATTTCGGGTTGCGATCCTTGTCGATGATTTGTGCGCGCACCCCTTCAAGGAAGTCGCCCATTTCGGTGGCGCGCCACGTGAAGCGATACTCCCTGCTCAACGCATCCTGAATGCGGTCGTCGCTGCGCGCCGCGCGCACCATCGCAAGCCCGGCTGCCATCGAAAGGGGCGAGTTGCGGCGCAGGATTTTCAGAGTGGTATCATCACTGCGGCTTTCCAATGCCGCAATGATGTCGTCAATCGTATCGCCGCCAAATGCCGATAGATCACGATCTGCCAGCGGTGATGCGGGCGCCTCGGTTGTCGCGATCTCACCGGTATCGCCGGTTTGTTCCAGCCGTTCGATAAGCGCGGGCCATTCATCCTCGGGCAGGTAGATATCTGCAAAACCTGCGTGGATCGCGTCGCCAGCACCCATGCGACCGCCCGTCGTCGCCAAGAACTCTCCGATCCGGCCCGGAGCATGTGCCAGCAACCATGTTCCGCCGACGTCTGGGATAAGGCCAATGCCGGATTCTGGCATGGCGATCTGCGTCGTGTCGCCGACGATGCGATGCGATGCATGCCCCCCAACACCGACGCCGCCACCCATGACAAAGCCTTGCATGAAGGCGATCACGGGTTTGGGGTAATCCGCGATGGCCGCATTCATCAGATATTCGTCACGGAAAAAATCCCGCCCGATTTGATGGTTTCCGTCCAGCCCGCCGCGATAGACCGCAGCGATATCACCACCGGCACAAAATGCGCGGTCGCCTTCGGCATCGATGATGACCAGCTTGACCTGCGGATCGTCGCGCCATTCGTCCAGCGCACTGTGCAGAGCCAGAGCCATCTCATGGGTCAGGGCATTCAATGCCTTTGGGCGTGTAAATGTTATGTGGCCCGCCTGGCCGGTCTTGCGAATGTTCAGGTCTTCCACAAGCATCCCCCTTTTGCTGTCCTGCCATGCCGCAGCTGTGTGCCTATACCGTCTATCACAAAGGCCCGCAGAAAACGCGACCACGAAGGACGACCCGCAGCAGCTAAATCATCAGCATTTCGGTTTTGGGTCATCGGGCAGGGGCTTGGATGATGTGAAGACCGGGATTCGCAGAGGGCAAGTTTGACCGGAACTCTGTCCTATCCCTGCGGAATAATCAAGAATTGAACATGAATTCAATTAATACCGATCCGCAGGTTTTAGCGCCTTTCTGGGATGACGCAATTCGTGAGGTGCAGTCGAATCATGTCGGAGTGGTCCCATGCCTCTGGTCCAGAAAAAGAACAGTAATTCTATGTAACGGCAGAGGAATGCATGAATTACGCCCGTTGTTCTTGAAAGTTAACGGTTATTTCCGGATGGACTCGTGTGTGAACGCCACAGTGTCGATCATAATAACGTGATTTTTGTTCGATTTTTTAACTTATGCAGAGAGTGTTAATCTAAAATTTTTTTATTAATAATCAGTATGTTATACATCGCTCCGCTGCGAGTTCACCGGACTTCGTTAATTTCTGACCAGAATTTTTGAAAACCCTATTCAAAACTCACCTCTCGGTTGTTTGTTTGTTTGGTTTTTCGTGGTGATTAATAAATATCAAACTGATAGACGCAAAGCCTTGGTATTTTTTAAGTGTGAGGTTCGCATGAACTACGTTACCCAATTGGCCGCTGCCGCAATAATGACTGTAGCGGCTGGCACCGCTGATGCGGCGAGCATCACGTTTAACAATGCATCGCTTGGCACCCATACCAATTATGTCGAAAGTGGTTTTCACTTTGACAAAATAAGGGTTGTGACTGCGCAATGCGCAAGCAAGGCCGCAGGTCGTTGTGCCGCCGAGAATGCGTTCAGAGAAACCACCATGACGCGCACTTCTGGCGGGACATTTGACGTGAACGGCATGTGGTTTTCGCTGCTGACCGGGAACGCCCCGTTGACGCTGGTGACAGATCGCGGGACGGCTAGTTTTGGGGTCGGTTCGTTCCTGAAAGACGTTAATGTCCAACAAAAAAAGGGCTATGATCTGGATCTGACTTCGCTGAGCATCTTCAAGAACGTCAGCTTCCTTCGCATCGTTGATGTCTCTTTGGCGGCAAACAAGGCCGGACACGGCACCGGCGATTTTCGCTTTGACAATATCGACGTTGCGCCTGTGCCGTTGCCTGCGGCCGGTGTTTTGCTGCTGGCTGGGCTTGGTGCCTTTGCCACGGTCCGCCGCCGCAAACGGAGCGCCGCATAGACTTTCTTTAGTTTACCTAACGTAAAAGGCGAGGATAAATCCTCGCCTTTTTGTCGTTTGATGAGTTGCTAAATATAGCCCCGTTTATATTGACAGGGCTATATTTGAGTCAGTCCATCGCTTTAAAGTTGAATTCACCACCTTCTTTAATCCCGGAAGGCCAGCGGGCGGTCACAGTCTTGGTCCGCGTGTAAAAACGGAATGCATCCGGGCCGTGCTGGTTCAGGTCACCGAAGCCTGACTTCTTCCAGCCGCCAAAAGTGTGATAGGCCAACGGCACGGGGATCGGGACGTTGATGCCGACCATGCCGATGTTGATGCGGCTAGCGAAGTCGCGGGCGGTGTCGCCGTCGCGCGTATAGATGGCGGTGCCGTTGCCATATTCATGGTCCAGCGCCAGTTTGATCGCTTCTTCATAGCTGTTTGCACGGACGGTCGACAGCACGGGGCCGAAAATCTCTTTCTTGTAGATATCCATGTCCGGCGTGACACGATCGAACAGATGCGGGCCGACAAAGAAGCCGTCTTCGTAGCCTTGCAGGTGGAAGTCGCGGCCATCGACAACCAGTTCGGCGCCCTGATCGATGCCTGACTGCACCAGCCGCTGAATGTTTTCCTTGGCGGCGGCGGTCACGACCGGACCGTAATCGACATCATTGCCAGCGGTGTAGGGGCCAACTTTCAGCTTTTCGATGCGCGGCACCAGCTTTTCGATCAGCGCATCCGCAGTTTTTTCACCAACAGGCACGGCAACCGAGATCGCCATGCAGCGTTCGCCCGCCGCACCATAGCCTGCACCCACCAACGCGTCGGCAGCCTGATCCAGATCGGCGTCCGGCATGATGATCATGTGGTTCTTGGCACCGCCAAAGCACTGGGCGCGCTTGCCGGTCTGTGCCGCACGCTCATAAATATACTGCGCAATCGGGGTCGAGCCGACAAAGCCCACGGCTTGAATGACCGGGTTATCCAGGATTGCATCGACGCTTTCCTTGTCGCCGTTGACAACCTGCAACACGCCATCGGGCAGGCCAGCTTCTTGCAGCAGTTGGGCCAGCATCATCGGCACAGAGGGATCCCGCTCGGACGGTTTCAGGATCATGGCGTTCCCGGCAGCCAGCGCCGGGCCCATTTTCCACAGTGGAATCATGGCGGGAAAGTTGAACGGAGTGATGCCCGCAACGACGCCCAGCGGTTGACGCATGGAATACATGTCGATGCCCGGGCCGGCGCTGTCGGTGAATTCGCCCTTCAACAGATGTGGGGCACCGATGCAGAACTCGATGACTTCCAGACCGCGCTGCACATCGCCCTTGGCGTCGGGCAGGGTCTTGCCATGCTGTGACGACAGGGCTTCGGCCAGCTTGTCCATGTCGCGGTTCAGCAAATCCACGAATTTCATCATGACGCGTGCGCGGCGCTGCGGGTTGGTTGCGCCCCATGCAAGCTGCGCCTTGGCGGCGCTGTCCACGGCTGCGTCCAGCTCTGCCTTGGTGGCCAGTGACAGTTTCGCCTGAACCTCACCCGTTGCGGGGTTGTAGACATCGGCAAAGCGGCCCGACGTGCCTTTGACTTCCTTGCCGTCAATCCAGTGGTGAATCTCGTGCATTGCATCCTCCTGACATGATTTAGGCGCAGCATACCCTTGCGCAAATGCGGATCAAAGGGGCAGGGTGGCAAATGGGTTTTGCATTTTCGCAAAGGCAAGTGATGGATTGGGATGATCTGCGAATATTTCTGGCGGTGGCACGGGCCGAAAGCCTGTCGGGTGCCGGCCGCCGTTTGAATATGGACGCTTCAACGGTCGGCCGCCGAATTGCCCGGCTGGAACAGGCGGTCGGCGCCGCGCTGTTCGCCAAGACGCCACAGGGATATGCGCTGACAGCCGAAGGTGCACGGCTTGTCGCCCCCGCCGAATCCGCCGAACAGGCCGCAATTGCGGCTGCTGAGGCGACCCGCCGCGAAGCCGGACTGACGGGCCAGCTTCGCATCGGGGCGCCCGATGGTTGCGCGAACTATCTGTTGCCGCAGATTGCGCGCGATTTGTGCCAGCAGCATTCGGGGTTGGAAATTCAGATCGTGGCTTTGCCGCGTGTCGTGAACCTGACCAAGCGAGAGGCAGATATGGCGGTCGCGGTTTCCCCGCCCGATACGGGGCGACTGGTGGTGCAGCGGCTGACCGATTATCGCCTGCATCTGGCGGCGCATGAGGATTATCTGAAACAGCGCCCGCCTATTAACGGTCTTCCTGATCTGAGCGGGCACCGTATGATCAGCTATATCCCCGATATGATCTTCGACCGCGAATTGGACTATCTGTCGGAAACGGGCGTGGAAAGCGCCGCAATAACCTCGAATTCGGTTTCGGTTCAGATGCAGGCGATCCGTGCAGGTGCCGGGCTTGGGATCGTCCACGACTTCGCCATTCCTTTTGCGCCGGGCGTGCGGCGCATTCTGCCGGATCGAATCGCCTTGAAGCGCACATTCTGGCTGATCCGCCACGCAGATGACCGTGCATCGCGCCGCCTTACCCTTCTTGCCGAGATTCTGGCACAAGCAATACGTGTTGAAGTTGCGCGATTAGAGGCGCAAGTTTCAGCATCTGAGCATCGTCTTGCTTGACGCGACCAAGAAGGCGAAAAATAATCAACTCAACCACATGGTGAGGAGAACGTTAAATGTTGGTCAATCAGATGCTTTCGATGAAGTCGACTTCCGGCAAGGCTGGAATCGAAGCTCAGACCATCATCACAATCACGCCGGAGGCAACTTTGGCAGAGGCTGCCAAATTGCTGTCCGAGCGACGGATCGGTGCCGTGGTGGTATCAACCGATGGCAAGACACCCGCCGGGATCTTGTCCGAGCGTGATATCGTTCGGCAGCTGGGGGCACATGGCCCCGAAATCTTGTCGGTGCCGATCAGTCAGGTGATGACAACATCGGTTCAGACCTGCACGACCGGCGAGGATGCATTGGTCATTCTAGAGCGTATGACCCAGGGACGTTTCCGTCACCTGCCGGTGATCGATGAAGATGGCCATATGCTTGGCGTGATTTCGATTGGCGACGCGGTGAGTGGCAGATTGAAGGAGCTGGCGGCAGAGAAAGAAGCGCTGACGGGCATGATTATGGGCAGCTAATCCAACCGAAGTGCCGGCGATCTGCTTGCATTTCCGGCTCAGTTCAGTTTTGGCTGCGGTAATCGTCTCGCACAAGGACAGGTGACAATGCGCATCGGACTTTATCCCGGCACCTTTGATCCGATCACTCTGGGGCATGTTGACATCATCCAGCGTGCGACCGCGCTGGTTGACCGTCTGGTAATTGGCGTTGCCATCAACCGCGACAAGGGGCCGCTGTTTGATCTGGAGGAACGCGTTGCAATGGTTCAGGCCGAATGCGACGCGATCGCGCTGAACAGTGGAACCGAAATTCTGGTGCATCCGTTCGAAAATTTGCTGATCGATTGCGCCCGAGATGTGGGTGCGGGTGTTATTATTCGCGGTCTGCGCGCGGTTGCCGATTTTGAATATGAATTTCAGATGGTTGGCATGAACCGGGCATTGGATTCTGGCGTTGAGACGGTGTTTCTGATGGCAGACGCAAGACGGCAAGCCATCGCGTCAAAGCTGGTCAAGGAAATTGCCCGTCTGGGTGGTGAGGTAGCGAAATTCGTCACGCCGCCGGTGCGCGATGCATTGATCGAGAAATATAAATGACCATTGTCCAAACATCCGGCCCGCGCCCGATACCAGATGTGCCGCCGCAGCCCTTGCCCAATCCATCCCCTGATCGCCCCGAAGACGACCAGGAACAGGTCTAACCACGCCCGATAAAGGGCATGTTGGTCGCCATGACCGTCATGAACTGCACATTTGCGCCGTCCGGCAGGCTTGCCATGTGCAACACCGCATCTGCCACGACCGAAACATCCATCAACGGTTCTGCGGTTGGCGATGAGGCGCTGACCTTGGTCAGCAGCTCTGTCGCTGCATTTCCAATATCGATCTGACCGCAGGCGATATTAAAGGCTCGGCCATCCAGCGACAGGCTGCGGGTCAGGCCCGTAACGGCGTGCTTCGAGGTGGTATAGGCGATGGAACCCGCACGCGGCGAATGTGCCGAGATCGAGCCGTTGTTGATGATCCGCCCCCCTTGCGGCGCTTGTGCCCGCATGATGCGAAAGGCTGCACTGGCGCAGTGGAACATGCCGATGACGTTGACATTGATGACATCCGCAAAGGACCGAGGTGAAATTTCATCCGGCAAGGCGGGATCGGCACCGCGTCCAGCATTGTTGAAGACGACATCAAGCCGTCCCCATGCCTGCACAGTCTTGTTGAACGCTGCATCGACGGCCTGTGCATCAGTCACATCACAGGGCAGGATCAGCGCGTCGTTGCCTTGCGTCGTTTCTTGCAGGCTGTCCTTGCGCCGGCCGATCAGTCCGACCTTCCAGCCTGCCTGCTGAAAGCGACGGGCAGTTGCCCGCCCAATGCCGCTGCCCGCGCCTGTGATCAGGATGCTGCGCCGATCCGTCATTTCATCTACCCCTCGACGACCCGCTGTGTTTGTTCGCCCAAACCGTCGATGCCCAGCCGCATCACTTGCCCGTCACGCAGATAAACCGGAGGCTTTTGTCCCATGCCCACCCCCGGTGGCGTGCCGGTGGTAATCACGTCACCCGGTTTCAGCGTGGTAAAACGAGAGCAATAGGAGACGATTTCGGCGGGGCCAAAGACCATGGTCGCCGTGCTGCCGCTTTGATAGCGGTGGCCGTCAACTTCCAACCACATCGGCAGTGCGTTCGGATTGGGGATTTCATCCGCCGTTACAAGCCATGGGCCGATCGGACCAAACCCGTCATATCCCTTGCCCTTGTCCCATGTGCCGCCGCGCTTCAACTGCCAGTCGCGTTCGCTGATATCATTAACCAGACAATAGCCAGCAATGTGGTTCAGGGCATTCGCTTGGGCGACGTTGCGGGCCTCGGCGCCGATGACAATGCCCAGCTCGACTTCCCAATCGGTCGATGCGGATCCTGGTGGCAGGCGCAGCTCATCGTCCGGACCGGCGATCGAGGTGGTCCATTTCGTAAAAACAACCGGCTCAGACGGCACATCCATTCCGGCTTCTGCCGCGTGGTCGGCATAGTTCAGGCCAATCGCAAGGAACTTTCCGACGCTGCCGACACATGCGCCAAGGCGTAGGTCGTTTTGCGGCATGCCGTCGACCACTGGCAGCGAAAAGATATCGATTTCGCGCAGCGCCGCCAAGCCTTGCGGCGTCAGCACGTCGCCCGCGATATCGCTGCAATATCCGCTAAGGTCGCGAACTCTGCCTTGCGTGTCCAATAGACCGGGCTTTTCCGCCCCCGCAATGCCATAGCGAACCAGTTTCATATGCTTCCCTCCCTTTTGGCGGTGCGATCGCACCGGCGATTAGTTTCACTTTGGGCATGGTAATGGAAGTCAGCAGTCGGGATTTTCTTTGATTGGATAATGCTGTGGGTTGAAATTATTGGCATAGCCAGCCGTTGAACGAAAACGGCCCGCAGCGAATGTGCGGGCCGTCTGAATTCGTATTTCAAAGCTGATAATTAGCCTGCGTTTGGCGGGGCCAGTTTCTTGGTGCCGCCATTTGCCAGCGGATCTTCCTGACGCTGAACCGAGCCTTCGAAATGGGCGCCGGATTCAATCGCGATGGTCTTGTGGATGATGTCGCCTTCGACACGGGCCGTCGCCGACAGACGGACTTTTAGACCGCGAACGCGACCGATCACCCGGCCATGCACGATCACATCGTCACCGACGATCTCACCCTTGATCGTGGCGCTTTCGCCGACGGTCAGTTGATGCGCGCGCACGTCACCTTCGACGTTTCCTTCGATCTGGATATCGCCCTGCGTGCGGATGTTGCCGGTCACTGTCAGGTCTGACGACAGAACAGATGGCGTCGAGCGCCCACGCGGTGCGGCAGCTGCTGCCGCTGTTTCCGGAGTGCGCTCGGCTGCGGCGGGAGCCGGGCTCGGTTCGATATTTTCCACCGGAGCGGAGCCTTGTTGAGGACGATTTTCGGTCACACGAGTCTTAGAAAACATTGTCTGCTGCCTTGATGAAGCTCATCGGATCTACGGCCCGACCATTCATGCGCACTTCATAATGCAGGTGCGGCCCGGTCGAACGCCCAGTATTTCCCATATCACCGATCAACTCGCCTTGCGACACCCTTTGGCCCACTTTTACGCGAATACGCGACAGGTGGCCAAAACGGGTCTCAACGCCCAGTTCATGCTCGATCTTGATCAGGTTGCCATAGGCACCCTGACGGCTAGCATGGGTGATAACACCATCGCCCGTGGCATAGACCGGAGTGCCGATCGGGGCGGCCATGTCGATGCCTTCATGGCGGCGGCCCCAACGACGCCCAAAATTAGAGCTGTAGCGAAACGAGCTTTTGACCGGCATCGCCAGGGGCAGTTTTTCCATGGCGATACGGTAAGTATTCATCTGGTCCAGCGTCACGATGATTTGGTTCGCCTTGGTTTCGCCCTGTGACAGTGCAGCGTCGCCACGGGTCGAACGCGACACCGGCGTCAGCGGACCACCCTGACCCGAATAACCACTGCGAATGGTCGATAGAACGTCTTCGGGGTTCATGCCGACCGAACGGAAAACATCATCCAAGGGCTCGACCGAGACGGTTACGGCGTTTTCCAGCTGCGTCAGAATTTCATCATTGCGGGCCAGGATTTCATCACGCTCGACCGTCAGATCATCGGCGGCCTTCTGCGCTTCTTCGGCTTGCTGAACGGCGGATGCGCGTTCGGTTGCTGCTTGGCGAAGTTCGCCGGACAATATGTCCAGTGCGGTTGAAACTTCTTCATCGCGGGCCGGAGTGGCGGCAACATCGGCGCCTTCGGTCGTGGTTGCGGCGATCCGCTGCGCATCGTTACGTTCGGTGATGGCGTCACGCAATGTCGACTGAACCGCACCAAGCCCGGTCTCCAATTCGCGGCGACCTTCTTCAGAGGCCAGCAACTTTGACTGCATCTGCGAGACTTGCTCAAGCGCGACGGCAAAGCGGTTCTGGGCGGCAACAGCTTCGGCGGCGCGGGCGTCACGTTCTTCCGACAGCTGATTCAGACGCTCTTCAAAGGCGGCCTGCGTGCGCTGCACCTGATCGCGCGAACTGCCCGAACTGATTGCGTCAATGGCAAGGATCGAACTGGCCACCAAAGTCCAGCCGAACACAAGGGAAATGCCGCCGATGCCGGCCAATTGAGTGAGGGGGGTCAGTCGAACGAACCGCGTGGCATCTTCAGAGCGCAGGAACATCCGTTTTTCAGGAAGAATGCGTTCCAACGACGCGTTGAGGCGGTTCAAAGCTTTCGGCAAGGCAGGTCCCCCGATGGCGCGTCCCTTGCGGTGATGGTGGGACGATCTGGTTCCATTAGAGTGCGGGTAAACAAGACCTGTGCTAAGTTGGCAACAAGCCAGCCGCCGAAGGTTCCATAGATGCGCGGATACCCGCCCTGATGGGCGGTAATTTGCCGAAAAATGCTGCGAATGCGAGATATTGTCAGGCAATTTCATATGGCAATGGCCCATTTCTGTCTGATGGAATTCGTAATGGTCGGTCAATCGGCGGCACAGACCGTTGGTGACAGTCCGGTCGCGGACAGATTCGGCAAGAGATTCCGATCGGCTCGAACATGCTGGGGCGGGACAGGTCCAGCCCGTCTGCATAGACCAGATGATCGGCATAGCCGACTTCGCATCCAAGACCGATGGCAAAGCGGCGGACGGGGGCGTTAAAGGCGCCCGCGTGTTTCGATACATCGCGGGACAGCAGCAGATAGCGCACACCATCTGGTGTTTCGGCCAGTTGTCGTAAAAACCGGCCGGGCTGTTCGAACGCTTGATGCACATTCCACAGCGGGCAAGCGCCGCCAAAACGGGCGAATTGCAGCCGCGCGGCCGAGTGGCGTTTGGTAATCGTCCCAGCCTGATCGACGCGCACGAAAAAGAACGGCACGCCCTTGATTCCGGGCCGCTGCAAGGTTGACAGCCGGTGCGCCACCTGTTCCAGCGACGCGCCGAACAAATGGGACAGGCGTTCCAGATCGTGACGCTCGGCCTGGGCGGCGGCGATGAAGGCGCGATAGGGCATCAATGCTGCACCCGCAAAGTAATTCGCCAATCCGACCCGGGCGATCTCTCGGGCTGTCTGACTGCGAAATCGCGCCAGATCCAATGTCGCTTCCAAAAGGCCGTTCTGCTTTTCCAGTGCAACCAGATGTAACAGCTGAAAAACCTGTGTCGCGCGCTCTGCCGCAGCATTCACCAGCACTATATTGCCTTCGCGATGAAAAACCGCGGTGGCGGGTAATTCGACCTGTTTGACCGTGATTCCGCTAGCGGCCAAAGCCTCGACCGCGATGGTCCAGGGGTCAGCGCGTTTGCCATCCGGGCAGGCATAACGTTCGGCGGCCCGGTCAACCGCGTCGATATAGTTGTCGCAATAGTGAAAGAAGTCGCGCACTTCTTCCCACGGGGTTGAAACGGTGTTCTGGCCTGCCGCACCGATAGCCTCATCCAGCGCGGCAAGGCGTTCCTGACTTTGTCGATGCAATTGATAAAGGTCCAAGAACGCGCGGGCCAGGATCGGCGCGTTCGTCGCGGCAAGCCGCAGATCAGCCAGCGGAGGCGTTGCGTCGAAAACCGGATCTGCCAACGCCTCTTGCATATCAACGACCATCCGCTCGGCGTCGCCGGCAGACAGGGTGGTCAGGTCGACGCCAAATTCCTGTGCTAGCCGCAGAAGCACCCCGGCGGAGATCGGGCGGTGATTGTTTTCCATCTGCGACAGGTAGGGCAGCGAAATTCCCAGGCGTTCGGCGAAGTGGCGCTGCGTCAGCCCGCTGCGCGCCCGTGTTTCACGAAGGGAAGTTCCGGCATAGATCTTTTGCGTGGCCATTTTGCTGCGTCCCGTGTTTTGCAAATAATCCAATAGCCTTTGCAAATACACTGGCGCAAGCCAGATGAGGGCAACGAAGGACAGGGAGGCGACGCCACGGATATTCATTCCGACACGATGCACGCGATTGGTTAAAATCCCGTTGTCGCCTGCGGATCAGTCGCCCATCGACAATTGGCGTTCCCTGCGGAAGACCCACGTGATCGCCAGCAGACTGCCGAGGGCAGAGCAGCACATGATGATCAGCAACGGTGTCGCACCAGACCCCGGTGTCAGAAAAACACCAGCAAGTGCTGACAATATCGCGCCGCCTGCGACAGCCAGGGCGCCGCCCAAGCCGCTGGCCGTGCCCGCCAGTTCAGGGCGCACATTCATCATCCCGGCATTGGCATTCGGCAGGACAAGGCCGTTTCCCATGCCCATGACGGCAATTGCGCCAAAGAAAATCCATGGGCTGACAATTCCCATCACGTCGAAAATCAGGGCGATGAACAGCGCCGTCGCACAAAGAGTCGCGCCAGCCAGAATCATCTGATTAAGGCCCAGCGTCCGCGTGAAACGCGCCGACAGGAAGTTTCCGATCAGATAGCCGATCGAGGGAGCCATGAAATAATAACCGACCTCTGCCGGGGTCATGTGAAAGACATGCTGACCCACAAAAGGCGCCCCGCCAAGATAGGCGAAGAAGCAGCCCGAACTTAGCGTCGCCGCCGCGCAATAGCCCCAGAACCGGACGGAACGCGCAAGAAGCGGATAATTGACCATTTGCTGACGCATCGACAGCCCGCCATAGCGGACGGTTTCCCCCATGTTCCACCAGGCGATGACCAGCACCAGAAACCCGATGCCGCCCATCATTGCGAAATTGGCCTGCCAGCCGAATGCCTCATCCAGAAAACCGCCGATGACGGGCGCGATCATGGGAACGACCGACATCCCCATCGTCACATAACCAATCATCGAGGCGGCCTCGGCCCCGTCATATTGGTCGCGGATGACGGCACGTGGCACCATAATACAGACCGAGATCGCCGACTGGATCAGGCGGAAGAACAGGAACGTTCCTGCGGTCGGCGCCAGCAACGTTCCAACGGTCGCCAACAGGAAAATGACCAGACCGCCCAGCACAACGGGGCGGCGGCCAAAGCGGTCGCTGATCGGGCCGGCGACAAGCTGCAAAACCGCCGTTGCGCCGATATAGGCCGACACTGACAGCTGCATGACGGCGTAATCAACGCCGAAATACTGGGCCATGCCCGGCAGGGATGGCAGGAAAATATTCATGGAAAGCGCGGCGATGCCTGACAGCGCCACAAGGGTCAGGATATGTGGCGCTGACCTAGCCGAAGTCATGGAAGATGAACCACGCGCCAAGGCAGATCAGACCAAAGCCAACGCCATGCTGCCAGCCGATTTTCTCGCCCAGATACAGCCACGAAAACAGGGCGAAAATCGACAGGCTGATGACCTCTTGGATGGTCTTCAACTGCGCGGCCGAGAAATGGCCGTGGCCGATGCGGTTCGCAGGCACCTGCATGATGTATTCAAACAGCGCGATGAACCAGCTGATCAGGATTACCGTCGCCAAAGGAGCGGTTTTGAACTTCAGATGACCATACCAAGCCACGGTCATGAAGATATTCGAAGCGATCAGAAGCCCGATGGTGATGACCGGAACAGGCAGGCTCATTCCCATTGCGTCTGACGATCCTTTGCCAGATTGCCGAAGCGGGTGAATTGCCCTTCAAAGGAAAGCTCGACCGTGCCGATAGGACCGTGACGCTGCTTGCCCAGGATCACCTCGGCCTTGCCATGGACTTGCTCCATGACCTGCTGCCACTTCGCCATGGCGTCCAGATCACTGTCCGAGGGCTTTTCGCGTTCTTTGTAATATTCTTCGCGATAGACGAACATCACGATATCTGCGTCCTGCTCGATCGAGCCGGATTCGCGAAGGTCTGAAAGCTGCGGACGCTTGTCTTCGCGGTTTTCAACCTGACGCGATAACTGCGACAGGGCGATGACCGGGATGTTCAGCTCTTTGGCGACGGCTTTCAGGCCCTGCGTAATTTCACTGACCTCATTCACGCGGCTGTCTTTGGCGGACGCGGCTTTCAAAAGCTGCAAATAGTCCACCATCAGCACGTCCAGACCATGCGTCCGCTTCAATTTGCGGGCGCGGGCGGCAAGCTGGTTGATGGGCAGGGCAGGGGTGTCGTCAATGTAAAGCGGGCAGTTTTGCAGGGCATGGGCTGCCTCGACGAAACGGCGGAATTCGCTTTCGTCCATGTTCCCGCTACGGATCCGCTCTGACGGAACCTCGGCGGCCTCCGACAGGATCCGTGCGGCCAACTGCTCTGCCGACATCTCCAGGCTGAAAAAGCCCACGACGCCCCCTTCGATGGTGCCATGCGTGCCGTCCGCCTTTTCGCCCATCTTGTGGGCCTTGGCGATATTGAAGGCGATGTTGGTCGCAAGCGAGGTCTTCCCCATCGAGGGTCGACCGGCCAGAATGATAAGGTCCGAATTGTTCAGACCGCCCATCTTGCCGTCCAGATCAATCAGGCCAGAGGAAATCCCCGACAGCTTGCCGTCACGCTGATAGGCGGCATTGGCCACCTGAACCGCGCCGGTTACAGCCTTCAGAAAGCTTTGGAAGCCACGTTCTGCGACGCCCTGTTCGCCCAGCTTGTAAAGCGTCTGTTCTGCCGCCTTGATCTGTTCTTCGGCATCATCGCCAACCTCGTGGGTCGAGGCCCGGGCCGCGATATCCTGACCCAACTGCATCAATTCGCGGCGCAGCGCAAATTCGCGGATCATCTGGGCATAGTCGCGGGCTGCATAGGCCGAGATTGCCGCACTTGCCATCCGGGCCAGATAGGGCGCACCGCCCAGTTCCTTCAGCCCCTCGTCATTTTCCAGAAAAGCCTTGATCGTGACGGGGCTGGCCAATGCGTTCTTGCGAATCCGTTCGGACGAAATTTCGTAGATGCGGGCATGGACGGGGTGATAGAAATGTTCGGCCTTGATGATCTGGCTGACGCGGTCGAACACATCGTTGTTCGTCAGCAAAGCACCCAGCAATTGCTGTTCGGCCTCGAGCGAAAACGGGATTGCGGTCTTTTCTTCTTCCGTGCCGTCCTGACCCGGAACGATTACGCGCAATCCGCTCATCTGCCTTGTGCCCCCTGTTGTTATTCAGCGTAGTCTAACCCAATATCGGGCCGCGCGTAATCCCGTGCGGCCCGATATTGGTGCATCATTCTGTGGATAGCCTGTGGATAACCCACAAGATCAGCTATTCGCCGCCTGCCATTCACGCGGATTGATCAGGAAGGCCTGAACTTCGTTCAGGGTCTTTTCGTCAAAGGCTTCTTGCCGGCGTGCCTCTTCCAGGACGTCCCACCAGGTGCAAAGGAAGTGCAGATTGACCCCGTGATCGGCCAGTCGTTAGTCGTTTCCGGGAATATGCCGTAATAAAAGATCACCGCCGTATGCGCGCAGGTCGCGCCGGTTTCGCGGATCGCATCGACAAAGGACAGCTTGCTGCCACCATCGGTCGTCAGGTCCTCGACCAGCAGGACGCGCTGGCCTTCGGTCATGACACCTTCGATCCGGGCGTTGCGGCCATAGCCCTTGGGCTTCTTGCGCACATAACTCATCGGCAGGCCAAGACGTTCGGCCACCATGGCGCCAAAGGGGATACCGGCAGTTTCGCCACCCGCGACATTCTCGAATGCCTCGAACCCGGCGTCACGCATGACGGTCGCGGCCAGGAAATCCATCAGCGTCTGGCGGACGCGCGGAAAGCTGATGATGCGCCGACAATCAACATATGTCGGGCCTTTCAGGCCGGACGCGTAGGTGAAGGGGGTTTCAGCATTGAAATCCACCGCCTTGATTTCCAACAACATCCGGGCAGTCAGGCGGGCGATTTCCTCGCGTGAGGGATAGGGCAGGCTCATGCGTTCTCCAGATGCCAGTAAAGGGGAAAGCCGGGATCAAAGACGGTTACTGTCTCATCACCGGCGGAAATGGATGTGGGATAGTCGGCCGGTGTGATGCGCTTGACCATACGGATGTGGTCGTCGCTGGGCGGCAGGCCATAAAATGCCGCGCCGTTCAGACTGGCAAAGGCCTCCAGCTTGTCCAGTGCGCCGTCCTGTTCAAAAACATGCGCCAGAATCGACATCGTGTTTGGCGCCGTAAAGCAACCCGCGCAGCCGCAGGGTTGCAGCTTGGCACTGTCAGCATGGGGGGCGCTGTCGGTGCCAAGAAAGAACCGCGCCTCGCCGCTGGTCGCGGCTTCGCGCAGGGCAAGACGGTGGCTTTCGCGCTTGGCGACTGGCAGGCAATAATAGTGCGGGCGAATTCCGCCTGCCAAAATGGCATTACGGTTGATGACCAGATGATGCGTGGTGATGGTCGCGCCCAAGGTGTCGCCGCCGCTGCGGGCATAGTCCACGCCATCTGCAGTCGTGATATGTTCCATCACGACGCGCAGGCCGGGGGTTGCGCGGCGGACCGGATCCAGCACGCGGTCGATGAACACGGCCTCGCGGTCAAAGATATCAACCGCAGGATCGGTGACCTCGCCGTGAACACAAAGGGTAATACCTGCTTCGGCCATCGCCTCCAGCACGGGGCGGACACGATCGAAATCGGTCACGCCGCTGGCCGAATTGGTCGTCGCACCTGCCGGATACAACTTGACCGCGCGAATGATCCCGTCGCGATAGGCCGCAACCAGATCGCCGGGGTCTGTCGTGTCGGTCAGATACAGCGTCATCTGCGGTTTCAACGCCGCGCCATCGGGCAGGGCGGCCAAGATACGGTCGCGATAGGCGGCTGCCTGCGCGCCGGTGACAACCGGCGGGACCAGATTGGGCATGATGATCGCACGGCCAAAACCGGCGGAATGCGGGGCTACCGCGACCAACATGGCACCGTCGCGCAGGTGCAGGTGCCAGTCGTCCGGGCGGCGAAGGGTGATGCTGTCAGTCATATGCGCCTCTATACACGGCATGTCGGCGTTTCCAAGCCACAGGTTCAGGATTTGTCAACCCTGCCGGAAAGTGTGTCTTGCGCCAACTGTTGTCTCGGCCCACATTGTCTGAATGTTTATTTTCACGGAGGCTTCCTCCGAAAGGAAAAATGCTGATGTATCCTATTGGAACAATTGGCTCACCAGCCGATGCGATGCGTGTTTGGGCGCAAGTGACGCGGTTGGCCATTGAATCGCAAATGGTTATCGGCTTGCGAGTCGCTGGTATGATGGGCGTGATTTCCCAATCTCCGGGAGAGCCGTTTCGCATGGTTGCCGAAAAACACGCCGCCGCGTCCGAGTCGCTGTTCGCGATTGCGCGATCCGCAGGGCGTGGGGACAGCGCCGATCGCATGATTTCGGCCGCACTGCGCCCTTATGGTAGGCGCACGCGGGCAAATTCCCGCCGTCTGATCCGGCGTGGCTGATACAGTTTTATGGTCAAGCGTGCAGCTGTTGCCATTTTGGCAAGCACGCCTTTGAGGCAGGGTAGCGGAACATGAAAAAGGCGGCGAGGAAACTCGCCGCCTTTTCAAATTCTTGCCGTGTCAATTCAGATCAGCTTGCCCATCGCAACGGCGGTATCCGCCATCCGGTTCGAGAAGCCCCATTCGTTGTCATACCAGCTGAGGATACGGCACAGGCGGCCCTCCATTACCTTGGTCTGATCCAGATGGAAGATCGAGCTGTGCGGGTCGTGGTTGAAGTCCGACGATACCAGCTTTTCATCCGTATAGCCCAGGATGCCTTTCAGCGGGCCATCGGCAGCAGCCTTGATCGCATTGTTGATTTCTTCGACTGACGTATCTTTGCCAGCCTCGAACACCAGATCGACGACCGAGACGTTCGGGGTAGGAACGCGAATCGCAACGCCGTCCAGCTTGCCCTTCAGTTCGGGCAGAACCAGACCCACGGCCTTGGCAGCACCGGTCGACGTCGGGATCATCGACAGCGCAGCAGCGCGGGCGCGATACAGATCCTTGTGCATCGTATCCAGGGTCGGCTGGTCGCCGGTATAGCTGTGAATCGTGGTCATGAAGCCACGGTCGATGCCGATGGCGTCGTTCAGAACCTTGGCGACCGGCGACAGGCAATTGGTGGTGCAGCTGGCGTTGGAAACGACGATATCGTCCTTGGTCAGGGTGTCGTCATTGACGCCGAAAACGATCGTCTTGTCAGCATCCTCGCCGGGGGCCGAGATCAGGACGCGCTTGGCGCCAGTCGACAGGTGCGGCTTTACCTTTTCTTTCGAGGTGAAGATGCCGGTGCATTCCAGGATGACGTCAATATCGCCCCAGGGCAGGTCAGCCGGATTGCGGATCGCGGTGACCTTGATCGGGCCGCGGCCAACATCAATCGTGTCACCGTCAACCGTTACTTTCGCCGGGAAACGACCATGGACCGAATCGTAGCGCAGCAGGTGCGCGTTGGTTTCCACCGGGCCAAGATCGTTGATCGCGACGACTTCAATATCGTTACGTCCGGATTCAATGATTGCACGCAAGACATTCCGGCCAATCCGACCAAAACCGTTGATGGCAACTTTGACAGCCATGGATCTCTCTCCTGTCCAAATGACGTTGCCTCCCTCTATCGCGGGGATGAGGGCGATGCAAATGCTGACAGGGTAACGATGGCAGATTCAGCGCCAGAAACTGACATATTCGATGAAATTATCGAGACCCTTGCCGACAACGACAGGCAGGTTGTTACCAAGCATGAAATGGTCAATCGCAAAGATCGCTACGATCAAAAGAAACAGGGTGATTGCGATTATGTTGGTCATGATGGCGCTCCTGCTGCCGGTTATCCGGTCTGGCGCTGGGCATGACAAGCCGTCTTGTCCCAGGTCACGCCGCGCCGCAAAGCGCGGCATCAATCGTCACCTTCTTCGTCAGACGGCAGGATCAGTGTCAGTTCCCCGGCATCCGCCATACGGCGAATGACCGCAACGACCTCATTCATCGCCTCTTCAACGTCGCGCGCGCGCAATTTGCCCAAAGCGTCGCGTTCCTCGCGCAGGCCATCGGCCATGCGTTGTGACAGGTTGGCCAGAACAAAGTCGGCGGCGACGGTATCTGCGGGCGTTGTTCCGGCCAGCGCACGAATCAATACCGCCTGATCGACTTCTCGGGTGATGCGAGGGATATCACGGGGCGCAATGCGGATCGGGATATGGGCAAAGATGAAGATGGCCTTGCGCACACCGCCAGCGAAGCCGATGTCCTGCTCCTCCAATGCGCCCAGAACCTCATCCCGCAGATCGGCGGTCGCAAAGTTCAGGATCGCCCCCATGCGTTCCGTCGCCGGGGTCGAAATGGCAGGCCGGGGAATGGCCTCTGCCGCTTGCAGCAGAATCAGGCCGACCCGCTGCAGGGCTTGCGGACTGACAGCCGATGTCATCGACATGGCCTGCGCCACGGCACGCGCCCGGTCGCGGGGCAGCGCAACAAAGGTTTCCGAGGCCCGCTCGACCGGCAGTTTTGACAGCATCAGCGCGACCAGTTCCACCGCTTCGGCATGCGCCAGCCGAAGAATTGTGTCGCCCGATAGCGCAGCGATACGCACCCAAGGATCGCCGTGCCCTGAGGTTGCGGCGATACGGCGCAGGTGATCGGCGCTGATGTCCGACAATCTGCTGCCCAGCATCGCAAGGGTGCCATCCAGATCGCCAGGAAAGGTCACGCCCACAGCTTCCAAATTGTCGCAGAATTCGGTGATGACGGCGTCGCGGGTTTGCCGATCAATGATTTCCATACCAGCCATGGCTTCGGCCACCAGCGTCTGATTGTCGGTATTAAGTTGCGACAAACTGGCCGCGTCTTCATCATCCAGCAGCAATCGCACGATTACCGCCGCTTTTTGGCGCGGGCTCAGCCCGGTTTGCAGCTGCATTGAAACCCCCAGATTGGCTATCTTCTGGCAGCCAATCTGGCATGTCATGGCTAAGATCGCGTTACCGAAACCTTAGCGTCACCTTAAGATTACAGAGGATTTGATTCAAATACGCGCTTGAAGATCGTATCGACATGCTTCGTGTGATAGCCAAGGTCGAATTTTTCTTCGATTTCAGCAGGCGGCAGCGCGGCGGTGACTTCAGGATCGGCCAGCAATTCTTCCTTGAAATCCTTGCCCTGTTCCCACACTTTCATCGCATTGCGCTGCACCAGACGATAAGCATCCTCACGCGAGACGCCCGCTTGGGTCAAGGCCAGCAGAACCCGCTGGCTCATCACCAGACCTTTGAATTTGTTCATGTTCGCAAGCATGTTGTCGGGATAGATGACCAGCTTGTCGATGACCCCCGCCAACCGGTTCAGCGCGAAATCCAGCGTGATGGTAGCGTCCGGGCCGATGCCGCGTTCGACCGAGGAGTGGCTGATATCGCGTTCGTGCCACAGGGCAACGTTCTCCATCGCGGGCACGACGGTCATGCGGACAAGACGGGCAAGGCCGGTCAGGTTCTCGGTCAGCACTGGGTTTCGCTTGTGGGGCATTGCGGATGAACCTTTCTGTCCGGCGCTGAAAAATTCCTCGGCCTCCAGCACTTCGGTCCGCTGCATGTGGCGGATCTCGATGGCGATGTTTTCCATGCTGCTGGCGATAATGCCCAGCGTGGCGAAGAACATGGCATGGCGGTCACGCGGGATCACCTGTGTGCTGATCGGTTCGGGACGCAGCCCCATTTTCTGGCAGACATATTCTTCGACATAGGGATCGATATTGGCGAAGGTGCCGACTGCGCCGGAAATCGCGCCAGTCGCGACTTCTGCCCGTGCGGCCTGCAAGCGTGCCTTGCCACGTGCCATTTCCGCATAGAAGCGGGCAAAGGTCAGCCCCATCGTCGTCGGCTCTGCATGGATGCCGTGGCTGCGGCCGATGCGCACCGTATCCTTGTGTTCATAGGCGCGGCGCTTCAGCGCCTCCAGAACCTTGTCCATATCTGCCAACAGGATGTCCGCAGCACGAACAAGCTGGACATTCAGCGTGGTGTCCAGAACGTCGCTGCTGGTCATGCCCTGATGAACGAAACGAGCTTCGTCCGCGCCGATATGTTCGGCCAGATGGGTCAGAAATGCGATCACATCATGCTTGGTGACGGCTTCGATTTCATCAATGCGCGCGACATCGAATTCGACATCTTTGGCGCGCCAGATCGCATCGGCATTCGCTTGCGGGATCACGCCCAGCTCGGCCTGCGCATCGCTTGCATAGGCTTCGATTTCATACCAGATGCGAAACTTGGTCTCTGGCGACCAGATCGCGGTCATCTCGGGGCGGGAATAGCGGGGGATCATGGCGTGCTCCTTTCGGTTCAGCGCGGCATAGCGGGCGATGGCCACGGGGGCAAGTTTTCCTGCAATGCGCAGGTGCAATCGGGAACATTCGGTGCCCCTGCTTGGTTATGTCACCAAGATATCCGCGATATTCGGAGACAGAACGATGCCCAGCGATAAAGATACCTACAGATTGACTGAAGCCGACCGGACCAGCGAAACCCGGTTCGGGCCGCGTCCCGTGCCGCCGGGACACCGCACGGGTGCTGGCTACCCGTATCAGGATCGCGCGGCGTCCCATGGGCGCTCGGACCATCCGGCAGCCTCGCTGACCAGCAAGATTGTTGTGTGGGGTGGTATCGCGCTTGGCGTTGCAGGTGCGACCGCCGCGACTGTAATGGCTGCGCGCAAAGTGGGCGATATGATGCGGGACGATGTTTCCGAAAAGCCCGCACGTCCCCGCCCCTATACGCCGCAGCAGGAACATGTTGCTCCTCGCTTTGCGGCGATGGACGATGATGAGCAAGAGGCGATGCGACGCCGTGTTCGTGCCCGGGCCCGCGCCGATGAGGAAGATGCCGCGCGTCTGCGCGTTGCTGCATCACGCCGCCGTCGCAAGCCGAAACGTAACTTCGCGCAAGACCTGACCGAAACGGCCAGCAGTTTGTCGTCGGGGCTGGATGGGGTGACAAAATCACTTGCCAGTGCCTTTCAGGGCTTTCGCAGTGTGGCGACGCAGGCAACCGGGATCGTCAGCGAATTTGTCCTTGCCGCCGAGCAGCTTCGTTCGGTGTTGCGCGGGTCTGAGCAGGCGGGCCAGCCGGCCAGACGTGATGATCATCAGAGGGCCGACGCCGATGACGCCGTCACAAGGGAACGTCAGCGAACACACCGTCTTTGAACAGGACACGAGAAGGGCGCCGGACGCGCCCTTTTCAACGCTCGGTCAGTTTCAATTCGATCCGGCGGTTCTGTGCCAGCGCCTCGGCAGAGCGCCCTTCGGCCACCGGGCGGGTATCGCCAAAGCCCGCTGCGGCGACGCGGTTGGCCGGAAAGCCAAGCTCATCGACCATGTAACGCACCACGGCCAAGGCGCGTGCCTGACTAAGTTCCCAGTTGTCGCGATAACGCCCGGTCCCGGACAGCGGCGTGCTGTCGGTATGGCCATCGACACGGATGATCCAGTCGATCTCGGACGGGATTTCGTCAGCGATGTCAGTCAGCATTTCCACGACGCCCGCAACCTGATCATGGCCCGCATCGGACAGGGTTGCCGCGCCCGGCGCGAACAGCACCTCTGACTGGAACACGAAACGGTCGCCCACGACCTGAACGCCCTGACGCCCTTGCAGGATCTGTGACAAGCGGCCGAAGAATTCGGACCGGTAGCGTGCCAGATCACGGGCTTCTTCCTCGGCCTTGATCCGAGCTTCTTCTTCAAGCGTCAGTCGGCGGTCTTTTTCTTCGGCCGCACGCAGAAGGGCCGCATTCAACTGCTGCCCCAGGTCCGAGACGCGCAATTCGGCCTGCTGTTGTTCATCACCTGCCGCGTCCAGCAGTGCCTGCAAACTGCCCAGTTGCGCCGTCAGGGACGACACCTGTTCATTCAGCAGCGCCACCCGCCGTTCGCCATCGCCAGACAGGTTTTCCTGATCGGCCAGTGCCTCTTCCGCCTTGGCCAGCAAGGCCGCCTGCCGTTCCGCTTCCGACAAATTCCGTGCGGCCTCATCACTGGCATTATCGCGTGCGGCCTGTGCCGCGGCCAGAAGGGTCAGCGTTTCTTCGGCCCGCTTGCGGCTTTCCTCAAGCGACAGGGTCATGGCGGTCAGTTCGGAATCAGCTTGCTCTAACCGCTTGCGCAACACGGCTGTCGCTTCGGAATCCGTCAACCGGGCGGTATCGGCTTCCGTCAGTTGCGATTGCAATCGATCCGTTTGCGCTTCTGCGGCTTCATTGCGGCGGCGCAGGTCGGCGATCAACTGCTCCATTGCCTCGCGCCGTGCTGCAGCAAGACGCGCCTGTTCCTGTTCGGCGCTGATTTCGTGACGGGCAGCGGCGACCGCCAATTCTGCCACGGATGCGCGGTTCTGTTCGGCGGCGATACGGGCCGATAGTGTTTGCCGGTCAGTCGCCGCTTGTGCCAGATCGGCTGCCCGGGCGGCCATCAGCGCGGCAACCTGCGCCTCAAAATCGGTCAATTGGGTGCGGGCCTGCGAAAGATCGCCCTGGGCGCTTTGAAGCTGCGTGTTCAGGCGAGTGATGCGCGCGGCCCGTTCCCGCGCCTCTGCTTCGGCAGTCTGGGCGCGGGTGGTTTGCCCATCAACCTGGCTTTGCAGGTCGGTTTCGCGATCCTCGGACGCCCTTAGTGCCTTCCCAAGCGAGGCGATCTGCTGACCCAGATCCTGCAACTGCCGGTCCTGTTGCGACAATTGCAGCCCTTGATCGGCAATCGTGTCATCCTGCGTATCCAGTTGATCGCGCAGCACGAACTGCGCGACCATGAAGATCGTCAGAACGAACATCAAAACCATCAACAGCGTGGTCATGGCATCGACATAGCCGGGCCAGATGCTCGACGAAAAACGATTTCCCGATCCCCGTGATAACGCCATTGCTTAAGACCTTCCCCGTCCGACCGGCGTTTCGGGCAGAAGATCATCGCGGAACGGATCGTTGAACCGTGCCGCCCGCACGGCGCGCGTCAGCACCAGCAGGTCGGTGCGCAGGTCCGACAACATCTCATCGCGCCCTTTGCCCAGATCGACGGTCAGGCGGTGCAGGGCATCCTCGACCCCTGAAAGATCAGGCGGCGCGGGACGGGTTCCTGCCTGCTGTCCCAGTGCGATCATGTGGTTCTGCCCTTCGACAAGCCTGTTCATCGTGTCGTTAAGCGCCGCGACTTGAGCCAGCGACGCTTCACGCTCTGCCTGGGTTCGCTGAACCATGGCCTCCAACGCTTCGGCCATGATAATGATACGCTCATCCGCCAGCGCGGCTGAATCGTCGCGCGCGGCATCGCGTTCGGCGTGGTATTGTTGCAGCCGCACCATCTGTGCGGCCATCTGTTCCAGAAAACCTGCCATCGCGGCGTGATCCAGATCGCCGCCGGTTTCATCGGCAAGGCTGACACTGGTAAAGCCGGACATCCACTCTTCCAGTTCGCGGTAAAAGCGGTTCTGCCCATGCGTCACGAACAGCTCTAGCAGACCCACGACCAGCGATCCTGAAAGACCCAGCAATGACGACGAAAACGCCGTCGCCATGCCGCCAAGCTGCGATTCCAACCCACCCATCAGCTTTTCAAAGACCTGCACGCCGGTTTCGCCTTCTTCTGGCGTCAAGGCGCGGATGGTTTCGACGATGGCGGGAATGGTGACGGCCAGACCGTAGAACGTCCCCAGAAGGCCAAGAAAAATCAGCAGGTTGGTCAGATATCTTGTGATGTCGCGAAGCTCATCTATCCGCTGCGCGACGGAATCCAGGATCGAGCGTGCTGACCCGGTCGAGATTGACCCGCCAACCGGCCCACGCGACCCCAGCATGGCCGCCAGAGGGGCCAGCAGGCGAGGCGCGGCATTTCCATCATCCACCTGCGATCGTGGCGAAACGCCACGCTCGATGGCATTTTTCCGATGGGACGCGAAATGTTCGATCCAGCTGACCGAACGGACCAACTGTGCAACCTGCCAGAAACAGGTCAACACACCGGCGGCAAACACCGCCACGATCAGACCATTCAGCCAGCGGTTCGCCATGAAGATCGGCAGGATGCGCCCATAGGCGATCGAGACGCCAATCAACACCATGGCCAACAGCGTCAGCATCATCACGATCTGTCTGACCGGCTGCGAGAAATGCGGCTGCGCGGTCAGTGCTGTCGGGGGGCGGCTTGCGGTGATGCGTCGTGTTTTTGCCGTGACTGACGGGCGATCACCCGGATCTTGACTGCTGGTTGGATCGGTCAACTGCTTCGGTCCCTCTGCCCATCAGGTCTTTTGCGGGCAGAATAGGTGCCAGAAGATCACTTGCCAAGTAACCGAAAGGTTAGTCTGCTTGCGGCGCGTTCAAAGCGTCAAGAAGTCTGCGAACTTCCAATGAAAGCTGATCCATGCCGCTGTCTGCCAGCCCGATTTCGGTCAGATGTTTTGCCGTGTTGAACAGATAGTCAGCATTCGGTCCGCGTCTGCCCTGCGCCGTTGCGATGATGCGCGCTTGGTCTGCGATGCTGAGATTGCACGCATAATGGTCATGGTCTTTGCGCATGGTATAGGTCAGGGCTTCAACCTTGCGGCCGTCTTCCAGCGCCAAGGTGACGACTGTTTCGATATATGCCTCGGTCGACATTTCGCGGGCATGCAAATAGGCCATGACCTCATCGTGTTCGTCCGGGGCGATGCGCATGGCCAGACCGCTGCAGTCAGCATCGCCGTTCTGGTCCAGCCCAAGGACAAGCCCGGGTGTGGTTTCTGTCCCACGGTAATAGGTCGAGCGAAGGCAGAAGCTGCGGGCATATCCGTGCAGCCGGGCCTTGACCGTTTCCGCCGGTTGAAACCCGGGATCCCACATCAGGGAACCGTAACCAAAGACCCAGTGAACCGTGTGCATTCTGAGCAAACCCTTTCTTCTGCAGAAGTTAGGGCAGGATCGTGGGGGATGAAAGTGCCCCGCGATGCCTGGCCGCCATAAGGGTCAGGCCGTCAGGGTTTTGTGGCACCTTCGGAGACGCGCCCGAAATCGGGGGCGTTGGTATCCTGTCCCGCCTCGATGATGCCACGGCGAATGGCGCGGGTGCGGGTGAAATAATCGTGCAATTGCTGACCATCGCCCATGCGGATGGCGCGCTGCAGCATGAACAGTTCCTCGGTAAAGCGGCCAAGGATGTCCAGCGTCGCTTCCTTGTTGTGCAGGAATACATCGCGCCACATGGTCGGGTCGCTGGCCGCGATCCGGGTGAAGTCGCGAAAACCGGCGGCGGAATACTGGATCACTTCCTCATCTGTCACGCGGCGCAAGTGATCGGCCACGCCGACCATCGTATAGGCGATCAGGTGCGGGGCGTGACTGGTCACGGCCAGAACCAGATCGTGATGGGCAGGCTCCATCCGGTCGGTCTTGGCGCCCATGGCAAGAATCAGATCCGTCAACCGCTGCACTGCCAGTTCGTCCGAGCCGGGCAACGGCGTCAGCAGCCACCAGCGGTTGCGGAACAGCGTTGCAAAGCCGGATGTCGGGCCGGAATGTTCGGTGCCCGCAAGCGGGTGTCCGGGGATGAAATGCACGCCGTCGGGAATATGGGGCGCGACGGCCTCGATCACGGATTGCTTGACGGACCCCACATCTGTCACCGTTGCGCCCGGTTTCAGAAATGGGGCGATTTCGGCGGCAACCTGGCCCATGGCGCCCACAGGCACGGCCAGAACGACCAGATCGGTGTCTTTGACGGCATCGGTGACATCATCATAAACGACATCGCACAAACCAATGTCACGTGCGGTCTGCCGCGTTTCCGCGCTGCGGGCATAGCCGACGATCTCTCCCGCCAGGCCGTTTTGGCGCATGGCATGCGCCATCGACCCCGCGATCAGGCCCAGCCCGATCAGGGCCACGCGATCATAGATCACGCTCATTGCGATCTCCGGTCCTGCATGAAGCGGCCAAGGCAGTCCAGAACGCGGCTGACGCCATCTTCATCGCCGACGGTGATCCGTAGCGCCGCCGGAAAGCCATAGCCGGTGACGCGCCGCACCAGAATACCTTCGGCACGCAAGGCGGCATCGGCGGCAGCGGCCTCATCCGCGTCGGCGAACCGCGCCAGCACGAAGTTGGCGAAACTTTCGTCGCAGGCAATGCCCATCTGGATCAGGGAATTGCGTAACCGGTCGCGCAGTTGCGCGTTCAACGTGGCGCAATGTTCGGTGAATGCGATGTCGCGGATCGCGGCCGAGGCGGCGGCGATCTGCGCGTTCGACAGGTTGAACGGCTGACGCAGGCGATTCAGCACGTCGATAACCTCGCGCTGCGCATAGCCCCAGCCAATGCGCAATCCGCCCAGCCCGTGGATCTTGGAAAACGTCCGGGTCATCACGACATTCGGATATTGATCGACCAGCGATTTGCCGCCATCGAAGCCCGCTGCAAATTCGGTATAGGCGCCATCATGGACCAGCACGACACGTGCGGGCAGCCCGCTGGCCAACCGCTGCAACTCATCGCTCGACAACATGGTGCCGGTTGGATTGGCGGGGTTGGCGATAAAGACCACGCGCGTCCGGCCCGTCACCGCAGCCAGAATGGCATCGACATCAATCCGCCGATCCTTTTCGGCGACGGTGACGGGCACCGCGCCAACCATATGGGCAAGGATCGGATACATGGAAAAACCATGCTCGGTCGTGATGATCTCGTCGCCCTGACCGGCATAGGCATAGGTCACGAATTGCAAAATCTCATCCGAGCCTACGCCGCAAATGATGCGGTCGGCGTCAAGGTCATGCACATCCGCGATGGCCCGACGCAGTTCTGCATGATCGGTCGAGGGATAGCGGTGCAAATGACCCGCCGCTTCGGCAAAGGCCCTGGCAGCAAGGGGGCTGCATCCCAGGGGATTTTCATTCGACGATAGCTTCAAGACGTCATCATGACCCGCCAGCTTGCTTTCGCCGCTGACGTAAAGGTCAATTTCCATGATGCCGGGCTTTGGGGTGATCCGTGTCATGCGCCATTCCTTTGTTGGCGCTGGTTTATTCCGCTGGGGCAAGCATGGAAAGGGTCAAACGATGCCTTGCTGGGCAGGCTGCCATTTGAAGCGCGCCAGAATGGCCCCGTGATCGGTGGTGCCGGTGTCCTTGTGGTCGTCCCAGTTCAGGTGATCGTTCAGCACCAGCATATCGTCAAAGCGCCACAGCCTGCGGCGTGAATTGTCATAGAACTGTTCGCTGACAAGGATGTGGTCCAGGCTTTCCCGCTCATCCTGAAAGACGTGGGTGTAATACACGTCGCGGGTGGATCGGTATTCCTGCAACACCTGCGCGGTATACAGCGCGTTATCGCCCCCGCCCGTGGCCAGCGTGGTCAGATAGCGCGGCTGTTCGGTCAGGATGTTCAGCGTGTTCGAGTCCTTGCCGTCGTTCATATCGCCAATCAGCACGACGGGGGTTTCGCTGCGCTTGAGGATCTTGGTCACCATGATGCGCAACGCCGTGGCCTCGGCCGTGCGGCGGATGGTGGACAGGGCGTAGCCCATGGCCGTGCGGTGGTCGGAATGGGTGGCGGCGCTATACCACGCCCGCTCGGTCCAGATCTGGGTCGGACGGCGCGATTTGAAATGGCAGACAAAGGCGTGGATGACCGGCGTCCGGGGATCAGGTTGCAATTGCACATGCAGGACCGGACGCGAAAAACTGTTCAGCGACACGCTGATATCGGCCTGCTGGGGATCGTCACCCGTTGATCGCAGCTCCAGTTCGGGGGGGAACTCGACGATCCACTCCGGTTCCCCTACCAGCATCTCACGACGGATCGCACCTGCGCAGGTGATCGAGGTTCCCGCATGTCCGGGCGGTGACAGCAGCAGATGGCTTTCTTCCATCCCCGCCGCATCCATCGCCTGCTGCAATGCCTCGGGCGCCCATAATTCCTGAAAGCCGAACAGATCTGCGTTCAGGCGCGACAGGATGCCAGCGGTAAATCCGATCTTGCGGTCATAAACCTCGGGCGGCCAGCCATCGCTGTCAGTATAAACCGGTCGGCCGGGCAGTTGCAGGTTCAGCAGATTGACGGACCCGAATGAGATATCGCGCATGGCCATACTGTCCTTTGACAAGGGTGGCTGACAAGGGGGGCGTCAGATTTATTGTCAGTCAGCGGGCCGCGCGGCGCAAGGGATTTGAACGCCCAAATGCAAAAGGCCGCCCCAAGGGACGGCCTTTGCGGAATATTCGGCGAAGATCAGTTCTTCGCGTAGAATTCGACAACCAGGTTCGGTTCCATCACGACCGGGTAGGGCACATCGCCCAAGGTCGGGGTGCGAACGAAAGTCGCGGTCATTTTGTTGTGGTCAACTTCCAGATAATCCGGCACGTCGCGCTCGGTCAGGGCGACCGATTCCAGAACGATGGCCAGCTGACGCGAACGCTCGCGGATCGAGATGACATCGCCTTCCTTGACGCGGTAAGATGCGATGTTCACGCGCTTGCCGTTCACTTCGACATGGCCGTGGTTCACGAACTGACGGGCTGCGAAGATGGTCGGAACGAACTTGGCGCGGTAAACAACGGCGTCCAGACGGCGCTCCAGCAGACCCACCAGGTTTTCACCGGTATCACCTTTGACACGCTCGGCTTCGGCGTAGATGCGGCGGAACTGTTTTTCGGTCAGGTCGCCGTAGTAGCCTTTCAGCTTCTGCTTGGCGCGCAACTGGGTGCCGAAGTCCGACAGCTTGCCCTTGCGGCGCTGGCCGTGCTGGCCGGGGCCGTATTCGCGGCGGTTTACCGGGGATTTGGCGCGGCCCCAGATGTTTTCGCCCATGCGGCGGTCGATTTTGTACTTGGCAGACGTGCGTTTGGTCACGGCTGATCTCCTTCTAAAAATTGTCGAAGGGCGTTGTCCTTTGGCTTGCGCCTGACAGGGTTCCCATTGCTGGGGCCACCAACACCAATGAAGTGCGCGCTTATAGACGGGATGATCTGGGTGTCAAGCGCATTCGGCCCTTAGTCCCGCAGATAGCGCATCAGAAACCATGCCAGCGCCGAACAGCACAGCGTTGCGGTAACTACCGGCAAGGCCGTTCCGTTGTAAAGTTGGCCAACCGGCATGGCGATTGTCATGGCCAGAACCGTCGAAATGGCAGAGACAAGCGAGGCTGTCATGCCGGCATGTTTGCCCATGTTTTGCAGCGCCAGCGCGTTCAGATTGCCAAAGGTCACACCTGCCATGAAAAAGACGCTGACTGCCCAGATGAAGAAGACCGGGAACTTCAGCGCATCCGGCAGAATCCCGGTCAGCATCAGGACCAGGACGACCGATGACACGCAGGTCTGCATGATATAGGCCCATTTCGCGATCCTCCGCATGCCGAAACGCATGACGAATGTCGCATTCAGCAGCGTGCCAGCGCCCGACAGCAGGGCCATCAGCGCGAACCATGCGGGGAAACTGTCACCTTTGCCATAAGCCTCACCAAACAATTGCTGGGCCGAGGACAGAAGCGCGAACATCTGACCAAAACCAAGGGCGAGGATCAGGGTGCACATGATGACCTGCCTATCACGCAGCACCTCTTTCGCGGCGCTCACCAAGGGGCGCAGGCGCAGCGGGCTGCGCCTTTCGGGCGGCAGGGTCTCGGCCTGCCGGATATTGAGCCAGGCAGAGCCCGCGATGGCAAACAGTACGAATGCCATGAACACACCATGCCAGCCTGACAAGGCGATGATGCCGGATCCGATAAGCGGCGCCATGGCCGGCACGATGATGAAAACCATCATGACGAAGCTGGTGATCCGCGCCATTTCCCGGCCCGCATAAAGGTCACGCACAAGTGCAAGTGACGCGATGCGAGGGCCAGCAGCGCCAAGGCCCTGAATGAACCGCGCGATCAGCAGAAATTCCAACGAATCCGCAAATATGGTCGAGGCTGCGGCCAGTCCAAAAATGATGAAGCCGATTGTGATGGTCGGTTTGCGTCCGATGGCGTCAGAAATCGGCCCGGCAAACAGGGTGCCCACGCCCAAGCCGGATACAAAAGCGGTCAGGATCAGCTGTGCCCGGTTGACGTTATCCGGGCTCATCCTTGCCGCGATCTCTGGCAACGCCGGTAGCATTGCATCAATCGAAAACGCGACCGAGGCAGACAAAAATGCCAGCAGCGCGATGAATTCAGGTAACGGCAGCCGTCGCTGCGTTGTCGAAGTTGCGTTCATGGGGGCACCTATCGGTTATCCGATGCCCTTAGGCCAAACTTGCACTCTATGCAAGAAGAAGGCGATCTATCCTTTGGTGTCGCCTGACAATTCGTCGATAACGCTTTGCCACAGCATGGCCGGCTGCGCGCCGGTGACCACATGCTGATCCCCCACGATAAACGTAGGAACCGAGTGGATGCCCCGTTCGCGTGCATGCCTTTCACGACGTAGAATTTCGTCACGGTCGGCATCGCTTGCCAGCAGTTTTCGAACCATGTCGCCATCCATATCCTCGGCTTGCGCGATCTTGACCAGTTCAGCCGGGTCACTGATGTCGCGGGCCTCTTGCCAATGGGCACGCATCAGACCGGACATCACACGGCTTTGCACGCCTTCCAGTCCTGCCCAATACGTCAGGCGATGGGCGTCGGTGGTATCGGGCTCTCGCGGCGACGGGTTCAGTTCAAGGCCCAGCGTTGCCGCGCGTTCTGCGACGGCACGGGATGCCTCTTCCGCCTTTGGGCCAAGTTTGGAGTGCAGATAGTCAATCCTGTCCATACCACCGGGTGGCATTTCCGGATTCAGCCGGAACGGGTGCCAGGTGATCTCGAACGGATGGTTCGGGCGGGTTTCCAACGCACGATCCAATTCAACCTTGCCGATAAGGCACCAGGGACAAACCGGATCGGCAAAAATATCCAGACGGGTCATGACGGCTCTTTCATGGAATGTAGGTCACGCAAGGCGCGGCGATTGATTTTGCCGGTCGCGGTGCGGGGCAGGGTGTCCAGATGAATATATTCACGGGGCTGCTTGTATCGCGCGATTTTGGCATCTGCCAGCTTGCTAAGGTCACTGGCGGGGGCATTGCCCGTCCAGAAGGCCGCGATGATCGAAATGCCGGGGCCGACCGACAGTTCGGTCACCGCCACATCTCCGGCTTCGGGATGGGTGGCCAACACCTCTTCAACCTCTGACGGGGCCACGCGAAAGCCCCCCGCGTTCATGATGTCATCAGCGCGGCCCAGCAAGGTGATTGCCCCCCTCTCATCGGCAATTGCGTGATCGCCCGTCATGAACCAGTCGCCCCGCATTCGGGCGGCCGTTTCCTGAGGTTGGTCCAGATAGCCCAGAAACAGACCGGGATCACTGCGGTGCACGGCAAGTGCACCGGAATGCCCGGGGGGCAGGGGCTGGCCGGTGTCGTCCAAGATGGCGATATTGCGGCCCGGCTGCGGAAAACCGGCCGTTCCGGGTGGGGCCGGGCGATCAGGATTGCCGGACAGAAACGTCGATATCTCCGACGCACCCATTGCTTCATGCAGGTCGGTGCCGGTGCGGGCCTGCCAGGCTGCACGAAGTCCGGGGTCAAGACGCTCGCCCGCCGCCAGCCCGTGCCGCAAAGACGCGACGGGCTTCCAATCGCTGCGCAACAACCTGCGAAAAATACCCGGAGCGCCCGCAAGGATGGTTGCACCATGGCGCGACGCCAGCAGCGGGATTTGCTCAATCGCGGTGCCCTCGGCCGGGATCAGCGCGGTCGCGCCCACGGTCCACGGGTCCATCAGGCCAGTGCCCAGCGTAAAGGTCCAGTTAAACGCCCCTGCATGCATCATCCGATCACTGCTTTGCAGCCCATACCAGCCGTCAAACATCATCTGTCGGGCCAGAATCGCGCGATGGGCGTGCATGACGGCGCGTGGTTGGCCAGAGCTTCCCGACGTATAAATGATATAGGCCAATCGGTCCGGGTCACCCTGATCGAACTCTGCGGGGGGCAGGTCTGCGAACTCTGCCAGTTCAGCCTCGGTCAGGATCGCCGCCGAATGCCGGGGCAGGGCGATATTCGGTCCGGCTATGATCATCGCCGGATCGGTCTGCTCCGCCAGCTTGGTGATCTCACTCTCGGTCAGCATGGCCGAGGTTGGGATCGGAATGATCCCTGCCGTGATGGCGCCCAGATAGGCAATCGGAAACGCGGGCGTATTGCCCAACCGCATCAATAGACGATCACCGGGATTCAGGCCGGCTTGCAGCAATCCTGTCGCCGTCCCGCGCACGGCGGCGATCAATTGCGCATAGGACCAGCATTCTGCCTTGGTCGGGCTGAGCACAGACAGGGCAAGTTTGTCGGGATGTGCCTGCCCCGCGCGCAAGACATGTTCAGCCAGGTTCATTGCGATCCTCCGCAACAGATGGTCGAACCATGTATTTCAGAAGCAGAGGGTCGTGCGCAACCGTGCCGGCGCGTCCTGAGGCAGATAATGAATTCGCGCCTGATTTGGCTGACAGGCAATAAAAAACGGCCCCTGAAAGGGCCGTCTAGAAAGCATTCAAGATTTATCAGAGCAGCTTCAGATCACTGGCCGAAGCGCGACCATCACGACCCGACTGCAGTTCGTATTCGATCTTCTGGTTGTCTTTCAAACCCGTCAGCCCGGCGCGTTCAACCGCCGAGATGTGCACGAAGATGTCTTTTCCACCGTCATCGGGGGCAATAAAGCCAAAGCCTTTGGTGGCGTTGAACCATTTAACCGTTCCGGTCGCCATAACCGTTCTCTCCTTCAAATCATCCCGACGCAGGATTGCGCCAAGCCGTGCAGCCAGCTTTCGGTAATCCGGCTGCCCATCGAAAGGGAGGCGGTAGAAAGTCATTCGCTCACGCATTCGAGATGATGAACGAATCATGCGGAAACGCAAGCGCGAAACGCCCCAAAATCATTTTTGGAGCGTAAGGCATTGCGATGTCGGCGCTTTTTAGCGCAGATCGGGTGGCGTAGCTTCCGCCGTCAAGGAGGCGATAGCTTCGTCCAACGGCACCGTCCGGCTGCCTTGTTGATCAAGGCGACGGATCGAAACAGTCCGTTCTTCAACTTCTTTCATACCAATCGCCAAAATGGCTGGCACCTTGGTAAGCGAGTGTTCGCGAACTTTATAGTTGATCTTTTCGTTACGTATATCGGCCTCGGCACGTATACCGGCCCGTTTCAAAGCTTCAACAATTTCCCGGACGTAATCATCCGCGTCCGACACGATCGAGGCAACGACGACCTGACGCGGCGCCAGCCAGAAGGGCAGTTTGCCAGCATAGTTTTCGATCAGCATGCCGATGAACCGCTCGAAACTGCCAAGGGTCGCGCGGTGCAGCATGATCGGGCGATGCTTGGCGCCGTCTTCGCCGATATAATTGGCGTCCAGACGCTCGGGCAGGTTGGGATCGACCTGCAAGGTGCCGCATTGCCAGTCGCGACCGATCGCGTCGGTCAGCACGAATTCCAGCTTTGGCCCATAGAACGCGCCTTCGCCCTCGAATACCTCGTAGGTATGGCCGGTGGCGGTGACAGCATTGGCCAGCGCGGCTTCTGCGTGGTCCCAGCTTTCCTCGCTCCCGATCCGCTTTTCAGGGCGCGTGGACAGTTTGATCCGCCAACTGTCGAAACCAAGATCGGAATAGGTGCGCGACAGGAAATCGATGAAGCGCCGCGATTCCGCCTCGATCTGTGCCTCGGTGCAGAAAATATGGGCGTCATCCTGCGTAAATCCGCGCACACGCATGATGCCATGCAGCGCGCCCGAGGGTTCATAGCGGTTGCAGGATCCAAACTCGGCCATGCGCAAAGGCAGATCGCGATAGGATTTCAGCCCGACATTGAAGACCTGCACATGGCAGGGGCAGTTCATCGGCTTCAGGGCATTGACGGTTTTTTCACGTGCATGTTCTTCGTCCACTTCGACAATGAACATGTGTTCCTGATAGTTTTCCCAGTGGCCGGATTCCTCCCACAATTTGCGGCTGACCACCTGTGGCGTGTTCACTTCGACATAACCCCCCGCACGCTGGCGGCGGCGCATATAGTCCTGCAGGGCGATATAGATGTTCCAGCCATTCGGGTGCCAGAAGACCTGGCCCGGAGCTTCTTCCTGCATGTGGAACAGATCCATTTCACGGCCCAGCTTGCGGTGGTCGCGCTTGGCAGCCTCTTCCAGCATGTGCATATGGGCCTTCAGGTCGTCCCGATTGCGGAAGGCCACGCCATAAATCCGTTGCAGCATCGGACGAGAGCTGTCGCCCAGCCAATAGGCGCCCGCGACATGCGTCAGCTTGAAGGCGTCCGCGGGCAGCTGACCGGTATTTTGCAGATGTGGACCACGGCAAAGATCCTGCCAGTCGCCATGCCAATACATCCGCAGGTCTTCGCCTTCGGGAATGCGGTTGATCAACTCTACCTTAAACGGCTCATTTTTTTCGGTGTAAAAGGCGATGGCGCGGTCGCGATCCCAGACTTCGGTGCGAACGGGATCACGCGCGGCGATGATCTCTTTCATCTGCGCCTCGATTGCGCCCAGATCTTCGGGGGTAAATGGCTCGGCCCGGTCAAAGTCATAGAACCAGCCCTTGTCGCGAACCGGACCGATGGTGACTTTCACATCGGGCCAGATTTCCTGCACCGCGCGGGCCATGACATGGGCGAAATCGTGACGGATCAGCTCCAGCGCCGGACCCTCGTCCTTCATCGTATTGATTGCGATGGTCCCGTTGTCATTGATCGGCCATTGCAGGTCGATATGACGACCATCCAGCGAGGCCGAGATAGCACGCTTGGCAAGGCTGGGGGCAATGCTTTCGGCGACCTCGGCCGCGGTAATGCCGGCGGGATAGTCGCGCGAATTGCCATCGGGGAAGGTCAAAGAGATCTGGGACATGAAGTTCTCCTCGTCGGTTTGGCGCCCACGGAACGCCCGGTTGCGGGTTATGTTGGCGGTGACATGGACCCCGACGCGAAAACTGTCAAGATAGGGGGCAGCATCTGGCCTGCCAAAGGGCCGCAAGACATATGACGCAGGAGCGGCGAATGAGCGACTATCTGGAAACATCGGCGGGCAGGCGCATCGCCTTTCACAGCACACCGGGCAAGGGGCCGGGCGTGGTTTTCCTTGGCGGGTTCAAGTCGGACATGACCGGCACCAAGGCACTTTATCTGGAGGAATGGGCGCAACGGACAGGCCGCGCCTTTCTGCGCTTTGACTATTCCGGCCATGGCGACAGCAGCGGCCAGTTCGAGGATGGCTGCATCGGCGACTGGGCTGAAGATGCGCGGGCGATTATCGAAGCGCAGACAGATGGCCCGCAGATTCTGGTCGGATCGTCGATGGGCGGTTGGATCAGTCTGCTGCTGGCGCGGTCGATGCCGCAGCGGGTCGCCGGGTTGGTGACAATCGCCGCCGCGCCGGACTTTACAGAGCAGGGGTTTTGGCCAAGTTTCAGCGAAGACCAGCGCAAGACATTGCTTCAGAGCGGCCGTCTTGAATTGCCCAGCGACTATAGTGACGATCCTTATGTCATTACCCGCCAGTTGATCGAGGATGGCCGCGAACAGCTGGTGATGACGGAACCGTTGCCATTGCCGTTCCCCACGCGGTTTTTGCAGGGAACAGCGGATGACGACGTGCCGATGCAATGGGCGCTGGATCTGTTGGATCACGCCACGGGCGATGATATCCGCCTGACCCTTGTCAAAGGGGCGGATCATCGGTTTTCGACGCCTGAATGTCTGGCGCTGATTTCGACGGCTGTCGAAGATGTTCTGGGGTAGAATCGCCCTTGGGTTCATCCTTGTCGCAGGCGCAGTCATTGCCTTGGGACCGCGAGAGCGGGTGCGGCTTGGGCATGTGACGATGGATCTGCCGACGACGCCTGATGAATGGCTGGCGCAAAGAGAGCGGGGGATCAGGGCCGAGGTTGCGTCCTATCTGCGATGGGCGGAAGGGCCGGGGAGGCAGGCAGATGTTGCCATCGTCTATGTTCACGGCTTTTCAGCCAGCCCCGGCGAGTTGCGACCGCTGCCCGAAGATCTGGCACGCAGCTTGGGGGCAAACCTGCTGGCCATTCGCCTGACCGGGCATGGGCAGGACGGGCAGGCCTTGGCACAAGCGCGGGCACAGGATTGGTGGCGTGATCTGGCGCAGGCGTTGTTTTATGCGCGGCAGATGGGGCGCAAGGTTGTCGTTCTGGGCATGTCCACCGGTGCGGCATTGGTGGCCGAAGCCGCGCGAGATCCGCAGCTTTCAACCAAGTTCGACGCCGCAATCCTGTTGTCGCCGAATTTCAGGATGCGGAACAAGTGGGCATGGGCGCTGCGGCTGCCATGGCTGCGTCAGGTTTTGGCAGTCTTGGGCGATCCCGAGCGCTGTTTCAAGCCGCGCAACGATCTGCACGCAGCTTTGTGGACCCATTGTTATCCTGTCGCGGCAACGCTGCCGGTTGCTGCGCTGAACGCGCAAATCCAGCGCGGTGATTTTATCGACGCCAAGGTGCCAGCGCTGTTTATCTGGTCGGACAGGGACAGGATCGTCGATCATCGCGTCAGCCAGTATATCGCCGACAGCTGGGGCGGTCAGGTCCAGACGCTGATCGTCGAACCGGGGCCGCGGGATGACCCGGACGCCCATGTCATCGCCGGTGACGCGCTGTCCCCGGCGATGAATCAGATATTGACGCAGGCGATATCAGACTGGATCAGCAAGACGCCCGCTCAGAACGTCAAAGAAAAATGATCGCCCATATCGGGCTTCGATCCTGTCACCTTTGACTTCGCGATTTCGTACAGGAACGACAGGCTGCCTTCGGTCGCCCAGACCTCGGCATCGGTCAAATCCATGCGGACCAGTTGCACATCGGGATCTTGCGGCCCGTCTTCGAACCAGCTTGAGGCGACGGTATTCCACAGCTCATCCAGCTGTTCCTTGTCATCGGACAGAGACAATCGGCCCGCGATCCGGGCGTAAAGCCCCTTCTTTTCGCTGCTGACGATATATGTGCCGTCCTGCGGCCCGCTTTGCAGGGCTTTGACCAAATCGGTTCCCTTGGCGGTGATGAACCACAGCGTGTTGGTGTCGTCATCGGCGTAATGCGACATCGGCAGGAAGCGTGCGGTGGCGTTAAGCCCCAGCATCCCGGCATTGATATCTTCAAGCCGATCCCAGAACGTTTCTTTATGGTCCGACATCTAAGTCTCCTCACATTCAAGGGTGTGAGGATCAAACGCGGATCAGGAACCAGAGTTCCGGTCAGACGGCGATCTTGCCGTTATTTGCCAATGTGTCGTTTGCCACGGCACAGTCGCCGCCACGGGTCCGGCGTTTGCGTGGGGCTTCGGTCTGGGCGGGGCCGGCGTTCTCATCGATGAAGTCCAGCACCAGCGGGCGGATATTCAACCGCCACGACTTGCCCGCGAAAATGCCATAGTGACCAGCGCCGGGTTCAAGATGCTGAACCTTCTTTTCCGCAGGCACGCCGCTGCACATTTCCAGTGCCGCAACGCATTGGCCGGGGGCGGAAATGTCATCATTTGCGCCTTCAACGGTCATGACGGCAACATCTGTGATCTTGGTGATGTCGACGGGATTGCCATTCACGGTAAAGCGGTTCTGCGCGATTTCGGCATTCTTGAAGATACGCTCGACCGTGGACAGGTAGAATTCGGCGGTCATGTCCATGACGGCCAGATATTCATCATAGAACTGATTGTGCTTATCCCCCTCGAACGCATCGCCACGGGCTTCCGCAAAGATCTGGTCGATAAAGGCGCGGGCATGGGTTTCGGCGTTCATCGCGATAAAGGAACTAAGTTGCGCCAGACCCGGATAGACCATGCGGCCCGCGCCACGGTATTTGAAGCCGACCGATTGGATAACCAGATGCTCCAGCTCACCCATGGTGACGCGGTTGCCGAAATCGGTGACTTCGGTGGCGGCGGCATCGGGATCAACCGGGCCGCCGATCAGCGTCAGGGTGCGCGGCTGTGCCGCCGGATCATGTTCTGCCAGGATAGCGGTCGCGGCCAGCGCCAGCGGGGCAGGCTGACAAACCGCAATGACGTTGGTGTCAGGGCCAAGGAACTTGATGAAGTCCACCAGATAGCTGGTGTAATCTTCGACATCGAACTTGCCTTCGCTGACCGGGATATCGCGGGCATTGTTCCAATCCGTCACATAGACGTCGCAATCGGGCAGCAATGACACAACGGTAGAGCGCAGAAGGGTGGCATAATGGCCCGACATCGGTGCGACCAACAACACCTTGCGCTGTGACGGTTCGCGACGGGCAACGCGGAAATGCAGCAGATCGCCAAAGGCGCGACGCATGACCGGCTCGATATAGACGATGTGATCCTGACCGTCGGCTCCGGGGATCGCCGGGATGCGCCAGCCGGGCTTGATAACCATCCGAGCGAAACTGCGTTCGGTCACGCGGCCCCACGCACTCATCAGTTTGAAAGCCGGGTTAAGGGTAAGGGCGAACGCAGGGTAAGAACCGATGGCGCGCGCCGTTGCACCCAGCCATTCATTGGTATTTCGGACTGTTTCCATGGCGTCATAAGAAACAATGCCAGTCAAACCACGTTTACCCATTTGCCCGCGCCTTTCGCTGCAATGCGGCGGTTTTCGTGCGAGTGGGCCTCTCTTATAATTATGAAAGCCCCATTTGCGCTGCGACCGCCCTGCGCATATCATTTTGGTTGTTAATAGGGGGGAAGCCGGTTCATGGCAAGGACAACACGTGGCGCGCGCACGAAAGCGCAAGAGAAAGGTGCTTCTGGCGAAACATCTGAAAAGCAGATGAAAGTTGCGCAGACAAAAGCGAAAGCAGCAGGAAAGTCTGCCGCGTCCAAGGCAGAATCAGCAAAAACCGAAAGGAAGCCAGCGGCAGCCAAAGCAGCGACGAGTCGCGCGAAAACCACTCCTCGCAAGGCTGCTGCAGCAGCGCCCAAACCAGCCGCTGCGCCGCAGAAAACGCAGCCGTCAAAGGTTGAGGCACCCGCCGTTCAACTGGAAAAAGCTGCGTCTGTCACCTCGGGGCGGGTGGATTCCTCACACCCGGAAACGCCCAAGCAACCTGATCCCGCGCAGGTCATGAAAGAGGCGCTGAAGATTGGTGCCTCGGCCCCAACAGCACGCCGTCTTGCGGAAAACATAGAGCGGATCGAGGCGCTAAGTCAGCGCCTGATGACTGCCTTTTCATCACGCGGCATGCCAAACCCCGGTGTCGAAGGCCCCGGACCCGACTTCATCATGACGGCCACAAATGCCTGGATGAAGACGATGACGGACCGGCCTAGCCGGGTGATCGAACAGCAGGTGAATTTCTGGGGTGAAACACTGAAAAACTACGCCAACGCGCAAGTCGCCCTGGCGAAGGGAAAATTTGATCTGCCGGATGTGGCGCAGGACGATGAGCCAAAGGACAAGCGCTTTTCCAACGCCCTGTGGCGCACGCATCCTTATTTCAAGTTTGTCAAACGACAGTATCAGATCAATGTCGAAACGCTGCGGGATGCGGCGGATTCGCTGGAGCTGTCGGACGATGTTGCGCGTCGCCGCATCGACTGGATGACCAACCAGATCATCGACATGATCTCACCCACCAACTTTCTGGCAACCAATCCGGACGCGCTGGAACGTGCCGTGGCGACCGAGGGCGAAAGCCTTGTGAAGGGGCTGGAAAACCTGGTCCGCGATGTCGAACAAAGCGGCGGCGAAATGGTTGTGTCGCTGGCTGATCGCAATGCCTTTACCGTAGGCGAGAATATCGGCAATTCCGAGGGGATCGTTGTTCATCGCACCCCCATGTTCGAGCTGATCCAATACAAACCAACGACCGATCAGGTGTATGAATTGCCCCTGCTGATTTTCCCGCCCTGGATCAATAAATTCTACATTCTGGACCTGAAGCCACAAAACAGCCTGATCCGCTGGATGGTTGACCAAGGTTATACGGTCTTTGTCGTCAGCTGGAAAAATCCGGATGCCAGCTATTCGGAAGTCGGGATGGAGGAATACGTTGCATCCTATCTTGAGGCGATGGACGTCGTTCTGGAAAAAACCGACCAGAAAAAGCTGAATGCCGTCGGCTATTGTATCGCAGGCACCACGCTGTCGCTGACCCTTGCCCTGCTGAAACAGCGTGGCGATACGCGGGTCAATTCGGCGACCTTGTTTACAACGCTGACCGATTTTTCGGATCAGGGTGAGTTTGTGACCTTCCTGCAGGACGATTTTGTGAACGGCATTGCGGAAGAAGTGTCACGTTATGGTCTGATGCGTGCCCAGCTGATGTCGCGCACGATGAGCTTCTTGCGTGCCAATGATCTGGTCTGGGGGCCAGCGATCCGCAGTTACATGATGGGTGAGACACCTCCGGCGTTCGATCTGCTGTTCTGGAACGGCGACAGCACCAACCTGCCGGGGCGTATGGCGATGCAGTATCTGCGCCAGCTATGTCAGCAAAATGCCTTTGCCACTGACGGCTTCGAGATATTCGGCCATAAGCTGCGACTGTCCGACGTGACCTTGCCGATGTGTGCGATCGCTTGTGAGACCGACCATATCGCACCGTGGAAGGATTGCTGGCGTGGCGTTGCGGCCATGGGGTCACAGGACAAGACCTTCATCTTGTCCGAGTCCGGCCATATCGCCGGTATCGTTAATCCGCCCTCGAAAAAGAAATACGGTCATTACGTCGGGGGGCTGGATTATGCAAACGGGTTCCAGAAATGGCGCGACGACTCGACCTTTTCCGAAGGCAGCTGGTGGCCCCATTGGAGCGAATGGCTGGCGAATCGTTCGGGCAGAAAAGTGTCCGCGCGCGACCTGTCAGAGGGGCTTGAGCAGGCGCCGGGAACATATGTTCACGAACGTGCGGCCTGACGGTGAGGGCCTAACCAGCTGATTTTATTTACTGGCGGCGAGGGGGAAGTTCCCTCGCCGTTTGTTTGTAAATATTTTGCTGCAGCGCAGCAAAAAGACTTGAAATGCTGCATTGCGGCATGCATATTGTCCTTACGAAATACAAAACGCGACGAATGTCTCTTCCTCCCTGTCGATCCCATCGTCGCAAGAACTAGGAGCAATACCATGGCTAAGACCCCTGATTTCGCCAAGACCTTCAGCGACATGATGGCTAACTTCCCCGTTGACACTTCTTCCTACCAGGAAGCTCTGAAATCGCAGGGCGTTCTGGGCGAAAAGCTGGCAAAAGTCGCTCTGGGCGCTGCTGAGCGTTCGACCGAAATCTCGGCTCGCTGGGCGCAAGACACCATCACCCGCATGGGTGAGCTGACCGCAGCCAAGGCTGAGCCTTCGGACTACGCCAAAGCCTACACCGATTTCGCTTCGGCTTCGGCTGAAGTTGCTGCAGAGCACATGGCTGCTTTCGCTGAAATCGCGAAAAAAGTTCAGATGGACACCGTCGACCTGATGCTGACCGCTGGCAAAGACATTGCTGCTGATGCTCAGAAAGTTGCTGAAAAAGCAACCAAAGAGACCCAGGCTGCTGTCAAAAAAGCCACCACGGCTTCGAAGTAAGAGCTGATTTCAGCTTATCTGGAAAAGGGGCGGTTCACCGCCCCTTTTTCTTTGCCCCTGATGCAATTGCAGAAAATCCGCTCGTTAGATTTCCTTTGCCTTTTGCGCGTGCAGCAATCATCATGCTTCGGAACTGGTTCTGGGAGGAAGCATGGCCGCCGAAACGACGCCACTGCTGATCAAGCGCTACGCAAGTCGGCGACTCTATAACACCGAAACAAGCGACTATGTGACGCTGGAAGATATCTCGTCCTTTATTCGCGAAGGGCGTGAGGTCAAGATTGTCGATCTGAAATCAGGTGACGATCTGACGCGTCAGTATCTGCTGCAGATCATCGCCGAACATGAGGGCAGGGGAGAAAATGTTCTGCCCATCGGCGTGCTGACCGATCTGGTGCGCAGCTATACCACCAATGCCCAGTCTGTCGTTCCTCAATTCCTTGCCGCCAGTTTCGAAATGCTGCGCGAGAACCAATCGAAGCTGATGGAAAACATGGCGTCGATCCCGAACCCGATGGTGCGCGTTCCAGGTTTCGATGCGATGCAGCGGCAGCAACAGATGTTCATCAAGGCGATGATGGGTGGCTGGCCGGGCAACACCAGCCCGATGCCCGACGATGGGCAGGCGGAAGCCACGGAAGAGGAAAACACGCCCAAGCCTGCTCGTGGACGTGCCGCAAAACCCGCGACATCGGCCGGTGACGCCGAAGGCGACGAAGACATGGCCGAAATTCGGCGCCAATTAGCGGAACTTCAAAAGCGCATCGCCAAGCTCTGACTTGCGCCCGACTTCAGGGCGGGTTATGCCGCCCTTCACGGACAGTTGGCCGAGTGGTCGAAGGCGCACGCCTGGAAAGTGTGTAGGCGGGGAACCGTCTCGAGGGTTCGAATCCCTCACTGTCCGCCATTACCCTTTCTTATCCATCTGGTTTTTCTGCATTTTATGGTCCTTCGGGTCGGTGAGGTAGCATTTCGGGTAGCATTTCACCGGACCGGGTCGGATTTCCTGTGCCGCGTGTCGAGTATAGGTCACGAGGCGCGGGACGTTAAGGTATGTGCGGATCGGCGCGTGAATAACGGATCAGGCCAGACAAGATTTGCCTCTGAGATGCGACACGCAGCGCCGAGTTCAGATATTCGCCATTCGGCATCAATTGGTCAGGCCACGAATGATGAGGACTGTTGGACATGTGACCGCAGTTGCCACAGGGGACGGCGGGCAGACGCGCCCAGACCGATCTTGAAACTGCTTCAGAGGTCCTCATGGATTGATGACGACCCCAGCGTCCCTTCAACGATTGGCATTCGTTCATCGACAATCCGGTGATAGCTGATGCTGTTCTCGACCGTCTGTCGCGAGATCGACATCACATTGGTGCCGGTGAAAGCGAAGAGGCGTGGTGCCAAACCGGAAAACCTTGCCCCTGCCGTCGTCAAGATCACCGGTGGCGACGAGTTCATCGATGCCCGCCTCTGTTCGCCCCGGCAGGTTGTGGCGGCTTGACCTCCAATCGAACGCCGTCAGCCGGTTCGAGCCGCGCCTGCCGAAGCTCAATCGTCTCGACAGCAATCCGGAATATGCGTTGGGCGGGCCGTTCTTTGCGCAGGCCTTCGGGGATGTCATCTGGGCCGTGGCCGACAAGGACATCTTCCGCTTCGACGGGCAGCAGTGGGAACGGATCAAGCATCCCGATCTGCCATAGATGCGGGGACTGAACATATACCAAACCGCATGGACCGGGCTGGATACACAAAGTTTAGGACACTCCCTTCGCTCGCTGCTGTGCGCAATAAAACTGGCCGCGCTTGGATCCTCACCGCTGCTCCAAGTGTCGCCATCTCCCGTCCCGACGCTTGCACTACTGAAAACCCACCGCCTGATTAACCAAGACAAGCTCACCTCAACGCCACCTCAACCCTTGGCTGCAGTTTTCGTGCAGGTTGTGCCGCTCAATGCCGCTTGATGCGGTCGAATGGTGGAATGAGAATCGCCAGAAATCAAACCGTTGCCCTGCCTACCAATTTTGGACCATTTGAGGCCGGAGTTTTCGGCATCTCGGTCTTGGACCTGAACCGAACGGAACGGCGATCCGACCGGGATTAACGTTGGCCCACTGGGCAACAACGATGCTGCCGTGCTCGATCCGCAACCCGTTAGGAAGCGGATCAACAAGGACTCAACTAGGGGGCCAGAGCGTAGCAGGTCCGGCGCAAAAAAAGCCAGCCGCCAGTCATGAATGCGTGCTGGGACGAGGCCCAAGCCGCAGTCGTGTACAAGACATGAACTGCTCGTGGTTCCAGCTGTAAGATCCCATCAAGCGAGCGCCTCGCGTAAACTTTTTGGAGGTGCGCGATCTTGGAGCAAATTCAGCGCGCTTTCGACATGCTCCAGATGATGCACCATGGCCTGCTTGGCCGCTTCAAGATCCCGGTTCTTCAGATGTAACAGGATTTGCTCATGCTCGTCGGGGCCGCAGTTGTGCAAATTGGTATCGCGAAAGGCCGCCATGATCAGTGAAGTCCTGCTCACCAGATCGCGCATGAGACCGCACAGAAACTCAGCCTCGGCCATTTCCGCCAGCATGACGTGAAAACCGCCCGAGAGTTTGATGATGTCGCGCTGATTGTTGTTATGGTTGGCGATCCGTTCCTTCGCGACATGTTCGAACATCTCGACCAGCTTGGTTGCATCCAGTTCGGTGAAAAGGCGCTCCAGAACGCGCTGCTCGACCGCAGCGCGAATGTGAAAAATGTCTTTTGCATCAGCGACACTGGGCTTCGCGACAACAGCACCCTTGTTGCTCTCGATGACCACCAACCCTTCGCGCTCCAGCGTGGCCAGAACCTGACGGATCCGCGCGCGACTTACGCCGAACACCTCGGCCAGCTCCGCTTCCTTTAGTCGCGTGCCGGGCCGCAGTCGACGATCCGCGATCGACAACCAGATCCGCTCTGCGATCTGCTCGACAGTCAGTGTATCCATGCGCCGCACCCGCCCCGAAAATATCCTTGCCATCCACATACAGCGACCGAAGCGCGCCGGTCCAGATACAAATGGCCTCAATATTGTTGACAATATAGTCGACAAGAATTAGCTGATGAAGGTCAGCGAGGGATGTCATGGAATTCGATCTTACCTGTCTCGATTCGCAGGACCGCTATCGCCTGCTCACCAATTTTGTCGGACCGCGCCCCGTTGCGCTGGTGACTACGCGCAACCAATCGGGCGCGAATAACGGGGCACCGATGAGCTTCTTCAACGTCTTCTCGCACGATCCGGCGATCCTTGCGCTTGGCATCCAGCCGCGACTGGATGGCCGCGAGAAAGACACCGTGGCCAATATCCGGCGCAGCGGCCAGTTCACCGTCAACATGGTAGATATGCCCCTTTCACGCACCATGCTGGTCTGTGGCCTAGGGGTCGAGACCGATGTGGATGAACTTGAACTCGCCGGCGAACGGGTTGCTGACGGGGTGCAGGTCGACTGCTGTTGGTTACCGGCCAGCCCGTGCGCGATGGAATGTCGTGTCGATCGCCTGATCGAGTATCCCCGGCGGGTGATCGTGCTGGGCGAAGTCGTGCATATGCATGTCCGCGGCGACTGTCTGGACCCGGCGGGTCGCTATGTCGATCCGTCGATTTACCATCCGATCGCGCGCCTCCATGCCGACAATTACATCGTGGCCGATCAGCAGTTCGAGCTGAAAGCGCCGCAGCTTGACGAACTTCTTTCGTGACCGGAAACCGCATGCGCCTACTTCTTATCAATCCGAACGGGACTTCCTCGATGACGGCCCAAGCCTCGCGATCAGCGCGGCAAGTCATTCTGAAGTCGACAGATATCATCGAAAAAACGGGAATAGGCGCGCCGTTGAGCATCGAGGGTTATGCAGATGAGGTGATGTCGATACCTTCGATGCTCGCCCAGATCGCCGAGGCGGAGGCTGACGGAGCCGAGGCGACGGTGATCGCATGCTTCGACGATCCCGGCCTTGATGCCGCGCGCGAGATTGCCGCCGGTCCGGTCATCGGTATCTGTCAGGCAGGCGTGCAGGCGGCGATGGTACTGGCAAAACGGTTTTCGATCATCACCACCCTGCCGCGATCAGTCCCCGCGATCGAGGATCTGGTCTACCGCTACGGCGCGGAACGTCATTGCCGCAAGGTGCGCAGCATCAACCTGCCGGTCCTGTCGCTGGAATCCGAGCGCGCGCACGCCTACTCGGTCCTGCTGGGCGAGATCGCCAAGGCGCGGGATGAGGACGGCGCAGAGGCTGTCGTTCTGGGCTGCGCGGGGATGTCGGATCTGGCAGGCAAACTGTCCGCCGATACCGGCGTGACCGTGATCGACGGAGTGATTGTCGCAGTCAAGCTGGCCGAGGCGCTGATCGGTGCGGGTCTGAAAACCTCAAAAACGAATGCCTATGCCTTTCCGCGCGCCAAGGGAAATTCACGCGACGAATCAAAATCGAGGAGCCGCGGTTTCCAAGCTGCTGTCCAAACGAGCATCTAGTTCGTCTGCTGGGCGAAACATTGTTTCGCAGTCCCGAAAGCGACATTCTGTGCATAGATCAGGTTTTATGACGACAAAATTGTCGACAATATAATTGACAAACAAGGAGATCGATCTCAAGCTTCGTGAAAGAGCGATAGTTTGGGGCAGACAGAAGAACCAACGAGGCAGATGAAAAGCTGCCTGAAAAGAGGGGAGGACCGTCAAGGTCATGCTGGTAGTCATCATCAAGAAGCTACTGAACGCCGCGCTCGTCATGCTGGCAGTTTCTTTTCTGGCCTTCCTGATCTTTCAACTCGCCGGTGATCCGGTGGACATGATGTCCAGCGAGCAATCGACACAGGCGGACCGCGACCTGCTGCGCGAAAGGCTGGGCCTGAACGATAACTTTCTGGTCCAGTATGCGCGTTTCGTTGCCAATGCCGTGCAAGGCAATTTCGGTATCTCCTATCGCAACGGACAGGAAGTTCTGGGACTGATCGCCGATCGGTTCCCGGCAACGATGGAACTGGTCCTAGTGGCGACGGTGCTGTCGCTGCTGATCGGGCTGCCCCTTGGCATTCTGACCGCGATCAAGCGTGGCACATGGTATTCCGAGATTCTGCAATTCGGTTCGATCATCGGGGTGTCGCTGCCCAGCTTTGTCGTCGGCATCCTGTTGATCCTCGTCTTCTCGGTCACGCTGGGCCTGCTGCCCGCCTTCGGCCGGGGCGATGTCGTTGATTTGGGCTGGTGGTCCACCGGCTTTCTGACGCAGTCTGGACTGATGGCGCTGATCCTGCCGTCGATCTCGCTTTCGCTTTATCAGGTGACGCTGATCATGCGTCTGGTCCGCGCCGAGATGCTGGAGGTCATGCGCTCGGATTACGTTAAATTCGCGCGCGCCCGCGGCATTCCACGCTATCGCATCTATTTTCGTCACGCGCTACGCAACTGTCTGATGCCGGTGGTCACACTGACCGCGATGAACGTCGGCACGTTGATCGCCTTCGCGCTGATCACCGAGACCGTGTTCCAGTGGCCGGGCATGGGCATGCTGTTCATCCAGGCGGTGACATTCATTGATATCCCGGTAATGGCGGCCTATCTGTGCATCGTCGCCCTGATCTTCGTTTCCTGAACACCATGGTCGACATCACATATGCGGTGATCGACCCCCGTCTGCGCGACGCGAAATAGGGGCATCCTCCATGGCCGATCTGAATGCAATTCCCGTGCGCACCTCGCGTCTGTCCCGTGCCCGCAAAAGCGATCTTTGGTGGTCCTTCAGCCATTCTCTCTCTGCACGACTGGCCTTCTTCGTGCTCCTGGTGCTGATCCTGTCGGCCTTTCTGGCTCCGCTGATTGCGCCGCAGAACCCCCACGATCCGGCGCAACTCGACATGTGGAAATCCGAACTGCCGCCGATATGGCTGGATGGCAGCGAATGGCCCTATCTTCTGGGCACCGACACCCAGGGCCGCGACATGTTGTCGGTAATGCTCTATGGCACGCGAACCTCGGTGATGATCGGGATCGCATCCGTGGCATTTTCGTTGATCATAGGGCTGAGCCTGGGGCTCGTGGCGGGATATTTCGGCGGCTTCGTGGACAATATCCTGATGCGGATCGGGGATGTAGTCCTGTCGATCCCGACGATCCTGATCGCCATTCTGGTTTCAGCCGTGGTCCGGCAGATGCTGCCGCCTGATCTGCGCGAGATCGGTGCGTCAGCGGTTCTGGTGCTCGCCATCACTATCTCTGGTTGGGTGCAATATGCCCGAACGGTGCGCGCACAGACGATTGTCGAGAAAGGCAAGGAATATGTAATGGCGGCCCGGCTGCTGAAAGTGCCGGCACGCCGAATCATGGGACGTCATATCCTGCCGAACACGCTCACCCCGGTTCTGGTCGCTGCGACGCTCAGCTTCGGCATGGCGATCCTTACCGAAGCGACCCTGTCCTTCCTGGGCATCGGAATGCCGCCGGGGCAACCGTCACTGGGCACGCTTATCCGCGTCGGCAACCAGTATCTGTTCTCGGGCATGTGGTGGATCGTGATCTTCCCAGTTCTGCAACTGTCGCTGCTCGTCATCTCGGTGAACCTGCTGGGCGACTGGCTGCGAGACGCCCTGAACCCGAAGCTGAGGTAATCATGTCCGATCTGCTGCTGAAGAACGTCCGCCCCTTCGGAGAAGCGCCCACTGACGTGCTGGTCCGCGACGGAGTAATTGCCGAAATCGGCCAGAACCTTTCCGCGCCCATGAACATCACGACCGAGGACGGCGGCAATGCGATCCTGTGGCCGGGCCTGATCGACTCGCACACCCATCTGGACAAGACCACCTGGGGCATGGACTGGCACGAGAACAACCGTGACGCCGTGCTGCGCAGCCGGATCGATTTCGAACGCGACAACCGGCTGGCGATTGGTATCGACCCGCACCGGCAATCGATGCGCCACGCGATCGGTCTGGCTGCACATGGCGCCAGCCACATTCGCAGCCATGTCGACATCGACCCGGTCCACGAGCTGCGTCTGGTGGAGGGCGTGCAGGAAACGCGGCAGAAACTGCGCGGCATCATCGACATTCAGCTAGTCGCCTTCCCGCAATCGGGGGTGATGGTCATGCCCGGCACTATCGAGCTTCTGGATGAGGCGCTGTCCAACGGGTGCGAAGTTCTGGGCGGCATCGATCCCTGCGGCATCGACCGTGATCCCAAGGGGCAACTGGACGCTCTCTTCGCACTCGCGGACAGGCACGGCTGCGATGTCGACATCCATCTGCACGAACCGGGTGATCTCGGCGCATTCACGATGGAACTGATTTTCGAGCGCGTCCGCGCGCATGGCATGAACGGAAAATTCGCGATCAGCCACGCTTTCGCGCTTGGCATCAACGATCATCTTCGTGTCGGCAGTCTGATCGACCAGATTGCCGAACTGGACATCGCGATCCTGACGACCGGAGCGCCCTCGGCAACGGTGCCTTCCGTCAAACGGTTGGTGGCGGCGGGCGTGCGGGTCGGCGCGGGCTGCGATGGCATTCGTGACACCTGGGGGCCGTGGGGCCAGCCCGACATGATCCACCGCGCAACGGTAATCGGGATGAAGAACGGCTTTCGTTCGGACGATGATTTGCGGCTGGCGCTGGAGATCGTGTCGCAGGGCGGCGCCGACGTGATGCGCCTTGAAGGCTATGGCGCCGCGATCGGCTGCAAGGCTGATTTCACACTGCTCGACGGGCAGACCGTTGCCCATTCCGTCGTCAATCGTGCCGCGCGTCCATTAGTCGTCAAGGGTGGCAAGGTCGTCGCGCGTCACGGCACCTGCATCGTGGAAGCACCATGATGACCAGTCACCCCCTCGCAGATCTGGAATTGGGTGCCCGACCACAGGGCCGCAGCCTGCTGACGGCGGATTGGGTTCTGGCACAAAGTGATGCAGAACCCGTGTTGTTGAAACATGGTCAGGTGGTGATTGAGGGCGACCGGATCATCTTTGCCGGACATGACTTTCAGGGCGAGGTCGCGCGCCGAACAGACTTTGGCCACGCACTGATCTCGCCCGGACTGATCGATCTTGACGCACTTTCCGATCTCGACACGACCATACTTGGCATCGACCACTACCCGCCCTGGAAGAAGGGCCGCGTCTGGCCGGTATCTTATGTCAACGCCGGTCCCTACGAGATGTATTCACCCGAGGATCTGGCGTTCCAGAAGCGTTTCGCATTCGGACAGCTGTTGTTGAACGGGATCACCACGGCCGCACCGATCGCCTCGCTGTTCTATCGCGAATGGGGCGAGAGCGTGGCCGAGTTCGACGCCGCCGCCGATGCCGCAGGTGAGATGGGGTTGCGCGTCTATCTGTCTCCGGCCTTTAGGTCTGGCGGGATGGTGCTGCACGGACCGGGTGACATGCGCGCACATTTCGATGAAGAGCGCGGTTTGTCGGGGCTTGCCGAGGCGGTCGATTACATCGGTCGACAGACGGGCCGCCATGACGGGCTGGTACAGGGGATGCTCGCGCCCGACCGGGTCGAGACCTCGACCCTTCGGTTGCTGCGCGCGACCATGGACGCAGCCCGGGATCTGGATATGAAGGTGCGCCTGCATATGGCGCAGGGCGCGATGGAGGTCGAAACCGTCCGCGCCCTACACGGCACGACCGCGCCCTCGTGGATGGCGGCCGAAGGGCTTCTCTCTGACCGGCTCATCGCGCCACACGGAACACATGCGACAACGGAAGATCTGGGACATTACGCGCGCAACGGCGTTTCGGTGGTGCATTGCCCGCTAGTCTCGGGCCGGGGCGGCGGCAGTCTGAACAGTTTTTCTCGGTTGCGTGACATGGGGATCAATATCGCCATGGGCACCGATACAGCACCCGCCGACATGCTGATGAACCTGCTCGTCGGCCTCATCACCTGCCGGATGAACGACGACGGTCCGGAGCGCATCGCCTGTCGCGATCTGTTCAACGCCGCGACGCTCGGCGGGGCGCGTGCGCTTGGCCGCGATGATATCGGGCGGATCGCGGCGGGGGCCAAGGCCGATCTGGTCGTATTCCGGCTGGACGACCCGGTCATGGCACCGACAGTCGATCCCGTCACCACGCTGATCGTCGGTGGTTCGGGCAAGGTGACGGATGCCGTCTTCGTCGATGGCCGTCTCTCCATGCGCGCTGGTGAAGTCGCTGGAATCGACATGGCGACAGCCCGCGATCGTGCGCAGGAACAATATGACCGGCTGATCGCACAATATCCCGCAAGAACATGGGATCACCCGCCCGTCTCAGAGATTTTCCCTCCTAGCTATCCCGTGAAGGAAAGCCAGAATGCTTGATACAGCCTCACCCTGTCTGGAAGTGCGAAATCTGGTCGTCGAGTTTCCCGGCCGCCACGGAACCCTGACGGCATTAAATGATGTCTCCCTTGCGATCCGCAGCGGAGAGATCCTGGGCGTCGTCGGCGAAAGCGGGGCGGGAAAGTCGATGACCGGCGCGGCCATTCTGGGGCTGCTGGAACGTCCCGGCCAGATCGCAGGAGGCGAAATCCTGCTGTCCGGCCGCCGGATCGACGCATTGAGCGACAGGGAGATGGAAAAGGTCCGTGGTCGTGAGATCGGAGCGATCTTTCAGGATCCGCTTACCTCACTGAACCCGCTGTTCACGGTCGGCGCGCAACTGTCCGAAACCATTCGCCAGCACATCCCCGGCAGCAGCCGCACCAAGGCGCGGGCGCGTGCCATCGAGCTTCTGCAAGAAGTCGGTATCCCCGGCCCGCAGGAACGTATCGACCATTTCCCCCACCAGTTTTCGGGGGGCATGCGGCAGCGCGTCGTCATTGCTCTGGCACTTGCAGCACGCCCCCGCCTGATCATCGCGGACGAACCGACGACTGCGCTAGACGTATCGATTCAGGCGCAGATCAGCGGCCTCCTGCGGAAGCTGAGCAAGGAGCACGATACGGCCGTAATGCTGGTCACGCACGACATGGGCGTGATCGCAGAAACCGCTGATCGCGTTGCGGTGATGTATGCGGGGCGTCTGATCGAGATCGGTCCCGTGGACGAAGTGCTCAAATCCCCGGCGCATCCCTATACTCGCGGGCTGATGGCTTCGATTCCCGCGCTTGGTGCAAGGGTCGAGCGGTTGCACCAGATTGACGGCTCGATGCCGCGGCTGAACGCCATTCCGCAGGGCTGTGCCTTTAATCCCCGCTGCAAACAGGCAGGGCCACGCTGTCGGCGCGAGCGCCCGGACCTCATGCCCACCCGAACCGGAGAGGCGGCGTGCTGGCTTTATGAAGGAGGTGTCGAATGAACGTGACCGGAGCTGCGGCACTGGAGGTTGATCGGCTGGATCGAGTGTTCGATGTCTCGTCTCCGTTCCTGAACCGGGTGCTGTATCGGCAGGGACGGCGTTATCTGCATGCCGTCAACGACGTAAGTTTCACCGTACCTAAAGGCGGGTGTCTCAGTCTGGTAGGTGAGTCTGGTTGCGGCAAATCGACGGTCGCCCGGCTCGTGACCGGCATCTATCGGCCAAGCGCGGGCGAAATTCGCTTTGCGCCCGGTCGATCCGGCCAACCCTTGTCGGCGCAGATGATCTTTCAGGATCCCTATGCCTCCTTGAATCCGAGATGGCGCGTGAAAAACATCATCGCCGAGCCATTGCGCGAACTGAAGCTGCGAGACACCGAAGCTGCGATCAGCGACCGCGTCGCAGAATTGCTGACCGTCGTCGGACTGAGCGTCGCCGACGGCGAGAAGTTTCCGCATGAGTTCTCGGGTGGGCAGCGCCAGCGTATCTCGATCGCCCGCGCCTTGGCATCCGAGCCTGAATTTCTGGTCTGTGACGAGCCGACCAGCGCGCTCGACGTATCGGTACAGGCGCAGATCCTGAATCTGATGCGCCGTCTGCAGGACGAGCTTGGGTTAACCTATCTGTTCATCAGCCATGACCTTTCGGTCGTGCGTCACATGTCGGACCGTATCGCCGTCATGTATCTGGGGCGCATCGTCGAGCAGGCAGAGACCGAAGTTCTGTTCGCCGATCCCAAGCATCCCTACACGCGCTTGCTGCTGGAAACGATTCCGGACGTCAACAGTCCGAACCGCGACCGCCGCACGGTCGCCGGCGAGGTGCCAAGCCCGCTGGCCCCGCCGTCGGGCTGCACATTTCATCCGCGCTGCCCACTGGCGCAGAACCGCTGCAAGACCGAACGCCCGGCGCTTGACAGCAAATCCGACGGGGCCAGCGTTGCCTGTCACTTCGCGTAACGGCTTCCGCGCAAAACAATAAAACTCAGCCAACAGGAGACTTTCATGAAACTTCTCAACACGATGGCCGCCGCACTGGCGCTGTCTGTCAGTGCCGTCGCCGTTTATGCGGAGAACACTGTCAAATGGGGCTCAAGGGCGGATATATATTCGCTCGATCCCAACTCGATCCCGTCGACTGCCAATCTCGCCTTCCTCAATCACATCTACGAGGGGCTGGTTCGCTATGACAAGGAGTTCGGACTGGAGCCCGCATTGGCGACCGAATGGGAGTTGATCGAAGGCCCCGTATGGCGCTTCAAGCTGCGCGAGGGCGTCAAGTTCCATGACGGATCGGATCTGACGGCCGATGATGTGGTGGCCTCATTCCAGCGTGCGGCCGACCCGGCCTCGCCGCTGAAAGGCAACATGCCGCTCTTCAAGGATATCCGTAAGGTCGACGACTTCACCGTCGAGATCGGCGTGACCACGCCCTCGTCGTTGTTCCTCAACGACATCACCAATATCTTCGTGTTCGATCAGGGCTGGCTTCAGGCCAACAACACCGAAAAGCCGACTGATTTCGGAGCGGGGGTCGAAGGCTATGCGACCAACAATACCAATGGCACCGGCCCGTTCATTCTGGAGAGCCGCGCGCCCGACAGCAAGACCGTATTGCTGGCGAATGCCGACTGGTGGGACGAACGACAGCACAATATCGATCGGCTGGAATTCGTGCCGATCAGCAGCGCCGCGACCCGGATCGCCGCATTGCTGTCAGGTGAGGTCGATCTGATCGACAGCGCGCCCATGCAAGATCTGGAACGGCTGAAGGCGGATCCATCAATTAACGTCCAAACCCTGACAGAGTTGCGCACCGTCTTTCTGGCGATGAACCGGCGCGAAACCTTGCCCGATGGTCGGCCGAACCCGTTCAACGATTTGAAGGTCCGTCAGGCGGTGGAAGCGCTGATCGATCGCGAGCTTATCAATCAGCGCGTCATGCGCGGACTGGCGCGGCCGTCCGGCTCGCTCATCGCGCCTGAAGTTGCGGGTTATGCCGCATCTCTTGATACATTCGAACCCGCGGATCCAGAAAAAGCCGCAGCGCTTCTGCAAGAAGCCGGCGTCGATTCACTGCGCTTCACCTATACCTGCATGAGCGACGAAAGCATCAACGAGGAAGACTGGTGTCAGGGGATCGCGAATATGCTGGCCCGCGCCGGGATGCAGGTCGATATCGACATGGGACCGCGTTCGGTCCAGTCGCCCAAACGCTCGCAGGGCAGAACCGAGATGTTCAACCTCAGCTGGGCAAACGAACCCACGCTGGACGCATTCTCGTTGCTGTCGCAGGTTCTGGCATCGCCGGATGATGCCTACGGCGTCGCCAACTACGGCGGATGGTCCGTGCCGGAACTGGACGCCCTTGTTAAACAAGCGGCCGAAGCAACTGACCCTGCCGAGCGGCTCCAGCTTGAGGAGCAGGCGTTGCGTATCGCCAAGGAGCAGGTCTTGCTGATCCCGTTGCACCAACAGCCAATTGCCTGGGCCAGCCGCGACCGGGTGGAGAAAATCGATCTGCGCGCCGACAACAAGCCGCGTCACTGGTTTACCACCGTCACCGAATGACCATGACCCGTACGGCGCCCCTTTCGGGCGCCGTCAGCTTGACAGCCTCGAGACAGCCATGACCGCTACCATTTTCCGCCACGCGACCGTTATCCCCGTCGATCCCAAGCGGCGCATCATCGAGAACGGCGCGGTTCGCGTCGTCGGTGATCGCATTGATCGGGTCGGCGCTGACGCCGAGGTCGCAGTAGAACCCGGCGACCGGATCATCGACTGCCGTCACAAGATCATTATTCCCGGCCTGATCGACGCGCACGGCCATGCAGGTCATTGCCTGATCCGCAGCATCGCATCCGACCTCACGCCGCAGTGGATGAAAATTGTCACGCCGATCTATTATCACGCGACGACGCGCGAATTCTGGTATGCGGACGGCCTTGTCTCGGGACTCGAACGGCTGCGGGCGGGGGTGACGACAGGTGTCAGCATCATCTCGTCCATGCCGCGCAGCGACGATCCGGAATTTGCCGTCAATCATGCGCGCGCCTATGCGCAGATCGGCCTGCGCGAGATCATCTGCACCGGCCCCGCAGGTTTGCCGTGGCCACGTGACGTGACGCGTTGGGAGACCGGCGAACCCATCCGTCGCAGCATAAGTTTTCCCGAAATGATGGAAGGCGCCGAGGCCGCAATCCAGACCCTCGATGGCAGCGCCGATGGACGGATCCGCGTCTATCTGACACCGTTTACAATCGTGCCCTCGATCGATCCGTCGAATGTCTCGACCCCCGATCAGGCAGTTTCGCTGACGGCCGATGACAGAATGCATGCGCGCGCCGTACGGGAACTGGCGCGCAAACATGGTGTCAGGCTGCATTCTGACGCCTTTGCGGGCCATATCCGGCTGGCATGGCAGGACAAGGAAAACGCTCTGCTCGGCCCCGACATCCATCTCCAACACTGCTGGGGCATCTCACCTGCCGAGATCGACATTCTCGCCGAAACCGGCACGCATGTGACCCATGCCCCTCCGGGCCGGTCAACGCCGGTGATCGAGATGGTTGCACGCGGCATCAACGTAGCGGTGACGACCGACGGTACAGCGCCCAGTCGCCATTTCGACATGCTTCAGACTGCACGTCTCTTTCAGTCGGTACAGCACGTCCTTCGCAATCACGATCGCTTCTTCTTTCCACCCGGAAAAGTGCTGGAAATGATCACAATCGGCGCCGCGCGCGCGCTTGGGCTTGAGGATGAGATCGGTTCGCTAGAGCCAGGTAAGAAAGCTGACCTCCTCGTCATTGATCTGAACAAGCCACACCTGACCCCTCGCTGGATGCCGGTTCACAGACTGATCCACCAGTCTTCTGGTGCCGATGTTGAAATGGTCATGGTAAACGGCAGCATTCTTCTGGATCAGGGCCGCTCCACAAGGATGGACGAAACTGAAGCTCTCATCTTAGCGCAGCATGAGGCTGACAAACTGGTCAGACGCGCTGGCGCGGCTTCCTATATGCACGATCCTGGTTGGGGGCAGCTTTATAGGACTCTCGACGAACCGATCACGCCACCGCAGTTCTGACGAAAGGCTCCTCCTTGTGATCCTTCTTCAAACTCATGGCCGAAAGCGCCGCCTCAGCATGTCGCGTATCCTGCGGCGCCGCCTAAAAACGTGCCTTGTCCCGCCCCTCAGGCAGCCGCTGAGCCAAGGGCGCTTCGGGGGTGAACGGGAGTCGGCAATCGATGGAATAGGCATCGCCTTCGAGCGAAAGGCCCGGGAACTGAGCTAAACGCTCTCCACCAAAGCCGGGCAAGTCCACGGCGGGGCAGGGGCGCACCCGACGCTGCCCACCACGAATTGGTCATGGCCGCCCGCAGCGCCTGCTTCAGATCGTTGGACTGCAGCAATACGGCGAAGCCGGTGATGGTGCGTTCGCCGACCGGCGCGGAGGCAAGCGCGGTCCAGATATGTTCCTTGACCTCCGGCGTGATCTCGACGGCCTCGCGGCGGAGGATGGCGACGATCCAGTCGGCGGCCCAGGCGCGCTCAGCCGTTTCCTGGATGCGAGACAGCGGCTGCAGCGATACGGAGGTCTCGGCAGCATCGGTCAGTTCGCCGCCGAGATCGTGCCAGTCGCCGCCCATCGCCAGAGCGGCGGCGCGGATGCTGCCGCCGAAATCGAAGGCGAAGACCGCCGACTTCTCTGCTGACCGCGCGGGTCTTCGCGAAGGCGAAGTGATTTTTCGGATCGATGGCCAACGCATGACATCCAGGGATCACATCGTCGGATATCTCGACGCAGCCGAGACGCCGAATATTCTGATCCGCTATGTCCCGAACGGCAGCGTGGAGAGCGCTGTGACGGTTGCGGTCCCAATCGATCGCTGACACCGGTCTGCGTCTTGTATTTGGTTCGGGGACGGGTGCTTTGGCGCCCCCTGACCACTTTTGGCGCGCGAAGCTTCCCGAGGCTGTGTCTTTACCTGGAGGTTTTGATCCATGATGGCCTCCTGCTCGGCCCCCAATCCCATCGCCTCCACGTTCTCGGTGCATGATCGGATCGGGCTTAGCGCCGAGCTCCGCTGTCTCGAAGAGGTGGTGTGATGGTCCGCCGCGGAACGCGAGATCACCGGCAGGCACAGGCCTGCCCCAACCCTCAAGCCTTCACTGTCAGGGTCTCGCCGCGGGTGTCCGCGAGCTCAAGGTCGCGGTTTCCGGAGCCGAACTTACCCAGCGGCAGGGCTTGGAGCGTGGCTTCGGTAATATAGACGGCACCGTTAAGGATCTCGCCGCGGGTAGGGTCAAGGAAGAAAGGCCAGTCACGGCTCTTCTATGTTCGAGACCGATTTTGGCTCATTTAAGAGTGTCCAGAAAGGGATATTATCTCTTTCTATACAAGGACTTCGAGTGAGTGTTGGTCTCGGTGGTTGCGGGTCCCCGCAACCAAAAAATCCACTAAAATCAAATAGATGTGATTGCGGTATCACCATACCACCGGTCAATCGCGCGTCTATATCAACGCCACATCAACACCGAACACCAAAAACTGCAACGGCAGGCATATACCGGAAGCCGGAGGCACTGGCCGACAAAAATGCCGCGATGAGAGTCGGAGCAACGCTATCGTTCAAACGAATCTCGCGTCGGATCACTCCTCAGATCGGTCCCAGCCACGATAGCACTCCACCGCGCGATTCGTCGCAGCAACATGCACGAGCGCGCAAAGGCGGGCGCAGGCCAGTGCGTCCCGGCATCGCATGGCGTCCCGGATACTGTTCATCCCCACCTGAACGCTGTATAAACGACCGCGATTGTAGGTTTTTTGATTTCGAGTCGGAGGCGCGATGAACGCTCCTTTCAAGCAGGCCGAGCGTCTGGGTCGTCTGACCACGGAGCTTGGCGCCGATGTTCTGGCCCTCTTGCGCTTTGATGGCAGCGATCATCTCAATGACCTTTTCGAGTATCGCGTCGAGGCGCTGGCCACCCGTGACGATCTGGATTTTGACGCACTCGTCGGCACCCATGCGACGGTCGAGATTGACGCCCATGACCAGCTGCGGCCCTTCGACGGCATCGTCACAAGCGCCCGGTGGGCGGGCGTGGGCGAGAACGGGCATCGCTATGATCTGACCCTGCGCCCTTGGTTCTGGCTGGCGGGGCGGCGCAGGAACCAGCGGATTTTCCACAACAGGACAGTCATCGAGATCCTGCAGGAGCTGCTCTCCGACTATGCGTCCTTGGGCGATCCGGCGCTGGAGATCAGCCTGTCGAAGGACTACCCGAGCCTCGAATACACGGTGCAATATCGCGAATCTGACCTCGATTTCGCCCGCCGCCAGATGGAGCGGGCCGGGATCAGCTTCCATTTCCGCCACGCCAAGGGCAGCCACACGCTGGTCCTGACCGATGACGTTCTGGCGCATGAGGAGATCGGGTCGCGCCCGTTCAAGCGCTATGACGGCCATCACCAGTTCGAACAGGAGCATTTCTGGGACTGGGCGCCCGAGCGCCATGTGACCACAGGTGCGATCCGGCTGGTGGATTACAACTTCAAGAAGCCGACCCAGGCGATGGAGGCCGACCGGCTGGGCGACGCGGCCCATGCGCAAGGCGCCATCGAGAGCTTCGACTATCCCGGCGATTATCTGGCGCAGGATGTGGGCCGGCTGGTGGCGGGGCTCAGGACCGAGCAGGAGCGTGGTGCCGACCGCCGCAACCGGGCGGTGGGCGATTGCGTCAGCCTCGGCGCCGGCATGCGGGTGATCTTGTCAGGCGACAAGGTGCCGGGAACGGGTGAGACCTATCTGTGCCTCTCGGCCAGCCATCACTTTGTCAGCGAGGCCTATGGCTCGGGCGGTCCGGGCAGCGACGGCTACAGCTTCACCGGCAGCTACACCCTGATGCCCGACACCGCGCCCATGGCCCCGCCACGCCGCACGCCCGCGGCGGTGGTACAGGGCCCACAAACCGCCGAGGTCGTCGGCGAGGGCGAGATCGACTGCGACGAATACGGCCGCATCCTGGTGCGCTTTCACTGGGATCTGGCGAACGCCTATTCGATGCGCTGCCGGGTCAGCCAGAACTGGGCCGGCGCCGGCTGGGGCGGCATGGTCATCCCAAGGATCGGGATGGAGGTACTGGTCGAATTCCTCGAAGGCGATCCCGACAAGCCGGTGGTCGTGGGCAATGTGTTCAACGGCAAGAACGATGCGCCGTACCCGCTGCCAGCGCATAAGACCAAGGCCGTCTGGAGGTCAAAGACCCACAAGGGCGAGGGTTTCAACGAAATCAGCTTCGAAGATGAGCAAGGGCAGGAGAACATTGCCATCCACGCCCAGAAGGACCAGACGCTGAAGGTCCTCAACAACCGCATGAAGCGGGTGGACAACGATCAGATCGAAAGCGTGGGTAGCAACAAGTCGATCGAGATCGGCAGCAACCATCAGGAACGCATCGGCGGGTCGATGAACCTGACGGTTGGTGGCGGCAAGCTGGGCCTCTTCGCCGCACTTGCCGGGATCGCGGGGCAGGCCACGAAGGACGCGCTGAACGTGGCGGAGGAGGTCGGCGATCCCTCGATCCCAGCCTTTCTGGGCGGGGTTGTGGCGGCGACCGTGGGCGGAGAGGTTGCGTCCAGCCCGCTGATCTCGGCCTTCGACGGGGCCGGTCAGAACAAGGCGGTTGCGGGGGCTGAACAGGTCGGCACGGGCACCGCGCTTGGCGGTGTCCTCTCGGCGATCATGCCGGTCTCGGGGGTGATGAACACGCTGGTCGAGAAGTTCAAGGCCGACACGATAGGTCTCGCACGGACCGAGCAGATCGGGCTGTTCAAGAACACCATGGTCGGCGCGGTCCGCAACACCATGGTCGGCCAGAAGGAGTTCACCAAGGTCGGGGTCGAGCAGCGCCTGCAGGTCGGCAAGACCAAGACCGTCGATGTGGGCGAGGAATACACGACTCATACCGGCCAGCGTTCGGCGCACAGTTCCGGCAAGCTTTACCAGATCTCGGCGCAGGAGAAGTTCGAGGGCACGTCGAAGGTCTGGGAGATCAAGGCCGACGATACGCTGCTGCTGTCAGCACCGGGCGGTTATGTCGAGATCAACAAATCCGGCGTCCGCATCCGCGGGCTGAAGGTGCTGATCGAGGGCAACGCCATCGACTTCAAGTCCGGCGGCCCCGGCGAAGGCAGCAAATGCCTCCGCGCCATGGCCAAATCCGCAACGCCGTTCGTGAGGTAGGTCGATGCAGCAGGACGATCCTTGGTCGCTGGGCGCGGCGAACAAACCCGCGCACGATGAACCGAAAACGGAAGCGCAGGCCCCAGGCTCACTGGAAGAAGCTTTGCTGGCAATGGACCACCAATCCGCCCCGGTCTTCGCGGTTCTCGACGGTGCGCAGTTCGACAACCTGCCGCAGGAATTGATGATGGGCGATTTTGTCAGCCGCCCGCTCTATCTGGATCGTGGCGACAACAACCCCGAACAGATCATCACCGCCCCGCATATGGTCTGGCTGGATGAGCGCCCGGAAAAGATCACCGGCCGCCAACCGCAGGAAACCATTCCCGCGCTGATGACCCTCATCGCCAACCGCCCCGCCGCCGTCTTCTGGCAATGCCCCGCAGGCGCCGAAGCCCTCTACAAGCATCTCAGGGGGATTAATGTGGTGCTCTACCCGAAAGCGGCGCTGCCGGATTATGAGGAGCCGCAGCCCGCAGAAACCGACGAAATTCGGCGGCTAGAGAAGCCAGATACCCATACCCTCGTCCTGTTTCGCCATGCAGATGCCAACGTGTTGGCGCAGACACTGGCGGCGATGAGTGCACTGGAGGTTGCGCGCTTCTATGGTCCGGCCACAAGCCTGATCTTCGCGCCAGTATCCGATTGGGCAAACGGTCAAACCTGGTGGCGTACCGACAGACCGGAGGACTTGCCCGATCCCCACCGCGGTCATCTGAGAATTTCGATGGAGACGGTAGGCCGAACCGAGGGCATCCGAATTCAACACAACAGAAGGCGCATTACCGCCTATCTGCGCCGTGTGGCTCCCGATCAAACGCGCAGCTTGGACGACGCAACGCTGGATGCGATGGCTGGGCGCTATATGAGCGAGGCGCACGCGTACGGAGTTCGTAGCGAGGCTGCCATGGGGCGATGGTGCTTTCTGCAAGTTGTCGCCGGTGGGCGAATGAGCAGCCAGAAGGAAATTGCGGACTATGTTGCGGTGCCGGATGGGAGGAAAACTGCAGACGAACGAGTACGCGATCTGATGGCAATGGTCGCCTTCAGGGCATCAAGGAGGTAAAATGGCTGCTATTGCTTTGGCTCCAGTGGGTGCTGCGCTCTGTACAGGCCCTCAGGCGCTCGTTTGTGGCGGTGTTGCCTTGCTTGCATTAGGTATCGGCGCTCTGATGGTTCAAGGTGCTGACGATGATGCAGAAGAAAATCTATCGGGAGCACAAACCGGCGCAGAAGCTTGCTCGACATGTGAACCGCCACAATGCGGACCTCTCAATGACGAGATCCGAGGGCTGCGCGATGAAATAGAGAGCCGTTACAGAGATATGGAAATCGACCAATATGACCTGTTCAATCGAGCTTACTCTAACCATTCACCGCTTTTCGTGAACGGCGTAAAAATCGGAAGCTGGGAAGGACATTTAATGCAGTACGAACAAAAGCAGACTCGCCTTCGCAATAAGACCGCTGATGCTCGGGGCCTTGGCTGTTCGATCACGACGCCAGATGCTGACCGCTGGGGAGGTCGGTCGGCACCGCTGCGCCCGAATCGCATATACCGATAGGATGATAGATATGGATTGGAAGAAAATAGGTAAGATTCTTGATCTTGTTGCGAGCGAAGTAAAGCGACAAGACGGCACCGTATGGAAGGCGTCGGCCAGCGAGCTGCAATCCCAATACAATGAAATGCCTTTCTGGATTTTGCTCTATGAGGATTCTGACCTTCAGAATGTGCATCGCGTTTTTCAAAAAATAGTTCGGCCGCATTTTTCTGAGATTAAGCCTGTAAAAATAACTGTTGCCTATCTTATGATGGTTGATGGACAAAAGATCCAAACTGATTATTTGGAGGGTGAGGGCGAGATAATGAATGATCAGCATTTAATGGGGCGTCGTCCAACGTCAATGGGGATGGGAGATTTCATAGTATTTAAGGGTATGAACTCAACGCGCTCATGAATCATTCGGATATGATGCTGGCGTAATTTTTCTGGTACTTTTTAGTTCCTGTCGAGGGGGAGCAGGCCTGATCTCGAGAACTGGAGTGGGTATCGCTGCGTGTTCTTAAGGGACAAAGTAATATGAGGCGGGACCTTTAAGAATGACGACGCAACGCTGGATGCGATGGCTGGGCGCTATATGAGCGAGGCGCACGCGTACGGAGTTCGTAGCGAGGCTGCCATGGGGCGATGGTGCTTTCAGCAAGTTGTCGCCGGTGGGCGAATGAGCAGCCAAAAGGAAATTGCGGACTATGTTGCGGTGCCGGATGGGAAGAAGAGGGCAGACGATCGAGTACGCGATCTGATGGCAATGGTCGCCTTCAGGGCATCGAGGAAGTAAATGGCTGTTATTGCATTGGCTACAGTGGGTGCTGCGCTCTGTACAGGCCCTCAGGCGCTCGTTTGTGGCGGTGTTGCCTTGCCTTGCTGGCATTAGGCATCGGCGCTCTGACGGTTCAGAGTGCTGACGATGATGCAGAAGAAAATCTATCGGGAGCACAAACCGGCGCAGAAGCGTGCTCGACATGTGAACCGCCAACCGAATGCAAAGATTTAGAAGATACGGCAAAACGGCGAAGGGACAAAATCCAGCAGCGATATCAAGAGTTGCCCGAAGACCAGCATGGATTCGACCGCAATCACTATTACAAGTGGCAGGCTCACCCTACCTACGGAAGCTGGGTTGGACATATTGAGTAACTCGAGGGCTGGCAGCGTGGTTTGCGGAACATTCTTGACGAATCGCGAACTCGTGGATGTCCAGCCATTTCTGGCGATACTAGCCGTGCCGCGACCCGCGATCTTCCAACACAACCGAGGCCAAAATTATGAACACTGAACTAGAGGTCGCGCTAAGGATCAGGCAGGAAACGCTGGAACAATTGCGCCAACATGATGGTCGCGAATGGAAGGAAGCGGCGGGAGAACTGCATTCGCAATTTCATGAGATCCCTTCGTGGATACTGCTATTTGAAGATTCTGATATCAAGAAGTGCCATGAAGCTTTCTTTCATATAGTGTCCCCTTACTTCGACCAATTGCCGGGATACGATTTCACAGTGAAATACATCAAGATAAATGATGGTGAGGAAATTTTTCTAGATTTTTGTGCCGACAATGAAGAGATACTTAACGCAGTCAGGCGGCCGGATCGGATCGGGCAACGGCCTATTCGTGAACCGCGCGCCGATTTGGACACTTTCAAAAGTGTCGATTCTAGAAGGTGAATACCCCATGTATTGCAGTATGGACACGAGCGGACCTGCCTTCGTGATCAGACGGCTGGTGCTCGGGCCTTGGCTGTTAGATCGCGACGTTAGGCGGGAACAGCCTGGCTGCCAATCGTTCACCGGCGCTCAAAGCAGCACGTGTATGCGGGATCATTTTAGGATTAACCGTCCTCAAAACGTGCTTATCAGGTAAATCCTTTACTCCGTAATCAGAATCAAAGGCCAATGCTTGTAAAATGGTAAGCCTGTCGCACCAACAGCTATTGAATATAGAACCTGCTTGGTATTGGATGGTGTCAGACCGTGCCGGCGAATTTGATGACACTTTATTGCGTCCTATGAAACGGCTTGATGTCGTTCACGCTGCGACGGAGGATTACTTCTCTAAGCAGGAGAATAATGATCCCTCGGGACCTGACACCCAGACCAGTAATAATGTGCGAGAGATGCTTGAACGGCTGGAGGATGCCGGTGAAGATGTTGATCGTATTTATGAATGGGGGCGCGCGTTAGACCATCAAATGTGGAGCTATGAAGACTTCGAAGGACGCCCATCTGCTTCGCTTTGGGGCAATACGATTGGCTGGTGGCGACCTGATGAACTCGCTAAGCTTGGTCGACCCGGCCCCGATGTACGAGATCGGCTGCATGCCTCGTGGAACGAGCAGGTCAATAAGCCCGCGGCTGCGCTGGAGCAACGCGTTAAACTTGATCGAAAAGCGTGGGAAGAAGATGAATCCCGTCGATCGGACTGGGATAACTTTCTCTGGGACAAGTGGTTCAAGGAGTTTCAATACGATCCCGCTACGGTGGCCGCGGATGGCTATGCCCAGATGCTGTTTCGGGAATGGTGGCGCAAGATTGGGCCAACGGTCACGCCGGAACAGCGCGTTCAGATGATGCGTTGGCATGAAACAGAGGCGCGGGCGCGTGATAAGGATGGTTTTCTTCAGCCGGATGAGATTGGCTGGATTGGAGATGCTGTAATGACCGACGTTTATCCGCCATTTTTCGAGGCGGCGGCTCGGGTTAAACAATCATAAGGGTGAATAAAGCTATGTCGAAACCAGTTGCCCTTCTCGGCCACGTGCATACCTGCCCGATCCACGGCGGCGGCCCGGTGATGAATCCCGGTCAGACTCTGGTGAAATTCAATGGGATCCCTCTTGCGGTCGAAGGCGGGCAATGCGGCTGTCCCGGGACGCCTCCGCTGCCTGACCCGATGGTCAAGGGATCAAACGTGGTGAAGATCAACGGGCGCGGGGTCATGCGGGTCGGTGATCAGACCGCGCATGGCGGAAAGATCGCGATGGGCGTTCCGACATTGAATTCCGATTGAAAGCGCTGTGGCGGTGATGGTGTATCTCCGAACAAGCTGGGTCGGCACCTGCGTTTCATTTTTTGTCGTAGGAAAGTGGTTATCTATTGCCGCATGCACAATTGTGCCTATTTTCGGGTGGGACAGCCCGCGCCGGTCATGCACTAACAATCAAACTGGACCACCAAAGTGGGGCCGATCAGGAGGAAGAGCCGCATCCAGCGCCTAGGGTCAGGACCCATTGATTTTTTTGTAGATGCGTGATTCACGGCTCGAAAACCGAGTGGTTAACATGTCTGATCTTTTCTGGCTCACGGATGCGCAGATGGCGCGTCTTGAGCCCTTCTTCCCGAAGTCCCACGGCAAACCCCGCGTCGATGACCGGCGTGTGCTGAGTGGGACTATCTTCATCAACCGCAATGGTTTACGGTGGCGCGACGCACCCGCGGAGTACGGACCGCACAAGACTTTGTACAACCGTTGGAAGCGGTGGAGCGACAAAGGTGTGTTCGCTAGGATGATGGCCGGTCTGGCTGCCGAACACAGCGAAGAGAAGACAGTGATGATTGACGCCACCTACCTGAAGGCCCACCGCACAGCGACCAGTTTGGGCGTCAAAAAAGGGGGCGTGGACGCCTGATCGGTCGCACCAAAGGCGGCATGAACACCAAGTTGCACGCAATCTGTGACAGCCAGGGAAGACCAATCGACCTGTTCGTTACCGCCGGGCAGGTGAGCGATTATATCGGCGCACGGGCACTGCTCAGCGGCCTGCCAAACGTCAAATGGCTGCTCGGGGATCGTGGCTATGACGCTGACTGGTTTCGAGAAGCGTTACAAGACAAAGCCCCATCCCCTCATGGCGCTCGGCCGCCGCGACCACTGCCATAGCAATCTGCCGACGCTGGCGCTGGTCTGCCCGCTGGAGCGATGGCGGCCTCGACGCGCTGGCAGATCGTTCGCCCCTGCCCAGGTCGGTCTGGAACCGCATTCCGGACACGGTTCGCGACGATGTTGTCGATTTTGCGCTGGAGCATGAGGACCTGACGCCGAGGGAACTGGCCGTCAAATACACCGACGAGAAACGCTACTTTGTCTCGAAATCATCGGTGTATCGCATCCTCAGCGCCGAGGATCTGATTACGGCACCGGCCCATGTGGTGATCCGGGCCGCCGATGAGTTCAGGGACAAGACCACGCGCCCGAACGAGCTCTGGCAAACCGACTTCACGCACCTCTCCCGATGTGCTTGGCATCGGGAGTAATGTTCGCCAGGTTCAGAGCCTCTCTCTCAATCTCACCGGCATCATCCCGCCCGTCAGAAAATCCGCCCAGTCCTGCATCAGGGCGCGGCGCTCCTCCAGCAGATTCTCGCGGAAAGTCGCCCCCTTCGCGGGGGCGTGGATCGAAACCATCCCCCACCTTCGCCAGTATCTCGGCGGGGTCGTCGCCCCCTTCGCGGGGGCGTGGATCGAAACTTCGATCACCAGATCATCCCTGAAAGCATCGATGTCGCCCCCTTCGCGGGGGCGTGGCTCGAAACCGCGCGTATCCATGTGCGGTGCGCCGTCTCGAAAAGTCGCCCCCTTCGCGGGGGCGTGGATCGAAACCCATGAGTCTATGATATCCGAGAGGCGTGCAGCGGTCGCCGAGGCGTCGGGATGGCAACATCATTCGATTCGTGGCGCCATTTCCGGATCGCTGAAAAAGAAGCTGGGGCTGACCGTGACGTCCGACAAGGTCGAAGTGCGTGGGCGGGTTTGCAAGCTGCAGAGCGAGTGAGGTCTTGGGCGCTGACCGTACATGCCAGCGCCCCAAAATCACTTCGCGAAGCGTTGTATCACCTCAGAGAGGTCGAGATGATCCTGGCATGCTCCGCTCCCTTGCGCCCGTTCCCCGTTTTCCAGCGCAGAAGCGTAGGCTACCGCAGGATCTTCTTCCAGTCGCTGCCGGATAGCCGCCAACTTTGGCCAGCGAGACTTTTCTGCGACATCGTGAAAATCAAGCCAACGAGCGACACCGATCAGGAAACCATCCGCAAGCGTCGGCCGTTCAGAAACAAGGTAGGGTGTTTTGTCAATCATCTCTTCCAGGCGATCATGACGCTCGATGACGGCTTCTTTTCCGAGTTTTCTAAGCGCCTCCTTACGGGCTGGATCATCATCCTCCATTTCCAATGCAGTCCATAAAGGCCCGAAAGCACTTGTGAAGCCGGTGTTAATAAAGGCCATGAACTGGTGCATCCGGTCGGCTTGATCGGACTGCGGTTCGAAGCTGATCCTGTGCCGATCGTCTCGCACGGCGAGCCACAGTGCAATTGCCATACTCTCGGTCAGCACTTCGCCATCATCCGTGATGAATACAGGCGTCTCTACGCGCGGATTGAGTTTTTTGTACGCTGGCTCCTGCATCTCTCCGAACATGTCGACGCGGCAGAGCTGATAGGGCTTGCCCAGCCACTCAAGGGCGGCGATGAGGCCCATCGAACTTCCCGATGGAAAGCCATAGACTAAGATAGGTTCCACTTTCAGGTTCTCCGTGATTGCAATTGATCACGCTGCGCAGCTGAACTGGAACCTAAGCGTTGTCAGTCTTAAGTAAATTACGCACTTTTTTGTAACCACGAGGCGCAGATGAAGACTCTTGTTTCCCGCTGCCCTATCGAAGAGGTCATGCAAGTTCTTAGCGGACGCTGGCCCACTTTGTTGATCTACTATCTTAAAGATGGCACGAAGCGTTTTAGCGATTTACGCAGGGATAATCCGACGATTTCGCATAAGATGTTAACGCTGGAACTTCGCAAACTCGAGGATGCCGGGATCATTTCTAGAACCGAGTTCGAAGGTTATCCGTTGCATGTTGAATATGATCTCACATCCGTTGGCGAACGGTTGGTTCCGTTGATCGATGCCTTAGGAGACTGGTGGGAGGAGGCCATCGGACCTGATGCGCCACATAATGAGTTCGCGACGCCGAAGAGCAGATCTGTGACCTGACTCGCGTGGTCTCAGCATCGGTTGGCGGTCAGGTCGGTGAAGGTCTTGTCGCTGCCATCCAGCGCCGCCATCCACCCGGTCAGATTCTGCCACCGTTCGATGGCCACATCGACATAGGCCGGGTTCAGTTCAATCCCGTAGCAGACCCGGCCGGTGGTCTCGGCCGCGATCAGGGTGATGCCGGACCCCATGAAAGGCTCGTAGGTCGCTTGTCCGGGGCTGGAATTGTTCAGGATCGGGCGGCGCATGAATTTGACCGGCTTTTGCGTACGGTTTCCGCATCCTGATCCTTGTTCGCGATCTGCCCCAGCGTGGTCTGCTTGCGATCCCCGGCCCAATGGCCCTTGCCGCGCTTCTTCACCGCATACCAACAGGGTTCGTGCTGCCAGTGGTAATCGCCACGGCTCAGGACCAGCCGGTCCTTGGCCCAGATGATCTGCGAGCGGTTGTCGAACCCGGCCGCGATCAGGCTGTCGGCGACGGTGGTGGTATGCAGCGCGCCATAGCAGACATAGGCGACAGCGCCGGGAAACAGGCCCATGCCTCGCGCCAGTCGGCGAGTTCCGTCTGTTGTCGGCGATCCGATAGGCCTGGCGCTCGGCCTCGTCGAGATGGCCGAGCCGGATCACCGGCACGTCCGCAAGCCCCAGTTGGTCGCCGCCAGCACCCGGCCATGACCGGCGATCAGCTCGCCATCGTACCCGGCCATGCAGGACACGGTCCAGCCGAAGCGCACTATGCTGGCGGCGATGCGGGCGACCTGATCGGGCCCGTGCATCTTCGCGTTCCGGGCATTGGGGCGCAGGTGCTCGATCGGCCAGAGTTCGATCTGGCGCGGCGCAAGGGCGAGTCCATGGGGCAGGGTGGTCCTGTGGCTTTGGGTGGCTTCTCGGGGGGGTGGATTCCCGTGGATTCCGATTCTGGAAACCGGGAATCCACTCCAACGGGATGCCCAACGCCTTGTTTTATTGACCGAAACGGCGCTCAGGCTTGCTGTCTGGGCTCAGGATGGATTCCCCGGTGAAATCACCTGACGCTAGAAAACTTCCGCGCTGCGCCCCCGAATACAGGATGCGCCGGGGAGAAACCAGGGTAGGGGGCGGGAGGTCCGAAACAGAAAAGCGCCCGAAAGGGTCAGTCCTCCGGGCGCTCTTCTTCGATGCTTGATGCATGAGTCAACAGGGGCGGATGTGTCAACGGGTTTTCGCTTCGTTCTCACCCTGATTGCGATAGTTGAGCTGCGGCAGCGGAGATTTGTCGACGTGAGGCAAAGCCTGGTGCCAGCACCGCGTCACATGAAGGCGGGTTTGTCGCCATCCGTGCCGGGTTTGTTCAGCCCGATATTGCCGCCGATATCCTCGGCCGGATCGCGCAAAAGCGTTATCACATAGGCAGCGACACTTTTGCGCGAGACCTCGGTGCCCTTGAAAGGCTCATTGCGGTTGGCCGTCTCATACTCGACCTCGTCGCGGTCGGTCAGCCAGGCCGGGCGCAGGATGGTGTAATCCAGCCCCGAGGCCTCGATCAGATCGGCGGCAGCGCGATAGGGCGGCAGGTAGGCGCCGATCTCGCGGCGATTCCATTCGCCGAACGCGCCGGGCACCTCGTCATAAATGCCAAGCGAGGTGACGAAGATCAGCCGCTTCACCCCGGTCTGATGCATGGCGTCCAGAAGGCTGCGGGCCATGACCTCCATGTCGCCGGTCAGGTTGGCATAGACGAGGTCCTGCCCCTGCATGGCCCGCGCCAGAGCCGCAGTATCGGTCACGTCGCCTTCGACGATGGCCATGCCGGTCGTGTTCAGGTCGCGCAGCTTGGCGGGGTTGCGTAGGAACAGCGTGGTGTTGATCGCGTCGTTGCCGTGCAGGAATTCGATGACATGGCGGGCAATCGCGCCGCTGGCACCGAGGATCAGGACATTGGTCATATCTGCGATCTCTTGATCTGGTCTGTTTCAGCGGTCCCCGGTGAACCGTGCCACCGGGGAGCAGTTGTCAGCGGCTTCCGGCGGCGACCACGCCCAGGTGCTTCTTGTAGAAGGGGATCAGCTTGTCCAAGGCGATCTTCACCGGCTCGGGTTTGTCATAAAGGTCGTAATGCGACCAGCCCTCGGCCACGACCAGTTCCTTGTCCTTGCTGGCCGCGCGCTCGACGATCTCGGCCCCGTCGCGGTAAGCCCCGAAGGCGCCGGGCTTGTCGCCGACGACGATGCACATCGGTCGGGTCAGCAGCATCTCGGCCAGATGAAAGGCGTCCCAGCCGACCGCCGCCGCCTGATGCGAGGGGACCGAGCGGTTCAGCCCATGCGGTTTCTGCCCGCGCGGCGTGCGATAGTAATCCGTGGCCTCCAGCGTGTCGATATCTGTGATACCGGCCTTCTTGGCCGCATCAACCGAGGGTGGCAGCAGGTCATCGACCTTGACGGATGTGCCGCGCACCTCGGCGGTGCGTTGCCTGGCCATGCCTTCCAGCGCGGCGATCGGGTCCATGCGGGTGAAATTGCCGCGCATCAGCCGACCGTAATTGACGCCGGTCACGGTGCCCAGCGCCTTGATGCGGCGTTCGGTCATGGTGGCGTTGACGGCATAGCCGCCGCCGCCGCAGATGCCCAGGACGCCGATGCGGTCCTCGTCGACATAAGGCAGCGTCATCAGATAATCGGTGACATGGCGGAAATCCTCGACCGCCTGCACCGGGTCTTCGATAAAGCGCGGCTCGCCGCCGCTCGCGCCCTGATAGCTGCGGTCGAAGGCGATGACGACAAAGCCCTCTTGCGCCAGTGCCTGACCATAGACGTTGCCCGAGGTCTGTTCCTTGCAGCTGCCGATCGGATGGGCGCTGATGATCGCGGGGTATTTCTTCGTTTCGTCGAAATCGGGCGGGAAATGGATGTCGGCGGCGATGTCCCAATACATGTCGGGATTGCGGAAGGTGATGCTTTCCATGATGCCTGTCCTTTTTTCAAAACTCGGTGGAAATAAGCGCGGGCGGCCAGGGCAGCCCGCGCAGGCCGATGGGCCGGATCAGCCCTTCAGGTTGCGGGCGAAGAAGGGGGCCAGCACGCCGACCGCCTCGGTGATTTCCCTTTCGCCGTCATACATGTCCATGTGGTTCGAGCCCTCGACGACATGGAACTGCTTGTCGGTGCTGGCGGCGCGGGCGAACAGATCGTCGCTCATCCATTTGCTGCCCGCTTCGCTGCCGGCGATCACCAGCAGGGGCTGGGTCAGATAGGCCTCGGCCTTGGCATAGGCGTCATAGGGGATGATCTGGTCGAGGCTGCGCGCGGTCATGTAGCCGGGCGAGGTCGGATATTGCGCGCGCGGCGTGTGGTAATATTCCCATGCCTGACGCAACTCTTCGTTCGGGGCGTCGGCTTCGTTCAGGGGTGCCAGCGGGAAACGCGCCGGCTCTCCGCCCTGCGCATCGGCCGTGCGGGCATCGGCGCCCATCTGGATGATGGCGCGGGCATCGGCATCGGCGATGTTGTTTTCCCAGCCGTTGCGGAACATCTGGCCGATATTGACGGCGCTGACCGTGCCCACCGCCTTGATCCGCGGATCGTTGATCGCGGCATTGGCCGTGTAGCCCGCGCCCGCGCAGATCCCCATCGCGCCGATCCGGTCATTGTCGACATAGGGCAGCGTGGTTATGTAATCGACGACCGCGCTGACATCTTCCGTCCGCACCGAGGGATTTTCCGTCTGCCGCGGCAGCCCGCCCGATTCGCCCTGATAGCTGGCGTCATAGGCGATCGTGACGAAACCCTGCTTGGCCAGCTCGGCCGCATAGGTGCCGGCGGTCTGTTCCTTCACGCCGCCGCCGGGATGGCTGACGATGACCGCCGGATAGGTTTTGGTTTCGTCAAAACCTTCAGGGAAATTGACAACCGCCGACATGTCGATGGTGGGGTTGTTGGTATTGGTGAAGCTGATTTTCTTCATATCAATCTCCTGTTCGCATCCGCGGGAAGCCCGGGCTGCCCTTCTGGTTCCCCCGAATATGAGCGATGGAACAGAAATTGATAATACGTTAAAACTTCTTGAACCTATAAGCAGGATGATAAATGAACCGCGAGAACATGGCCGACCTGACCGCCTTCGTCACCGTGGCGCAGGAACGGAACTTCACCCGCGCGGCGGCCAGGCTGGGGATCTCGCAATCCGCACTCAGCCAGATCATCCGGCGGCTGGAGGCGCGGCTGGGCTTGCGACTGCTGTCGCGCACCACCCGCAGCGTTGCCCCTACCGAGATCGGAGAGCAATTGCTGGCCACGCTCGCCCCGATGATGCGCGAGATCGAGGGCAGTCTGGCCTCGCTCAGCCAGTTTCGCGACCGGCCTTCCGGCAGGATCCGTATTACGACGGTCGAACATGCCGCCAAGACGGTGATCGTTCCGGCGATCCGCGACCTGCTGCACGAAAATCCCGACATCACCGTCGAGGTCGTCATCGACTACGGGCTGGCCGATATCGTCAGTGACCGCTTTGATGCCGGGGTCCGGCTAGGCGCCGATGTCGCCCGCGACATGATTGCCGTGCGCATTTCGCCCGATATCCCGATGTCGATCGTCGGCGCGCCGTCCTATTTCCAAAGCCACGCGATCCCGCTGACGCCGCAGGATCTGCTTGACCACCGCGCCATCAACCTGCGCCTGCCGACCTCGGACACGCTGAACGCCTGGCGCGTCATGCAGGACGGTCAGGAAACCCGCGTCCGCGTCGAAGGCCCGCTGATCTTCAACACCATCGACCTGATCCTTGATGCGGCGCTCGACGGGCACGGCCTGGCCTATCTGCCCAGCGATCAGGTGCGGCGCTATGTTGTGGCGGGCCGCCTGCTGCCCGTGTTGCAGGACCAGCTGCCGCCGCTGCCCGGCTATCACCTGTATTACGCCAACCGCCGCAACGCCTCGCCCGCCTTCCGGCTGTTCGTCGAGTCGGTGCGGTGGCGTGGCAGCAGCCGGGGCCGCAAATGACGGCACCTTACGGTGGGCGCTATAGCGTCTGATTATTCCATATCTGACATTGCATTCCAGAAACGAGAAAGCGCCACCCAATATGTGACAAGTGTCGTTGAAGGCGCAGCGGGGATCGAGCATCTGCAAGCAAACGACAGAGGGGCTCCGCTTCGTGTAACTTGGTGTGGCTCGTGGCCAAGAGCGGATTGTTCCACGTGTTTGCGTCTTACCTCCACGGTCGCCGCTTTGGTATCGCCTCGGTCGCGGTGATCTCGCTCAGCATGCCGCGCGCGAGCAACCCGTCCCGCACCCAGTCCAGCGCCCGCCACCAGTGCTCGTAGTGGCGATGGGCGGCGGCGATCTGATCGGGATGCTGCGACCAGGTGACCGGGCAGGCGCGCAACTCGACCATTCGCCATTTGCCATGTAACAGAACGCGCGCGGCGCCGACCGGAACGGTGATCGAGCGGGTGCCATGCTGGTTGCGCTTCATCTCGGCTGGCACGCAGCGGGGCACGGCGCCGGGCAACCAGTCCGGTGTCATGCCAGCGCGGGCCAGTTCGGCGATACGAATGGCCATGCGCAGCCCGCCGAGGGAACTAGGCAGGTTTGCCACGCAGGCCGCGACGACCTCGGCATCAACATGGGTGTAGGATCCCATTTTGTGCTTACCGCCTCCCACCCTGCCAAAGCCTGAAGGACTGGGGCCGAAGCTGCTCAGATGGGGCAAATGGGGTGCCAGATTCGGGGCGGTGGTTGGGATCCTGACCCCCAGCCCTCTGGGCGACGGCACTTTGCCGGACTGGTATCGCGACCTGAATTCGCCCGATCCGTTCCGTCGCAGGACGGCGGAAGAGGCAAGCCGGATCTATCGCGGCAACCCCGCCCTGCGGCCCGAACTGGAAGAATGGTATGGCGATGAGGTGAGGGGGCGCCCACAGCCGGCGCCGGCGGATGACGTCGATGAAAGACCACGCGCCGTACCCGTTCCAGACAACGTGCGCGTGACAGAGCGTGAAGAGTATCGCAAGAAATGTCAGGTTGACCGCTATGCCGTCATGCGCAACATCTGTGGTCGCTATGGCATGCAGGCACATCATATCGTCCCGAATTGGACTTTGCGCTATGGAACACGAAACGATGGCAGTCAGCGGATACCGAGCATGCCCAGCCTGAACGACGGCATGGCGATCTGCGTGATGGGAAATGCGACCGAGAAGGACACCGAGCATAATCAAGCGCATTTTGCAGACGGAGCGATCGAAGCGATCGGAAAAAACGCAACGCCGCCTTACACGGCAACGGTAGGATCAGTGGTGCGAGCGTCATCTGAAGCAATGGTTGCGGTTCGACCAGACTGCAGAGCGCAGATACGGGCGGCAGTTACAGGTCAGTTCGGAACAAGGAATCCAAATCAGCTTCTCCGTGCCAAACGCTTGCCACCCCTGCCTCAGGAAACCGTCACCGCCTTGCGCAGCGGTGCAACCTACCCCGTGCCATAGAGGATCCAGATGCCCACGATCATGTTCACCCGCGCCGCCGCATCTTCCGCCGATACGCTGATGATTTCTGCCGTTCTCGACGAGGACAACGACGAGGCGATCTATCAGCCTGCCGCGCGCGTCTTTCAGTATGAGCATAAAAACCCACCGGGCGAGCAGTGGTTCGTCAGCGACTTTGCCCTCAGCGTGCAGGACATCGCGGTGATCGAACAGCCGGAGGTTTCCCCGGATCGCCCGCGCTTCTTTGCGCTTCTGGGGGCCGAAGGTGATGTCGCCTATCTCTCCCGCCCTGATCGCCATCAGGAGATGATCGAAGGGGCTGGCACAAGTAATCCGGGGTCGAAGTTCTACGGGCAGGTGCTGACGCTGAGGCAGATCGGCCAGCGCCTTTACGTCATCGGGATCGGCGGGCAGATCTATGTTCGCAAAGGCCCGGATGACTGGCGGATACTGACGGATGCTGTGCTGTTTGATCGGCAGGCCGACACACAACAGTTAATGAGCGCTCCAGATATGGACAGCCCGGACTTTCTCGAGTGGTGGGAAAGTAATCGACTCAACAACCCCGCCTCCCGCAACATCATCTTCCGCGACATCGCAGGCCTGTCGGAAGACGCGCTCTATATCTGCGGCGAGGTCGGACCGGGCGCGAAGCCTGTCCTGTGCTACTGGGACGGCCGGACTCTCGAAGAACTGAAAGTGCCGCTGGAAGAAGCTACCCTGGCCGGCATCCACATCGAAAGCCCCGACAGCGTCTGGATCTGCGGCCGCGAAGGGGTGATCCTGCATGGCAGCCGGGCGCGGGGCTTCAACCCTGTCAATGCCGACACCCGGCTGAACCTGTTTCACGGGTTCACGTCCTGGCGCGACAGCTTGCTGATGCCCGCCTCTGTCCGCCCCGGTGGGTTGTGGCGGCTTGACCTCCAATCGAACGCCGTCAGCCGGTTCGAGCCGCGCCTGCCGAAGCTCAATCGTCTCGACAGCAATCCGGAATATGCGTTGGGCGGGCCGTTCTTTGCGCAGGCCTTCGGGGATGTCATCTGGGCCGTGGCCGACAAGGACATCTTCCGCTTCGACGGGCAGCAGTGGGAACGGATCAAGCATCCCGATCTGCCCTAGATGCCGGGACTGAACATATACCAAACCGCATGGACCGGGCTGGATACACAAAGTTTAGGACACTCCCTTCGCTCGCTGCTGGGCGCAATGAAACTGGCCGCGCTTGGATCCTCACCGCTGCTCCAAGTGTCGCCATCTCCCGTCCCGACGCTTGCACTGCGGAAAACCCACCCCTGATTGACCAAGACAAGCTCACCTCAACGCCACCTCAACCCTTGTCTGCAGTTTTCGTGCAGGTTGGCCGCGCTCCACCTTGTGGGGCGATCTCCGCGAATTTTTGGATCTGTTGCTGCTGAGCAAATTACCCGTTTTCTGTTAGGATTCCGCTCTTCAGCAAGCGCTACTGCTGATTGCGTAATTGCGCCGTAATTGGCGGGATCATCATCGGCCCTCGGCATAGGCGGTATAAATTTTACGCTTTCGAGTCGGTGTCGCAATCGCGGGGTAGAGGCATCTGCTAAAGGCCCAGTCAGGTCACCATGCAGCGCAAGGCCCGCCATTGGTGTTCCATGGCCCGGCCCATCATAGTGATCATCTCCGCCCCAATCGTTGTCTATCGATTGTACATCTTCTGGCGCCAGAACCGGCTCAATTAGAGGATGTGCGCGGTTCACGCCGGTGTCGAGCAGGCAAACTGCCGGAACGTCGGTCCCAGGCCAAACTATCCTATTTGCAAGATCGTCTACTAGTCCGTCCTGCTCCCGGCCGGAAAGATCGACCAAAATGGCGGGGTCGTCGGTTGCAAAGCCGATCTCGGCTAGGCCGGGTTGCCCAATATTGAGCATTTTTTCAAGCTGGCAACGGGTAGCATGGACAGGGATGATGCGAACATCAGGGAAAGTACTCCATCTTTCCTCGGGGGCTACCTGCATATCGAGCGCGCGGGAAAGACCAACTACCTCGTCGGCGTAAATGTCCCAGCACCATAGGCCCCACCATGACGCAGTACCATCTGCTGGTGGCAGTAGTGCGGGATCCTCTCGCCAAAGGTCGATGAGCTCTGTTGGTGCAAAGCCTTCTATCGGCTGCATTTCGCCCGCCAGTGGAGGATTGCCTTTCTCAGTCAAAGCTCCAGTTCGATAACGCTCGACGCGTTCGGTGATATAGTCCCTTGCGTCCTGATCACGGACGTGCAGGACCATTTTGCGCTTATCGCCATCCTCTCCGGCTGCACTTTGACGAATGCCCTTATCGATCTTTTCGATGTCGAGCTCTTTGGCGGCGCGGTCGAGTAAAACTGTCACGAATGCCCCTTCGCCAAGAGTAACTCCGGGCGGAAGCGCGTCTTGCTTTGGACGACGGGCCTCTGTGGTTTCGAACGATGCGGCTAGACCCGCACTCAATCGATCTCCATGTTGCTCGCGGTTACGGGCAAAGGTTGTCCCGCCTCGCGCCTGATGAGCCATGTAAGAATGCGGCGTCAGCAGGGATGTAATATCGATATGCCCACGGTCGTAATCAGCCAAACTCTAGCCCGAAATCTCTTGGTTACCGTTAAAGATGTTGCGCATATCGTGACGAGCCGTGAGCTGCTGTAACAGATCCTCAGTGCGCACTACATTGCGTTCCGACAACAAGGCGACCTTCGCCGCCTCGTCGGCCGCGCGCGCAAGTTCAGCTTGGCTAAGCCCTGACCCTGCTTCGACTATTTTGCTCCATGCAATCCGAGGGTACTTCATCGGTCGTAGATGATTGCGGATAACCTCACAGATCTCGTCAGGAGACGGCATATCGAAGCTCAGAACCTCGTCAAATCTGCGCTGCAAAGCTCGATCGAGAAGTTCGGGGTGGTTTGTCGCTGCTAAAACTAGGCTATCTGTAGACGTAGGTTCTTCCATAAATTGCAGAAAGCTGTTCAGCACTCGCCGCATTTCGCCCACATCATTCGTCGCGTCTCGTCTCCCGCCGACAGCATCAAATTCATCGAATAGGTAGACTCCGCGATGCTTGATCGTCTCGTCGAAAACCAGTCTCAATTTGGCGGAAGTTTCACCCATGTAACGCGTGATCAGCCCTTCAAGCCTTACGACGAAGAAAGGTAGGCGCAGCTCACCTGCCAGCGCCTCCGCAGTCAGAGTTTTTCCAGACCCCGGCGGTCCAGCAAAAAGAAGCCGTCGTGAAGGTGTTCGATTGCCTTCGCGAAGCCAAGCGCGGCGGTCTTGCTGCACCACAACGCGATCTAGCTTTTCGCGGAGAGGTCCGGCCAGGACAACTTGGGAAAGTTTCAACCTAGGTTCGCGAAGATCGAGTAAACCTTCGAGATCACCACGAGGGCGAGCTAAGGAAACTCGAACCGATGGCTTGTCCCCTCTGCTGCGCCGCAACTCCTCAACTGCAGCTCGAAGCTGCTCGGCGTTGCTACGTCGCCCCTGGCGCGCTTCAGCCGCAGCAACTTGCAGGGCGATCGCAAGGAACTGGTCCTCGTCGCCTTCTGCGCGACTGCGCAACATAGAAAGGATTTGCTTGGTATTGGACATTGGTTTTCATGGGCTCGTATAGCGAGTCTAGACGTGAAGCCTCGCGTTGCCAATCGAAATGAATAGTGCCGCCCATGGTCAAATTCGCCGACCTTTCGACGGATTTGACGTCAAAGATTAACCGGTATTTCTCTGCTGCGGAATCGCTTCTCGGTGCCTTCGACGACTACCCAGCAACAGACTGCTACGCAAGATCGACTATCAAACCGCAACAATGTTCTGTATTTGTTTCGATCCATGACGCGACGCAGCACGCCCCAAGCCAAGATCGACGATTCGGCCTTCCCGGTCCGGGTGCTGATCTGCGTACCGGAGATGGGCTTTGGTCGTCGGTCCGACGCGCTTCATGAGTGGCTGGCGACGCGGATCGGCCGCGGCAACTATGCCTGGCATGGCGGTGGGCGCGGTGGCACGCGGGACCGGATCGCGCTTTATTTCCGTGAGCCGGATGCGGCCAGCGCCTGCCTGACTGCCTTTCCGGATCTGGAACTGGCTGACGGAACATGTCTGCCGGGCTACAGTTCACCCTATCTGCCCTTTGGCCGTTCCGAGGACGACGACACCGTGTGCAACCTTTACAATCAGACCACCACGCAGGAGGCGATGCGCCAGCTTTTCAAGGGGCTGACCATGACCGATCGCGCTGGCAATGTCGCGCCGGGCAAGGTCTATCCCGATCAGCTGGCACCGATCATCCGCCATGATGGCAATTCGCTGGAATTGGTGAAGGCACGGTGGGGGATGCCAGCGCCGCCTTCTGTCCTGAAGACCCAGCGGGATCCGGGCGTCATCAATGTCCGCAACCTGACCTCGCCACATTGGCGGCGCTGGCTCGGCCCGGTGCATCGCTGCCTGGTGCCTGTCACGGCCTTTGCCGAACCGATCAAGGGCGGCAATCAGTGGTTCGCGCCGTCGGAAGCAGAAACGCCGATGTTCTTCGCTGGGATTGAGGTTCGGGGCTGGACATCGGTTCGGAAGGTGAAGGACGGCGAGACGACGGACGATCTTTATGCCTTTCTGACCTGCGCCCCCAATGCCGAGGTGAAATCGGTGCATCCGAAGGCCATGCCGGTCATCCTGACCGATCCCCGGGATTGGGAGACCTGGCTTTCGGCACCAATCGAAGTCGCCAGCAAGCTGCAACGCCCGCTGCCGGATAGCGCATTGGCGCTGGTGGACGCCCCGCCCGAGGCGTCCTGACACCGGCGATCAGTCAGCGCACACCCGCGCCTGCGCCCGCATGACGGCATAATCCGCCATCATCCCGACCAGCACTGCACCTTCGGGCAATGCCTTCAACTCCTCTGCCGCCAGTTCACGCAGCGCCTGATCGTAAGCGACCACCGGCGGACAGACCGCCCCGCCCGGATCAAAACCGCCCGTCTCGCAGGCGGTCAGCAAGCTCGTTGCGATCACGAGGGCGGTTGCTGGATGCCTCCAGCATGCGGCGTTGAATGTCATTCTGGCGCTCCATCTGGTTCAGGCGTTCGGCATGGCGACCGGCGGTTTCACCGGCCTGCCGCAGGTTGAGGAGGAAAAGCAGGACCGCGCCGATCAGCGCGGTCCCTATGGCCAGACGCCGCGCCCAGCACGACGCCAGCAGCGCAGCGAGGGCGCCCATCAGCGCCGCCCCCGGTTCCAGTCGTCGAGCCGGGCCCAGACGGTCAGGCCGATCCCGGCCAGCGCCAGGGCGATGAAGGCCCAGCGCAGGGTGTCGAGATAAGGGATCAGCGGCTGGATGGCCGATTGCGCATTGCTGAGCGTGTCCTGCGCCATTTCGATCCCGGCAGCACCAACCGTGGCCAGTCCTGCCGCGCCGCTGCCCTTCATCGTGCGGCTGTCCGCCAGATGTTCCCGCGCGGGCGGCTGCTCTTCAGCGAAGGGGATGGCGCGGGCCGGGAAGGGATCGCCCCAGCGCCGGGCGGGGCCGAGATCGATATGCATGAAGCCCGAGCGCGGATAGGTACCGAAGCCCAGAAAGCCCTCGGCCCGCGCGGCTTTCTCGAAGACTGCCGGATCGTGATTGGCCATGGAGATATCGAAAGCGGTGCCTTCCAGATGCTTGGAGCGCTTCGCGCCACGCACCCGGGCATTGTGCTCCGGGCTGCGATAGGCCGAGTTCACGATCAGCGGCTTGCCGAGGCGCGTGCGCAGCGCCTGCAACCGGTCGAGGGCTGCGTCATGGATCAGGATCGATCCGGTGCCGCGGCGGCGATTTCGGCGGGCGAGAAATTCGGCCAGCGCCAGATGTCCTTGGGGACGTCGCGCCAATGGCGGTAGAAACGGGTGGTCATGAGGATCCTCCGGATATGAAAAGACCCGCCGGGAGGGCGGGTCGTGGGGTGAATGGTGTTGTAAGGGTTGGCGGTGTGCGCCGCGCGGCGGATCAGCCGCCTTCGCCGAAGAGTTTCAGCTTCAGCGCGATCCCGGCCAGCAGGGTTAGGATCAGACCTGCGGTCAGCATGCGGATGATGGTATGGGCAGCGGTGCGACGCATGAGGCGGATACCTTCCAGCAGCGCGCGCAGATCGCGAATATCGAGCGCGGCTTCCCTGCCGTCGAGACCTGCGTCCACAAGGGCGCGGCGTGCGCCTTCCTGCGCGGCCCGGGCGAGCAGTTCCTCGAATTCGCTCTCGCTCATCTGCAGCATGTCGTCGAGACGTTTGGGTGTCATCCGATCTTCGTTCCCCAGAATGTGGTGTGGTCGGCCGCGAAATACCCATCCGCCGCCCGGAATGCCCCCTGCAGCGCGACGGTGTCGCCTGCATCCAGCGGCACCATGGTCTGCAGCCAAAGTGCGGTGGCCTCGGAGACGTGGGCGCTGGAAATCTCGCCGAACGATCCCCGGATCTCCGTGGACCCGTTCAGCACCAGCCGTGCGCGCATCCGGGCATTGCTGCTGGCATTGATCTTGTAGAGCAGCGATGCGCCGAAGAGGTACGTCCCGGTGACCGGGGCCACGAAGCGATTGGTGCCCGCGTCAAAGCAGCCCTGGTCGTTATATTCGGCGGTATTGATGCCGAGCGTCGTCCAGGTATCCACGCCGACATAGTTGTCGTAATTCGTATAAGCCTTGAAGCGCGGCAGGTTCGGCTGGTCTGCAATCCCCGTCGCTGGATCGACGCCCAGCGCATCGCGGAAAACCAACCCGTTGGGTGAGACGGCGATGCGCAGCTGATCGGAGCCGAACATGCCCATCAGCGCGCGGGTCGAGAAATCCGTCTGCAGGATCAGCCCGGCATCGTCACCGTCCGTCTCCCGGTTCAGGGTCTGGGTCAGATCGCCACTACCGCCATCGGCCGCATAGAGCGCGGTCCAGAGGGCGCTGTTCAGCTTGGCCGAGAAGGGCGAACCTGCGCTTGCTGCCATGCCAATGCCGAGGCGGGTCAGATCGTCGAGCGTGGTTGGGATCACCGGCTGCCAGTCGGCACCATTGCGGACCAGCAGCAGTTCCTCATCTTCCACCCATGCCCGCCAGCCCTCGCGGGGAGGCAGGCGCAGCCAGGTCCCATCGGTCCAGAGGGCGACGTTCAGATGCCAGCCCGCCCAGCCGCCCGTCGCGCCGGAGGCAACGATATAGCGGTCTCCATCGGCGGGGCTTGCTGGCGGCGCGCTCAGTCCCCGGCTTTTGACCGAGAGCTGCACCAGCCCGTCGAGCAGACGCAGGGCTTCATTATGGGTGACATGTTTCTGCGCCTGCGCCGCCATCAGATATGGCAGCAGCAGATTGGTGGTGCTGTCGGACATTTTGGGGTTTCCCGGTATTCAGAGATAAAGCGTGGTGGTGATGGCGGTACCGCGCCCGATGCGTGCTGAGAGCTGGCAGATGCTGATGGTCAGACTGTCGCCTGGCGCCAGTACTGCGCCCCAATCGGCGGTCTGTTGCCCGGCGGTGTAGGTGGCAAAAGGCGCAGTGCTGGTCAGGACCCGCTTGACGGCGTTTCCGTCCATGATCCGGACCTCATAGCTTTCCTGTTCTTCGCCAATCGACACCTCCATGCCCTGCCAGCTGTCGGTGGCGAGAGTGCGGGAGCGCCGTGTCCAGCGGATCGTCAGATCGCCAGGGCTATGCGGGCGCCGCCACGGTTGCTCGATGTGAACTGGCGAGAACGGACGCAGTCCTTCGCCCTCGGGCGTGAAACTGACGGCTGCGAAACTCTCGCTGCTGACCGGATGGCGGGCGGGACCGATGCGCCAGTTGAAGGGAATGCCGAGATCGGCTTCCGGGATCGGCAGCGGGGTCAGTGCTTCGTTCAGCAGGACTGCACGGGCCCCGGCCGGGGTGGGATTGCCCATGGCATGCTCGGTGCCGCGCTGGCCGCGCAGGAGCCGGGTCAGGCGATATCTTCCCGGCGCGATCAGCTCGGCATGGCCCGCCTGGACGATCTCCCAGCGTCCCGGTGCCGTTTCCACCGCCAGCGCATTGGCGCCACTGAGGAGGGCCAGATCGCTGACGCTGTCCAACTGGCCACTGGCGAGATCGAGGATGAGGACATTGCCTATGTCGAAGCGGGATGTGGGACCGGGCCAGAGGTCCGATGCGAGACGGCCCATGTTCGCGCGGCGGCGGACTGTGGTGAGCAGTTCGAACCCGTCGGTGCCGGGGCTGCGATACACCGCCAGCGCGCCGGGCCATGGGTTTGCGGTCGCCGCGATCAGCGGCTGATGCGCGGGGATGTCGTCGCGCAACTGTGGCAGGTCCAGCAGGATCACCTCCGGCGGCCCGAATGTCACCGCGCGGGGCAGGGTGGCCGGACGCTCGGCGCCGGGCGGCAGGTCATAGGCCTCGCGGTCCTGGCGCACCGCCTCGACGCCGCGCGCCTCGGCATCGGCAATGGCGGTCAGGCGGAATTGCTGCTGACGCCCGTCGTGATCCAGTGCGATGACATCGGCCGGGTCCAGCGCCAGCCGTGAGGGCGGCAGCCGAAACACCGCGCTTTCGCGGCCTGCCCAGGCTTCCTGCAGGGCCCGGCGGCAGCGGCGTTCGGCCTCTTCGGGCGGCACCGCCATCGGAAAGCTCTCGGAGGCGATGCGGCCGGTATCGACGGTGATGCGCGATGCCTCGACCAAGGCGGCATCGTAGTCCTCATCAGCCCGGGCGACCTGCCACTTCAGCGCCTGCGGCAGTTCGGTCTCCTGGGCGCGGGTCAGCTCGATCGCCTCGCCGCCGGTGACGCCCGCGACCAGATCGTCGTGCCTGATGATGGCAATCGGCGCGCGGCCGCGCATGACAAAGCGGGTCACGCCTTCGCTCTCGACCGCGTCAAACCCGAAATGCCGCGCCAGCGTGGTGATCGAGGCACGCGGGCTTTCAAGCGCGGTGATGGCATAGCCTTCGGCCGCGCCCCAGAGGCCCGAGACATCAATGCGGGCTTCCGGCATCCCGGCGCGCAGGCAGAGGTGGCGGACGAGAGCCGCGAGCGAGACCGCGCCCAGCCGTCCAGTCAACCAGTGCCCGAGGCGCCAGTTGGCGCCATCGGTCCAGACATCGCCCAGTGCCGGAAAGAAGGGATAGGGCCGGGCATCCCAGGTCCAGGCGGCGCATTCCGCAACCTCGACCATGCGGCTGGCATATTCCGTCGAGACCGGGTTGTTCGCCGCTGTGCCCCAGAACAGGTATGTCGCTTCGAGATAGGCACGCTGGATGGCATCGTCCCGCCAGCCGCGAGAATGGTAGGGCACGAAGCTTTCCGAGGATTTTGGATCGTAGAATACGTTCGGCTGATTGGTGCCCCGGTCGATGGCCGGGCAGCCAAGCTCGGTGAAGCAGATGGGCTTTGACTGTGGGACCCATGCCGTCGGTGTCGCAGCCTCGACGCCGCCAGGCCGGTCGTAATGCCGGTTCGACCACCATGAACGCAGGTCTTTGGGGCGAAAGACCCAAGGCTTGTCATGGGCGCCATCGGTAATCAGGGACCGGATCTGCGCTGCACGGTCGGCCTCGGAAGCATAGAACCAGTCGAAACCCTCTCCGCCCGCGATGTTGGACTGCAGATAGGTCCGGTCATGAATGGCGGGCCATCCATCCTGGGCGTCGAGGTGATCGAAGCCGTCGCGCCAGTCCGAGAGCGGCAGATAATTGTCGATGCCGATGAAATCGATGGCTGCGTCGGCCCAGAGCGGATCGAGATGAAAATGGACATCGCCGCTGCCGTCCGATGGCTGATGCCCGAAATATTCCGACCAGTCGGCGGCATAGCTGATCTTTGTGTTTGCCCCGAGGATGGCGCGGACATCTGCGGCCAGCGCGCGGAAGGCCGTGACGGCCGGATAGCTGTTCCCGCTTGCCCGGATCGTGGTCAACCCGCGCATCTCCGAGCCGATCAGGAAGGCATCGACGCCACCCGCCACCGCGCAGAGATGGGCGTAATGCAACACCATGCGCCGCAGCCCGTGGTCGGCCGGATCGCCGGTCCAGCGCACCTCATCGCCCGTGACGGTAAAATCGCCCGTGCTGGCCGTGCCGAAGAAAGCCGCGACCTGGTCCCCGGCCGCCGAGGTCTGGTCGACACTCCCGGCCTGACCCGCGGCGGGCGAACAGGTGATCCGCCCGCGCCATGGAAAGGCGGGCTGGCCGGTTCCGGCGGCATCGTCCGAATACGGGTCCGGCAGCGTGTTCCCGGGCGGCACATCCATGAGGATGAAGGGATAGAAGGTGACCCGCAGCCCGCGCGCCTTCATCTCGTGGATCGCCTGCACCACCGCGAAATCGGCCGGGGTGCCGCCATAGACCGGGCGATCCTGATCGTCGCGACTGACCAGATGAGCTTGATCGCGGGGGATGCCGCTGACCGTCCAGAGGTGCGGTGTGCTGGCTTTCTGGGCCACCTCGACGCCGGGTCGAATCGTGCAATGCCCGCAGCGCAGGTCATTGCCGAACCAGCTGACAACGAGGCTGACGCTTTCGACTTTCGGGGCCATGGCCTGCAGCCGGTCCAGCGCCACGATCATGTCGGGGCTGCCGGGCATGGCATTCAGGTTCTCGGCCGAGCTGGTGCCATTGCCGCCCTTGCGCACTGGTTCCGTCGCATAGGTGAACTCGCCCGAGGCCGGGATCAGGGTGACGGCGCGGGTCAGCCCCTCGGCTGTGTCCGGGTCCGCCAGTGGTCGGAAGACCTCGAAGGACAGCTGCGGCAGGCGATTGCCGTAATCGTTGAGCGGCAGGTCTTCGAAGACCACATAGGCAGTCCCACGATAAGCGGGCGTGGCCTCTGTGCCCATTGTGGCCGCGACGAAGGCATCCGGTTCCTGCGTCTCGGAGCCCGGATACCAGCGCCAGGTAATGCCCGAAGTGTCGAGCGGTTTGCCGTCCGCCCAGATGCGCCCGATGCCGGTGATCTCGCCTTCACACAATGCGACCGCAAACGAGGCATAATGGAGGTATTCCGTGGTCTCGACCTTGGGCCCGCCGCCCTTGCCGCCGCCCTGGCGGCTGGTGCGGGTCTCCTCGCGGAAATCCGTTGCCCAGACGATATTGCCGCCCATGCGCATGCGGCCGAAGATGCGCGGGATGACGGCGCCCTCCGTGGAGGCGGTGATGCGCAGATTGTCGAGCCGGGCGCCCTCGATGCGCTGGGCCGGGGCGAGGGAGGAGACGATCCAGCTGTCCACGGCCGCGCCGATGGTGGAGCCGATCATGCCGCCGATGGCAGCGCCCGAAAATCCGAGGATCGCGCCGCCGAAGCTCCCGCCAATCGTGGCGCCGACCGAGGCCAGAACAAGAGTTGCCATGGTGAAAAGTCTCAGACGCTGGGGAAGAGAAAGGCAAGGGCGATGCGGCGGCGCCAGGCTTGCGTCAGCGGTTCTTCAATGACGCCGAGCCCCTCATAGGCGTGGATGAAGCGGTCCGGCGCGGTCAGGATGCCCACATGTTTGGCGATGGCACCGGGCCGCATGCGGAACAGGACCAGCGCGCCCGGTCCGGCGGCCGCCACCGGCAGTTCGATCATCATCCGCCGCGCCCCCTCGGCCAGAACCTCGCGGGAACCCGTCTCACCCCAGTCGCGGCTATAGGGCGGGATCGGAAACGGCTCGTCGCCCACGACTTCCCGCCAGACGCCGCGCGCCAGGCCGAGGCAGTCGCAGCCGATGCCCTTGAGGCTGGCCTGATCGTGATAGGGCGTGCCAAGCCAGCCGCGCGCGGCGGAGATGACGCGATCCGGATCGGCAACGGTTTGCAGCCCCGTCACAGCACACCGCCATCATGACCGCCGTCCTGGCTGGCATAGCGCAGGATCGTGTCCTGTCCGGGAATATGCGGAAAACCCCGGAAGTTGACGACATTCCCGAACTTTGCGCCGCAGATGGCGATGCGTTTGTCGCAGCCGGCGCGGATGGTGAAATCATCGCCCGCGCCGATGGGTCGGATCGTCGTTTCCAGCAGCGTCAGAACGGCAATGCCGTAGTTTCGATCATGCGCCAGCACCTCGGCCCGGCGATCAGAATTGGGGCCGGTGGTCCATGTGAGCGTGCCAAAGCGGAACCAGCCGGCTATAAAACCACCGAGTCCCGAGGCGGTGAAAGCCCGGTCGCGCATGCCGTCGATGACGGTGCCCACGCCGCGAAAAGCCGGATCCGCCAGATCGACACCGCAGCGGGCATCGCCCAGCGCCGCGTCGCAACTGGCCTGAAAAATCCGGCCGACGGTCTGGCCGAGAATATGCGACATTGAGCGGATCTCGGCCACGAAGGCGTGCCGCCCGCGCCGGATCTGACCGATGGCACCACGCCGCATCAGCACGCGCTGGCCGGGTGACTGCCAGTTCACCCGCCAGAGCTCGACTTCGGCATTGTCCCAGTGCCCGTCCAGAATATCGGTCTCAGAAATCCGGTCCGAGCGCAGCGCGCCTGCCGCGTCCTGCGCATCGACCGAGAGATCGGCACCTGACCTGATCTCGCTCGCCGTCAATCCGCTTTCCGGTTCGAACTCGGTGCCATCGAATGCCAGCACTCGGTCGTGATCTGTGAAACCGAACGCCACGCTGTCGGCGCGGGTGATGCGCCAGCACCAGGCGAGCGTCGTCGTTCCGCTGTGGAGATGATTCTGCAATGCGGGCGGGATCGTCTTCATCGCCTGATCTCCAGCAGGGGTATGGAGGTGATGGAGCCCAGCCGTTCGATATCCAGCGTCACGTCCAGCACGTCGCTGTCGAAGCGGACCGGCACGTCGAATTCAAACCCGGTCGTGATGGCCATGCCGGTGGTGGGCGCGGTGTCGAAGCTGACGAGGCCGGTCTTGTGATCGACCGACCAGCCGCTGGATTGTGGCGCACCATTCAGGGCGATCTGGACTGACCCAGCGACAGGCTTAGTGATCGCCCGCGCCCAGGACTGTCCACCCGAGGCATAGCGCTTGATCAGCTGAAAACTGGTCGTCACACCATCCCCGGTGCCGATCTGCTGATCGGTCGGCGATGGGACCTGCGACGGCAGGCCGGACCGATGATCGGCCCAGTCTTTGAACCGAAAGCCGTAAAGCCGCCCGTTTCGCGCCTCGAAGAAGGCCACGACCGCCGCCAGATCGTCGGCGCGGCGGATGCCATAGCTGACATCATAGCGCCGCCGGCTATTCGCCCAGCTGGCATTGCGCTCCTCGTCGCCGGAGGTCAGTTCGACAATCTGCGTGCGCCGCTCCGGCCCGCCACGGGCGCCGCGGCTGATATTGTCCGGAAACCGGACCTCGTGAAATGCCATGTTCTGATCCCTTTCTTACAATCCGCGACGGCCCAGCGAGACGGCACGGGCAATGTCGGCAGCGATCTGGGTGCGGGACTGCCGGAAGCTTTCGGCGTCTCTTGCGTTGATGTTCACCGTGACGCCTTGGCCGTAATCCTGCGCCTCGCGGCGGGACAGCACCCGTTCGCCGCGCTGGAGGATCGCGGGAACCTCGTCATGACGCAGCCCGACCATGCCACCGCTATGCATGCGTGGTGCCCCGGCAAAGGCCTGTGCCGGAACCATGCGCGAGAGCGAACCCGCACCAACCATGCCGCCCGTGTGCATGATGCTGGCGAAGATTCCGCCCGCGCCGCCCAGCGCGCCCGAAAGCGCATTGGCGATGGGGCCGAGCAGGAACCGCCGCGCGGCGAGTTTTGACAGATCGGCCAACAACGAGGTGACGAGATCCCGGAAATCGAGCTTGCCGGTCTTCACGAATTCCCCGACCGCGTTCTCGGCGCTCTGAAATGCGCTGACCAGAGCCTGGCCGATATCGGCACCGATATCTTTTGCCTTCTTCGCATAGTCCGACAGCGCCTCGGTGACTGCCTTCCAGCCGGTGGCCGTGGCTTCAGTGGCGGGTTTGGCCTCTTCCGCCGCTGCCTTCCCTGCGGCTCCAGCCTCCTTTGCGGCGGCGCCTGCGCCGGTCGCGGCCGTTTCGACCTCGCCCAGCGCACCCTCGTAGCGCCCGGCGGCTTCTGTCGCCACGTCCAGCGCCGCGCTACCGGCATCATCTTCGCCGCCCGACATTGCGTCGCGCAGGGCATCCATGGCCGGGCCGACGCCATCGAAGGCCGAGGCGCGGCTGGAACTTGCCCGGTCGCGATAGCGCCCCGCCAGATGGGCGGAGTTGCTGGCCGAATGCTCCAGCATCGATGCCCGGCCCAGCGCCTCGAAGACATCGATCCGGGTGTCTGAGCCTATCTCCTCGGCCACCTTGTTGAAGGTGGGCGCGATCATCCCCAGAAAATCCGCCCATTTCCCGGCCAGAAAGGCCATAAGCCGGGTCCAGATCGCCTCGATCTCCGATTGCATGGCCCGGAAATCGTCGGCGAAGGACATGGCAGTGACCTTGATGCCCTCCCAGACCGCCTTGGCGACATCGCCCATCAGCGCCATGGCAGTGCCGAAACCGCCCGCGCCCTTGACCAGCTTCGTGAACTGATAGACCAGCTCCCCCGCCCCGACGATCAGCGCACCGATGCCGGTCCGGATCAGCGCCCCGCGCAGCACCACCAGTGCTGTGGCGAGGCCCCGGACGGAGAGTGCCGCTGCCGCCAGCCCTGCGACCCAGCGGCCGGCCATGAAACCCGCGAAGCTGGCCGCATAGGTGGACAGACGTCCGATCTGGTCGAAGATCCCGGAGATCGCCATGCCGAGCGGGCCGGTACGGCTGGCCAGCGCCGCCATGGCATCGGCGACGGCCTCCAAGGCTGGAGCCGCGGCAACCGCCAGCTGGTTCGACAGCCCGCGCCAGATCAGTCCCAACCGCGAGATCGCGTCATTCGTCCGTTCGATCCGGTCTGCATCCTGCTCGGACACCACGACCCCGAAGGCCCGGACATCTTCGGTCGCCTGCCGCAATGTGGCGGTGTCGATGCGGGCCATGGCAATCGAGCCTTCCTCGCCGAAAAGCTGGCCAGCAACTGCCGCGCGTTCGGCGACCGGCACGAAGGATGCGATGGCGGCATTTATCGCGCCGACGCGCTGGTCCAACGGCAGGGCCAGCAGGTCAGAGGCGGTCAGACCCAGCCGTTCCAGCGCATCCGCCGCCGGACCGCCACCCACCGCCGCCTGACTGAGCCGCCGGGTCAGGTCCTTGGTTGCCTGTTCGATCCCGGACATCGACACACCGGCCAACTCGCCCGCGCGTTCCAGCGTCTGGATCGAGGCCACCGTGGTGCCGAGCGATTGCGCCAGCTTGGCTTGGGCATCCACGGTTTGCAGCCCGGATCGCACCATGGCGATGCCAGCGGCCGTGGCGGCGGCGACCGCAGCGGCAGCCGCCATCCCGACCTTGCGCGTAAACCCGGCCATGCGGGCATTCGCCGCCTCCATCTCACGCGACAGCCGTCCGAAGCCGCGCGATCCGGCCTCGCCGACGCCTTCCAGCTCGGCACGCACCTGCCGCCCGCCCACCGCCGCGAGGCGGACGCTGACGCGTTTTTCTGCCATCTCACCGTTCCATCTGTTCGTTCATCTTCCGGACCATGACCGCCTCGATGACGGGCAGAAGTTCGGCAGCGGCCGGGGCCGGGACGCCCAGCGCCGCTGCCAGACCCAGCGCGGCATTCAGATCCCAGCCGAACACCGCGCCCGGCAGCACCCGCAGCTGACCGCCGAGGCGCCCGATCAGATCCCAGACCTGCCAGCCCTCGAAGGTCAGGGGCTGGTTTTGCCGGGTCGGGCAGTCTTGGCAGCTTTGCGTGCAGGCTGCGCAGTAGCTGTCGCCCGCGCCGAAGGACCAGTCGGCGAGGGCGCGGAGGCGTTTTTTTCCTGTTCCAGCAGCAGCCCTTTCGAGACATAGACCAGCTGGAACGCCTCGAAGATCGGCCAGATATCCAGCAGCGCGTCGATGGCCTCCGGGCTGGGGTCGATGGCATTGCCTTCGGCGTCGCCGACACCTTCCCAGGCCAGCACCGCGCGGCGGGCCAGCGCCTTGGCGAAGATCAGGGCGCGCTCGTCATCGGAAGATTTATCCGGGACGGTCTCCACATCCGGATCGCTGCGGGTCGCCACCATCAGCGCGGTGGTCAGCGGGCGCAGCTTCACGCGGACGCCGGGCACGAGGTCGTGCCAGCGCGGTTCATTGCTCAGGTCCAAAGTCAGCATCAGTATTCCTCGCGGTTGTTGATCAGGGTGGCGGTGCACATGCGGCCGACGGCACTTTCGCGCGCGGCCTGCCACTCGAATGTGGCCTGCACGCCCTGCGGTCCGGAAATCTCGATCCGGGGGCGGGGCAGGTAGACGGCATGGACGGTGAACGTGAAACTCTCGCCCGAGGGCAGCGCGTAGGAGAATCCCAGCTCGCAGGGATCGCCATCCATGGCCTGATTCACCAGTGTGCTGTCGGCGAACCGGACCTCGATCGATCCGGTCAGCGCGGCAATCGATGGATCGGCGCCATCGATGCGGCCATCGGCGCGGATGGTCTCGATCCGGTCGAGATTATTGGCATAGGTGATCTGGGCTGAGACGACATTGCCCAGCGCCGCGCCGTTGCGGGTGATCGATCCGTTGAAATGCCCGAAGCGCTTCAGATCGACAGGTGCAGGCGTGCCAGCGTTGCTGACAGTGCCGACCGTCTCGCCCTGCGCGACCAGCCGCGCGGTCGCGGTCAGAAGACCTGAGCGCTGCATCTGCCAGCTGATCTGATCGAGCACGCAGCCGGGATACAGTGCATAGCGCGGCACCTCAGGCATGCCGGTTTCGATGGAGAGGCTGGGCAGCGACCATGCGCCGGATTGGAACGCATGCGTCCATGGCCCTGTGCCGGTGGTGACCGGGTCTCCGAATGCCGCCTTCAGCCAGAAGCCGAAGGCCTCGGCATCGATGGGGACGACGACATCGCCATCGGCCGTCACCGCGTCCTTGATCGGCGCAAGCGGATCGCGGCCATAGCCCAGCAGTTCGGAGTTCAGAAGCGGCTGCTCGGCCCCGAGCGAGGTGCTGGCGAAGGGCATTCTGGTGAAGCCGCCTGCGGGCGGCGTGCCATAGACGGTCTCGAACGCAAGCGCCATCTGCGCCCGCGCCCCCTGGGCTCGTGCCATGAAAGATCCTTTCGGTCGGTTTGGGGTTAAGGAGGTTTGCGGGGGCCAGTTGAAGGTCCGGGCTGCGTCTCGCAAACTATGCCGGTGTTGGGATGTCGTTCGGGGGTTGCGATGATGGGTCTTGGATTGCGGCGAGCCGCGGGTTGTTTGTCAGAGGCGCGCACCGCGCTCGCGCTTGTCGCCAGCCTGGTCGTGTCGGCCTGTGTGCCGACGGAGGTCTCGGCACCGGCACCTATGACACCGTCACGTTTCGATTTTGCCGGGCAGGTCAACCGGGTGGTCGATGGCGATACCTTCTGGATCAGCGGCCAACGTACCCGCATCCGGGTCTGGGGGCTCGACGCGCCAGAAATCGGCCGGGCAGGTGGATCGGCAGCCACGGCGCAGTTGTCAGGCCTCGTCTCCGGGCGATCCGTCCAGTGCCGTCTGCGCGACGTGGATCGCTATGGGCGGATCGTCGGGCAATGCTGGCTGCCGGACGGGCGCGATATTGCGGCGGCGATGATCGCCAGCGGAACCGCGCGCGAATATTGCCGCTTCTCGGGCAATTATTACGGCACCTGCTGAGGGACGCTCAGGACAACGGGTCTGCCACCGTGTAGTGCAGGATCACCGGGATCACCGCCGCCTTCAGGCTGGCTGCACCTTCGACAGGCAGATCGACCGGGCGCGGCGCCTCTGCCTCGACCCAGTCGCAAATCCCGCCCAGCGTGCGGTCGGATGCGAGCGCCGCACCGATGCTGGCGCAGAGAACGTCGAACGTAGCGTCACGGTCGGAGCCCTGCACGACCGCCTCGATCTCGGCGCGGTGCTGGTAGTGGTAGGTCAGCGGGGACAGCGTGACTTCAGGCTCGCCCGGTTCACCGTCGCGCAGGATCAGCAGTCCGGCCGACAGCACGCGTTCGGGTAAGACGTCGCCGCGCAGGACTACGGAGGGCAGCGCCGATAGCCGAGTGTGCAGCGCGGCGAGAATGGATTCGCGGCTAGTCAGCACGAAGTAGGTTCCTATTTCAAAATGTTTTGATTATCGTTCTGCTAGGATCGAATGGAGTTGACCTGTGGCGGAACGTCTGACGGAAACGAATTCCAAGCGCTCTAAGGAATTGGTCGAAACCGAAAGGCTGGTTGAGGGATGGAGTGGGTCGGTGCCAGATCCTGAAATCCTCGTCCGCTATGAGAGTATTATGCCTGGTGCGGTAGAGCGAATTTTGGATATGGCGGAGGAAGAGCAGAAGCAGAGAATATCACTTCAAATCGAGATTTTGAAAGCGGAAACGAAATCTCTGCTCTTGACGCGCATCGTAGCTTTCGGACTTCAGGTCTCTAGTATTCTACTTTCTGTCGCTATTTATATATACTCAGATCGGCCGAGTAGCCTCTTTTTTTCGATTGCTATTCTTGCCTTTCCGGCTCTTTCCGCATTGGTTGCATACTTCTTTTTCATGCGGAAACATGAGGGGGAAGAAGAATGAGTTCTCCCGATAAACTGATTTCCATGCTTGAGCGGGCTGCGCCGGTTCTTGAGAGTTTAAATAATCAGGAAGCAGCAAAAATTGCTTATCAGGAAATCGTCGATGCGTTGAAGGATGATCGAGAGCATCGCGCGACGGAGGCGGCTCGGCTCTGGGCGTATCGGAGATTTGCACTTCTTCTTGCTTTTTCGCTCGGGATTGGAACAATGTTAATAGCTGGTTTTAGCGTTTATAAATCCGGGAGTGTTTCCATTGGAACTGGATTGCTTCTGAGTTCAATACTGGCTCTTGGTTCTGCGTTTCTTTGGGGGTTCAGGCCACAAAAGGAACTGGATGGAAGCGCTTCGGCGTTCTCATTTTTGGCGAAAAGAAGCGAAACAAGGGGCAGTGATGGCTAGCCAATTTTCAGTAGAGTATATATAGCCCTGTAAGTGGAATTTCAGGGCGGTGATTTTCTTGTCCACTTCCCGACGATCTGCCCCAGCACCGCATCCGCTGCATACTCTGCATCCCTTGCCAGATCCAGCCTTTTGGGCAGCCTGACCTGCGGCACCAGCAGGAAGATTGGCACGGTGGCATGCCCGCGCCCGGTTTTCGATCTGGAGGCCACAGCGCGGCCCTTGGTATTCAACCGTCCTTCGGCGACCAGCAGGCTGGGCCCACGCCTGCGATAGACGAACCGCAGGCGCAGCCCGGTCCGCCGTTCCCATTCGCCCGGGGTAATCCGCCCGCCGCGCAGGGATTTCCCGGCGGCTTCCGTAGGGATCGCCAGCCAGAACCCGTCGCGCGAGCGGATCAGCGGTCCGGCATTATGGGCGCCGATGATCACCGGGGCCTTGAACCAGACCAGCGCGGTCGCGTTCAGGCTGTCCCCCGCCTTCGGATAGGTGGCATTGCGGATCGAATTCCCAAGGCGGCGCCCCAATCCCGCCCCGGTGATCTGCCCGCGCCATGCGGTCTTGAGGCCTGTGCCCGCCTCGCGCATGGCGCCGGTCACGGCCTTTTCGCCGGCCTCGATCTCGGCCTGCATCAGGGCGACCAGATCGGGGTCGATGTCGAGTTTCAGCCTCAAGTTGGCACCAATTCCACGGTCCAGATCAGCCGGTCGCGGTCGCGGAGCGGCTCACCCTGGATCGCATAACTGTCGGCACCGATGACGATCAGATCGCCCGGTCTGGGATCGGGCAGATCGCTGACCCGGATATCGGCGGTCAGGGTGTCGGACAGGATCCGCGCCGATCCGAACTCGGTGATCCGGTCCGGCGCGCGGCGGATCAGCCGGATCGGACGTTCTTCGCTGGTTCCGGCGGCGATCCAGACGGCTGGAGTGCCCATGTCGGGATGCGCGAAGATGCGGTCCAAGGCGGCGGCAAACGCGGTCATCAGTTCGAACTGTGCAGCCGGATCGCGAGGCGCGGGCGCTTGTTCACCGGCAGGATCGAGGATTCGGTCATCAGATCGACCCAGCGTCCCTTGGGGTCGAGATGCTGGCGGGCATAGAGTGGCAAGCCGATGGTATTGGCGGTTTCCAGGAGGTTCGCTGGTCCGCCATAGGTGGTGAAGGTGTCCATGGTGCCGGTCGGGAAGGCGATGCCCTCGTTCGCCGGGACCAGACGTTCCGATGCCTTGGTCGAGAGCGTCACAGCGCCCGCATATTCCTCGAAGAGGATGCCGGCGAAGGGGAAGTTGCGACGGACATCCTGCCTGAGCGGCTGGGCGCCAGTCGCGGCGTAGAACTTGTAGGCCTCCTCGGTCTTCGGGTGCGAGATCAGCTTGTCGAAGAACTCGCGACTGACCAGGGCATGGACGCCAGACATGCTCTCGCCCAGAAGATTGTCCTCGACGGCGCGCAGCACCTCGCGGACCTTGCCCTGAATGTTCGTGCCAGCGGTGCCCAGTGCGAAGTCGACGCTGATCTGCGCGATGCCGAATTCGGTGAAGTAATTGTAGAGGGTGGTCCCGGCCCCGTCCTTCACGATGCCGCGCAGGGCGTTCATCTCCATGTATTCGCGGGTCTGGGCGTGCTTGCGGCGCATCAAAGTGAGTTTCCGCGTCATCACCGCGACCAGCGGATCGGCCTCGTCCCCGGCACCGATGGCCGGAACACCCTGAATATCGGCTGGCAGAATGACATCGTCATGCGGAATCCAGGGCAGCGCGAAACTGCGCATGGCGCGACCCTCGCGCGATCCGACTGTGGCGGGACCGCCCAGCGGCACGGAGGGCAGGAGGCTCAGCACGCCTTCGATCTGTTCGATGATGACGCTGCGCTGGGAGACGCCCTCGAAGCGGAAGAGGCCCAGTTCTCCGAGGCGGGTATAGAGGTTCGGCAGGATATTGATGGCCTGCGTCATCTCGGCAAGCGAATAGCCGCCGGCATCGAAGGGATTGCGGAGGATGGTCATGGGAAAACCTTGTCGGAAAGGAGGGGAAAGGAGCGATGCCGTCGGGACGGTTCGCAACTGCCGCGCGGGTTCGTAACCCGTCAGGCGCTGTCGCGGATGACGATGCCCAGCGCGGTCAGTTCGGTGTGCTTGGTAGCGATCTTGGCCGCGTCATCGACACTGCCATCGTAGAAGAGGGCGTCGCGCGACAGGATCGCCGGGCCGCGCGCCAGAAGGATGCCGGTCGCTTCCGCAAGCCGCGTGTCGACCGGATAGAGCAGAATGCCCGCAGCGGTTTCTGCGCCATCGCTGCCGCCATGGCTGGCATATGTGTATTGGCCGCTGACGGTGATGCGGCCCAGAACCGCGCCTGCCGGGTATTCGGTGCCTTCGGCAAGGGTCACGGTCTCGCGGGTGTAATTCGAGTTCAGCTCATATTTGAGTGCATCGCCCATGCTGGGCGGCTGGGTCAGGACGGGCATGTGGGGATCTCCAAAGTGTCAGCAGCCGATCAGCGCTGGGCGCTGTCGGCGGATTTGCGGGCGGCAGTGACGAGCGGGCTCGGCTTGTTTGTGGGCGCGGGCGCGCTGGCCAGAATGCCGCTGGCATCGCTTCTGGCCGCGAGGCTGTCGAGGATCTGGCCGCGCAGCGCCTCGGGCTTCACCCCGCGCCGAAGGGCATCGGCGGCGTCCAGGGTGACACCCAGCTTGGCCGCCTGCGCGCAGATCGAGGCAACTTCGGCCGCCTCGGCGCGGATGGCATCGGCGGTGGCATCGACCTGGTTGGCAGTCGCTGCGGCGCCGGGCGTGGGCGATCCCGCCGTCGCTTGCTGTGCCGTCGGCGCGGCGGGTTGCTTCGGCGTGGCGGTGGTGCCGGGTGCGTCGGCTTGCGGGTCCGGCGTTTGGGCATCGGCATCCGTCTGATCGTTCATGATCATCTCCTGCTTTGGGTGGGGTGGTGAAAGGGTTTGGCGCTGCGGTGCGCGGCCGACCGGCAGAGCAGGGCGGTTGAGGCTATCGGCAAAGGTGCGAAAGGCGGCGCGGGGATCGGCCACGGCATCGGCGAGACCGGCGTCGACGGCGGGGGCACCCCGCAAGATCGCGGCGTCGGTGGCGAGCGCCGCGTCTTTGCTCAGCTTGGCGCCCCGCCCGGCAGCGACGGTCTCCGCGAAGAGGATGCGCAGATCCTCCAGTTCCGCCTGCAACCGGTCGCGGATGCCCTCTGGCAGCGCGGCATAGGGGTTGCCATCGGCCTTTCGGGCCCCGGCATGGATCAGCGTCACCGCCACGCCCTTCTGCGCCAGCATGCCGGACATGTCGGTATGCATGGTGATGACACCGATGCTGCCCGCCGCCCCGGTGCGGGGCAGGGTGATGCGGGTCGCCTGCGAGGCCAGTGCATAACCGGCCGAGAGCGCGTGTTCGGCGAGGAAAGCGTGCACCGGCTTTGCAGCCCGCGCGGCACGAATGCGGTCGGCGAGATCAAACGCGCCTGCGACCTCGCCACCGAAGCTGTCGATTTCCAGGGCGATGCCGCGAATGGCAGAGTCAGAAACCGCCGCGTCGATCTGGGCGGCAAGCCCCTCATAGGAAGTCAGCCCGGAGCTCTGACCGATCCAGGCGCCGCGATGGACCAGCGTTCCGGCAATGGCGATCACCGCCACGCCATCGATGATCGGGAAGGGCGCATCGGCGTTGTCACCATGGCGCTGGGCGAGGTCGCCGCCGATCAGCGACGCGCGGGCGGTTTGCCGGGCGTCGATCAAGTCCGGTTCTGCGACCGCTGCGTCAAAACTGATCTCTTGCCCGGTGATGCGGGGACCGAGGCCGGAGAGGAAGGCCAGCGCCTTGGCGGGTGCGATCATCAGCGGCGTGTCGAAGGCGCGCTGGGCGATCTGGGCATGATGCATCAGCGGTCCTCCTTGGGCTTGGTCTCGTCGTCGTCTGCGTCGGCGACACGGTCTTCGTCATCGTTTTTGCCGTCGCTGGTGTCCGTGCCACCACCAGTCGCCTCACCCTTCGGCCCCCGCGCGGGCGATCCAGGGCGGCGGAAATCGAGGCCCAGCGCCGCTTCGCGTTTGCGCTCCGCCGCAATCTCGCGGTCGACCTGCTCGGCGTCATAGCCGCGCTCGGAGATCGCCTGGCTGCGGGATTTGAGACCCGCCTCGATCTGCAGGATCTCGGCCGAGGCATCCTTCATCGGATCGACCCAGTCCCAGCGCGTTGGCAGCCAGCTGACCGCCTGAAACGCCCGCCGGTCGCGGTCATAGCCGGGCAGGTCGACGGCGCCGGACAGAACGGCCAGATCGAGCCAGCGCTGCCAGACCGGACGGCAGAGCTGATGGACAATCACGCTGTGCTGGATCGCCGAGACCCGGCGCCGGAAATCCAGCAGCGCCACGCGGGTGTTCGAGAAATTGCCGCGTGCCGCGTCGCCGGTCAGGTAAGGGTAGGGAATGCCCAGCGCCGCCGCGATCTGCAGCAAGGTGCGGTATTGAAACGGCTCATAGGTCGAGCCGGAATCCGGTGTGGCTGGGGTTGAAACATCCTCGCCCGGATCGAGACGGACGACCTGCCCCGGTTCGACCTCCAGATCCTCATCAGTCGGTTCCAGCGGGGTTTCCGGCGCGGGCGAAGTGATGAACATCGCGAACATCGCCGCGGTCTTCTTCCGCTCGAGTTCGGCATCGTCATAGAGATCCAGCGTGAAGAGCTTGACGATAGCCGGGGCGAAGCGGGAAACGCCGCGCAACTGTCCGGCCTCGACCGGATCAAGGACGTGAATGATGTCGCTGGCGGTCACGCGCACCGTTTCGCCCGCCAGCCCGGGATCGGTCATGTCGCCCGGGTGGCGGCGCAGCAGGTGATAGGCCACGCGGCGGCCGATGCCGTCGAACTCGATGCCCTGACGGATCGTGGCGCCGCCGGGCAGCTCCCGGTTCAGATCCATCGGCAGCATTTCCGAGGGCAGCATCTGCAGCTGCAGCGGCACGGACAGCCCGTCGTCGGGGCGTCGCGGACGCAGGCGCAGAAAAACCTCGCCCGCCAAGAACAGCTCGCGGGCGGCGCGGCGCTGAAGGCCGTAGAAATCCGTCAGCCCCTCGGCATCGGCCTCGTCGGTCCAGCCGAGCCAGAGCTTTTGCAGGCTCTCCTTCTGCGCGGCATCGGCAATCGATGACGAGGGCTTGATCCCGTCACCCACGACATTGCTGGCGAAGGCCTCGACGGCGCCCGCCGCATAGCCATTGTTCCGTGCCAGCCAGCGGGCACGGGCCGTGATGGTCTCGCCCGCCCCGGCGATCAGCGTGTTGACATGCGCCCGGCTGGCGCGGAACCCGCGCAAGCGCCGGTGCGATTGCGCCGCGTCAAACCCGCCGATGATCGCGCCGAGGCGCTGACGGATGCCGTCGAATGACATGGCTCAGAGCCCCTTGGTCGCGACGGTGCCCCAGCGCCTGCGCCGCGCGGCGCCCGTTGCGCGGCCGATCCGGGCCTCCAGATCGGCAATGGCAGTGGCCAGTTCCGTGTCCGAGCCATAGGCCAGGGTCTTGCCGTCATAGCTGACGCTGCGCAGCCCGCTGAACCGGGCCTCCTGCAGCGTCGAAAGCAGCGCCCGCATCCGGTCGATCTCCATTTCTCACCTCATGAAACGCGGTGTGTAAGTCTGCCGCTTGCGGCGTGGTGTGTTCGGCGGGGCGCCTGCCTGACGCGCGGGCGGGTCAGGCGTCAGTGCTTGTTCACCTGCGGTACTGGCACCGACGCCGCCGGCATCCGGTACCGGCGGCGAAACGCCCGCCTGCTCCTCCAGCTGCCGCCACATGCGCTCGTCCCAGCGATCGGCGCCCATGATCCAGGCCGCAGCGCGGGCATAGACGCGGGTATCCAGCGCCTCGTTGCGCTCGCGCAGCTTCTGCCATTCCTGACGCCCGTAGCCGCGCTTGTTGCGGACCGTGACCAGCTGTTCGGCCACGAGCTGCTTCAGCCATTCGCTGTCGGCCCAGTCCGGCAGATGGATCATGCCCGTCGGATCGGGCTGGCCCGCTGCACGCTCGTCATCCGTCGGTCGTTCCAGCCGCAAAAACCGATAGGTCTCGATCTTGAAGGTCGCCGTGGCCACCGACCAGAGCCGCGCGCCCCGGCGCAAGCGCCTCCCGCCCACGGTGGCGTCGACGAATGTCGGCCCCGAGACCGGCGTTGCCCGGTTGAAGCCCTCGAGCCCCTTGACCGGCGCGACCTGTTCGAACCCCTGCGCCCTCGCCCAGGCATAGACCGCTGCCGCCTCATAGCCGGTATCGATGGCGAGCTTGGCAATCGGCATGACCGCGCCATGTTCGTGCTGCCATGTGCGGCCGAGGAGCTTCGTCAGTTCCGCCCAGGCGGCGGGGCTGTCCGGCCCGCCGGGAATGACGATGTGATCGACGAGCCAGCTCTGCAGGCCCCGACCCCAGGCCCAGATATCGACCTCGATCCGGTCCTTCTGGATGTCGGCACCAGCCGTCAGAAACAGCCCGCCCTCGGGGATCTGGGCACCGAAAACTTCGCGCCGGTCGGCCAGCCGCTGCCATTCCGGCGCCTCGCCGCGTTCGACCCATGTCTCGCCCAGCAGCGTGTTGCGCGCTGCCCGCAGCATCTCGTCATTGCCCTGGGCGGCCAGCCATTCCCGGGCGATCTGCTCCCAGCTCTTCCAGCCGATGGGCGAATAAAGCGCCGAGAGGTGATAGCCGACGTGATGCGGGTCAGTCGCAACAGCCGTCGCGCGCCATTCGCCCGCCTCCAGCATGGCGGTCTTGTGATGCTCGGCGATCAGTTTATCGCAGGCGTTGCAGGCATAGGCGGCCGTTTCCGGTCGGCCCTTCTCCCAGCGCAGCCGTTCGAATTCCAGCCACTGCATCGCCCCGCAATGCGGGCAGGGGACAAAGAAGCGTCGCTGATCGGACGCCTCGAATTCCTGCTCGATCCGGCTCAGTCCCCGGATGGTCGGGGTCGAGACCAGAAACACCTTTCGGCGATGCGCGAAGGTCGTGCTGCGCGCCTCGGCCAGCGTCACCGGATCGCCCTCCTCGTCAGCCGAGGGCGGATAGGCGTCGATCTCGTCCAGAAACAGATAGCGCGCGGGCATGGACCGCAGGCCCGTGGCCGAGTTCGCCCCGGTCAGGACCAGGATGCCGCCGGGGAATTCCTTGGACAGCATCGAGTTCCCGGCATCGCGGGACCGGGCCGGGCTGACCCGTTCGCGCAAGGCGGGACTGTCGGCGATCAGCGGATCGAGCCGCCCGCGTGAGGCGCGCTTGGCCATCTCCACCGTCGGCAGCACCGCCAGCATCGGCCCCGGCGCGTGATGGATGACGAAGCCGATCCAGTTATTCCCAGCCTCGGTCGCCCCCACCTGCGCCGCTTTCATGAAGCTGATCCGCTGCGCCGGATGGCCGGGCGAGAGCGCATCCATGATCTCGCTGAGATACGGCGTCCGGGCGGTGCGATAGCGCCCGGGTTCTGCCGCCGCCCGCGAGGACAGCCAGCGATGCCTGTCGGCCCATTCCGACACGGTCAGATCGGGATCGGGCCGGATCCCGCGCGACCAGGCGCGCAGCATGTCCTCGGCGCCGTCGAAGCTCAGATCGGGTGCGATATCTTCATCATCGGTCCCATCGTCATGGGTCAAGCGCGACCTTGAGATCGGCGAGGGCGGTGAGCTGGTCTCGGACATGGGTTTCCAACACCCTCTGCAGCACGCCGGTGCCGATGCTGATCGCTTCCCCGGTGGTCTTTTCCATCTCTGCCGAGAGTTCCGCCGCCATGATCGCGGCGACGCGGGCGGGCCAGGTCACCCAGGCATCGCGCTCCTGCCGCGCCAGCCGGAAGACCAGCGTTTCGGCCCGCGCCCGGTCGACCAGCACGCCCTTCTTCTTCTGGATGGCGATCTGGCGTTCCTGCGCCTGATAGACCGTCAGCGCCGTCCGGGCCTTCAGATAGGAGGACGAGTCGCCTGGGCCGGAGATCGATGGGGCGGCGAGGTTGTCGGCGGCGCGGGTCGTCCTTTCCGGCATCGCTGCCTGCCGCGCGGTGCCGCCCTTTGCCCGATTCTGCTGATCGGGATCGGTCGTGGCCGCGCGGCGGGCGTCCGATGCTGCCGCATCGATGGAACCGTCGGCAAAGAGGACCAGCCTGCCGCTCTTCCGCGCCTTCTGGATCGCCCCGCGCGACAGCCCGGCATGGGCGGCATAGGCCCGCTCGCTCATGCCCTGCATGGAAAACCCGTCTGAAGATGATGGTGATGTGCATCAGAAAGCACTGTTCTTGCTCCGAATTCTCTACACTTCAGGGCGCGCCAGAGCGATGCTGCATCAACGAAACGATGCACCCGGAGACCGGAATGACCAGCAAACCCGCCCGCACCAATGACGCCGCCCTTGCCGCCTTCATCGCGAAGAAGGCCGAGATCGACGCCATGCTGGCCCGGTTGCAGACTTTCAGCGAGGACCACTTTGGCATCGATCCCGAGCGGCTGAACTGGGGTCACGTTGGCAGCCTCGACTATCAGGCGAACCTGCTGAAGCAGATCAGCGATTTTTCCTTTGGCGAAGGCGAACACGCCGCCTGATCGACAGGCAACTGACACGTACCAAGCCCCGCGCCAAGCGGGGCCCGCATCCGTAGAAGCCTACCGCGACCTGCGGCGGCGATCCACGGAGCCAGCAATGACCAAACTCACCGACACGCAGACCCTGATCCTGACACGCGCCAGCGCCCGGCCCGGCAATCTCGCATTGCCGCTGCCCGACGGGCTGCACGGCGCGGCAGCGAAGATGGCCATTGGCCGGATGGTGAAACTTGGCCTGATCAAGGAGGTCGAGGCCAACACCCGGCGTGGCGAACCGCTCTGGCGCGAGACCGGCGACGGGCACGGCACGACGCTGATCGCCACCGAGGCCGGGTTGGCGGCCATCGGCATCGATCCTGTGGTGGTCAAGACCATGGCGGGGCTGCGCGATGCCAAGCCCGAGGCCATCGCCGCAGCCCAGCGCCCCGGCACAAAACGGGCCCAGCTGATCGCCATGCTGCAGGCGAAGGACGGCGCGACCATCGCCGAGATTGCTGAGGCGACGGGATGGCAGGCACATTCGATTAGGGGCGCCATTTCCGGATCTCTGAAAAAGAAGCTGGGGCTGACCGTCACCTCAGAAAAACTCGCTGAGAGGGGCAGGGTCTATCGGCTTGCCGGGCATTTTGACGCTACGATCAGCTAGGGTTAGCGCCTCATATGGCGGCAATGCGGGACAGAACTTACCTTCGCTGCGCTTGGCGAATTGTCAGCATCGGCGTGACACGGCCCCTCGAGCCGCAGGTCATCGTGAACTTTTCTATGTATGCCGATTACCTCGGTCGTTTGCCGAGAACTTCCTTGAGCGGCGTCTTCATCACGCCGCATTCATCAGAGTTCTCGCCTTCGCGCGTGATGAACTGGGCTATCTCTTCTTCACTTCGTTCACCAACCGGCGCGGCATCGCCCGCCCAACCGCACTCCGAGCATAAAGGCCTCTCAAAGATTACCTCAGGGTTATTCGGGTCCAAGCCCTCCTCGGGAAAAAGGCGGTGGGACTCACAGGCGGGGCATTGGTCAGGGACGCCGCGCAGGTGCCGGACGCAGATTGACGTTGCCATGCCAATGGCGTGAGATACAGCATTTGTAGCGACTTCGGCGTCCATCCACTTCCCAGACTGGGAATGTGTCAGCCAGTTCACATAGTCCCACGTCTCTTTTAACGTTGTCTTGATTAGGCGCCGACGTTCCCGGTTGTCGGCCCCGCTAAGAAACGCGTCAAATATCCTTTCCACCCATAACTTGAAGTTCGAGCGTTGGGGAAGATCTTGTTCGGGCCAGTCGTATGCGTCCTGTGCAGCGTGTACGAACGCTAGTAGGTTCTCACGGCACCGGACTCCGATTGCTCGAAACGCCCCCGGGTCATTTGCCTGCGCCAGCGCGGCCTCGCATTGCCCGATAGCGTGCAGGACACTCGTGAAAGGTCGCACGCTCTCGACGTCCACCTGCTTCACGTCGTTGCGGGGTATGCGTAGGCAGAGACCCATGTGAAACGTGATAGCAAGATCCAAGTTGGGGAACTGCTCCTGCGAGTAGAGGTTCGTCGGGTTCGTAATTACCCACCACCGGCCATCGCTCGCGTGTATGTCCCAGACCGCATGTGTATGCCCGATGACAGACTCGGCGTAGACCTTTTGTGCGAACCTGACTTCTGTGCCTTCGGGTGACTGCCCGAGATAGTAGTCGATGACCTCTCGCTTTTCTTCGTCTGTGAATTCCAGCATTCGCATTCTCCGCTATGGGCACATGATACCGCTCTGGATTTCGAGGAGATAGAGGGTCAGGCCAAATACGGAATAACTTGCGAGTTCCTTGGGTAATATGGGCTCACAGCCGCGATTCACCTAGAATCTTCGGACATCCTCCAGCAGTTGATGCGCCAGAGTTCTGAGCGCATGCGCCGCAACCAGGGGGACCACGCCATTGCCACAGAGGCGGAGCCGGTCCACCCTGTTGGCCAGCCCATCAGAGCCTCGACGAACAGCGGGTTCAGCGTCCGGCGCTGATCGCAAGTATCGTTGCCAGCCATCGGCGTCGTGAGGACCTGGCGGCCAAGGAGGCCGTTCACCGGCGTGTTCGCCAGCGTCGTCGCCCCGTCCTTGTGGTCGCGCGCCGTGGGCGTCATCCACATCTGGCTGGCATGGGTCAGATCGGCCGATTTGCGGTTGCCCGCGCTCGGTTTCACGCCATCCGTCGCCAGCGGCGTCGGCCATTGCGCGGCGGTCGTCGCAAGGTTCATCCCGTGCTTGCCCGCCGCCTGCGACGGCGTCGGTCTGGTCTGCCGGTTCTCGTTGGCACTGGCCCTCGGTGTTGGCCAGAGGCGCAGCATCTCGGTCCGGTTCCCGCCGCTCGAACGGGTGCCAGAGCAGGCGCGCGGGGTCGGCCAACTCGTCGCCTTCGCGGATGGCGAGGATGAAGAGGCGCTCCCGGCGATGCGGGGCGCCGACTTCCGCCGCCGTAAACAATCCCGCCGCAAGGCGGTAGCCCATGCCGACCAGTCCTCGGGCGACTTCGGGGAAGCCAAGGCGGAGATGATGGGCGACGTTTTCGAGGAAGACGAAGGGCGGCTCGACCTCGCCGATGATCCGGGCGACATGCGGCCAGAGGTGGCGCGGGTCGTCCGCACCCCGGCGCTTGCCCGCCACGGAGAACGGCTGGCACGGATAGCCTGCAGAGACGATATCCACCGCGCCGCGCCAAGGCTTGCCGTCGAAGGAGGCAATGTCGTCCCAGACAACAGCCTGATCCAGGGTCGCGTCCGCCATCCGCGCCACGAGAGTGGCTGCGGCGTAGGTTTCCCGTTCGACATGGCCCACAGCTCGATATCCAGGCAGGGCGAGGGTGAGGCCGAGATCGATCCCGCCCGCGCCGGAGCAGAGGGACAGGCCGAAAAGGCATGCGTCATCGGCCCCGGAAACGCGTTCGGGGGCAGGTAAAGCCAGGTCATTCATGGTCTCAGCGTCGGGAGGTTGTCAGGTCGGCGAAGGTCTGATCGGTGCCGTCCAGCACCGCCATCTGCCCGGTCAGGTTCTGCCAGCGGGTGATGGCGACATCGACATAGGCGGGGTTCAGCTCGATCCCGTAGCAAACCCGGCCGGTGGTCTCAGCGGCGATCAGAGTGGTGCCTGAGCCCATGAAGGGCTCGTAAATGGCCTGCCCGGGGCTGGAATTGTTCAGGATCGGCCGGCGCATGCATTCGACCGGCTTCTGGGTGCCGTGCACCGTTTCCGCATCCTGATCCTTGTTCGCGATCTGCCAGAGCGTCGTCTGCTTCCGGTCCCCGGCCCAGTGACCCTTGCCGCGCTTCTTCACGGCATACCAGCAGGGTTCGTGCTGCCAGTGATAGTCGCCCCGGCTCAGCACCAGCCGGTCCTTGGCCCAGATGATCTGTGAGCGGATGTCGAACCCCGCCGCGATCAGGCTGTCGGCGACCGTGGTTGCATGCAGCGCCCCATGCCAGACATAGGCGACATCGCCCGGAAACAGCGCCCAGGCCTCGCGCCAGTCGGCGCGGTCATCGTTCAGCACCTTGCCGGTGCGCTTGGTCTTGGCGGCGCCGGTCTGGTTCCTCCAGGCCGGATCATATTCCACGCCATAGGGCGGGTCGGTCACCATCAGCAGCGGCCGGACATCGCCGAGCAGTTTTGCCACCACATCGGCGGCGGTGCTGTCGCCGCAGATCAGCCGGTGGTCACCCAGCCGCCAGAGATCGCCCGGCACCGAGACCGGGTTGACGGGCGGTTCCGGCACCTCGTCCTCGCCCTCGGCTGCGCCGTCATCCGCCAGATCAGGATCCTGCAGCAGGGCCTCCAACTCGTCCTCGGCGAAGCCCAGTAGCGACAGGTCGAAATCGTCGGCCAGCAGTCCAGCCACTTCGTCCCGCAGCAAGGCCTCGTCCCAGTCACCAAGTTCCGTCAGCTTGTTGTCGGCAATGCGGTAGGCCCGCCGCTCCGCCTCGTCGAGATGCCCGAGCCGGATTACCGGCACCTCCGCAAGCCCCAGTTCCGTCGCCGCCAGCACGCGACCATGACCTGCGATCAGCTCGCCATCGTCCCCGACCATGCAGGGCACGGTCCAGCCGAACCGCGCCATGCTGGCGGCGATGCGAGCCACCTGATCGGGCCCGTGCATCTTGGCGTTCCGGGCATAGGGGCGCAGCCGCTCGATCGGCCAGAACTCGATCTGGCGCGGCGCAAAGGCGAGGTCCATGGGGCAGGGTGATCCTGTGGTTTTGGGTGGCTTCCAGCAGGTGGCTTCCTGCTGGCTTCCTTTCGGGGTGGCTTCCGCGATGTGGCTTCTGGAATCCACCGGGAATCCAGGAGGGATCCACCCCTTGGCGACGATCAAGCCTTTGTTTTATTGACAGAAACGGTGCTCAGGCTGGTCAGGTGGATTCCGCCTGGATTCCCCGGTGAAATCGCCTGACGCTGGCAAAGTTTCGCGCTGCGCCCCCCCGAATACGGACAGCGCCGGGGAGGAACCATGGCAGGGGGTGGGGCTGAAGGGTCTAACCAAGAGAGCGCCTGAGACGGTCTGTTTTTCTCGCGCTCGTCTCCGATGCTTGGCTTATGAGTCAACAGGGGCACCGATGTCAAACTGTTTTGTTGCCGATCTGTTCGCGGCTCGTCAGGTGCGCCCATGGTTGCTGTTTCGGCATGGCATCCGTCACGTCGATGCTCCGCAGCAGGCCGCCCTCGCGCAGCCCTTCGCGCACCCAGTCCAGCGCCAGCCACCATTGCGCGTAGTGTCGCCGCGCCGCGGCGATCTGGTTGGGATGTGGTGACCAGGTGACCGGGCAGGCGCGGAGTTCGACCGTTCGCCACTTGCCACGAGTCAGCACACGCGCCGTGCCAACCGCGATGGTGACGGACCGTTCGCCATGCTGGTTGCGCTTCATCTCGACCGGCACGCAGCGGGGCACGGCGCCGGGCATCCAGTCCGGGGTCATACCGGCGCGGGCCAGTTCGGCGATGCGGATCGCCATGCGCAGCCCGCCGAGGGAGGTCGGCAGGTTTGCCACGCAGGCAGCAATCACCTCGGCATCCTCGTGGGTGGAGCTGTCGGGCTTGTAGCGCCCACCATCGATCCGGCAGCCCAGCGCGGCGCGCTGCATCACCACATATTCGAGGCCGAAGCCGGGGCTGTCGCCGCGTTCCGGATCGGGCGGCTCGGGCAATTCCAGCCGGGCCTTTTCGGTGCGAAAGGCCCATTCCAGCGCCTGCTGGATGCCCAGCGCGCGTTTCGTGCGGGGGCCGGCGCGGCGGTTCAGGAGGCGGGAATGAACCGTCACAGCACACCTCGCGCTTTCAGGCGTTCTGGCGTGACCAGCCCGCGCTCCAGCATGGCATTGCGCACGGTGTTCGAGATGGCGTTGGCTGGAAGGTAACTATCGCCGTTCACCAGCCCGGCGTAGAAATCCGCGATCTCGTCCATGCTGGCGCGGGGCGTGTCGGCAGGCTTGCTGCTGCGCTTGCGCCGCTTGTCGCCCTCGGCAGGCTTTTGGGCTTCGGCCGACCGTACTGCCCGTTCCATCGCCCTGTCCAAGGCTCTCGGCCCGTCCGGCGGTTCCGGATGGCGCTCGCGGCTGTCCCGGGCCACCGCGAGGATCCGGTCTTCGGTCAGGCCGAGATCGGTGATCCAGCGGCGGATATGTTCGCGCGGTGGCCAGCCCTGCCACCAGCCCGGAAGGGCGGCATCGGTGTCCAGACCGAGGGCGTCGAGCAGCTTCCCGAAAAACTCTTCAAATCCATCATCGCGCGCTCGCGCGCCCTCCTCCTCCTTTACTGGTTCTCTTAAAGGTTCTCTTACAAGGTTAGTGTCCGGATTTCGGACACGGGAATCGCCATTTTCCGGACACGGCTTTGCCCGAAATCCGGACACGGCTCCGTGTGCAGTTTCCGGACACGGGTTGCCTGCATCCGGCGACGTCGGGCGTCTTTCGCCGTCAGGATCATTGTCAGAAAATCCCGGGAATTCGCCATGTCCGAATTCCGGAGACGGGTCGGTTTCGGGGTCACCGAACCCGTCCTCGAAGCCCAGAATGTAGCGGGTCGGCTGCTGGCGTTTTGTGACCGGATCGACGCAGTTCACACGCCGGATCAGACCGGCCAATTCCAGCTTCCGCAGATGGTCGTTCAGGGCTGAGCGGCTGATCTCGCAATCCGCCGCCAGCCGGGCCTGCGTCGGAAAGCAGCCGAAATCGGGATTGTGGCGGTCACAGAGATGCCAGAGCACGATCTTGGTGGCAGGCTTGAGGCCGCGCTGCTGGATCGCCCAGTTGGTCGCGTAGTGGCTCATGAGCGGGACCTCTGGCGCTGGGCGGTCGCGGCGCTGCCGATGCTGACCCTGTGGCGCGGGTTCAGTGCCTGTGCGCGGGTGGTGATGCCGTGATCGGCCAGAGCACCCAGCGCGTCCTCGACCGAGCGGACCAGCGCCCAGCCGAAGCCCTGCGCTTTCACCATGTCGCGGAACGCGCGTTGCGCCGGGCTGAGCCTGCCGGATGGGCTTTTGACCTCCAGAAACAGCACCCGGCCTCCGGTTACAATGATCAGATCGGCAAAGCCCGGAAAAACGCCCATGCCGGTCAGGATCGCCTGACGCTGGCGGGCAGCCTTGCCGCCGCTGCCCACCTCATTGGCAGAATGGTGGATGATGGCATCGCGCGGCAGCACGATGCGCAATGTGTGGACGATGGCGCGCTGGATATCGGTCTCGGGCGTGCGGCGGGTCATGCAGAACCGCCTTTCGGTTTGCGCTGCGACACTGCGATCAGCAGCCCGGCCAATGCCAGGGCTTCGCGGCGTTCCTGCGGGTCCGGGCTGTGCTCCGCGATGGCCCGGCAGGCGAGGATGATCAGGCTGTCCGGGTGATGGATGAAATCGGCGACAATGCCGCGAGCTTCGGCCAGGCGCTGGGCGGGCCAGTCGGCGCCCCACTGAGCCTGGGGACTGTCGCATCGGTCTCCGACAGGGATCGGCGTCATGGCGTTCATGCCCGCACCCGCGCGTTGCTGGGCCTGGTATCGGCAACGCGGGGCATCTCCTGTGACTGCAGCCAGTCCTGAACGACACTCATCCGATAGAAAATCTTGCGACCGGCGCGGACGCAGGCCGGACCTTTGCGCCGACGCTCCCAGCGCCCCAGCGTGTCGACTGACAGGCCCAGTTCCTGCGCCAGGTCATAACGGCTGATCCAGCCGCGCAGCAGGCGCGGTTCGATCTCCGGTTCTGCACTCATGGGTTGTGTCATGCTCTTGCCTCCTTCTCGCATCGCCCGGCCCATGAACAGCGAACCCGGCGGCTGACGGAGAGAAGAACAATCACATCGGATCGACCGGCAGGGAGGCGGAAGGGGGCGTAATTGCCGGGAACTTATGCCGCCCCATGTTTTGCTGGGCTTGAGGCCGCTTATTGCAAACAAGCGTGCTTCGAATCCGGGTCTGAATGCCGTCGAATGCGGTCGAAACAACAACCGGCGGAATTGATTATGCCGGTTGCCGCTAGCAGGATCAGCGCCTGCTGCGAGAAGAACATGTCAAGAACAAAGACTCGCTTTTCCACAGTGAAATCGGCTGGACAAGTCGCGCCCCGGTGGTGAACAAAGCGGCCCAATCACGCCGGATGCGGTTGAACGACGCGGGTTCTTTCAGAGCCCGTGATCGGGAGAGATGTGCCTGCATGATCGGAAAATGAAGCAGGCGCGTGGGCTTGGGGGAAGGGTGGCCAGCGCCAACGAATAAAGGGAGATGAGGCAGACATGCCATTGCCGCAGCGTGCATTTTACACGGTCCAGGAGGCCGCGCTCCGATGGGATTGTACATTGGGCGGGCTCGCAGGATGGGCCGCGACCGGACGGCTGGAGATCGTGACAGCGATACGGCCGGTGATTCAGGGCGGTCACATCCATGCCGGCTTCGTTGCAGTCCCGGTATCGGATATTCTGGACCTGTTCTGGCCCGACGACGACACGACCGGAAGGGTAACGCTTCGGCGTTTTCGCCCGGTTGAGACCGAGGATTGGGTGCTGATCGAAAATCCTGCGGATTTCGTTGAGGTTCGTCTTTCTCGTCTGATGATTGCCGCCGAGGAGATGCAGCGGTTCGAGACCACGAACGGGTTGATGCGACGCATCGCCAGCGGTGCCCCGCCACGCCACGACTGGGAGGGTGTCCTGGCCTACCTGATCCGCCGCGTTCATGTCGAAGGTGTGCCCGCAACGCAGGGGGAGTGGATCGCCATCGCGCTCGACTGGTTCGCGCAGCATTCGGAAGATGGCGAGGTTCCCGACGAAAGCACGATCCGCCGCAGGCTCGGGCCGATCTGGAAGTCGTTGCAGGAGACGGTGTAGGGCAATGCGTTGATCGCCCAGCGCCACTGTCGATTGAACCATTAGGCGCGTCGCCGCGCCCGATCCTCGGCGTCATGGACCAGCACCGGCTTCGGCCGGAAGGCATGGGCCACGGCATCGACGCCCGCGCGCAGCGGCGAATCCATGAGATGCGCATAGCGCGCGGTGGTCTGTGTCTGGCTGTGGCCCAAGAGCTTGCCGATCATCTCCAGCGAGGCGCCACCGCTGACCAGCAGCGAGGCGAAGGTGTGTCGCAGGTCGTGAATGCGGACATCCTCGATGCCGACCTGCGTCTGGATCTGTTTCCAGAAGCGGCGGATTTCCTTCACCGGCTCGCCGGGCACGTCGCCCGGAAACAGCAGCGGGCAGCCACGCGGCACCAGCAGCTGGCGCTGTCGCACGATGGCGGCGGCTTCATCCGAGATCGGCAGCCGGTGGATCTTCCGCTGCTTGGTCATGCTGGCGGGCTTCGCCCAGCTGAGATGTTCGAGGTTGAAATGCTCGAACCGCGCCTGCCGGACCTCGCCGACCCGCGCGCCGGTCAGCATGCAGAGCCGGATGATGTCCGCCGCGCGCCGGTCCTCGGCCGCGTCCAGCGCCGCCGCCAGTTTCCGGATCTCGTCCTGCGACAGGAACCGCTCGCGCGGGTTCTCGATCCGGCGGCGAAAGCCAGATGCCGGATTGTCGTCCCGCCAACCCCAGCTTTGCGCATAGGTGAACATCTTGCGCAGCACCTCGCCGACCCGGTTGGCCCGGATCGGGGTCGGTTTTGATCCCTGCAATTTGCGCGCTCGGTTGTTGGGCTTGGCCTTGTGCGGCCGGGACCGACCCTCCGCAATGCGGTTCAGCAGCTTTTCCACGTCATAGGGCGTGATCTCGGTGACGAGGCGGTTGTTCCAGTCCGGTCCGATCAGCTTTGTCAGCATCGACAGTTGGTCGGAAGCATTGGTCTTTGCGAGGTTCGGCAGATGCACCTCGGCATAGCGTTCCACCAGATCCTTGACCCGAGGCGCCTCGCGCCCGTCCTCCTTCGCGCCCAGCGGATCGCCCCCGGCATCGATGTCGCGGCGCAGCTCCTTCGCCCGCTCCCGCGCCGCAGCGGTCGACCATTCCGGCCAACGCCCCAGCGTCATCCGCCGCTGCCGCCCGGCATGACGGTAATCCAGCGTGAAGGCCCGGTTGCCCGAGCGGTAGATGCAGATCGCAAATCCCCGCACCTCGCTGTCGAAGATCTGATAGTCCCGACCCGGTTCCGGCACCGCCTCCCGCACAGACTTCTCATTCAACCTCAACCGCTTCACCATGCCCAGCGCCTCCTTCTTGCATCCCACATGAGGCTCAGCCTCTCGCGCATGGCAAGTCATACATCGCATACCAGACCGGCAGGGAGGCGGAAGGGGGCGGAATTCGGGAGGAGGCGTGCCGGTGGGCATTACCCGAAAGCATAAACAAAGGCTGCCTGGCGGAACCCGCAAAGCTCCGTTTCGTTTGGGTCCGATGGAAGGCAGTCTTGAATCAGGCTTTGGACTGGGCCGTCCGGTTCAGAACTCCAACGCGCCCTCAGAGAGACAGCCGGTCTACATTATGGGATGAACTGACATGGAAAAGAAAACTATTGTTGAGGCGATGCGCGACATGGATCTGTGCTTTATGTCCACTGTTGCGAAGGACGGGGGCGTATCGTCCCGACCGATGTCGAATAATTCTCAGGTCGAATGGGATGGCAGCAACTGGTTTTTCAGCAATGGCGAAACCCGCAAGGTTCAAGAACTCAGTGAGAACCCTGCAACCGAGCTCACCTTTCAAGGAAAGGATACCTGGATCGTGCTGTCGGGCGAAGCAAAGCTTCATCAAGATGATAAAGCACTGTTCAAGAAGCATTGGACGGACGAACTTGACCAGTGGTTTGAACAGGGGATCGACACGCCCGGCCTGACGTTGATCGAAGTGGCCGCCAGCCGCGCGGAATGCTGGGGCAAGCCGGGCGACGGCGTCGTGGAATTGTGAACCCGCAGCCTCTGCAAGAAGGGTGGTAGAATAGGCCGACGCGTCTGATTGCCCAATTGGGCGGGTGCGGGGCCGGCCTCTGCTTTCCCGGGTGACAGAACTGTAGCAAGAACGCGCGGCTTTTGCCGCGATCAGAATTTTCCAGCTAGCGGAGACGACCATGGACAAGAAGGCCCAGACAGGAAATGCAGGCGAAACGCATCAGCGCGCGGGTGATGATCAACAGCTGACAACCAATCACGGCGTTCCGGTGTCGGATAACCAGAACAGCCTGAAAGCGGGGTCCAACGGGCCGACGCTGTTGGAAGACTTCGTTCTGCGCGAGAAGATCTTTCATTTCGACCACGAGCGGATCCCGGAACGGATCGTCCATGCTCGCGGCAGCGCGGCGCACGGCTATTTCGAGTGCACCGATGCGATCCCGGACCTGTCCATTGCCAGCCTCTTTGCCGAAAAGGGCAAGCGGACGCCGGTTTTCACCCGCTTTTCGACCGTTGCGGGCGGGGCCGGCAGTGTCGACACACCGCGCGATGTGCGGGGATTTGCGGTCAAATTCTATACCGATGAAGGCAACTGGGATCTGGTTGGAAACAACATCCCGGTGTTCTTCATTCAGGATGCGATCAAGTTTCCCGACTTGATTCATTCTGTGAAGATGGAGGCGGATCGCGGCATCCGCAGGCAGCATCCGCGCATGATACATTCTGGGACTTCATCTCGTTGATGCCCGAAACGATGAACACCATGATCTGGGCCATGTCGGATCGTGCCATTCCGCGCAGCCTGCGCATGATGCAGGGCTTTGGCGTGCACACATTCCGGCTGGTCAACGCGGACGGGAAATCGACATTCGTCAAGTTCCACTGGACGCCGAAGCTGGGCATCCAGTCGCTCGTCTGGGACGAAAGCGCCAAGCTGCAGGGCGCGGATAACGACTTTCACCGCCGCGACCTGTTCGAAGCGATCGAGGCAGGCGATTACCCGGAATGGGAACTGGCCATTCAGGTCATCAGCGACGAGCTGGCCGAAAGCCTGCCTTATTCGGTTCTGGACGCGACCAAGATCGTCCCCGAGGAAGATGCGCCCCTGCGGGTCATCGGCCGCATGGTGCTGGACCGCTGGCCGGACAACTTCTTTGCCGAGACCGAACAATCCGCCTTCCTGCCGTCGAACGTGGTGCCGGGGATCGACTTCACCAACGACCCGCTGCTGCAGGGGCGGTTGTTCAGCTATCTGGACACGCAGAAATCCCGGCTAGGGACCACCAACTTCCACCAGATTCCGGTCAACGCGCCGAAATGCCCCTTCGCGAACATGCAGCGCGATGGGATGATGCAGACGATGATTCCCAAGGGCCGCGCGAATTACGAACCCAATAGTCTGGACGAGGCGGGCGAAGACCCCGGTCCGCGCGAAACCGGCACTGTCTTCCATACGTATGAGGACAACACCGAACTCGGAAACGAACCGTCGGAAAAGCTGCGCAAGCGGGACGAGACATTCGGCGACCATTACAGCCAGCCGCGCCAGTTCTGGCTAAGCCAGACCGACAACGAACGCGCGCATATCGCCAGCGCCATCACGTTCGAACTGTCGAAAGTCAGCTTGCCGCATGTGCGCGACCGCGTGGTATCGGTGATCCAGAACATCCATCCCGATCTTGGTCAGCGTGTCGCCGACGGGCTGGGGATCGATCTGCCAAAGGCGGCCAAGCCCTTCCGTGAACCGGTCGAGCTTGCGTCCTCGGATGCGCTGTCGATCCAGAAGAACTGGAAGGACACGCTGGAAGGCCGCAAGATCGGCATTCTGTTTGCCGAAGGGTCTGACAAGGCAACCATCGACAAGCTGAAATCCGATGTCGAGGCGCAGGGCGGCAGCGTCATGCTGGTTGCCCCCAAGGTAGGCGAAATGAAGGTCAAAGGCGGCAAGCTTGCGGCGGACGGTCAGCTTGCCGGAAGTCCGTCGGTCATCTTTGACGCGGTTGCGATGGTGCTGATGCCCGAACAGGTCGAGAAGCTGAAAAAGGACGCCGCCGCGAAGGCCTGGGTCAGCGACGCCTATGCGCATCTGAAAGCCATCGGCCATTGCCCGGGGTCCAAGGCGCTGCTGGATCATTGCCACATCGAGGCGGATGCGGGTGTCGTCAAGAACGAGGATTTCGTGGCCGCCGCAAGCAAACGCTATTGGGACCGAGAGCCGAAGGTTCGCGATCTTGCATGACCCTGTTGGGCCGCCAGTTATGGCGGCCCATTTTCATTGGATGAAAGAAGATGACAAAAGGCAAGGACGCCGAAACGCGCAAGGATGATTTGCGCACTGGCAAGCCCTACTGGCTGAACACCTCTGGCATTTCCGTGCCCCATCGCGCCGATCCGGGCCGTGACCGTTTCGACGTGATCGTCGTTGGTGCCGGTATCAGCGGGGCCCTGACGGCCGAGGCACTGACGCGGCAAGGATGCTCGGTCCTGATCCTTGATCGTCGTGCGCCGGTCAGTGGATCAACCCCGGCCTCGACCGCGATGATCCAGCATGAAATCGACGTGCCGCTGACCGAACTTCAGGCGCAGCGCGGCGCGCGCACGGCGAATGCCGCCTGGCGTCGGTCGGTCGCCGCCGTGAACGATCTGGTCGATCTGACCAAAAGGCTGAAGATCAAATGCCAGATGCAGCAGAAGCCCGCGCTTTATCTGGCAGGCAATCAGATGGACGCAGATGATCTGGCCAAGGAATTGTCCGCGCGGCGCAAGATCGGCATCGAGGCCGAACTCATCGACCGCGCGAGGCTGAAAGCCGATTATGGCATGACGCGCGCAGCCGCGATCCTGTCGCCGGATTCAGCAAGCGCGAACCCTGCGCAGTTGACGGCGGGATTGCTGCGCACGTGCAAGACCCGCGGTGCACTGATCGCGGCGCCTGTCGAAGTGACCGATATGGCTGAACTTCCGGGCGGCGTGGCCTTGGCCACCAGTGACGGTCGGGTTCTGACGGCAGATCACGCGGTCTTCTGCACTGGCTATGAATTCCTGCCCCAGATGCAGACGAAATCGCACCACGTCACATCGACCTGGGCGCTTGCGACGGGCAAGGTCAAGGACTTGGCCAGCTGGTTAAAAGACACCATCGTCTGGGAAGCGTCCGAACCCTACCTGTATTTCCGCAGCGACCCCTCAGGCCGGATCATCGCGGGGGGCGAGGATGAGGACGCAGCAGACAGAAACAGCGATCCGAAACTGCTGGCGCGCAAATCCAGGACCATTTTGGCCAAGTTGGAAAAGCTGACGGGTCTAGATGTGGGACCGGCGGAATTTGCGTGGTCCGCACCCTTCAGCGTCACGGATGACGGCTTGCCCATCATCGACCGGGTCAAGGGGCATGACCGCGTCTGGGCGGTGATGGGTTTCGGCGGAAACGGCATCACATTCTCGATGATCGCGGCGCAGATTGTCGCGGCTGGCATCGCTGGCGAGAAAGACCCGGACGCCCGTCTTTTCCGGCTGAGGTAATCAGACGCAGCTGGGCCGAACAAATATCCGGGACTTTGCCCGCCGCTTCAGCTTCGCATCGCGCGAACCAATTAAGAACGACCCATTGAAACCAAAAGTCGTATCATCTATATACCATCCATGTGGATGGAGAAGTCGATGCATAACGTAACCAGACTGCCGGAACGGCAGGCAGAACCCGAAAAGATCACGATCAACCTCGGCCATGTCGATCTTGGCCGGATCGATCTTCTTGTTCGCGAAGGCTTCTATGCCAACCGGACTGATTTCATTCGCACCGCCATCCGCAACCAGTTGACCAGCGAAGGCAGTTCGGTCGCGCGGTCGATTGACCGCCACCAACTGGAGCTTGGGCTTTTCGATATCACGCGCGCCGATCTGGAGGGCTTTGCCAAGGCCGGGGAAACCCTGCACCTGAAGGTCGTCGGACTGGCGCGGATCTCGGCCGACGTCTCGCCCGAACTGGCGGTGGCGACGATTGGGTCGCTGAATGTGCTTGGGTCACTTCAGGCGCCGAAGGCCGTCAAAGCCGCACTTAAAGACCGCATTACCTGAGGCCGTCTGCCTCTCAACAAGGATAATATCCATGAACGATGATTTCGCGACGGCCATGCGCCGGGCGCTTGGGAAGACTCGTGCCAACGACCCGCTCAGGGCCACGGCAATCATTCAGGAAGCGCTATCACGTCAGACAGGTCACGCGCCAGGCGCCCCGGACCCGGTCGACCCGGTCGCCATGCGGTCTGGGAACCCGTTTGCCAGCCTGCTGCGTGACGGTTGCAAGCCCTGCGCTGGCGGCGGATTGATGCAGGGATTGCAATTGCCCACGCGACCCGCTGACAAAGGCATCGACGTGCCAGAGGGCGCGCGTTACGAACAGCGCCATCATGCGGGCCCCGCAGGGTCGCGCAACTACACGCTTTATACCCCCACGGCCCGACCAGAGGGTTTTGCGGGCATCGTGCTGATGCTGCACGGCTGCACGCAGTCACCCGACGACTTCGCCCGTGGCACACGCATGAATCAGGTGGCCGAAAAGGCTGGATACATCGTTGCCTACCCAGAGCAGGCGCGCGCCCATAACATGCAGTCCTGCTGGAACTGGTTCCGGCCCGAGGATCAGGCACGCGGCGACGGCGAGCCTGCGATTCTGGCCGGTATCGTCCACGACCTCGTGGCAGAGTTTCACTTGCCACAGGGTCGGGCTTTCGTGGCCGGCCTGTCGGCGGGGGGCGCGATGGCGGCCATCATGGCACAGACCTATCCCGACCTGTTCGCCGCCGCCGGCATCCATTCCGGCCTTCCTGCGGGTTCGGCCAGTGATGTCATTTCGGCTTTTGCCGCCATGCAAGGGACTAGCGCTGCCCCCGCGCCGCATGGGACATTACCGATGATCGTATTCCACGGTATGTCGGATGCTACGGTTGCGCCGATCAATAGTGAGCGGCTGATCGGCGGATCGGGAATCGAGACACAGCATAACGGAAATGGGCGCGCCTGGTCGCACTTCATCGCCAACGATGGCTCGGAACTTTGGCGCGTCGCGCAGGCCGGTCATGCCTGGTTCGGGGGCGATCCGGCTGGTTCCTATACCGACCCTCTGGGTCCCGATGCATCGGCAGAGATGATCCGTTTCTTCAGGAAAATCGCCGAGGTTTGAAATAGCTAGCGCTATTAGGCAGGCGCGCGACCTTGAGTTGGCGACTGACGGTCAATGCAGTGCGGTCAGCATCATGACCTGCAGCAGAGCTAGAAGCTAGAGCCAGGCTTGGACGCAGTTGACGCCCGCGCCACCAGTGTCGCTGGAAATACTTCGGACGTGCGCATATCGATGGTAGTTCCTAGACCTTGGCCCACCGTGCCGGGCTTAAACGAAACCGGCCGGAACCGAAACTATAGCCTAGTGCTGCGTAAAGCCGCGGTCAGTCTCGGTTAGTTGAGCGGCCTCCCGCCCGGCACCGCGATGGTATCGATGACAGAATGACGCATACCGCGCCAATTTCGATGGTTGAAATATTTGCAGCAGGTCAATTTCCTCCCTGAAAGCTGTGCGATTGCCGAAATGCAAATTTTCCGGCTTTCGGTAAAGGTCGGAGCTGATGCGGGCCTGGTATCAGCTCAAATTTGCTTCATTGTAGCCACGCTATGATGGTCATGGAAATCGGTCACCTCAACGCCACCTCAACCCTTGGCTGCAGTTTTCGCGCAGGTTGTGCGGCCTAAAGCTGGTTTGTCCGGTCGAATGACGGAACGAAAATCGCGAGAAATCAAACGGCTGCCGCGTAACATGCTGAAATTGTTCAGTTTCGTGCTTTCCCCTCTGATCGGCTCATAACCTGAAGGTCACAGGTTCAAATCCTGTCCCCGAAACAAAAAATATCAAATATATCGGTGCGTTACGCCCCGCCAAAACGCGGGGCTTTTTGCTGCGCGCAGACAAGGCAACGCTCAGGCAACACGGGCACGAAAAAGCGGTGCCGATGGCCCGCGCATGGACCTCGTGCACGCCTCTGTTGCTGCCTGGCGATCCTCCGGCTGTTATCCGCCCGCTCGTATCGTAGAGGCGGAAAGGGGGCGAACCTCGGGTGGAAGGGTGCCGGACCTAATCCGAGTTTCATGTGAGCAATCGATCTTGCTGTGGCTAGCGAAGCAAAAACCCCAAGATCTTATCTGCGAGCGTGCCGAAGGGCGCGCGCATCAGCTTCGACGCGTTCCAACGACCCTGACTATAAATGCCTTTGGCGTGGCTCATTGTTCGAAAGCCTTCGATGCCGTGATAGGCACCCATCCCGCTTGGGCCGACCCCGCCGAAAGGCAGGTCATCCTGCGCATAGTGCATCAGCGTGCTGTTGATGCCCACATTTCCGGAAGTCGTACGGCCGAGAACGCTGCGCCGGGCGTCATCGTCGCCGCCAAAGTAGTAAAGCGCCAGCGGACGCGGCCTTGCGTTCACATAGGTGATTGCCTGGTCGATGTCGCGGTAGGTGACGACGGGCAGCAGCGGGCCGAAGATCTCTTGCTGCATGATGTCCATATCGTCGCTGACATCTAAAACCATCGCCGGGGCGAGCGTATGCGGACGTTCGTTTTCCGGCGGGTTAGATTGCGTGATGACGCGTGCGCCTTTGTCTCGGGCATCGTTAAGGAGGCTTTTCAGCCGGTCGAAATGGCGCTGGTTGATGATTGCGCTGTAGTCGGGACTTGCTGCGCCATTCGGATACATGTCCGAAATCGCGCGTTCGAAACCTTTGCTGAAGCTGTCCAGATCGTCCTCATGGACCAAAGCGTAATCAGGCGCGATGCAGGTCTGGCCGGCATTTGCCAGCTTGCCAAAGGCGATATTCGCGACTGCTGCCGCCGTAGCCTGACCCGGAGCGACGATGACGGGCGACTTGCCGCCCAGCTCCAAAGTGACAGGCACAAGATTATCGGCAGCGGCGCGCATGACGGCGCGGCCAACCGGGGTGCTGCCGGTGAACAGGATGTGATCGAACGGCAGCGCGGTGAACGTGGCCCCGATCTCCGCATCACCAAGCACGACCGCGACCTGTTCCTGGGGAAAAATCTCGCGCAGCATTTCGACCATCAACTGACTGGTCTGCGGTGTGAACTCGGACGGTTTGATCATCGCCCGGTTCCCCGCCGCAATCGCGGTTGCCAGCGGCATCATCGCCAGCGAGAGCGGATAGTTCCACGGCGCAACGATGCCCACGACCCCCAAGGGCTGATACTCGACCCGCGCGCTGGCGGCGCGATATGTCAGTTCCACATGCCGCTTTTGCGGCTTCATGAAGCGGCGAAGGTTTCGCGTCAGGTAGTCGATACCCTGCACGGTCGGAAGAATTTCCATCATCGCCGTTTCGTGGCGCGATCTGTGGCCGAAATCTTCACTGATCGCGGCCTCGATCTTGGGTCGGTTTGAAGTGAGCGCATCACGCAGCTTTTTCAGGTCAGCCTTGCGCTGATCATGGCTGGGTGCCCCTTCGCGCAGGAATGCATCACGTTGACGAGCAAGAAGTTCGGCGGGACTCGCGGATTGGAACGTCATCATATCATCCTATGTTGACAATAGCAACATTGCTTGACTTAGGTATCGAAGTGGGCGATGTCAACATATCTCGTAATAGAGGCAAAGTTGATGCGAGAAACGGGAAGGGATCAGCCCTATCACCACGGCGACTTACGGCGGGTCATTATCGAAACGGCGATGGATATGCTTGTCGAGCAGCAGGCATGGAAATTTACATTGCGAGAGGTCGCCAGACGCGCCGGCGTCAGCCATAATGCGCCCTACAAGCACTTCACCGACAAGGCGGCGTTGCTGAACGAATTGGCCTTCCTTGGCTTTGATCGACTGCACGATAGCTTGAGCCTGGCGGTTCGCGCGGGTGGGGGTGACTTTGCCGCAGAGCTTGATGAGATGGCGCAGGCTTATCTGCGCTTTGGTGCCGAAAATCCTGCGCTTTACCATCTGATGTTCGGGGCCGACGTTGCGGCCGCAGCCGAACTGCACATGGAACCCCGTGCGCTTGCGCCATTCGACTTGCTGCTTGAGGTCTTGCGGCGCGGCCAGCTGGCTGGCGAGGTTATTGATCGCCCCGTTCGCGGTCTGGCGGCTGCCTGCTGGGCCCAGTTGCACGGGCTGACGACACTCAAGCTCGACGGCTTGTTACGACCAGAAAAAGTTGGCGAGGATGCTATCGCGCAGGCGCTCGGCACTCTGCGCTCGGGCATGCAAATGCGGTGATTGCGCTGATGGCGCAGCATCAAAGCCATCGTAGAGGCGAACGGATCGGTGGCGCCGCAGGGCCGCTCGACAGGGCTTATGGTCAAATATACGATTGAGAGCACGATTGAGATTTCGAGGCGACAGATGAAGATCGGCGAACTTGCGGTTCAAACGGGACTGAGCAATTCTCGCATCCGCTATTACGAGCGGATCGGCCTGCTCAAGGCGGTCGAACGTATGCCGAATGGCTATCGCAGGTATCTTGAAGAGGCGGTCGTCATTCTGAATCTGATCGTGATGGCTCAGGATGCAGGCTTCAGTCTTGAAGAAATTCAGTCCCTCGTGCCGGATGATCTTTCCAGGTGGGATCACGAGCTGTTGGCGCAGGCACTCAGCCGGAAGATTGCCGAAATTGAGGTGCAGCAAGCGCAGCTTGCCGCAAGCAAGGCCAAGCTTCTGGCGATCACAGATGGGATCGCCAACCGCCCCGAGGGGTTGAGCTGCGCAGATAATTCAAAGCGTGTTCTATCGCTGGTGCCGATCAACACTTTCGAAGACCGGTAATCTTACCGGCGTGGCGACAGCTTTCGGAACTTTTCCGATTTTAACGCAAAAGATCCCTTGACCTTAAACATAGGTTTAAACCTTATATAGCCAGCGAACCGAAACCAAGGATCGCTGATATGCCCAATATATCCGACAGAACGTTGCCGTTGCGGCCACTGTCCGGCTGACCTGCCAAATCCTTCCAAGCCGTGCCTGCAACGCCAGGGTGACGGAAAACATGGCCGATGCCCAGCATCTGCCGGTTGGCTTCGCGCGGCCTCAGTCAGCATCGGGCAATGGCGGCATCCGTATCAGCCTGACCGGCGACGGCGTGATCGTCGCCAATTCGGTCACCGGGCCGGGTCCACATGAAGAGAGGCGGCGACATGTTTCGAGTTCAAAATAGCATAGCCGACTGACCGAAACAGACATTAACAGGAGAACGGAATGTTCAAGCTAAAATCGCGAAAAACCATAATTGGTGGCGTGCTGATCGTCGGTTTGGCCGCAGGCGCCGCCTTGCTTTACGGCCCAAGCCTGGCTTTGGATCGCGCCAGCATGAACGAGCTTGCTGGCGTAAGCCCGACGGACAGAACAAGCAACGACCCAACGGGCGAGAATGCCACCATCATCGACCTGGCAGGGAATGAAGTGCCCGTCTTGCGAGACGGTCTGTTTGACAGATTTCGCTCCAACCCGCCGCTTTCCGTTGTCAAAGAAGAGCGGCCGGATCTGGACCTGAGCTGGTTCGAAACCATGCGCAAGGAAGAAAAAGACGTCGGCTTTATCACCTATTCGCCTAACTTCTATTACAGCAACAGCAGCATCACGGCCATCTACACGGCAGACATGTCAAAGCTGAAGGAGCTTATGCCTGACGAGGTTCTGGACATCGTCGAGCCGATTTCGTTCGCACCGGGCAAAGGTATCGTCGCGATAACCTCTTACGCTTACCACTACTGTGACAATGACACCTATAACGAGCTTTCCATTTCGATCGTGACCACCAAGCCGAACAAAAGCAACTGGGGCCTGATTTCGCTGATGGGAGAGCTGAACGAGAATAGTCTGTGGGGTTACGTTCTGAAGCTGCCGGTCGATACGGAACTGGCGCGGGTGCGTGGCGTGGTTGGCTATAACCTGCCGAAATGGCTGATCCCGATGGATTATGACGCCGAGGGCGATCAGATGGCGTTTACCTATTACGACGAAGAGGGGAATCCCGATTTTTCAATGGTTGGCAAAAAACTGGATGTATCGGAGACTGAACCAGAGATCGGTCGCTTGAACTTCATCAATCTCGACGCGGAGGGCCGACAGACCCATGGCTATTCCGACATCAGGGCACTGGAAAAGCCAGCAGTACCAACGCAGAGGATGTCCAACTGAACTTGTCTGATGGTCCGTTGTCCACCTTCATCAAGTCGCTCGGTTTGGAAAAGCTGGTGCGTTATGACTATCAGCCGGAATTCCAGGCTGCGTTGTATACGCCCGAGCTGGCCGAGTAAGAATGGGCTTGGCTCGACCTGCCCCCCCTTCCTGGGGGCAGGGATCCCCGTAGTGTCGATCAGGGCACGAAGTGCGACTGAAGTTTGGCGGTGGATGCAAGGCGGGCCCTCGATTTTTGTGGCGCGGAGGCGCCGAAGACTGCTTGACCCTTAACCAGAGTTTAATGTTAGCGTCGGATAGGCGCATACTCGAATTGCATGGGCGCTGCCATCGTCAGCGGCTCATGTTGTCTTGGCGATGCGCCGAAAAGCTATCTGTTTAATGGAGTAATAACCTTGGGATATGTAACCACGGACGACGGCGTCGAAATTTACTATAAGGACTGGGGCCCCAAGGACGCGCCGGTCATCTTTTTCCATCACGGCTGGCCGCTCAGCGCGGATGATTGGGACGCGCAGTTGATGTTCTTCGTCGGCGAGGGCTTTCGCGTCATTGCCTCTGACCGCCGCGGACATGGCCGCTCTCAGCAGGTCTGGGATGGGCATGACATGGATCACTATGCCGATGATACGGCAGCCGTGGTCAAGCATCTGGGCGTTCAGGGTGCGACGCATGTGGGCCACTCGACCGGCGGCGGCGTTGTGGTGCGCTATATAACGCGCCACCCCGAGGATAAGGTCGCCGCAGGCGTCCTGATCAGCGCGGTGCCGCCGCTGATGGTCAAGACCGCCGACAACCCGGACGGGATCGACAAATCGGTGTTTGATGATTTCCAGAAGAACACGGCCGAGAACCGCTCGCAGTTCTTCCACGATGTGCCGGCGGGGCCGTTCTATAACTATGATCAGGACGGCGTGGAAGCCTCGGACCCGGTGATCGACAACTGGTGGCGTCAGGGCATGATGGGCGGGGCCAAGGCCCATACCGATGGCATCGCGGCGTTCTCGCAAACCGATTTCCGCGAGGAAATGAAAGGCATCGAAATTCCGATGCTGGTGCTGCATGGCGAGCATGATCAGGTCGTGCCGTTCGAAATCTCGGGCAAGAAATCGGCCGAGATCCTGCCGAATGCCACGCTGATTTCCTATCCCGGCTTCCCGCATGGCATGCCCACGACCGAGGCCGCGACGATCAACAAGGATCTGCTGGCCTTCCTGCGCCGCTGAGGAAAGAGTGTCGGGGGATCAAATCCCCGACGCCGCCTTGCTGGCTTCCAGTTCCGCCATCAGCGCTTCGATGCGCCGTTTGCGGTCGCGGGCTTCTGCGATCAGAGCAGTGACGGTATCTCGTTTCTTCGCCAGCATCGCCAACGCATCTGTGCAGGACACGATATGTGCGCCGCCCCGAATCTCGACGCTGGCAATCTCACGCAGGGTAAAGCCGAGGCCCTGTGCCTGTTCGATAAAGCGCAGCAGGGCAACCAGTTCCTCGGGATAGTCACGATAGCCGTTTGCCCCGCGATCGGCGGGCGCGATGATGCCCTGACGCTCGTAAAACCGGATGCGCGAGGTGGTCACGCCGGCGGCTTTTGCGATTTCTCCGATTTTCATGCGGCTGCCTCTTGACCTTAAACTTAGGTTCAAACCCTATATAGGCAGCGAACCGAAATCAAGGATCGCGAAAATGCTGGACTCCCCCCAAGAAAAAACGCTTTTCAGCCCGCTGACTCTGCCGAACGGTCAGGTCATCCCCAACCGCATCGCCAAAGCCGCGATGGAAGAAAACATGGCCGATGCCCGGCATCTGCCCGGTGCCGCGCTGCTGGGCCTTTATCGGCAATGGGGCGCTGGCGGCGTGGGCATGATCCTGACCGGCAATGTCATGGTCGCCGCCGATGCCGTGACCGGGCCGGGTGGTGTGGTGCTGGACGGCAAGCAGCCGCTTGAACCGTTCCGCGAATGGGCCAAGGCGGGCAAGGCAAAAGGTGCACGGATGTGGATGCAGATCAACCATCCGGGCCGACAGGTCTATGCCAAGACCAACCCGACCGCGATTGCACCGTCGGCTGTGCCGGTCGAGATGGGCAAATATTCCGATATGTTCACCAAACCCCGTGCCATGACCGAGGCGGATATCGCCCGCGTCATCGACCAGTTTGCCACGGCCGCCGAACTGGCCGAAAAGGCGGGCTTCGACGGGGTCGAGATCCATGCGGCGCATGGCTATCTTCTCAGCCAGTTCCTGTCGCCGCTGACCAACCGGCGCGAGGATCAATGGGGCGGCAGTCTGGAAAACCGCGCCCGGATCGTGATCGAGATCGTTCGCGCCACCCGCGCGCGGGCCAGTGCAGGCTTCGGCGTTGGCGTGAAACTGAACTCGGCCGATTTCCAGAAGGGCGGGTTCGACGCCAAGGACGCGGCGGCGGTGGTGCAGATGCTGAACCATGAGGCCGTCGATCTGGTCGAGATTTCCGGTGGCAGCTATGAAAGCCCGGCCATGCACGGTCGCCCGCAACAGGAAACCAAGCGCGCCAGCACCCGCAGGCGCGAGGCCTATTTCCTCGACTTCGCCCGCGATATCGTGGCCGTCGCCGCCATGCCCATCATGGTCACCGGCGGCATTCGCAGCCGCGCCACAGCCGAGGATGCGCTGGCGCCCGAGGACGGCCGTGCGGGCGTCGCCATGGTCGGCATCGCGCAGGCTTTGGCCTATGCGCCCGACCTGCCCAATCGCTGGAAGCGGGCCGAGGACGTGATCGACGTGCCCAAGGTGACGTGGAAAAGCAGCCTCGCCAGCCTGGCCACGATGGCGCTGACCAAGCGGCAGTTGCAGCGGATGGGCCGGGGCAAGACGCCGACCTTCAAGCTTTGGGCGCCTTACGTGCTGGTTCGCGATCAACTGCGCACGCGCCGGCTGAACCACAGCTATCGAAACTGGCTGCAGCACCGCAGCACTGCCTGAAAGCCCCGCAAATGACCAAACGTATCCTGAATGTCGTCAGTAATGTCGCCCATTTCGATGATCCCGATCACCCGACCGGGCTTTGGTTGTCGGAACTGACCCATGCCTGGGATCAGTTCGCCGCGCGGGGCTGGGAACAGCAGCTTGTCAGCCCCGCCGGCGGCCATGTCCCGCTGGAGCCGCGCGCCCTGAAATGGCCGCTGCTGGATGCCAGCGCCAAAGCCTGGCTGAACGACCCGGCGAAAATGGCCCTGCTGGAGCGCACCGCCAGCCCGGATCAGATCGACATCCACGACTATGACGCAATCTATTTCACCGGCGGTCACGCGGTGATGTGGGACTTCCCCGACTGCGAGGGTCTGCAACGCCTGACGCGCGAGATCTGGGAAGACGGAAAGATCGTCGGCGCGGTCTGTCACGGCTATTGCGGGCTTCTGAATACGCGCCTGTCGAATGGCGAACTGCTGGTCAATGACCGCAAGCTGACCGGCTTTTCATGGCGCGAAGAGGTGTTGGCCGGGGTCGCCAAAGAGATGCCTTACAACGCCGAGGAACAGATGAAGGAACGCGGTGCGCACTACAGCAAGCTGCCCATCGATTTCGGCTAAGGTCCAGATGCTCGCTGGTCTCGGGTATTCGATCCCGAACCCTGGGATCACCTCGTAGCGCATTAGGCCATCACGCAACATCAGGATACGACCCGTATCAAGCGACAGCACGGCATCGATGGGATCATGCAGGTCGCGACCGTCGATCATTGCCGAAATTTCCTGCTCCGGAAGGGCCGCATAGACGAGCCCTGGCCCGAACGCATCGTCACGTATCACGAGGATGTCCTCGCCATCAAAGCCCGACGCGTCCTTAGGCCGCAGAGCCGCGTAGTATTTGTCGTCAGAATGCCAGATTCCGCATATCTGATGCCAGCCTTCATCAGTTTCTTTAGGGTCAAACGGTTTAATCGGAGATATGTCCACAGTTTCATCTCCCGTAAACACCTTGCAAGTGCTCGTCTCAGTGCATCTCGCAAAAAGCTTGAAACCATTCATAAACAGGTTGACATGCTAGGCGGGGAAAGTTCCTGGCCCCCAAGGCACATTGATCCGCCGCCAGATTCCGTCATCTTGCAGGACTGCAAAACCGTTCTGTGCATCAATGATGCAGTCCTGCGAGCGGACTTCGAAGCGGTTTGCATATAGATAATCCGGCCCTGGAATAACTACCTCTTCCAGCGCGCCGTCAACGATGCGCCAAAGCGGCCCCTCGGCACCTGCGACATAGATCTGGCCATTCCAGCAACCAATAGCGTTGAACTCTACATTGTAATGTTGAGTTAGAGCGGACCTGTAACCTTCCTCGGGTGAGCCGACCCAGATTTCACCGTTCCGCGCCGCGATGTAAAACCTGCCGTCCATCTGGCTGATGCCTGTCAGCCAGCTGCTGGGGAGTGAAAGTGGGGCCCATTCGTCCGGCTCGATAGTTTGTAAGGCTGCGGCGCGATAGTTTTGATCGCTGCCAACAGCCACAATTTTGCCGTCGATCCCGTCGATTCCGCTCAGCGAGAAATTTGCAACTGCTTGCAGCGAACTACCACTCATGAGGTTTGCGGTCGCGAGCCGCCAATTTCCAGCGCCTTCCCGGCAAAAGATGTAGCCGTGTGATCCTGAGACCCACAGCTTGTTATCCACCTCTGACATTCCCGAGATATAGGCCGGAAGATCGGGATAGTTTTCGAACCCAGGCAAGACTTCAAATCGCATGAGGCCGTTTCTGAGGTATAGAAGCTGCCCCTCTGAAATAAGAAGAACGGCGTCAACCGGATCGAGCAGGTTGCGACCGTCTATCAGGCGGCTGATATCCTGATCGGGCAGAGCGACGAATTGCAATCCCGGACCGAAAGCGTCATCGCGGATTACCAAAATGTCTTCGCCATCAAAGCCGGTTGCATCCTTTGGTCGCAAGGCTGCGTAAAATTTATTGTCGCTATGCCAGGTTCCGCATATTTGACGCCAGCCTTCGTCGGTGTCTGCGGGATCGAATGGCTTGATAGGGGATATATCCAAAGCGTTGTCTCCTGTTACCGTCCAGGCGGTAAACCCCAGCTATCCCGAAGCGCTTCTGTAGCCTGCGCACCAGGCCTTGCAGCACGTCGCCCCAGAAGTTCATTGCCACGTTCGCCGAGATTTTTCTTGAACTCATCTAAGATGCGATCAATCTCTGAATCACAGTTCAATCCTTTCTCTTTCAACAGCTTTTTTAGCTCGTCGGCACTTATGTCTGCCAGATCGAACAGGTTTGCAGTTTCTCCGATGCCTATCAGGCGACCGTTGATGCGATCATGCAGTGCGGAATGCGCTGCCTCCTCCAGACATATAGCCATTCCGCTGCCCAATGTCGGTGCGCCATTTGGCCGTAGGACCGAATTTCGACCGCCGATCCGGAAAAACATGTCCTGAATGATATGGTGCGACTGATAATTTTGGGGACAACCTTTTGCGTCGTGCTGATGAAAATCACAGGGGCCTCCGGGGCCGCCCCGATTGGGCGCGGCGACGACGCGAACATTCTCATCGGTCACTTCCGATTTCGCAGGATCCGCGGCAAGTTCGCCGCGTGATGCCGCGGCTGCCTGTGCCAAGGCATCCGCTTCGATCTGCCGGGCGAGGTCCAGATCTCCGACAGGAAGGGCCTCGTTACGGATCCGCTGTGCGGCGTCCCGCAATATCCCCGCAGCCTGATTATCCCAAGCGGTGAGCGTCGCCAGGTCGCCGGCTGACAAAGCGCCCGAGCCGTCCATCCCGGCGTAATCTACACCAAGCAGATCATTTGCTTGGCGATCCAGATTATCGGCTCCGTTTCTGATCTTTTCTGCATTCGGGACCATCGTGTCGATGACATCGACGGCAGTTAATACGGCGCCGACGAAGCCGAGACGCTTTGCGACGAATCTGCCGAGCGTGCCGATACTGGGCAAGCGGAGACGATTGTGCTTCGGCGCGACATTGTCGTTCGCTGCCGGTCCCGGTCCCGGTCCCGGTCCCGGTCGCGGCATCGAGGTGTCGGGCGCCGAGTTTGGCGATGGTTGTGAGGCTGGCGGCGTCGGGAAGCGGGGAGATGCGTCATTCATCACGTGCGCCGCTTGTGCTACCTGATATGCTGCGAAGCCGCGCTGTTGAACCTCTTCGATCTGTGCCGAGCCGAGCTGACTCTGCGGATTGTGTGTCAGGTCGATGGCGGGCGTCGGAGCAAAGACCTCGGCGCTTTCGACCCAGACCAGCTTGCCGATCGTATTTCGGCTATTCATCCACCATTCGTCGCCGTGTCGGACGGCGGGCCTGCCCTCGAACCGCACGTTGGCAGAATGCCCCTTGGGTTCAACCACGGACCCAACGGTTCCGGATCGCACGCCAAGCGCGGTTCCCGGTTCGTCTCCATGGGTCCGCGTTACCAGAGAGCTCAGATTATGCGCTCTCTGGCCGGTCAGTCTTACCGTTGCGCAGGTATTCGCGTCCTCCTGCTGGATCGCGTAGACGGAGTAGGGGATGGCAGGGGTAGAACTGCCCACCGGTGTTCGGCATACATCGGGCGTGACCGATATGATCAGACCCTTCGCCGTGTCGCGACTCCCTTCGCGCGGGATACTCATGGCGCTTCCGTCGAAAGGCTGTGCAGACCGGCCCAGACCAGATCACGCGCGTGAGCGCTGGCGCTATCATCTGAATGCAAATCCACCCTGTAGAACGCTGGACAGATCTCCATCCAGCCGCGCCAGGTAAGATCGAGCCACCATTCGTCGCCGCGTATATCCAGATGCATTCCGTCGAGGTTCAGTCTTACGTCTACCTCGCGCCCGTCGCTGAACGAGAAACGCGCCCAAGGCACGAGGTCTGGCAGAGTGAAGTCAAGCCCCTGTCCGCTGGTAGCCAATCCAATCGTGCGGACGGATTGCGAGGGGTGCAAATAAGAACGCTGGATCAGCCCTGGATGAGCGGTTTGATAGAACCGATAATCAAAATCGGCGGGGAGGCGCGGGCTTCGGTTTTCCGTCCAATCACCGTCATAAGTCCCAGCATACTGGCTGCGCGCCTGCCACCACGGCGGGATCGGACCGAAACCTTGAGGCGCGGCTGGCTGCCGCGGATCTAAGGATATGGGTGCGTGCTCTGCATCGATATTTGGGGCGGCATAGGTTCGCTGGGTCGGTGTGAATTCAGGGTCAATCAACCCGGAACCGATCGGGTTGCGCGGGTCGACATCACCATCGGGATGCCCGATGATTCGACCGCCCGATGCGGCGCGGTAGCTGAGTGTTGTTTGTGAAATCTCGGGCGCCTCTGTCATCGTCCAGCCCGATTTTCCGTAAACCCATTGACGCGGACCCGTTGCTCGCAGGGATGCAGAATGGCTACCTATCTGGATCCCCGCTGTAATACTCTTTTGTGGCTCGGATGCGCGAGCCTCGCCAATCAATGTCACATCAGCGGTTGGCTTATAGGGAATAAGATCTCCGGCTATCAGCAGGTCGTTGCGATGCGGGTCGCCTGCGAACATATCCGCCAAAAGGATTTTCGATTCTACCGCCTGCAGAGTGCCGTCGGAAAACAACCGCCACTTGCCGCGTGCGACTGTCACGGCCATCGTCTGGCCATCACGATGCAATTGCTCGAATGCCAGTCCGGCGATGCCTGAGGTGTTCTCAACCAGCATGGGTCAGTTGATATCCACAATCTTTCCGTTGATCTGAACATGACCGGAAGCTGAGAAATTAAACTTTGTCCCTATGATGGTTACGTTACCTTCGCTATCCATCACAAATTTGGATTTGCCCACATTGATGATGAACTCCTTACCGACATGGACCGTCATCGTATGGCCAACCGACGTGTTCTTGTAGGCGCCGATCTGCTCGGTCCGGGCGACCCCGATCGTGTCCGAGGCAAAGTGTTCGATGACCGTGTTCATTACTCCTGATATCGGCATTGTCTTCGAGAGCAGCGAGCCTAGGCTGGCTGCGGCCGAGGCCTGCGACGCCCCGCCTGCGGCCTTATGATCGCCCGACTGTGCGAAGCCGGCATTGGCCAAGGCCGTCAAGCCGGCCATGGCGGTTCCGGTGTTGGCGAGATTACCGACAAAGCCCGAAAGTAACTTGTCGCCGACCGCTTCCGAACCGGAAAGCGCGTCTGCACCACCCGCCGCCGCGATCCCGCCCAGCAGGCCGAATATCCCGACGCCGCCGCCTCCGACAGAAAGGTTCATCGACCCACCAATGCTTTCCTGATGGTTCTGTCCGATATCAATGGCCTTGTTTCTGCCGACGGTCTCGACCTGATCGTTGCGCACATTCTTGCTGCGATCGTTCAGGATTTTAAGCGTCTGGTCCTTCTGAGCATGAAAAAACATGTTCTCTGCGCCCGACTCGTCCTCGAAGCTGATCTCATTAAATCCGCTGCCTCTGTGTGTATTCGAACGCCAGACGGCCCTGGTCTTGTTGGCGGGCAAAGGATAGGGCGTATCGTTCTTCCCGTTGAACACGTTTCCCACAACAATGGGTTTGTCTGGGTCACCCTCCAGAAACTCAACCAGCACCTCCATGCCTATCCTGGGGATGACCATGCCGCCCCAGCCTCCGCCGGCCCAATTCTGGCTCACACGGCAGCGCATCGAATGCGCAGCATCGAGATCCCAATGAAACCGCACCAGAATCCGCCCATATTCGTCGCAGTCGATCTCGCCTTCACCGACGACAACCGCCGTCTGCGGTCCCTGCACTACCGGCACATGCGTCTGGCGGGGCGGGGACATCGGTGCGGTGTCCGGCATCAGTGTGTAACTGCCGGTGAAGCTGTAGCCGTCACTGTCCTGAACACCAGAACCATAAGATTCGCTTACGAAATGATGGCTGGCTGACAAGCACAGATAGGTCTCACCTATGCCAGGAATCGTGTCACCCGACAAAGTGACCCGCTTGCCGGCACGCAGGCTTAGGCAGTCACCTATTGCCCGGTTCCGTCGGTCAGCTCCGCGCTCCTGCTGCGTGCGCAAGCCCGCGACGATCTTTCCCACGTCCTGCGCCAGATAATCGCCCGGATAGTCGAAGCTCTCGATCTGACCCTGCGCGTAAGCGGCATCGCCAAGGCGATTCGCCTCCATCGCCTGCACAGGCTTCTTGAAGTCGTAATCCGTCAGCCGGATCGCGCCGGTGGTGATGTTGCGCTCTGGCGACCAGTCCCAGAAATGCTCGCCCTCGGCCTGATGGTGTCCGTCATAGGACTTGTAGGGTCGCGATCCGATCGTCTCATGCGCCAGCACGTCGTCGGTCAGCACCAGCGTGTGACTGCCCACCTTATGACGAAAATGGAAGCTGATGCCATGCCGCTCCATCTGGCGGCGGCCGAAGCTCAGATCGCTTTCACGATATTGGACGGTGTATTCGAGAACCGGGTAATCCTGCGACAACTGGACCTCCACCGCCGGATCGCCGAGCGAGGCGTAGTCGTCCAGCAGTTCCCGCAGAATCTGCACCACGGTCTTGCTGTGGAAGATGCGCTGGTTGCGCCGCCGCCCTGCCAGCCAGAACCATGGCCGCAGCACCAAATCATAGCGATGGCCGTTCTCGCCTACCCCGGCCCATCGAGCCTGCGTCACGATGCCGTCGAAGGGCTGGACGCCGTCACGACCCTCGATCTCCACAGTGGCATGGGTTCCGATCAACGCGTCAAAATCCAGATCATTTCGCGCAGCAAGCGCCTCGACCCGATATTCGAACAGATCGTTCATATGATCGCTGCCATCAAAGCGGAGGAGCGCCAAAGTATCGTCGCCGAGCGAGGTCGTCAGCCGACCGAGGCGGTCAGATTGGCGTAGCGGCGCGTTCATGATGAAGACTCCGACCGTATATGTATTTGCTCAAATGCTCAGGTAACCTGCCATCATCGATGACAGATGCCAAGCCTCTTTTGTTCATTGCGACTTCTCATCTTTCAGTCCCAGACCCAAGCTGAAATAGCTTGTGTGGCTGGAAAGATGATTGCAAACGTCGCTGCGAAGACGAGGTAAATCTTGCGTCCTTGCCATAATCGTAAGTCATAGAACCAAGCTCCTCCGTTCCGGCTCGGCCGGAGAAAACGCGGAAAACAATAGGCTATTCTGATCCTCCTAAAACAGCTACTCTCTTACAACAGCCACCCGTTCTTCTACAACAGCCACCCGTTCTTCAAAATCGTGCCCTAAAATTACGTTAAGGTTCCGCCTGTAAAGCTTTGATGGGCGATCTGACGTTCCCATAAACGGAAAGCTTTTGGAAGCCGTCCTTCAGCTGCACCCGTTTACGAGAGGGGACACTTTCCTCGCCCGCCTTCGATCCGGCTCGTCTTTAAACGAAATTCACAAAGAGCTGGGAAGAGCCGTTTCACATAACCTAAGGGGTTAATGCATTTGAACGAAAGAAAAACGCGATACAGGCCCTTTCATATCGTAAAAAAATCTGGCCATACAAAGGCCTTTATGGAAATCTGATCATCCTCGCCGGAGTGTCGCCTTAAGCGTTCGCCTAGGTCGCTTACGGGGAATCATGACGCGGGGCCCGCCAAACGGGCCTCGCTGATTATCGATGGAGATTGCATTGGACGATTTGGGCTCAGAAGCTACATCCTATATGGGCGGCGGCACCCTGGCGGAGAAACTCGACAGGGCACGAATGGAGCTTCTGGACCTGTCGGCGCGCAACAGGCTCCTCAATATGCCAAGGTCCGCGAAAGCCGCCAAGAGTGTCGAGGCTGTCGACGAACGCAGCAGCGAGATCTTTCGTCTCCTCGTCGGCGAGGCGAAGGCATTCACCTTTCTTCCGGGCCTTCCCTCGCGAAAATTATCAGACGAGCAATCTGATGTGAAAGAGGAGGACCGCGGTGCCGAGGAGGACCCGGATATTATCCAGGACCTGGCGCTCCCCGAGGATGACGAAATCGATGCGCGCGGCATTGCGGGACGCCATACGGACACCCGCCTTCAGACCCGGTTTACCCCGGAAGGCCTTCAAAAACGGCTGCTCGACCTTTATTACGACGCGAGAACCCTTGAGGACGAGCAAGGTGTAAACGTTCTCTATCTGACGCTGGGCGCGCTTCGCTGGGTCGATCCCAACGACAAGACGAACATTCGTCACGCGCCGCTGCTGCTAATCCCGGTCTCACTGGAGCGCGGCACGGCCGGAGAAAGGTTCCGCCTGCGTGCGCGCCCAGAGGATTTCGCGACAAACTTGTCGCTCGAGAATTTTCTTGACCGCATTCACGGGATCCGGTTGCCCGAAGTTGAGATTTCCGAAGCCTTCGACTTGCAGGCATATTTCGACGCGGTGGACGCCTCGCTGGAGGGCAAGGATGGCTGGGGCGTCGAGCCGGACATGGTCGTCTTGGGATTCTTCTCTTTCGCCAAATTCATGATGTATCGCGACCTCGATCCCGCCACTTGGCCGACGGGGGCACCGATCACCTCGAAGCCCTTACTGAAGGGGCTTTTGGCTGACGGCTTTGAATCCGGTGAGCCTCTTCACCCGGACGATCAGCCGATCGATGAGGTGATCCCGCCGGCTGAACTCCATCACATTCTCGATAGCGATAGCTCGCAGACCCTGGCGGTTCATGAGGTGAGGATGGGCCGCAATTTGGTCATCCAAGGACCGCCCGGCACCGGTAAGAGCCAGACCATCGCAAACCTGATCGCGGCGGCGGTGGCGGATGGGAAAACCGTTCTGTTTGTGGCCGAGAAGATGGCCGCGCTGGAGGTGGTGAAGCGCCGCTTGGATGCGACCGGGGTTGGTGCCGCCTGTCTGGAACTCCACAGTCGCAAGGCCAACAAGAAGGCGGTTCTGGATGAGATCAAGCGAACTTGGGAAAACGGCGCCCCGCGCACAGCTGACATCGGCTCACTGAACACGCGCCTAGAAGAATTGCGCAGCGAATTGAACGGCCATGCGAACCGAATGCACAAGCGTGATCACGTTTCCGGCCTGACGCCCTATCAGGTTATTGGCCAGCTCGTGCGGCTTCGCTCTTCGGGAGAGCAACCGAACGATCTCAGGCTTGATCGGCCGGAGGAGTGGACGCGCGACGGCTTCGAGGAGCGGCATGGACTTCTGCGCGAGTTGGTCGAGCGCGTTCTCCAAATTGGCAATCCGTCCCAGAACATATGGTATGGCGTGGAACTGGTCAGCGTTACGCCAATGGAGGTGGAGCGGCTGACCACACGACTTGCCACGGTCGCAGCAATAAGTGGCGAGATCGAAACCTCCTCTGCCCGGCTATCTACGATGCTTCATGCCGAAGCCCCACGCACAGGTAAGGAACTGGAAGCGGTGATCGAGTTGGCGCACCGCGTCGCTGCAGCGCCCTTGACGCGCGAAGCGCTCGCTTCGGGCAATTGGTCAGATATCTCCGAACTGGAGGAGATCCTAAGGAATGGAGAACTGGTAAGCGAAGTTCGTCAGGCGCTTCGGGAGCGGGTCGCGGGCGATGCTTGGCGTTGCGAAAATCTTGATGCGAGAGAATCGCTCAGGGCACTTTCTCCGACGGCCGCTGAGCCGGATTTCGAGATCATTGCAGAATTGGCCAGCAAGTTGCCGCCCGCGCTTGAGGCGGCGTATGATCTTGCCGAACATCTCGGCGAGACGCCACCCGATACGATCAAAGAGATCATGGCGCTTTCGCGGATCGCGGAACATGTTGCTTTGGCCCCGTTAGCGCCGGCCGCCGCACTGGCGGACCCTATTTGGGAACAACATCCCGGATTGCTCGCGGATCTCGTCTCGGCGGTGCGTGAGTATCAGGATGCGAAATCACAACTTGACGGCAAGCTCGTGGAAGCGGCCTGGGACACCGATCTGACCGAGACGCGCAGCGTGCTCGCCGCGCACGGAGCCGGTTTCCTCAAGAGTTTCAGCGGCGAATGGCGGCGCGCGAACCGGCTTGCGCGATCCTGCCTCGTTAATCCGGGACAACCGCTCGAGACGACGCTGACCCAGTTGGACCGGCTCAAGAGAGGAAAGGTAGCAAGGGCTGCGATCGTGAAGGACGACTCGGCGGGACGTTCGGCTTTCGGCGGCCTTTGGCGGGGTGAGCGCTCTGACGCTGGACAGCTTGCCGCGGTTGTTGAATGGCAAGCCGGCTTGGGCGATGGCGGAAAAACGGTTCGACGCATCGTCACGCGCGAGCCGCAGAGGGAGGAGGTTTCCAAGCTTCTTGACCGTCTGAAAGATCTGACAGGGATCCGGGAGGCGGCAGATCATCTTAGCCGCTTGCTGGGCACACCGTCGGAAGTGACGGCGGACCTCCTTGCGCGTCGTGCCGCGGAATTGACTGCTGCGGATAAGGCCACCTCCCTTCTCTTCGAACAGTTACCCTCCACTTGGGGAGAGCGCTTGGCGCTCCTCGATCGCCTTGACGAGGGCCGTCGCTCCGAACGGTTACTCGCTGCGGGTGACCCCATCGCCAGCGCCGCTTTTGGGCCGCTATGGGCTGGCGCCGACTCCGATTGGCGTCAATTACGGGCCTCTGCAAGATGGGTTGCCGACAATTCCGATCTTGTAGAAGCGGGCGGAAAGGTCGAGGAACGTCAGATCGCCGCAGAGCTAGCCACCGAAATAGAGACCCGAACCGCAGGTCTGGGCGCGGATATCGTCAAGCTCGCTGCCGATCTCCGCCTTGACCTGGCTAAGTCTTTTGGTGCCGAACTGGACGATGTCACGATGAGCGCGATTACTGCGCGGCTTCGTGAATGGAGCGTTGCGGGCGAGGGCCTTTTCCAATGGACCGCCTACAGGGATCGTGCCGGACGAGGACGGCAACTCGGCTGCAAGGACGTGGTGGATCGTCTCGAAGATGGGCGGCTCGAGCCGACGCGGGTCGTTCCCTCTTTCGAGATGGCCTACTATGAGGCGCTGCATAACGGTCTGGTTACTGCGGACGCGGATCTTGCACGCTTCGATGGTGCGCTCCATTCCAGAAAGGTCGCCGAATTCGCGGAGTTCGACCTGCAGCGAATCCGGGTTTCCGCCGACGAGACGGTTCGCGCCCATTATCGGCGTGTGCCGCCTCGCGACGGCGGTGCTATCGGTCCGCTCGGGGTGCTTCGCAACGAATTGCAGAAGCGGCGCGGACACATGCCGATCCGCAAATTGGTCGAAAGGGCGGGACCGGCGCTTCAAGCGCTCAAGCCGGTGTTCATGATGAGCCCGCTGTCGGTAGCGCAGTTCCTCGCACCCGGTGCCGTCGAGTTTGATCTGCTGGTGATGGACGAAGCGAGCCAGATCCAGCCGGTCGATGCGCTCGGCGCGGTGGCTCGCGCCAGACAGGTCGTCGTTGTGGGTGACCCTCGCCAGCTGCCGCCGACCGCGTTCTTCGCCCGAATGACTGGTGGCGGCGATGAGGACGAGGATGATGGTAGCCGGGTCACGGATATCGAAAGCATCCTTGGCCTATTCACCGCGCGTGGGCTGCCTATGCAAATGCTCCGCTGGCATTATCGCAGCCGGCACCAGTCCCTAATCGCAGTCAGCAACCGGCAGTTTTATGAGAGCAAGCTTTTCGTGGTTCCGAGCCCCTATACTGCGGAGGCGGGGATGGGGCTCCGTTTCCATCATCTTCCTGATGGGCTCTTCGACGCGGGCGGCAAACGCTGCAACCGAATTGAGGCGAAGGAGGTTGCGCGGGCGATCATCGAACACGCGCTCTCCGACCCGGACCTCTCGCTAGGGGTGGCGGCCTTCTCCGTAGCTCAGCGCCGGGCGATCCTAGATGAGTTGGAATTGTTGCGGCGCGCTCATCCGGAAACGGAGGGCTTCTTCCATTCCCATCCTTCGGAGCCGTTCTTCGTCAAAAATCTGGAAAACGTGCAGGGCGACGAACGGGACGTAATTTTCATCTCGGTCGGCTACGGTCCTACGGTTCCGGGCGGGCGGGTGCCGATGCGCTTCGGCCCGCTCGGGTCGGAGGGCGGCGAACGGCGTCTGAACGTGCTGATCAGCCGCGCGAAGCAACGATGCGAGGTATTCTCATCGATGACAGACGAGGATATTGATCCAGACTTCGCCCAATCCCGCAAGGGCGTTTTCGCTTTCCGGATGTTCCTGCATTTCGCCCGCACCGGCAATCTTGCCATGGGCGAGGCGACCGCTCGGGATCATGACAGCGTGTTTGAGGAGCAGGTCGCGAAAGCGCTGCAAGAGCGCGGCTACCATGTCCATCGGCAGGTGGGGCTGGCTGGCTTCTTCATCGACTTGGCGGTTTCTGATCCGGAACGACCGGGTCGATATCTTCTCGGGATCGAATGCGACGGTGCCGCATATCACGATGCGCTTTCCGCGCGGGATCGTGATCGGCTCCGTCAGTCGGTTCTCGAAAGCCACGGCTGGCACATTCATCGTATCTGGAGCACCGACTGGTTCCAGCGACCGCAACAAGAGTTGGCACGTGCGATCGCCGCCATAGATGCCGCCAAAGCGGAGGACGCCGCCCGGGAGGTGAAGCGTCAGAAACCTACGGTCCGGATCACGTCGCAAGACGCTGGTGATTATACCTTGATGGGCGTCGAGATGGGCGAGGCGGCCGCAGCGGGGGTATCGGTGCCGAACCTTTATGAGGAGGCTCCTCTGCAACGCACGCCTCACCATTTTGAAGCGCTCCATGAATTGCCGAGGGATCTGATGATCTCCTATGTAGAGCGCGTCGCCGAGATCGAAGGTCCGGTCCATTTCGACGAGGTCGTAACCCGGATCCGTGAGGCTTGGGGACTGAAGAGAGCTGGAGCGCGCATACGGGATGCCGTCGGCGCAGCCGCTGATGTTGCCGCTCGAAAAGGCTCAATCGTTAGAGATGGTGACTTCGTTTCGGTCGAGGGACGCCGCGTCGTGATGAGAGATCGCTCAATGGTCGCCTCGCCGGGACTGCGCAAACCGGAAACCATATCTCTCAACGAAATCGCCGCGGGTGCGGTGGCGATCGCGATCGCGAACTATGGTGCGCCTGAGGACCAGTTGGTCACCTAGATCGCGCGCGGCATCGGTTTCAAAGCAACAAGCGAGGTCCTGAAGCGCAGAATTCTCGAAGGAATTGAATTCGCGAAGCGATCCGGCCAACTGGAGGAACAGAACGGACTGCTTCAGTCCGCATCGGTGCAAGCATCCCCGATCGCTTCAGGAGCATGACCATTCCGCCATGGGCGCCGGGAGCCGAGGATGGGGTTTGAGTCTTGTGTCTTAGTTGCTTAGTGCGGAAAATCGTGCAACTATACCGTTTAGGCGCAGAAATGCTGTAGTGTGTGTAGTTTGCGCAGCTTTGGATTGGCCCTTAGGGCTGGAGCAGGTCATGAACAAATCCTTTAAGAGAGAGCTGCAAAAGGCTTTGAAAGCCTACACGAAGAAGGCCACGAAGTCGCCCAAGGCCGCTAAGAAGGCTTTGGTAAAGGAGGGAATCTATCTTAAGGATGGCAATATGGCACTGGAGTATAGTGGCTTAAAAACCGCCTGATGGCAAGGCTTCATACCTCATGCGTTCTTGGTTACCATGGCTGTGTTTCTGACGTCGGTGAAAATATCCTCGCCGGTCGTTCGGTGCTCGAAGGCAGCAATCAGGAATATCACTGGCTCGGGCCTGGGACGTAGTTCTGGGAGGCTGACCCGCGTCGTGCGTGGGAATAGGCCGAAGCAAAGGTCAAGCGTCGAAGATCAGGCCGCGCATTCGTTGTAGGCGCGGTGATTGATCTAGGGAATTGTTTGGATCTCATGGCGCGAGAAAGCCTCGAAGTGTTGGCGGAAGCTTATTATTCTTTTAAAGAATTGGCGGATGAGGCCGGGTTTCAGATGCCGGCCAATCGGCGGGTTGGATTTGCGGATGAGCATCACTTGCTGCGTTTTCTCGATTGTGCGGTGATTAAACATCTCCACGCTGCAGCAGAAGACGCCAAAATGGTTCAAGGCCCGTGTTTAATCGGAAGGACGTAGAGGCGTTTCGACATCACTACGTCTCCCTGACAGAGGCCGCGCGCGCTCTGCGTATCTTCCCCAACGAAGCGCTTTGTCGCTTGGAGGCGCGCGGAATTCTCCCGGCGTTTCCGCCGGGGCCAATCTCAATCCGCCTCTACGAGCGCAATGATCGCTTTTTTCAAGCGATAGGAGAAGTTTGAACCCATTTCCACTGACAGAACCGCGCTCGAGAGCGCGCGGTTTTTTCTTTGGATGCCGATAGGTTAATGGACAAGTTATGAGGGGCAGAATGGACAAGTGCGCGGTCGGAAGTCGCTCAATCGTTGTCCTGTGCGTATCGAATGGTCAATTTATGGGTTCAGTTACAATTGCCATCTAGGCGCAAATGGAACTGAAATCATTAACGGTTTATATTTATTGTAAAGGTTACTCTACGATGGTAACCTGATTGTCATAAGTCACTGTTTGTAATGCGAGTTTGTGTTATGAAAGCGTGCCTGTTAGCTGCCATTGCATTGCTTCAAATTGTGGCATTATCGGTTAGTGCGCAGCAAGCCAGCGATAGCCCTATGTTGCCGGAAGTCGCCTGGGGTCTGCAAATCTTGAGGCCGATTGCCTCGACCTTTTC
>NZ_JACOQL010000006.1 GCF_014490725.1 Paracoccus amoyensis
CTCTGAAACGATGAAAAAACGCCAATCACCAAACAGATCGGCGTCACGCGCAACACCAATGCGCAAACTGTCGCGGGGTAGAGCAGCCCGGTAGCTCGTCAGGCTCATAACCTGAAGGTCATAGGTTCAAATCCTATCCCCGCAACCAAAAAATTACCACAAATCAAACGCTTACATGCCGACTGAAACAGTCGGGCATCACAAGCGCGACTTTACATCAACGCCACATCAACGTTTGAAGAGAAGGGTGTGCAATGTCGGCCAGCGTGATACTCGTTTGATGGCAAACGGGGAATCGGGGTTGAGCTTGGCAGACGGATTTATTGCATTCGAACTGGACCTGATGGGTGCCGTCCTTGACCAGCTGATTCCCATTCTCGACAAGATGGAGGGAGAGCCACTGACGCGCGCGGCTGCCCAGCTTCTTCCCGACGCGCAAGGCGTATATCTTCTGATTCACCAGGGACAGGTTCATTACGTCGGCAAGACCGATGCAGAAGCTGGCCTGCGAACACGGCTTACCCGTCACGTCGCCAAGTTCGAACAGCGCGACAACATCGTTCCGGCCGACGTCCAGTTCAAGGCAGCGCAAATCCTTGTTCTGACCGCGATGGACATCGAGTCCAAACTGATCAATCACTATCGCACCGATTGGAATGGCTCCGGCTTCGGGTCAAACGATCCGGGCCGACAACGCGAAACGACGGCGAAACCGCCTCAAGGGTTCGATGCGCGGTTTCCGATCAATATTGATCTGCCGCTCGATTTTCTGGTCGCGGGTCCGACGACGGTGCACGATCTGCTGATGCAGCTGAAGCTGGGCCTGCCCTATACGCTGCGCTATGAGCTGGAGCCCGGTGCGAAGGGCAGCCATTCGTTCCGCAGCCGTCCTCACCCCGACATGCCGGGCGTTCCGCTGACGGTTCCTGTCGGCCCGATCACCGCGCGTCAGGCAATGCAATTGGTCCTGGGCGCGCTACCGCATGGCTGGCAGGCGACCTATTTCGCCAGCCACTTGATCCTCTACAAGGAAAACCGCGCCTATACGCACGGCATGCCAATTTAAGCCCGAAGCAGCTTTTCCTTCACTTCCTCGGCGACTATGCGGCCGAGTTGGCAGGGCACGGCGTTACCGAGCTGGCGCATCGTTTCCGTCCATGACCCATGAAACGTCATGTCGTCGGGGAAGGTCTGCAGACGGGCGCTCTCACGGACGGTGAAATAGCGGATCGATCCATCCGGTCGACGGAGCATGTTTTCGCCACCGGGAACGCCGTGCACGCCCGCCTTCAGCGTTTTTGCCGGTTCGTCCAGAGGGCTGCCCGTGTGGCCGGGATAGGAACGGGCGCCTGGCTGGAACCTGTGATCGTGGAATTTCCGGGCCGAACCGGGCGCCAACTCCGGATCGGGGAGATCAGAGATCGCGTCCCGGACGGTTCGCCAGCGAAGACCATTCGGCTTTCGCTCCAACTTCATCGCGCGTGCCTTGGCCGCGCCACCATCCGGTCGGTCCTTCTTCGCCACGCGATGCAGATCCCAATAGGTCTCTTCGCGCCATTGCTCCCAGAGCAACGCTTCCTTGGAGTGAGTTGGGGCGGGAAAATGCCATTCCACACTCGTGTCGGAACGGAAACCGACGAGGAAGACGCGCTCCCTGCGCTGTGGGACGCCGAAGTTCGCCGCATTCAGGACGCGCAGCATTACTTTGTAGCGCAGGCCCTTGTAGCGGCCGCGCGTGTGATAGTCCTCAAGGCGGGCAAGGTGGACCAGCCATTCCTCGTCCTTCTTCGCCGTCACCTCGGGATAGGTCAATTGCAGCCGGATATACTCGAGGTAGTTCGCGAAACTCGAGCGGGTCAGGCCTTTGACGTTCTCGAAGATGAAGGCTCGTGGCCGAAGCTCACGCACGGCCCGCACCGCCTGCGGGAACATATCCCTGCTGTCCAGAAACGCGCGATGCCGACCGCCCATCGAGAAAGGCTGACAGGGAGGTCCGCCGGTCACCAAGTCAATTTCGCCTTCCACCACTCCGAAGTCGAATTCGCGGACATCACATTCATGGAGAGGCCAGTCCCGGACAAGGTCCAGGCCGCGCTCCTTGTTCTCGCGAAGCGTGTCACATGCCCAGCGATCCCAATCCATGACCGCGGCGGGCGTGAACCCGGCTTGACTGACGCCGATTCCCAGGCCTCCCGCGCCGACAAAGAGTTCAACCGATTTCATCATCTCAGGAACTCCTCGATCCTTGCCTCTAGTGCCCCGCGATCCCCGGTCTCGCATTCCCATATGACGAGGGTTTGCCAGCCGAGATCCCGAAGCCGAGCGAGGTTGGCCTCGTCCCGTTTGCGATTGTTTTCCAATTTCGGCGCCCAAAAGTCCAGTTTGGTCTTCGGCATGCGCGCCAGTTTGCAAGCGGGATCGGGATGACGGTGCCAGAAGCATCCGTGAACGAAGATGACCTTGCGACGTGACGCAAACACCAAGTCTGGCTTGCCGGGCAGGTTTCGTCGATGAAGCCTGTATCGAAAGCCCAGCGCGTGGGTCAGCCGACGGACAATCATCTCAGGCTTGGAATCACGGCCCCGAATCCGGTCCATGCGCTCGCTGCGCTGTAAAGGGCTAAGGGTGTCCATGATGGACACTCCTAGCTGGGTTTCAATGGCACAACATTGTCCCGGGTGGCTGCCGAGGGCGTCTTCGTCTTCAAGGCGGGAAATGGGACAATCTCAGCCTTCGCATCGGATAGAAATCCGACTGGTAGACCGCAGAGAGACTCAACGTCGGCTTCTGCGAGTCGGAAATCGGCGATCAGGTCCGCTCTCGTCCTGACCCCTTCATCCAACAGGAGCCTGATGGAGCGCGAGAGCAGGCGTGGCTCCTCAGCGATCAGCGTATCGTCAAGGGGCTCGCTCTTCCGCCAGCCCCGCGCGCTATAATGTTTCCAAAGTCGACGCTCGTATTCGCCTTCAACAATCTCGAGGCTCACGCACCGTTTGATCATCGCTCCGACCGAAGTCCTCCACCTCTCCTTGAGGGCAAGCAACGTGTTCAGCGAAGGCGTCCATAACTCGGCCGAGAAGGTTTCCGCAGGCATCAGGAACGCACCCGCAAAGTGGAAGGCTTGCCGCTCGATTTCCTTGAAATCAGCAGATCCATTCAGGCTCTTCGAGGGAATGAAACGATGAAGCACAAGGTGTGCAAGTTCGTGCGCCGCGTCCATGCGGGATCGAACCGCAGTCGCCTTGTCGCTCGCGATCAGCATGTATGGACGATTGTCGAGATCAGACCAGTTCGACACGCCATCCATCTTCGATGTACCAACTTCCTCGCGGACGACCACGATTCCGGCATTTTCAATCGCGAGCAGCAGGTCGTTGATCGGCCCGAGGCCCAAACCCCAGCGGGCCCGACACTCAAGCGCGGCCGCCTCGATGTCCTCATCGCGAATATCCCGATGATCTTTTGCCGCGATCGACGGAATATCTACACCCGGCAGATCCACCCATTCCTGAAGTTCGGCCGAAATGTCTTGCGCCCAGCGCAGTCGGACCCTTGCGCGCTTCCGTTCCCCTTGGGTCGTACTCGACAAAAGGGACCGGAAGAACATCGGCCGCGCGCCATGTTCCAACTCCGAGCGCAGGAAATATGACACCGGCAGCCGCAGCGCTGTGGCAAGAGCATCCAACGCATCTGGCTCCGGCGAATGATCGCCGGATTCCCATCTCGAGATCGCGGAGCTCTTCCGGCCTATCATTTCGGCAAGGGCGATCTGGGTCAGTCCCCTCGAATCCCTTGCGTCCACCAATCGCTTCGCTTGGAAGCCCGGCGTTCCAGTCTTCATATCTTGTCCTCCAGTGTTCGAAGCAGGGCTCAGCCCAGCTCCGAAGGCCTCCTGCGCTTGAGCTTGGGAACCGCCCGATCCGCGATATCGACCGGAGCGTCCTTTTGTTCCGCAGGGGCGTTATAGAGCGCGATGATGTCCTCGATCGAAGCCAGCCTGATCCAAGTTGACAGATCGTGAGAGGGAATTCCGATGCCCACGAAGGCCGGGAGCATCGGATTGCCGTTCTTAGATGCCGTGACCACCAGCATCGCGCACATGTTATCTTGGGCCGGTTGCGGCCGATCCGTGTCGAAAAGATCAATCTGCCAAGGGCTAAGCCACTCGTTCAACGTGCTCCAGCGCCGCCGGAATTTTGTCGGTCGCGGCTGGCCGCAATGAGAAAGCACATTGGAACGGATCATGAAGTTTCCGTCGCGCTCAACCACAGAGTAACAGCCGCCCTTTGGTGAGGTGTCGGGCACATGAACAATGAGGCCGGCGGCTCTGCCAGCGCTACGAAAGCCATCCTCGGACAGGAAATGCCGCAACTGCCCCAAGGCGCCACGGCGCTCGGGGGGCGCTATCTTCTCTGCCGTCAGACTGTGGGCCTTAGCGAATGCGGCATCAATCTCTTCCGCCAGGGAACGGAAGAATGTCTCGGGCCAAGCCTGAACAAGGCGTGCAATGGGATCATCAGTCAAGGCGGCGCCCTGTTTGTTGTTTTCGGGATATTGCACCATTTATTTTGCGTTATCAAGTGGAGATCTAGCATCGGGTGCGCTCTTGCGGAGCTGCCGAAGCGGCCAATAATCCTAGCTTGGCGTGGTCGGTTAGCTGTTCTAAGCATAGCGACAAGGGCGGAGTGAGATGCCCAACTTTTGAACTGCCTCGTCCGGAGCGACAGGCTTGGGGGATGCGGTGGCGGCGACAATCAAGTCAATTCATATCGAGAACTTTCGATCAATTAAATCAATCGACGCGGATCTCGCGCAACTGGCGATCTTTGTCGGCAAGAACGATTGTGGAAAATCCAATATCCTGAGAGCACTCAATCTCTTCTTCAACGACGAGACGAATCCGGGTGTCGAGTTTTCCTTCAGTGAGGACTACAATTTCTTTGCGCCAGTGCGGGTGCGGAAGGCGAAAGAAATTGTAGTCCGGTTGGAGATTGCGTTGCCGGCTACCTACCACGCAACAAATGGCCATGTAATTATTTGGACAAAACGCTGGCGTGAGGATGGTCTGTGGAGCGAAGAGTATGATTATTATGGCCAACGCATCAAGAAAGGTAAGCGTGGCCAAGAGGTCCGTGAGGATGTCAAAATCTCAGAAAAATCGAACGTACATGCGCTCCTTCGCAAGATAGAATTTGAGTATGTTCCCGCCATCAAGGATTCCGAATACTTCGATGACCTTCGCGGCAGAATTTACGGAATCATATCGGAGGTCGCTGCTCGCTCTTTCCACGAATCCAGCACAGCTTTCGAGCAGTCGATCGGTGAACACCTCAATGAGCTGACCGCCAGCATCTCGGCTTCACTGGGTATCGACACCCGCTTGGCATTGCCGAGAGACCTCTATCATATATTCGAGCGGCTCGATTTTCTGAGCGGTGAAAAGGCCGTGTCCCTGAACAATCGTGGTGACGGCATCAAGGCTCGTCACATCCCGTTGATCCTTCGTTTTATGGCAGAGAAGAAGGCCGCGCTGTTGAGGCGTGGTGGGCAGCCAATCAGCAGCGTTTGGGCGTACGAAGAGCCCGAAAACAATCTTGAAATCGGCAGTGCTGTCCAGCTCGCAGATGAATTAAATGCCCTGGCGAAATCTGGGACAGCACAGATTTTACTTACAACTCATTCGCCGGCATTTTACGATCTTGGTCAGCAAGATAAGAAGATCGCTTTGCACTTCGTGACGCGCACGAGAGATGTTGATGGCACCGTCACTAAGACCGACGCGAAAGGCATCGATGAAAGCTTGGGCACTCTGGCGATGCTGGGGCCACGAATCACTGAGTTGGTTGCGCAAGTTCGACAGCAAGAGGAAGCGAAGGCCACAGCTGCCCGGCTGGCTCAGGAGAACTGCTCAAGGATTTTTGTCGAAGGCGAAAGCGATAAGCTAATTCTTCAAAGAGCGCTCGAGGTGTTTTTTCCGAACGCAGTAGACAAAGTGCGTTTCGAGACAAAGCGAGACGGTGCCGGGCACACCTATGTGATCGACATGTTGGTTGGTTGGCGTTCGCAACATAAACATCATCCTGATAGACCCAAGGCAATAGGCATTGTTGATGGTGACGCTATGCACGCAAAGAAAGAGTTCAACAAGCAGCCTGAAAATACGAAATCAGCAAAGTGTCTAGTTTACCCTGCACCAGCCAACCTTACTGCGGCTCGGGCTGCTCATTTTGACATCTATGCGTCCTTGGAGACGCTATATCCGGCAGATATCTGGACTGAAGCACGCGATCGGAACTGTCTGACCAGTCGCGATCCCGCTAAGGTGTGTCACCCGCAACTGGTAAGCAGGATTCTGCGTGGCGAGACAACCCTTGAAGCCGAACTTGCCGCAGATTGGGCTTATCTGGTAAAAGAAGACTTCGCGTCGGAATATAAGATTTCGACCGCTAGGCGCCTTTGTCAGCAAAACGACGAGATATGTCGGGAGACACTGGCTAACTTTGAGCCTGTACTGCGCGAAGCGCTCAGTTTTCTTGGTGTTGTATAGCGTGCTGTACTACCCCCTGAGCGTACGCCGTATCATCGAAGCGACCTTATATGTTCATGCAGGTTGTCGTGGCCCTTGAAACATAGTCCATGTTCTTGCTTTGTTTCGATCATGACGCGCCGCAGCACACCTCAAGCCAAAATCGATGATTCGGCCTTCCCGGTCCGGGTGCTGATTTGCGTGCCGGAGATGGGCTTTGGCCGACGGTCCGACGCGCTGCATGAGTGGCTGGCGACGCGGATCGGCCGAGGCAACTATGCCTGGCATGGCGGTGGGCGCGGCGGCACGCGGGACCGGATCGCGCTTTACTTCCGTGAGCCGGATGCGGCCAGCGCCTGCCTGACCGCCTTTCCGGATCTGGAACTGGCTGACAGAACATGCCTGCCGAGCTACAGTTCACCCTATCTGCCCTTTGGCCGTTCCGAGGACGACGATACCGTGTGCAACCTTTACAATCAGACCACCACGCAGGAGGCGATGCGCCAGCTTTTCAAGGGTCTGACCATGACCGACCGCGCGGGCAATGTCGCACCGGGCAAGGTCTATCCCGATCAGTTGGCACCGATCATCCGCCATGATGGTGCTTCGCTGGAATTGGTGAAGGCGCGGTGGGGGATGCCATCGCCGCCCTCGGTTTTGAAGACCCAGCGGGATCCGGGCGTTACCAATGTCCGCAACCTGACCTCACCGCATTGGCGGCGCTGGCTGGGCCCGGCGCATCGCTGCCTGGTGCCGGTCACAGCCTTTGCCGAACCGATCAAGGGCGGCAATCAGTGGTTCGCGCCGTCGGAAGCAGAAACGCCGATGTTCTTCGCCGGCATCGAGGTCAGGGGCTGGAAGTCGGTCCGGAAGGTGAAGGATGGCGAGACCACCGACGATCTCTATGCCTTTCTGACCTGCGCGCCCAATGCCGAGGTCAAAACGGTGCATCCGAACGCCATGCCGGTCCTCCTGACCGATCCCCGGGATTGGGAGACGTGGCTTTCGGCACCAATCGAAATCGCCGGCAAGCTGCAACGCCCGATGCCGGATGGCACATTGGCGCTGGTGGATGCCCCGGCCGAGGCGTCGTGACACCGGCGATCAGCCAGCGCACGCCTGAGCCTGCGCCCGCATGACGGCATAATCCGCCATCATCCCGACCAGCGCGGCATCCTCGGGCAGCGCCTCCAGCTCCGCCGCCGCCTTGTCGCGCGTGGCCTGATCGTAACCCACGACCGGCGGGCAGGCCGCGCCGCCCGGATCAGAACCGCCCGTCGCGCAGGCGCTCAGCAAGCTCGTCGCGATGGCGAGAGCGGTTGCTGGCTGCCTCCAGCATGCGGCGTTGGATGTCATTCTGGCGCTCCATCTGGTTCAGGCGTTCGGCATGACGACCGGCGGTTTCACCGGCCCGCCGAAGGTTGAGGGCGAAAAGAAGGACCGCGCCGATCAGCGTAATCCCGATGGCCAGCCGCCGCGCCCAGCGCGACGCCATCAGCGCGGCAAGGGCGCACATCACCGCCGCCCTCGGTTCCAGTCGTCGAGCCGGGCCCAGACGGTCAGGCCGATCCCGGCCAGTGCCAGGGCGATGAAGGCCCAGCGCAGGGTGTCGAGATAGGGGATCAGCGGCTGTATCGCCGATTGCGCATCGCTGAGCGTGTCCTGCGCGAGTTCGATGCCCGCTGCGCCGACGGTTGCCAGTCCTGCCGCCCCGCTGCCCTTCATCGTGCGGCTGTCCGCCAGATGTTCCCGCGCGGGTGGCTGGTCCTCTGCAAAGGGGATGACGCGGGTGGGAAACGGCTCGCCCCAGCGCCGGGCCGGGCCGAGATCGATATGCATGAAGCCGGATCGGGGATAGGTGCCAAAGCCGAGAAAGTTCTCGGTTCGCGCGGCCTTCTCGAAGACCGCCGGATCGTGATTGGCCATGGAGATGTCGAAGGCCGTGCCCTCAAGGTGCTTGGAGCGTTTGGCGCCTCGCACCCGGGCATTGTGCTCGGGGCTGCGATAGGCCGAGTTCACGATCAGCGGCTTGCCGAGACGGCTGCGCAGCGCCTGCAGCCGGTCGAGGGCCGCCTCATGGATCAGGATCGCTCCGGTGCCGCGACAGGCAATCTCGGCGGGCGAGAAGTTCGGCCAGCGCCAGCTGTCTTTCGGCACGTCGCGCCAATGGCGATAGAAGCGGGTGGTCATGAGGATCCTCCGGATATGAAAAGGGCCCGCCGGGATGGCGGGCCATGGGGTGAATGGGGTTGTGGGGGGTGCGGCGGCGATTACCGTCCAGCGGCTCAGCCGCCCTCGCCGAAGAGCTTGAGCTTCAGGGCGAGTCCGGCCAGCAGTGTCAGGATCAGCCCTGCCGTCAGTATGCGAATGACGGTCTGGGCAGCGGTGCGGCGCATCAGGCGGATGCCCTCCAGCAGTGCGCGCAGGTCGCGGATATCGAGGGCGGCTTCCCTGCCATCGAGCCCGACATCGACAAGGGCGCGTCTTGCGCCTTCCTGCGCCGCCCGGGCCAGCAGCTCCTCGAATTCGCTCTCGCTCATCTGCAGCATGTCATCGAGACGTTTGGGTGTCATCCGATCTTCGCTCCCCAGAAAGTGGTGTGATTGGCGGCGAAATACCCATCCGCCGCGCGAAAGCTGCCCTGCAGCGTCACGGTATCGCCCGCGTCCAGCGCGACCATGGTCTGCAGCCAGAGGGCGGTCGCCTCGGATACATGCGCACCGGAAACCTCGCCGAACGAGCCCCGGATTTCCGTGGATCCGTTCAGGACCAGCCGCCCGCGCATCCGGGCGTTGCCGCTGGCATTGATCTTGAAGAACAGCGAGGCGCCGAGGAGATAGGTTCCCGCGACCGGCGCCACGAAGCGGTTGGTGCCCGCGTCAAAGCAGCCCTGATCATTGTATTCGGCGACATTGATGCCGAGGGTGGTCCAGGTATCGGTGCCGACGTAATTGTCGTAATTCGTATAAGCCTTGAAGCGCGGCAGGTTCGGCTGGTCGGCAATGCCCGTCGCCGGATCGACGCCCAGCGCATCGCGGAAACTGGACCCGTCGGGCGAAACCGCGATGCGCAGCTTGTCCGATCCGAACATCCCGATCAGCGCCCGGGTGGAAAACCCGGTCTGCAGGATCAGCCCGGCATCGTCCGTACCCGTTTCCCGGTTCAGGGTCTGGGTCAGATCGCCGCTGCCGCCATCGGCCGCATAGAGGGCTGTCCAGAGGGCGCTGTTCAGCTTGGCCGAAAAGGGGGAACCCGCGCTGGCTTCCATGCCAATACCAAGCCGTGTCAGATCGTCGAAGGCGGTCGGGACCATCGGCTGCCAGCCCGCGCCATGCCGGACCAGCAGGACCGCCTCACCCTCGACCCATGCCCGCCAGCCCGCGCGCGGCGGCAGGCGCAGCCAGGCACCCTCGGTCCAGAGGGCCACGTTCAGATCCCAGCCCGCCCAGCCGCCGGTCGCGCCCGAGGCGACGATATAGCGATCGCCATCTGAAGGCGTGGCGGGTGGCGCGGTCAGGCCCCGGCTTTTGACCGAAAGCTGGACCAGCCCGTCCAGCAGACGCAGGGCCTCGTTATGGGTGATATGTTTCTGCGCCTGCGCCGCCATCAGATAGGGCAGCAGCAGGTTCGTCGTGCTGTCGGACATGCGTATGTCTCTCTTCAGGATCAGAGGTGGAGGGTTGTCGTTCGTGCCGTGCCGCGCCCGATACGGGCAGAGAACTGACAGATGCGGATGGTCAGGCTGTCGGCCGGCGCCAGCAACGCGCCCCAATCGGCGATCTGCTGGGCACTGGTGTAGAGGGCCGAGGACGCATTGCTCGTCAGCGTGCGTTTGACGGCCGCACCGTCCATGATCCGGACCTCGTAGCTTTCCTGTTCTTCCGCCATGGGCACCTCCATGCCCTGCCAGCTATCGGCGGCGAGGGCACGGGAGCGCCGTGTCCAGCGGATCGTCAGATCGCCAGGGCTATGCGGCTGGCGCCAGGGCTGGGTGACATGGACCGGCGAGAACGGCCGCAGTCCTTCGCCCTCGGGTGCGAAGCTGATGGCGGTGAAGGTGTCGCTGCTGACCGGATGGCGGGCGGGACCGATGCGCCAGTTGAAGGGTATGTCGAGATGGGCTTTCGGGATCGGCAGCGGCGTCAGGGCCTCGTTCAGCATCACCACCCGCGCCCCGGCCGGGGTGGGATTGCCCATGGCCTGTTCGGTGCCACGTTGTCCGCGCAGGAGTCGTTTCAGACGATATCGGCCCGGCGCGATCAGCTCGGCACTTCCAGCCTGGACAATCTCCCAGCGCCCCGGGGCGGATTCCACGACCAGCGCGTTGGCACCGCCAAACAGCGCCAGATCGCTAACACTTTCCAGCTGGCCGCTCGCCAGATCGAGGATCAGGACATTGCCGAAATCGAAACGCGATGTTGGACCGGGCCAGAGGTCGGTGGCGAGACGGCCGAGATTCGCACGGCGGCGCACGGTGGCGACTAGTTCGAACCCGTCATTGCCCGCGCTGCGATACACTGCCAGCGCGCCGGGCCATGGTTTTGCGGTGGCGGCGATCAGCGGCTGATGCGCGGGGATGTCGTCGTGCAGCTGCGGCAGATCGAGCAGGATGACCTCCGGCGGCCCGAAGGTCACGGCGCGGGGCAGTTTTGCCGGGCGTTCGGCGCCGGGCGGCAGGTCATAGGCCTCGCGGTCCTGCCGCACAGCCTCGATGCCGCGTGCTTCGGCATCGGCCACGGCCGTCAGGCGGAACTGCTGCACCCGGCCATGGTGGGTCAGCGCAATCACATCCGCCGGGTCCAGCGCCAGCCGTGAGGGCGGAAGGCGAAACACGGCGCTTTCGCGGCCCGCCCAGGCCTCCTGCAGGGCGCGACGGCAGCGGCGTTCGGCCTCTTCCGGCGGCACCGCCATCGGAAAACTTTCCGAGGCGATGCGGCTGGTATCCACGGTAATGCGCGCGGCCTCGACCAGAGCGGCATCGTAATCCTCGTCGGCCCGGGCCACCTGCCACTTCAGCGCCTGTGGCAGCTCCGTCTCTTGGGCGCGAGTTAGCTCGATGGGTTCGCCGTCCGAATTACCCGCGACCAGATCGTCATGGGCGATGGTGGCAACCGGTGCCCGGCCGCGCATCACAAATCGGATGACGCCCTCGCTCTCGACCGCGTCAAACCCGAAGTGCCGCGCCAGCGTGGTGATAGAGGCGCGGGGGCTTTCGAGGGCTGTGATGGCGTAGCCCTCGGCCGCGCCCCAGAGGCCGGAGACATCGATGCGGCTTTCCGGCAGTCCGGCGCGCCCGCAGAGATGGCGGACGAGGGCCGCGAGCGAGACCGCGCCCAGCCGCCCGGTCAGCCAGTGCCCTAGCCGCCAATTGGCGCCATCGGTCCAGACGTCGCTGAGGGCCGGAAAGAAGGGATAGGGGCGGGCATCCCAGGTCCATGCCGCGCATTCCGAGACCTCGACCATGCGCTGGCCGGTGATCGCGGAGACCGGGTTGTTCGCTGGTTTGCCCCAATGGAGATAGGACGCCTCCAGATAGGCGCGCTGGATGGCATCGTCGCGCCAGCCGCGCGAGAAATAGGGCGCGAAGCTCTCCGACGACTTCGGATCGTAGAAGACATTCGGCTGGTTGGTGCCGCGGTCGATGGCCGGGCAGCCGAGTTCGGTGAAGCGGATCGGCTTTGACTGCGGCACCCACGGCGTCGGTGTCGCGGCCTCGACGCCGCCCGGCCGGTCGAAATGCCGGTTCGACCACCATGAGCGCAGATCTTTGGGCCGGAAGACCCATGGCTTTCCGTGGGCACCATCGGTGATCGGGGTGCGGACCTGCGCCGCGCGGTCGGCCTCGGAGGCATAGAACCAATCGAACCCTTCGCCGCCCGCGATATTGGACTGCAGATAGGTCCGGTCATGAATGGCAGGCCAGCCAGCTTGGGCGTCCAGATGATCGAAGCCGTCGCGCCAGTCGGAGAGCGGCAGGTAATTGTCGATGCCGATGAAATCGACGTTCTGGTCGGCCCAGAGCGGGTCCAGATGGAAATGGACATCCCCGCTGCCGTCGCCCGGCTGATGCCCGAAATATTCCGACCAGTCGGCGGCGTAGCTGATCTTCGGGCCCGGCCCGAGGATGGCGCAGACATCAGCGGCCAGCGCCTGGAAGGCAGCGACGGCCGGATAGCTGTTCAATTCCGAACGGATCGTGGTCAGTCCACGCATCTCTGAACCGATCAGGAAGGCATCGACCCCGCCCGCCACCGCGCAGAGATGGGCGTAATGCAGCACCATGCGCCGCAGACCATGGTCGCTCGGGTCGCCTGTCCATCGGACATCATCACCGGTAATGGTAAAGTCGCCCGCGCTGGCACTGCCGAAGAAGGCATCAACCTGATCTCCGGCCGTCGCCGTCTTGTCGGCGCTGCCTGCCTGACCGGCGGCGGGCGAACAGGTGATCCGTCCACGCCAGGGGAATGCGGGCTGACCCGTCCCGGCGGCGTTGTCCGAATAGGGGTCCGGCAGAGTGTTGCCCGGCGGGATATCCATCAGGATGAAGGGATAGAAGGTCACCCGCAGCCCGCGCGCCTTCATCTCCCGAATTGCCTGCACCACCGCGAAATCCGCCGGCGTGCCGCCATAGACGGGACGATCCTGACCATCGCGGCTGACGAGATGGGCATCGGCCCGGCTGACGCCATTCACGGACCATGTCCAGGGGCTGCTCAACTTCTCGGCGACCTCGACGCCGGGCCGGATGGCGCAATGGCTGCAGCGCAGATCATCGCCGAACCAGGCCACGACCAGACTGACGCTTTCGACCTTCGGCGCCATGGCCTGCAGCCGGTCCAGCGCCACGATCATGTCCGGGCTGCCGGGCATGGCGTTCAGGTTCTCGGTAGAGGTCGTGCCGCCGGTACTGTGGCCGAAGACATTGGTTTTGGCGCCCGTGGTCTTGCGCACCGGCTCGGTGGCATAGGTGAACTCGCCCGAGGCCGGGATCAGCGTCACGGCACGGGTCAGCCCCTCGGCGGTATCCGGATCGGCCAGCGGCCGGAAGACCTCGAAGCTCAGCTGCGGCAGGCGGTTGCCGTAATCGTTCAGCGGCAGATCTTCGAAGACGACATAGGCGGTGCCGCGATATGCGGGCGTGGCCTCTGGGCCCATCGTGGCGGCGATGAATGGATCGGGCTGTTGCGTCTCGCTGCCTGGGTACCAGCGCCAGGTAAGTCCCGAGGTGTCGAGCGGCTTGCCATCGGCCCAGATCCGCCCGATGCCGGTAATCTCGCCTTCACATAAGGCGACCGCGAAGGATGCATAATAGAGATATTCCGTGGTCTCGACCTTCGGTCCGCCACCCTTGCCGCCGCCCTGACGGCTGGTGCGGGTCTCCTCGCGGAAATCCGTGGCCCAGACGATATTCCCGCCCATGCGCATGCGGCCGAAGATGCGCGGGATCACTGCGCCCTCGGTCGAGGCGGTGATGCGCAGATTGTCGAGCCGCGCGCCTTCGATTCGTTGGGCCGGGGCCAGCGAGGAGACGATCCAGCTGTCCACGGCCGCGCCTATGGTGGAGCCGATCATGCCGCCGATGGCAGCACCGGAAAATCCGAGGATCGCGCCGCCGAAGCCGCCGCCAATCGTAGCGCCGACCGAGGCCAATACCAATGTTGCCATGAAAAAGTCTCAAATGCTGGGGAAGAGGAAGGCAAAAGCGATGCGGCGGCGCCAAGAAGGCGTCAGAGGTTCTTCGATCACACCAAGCCGCTCATAGGCGTGGATGAAACGGTCGGGCGCGGTGAGAATTCCGACGTGCTTGGCGATGGCATCCGTTCTCATGCGGAAGAGGACCAGTGCACCCTGCCCGGCATCCGCGACGGATAACTCGATCATCATCCGCCGCGCGCCCTCGGCCAAGACTTCGCGGGTGCCCGTCTCGCCCCAATCGCGGCTATAGGGCGGGATCGGAAAAGGCTCGTCGCCCACGACCTCGCGCCAGACGCCGCGCGCCAGCCCGAGGCAATCGCATCCGACGCCCCGGAGGCTCGCCTGATCGTGATAGGGCGTTCCAAGCCAGCCGCGCGCGGTGGCGATGATGCGGTCCGGAGCCCCATCGGTTTGCGACCGGGTCACAGCACACCGCCATCGTGGCGACCGTCCGATGAGGCATAGCGCAGAATGGTGTCCTGACCGGGAATATGCGGGAAGCCCCGGAAGTTCGCCACATTCCCGAACTTCTGGCCGCAAGTGGCGATGCGCTTGTCGCAGCCCGCCCGGATCGTGAAGCCGTCCCCCGCGCCGATGGGGCGGATCGGCGCTTCCAGCAATGTTAGCACCGCAATCCCATCGCTGCGGTCATGGGCCAGCACCTCCGCGCGGCGACCGGCATTGGGCCCGGATGTCCATGTGAGCGTGCCGAAGCGGAACCAGCCGGGTGCGAACCCACCGAGTCCGGAGGCGGTGAACGCCCGGTCGCGCAGGCTGTCGATGACGGTCCCCGCGCCGCGAAAAGCCGGATCCTCCAGATCGTGACAGCAGCGCGCATCGCCCAGCGCGGCGTCGCAGCTGGCCTGAAAGGTCCGCCCGACGGTTTGGCCGAGGAGTTGCGACATCGACCGGACCTCGGCCACAAAGGCATGGCGCCCGCGCCTTATCTGGCCGATGGCGCCGCGCCGCATCAGCACCCTTTCCGATGGCGCCTGCCAGTTGACCCGCCAGAGTTCCACTTCGGCATTGTCCCAGCGCCCGTCCAGAATATCGGCCTCGGTGATCCGGTCCGAGCGCAACGCGCCTGCCGCATCCTGCGCATCGACCGAAAGGTCCGCGCCCGACCTGATCTCGCTGGCCGTCAGCCCGCTTTCCGGTTCGAACTCCGTGCCGTCGAACATCAGCACCCGGTCGTGATCGGTGAAGCCGAAAGCTGTGCCATCGGCGCGGGTGATGCGCCAGCACCAGGCCAGTGTCGTGGTGCCGCTGTCGAGATGGGTCTGCAATGCGGGCAGGATGTTCTTCATCGCCGGATCTCCAGCAGCGGAATGGAGGTGATCGATCCCAGCCGCTCGATATCCAGCGTGACGTCCAGCACGTCGCTGTCGAAGCGGACCAGCACGTCGAATTCGAACCCGGCGGTGATGGCGATGCCGGTGGCGGGCGCGGTCTCGAAGCTGATCAGGCCTGTCTTGTGATCGACCGACCAGCCGCCAGCTTGTGGCACGCCATTCACGGCGATCTGGACGGTGCCCGCGACCGGCTTGCTGATCGTTCGCGTCCAGGACTGGCCGCCAGAGGCGTAGCGCTTTGCCAGCTGGAACGCGGTCGCGACGCCATCGCCGGTGCCGATCTGCTGATCCATCGGCGACGGAGTCTGCGACGGCAGGCAGGACCGATGATCCGCCCAGTCCTTGAACCGGAAGCCGTAAAGCCTGCCGTTCCGCGCCTCGAAAAAGGCCACCACCACCGCCAGATCGTCGGCGCGGCGGATGCCGTAGCTGACATCGTAGCGGCGGCGCGAATTGGCCCAGCTGGCATTGCGCTCCTCGTCGCCGCTTGCCAGTTCGACGATCTGGGTGCGCCGTTCCGGTCCGCCCCGCGCGCCGCGGCTGATCGTGTCCGGAAACCGGACTTCGTGGAATGCCATGTTCTGATCTCTTTCTTACAATCCGCGCCGGCCGAGCGAGACGGCACGGGCGATATCGGCGGCGATCTGGGTGCGGGACTGCCGGAAGCTCTCGGCGTCGCGCGCATGGATGTTGACTGTGACGCCCTTGCCGTGATCCTGCGCCTCGCGGCGCGAGAGCACACGCTCGCCGCGCTGGAGGATCGCGGGCACCTCGTCATGGCGCAGCCCGACCATGCCGCCAGCATGCATGCGTGGCGCGCCCGCAAAGGCGAGTGCCGGAACCATGCGGCCAGCACCTGTGGCACCGACCATTCCGCCCGTATGCATGATGCTGGCGAAAATCCCGCCCGCGCCGCCCAGCGCACTCGAAAGCGCATTGGCAATCGGCCCGAGCAGGAAACGCCGCGCGGCCAGCTTCGAGAGATCGGCCAGCAGCGAGGTCACCAGATCGCGGAAATCGAGTTCGCCGGTCTTCACGAATTCCCCAACGGCGTTCTCGGCGCTCTGGAATGCGCCCACCAGCGCCTGTCCGATATCGGCGCCGATATCCTTTGCCTTCTTCGCGTAGTCCGACAGCGCCTCTGTCACGGCCTTCCAGCCGGTCGCCGTGGCCTCGGTCGCGGGCTTGGCCTCTTCCGCCGCTTCCTTGCCAGCGGCCCCGGCATCCTTTGCCGCTGCGCCCGCGCCGCTGGCAGCCGTTTCGACCCCGCCCAGCGCATCCTCGTAATGCCCGGCGGCTTCCGTCGCCACGTCCAGCGCCGCGCCACCGGCATCATCCTCGCCGCCCGACATCGCGGCACGCAGCGCATCCATCGCCCGACCGACGCCATCGAAGGCCGAGGCTCGGCTGGAACTGGCACGGTCGCGATAGCGCCCCGCCATATGCGCCGAATTGCTGGCCGCATGTTCCAGCATCGAGGCACGGCCTAGCGCCTCGAACACGTCGATGCGGGTATCGGAGCCGATTTCTTCGGCCACCTTGTTGAAGGTGGGCGCGATCATCCCCAGAAAATCCGCCCATTTCCCGGCGAGGAAGGCCATCAGCCGGGTCCAGATCGCTTCGATCTCGGATTGCATGGCCCGGAAATCATCGGCGAAGGACATGACCGTGACCTTGATCCCCTCCCAGACGGCCTTGGCCACATCGCCCATCAGCGCCATGGCATTGCCAAAGCCGCCCGCGCCGTTGACCAGCTTCGTGAACTGATAGACCAGTTCCCCGGCGCCGACGATCAATGCGCCGATGCCGGTGCGGATCAGCGCCCCGCGCAGCACCACCAGTGCTGTGGCGAGGCCCCGGACGGAGAGTGCCGCTGCCGCCAGCCCTGCGACCCAGCGGCCGGCCATGAAACCCGCGAAGCTGGCCGCATAGGTGGACAGACGTCCGATCTGGTCGAAGATCCCGGAGATCGCCATGCCGAGCGGGCCGGTGCGGCTGGCCAGCGCCGCCATTGCGTCGGCGACGGCTTCCAACGCAGGTGCGGCGGCCACCGCCAGCTGGTTCGACAACCCGCGCCAGACCAGGCCCAGCCGCGAGATGGCGTCATTCGTGCGCTCGATCCGGTCGGCATCCTGCTCGGAAACCACGACCCCGAAAGCCCGGACATCCTCAGTCGCCTGCCGCAAACTGGCGGTGTCAATGCGCGACATGGCGATGGAGCCTTCTTCGCCAAACAACTGCCCCGCCACGGCTGCACGTTGCGCGACCGGCACGAACTCGGCAATGGCGGCATTGATCGCGCCGACGCGCTGATCCAGCGGAAGGGCCAGCAGGTCAGCGCCCGTCAGACCCAGCCGCGCCAGCGCGTCCGCCGCCGGACCTCCGCCCGCTGCCGCCTGGCTCAGCCGCCGGGTCAGATCCTTGGTTGCCTGTTCGATCCCGGACATCGACACACCTGCCAGTTCTCCTGCCCGCTCCAGCGTCTGGATCGAGGCGACTGTGGTGCGGAGGGATTGCGCGAGCTTGGCCTGCGCATCCACCGTCTGGAGTCCGGCCCGGACCATGGCGATCCCGGCCGCAGTGGCGGCGGCGACCGCAGCGGCTGCTGCCACACCGACTTTGCGGGTGAACCCGGCCATACGGGCATTCGCCGCCTCCATATCGCGTGAGAGCCGCCCGAAGCCGCGCGATCCGGCCTCGCCGACACCTTCCAGCTCGGCGCGCACCTGTCGTCCGCCCACTGCCGCAAGGCGGACGCTGACGCGTTTTTCTGCCATCTCATCGTTCCATCTGTTCGTTCATCTTGCGCACCATCACCGCCTCGATGATGGGCAGCAGTTCGGCGGCTGCCGGGGCTGGAATGCCCAGCGCCGCTGCCAGCCCCAGCGCCGCGTTCAGATCCCAGCCGACCACTGCGCCCGGCAGCACCCGCAGCTGACCGCCAAGCCGCCCGACCAGATCCCAGATCTGCCAGCCCTCGAAGGTCAGCGGCTGGTTCAGCCGCGACGGGCAGTCTTCGCAGCTTTGCGTGCAGGCCGCGCAGTAGCTGTCGCCCCCGCCGAAAGACCATTCGGCGAGGGCGCGGAGACGTTTTTTTCCTGTTCCAGCAGCAGACCCTTCGAGACATAGACCAGCTGGAAAGCCTCGAAGATCGGCCAGATATCCAGAAGCGCGTCGATGGCATCCGGGCTGGGGGCAATGGCATTCCCCTCGGCGTCGCCGACACCCTCCCAGTCCAGCACCGCGCGCCGGGCCAGCGCCTTGGCGAAGATCAGGGCGCGGGTCTCGTCGATGGTCCCGTCCGGCACTGCTTCGACATCCGGATCGCTACGGGTGGCGACCATCAGCGCGGTGGTCAGCGGGCGCAGCTGCACGCGGACGCCGGGCGCCAGCGCGTGCCAGCGCGGTTCGTTGGTCAGGTCGAGTGTCAGCATCAGTATTCCTCGCGGTCGTTGATCAGGGTGGCGGTGCACATGCGGCCCAGCGCACTGTCGCGCGCGGCCTGCCAGTCGAAGGTTGCCTGCACGCCCTGCGGACCGGAAATCTCGATCCGGGGGCGGGGCAGATAGACAGCATGCACGGTGAAGCTGAAGCTCTCTCCCGAGGGCAGGGCATAGGAGAAATCCAACTCGCAGGGTTCGCCATTGATGGCTTGGCTCACCAGCGTGCTGTCCGAGAACCGGACCTCAATCGAGCCGGTCAGGGCCGCAATGGACGGATCGGCACCATCGATGCGGCCATCGGCGCGGATGGTCTCGATCCGGTCGAGATTGTTGGCATAGCTGATCTGGGCCGAGACAACATTGCCCAATGCCGCGCCGTTGCGGGTGATCGCGCCGTTGAAATGGCCGAAGCGCTTCAGGTCGATGGGGGTAGGGGTTCCGGCATTGCTGACGGTCCCGACCGTCTCGCCCTGCGCGACCAGGCGCGTGGTCGCGGTCAGAAGACCGGAGCGCTGCATCTGCCAGCTAAGCTGGTCCAGCACGCAGCCCGAATAGATCGCATAGCGCGGCACCTCGGGCATGCCGGTCTCGATGGTAAGGCTGGGAAGCGTCCAGGCGCCCGAGCGGAACTCATGCGTCCAGGGCCCGGTGCCGGTGGTGACCGGGTCTCCAAACGCCGCCTTCAGCCAGAAGCCGAACGCTTCGGCATCGATCGGCAGGACGACATCGCCGTCGGCCGTCACCGCATCCTTGATCGGCGGCAGCGGATCGCGGTCATAGCCCAGCAGTTCGGAATTCAGCAGCGGTTGCTCCGCGCCGAGCGTGGTGCTGGCAAACGGCATTTTGGTAAAGCCGCCAATCGGCGGCGTGCCATAGACGGTCTCGAACGCAAGCGCCATCTGCGCCCGCGCCCCCTGGGCTCGTGCCATGAAATGTCCTTTCGGTCGGTGTCAGGTTAAGGTGATTTGCGGCGCGCGGTTGCGGGTCCGGGCGCTGCGCCGCAGAATGGGCCGGTGGTGGGATACGGTTTGTGAGAGGTGCGATGGTGGTGTTGGGATTGCTTCGAGGCGCAGGTTGGTTGTTTGGAAAGCGGGCGCCCCTCGCGGTCATAGTGGCCATGGTTCTGACGGGATGTGTGCCGTCCGAGGTTGCGGCACCCGCGACGCCATCACGGTTCGATTTTGCCGGGCAGGTGACCCGGGTTGTCGATGGCGACACCTTCTGGATCAACGGGCAACGCACCCGCATCCGGGTCTGGGGGCTCGACGCACCGGAGATCGGCCGGGCGGGCGGGTCGACCGCGACGGCGCAACTGGCGGGCCTCGTCTCCGGGCGGTCTGTTCAGTGCCGGATGCGCGATGTCGACCGCTACGGGCGCATCGTCGGGCAATGCTGGTTGCCGGACGGTCGCGACATCGCGGCGACGATGATCGCCAGTGGCACCGCGCGGGAATATTGCCGTTTCTCGGGCAACTATTACGGCACCTGCTGAGCGCCGTTCACGCCAACGGGTCTGCGGTCGTGTAGTGTAGCATCACAGGAATCACCGCTGCCTTCAGGCTCGCCGCGCCCTCGACAGGAAGATCGACCGGTCGGGGCGCTTCAGCCTCGACCCAGTCGCAGAGCCCGCCCAGCGTCCGGTCGGCGGCGATTGCCGCGCCGATGCTGGCGCAGAGGGCGTCGAAAGCGGCATCACGGCCGGTGCCCTGAACCATCGCCTCGATCTCGGTGCGGTGCTGATAGTGATAGCTCAGAGGGGACAGTGTCACCTCGGGCTCGCCCGGATCACCATCGCGCAGGATCAGAAGGCCATCAGCCGGGAGGCGTTCGGGTAGGACATCGCCGCGCAGGGCGGTGGCGGGAAGCGCCGAGAGCCGCGCGTGCAGCGCGGCGAGGATGGTTTCGCGTGGGGTGGGCATGTATTATCTCTTGGCATGCATTCTGCGGAGGTGATTCATGGATGTTTCAGTAGTCATAGTTGAGCAACTCGACTTGGGAGGCGAGCTTCGTTCCTTCCAGATGAAGGCAGGCTCTGGTGACCACGTTACCGTGGCATTCGCAGATGAGTATGACGAGCCTCGATCTGGACCATTTCATTTTTTGGATAGGAAGCAGGAAAGAGCATTTTCGGAAGGCTTCGCTGAATGCTCAGCGCGAAAACTAACCGCCAGCCGCTACAGGGTCACAGAGCGAGGGTACGAGTTTAATACTTCGTGGCGCGGAGTTCTGACCGAACGAGGTCGACTAAGTTATTACGCAGTTTCACTTCCAGAGCATGCTATCCCTGTAAGTGTCCGCTTCTTCGATCTTAGATCCGGACGAGAATACCAAAAATCAGTGAACAGAGATGATCAGCGGAAACGTTTTGTGCTCTACCTCGAGTGCAGGTCATCGCATGGATCGTTCGATTTCGGTCTTGAAGTTCGTTTTGTAGTATCCGCAGAAGATTTTTATGCAGCTCAATACGTGGACGAAAGTACAACGGGCTACGGCGCACACCCTGATGCCTATGAATACCTGCTGAGAGACGGCCAACAACACGTTGTCCAACAATTCTTCATGGAGTCAATGAACATGGGCGATCATTACCAAACGGGCCAGGCGGGCGCTGTTGGACCGAATTCGCGCGCTGAGAACAACACCTTCCAGCAAATATGGAACCAAAGGTCATCCGATGTAGACCTGCCGCAATTAGCTGAAGAATTGCGGCAGCTCAGGATGGCCCTTAAGGCGGAAGGCACAACAATCGAGCACGATAAAGCAATAGCTTCGGTCGCAGCAGCAGAAGAAGCCGCTCAGAAGAATGACGGGGCTGGCGCGTTGCGACACCTGCAGGCTGCTGGCAAATGGACCCTTGATGTTGCAACGAAGATTGGCACGTCGGTCGCGGCCAAAGCGATTACAAGCGCGATGGGCATCTAGTGAAGCCGCCCCTCCACCCACTTCCCGACGATCCTCCCCGGCACCCCATCCGCCGCCTTTTCCGCCTCCCTTGCCAGATCCATCCGCTTTGGCAGCCTGACCTGCGGCACCAGCAGGAAGATCGGCACGGTGGCACGTCCGCGCCCGGTCTTCGATCTGGATGCCACCGCGCGACCTTTCGTGTTCAGCCGCCCCTCGGCAACCAACAGGCTCGGCCCGCGCCTGCGATAGACAAAGCGCAGCGGCAACCCGGTGCGACGCTCCCATTCGCCGGGGGTGATGCGCCCGCCGCGCAGGGATTTCCCGGCGGCTTCGGTCGGAATCGCCAGCCAGAACCCATCGCGCGAGCGGATCAGCGGCCCGGCATTATGGGCGCTGATGATCACCGGGGCCTTCGACCAGACCAGCGCCGTCGCGTTCAGGCTCTCTCCGGCCTTCGGATAGATGGCGTTGCGGATCGAATTCGCCAGCCGCCGTCCCAGTCCTGCCCCGGTGATCTGCCCGCGCCATGCAGTTTTCAGGCCTGTGCCTGCCTCGCGCATGGCCCCGGTCACGGCCCTTTCGCCCGCCCTGATCTCGGCCTGCATCATGGCGACCAGATCGGGATCGATATCGAGTTTCAGCTTCATGCAGGCACCAGTTCCACGGTCCAGATCAGCCGGTCCCGGTCCCGGACCGGCTCGCCCTGAATGGCGAAGCTCTCCGCGCCGATGACGATCAGATCGCCGGGCCGGGGATCGGGGAGATCGCTGACCCGGATATCGGCAGTCAGGGTTTCTGAGAGGATCCGCGCCGATCCGAACTCGGCGATCCGATCCGGCGCGCGGCGGATGAGCCGGATCGGGCGTTCTTCGCTGGTCCCGGCTGCCATCCAGACGGCGGAGGTGCTCATGTCCGGATGGCCGAAGATGCGATCCATTGCGGCGCTGAAGGCGTTCATGATCGGTCAGTTCGATGTGTGCAGCCGGATCGCCAGCCGGGGCCGCTTGTTGACCGGCAGGATCGAGGCTTCGGTCATCAGATCGATCCAGCGGCCCTTAGGGTCGAGATGCTGGCGGGCATAGAGCGGCAGACCGATGGTATTGGCGGTTTCCAGCAGGTTGGCCGGACCGCCATAGGTGGTAAACGTGTCCATGGTGCCGGTCGGGAAGGCGATGCCTTCGTTTGCCGGAACCAGCCGCTCGGCGGCTTTCGTGGAAAGCGTCACAGCACCCGCATATTCCTCGAACAAAATCCCCGCGAAGGGGAAGTTGCGCCGCACATCCTGCCGGAGCGGCTGGGCCCCGGTCGCGGCATAGAACTTGTAGGCCTCCTCCGTCTTCGGATGCGCGATCAGCTTGTCGAAGAACTCGCGGCTGACGAGCGCGTGGACACCCGACATGCTTTCGCCCAGCAGACTGTCCTCGACGGCGCGCAGCACCTCGCGGACCTTGCCCTGAACGTTCGTGCCAGCGGTGCCCAGCACGAAGTCGACGCTGATCTGCGCGATGCCGAATTCGGTGAAGTAATTGTAGAGGGTGGTGCCCGCTCCGTCCTTTACGATGCCGCGCAGGGCGTTCATCTCCATATATTCGCGGGTCTGGGCATGCTTGCGGCGCATCAGCGTCAGCTTGCGGGTCATCACCGCGACCAGCGGATCGGCTTCGTCGCCTGCGCCGATGGCCGGTACGCCCTGTATATCGGCGGGCAGAATGACGTCGTCATGCGGTATCCAGGGCAGGGCAAAACTGCGCATGGCACGGCCTTCGCGCGAGCCGACCGTGGCCGGACCGCCCAGGGGCACCGAGGGCAAGAGGTTCAGCACGCCCTCGATCTGTTCGATGATGACGCTGCGCTGCGAGACGCCCTCGAAGCGGAAGAGGCCGAGTTCGCCGAGACGGGTGTAAAGGTTCGGCAGGATATTGATGGCCTGGGTCATCTCGGCCAGCGAATAGCCGCCGGAATCGAAGGGATTGCGGATAATGGTCATGGGGAAGCCTTGTCGGGAAGGAGGATAAGAAAGAAGGCGCCGCAGCCGCAGCCGCAGCCGCAGCCGCAGCCGCAGCCGGTCAGGCGCTGTCGCGGATGACGATGCCCAGCGCGGTCAGCTCGGTCTGCTTCAGGGCGATCTTGGCCGCGTCGTCGACGCTGCCATCGTAGAAGAGCGCGTCACGCGACAGGATCGCCGGTCCACGGGCAAGCAGAATGCCGGTGGCATCCGCAAGGCGCGTGTCGACCGGATAGAGCAGAATGCCGAGGGCGGTTTCTGCGCCATCGCTGCCGCCATGACTGGCGAAGGTGTATTGGCCGCTGACGGTAATGCGACCGAGAACCGCGCCAGCCGGGTATTCGGTGCCTGCGGCGAGAGTGACGGTCTCGCGGGTATAATTGGGGTTCAGCTCATATTTGAGCGCATCGCCCATGCTGGGCGGTTGGGTCAAGACGGGCATCTTGGTCTCCGGAAGGTGTCAGGCTGTCAGCGGCTGGCGCTGTCGGCGGATTTGCGGGCCGCAGCGACGAGCGGGCTCGGCTTGTTCGTGGGCGCGGGTGCGCTGGCCAGAATGCCGCTGGCATCGCTCTTGGCCGCGAGGCTGTCGAGGATCTGGCCGCGCAGGGCGTCTGGGTTCACCCCGCGCCGGACGGCATCGGCGGCGTCCAGGGTGACGCCGAGCTGTGCCGCCTGGGCGCAGATCGACGCCACTTCGGCGGCTTCAGCGCGGATGGCGTCGGCATCGGTCGGAGCGGCAGCCGGTGCGGTGCCGGGCGTGGACGGTTCCGCTGCCGGTTGCTCTTCCGTCGGCGCGGCGGTTGCACCGGGCACTGCCGCTTGCGGGTCTTGCTGGTCCGGTGTCCGGGCATCTTCATCCGTCTGATTGCTCATGATCATCTCCTTTTGGTTTCGGGGTGGTGAAAGGGTCTGGCGCGTCGGCGTTTGGCCGATCCGGACAGCCGGGCGGCTGAGACTGTCGGCAAAGGCGCGAAAGGCGGCGCGGGGATCGGCGACGGCATCGGCGAGACCGGCTTTGAGCGCCGCAGCGCCCCGGAAGATGGCAGCTTCGGTGGCCAGTGCCGCATCTTTGCCGAGCTTTGTCCCGCGCCCGGCGGCGACGGTCTCGGCGAAGAGGATGCGCAGATCCTCCAGCTCGGCCTGCAGCCGGTCGCGGATGCCATCAGGCAGGGCGGCATAGGGATTGGCATCGGCTTTTCTGGCCCCGGCATGGATCAGCGTTACTGCAACGCCTTTCTGGGCCAGCATGCCGGACATGTCGGTATGCATGGTGATGACGCCGATGCTGCCCGCCGCCCCAGTGCGGGGCAGGGTGATGCGGGTCGCCTGCGAGGCCAGCGCGTAGCCTGCCGAGAGCGCATGTTCGGCGAGAAAGGCGTGCACCGGTTTTTTGGTCCGCGCCGCGCGGATGCGGTCGGCCAGATCGAAGGCCCCGGCGACCTCGCCGCCAAAGCTGTCGATCTCCAGCGCGATACCGCGAATGGCCGGGTCATGGACCGCCGCATCGATCTGGGCGGCCAGCCCCTCATAGGAGGTCAGCCCGGAGCTCTGACCGATCCAGGCGCCGCGATGGACCAGCGTTCCGGCAATGGCGATGACCGCAACGCCGTCGACGACGGGGAAGGGTGCATCTGCATCGCTGCCATGGCGCTGGGCGAGATCGCCGCCGATCAGCGAGGCGCAGGCGATTTGCCGCGCCGCTGTCTGATCGGGTTCGGCGACCGTCATGCCGTCAAAGCGAATTTCCTGCCCGGTGATGCGGGGTCCGAGGCTAGAGAGAAAGGCCAGCGCCTTGGCGGGGGCAATCATCAGCGGGGTGTCGAAGGCGCGCTGGGCGATCTGGGCATGATGCATCAGCGGTCCTCCCCGGGATTGGCATCGTCATCGTCGGTGTCATCATCAGGGTCGGTGGCGCCGTCTTCGTCATCGTCCTTGCCGTCGCTGGTGTCGCGGCCATCACCAGCCGCCTCGCCCTTCGGCCCTTGCGCGGGCGATCCGGGGCGGCGGAAGTCGAGGCCCAGCGCTGCTTCGCGCTTGCGTTCCGCTGCGATCTCGCGGTCGACCTGTTCGGCGTCATATCCGCGCTCGGAGATCGCTTGGCTGCGGGATTTGAGGCCCGCCTCGATCTGCAGGATCTCGGCCGAGGCATCCTTCATCGGATCGACCCAGTCCCAGCGCGTCGGCAGCCAGCTGACGGACTGGTATGCCCGCCGGTCGCGATCATAGCCGGGAAAGTCGATGGCACCGGACAGCACGGCCAGATCCATCCAGCGCTGCCAGACTGGTCGGCAGAGCTGATGCACGATGACGCTGTGCTGGATCGCCGAGACCCGGCGGCGGAAATCCAGCAATGCCACGCGCGTGTTGGAAAAGTTGCCGCGTGCGGCATCGCCGGTCAGGTATGGGTAGGGGATGCCCAGCGCGGCGGCGATCTGCAGCAGCGTCCGGTACTGGAAGGGCTCATAGGTCGATCCGGAATCCGGCGTCGCGGGGGTCGAGACATCCTCGCCCGGATCCAGACGCACGACCTGACCGGGTTCGACTTCCAGATCCTCATCTGCCGGTTCCAGTGGCGTTTCCGGGGCGGGCGAGGTGATGAACATGGCAAACATCGCCGCCGTCTTCTTCCGCTCCAGCTCGGCATCGTCATAGAGATCGAGGGTGAAGAGTTTCACGATGGCAGGCGCGAAGCGCGACACCCCGCGCAGCTGTCCGGCTTCGACCGGGTCAAGGACGTGAATGATCTCGCTGGCGGGCACGCGGACCGTCTCGCCCACCAGCCCCGGATCGGTAATGTCGCCCGGATGACGGCGGAGAAGGTGGTAGGCCACGCGCCGCCCGATGCCGTCGAATTGGATGCCCTGGCGGATCGCCCCGCCGCCCGGCAGTTCGCGGTTCAGGTCTATCGGCAGCATCTCCGAGGGCAGCATCTGCAGCTGCAGCGGTACCGACAGACCGTCGTCCGGTCTGCGCGGGCGTAGCCGCAGAAACACCTCGCCTGCCAGAAACAGTTCTCGCGCGGCGCGGCGCTGCAATCCGTAGAAATCGGTCAGCCCCTCGGCATCGGCCTCGTCGGTCCAGCGGAGCCAGAGTGTCTGCAGCGCCTCTTTCTGCGCGGCATCGGCGATGGAGGACGACGGTTTGATCCCGTCGCCGACCACATTGCTGGCGTAAGCCTCGACCGCCCCGCTGGCATAACCGTTGTTCCGCGCCAGCCAGCGGGCGCGGGCCGTGATGGTCTCGCCTGCACCCGCGATCAGCGTGTTCACATGGGCGCGGCTGGCGCGGAACCCGCGCAGGCGTCGGTGTGACTGCGCCGCATCGAACCCGCCGATGATCGCGCCGAGACGCTGGCGGATACCGTCAAACGTCATGGATTAAAGCCCCTTCGTGGCGACAGTGCCCCAGCGCCGACGGCGGTTGGTGCCAGCGGCGCGGGCAATCCGGGCTTCCAGATCGGCGATGGCGGATGCCAGTTCGGCATCGGATCCATAGGTCAGGGTCTTGCCGTCATAGCTGACGCTGCGCAGCCCGCTGAACCTGGCTTCCTGCAGGGCTGATAGCAGCGCCCGCATCCGGTCGATGTCCATCTCTCACCTCATGAAACGCGGTGTGTAAGTCTGCCGCTTGCGGCGCGGTGTGGTTGGCGGGGCGCCCGCCTGACGGGCAGGCGGGCCATTTGTCGGCACGGACGGGTCATCGGCCTTCGCAGCCGTGCCACCCGCATCCGCTACTGGCGGTGCCACCCCGGCTTGTTCCTCCAGCTGCCGCCACATCCGCTCGTCCCAGCGATCCGCACCCATGATCCAGGCGGCGGCGCGGGCATAGACGCGGGTATCCAGCGCCTCGTTCCGTTCGCGCAGCTTTTGCCATTCCTGCCTTGCATAGCCGCGCTTGTTCCTGACCGTGACCAACTGCTCGGCGACCAGCTGTTTCAGCCATTCGCTGTCGGCCCAGTCCGGCAGATGGATCATCCCCGGCGGATCGGGCTGGCCCGCCGCACGTTCTTCGTCCGTGGGCCGTTCCAGCCGCAGAAATCGATAGGTCTCGATCTTGAAAGTGGCGGTGGCCACCGACCAGAGCCGGGCGCCGCGCCGCAGGCGTTTGCCGCCCACGGTCGCATCGACGAAGGTCGGCCCGGAAACCGGCGTCGCACGGTTGAAGCCCTCAAACCCCTTGACCGGCACGACCTGTTCGAACCCCTGTGCCCTCGCCCAGGCATAGACTGCCGCCGCCTCATAGCCGGTATCGATGGCCAATTTGGCAATCGGCATCACCGCGCCATTGGCATGCTGCCATGTGCGGGTCAGAAGCTTCGTCAGTTCGGCCCATGCCGCCGGGCTGTCCGGACCGCCGGGGATGACGATGTGATCGACGAGCCAGCTCTGCAGTCCTCGCCCCCAGGCCCAGATATCGACCTCGAACCGGTCTTTCTGGATATCGGCCCCGGCGGTCAGGAACAGACCGCCTTCGGGGATCTGCGCCGCGAACACTTCCCGCCGGTCGGCCAGCCGCTGCCATTCCGGTGCCTCGCCGCGTTCGACCCAGGTCTCGCCCAAGAGCGTGTTGCGCGCCGCGCGCAGCATCTCGTCATTGCCCTGTGCCGCCAGCCATTCCCGCGCGATCTGTTCCCAGCTCTTCCAGCCGATGGGCGAATAAAGCGCCGAAAGGTGATAGCCGACATGATGCGGATCGGCGGCGACTGCTGTTGCCCGCCATTCGCCTGCCTCCAGCATCGCCGTCTTGTGATGCTCGGCGATCAGCGCCTCGCAGCTGTTGCAGGCATAGGCGGCGGTCTCCGGCCGACCCTTCTCCCAGCGCAGCCGTTCGAATTCCAGCCATTGCATCGCCCCGCAATGCGGGCAGGGCACGAAATAGCGCCGCTGGTCCGAGGCCTCGAATTCCTGCTCGATCCGGCTCAGCCCCCGGATCGTCGGGGTCGAGACCAGGAACACCTTGCGGCGATGGGCGAAAGTGGTGCTGCGGGCCTCGGCCAGCGTCACCGGATCGCCCTCTTCGTCGGCCGAGGGCGGATAGGCGTCGATCTCGTCCAGAAACAGATAGCGCGCGGGCATCGACCGCAGGCCTGTCGCGCTGTTGGCCCCGGTCAGCACCAGAATGCCGCCCGGGAATTCCTTGGACAGCATCGAATTCCCGGCATCGCGCGACCGCGCCGGGCTGACCCGTTCCCTGAGCGCAGGCGAATCCGAAATCAGCGGATCGAGGCGACCGCGCGAGGCACGCTTGGCCATCTCGACCGTCGGCAGCACCGCCAGCATCGGTCCCGGCGCATGATGGATGACAAAGCCGATCCAGTTGTTGCCCGCTTCCGTGGCGCCCACCTGCGCGGCCTTCATGAAGCTGATCCGCTGTGCCGGATGACCGGGCGAGAGCGCGTCCATGATCTCGCGCAGATAGGGGGTGCGGGCGGTGCGATAGCGCCCGGGCTCGGCAGCAGCGCGCGATGACAGCCAACGGTGTTTATCTGCCCATTCGGACACCGTCAGATCGGGATCGGGCCGGATGCCGCGCGACCAGGCGCGCAGAACATCCTCGGCGCCGTCGAAACTCAGGTCGGGGCTGTGATCATCGCTCCCATCCTCGTCATTCAAGAGAAACCTTGAGCTCGGCGAGGGCGGTGAGCTGGTCTCGGACATGGGCTTCCAGCACCCTCTGCAGCACCCCGGTACCGATGCTGATCGCTTCTCCGGTGGTCTTTTCCATCTCGGCCGACAATTCCGCCGCCATGATCGCGGCGACACGGGCGGGCCATGTCACCCAGGCATCGCGTTCCTGCCGGGCGAGGCGAAACACCAGCGTTTCGGCCCGGGCCCGGTCGACTAGCACACCCTTCTTCTTCTGGATGGCGATCTGGCGTTCCTGTGCCTGATAGACCGTCAGCGCTGTCCGGGCCTTCAGATAGGAGGAACTGTCGCCCGGGCCGGAGATTGACGGGGCGGCGAGACTGTCGGCGGGGCGGGTCGGTCTGTCCGGCACCGCCGCCTGCCGCGCCGTGCCAGCCTTGGACCGGTTCTGCTGGTCGGGATCGGTGGTGGCCGCGCGCCGGGCGTCCGACGCCGCCGCATCGATGGAGCCATCGGCGAACAAGACCAGCCTGCCGCTTTTCCGCGCCTTCTGGATCGCTCCGCGCGACAGCCCGGCATGGGCGGCAAAGGCCCGCTCGCTCATGCCCTGCATGACAGACCCGTCCGAAGATGATGGTGATGTGCATCAGAAAGCACTGTTATTGCTCCGAATTCTCTACACTTCAGGACGCCCCGGAGCGATGCTGCATCAACGAAACGCTGCACCGGAGACCGACATGACCCGCCAGACCGCCCGCACCAATGACGCCGCCCTTGCCGCCTTCATCGCGAAGAAAGCGGAAATCGACGCCATGCTGGCCCGGTTGCAGACCTTCAGCGAGGACCACTTCGGCGCCGATCCACAGCGGGTGAACTGGGGTCACGTCGGAAGCCTCGAATATCAGGCCCACCTGCTGAAGCAGATCAGCGATTTTGCCTTCGGTGAGGGCGAACACGCCGCCTGACGCCACTGCGGATATCGACCGCTGAACCCCGCCGGTAGCGGGGCCCGGCTCCGTAGAAGCCGACCGCGACCTGCGGCGGCGATGCACGGAGCCCGTCATGACGAAAATGACCGACACCCAGACCCTGATCCTGACCCGGGCCAGCGCACGGCCGGGAAATCTCGCCCTGCCGCTGCCCGAGGGGTTGCACGGCGCGGCGGCGAAGATGGCCGTCGGCCGGATGATCAAGCTCGGCTGGATCGAAGAGGTCGAGGCCAATCTCCGGCGCGACGAGCCCCTCTGGCGCGAGACCGGTGACGGGCACGGCACGACGCTGATCGCCACCGAGGCCGGGCTGGACGCCATCGGCATCGAACCGGTGGTGGTCAGGACCATGGCGGGATTGCGGGACGCCAAGCCCGAAGCCATCGCCGCTGCCCAGCGCCCCGGCACGAAACAGGCGCAGTTGATCGCTATGCTGCAGCGCCCTGAAGGCGCGAGTATCGCCGAGATCGCCGAGGCGACGGGGTGGCAGCACCACTCGATTCGCGGTGCCATCTCCGGATCGCTGAAGAAGAAGCTGGGCCTAACCGTGACCTCCGAGAAACTCGCCGAACGGGGTCGGGTCTATAAGCTGAGTTCTTCCTGATCCGGCGCCGCGTCATCCATCCTCCAGCAGCTGATACGCCAGAGTTCTGAGCGCATGCGCGGCAACCAGCGGGACCACGCCATTGCCACAGAGGCGGAGCCTGTCCACCCTGTTGGCCAGCCCATCAGCGCCTCGACGAATAGCGGGTTCAAGGTCCGGCGCTGATCGGAGGTATCGGGACCAGCCATCTGCGTCGTGAGGACCTGGCGGCCAAGCAGGCCGTTCACCGGCGTGTTCGCCAGCGTCGTCGCCCCGTCCTTGTGATCGCGCGCCGTGGGCGTCATCCACATGCCCGCCGCATGGGTCAGATCGGCCGATTTGCGATTGCCCGTGCTCGGCTTGTTGCCATCCGTCGCCAGCGGGGTCGGCCATTGCGCCGCTGTTGTCGCAAGGTTCATCCCGTGCCTGCCCGCTGCCTGCGACGGCGTCGGTCTCGTCTGCCGGTTCTCGTTGGCGCTGGCCCGGGTTGTCGGCCAGAGGCGCAGCATCTCCGTCCGGTTCCCGCCACTTGAGCGGGTGCCGGAGCAGGCGCGCGGGGTCGGCCATGTCGTCGCCTTCCCGGATGGCGAGGATGAACAGGCGTTCCCGACGATGGGGCGCGCCGACTTCCGCCGCCGTAAACAATCCTGCCGCAAGGCGGTAGCCCATGCCGACCAGTCCGCTGGCGACTTCGGGGAAGCCGAGGCGGAGATGATGGGCGACGTTTTCAAGGAAGACGAAGGGCGGCTCGACCTCGCCGATGATGCGGGCGACATGCGGCCAGAGGTGGCGCGGATCCTCGGCACCCCTTCGCTTGCCCGCCACGCTGAACGGCTGGCACGGATAGCCCGCAGAGACGATATCCACCGCGCCGCGCCAAGGCTTGCCGTCGAATGTGGCAATGTCGTCCCAGATAACAGCCTGATCCAGGGCCGCGTCCGCCATCCGCGCCACGAGAGTGGCCGCAGCATATGTTTCCCGCTCGACATGGCCCACAGCTCGGTATCCGGGCAGGGCAAGGGTGAGGCCGAGATCGATCCCGCCCGCGCCTGAACAGAGGGAAAGCCCGAAGAGGCAGGTGTCGTCGGCCCCGGAACAGCGTCCGAGGGCAGGTAAAGCCAGGTCATTCATGGTCTCAGCGTCGGTTGGCGGTCAGGTCGTCGAAGGTTTTGTCGGTGCCATCAAGAATGGCGGATTGCCCGGTCAGGTTCTGCCAGCGGGTGATGGCGACATCGACATAGGCGGGGTTCAGCTCGATGCCGTAGCAGACCCGGCCGGTGGTCTCGGCGGCGATCAGCGTGGTGCCGGAACCCATGAAGGGTTCATACACGGCCTGTCCGGGGCTGGAATTGTTCAGGATCGGGCGGCGCATGCATTCGACCGGCTTCTGCGTGCCGTGCACCGTCTCGGCATCCTGATCGCGATTGGCGATCTGCCACAGCGTGGTCTGCTTGCGATCACCGGCCCAATGGCCTTTGCCGCGTTTCGTCACCGCATACCAGCAGGGTTCGTGCTGCCAGTGATAATCGCCCCGGCTGAGGACCAGCCGGTCCTTGGCCCAGATGATCTGCGAGCGGATATCGAACCCGGCGGCGATCAGGCTGTCGGCGACGGTGGTGGCATGCAGCGCGCCGTGCCAGACATAGGCGACATCGCCCGGAAACAGCGCCCAGGCCTGCGCCAGTCAGCCCGGTCGTCATTCAGGACTTTGCCGGTGCGTTTGGTCGCCGATGCGCCCGTGGCATTGCGCCAAGCCGGGTCGTAGTCCACCCCATAGGGCGGGTCGGTGACCATCAGCAGCGGGCGGACATCGCCCAGCAGCTCTGCAACCACATCGGCCGACGTGCTGTCGCCGCAGATCAGCCGGTGGGCCCCGAGCCGCCAGAGATCGCCCGGCACCGAGACGGGTTCGGCAGGCGGTTCCGGGACATCGCCTTCGCCCTCGGCGGCGCCGTCATCGCCGAGATCCGGATCCTGCAGCAGCGCCTCCAGCTCGTCTTCGGCAAATCCCAGCAGCGACAGGTCAAAGTCATCGGCGAGCAGGCCAGCCACCTCGTCGCGCAGCAGCGCTTCGTCCCAGTCGCCGAGTTCGGTCAGCTTGTTGTCGGCGATGCGGTAGGCCCGGCGTTCGGCCTCGTCGAGATGCCCGAGCCGGATCACCGGCACCTCATTCAGGCCCAGCTCCGTCGCCGCCAGCACGCGGCCATGGCCCGCGATCAGCTCGCCATCGTCGCCGACCATGCATGGCACGGTCCAGCCGAAGCGGGCCATGCTGGCGGCGATGCGCGCCACCTGATCGGGCCCGTGCATCTTCGCGTTCCGGGCATAGGGGCGCAGGCGCTCGATCGGCCAGAATTCGATCTGGCGCGGCGCAAAGGCGAGGTCCATGGGGCAGGGTCGTCCTGTGGTTTTAGGTGGCTTCGGGCCGGGTGGATCCCGCCTGGATTCCGCTGGCTTCCGCCGTGCTGGATCCCGGTCCTGGCTTCCGCGAAGTGGCTTCCGGTATCCACCTCGGAATCCAGCAGGAATCCACCCCGCGAAGGTTCTTAAGGCCTTGTTTTGTTGATCGAAACGGCGCTCGTGTGGCTCAGGTGGATTCCGCCTGGATTCCCCGGTGAAAACGCCTGACGCTGGAAAACTTCCGCGCTGCGCCCCCCCGAATACGGACAGCGCCGGGGAGGAACCATTGCACAGGGGTAGGGCTGGAGGATCTGACCGGAAGAGCGCCTGAGAAGGTCTGTTCTCCGGGCGCTCGTCTTCGATGCTTGGGTTATGAGTCAACCCGGGCACGAATGTCAAACTGTTTTGTTGCTGATCTGTTCGTGGCCCGTCGGGCGCGCCCACGGTTGCCGTTTCGGCATGGCATCGGTGACGTCGATGCTTCGCAGCATGCCGCCGTCGCGCAGACCCTGCCGCACCCAGTCCAGCGCCAGCCACCAGTGCTCGTAGTGCCGATGCGCGGCGGCGATCTGGTCGGGATGCGGTGACCAGGTGACCGGGCAGGCCCGCAGTTCCACCGTCCGCCATTTGCCGCGCGAGAGCACACGCGTTGTGCCGACCGGGATGGTGATCGAGCGTTCGCCATGCTGGTTGCGCTTCATCTCGACCGGCACGCAGCGCGGCACAGCGCCGGGCATCCAGTCGGGTGTCATCCCAGCCCGGGTCAGTTCCGCGATGCGGATCGCCATGCGAGTGCCGCCCAGCGACGTCGGTAGGCCCGCGACGCAGGCGGCGATGACCTCGGCATCCTCGTGGGCGGAGCTGTCCGGCTTGTAGCGGCCCCCGTCGATGCGACAGCCCAGCGCGGCCCGCTGCATCAGCACGTATTCGAGGCCGAAGCCCAGACCTTCGTCGCGTTCGGGGTCGGGAGGTTCCGGCAGCTCCAGCCGCGCCTTCTCGGTGCGAAAGGCCCATTCCAGCACCTGCTGGACGCCCAGCGCGCGGCGGGTGCTGGTGTTCCCGTTCGGGAAGCGAGAATAGATGCTCATGCCACGCCCCGCTCTCGCAGCCGTTCGGCCGTCACCAGCCCGCGCTCCAGCATGGCACTGCGGACGGTGTTCGAGATGGCGTTGGAGGGCAGGTAGCCATCCCCGTTCACCAGCCCGGCGTAGAAATCCACGATCTCGTCCATGCTGGCGCGTGGCGCGTCTGCAGGCTTGCCGCTGCGCTTGCGGCGCTTATCGCCCTCAGCGGGCTTCGTGGCCCCGGCGTTCCTTGCCGCCCGTTCCATGGCCCGGTCCAGCGCCCTCGGTCCGTCCGGCGGATTGGGGTGGGTGCTGCGGCTGTCCCGGGCGACCGCGACGATCCGGTCTTCTGTCAGGCCGAGATCGGTGATCCAGCGTCGAACGTGTTCTCTCGGTGGCCAGCCCTGCCACCAGCCCGGAAGGCCGGCATTGGTGTCGAAACCCAGCGCGTCGAGCAACTTGCCGAAAAACTCCTCAAATCGATCATCGCGCGCTCGCGCGTCCTCCTCCTCCTTTACTGGTTCCCTTAATGGTTCTCTTACAGGGTTAGTGTCCGGATTCCGGACACGGAAATCGCCATTTTCCGGACACGGCTTTGCCCGAAATCTGGACACGGCTCCGTGTCCAGTTTCCGGACACAGGTTCACTGCATTGGGCGACATCTGGCGTGTTTCGCCGTCAGGATCACCGCCCGAAAAACCCGGGAAATCGCCATGTCCGAATTCCGGAGACGGGTCCGAATTCGGATCGTCGAACCCGTCCTCGAACCCCAGAATGTAGCGGGTCGGCTGCTGGCGTTTTGTCACCGGATCGACGCTGGCGCAGCGACGGATCAGACCGGCCAGTTCCAGCTTGCGGAGATGGTCGTTCAGGGCCGAGCGGCTGATCTCGCAATCGGTTGCCAGCCGCGCCTGGGTCGGGAAGCAACCGAAATCGGGGTTGTGACGGTCGCAGAGATGCCAGAGCACGATCTTGGTGGCAGGCTTCAACCCGCGCTGCAGGATCGCCCAGTTGGTCGCAAAATGGCTCATGCGCAGGTCCTCCGGGACGTCGAGGCGTTGGCGCTGGCGCAGGCCCTCCGGCGCGGGTTCTGCGCCTGGACGCGGGTGGTGATGCCGTGATCCGCGAGCGCGTCTAGCGCGTCCTCGATCGAGCGGACCAGCGCCCAACCGAAGCCCTGGGCCTTCACCATGTCGCGAAAGGCCTTCTGCGCCGGGCTGAGACGGCCGGAGGGGCTTTTGACCTCCAGAAACAGCACCTGACCACCGGTCAGGACGATCAGATCGGCGAAGCCCGGAAAGACGCCCATGCCGGTCAGGATCGCTTGGCGCTGGCGGGCTGCCTTGCCGCCCGACCCGACCTCGTTCGCCGAGTGGTGGATGATGGCATCGCGGGGCAGGACGATCCGCAATGTGTGTACGATGGCGCGCTGGATATCGGCTTCAGGTGTGCGGCGGGTCATGCGGTACCGCCTTTCGGTTTGCGTTTAGACACGCAGATCAGAAGACCGGCCAGTGCCAACGCCTCGCGTCCTTCCCGAGGGTCAGGGCTATGCGCGGCGATGGCGCGACAGGCGAGGATAATCAGGCTGTCCGGGTGCTGGACGAAATCGGCGACAATGCCGCGCGCCTCGGCGAGGCGCTGGGCGGGCCAGTCCGCGGGGCAGTACGCATCGACGTCGCTGATGGCGCTGGTATCGGGGATCGGGGACATGACGTTCATTTCCGCCCCCGCGCCTTGCCGGGTTTCGTTTCGGTGACCCGCGGCATTTCCTGTGACTGCAGCCAGTCCTGAACCACGCTCATCCGGTAAAAAATCTTGCGACCGGCGCGGACGCAGGCCGGACCTTTCCGCCGACGCTCCCAACGCCCCAGCGTGTCGACCGTCAGGCCCAGTTCCTGTGCCAGGTCATAGCGGCTGATCCAGCCGCGCAGCAGGCGCGGCTCGATTACCGGTTCCGCACTCATGGGTTGTGTCATGCTCTTGTCTCCTTCTCGCATCGCCCGGACCGGGCCGCTGACGGGGAGAAGAACAATCACATCGAAAGCACCGGCGGGGAGGCGGAAGGTGGCGTAACCTCGCCGGAGGTTATGCCACCCCATGTTTTGCTGGGTTTGGCGTAACTCAGGGCGAAGGACAGTGATTCGGCGCCGGGTCTGAACGCCGTCGAAAGCCGTCGAAACCACAACCGGCAGAACCGGTTCTGCCGGTTGCCGCTAACAGTTTCTGCCGTTGCTGGCCCCGGAACATGTCAAGAACAAAGAGTTCGTTTTCCACAGCCAAATGTTCTTGCCAAATCGCGCTCCGGTGGTGAAGAAATCCGCCCAATCACGCCCGATGCGGTCGATCAACGCGGAGTTCCTCGTGACTCCGCGAATGGCGGAGCTGTGCCCGGGCGCGGGGTCAATGAGCCGGAAGCCAGCGGCCTGAACCACGGGCCGCCGGGCGCCGAAAGCAGGGAGAGCAGATATCATGACATTGCCGCAGCGCGCGTTTTTCACGGTTCAGGAGGTGACGATCCGCTGGGATTGCAGCCCCTACGATCTGGCTGGATGGGCGATTGCCGGCAAGCTCGACATCGTCACCGCGATTGAACCGATCGAACAGGGTGGCGAGGTGCTGGCAGGTCTGGTCGTCGTGCCGGTTGCCGATATCCTGAGCATGTTCCGGCGCTGGGAAAATGGACAGGCCTCTCGGAGCATCCGCCGTATCCGCATACCGGGGCAGGAAGGCTGGATTATGATCGCCGACCCGTCGGATCACATTCAGGTCGAACTGGCCGATCTCATGGTTCTGGCCGATGAGGTCTATCAGTTCGAACTGCTGAATGGCATGGCGAACCGCTGGACCGATCCTGGCGGTGCACCGTCACGATACGACTGGGAGGGGCTCTATGTCGCCCTGATCAGACGCGTTCATTTCCACGGCCTTCCGGCGACGCAGGCCGAATGGATCGCGGATGCGCAGGCGTGGTTTGCCGAAAAGTCCCGCAATGGCGAGGTGCCGGACGAAAGCACCATTCGGCGCAGGCTGGGGCCGATCTGGAAATCGCTGCAGGAGGATGCATAGAGCGGTGTGTGATCGTGATCCATTCATCACGCCGCCCAGCGCGGTCGCAGCAACGATCAGGCGCTCCTGCGCGCCTGTTCTTCGGCTTCATGCACCAGCACCGGCTTTGGCCGGAAGGCGCTGGCCACAGCATCGACACCCGCCCGCAGCGGCGAATCCATCAGATGGGCATAGCGCGCCGTCGTCTGGGTCTGGCTGTGACCCAGCAGCTTGCCGATCATTTCCAGCGAGGCACCGCCGCTGACCAGAAGCGAGGCAAAAGTGTGGCGCAGGTCGTGGATGCGGACATCTTCGATCCCGACCTGCTTCTGGATCTGGTGCCAGAAGCGGCGGATTTCCTTGACCGGCTGGCCCGGCACATCGCCCGGAAAAAGGAACGGGCAGCCGCGCGGCACTAGCAGCTGGCGCTGGCGGACGATGGCAGCCGCTTCGTCCGAGATCGGCAGCCTGTGGATCTTCCGCTGCTTGGTCATGCTGGCGGGCTTCGACCAGCTGAGATGTTCGAGGTTGAAATGCTCGAACCTTGCCTGCCGGACCTCGCCCACCCGCGCCCCGGTCAGCATGCAGAGCCGGATGATATCCGCCGCACGGCGATCCTCGGCCGCGTCCAGCGCCGATGCCAGTTTCCGGATCTCCTCCTGCGACAGAAACCGCTCGCGCGGATTCTCGATGCGGCGGCGGAAGCCCGAAGCCGGATTATCCTCGCGCCAGCCCCAGCTCTGCGCATAGGTGAACATCTTGCGCAGCACCTCGCCGACACGATTGGCACGCACCGGCGTCGGCTTCGCCCCCTGCAGCTTTCGGGCACGATTGTTCGGCTTGGCCTTGTGCGGGCGGGCGCGCCCCTCCGCGATTCGGTTCAGGAGCTTTTCCACGTCATAGGGCGTGATCTCGGTGACGAGCCTGTTGTTCCACTCTGGCCCCACCAGCTTGGTCAGCATCGACCGCTGATCCGAGGCATTGGTCTTCGCCAGATTCGGGAGATGCACCTCGGAATAATGCTCGATGAGATCCCTGAAGCGCGGCGCGTCCCGCCCGTCTTCCTTCGCGCCCAGCGGATCGCCCCCGGCATCGATGTCGCGGCGCAATTCCTTCGCCCGTTCCCGCGCTGCCGCCGTCGACCATTCCGGCCATCGCCCCAGCGTCATCCGCCGCTGCCGCCCGGCATGTCGGTAATCCAGCGTGAAGGCCCGGTTTCCGGAACGGTAGATGCAGATGGCAAATCCCCGCACCTCACTGTCGAAGATCTGATAGTCCCGGCCCGGTTCCGGTGCCGCCTCGCGCACCGATTTCTCGTTCAACCTCAATCGCTTCACCATGCCCAGTGCCTCCGACTTGCATCCCACATGAGGCTCAGCCTCGCGCGCATGGCAAGTCATACATCGCCGGTCAGACCGGCGGGGAGGCGGAAGGTGGCAGAACCTCGGGGGAGGGCTGCCGGTCAATGGCTCTGAAGGGAGAAACCTACACCCTCTGTTGATTAAACCGTGAATTGCAACGAGAGCCTGTCCTGCGTATTGTCAAGCTAGTTTCATCGGTTCCAACTCAACCACATGATGTGCCGCGCGATATATTCTCTGCTTGTTGTCCTGCTCGTGTTCGCGGGCGTGACGCAGCATGGGCAAAGTGCTGGCACAGCCGGACTGTCGGCCGATCACGTTGTCGCTTCGATCAGCCATCCCGGTGACAAAGGCGGGCATGAGCACGGCTCTCCGGGGGAAACCTCTCGGCACGATATGACCGATGCCTGTGCGATTGTATGTGTCGGCACATCTACGCCCTGGCTTGCTGCCGCGCAACTTGCGCCTGTTGAGACAGAGCATTCGCTGAAATGGCACTCTATATCGGAGACACGTGAGGGCCTTCTGGTCGGCCCCGGATACCGCCCTCCGAAATCCATCTGAACACTTGCTTGCCGCACCTTTCAAGGTGCCGAACATGGTTCGCCCTACGGGGTCTGATGGATTATTCATATGACTTGCACACTGAATCGCCGCGGCTTTCTGACCGCATCCGCTGCCATGGCCGCAGCTTTTGCCATCCCGCGCGCAGGCTTTGCTCAGCCAGCCGCGCTGGCATTGCAGGCAACGACGCGCACGCTTGACATCGATGGCCGCGCCGCCACGGTTTTCGGGCTGATCAACGGCAACGGAACACCCGGGCTTATTCTGGATCCGGGCCAGCGTTTCCTGCTGGACCTGACCAATGATCTGACCGAGCCGACGATCATTCATTGGCATGGACAGATCCCGCCGAACGCGCAGGACGGCGTTCCCGATATGCCGATGCCGCTGCTGAAGCCAGGAGAGACGCGTGCCTATGATTTTGAGGCCGCAGCAGGCACGCACTGGATGCACAGCCATGTGCCCATTCAGGAGATGCAGTTGCTGGCCGCACCCCTGATCGTCCGCCGCCCTGAGGATCTGCGAGTTGATCGGCAAGAGGTCACCATGTTCCTGCATGATTTTTCCTTCCGCCCGCCGGAAGAGGTGCTGGACGAAATCCGCTCGGGAAAGGGGCATGACGAGGCCGCCGAAGCCGAAATGTCGCAACCAGCCGGTCATGACATGGGGAGCGGTATGGCCATGAATGGGATGTCGGAAATGAGCGGCATGTCCATGCCCGGCATGACCGGGATGCAGATGGACCTGAACGACTTCGATTTCGATGCCTATCTGGTGAATGACCGCACCTTGAGCGACCCGGAAGTTGTGCGGGTAGAAAAGGGTGGCCGGGTCCTGCTGCAGATCATCAATGCGGCTGCTGCCACGGTGTTCTGGATCGACAGCGGTGAGGTTCCGGGGCGGCTTGTGGCGGTGGATGGCCAGCCGGTGCAGCCTTTGCCGGGGACGCGCTTCGGTCTTGCCATGGGGCAGCGCCTGGATATCGAAATTGACCTGCCCGCAGGCGGCGGCGCGTGGCCAATCCTTGCGCTGCGCGAGGGGGCGCATGAACGAACCGGCCTGATCCTTGCGACCGCTGGCGCCATCGTGCCGGTCATTCTCGGAATGGCCGACGATGCGGCACCTGCATTCGATATTGACCTTGCGCAGGAAGCCGCCTTGCGGGCCGTTGCTCCGCTGACGGAACGAGTTGCCGATGCATCACCCATGGTGATGCTGGGTGGGCAGATGCAGCCCTATCGCTGGACCATCAATGACCGCGTGTTCGAGGAACGCGTGCCCGTCGGGGCTAAGTCGGGTCAGCGGGTCGAGATCATGTTCCACAACATGTCGATGATGGGTCATCCCATGCATCTGCATGGCCATCATTTCCAGGTCGTCGCGATCAATGGCAGACGGTTTTCCGGTGCATTGCGCGACACGGTATATGTGCCGCCCATGTCGATGGTCACGGTGGCGCTGGATGCGGGCGAGGCGGCGGAATGGATGCTGCATTGTCACCACATGCCGCATCTTGCCAGCGGCATGATGACGACGTTCGCGGTCTCGGCGTGAAGGGAGTGACATGATGTTTCAGCGACGCATGATCCTGACCCTGGCCCTTACCGCACCGGCGATGGCCATCGCACCGCGCCTATCTTGGGCTGGTCATTCGCTTCCACCCGAATTCCGCAGGCAGCTTGAGCACGACGCGAATGCACCGATCTTCGGTAATCCAGACGGCGACGCATCTCTGATCGAGTTCTTCGACTATAACTGCCAATTCTGCCGAGCGATGATGCCGGTGGTGGATGCCGTGTTAGGAGCCGATTCCGGCTTGCGGATGGTGATGCGGGAATGGCCGGTCTTCGGCGAGGGTTCGGTTTTCGCGGCCCGCGCGGCGCTGGCGTCGCGCAAGCAGGACCGCTACGCCGACTTTCATCGCGCCCTGATGAGTCAGAAACCCCGGGCCGAAAGGGCCAGCGTCCTGCGTGTTGCGCGATCCATGGGTTTAGACACGCAGCAATTGCAGCGCGATATGAACGGCCCGGAGATTGCTCAGCATATCCAGCAGTCCAATACGCTGGCCGAGGCGATGGGGCTTGTCGGCACGCCCACCTTCATCGCCGGATCGGATTCACGCTTTGGCGCCATTTCTTCATCCGAATTGGCCGAACTGGTCGCGGCCTCGCGCCGGAACTGACAAATTTCAAGAAAGGACAATGCTATGGATCATTCTGATCGACACAAGAGCCACGGAAGCATGAGCGGCGGAAGCTATGGCCGTTTCGCGGCGATGATCGCTACCTCGACGATGATCATGTTCGGGCTGATGTATCTGAACACCTGGGCGATGGATCATGTCTTTTTCAGCCAGACCCGGATGTGGATGGCGCTGTATATGGGCGGCGCCATGGCTCTGATCATGTTGGCCTTCATGCTGGGGATGTACCGCAATCCGCGTGCCAATTTGATCGTCGCGGGCCTTTCAATTCTGGCATTTGCCCTCGGCCTGTTTCTGGTTCGCAGTCAGGCAACGGTCGACGACACCGCCTGGATGAAGGCGATGATTCCGCATCACTCGATTGCGATCCTGACATCCACCCGTGCCGATATCTCGGATCCTCGTGTGCGGGCGCTGGCGGACAGCATCATCGAGGCCCAGACGCTGGAAATCGCCGAGATGAAGGCGCTGATCGCCGATCTGGAAGGCGGACCTGCGGCGACGCCAGAGGTAGATGGGCGCTGAACTCGCTGCATTTACCACATTCTCTCAAGTTAGAAATAAATGAGGAGCAATCACATGCTGACACGCAGACATTTCATTCGGACGACAACCGCCCTGTTCTCGGCTGCCGCTGCCAATCCGTTAATGGCATCGACCTGGCCCGACGCGACGCAGAAGGCCGCCTGGGATGCCGAGGTGGAAGCCGGTGGCCCCAATCCCTGGGGTCTGCATCCGCGCTTCCTGCCGCAGCGGATCGTCGCGAATGATGGTCTGGTGCCGGGCGATATTCATGTCGATGCCGTGGCAAGATACCTTTACCACATCGAAGAGGGTGGCACGGCGATGCGCTACGGCGTCGCTATCGGCCGGGGCGATCTGTATGAGCCGGGCACCTATACGATCAAGCGCAAGGTCGAATGGCCGCACTGGACCCCGACACGGAACATGATCAAGCGCGAGCCCGAGATCTATGCGCAATTTGAGGGTGGCGTCGAGCCCGGCCCCCAGAACGCGCTGGGTTCGCGCGCGCTTTACCTCTACCTCGGCGACCGCGATACCTATCTGCGCATTCACGGTACGCCGTTTCCGACCTCGATCGGCAGCCGCGCCAGTTCCGGCTGCGTCCGCATGGTCATGGCCCATATCAACGGGCTCTACCCGCGGGTCCAGATCGGTTCGACCGCCTATCTCTATTCACCGGAAGGCAGCGTGACGGCGATAAGCTAGTCTGCTGCCCTCCGGCGATCCTGATGGGTCAGACCGGTTTTGCGTTGCAGATTTGGTTGCCATTCGCGGCCCGCAGCGGCACCAGCGTCGTTTCGACCGGACCTGCGTGGTAGTACCAATAGCAGTCATCCGCCGGGTCGAGGCGCGCCGTGGTCAGGTCCTGGTTAGGGCCGGCAATGGCGACGACCTCGTTCGGGATCGGATAGGGCGAGGCTTCCTCGGCGGCGATATCGGGCCTCTGGGCCGCGCATCCGGCAAGGACAAGCAGCGTCAGGGCGATTGCGGCGGTTCTTATCTGCATTGGGAAACTCCTAGGCTATGGTGGTGACGCGCCGGGAGGTCATGGCGCGCTGTCCTTGGTGATGCGGCTCTGGATCGCGCGCTCGCGTTCCGGCCAGGTGGATTTGATATAGGCCAGAACGGCGGTAATCTCGGCATCGCTCATGACATCAGTAAAGCCGGGCATGTCGCTTTCATAGCCATCGCCGACCACGGCGGCGGTGCCGTCGCGGATGATGCGTTCCAGAAGCGCGTCGGCATGATGCCATGTGTGGCCGGTCTCGTCATGCGGTGGCGCCGGATAGCGGCCATTTGCGAGCGGGGTCTGCCAGTCCGGCTGGCCCTCCAGATCGGCGCCGTGGCATGTGGCGCAGTTTTCGGCGTAGAGCCGCTGGCCGAGCGCGATGACGGCCTGATCCTGCGTGGATGGTTCAGTGGCCCCGCTGCCGCGCCATAGTATCAGGATCGCAGCGGCCAGACCGGCCGCTGCGACGAGGATGAGTGCGTTGCGCGTCATCTGCTACCCGTCCAGCGGAAAGGCGCGCCCATCGCCGGCAATGCCGCCCCAGGCGATGACCTCGGCGGTGGCCTCGACCCCGCCGCCCATTCCCGGCGATCCGGCGGGCATCCCCGGCACGGCGATTCCGGTAATATCGGGGCGCTGTTCCAGAAGCTGCCTGATGGCCGCGAAGGGCACATGGCCCTCGACGATATAGCCGCCAATCCGGGTCGTGTGGCAGGACCACAGGTTTTCGGGCACAGCGGCGTCACGCTTCATGCCGACATAATCGCTGGTTTCGGTCGTCTCGACCTCGAACCCCGCCTCGATGGCCAGATCGGCCCAGGCGCCGCAGCAGCCGCAGCCGGGGTCCTTGGTGATGCTCAGCAGGTTCGGCTTTTCGTCCGAGCCGGTGGCGGCAAAGGCAAGGGTAGAGGTTGTCGACAGCATCGCCGCGACCGCCAGGATCGCCCCGCGACGCGAGAAATTGGGATTGCTCATATCTGATGTCCTTCAGGATATTGCGCGCCGTAGGGGCATTCGCCCCTCTCGTGGCGCAATTGATCAGCTTGCAGGCCCATCGGGCCAGGCGGCGTCAGAGAGCAACGGGTCGCGGAGGGGGCAGCGGCAAACGCGGCCTGGCGGATTTCATATCCTGCAACGCGGGAATGTGCCGGATGCGGCGTGGCAAACGGGCCGCGTTCGGCGTGACTTCGGCATGGCCGATGGCGGCACAGGCTGTGCAGTCGCCATGCTGAGAGTCCGGCTGTGGGGTACAGCATTCATGCGCGGCCGGCGGCACGGATGTTTCGGCTATCGAGGCCGTCTGCGACGCTTCCGCCGTTGCGGCGCCGGTCAGGGCCAGCGGCATCGTCACCGCCAGCATGACAGCAAGCAGGGCCGACAGCAGGAACCGCATCAGTCGCGCACCTTGTCCATCAATTCAACCACCTCACGGAACATCACCCTCTGCCGGTCCTGATCGCCAGATTGGATCGCGTCTTCCATGCAGCTTCGCGCATGATCCTCGATCAACAGGCGCTCGACCCCGCGCAGGGCCGAGCGGATGGCGGCGGTCTGGTTCAGGATATCGACGCAATAGCGCCCGTCCTCGACCATGCGCGACACGCCCTGCACCTGACCGTTCAGGCGGGAAAGCCGCTTCAGGATCGCGTCTCGGTTCTGCTTGTCATGCGCCAAGGAGGGCTCCGAACTTCAACATCTGCAGCTTGTGCTATACCCTCAAGGGGTATAGAGCAAGTCTGATATACCCCCTATAGGTATCTGCCGGGAGAGAGTCATGGACCACAAGCACGATCATTCGCATAGGCAGCACGATCACGGGACACACGGTGGCGCACCGGCACAGGCTGATCCCGGTAAGGCCATCGACCCGGTTTGCGGCATGCAGGTGACGATCAAGCCCGAGGCACGCCAGCGCGACTATGAGGGACAGATCTTCTATTTCTGCTCGGACGGTTGCCAGTCGAAGTTCGACGGCGATCCGTGGTTCTACGCCTCGGGCGCGGCGGTCAAGGTCGAAAAATCCGCCCCGGCAGGCACGCAGTGGACCTGCCCGATGCATCCCGAGATCGTCCGCGACGAACCTGGCGCCTGCCCGATCTGCGGCATGGCCTTGGAGCCGATGATTCCCTCGGACGAGCCCAGCCATGAACTGACCGATTTTACCCGGCGGCTCTGGGTCAGCGTGGCCGCCGCCGTGCCGCTGTTGATCCTGACCATGGGCGAGATGGTGGGCATTCCGGTCCGCGACTGGATCGGGCACCGCACCGCCGCTTGGCTGGAATTCCTGCTGGCTACGCCCATCGTGCTGTGGGCGGCGCGGCCCTTCTTTCAGCGCGGGCTGGATTCCTTCAAAAACCGCTCGCCGAACATGTGGACGCTGATCTCGCTGGGGGTCGGCGCGGCCTATCTCTATTCGCTGTTTGCGACCTTCCTGCCGGGCATCTTTCCCGAAGAATACCGGATGGGCGGCATGGTCGGCACCTATTACGAGGCTGCCGTGGTCATCGTTGCCCTGGTCTTTGTCGGACAGGTTCTGGAACTCAGGGCGCGGGAACGCACCGGCGATGCGATCCGGGCGCTGATGGATCTGGCACCCAAGACGGCGCGGCGCATCCTGCCCGATGGCAGCGAATATGACGCGCCGCTGGAAAACATCGTGGCCGGGGATCTCTTGCGCGTGCGTCCCGGAGACAGCGTGCCGGTGGATGGCGAGGTGGTCGAGGGGCGGTCGTCCTTAGACGAAAGCATGATCACGGGCGAGCCGGTGCCGGTCGAGAAGGTGCAGGGCGATCGCGTGACCGGCGGCACGATCAACAAGAACGGGACGCTGGCGATCCGCGCCACAGATGTCGGCGCCGATACGGTTCTGTCGCAGATCGTCCAGATGGTGGCCGGGGCGCGGCGGTCCAAGGCGCCGATTCAGGGGCTGGCTGATCGGGTCTCGGCAATCTTCGTGCCGGCGGTGGTGGTGATCGCCATCGCGGCCTTTGTCGTCTGGCTGATCTTCGGTCCCAGCCCGTCCTATGTCTTTGCCGTCGCATCTGCGGTCTCGGTGCTGATCATTGCCTGTCCCTGTGCGCTTGGGCTGGCGACGCCGATTTCCATCACCACGGCAGCGGGACGCGGCGCGCAGGCCGGCGTGCTGGTCAAGAATGCCGAGGCGCTGGAACTGATGGCCGATGTCGATACGCTGATCGTCGACAAGACCGGCACGCTGACCGAAGGCAAGCCTGCACTGACCGATGTGACCAGCTTCGGCGATGTGCCCGAGGATGAGTTGCTGGCCGCCGCCGCCGCGCTGGAACGCGCCTCCGAACACCCGCTGGCCGAGGCAATCGTCGAGGGTGCCAAGGCGCGTGGGCTGAGCCTTGGCAATGGCGAGGAGTTCGAGGCCGTAACCGGCAAGGGGGTGATTGGCAAGGTCGATGGACGCGATGTGGCGCTTGGCAATAACGCGCTGATGACGTCGCTTGGCATCGACTGCGACACGGGCGAGGAGACCGCCGACCGCCTGCGCGGCGAGGGCAAGACGGCGATGTTCGTGGCGCTGGATGGCAGGCTGGCGGGGCTTGTCGCCGTTGCCGACCCGATCAAGCCAACGGCCGAGGCGGCGATACGTGACCTGCATGATCTGGGAATCAAGGTGATCATGGCAACCGGCGACAATGAACGCACGGCGCTGGCCGTGGCCAGCCGGTTGGGCATCGACGAGGTCCGCGCCGGGATGCTGCCCGAGGGTAAGAAGGACCTGATCGACGGGCTGCGCGGCAAGGGGGACAAGGTCGCCATGGCGGGCGACGGGGTGAATGATGCGCCAGCCCTTGCGGCGGCGGATGTGGGCATCGCAATGGGCACCGGCGCCGATGTGGCGGTCGAAAGCGCCGGGCTGACCCTGCTGGGCGGCGATCTGACCGGCATCGTCCGCGCCCGCAAGCTTGCCGTGGCCACCATGCGCAATATCCGCCAGAACCTGTTCTTCGCCTTCATCTACAACGCCGCCGGCATCCCGGTGGCGGCGGGGCTGCTCTATCCGATCTTTGGCCTTCTTCTGTCGCCGATGATCGCGGCGGCGGCCATGTCGCTGTCCTCGGTGTCCGTCATCGCCAACGCGCTACGGCTGAAACGGGTCGATCTGTGACACAGCAGGCCATGTAACATTGCAAAGACAGCATTGCGAAGATCTGAAACTCCCACCATCAGTGGCGCCTATGCTCGACATAGTTGCAATACTTGGCCTTTGACCAAGGTTTCCCCCTCCCCGTTGAGTTCATGTGTCGCGCTCGATTTGGGCGGCGCCGATTGCATTGAAGCCGTTCCCGCCTCACTTGAGGGGACTTGATCCCGGTACTGGCCGCCATCCCGTTCGCCTGCCGCTGTGGCTGGAGGAGTTGATGAAGTTCACCCTGCTGACCCGCGACCGGGCTGACTATCCTGTTGATCGCTTCTCCGAGCGCAAGGAAAGCGCGGAGGCCCTGACGCGGCGGGTCAATCTCTCGGCCTCGACCTAGTGCACACTGCGACCGGTGGACGCAGAAGTCCGCAGGGGTGAGCCTGCGCGAATGGATGGAGTGGCCCGATCAGGCTGCGTCATAAAAACTTCACTGGACAGCATTGTTAATTCCTGTATTCCGGAATTATGGAAAAAAACAGCGCCGCCCATGCATTCGCCACCCTCGGTCACCCTGACCGCCTCGCCGTCTTCAGGCTGCTGATGCGCTTTGCCCCGCGTGGCGTGCGCCCGACCGAGATTGCCGAGGCGCTAGGTCTGAAGGCCAATACGCTGTCGCACCATCTCTCGGACCTTGCGTCGGCAGGGCTCGCGAGTGTCGAACGGCGAGGGCGGTCACTCTTCTACTCCGCGAACCGCCAACTCACCGAGGCGCTGATCGACTATCTCGCGCTAGACGTAGGCCGCGCCCGACCTGACCTCATTTCTCCCTCCCTGTCGGCTCAGAAGGATCCCGCCATGGACGATACCGACTTCGACGTGCTCTTCATCTGTTCAGGAAATTCCGCCCGCTCGATCTTTGCCGAGGCCCTGTTGCGCGATCTTGGCAAAGGGAAGTTTCAGGCCTTTTCGGCCGGCACCCGCCCCAATACTGCGCTGAATCCCTTCGCGCTGGAGGTGCTTGAGCGAAATGGCCATGACACCTCAAGCTTGCGATCCAAGCATGTGTCCGAGTTCCAGCAGCCTGACTCCATCGTCATGGATTTCGTCTTTACAGTTTGCGACACATCCGCCGCCGAGGAATGCCCGCCATGGCCCGGCCAGCCGATTACCGGCCATTGGGGCCTGCCGGACCCGGTAAAAGCCATGGGTACCGACGCCGAAAAGGCACTGGTATTCGCCCAGACCTATGGTGCGCTGCGTCGCAGGATCGAAACGTTCATTTCCTTGCCCTTCGCAACCCTTAACCGGCTATCGCTGCAAAACCGCGTCGACGACATAGACACCGAAGCCCTCAAGGAAGACTGAGATCATGCCCCGTATCGCCCTCAACGGCCTTGGCCGGATCGGCAAACTTGTCTTGCGCGACCTTATCGATACAGGCGCAGGTGGCGACATCGTCCTGCTGAACGATCCTGTCGGCGACGCCGAACAGCACGCGTTGCTGATGGAGTTCGACTCGGTCCATGGTCGCTGGCGCACGCCGGTTGCCGCCGCCGAGGGTGCGCTGGAGTTGAACGGAAAACGCATCAGGCTGACCCATGAGAAGACCATCGAGGCTTTGCTGCTGGCAGAGCTTGGTGTCGATCTGGTGATCGATTGCACAGGCGTCTTCAAGACAGCGGCCAAGGTCGCGCCTTATTATGCCGCCGGGGTGAAGAAGGTCGTCGTCTCTGCCCCGGTCAAGGACGGCGGGGCGCTGAACCTTGTCTACGGTGTCAACCATGATCTTTACGACGGATCGCAGAACCTTGTGACGGCGGCCTCCTGCACGACGAACTGCCTCGCGCCGGTAGTCAAGGTGATCCACGAGAACCTTGGGATCAGGCATGGCTCGATCACCACGATCCACGACGTGACCAACACCCAGACCATCGTCGACCGCCCTGCCAAGGACATGCGCCGCGCGCGGTCCGCCCTGATGAACCTGATCCCGACAACCACAGGTTCGGCCACCGCGATCACGCTGATCTATCCCGAACTGAAAGGCCGCCTGAACGGCCATGCCGTGCGCGTGCCGCTGCTGAACGCGTCACTGACCGACTGCGTGTTCGAGGTTGAGCGCGAAACAACCGCCGAAGAGGTCAACGCCCTGTTCAAAACCGCCGCCGAAGGGCCGCTGAAGGGCATTCTGGGGTTCGAGACGCGGCCGCTGGTGTCCTGCGATTTCACCAATGATCCTCGCTCGTCAATCATCGACGGGCCGTCGACCATGGTGATCAATGACACGCAGGTGAAAATCTACGCCTGGTATGACAACGAATGGGGCTATTCCTGCCGACTGGCCGATATCGCCCGCATGGTTGCGGGAGCGATGTGAGCGACGTGACTGCCTCTGCGAACCCCTTGCGCGCCTATGCGGCGGTGACGGCGGCCTATTGGGCCTTCATGCTGTCGGATGGCGCGCTGCGGATGCTGGTCCTGTTGCATTTCAACGCGCTTGGCTTTTCGCCCGTGCAACTGGCCTGGCTTTTCCTACTTTATGAGGTCGCGGGCATCGTGACCAACCTTGCCGCAGGCTGGCTGGCGGCGCGGTTCGGCTTGGCGGCGACGCTTTACGGCGGGCTGTCGCTGCAGATCGGGGCGCTGGTCGCCCTGGCGCAGCTTGACCCGGCCTGGTCGGTTGCGGCCTCGGTCGCCTTCGTCATGGCGGTGCAGGGCGTCTCGGGCGTGGCCAAGGATCTGGCCAAGATGTCGTCGAAATCTGCGGTGAAACTGCTGGCCCCGACCGAGGACGGGGGGCTGTTCCGCTGGGTCGCGGCTCTGACCGGATCGAAGAATGCCGTCAAGGGTTTCGGCTTCTTCCTGGGTGCGGCGCTGTTTGGCCTTGCAGGGTTCGACGCCGCCGTCTGGGGCATGGCGGCGGTACTGGCGGTGATCTTGCTCGCGGTCGTGCTGTTTCTGCCTGCGGGTCTGCCCGGGCGGATGAAATCCGACGAAAGCTGGTCCGGCTGGCGGTCGAAGGACATCCGCGTCAACCGCCTGTCGCTGGCGCGCATGTTCCTGTTCGGGGCGCGCGATGTGTGGTTCGTCGTGGGCATCCCGGTCTATTTCCAGGCGGTGCTGTCGGACGGGACCGCCGAGGGACGGCGCGAGGCCTTTTTCCTTGTCGGCGGCTTCATGGCGCTCTGGATCATCGCCTATGGCGTTGTGCAGGGTTTCGCACCGCGCCTGTTGGGGGGCAAAGGACAACCCGAGGCTGAGACGGTCAACAAGGCGGTCTTCTGGTCCGGTCTCCTCGTGCCGGTGCCGTTCGTGCTGGCCCTTGCCGCGTTGGTCGCGGGTGGACCCGCCCCTTGGCTTACAATTCTTCTGGTCGTGGGGCTTCTGGTCTTCGGCTTTATCTTCGCGGTGAATTCCTCCGTACATTCCTACCTGATCCTCGCCTTCGGATCGGCCGAGCGGATCACACGCGACGTGGGGTTCTATTATATGGCCAACGCTGCGGGCCGCTTGATCGGGACTTTACTCTCGGGCGTCAGTTTTCAGCTTGGTGGGCTGCCGCTCTGCCTTGCGACCGCCGGGGTAATGGCGCTTGCCAGTTGGCTTGCCGCGCGTCGCCTCAGGCTCGTTTGATTGCTTGGAGCGCGCGCGTGGCCAGCGCGCCGATCCCGGCGGTCACATATAGCGCCCCGAGCCCCCAGACCGAAAGCGCCGTCCCGAAGATCAGCGGGGCGGCGGCCTGCAACAGTCGAGCCGGGGTCTTGAGCCAGCCGAGTCTCTGCCCGCACTCTGAGGCGTCGAACAGCGCCAACCAGCCCGAAAGCCGAGCGCGGCATAACAGTCGCGCCGTTTCGCCCACGAGAACAGCCAGACCGGCCGACCGGCCGCTTGCGCCGCCATGGCATTGCCGGAAAAAAAAGCATGAGATAGGCGGAAAGCAGGGTCAGCGCCGCCCAACCGAAAGCGGAAATCACGGCGTCACGCCTCGCGCTCGGGATCGAAGCGCAACAGGCGCAAAGCGTTCAGCGTGACCAGAACCGTCGCCCCGGTATCGGCCATGATGGCGATCCACAGACCGGTAATCCCCAGAACCGAGGTCACAAGAAACACCGCCTTCAGCCCAAGCGCGATGGTGATGTTCTGGCGGATATTTCCCATGGCCGTGTGGGCAAGGCGGATCAGTGCGGGGATGTCGGTCACCCGGTCGCGCAGGATCGCGGCATCGGCCGTCTCCAGTGCCACATCGGTGCCCGATCCCATCGCGACACCGATGCTGGCCTGCTTCAGGGCCGGAGCGTCGTTGATGCCGTCTCCGATCATCATCACGCCGCCTTGCCCGCCCATTTCACGGATCGCGGTTAGCTTGTCTTCGGGCATCATGTCGGCCCGAAACTCCATGCCCAGCCCGCCAGCGATTGCGGCCGCCGTGCGCGGATTGTCCCCGGTCAGGATCACCGAAGTCACGCCCATCGCGGTCAATTGGCGAACCGCATCGGCCGCATCCTGTCTTGGCTCATCGCGCATGGCGATCAGGCCGAGCGGGGTCTTTTCGCGGAAGACGGCGACGGCGGTCTTGCCATCTTCCTCTAAGGCCGTGGCCAGTTGCAGGTCAGACGGGTCGATCCCGCCATTTTCCAGCGCATAGCGCGGCGAGCTGACCCATGCCGAGGCGTCACCCACCGTTGCGACCACGCCTTTGCCCATCAGTGCTTTCGCATCGCGTGACGGCAGCGCTTCGATGCCTGCCTGGTCGGCCTTGGTCAGGATGGCGACGGCCAGCGGATGGCTTGATCCGGTTTCGACCCCCGCCGCCACGGCCAGCAGCTCGGCCTCGGTCGTCGCGCCGAAGGTGACAACATCCGTCACCACCGGGCGCCCATGGGTCAGGGTGCCGGTCTTGTCGAAGGCGACGCGGGACACATTGGCCGCCGCCTCGATCACCGCACCGCCCTTCATCAGCATCCCGCGCCGGGCGCCCGTGGACAGCGCAGAAGCGATCGAGGCCGGCACCGAGATGACCAGAGCGCAGGGGCAGCCGATCAGCAGCAGCGCCAGTCCGCGATAGATCCAGGTGTCCCAGGGTTGACCGAAGGCCAGCGGCGGCAGCAGAACCACCAGAGCCGCGACGGTGACGATGGCGGGCATATACCAGCGGCTGAAGCGGTCGATGAAGCGTTCGGTCGGCGCGCGCGCGACCTCGGCCTCTTCCACCAGCCGGATGATGCGGGCGATGGTGTTATCCTCGGCGGCCTTGGTGACGGTCACGCGCAGCGCGGCCTCGGTATTGATCGAGCCGGCGAAGACCGGATCGCCCGGACCCTTGGTGACGGGAACGCTTTCGCCGGTCACCGGGCTGTCATCCACGCCCGAAGTGCCCTCGGCGATCTCGCCATCTGCCGGGATGCGGTCGCCCGGACGGACAAGCACCATCTGCCCGACGGCAAGGCTTGATGCCGGTACTTCCTGCGCTGTACCATTCACCAGCAGAAGCGCAGTCTTGGGCACCAGATTGGCCAGTGCCCGGATGCCATCGCGCGCCTTGCCGGCGGCCACACCCTCCAGCACCTCGCCGACCGCGAACAGGAACACGACCAACGCCGCCTCTTCCGCAGCATCAATGAACAGCGCGCCAATGGCCGCGACCGTCATCAGGCTTTCGATGGTGAAGGGCTGGCCCAGACGCAGGGCCGCAAAGGCGCGTTTCGCAATCGGGGCCACGCCGATCAGGCAGGCCGCGACAAAAGCCCATTTGCCGATCTGCGGCGCCAGCAATTCGATGATCCAGGCAGAGCCCAGCAGGATCGCCGTGAAGATCACCAGCTTGCCCTTGCTGGTCTGATACCATCGCTTGCCGCGGTCGGCGGGGTCGTCATGCACATGGCCTGGGCTGCCATGACCGCTGTCGTCCCGCGCCACTGCGGTGGTGCCACTGCGGTCATGGCTATGGTCGGCATGATTCTGATCATGACCATCTGCCGACGAATCGCTCATGACGGGCATGACGAAGTCCTTCTTCGTCCCTGCCGCACGCGGCGTGATTCCATAGCCAAGCGATTTCACCACCTTTTCGACTCTGTCGCGGCCGGTCTGCGTTTCGTCCAGCGTTAGTCGCAGCCGTTCCGACATGATGCCGATTTCAACGCCGCTGACGCCTGGCAGACGTGTCACGGCATCCTTGATCTTGGCCGCGCAGGATCCGCAATCCATGCCGGAAACAGTCCAGTCGCAGGCCGTTCCGCTGTTGGGATCTGTCGTTGTCATGTCACTATCCTCGCCCCGGATCGGGGAATTGCCTTCATTGATTCGCGAACCTAAGTCTCTAGCAACTAGAGCTTCAAGAGGAATCTGATGCTGACGATTGGAAAACTGGGGGCGTCAACAGGCGTGAAGGTGCCGACGATCCGTTATTACGAGCAGATCGGCCTTTTGCCCGAGGCCGAACGCAGTGCCGGAAACCAGCGGCTCTACAGCCAAAAGGCGCTGGAACTGCTGGCTTTCATCCGGCACGCGCGCGATCTGGGTTTCACGCTCGAGGCGATCCGTGACCTCCTCAGCCTGTCAGACCAGCCCGGCCAGCCCTGCGCGGCGGCCGATGCAATCGTTGTCGCGCAATTGGCCGAGGTTGAAAGTCGTCTTGCGCGGCTGGGCGCGCTCAAGGTCGAACTGCAGCGGATTCTGACGCAATGCGCGGGCGGTAAAATAGCGGACTGCCGCGTCATCGAAGCATTGGGCGACCATTCGCTTTGCGCGACCGATCATCGTTACCCTGACCTCGGGGCGACAACCTGATCTCAGCCAGATCGATTGGCATATCGGCGGTGAGCCGAACGAAATTCTGTCAAGTCAAACGTGCACTTTCGTCGCTGCGTTCGTGCGGGACCACGTTTTGCGTGATCATCTAGCGAAATGGATGGTACTGAAAATTGCTCACCTCAACGCCACCTCAACCCTTGGCTGCAGTTTTCGCGCAGCTTGTGCTGTCTAAAGCCGCTCAATGCGGTCGAACGCCGGAATGGAAATCGCAAGAAATCAAACGGTTGTCTTGTAAGTTGCTGAAATCGTTTGATTTCCAATTTTCAGCCCGGATCGGCTCATAACCTGAAGGTCGTAGGTTCAAATCCTACCCCCGCAACCAAAATTAGCAAATATATCAAATAGATGAATTGGTGGTAGCATTATACCATCGACAAATCGCGCACTTACATCAACGCCACATCAACGTTTGAGGAGACGGGTGGAACGAGATCTGACCCGACGGAGACTCGATATCCGGTATAGGGAGCCGCGCACCTTTCAGGCGGCGTGTTCAGATTCTCCCAACCACCTCCAACAGACCGGGGCGGTTCGAAACGCGTATCTCGCGATAGCGTTGTTCAATGTATCCAAGATCAGTCAGTCGGCGGAGTGTGCGCTGCAAGGTGGGTAGCGAAAGTGCCACGAGTTCCGCGAGGTCGGTTTGGGAAATCATGACCCTGCCATCAGGGTTGGGGGCACAGGCAAGCTGCAGAAGCAGACGTGATGCCACGCGGGCTTCTGACGAAGGCATCGAAACGCTGGCGAACAGATGGCTGGTCATAGCGAAGTTGTCATATGTCAGCCGATACAGGTCACGATAAAGGGTAGGATTTTTCCGTAAGAGCGATTGAAGGCCCTGATACCCAAGGTGCAGCAATGTTGCGTCGCTGGCTGTGCGGATGGACACGAGTCTTGCCCGCTGAGAGATCGTAGCGAGATCGCCAATCCAGAAACCGCTCTGCGCACGATGAATGGTAAAATCCGATCCATCTGATCTTGGAATGGACACATCAAGCGCGCCGCTGACAAGGCCGTACAGGCCGTTGGGCTCGTCACCTTCCAAATATACAACAGCACCTGCCGGATACATGCGCAGACGTGCCATCCTGATGAACTGCGACCGCGCTTCCTCGTCACAACTCGCGAGCCAGCCACGCCGGGACAGAATCTCTATGGCCTCATTCAATGATGCTCTCGGCACCCCACCCTCCGAACCATTTACCAATTTTCTCAAACCCATCAGGTGAGGTTTTTGATCGAACAATCAAGCAATACGACTGCTGGATAACGATCCTTGCCTCAGTTGGGGCTGGGTATGGATCGCATGCTTTATTGGATAACAACATAAGGGTTTCAAAGTCATGATCCGTATTCTGTTGAAGACAGGCTGCCTTGTCGTGGGTGTTGCCAGCGTTGCGCAGGCACAAGAGGCCAGCGAAGCGACACAATCCGCAAATGCAGCATTGCAGCAGTATCTTCCCTTTAATGACGAAACCGATTTTGACAACGCAATGCGTGGGCAGATCGCGACATTGGACGCCGATCAGATCACTGCACCCGATGGCACCGTAATATATGACATCGCGCAGTTTGATTTTCTGAAGGGCGACGCGCCTGCGACGGCCAATCCCAGCCTTTGGCGGCAGAGCCGCCTGAACGCTGTTCACGGCCTATTCGAAGTCGTCGAAGGAGGTATCTATCAGGTTCGCGGATATGATCTTGCGGTGATGAGCTTCATTCGGGGCGAAACCGGATGGATCATTGTCGACCCTCTGACAGCCACCGAGACCGCGGCGGCAGGTCTGCAGCTTCTGCGCGATCATGTCGAGGATCTTCCGGTTTCAGCCGTGATTCTGACGCATAGCCATGTTGACCATTTCGGTGGTGTGAAGGGGATTCTCACACCTGAGGAGATCGAGTCCAACAACGTTCAGGTCGTTGCTCCTGAAGGGTTTTTCGAGGAATCCGTCAGCGAAAACCTGATCGCCGGCAACACGATGAGCCGACGCGCCGCCTATATGTATGGCAATGTGATCGAGAAGGGGCCGGAAGGATCGCTGGGGTCCGGGCTTGGCACGACAACCGCTGCAGGCGAGGTGACCATCGTCGAACCGACGATCACCATCGACGAAACACCGCAGCAGGAAACCATCGACGGCATTCCGATGACCTTCCTGAACACACCGGGGGCTGAGGCGCCCGCCGAACTGATGTTCTACATTCCCAAGTTCAAGGCGATGATGCAGGCCGAAGAAATCAGCCACACCCTGCATAATCTCTATACCCTGCGTGGTGCCAAGGTACGTTCGGGCGATCTGTTTGCCAAATATATCAACGATACGATCAACCGCTTTGGCGATGAAGTCGAGGTCAGCTTCGGAAGCCATCACTGGCCGACCTGGGGTAATGAACACATCATCGAGCTTTGGGAGGGGCAGCGGGACACCTATCGCTACATCCATGATGAGACCTTGCGCCTTGCCAATACCGGGGAAACCATGCTGGAGATCGCCGAGCAGCTTGAACTGCCCGACAGCCTTGCGCAGAAGTTCTTCAATCGCGGGTATTACGGAAGCGTCAGCCATAACGCGAAAGCGCAGTACCAACTGTATTTCGGTTGGTTCTCGGGCAATCCGTCCGAACTGCATGAACTGCCTCCGGTCGAGGAAGGCAGAAAGTTCGTCGAATATGCAGGTGGCGCAGATGCAGTCATAGAGAAAGCGCGCGCTGACTATGAGGCCGGGGAATACCGTTGGGTAGCAACCGCGCTCAATCACCTGGTCTTCGCGGAGCCCGAAAATGAAGAGGCCAAGAACCTGCTGGCCGATGCACTGACGCAAATGGGGTATCAGGCTGAAAGCGGCCCATGGCGCAATTTTTACCTGTCGGGTGCGAAGGAATTGCGCGACGGGGTTGTCGAGGCGGCCACACCCGCGACCGCGTCACCGGACATCATCAGAAACCTGCCGCTTGAAACCTATCTGGATTATCTGGCGGTCAGGTTGAACCACCCGGAGGCCGTCGGCCAGGAAATTGCACTGAATTTCGTCATGCCTGACGTCGATGAACAGTTCGTCGTGACCGTAACCAATGGGGTGATGAACTATACATTGGGACGTCAGGACGATGCGGCGAATGCCACTGTCACGCTTGATCGTGCGATACTTGATCAAATCAACCTTGGCGAGACAACGCTGATGGGTGCAATCGAGAGCGGCTCTGCATCGGTCGACGGCGATGTGCAGAAAGTCGAAGATTTTGTCGGATTGCTGGATACATTCGAATTCTGGTTCGACATTGTAACACCGTGATCTGACAGGCTGCGGAATTGCCAGCCCGTTCCACGCGGCCAGTCCGCGTGGAACTCATCCTCGCTGCCGCCCCGTGGTCACCGCACGGCAATCAGTTTGTCACTGTCAGTGCGGTAGCGTAGCGGCGCGATACCATACCAGCGACGAAATGCCTTCGTGAACACGCTCTGTTCAGAATAACCCAAGGCGCCCGACACTTCGGACAGGGGAAGGCGCGTGTTGAGAACCAGCGAAAGTGCCCGGTCCTGCCGCCATTCATCCACCAGATCGCCGAATGTCGTGTTATTGGTGCGCAATTGCCTTTGCATGCTGCGCGTGCTGATCTTCAGGCCACGCGCGACATTTTCAAGCGTGCAGGTTCCGAGCTCCATCTGCCGGGAAACTTCGCGCCGCGCCTCGTCGACGAAATTCGATGCGACCTCAGCTTTGCTGGTCATCAGATAGCGCTGAATAAGCGTGTGAAAGGCATGGTCGCTGCGCTGAACGGCCAGGTCGAGTATGTCCCGGTCGAAACTTAGCGCGTTCCGTTCAGCGCCATAACGGACCGGACAGCCAAAAAACTTCGACACAGCCGGGGCCGAGGCGCCTTTGGCATGCCGGAATGCGACCTCGACAAGCGGGACATCCATTTCTGCGATTGCGTCGATGACAACATTGGCCTGCGCCAGGATCAGCTCGGTATTCTCACGGCTATCGGGGATGTCAGAGCGAATATCGAGAACCACTGTCGCGGTATCCGTTCCCGGCGTCTCTTCAAGAACTGCCAAAATGGCGTTAGAATGGATGATCAGGTTTTCGCAGATTGCGTTCATTGCAGAGCGGAACGTGCGTTCCATGCGCACGACCAGCGCGACGGGGCCCAACAGGTCAAGCCCTTGCAGCCCTGCCATGCGCAGACCGATATCGGGCATGTCCCAAGCCACCGCACAATTATGCAGTAACGCACAGAAAGCAGCGTAATCTATTGATATATCTGACTTACGCAGCGCATCGGCCTCGATTCCGACCGCCCGCATATGTGCCAGCAGATCACCCCGGTCGGGCGCGATATCTGCGATACCGGTCAATTTGCTTGCACGTGTGAATAAGCGTGCCAACCCCCGCGCCTCCCCCTATGAAATCAGCATAGATCACGCCTGCTGACGCCGCAATCGCCTGTCTCGCTGGTGTGGCTGGCCCCGGTTTGGCGCGTCAGGTCAAATTTGGTACCCGTGCGGCAAAGTCGATACGGTGCAGGCATGAGATAATCGCGGCATCACCCGTCTGCAAAAAAGGACCGAAGATGAGCATGACCTCCCCCTCGGCGACCGAACACAACCTGACAGAAATGCGGCGCGTATTTGCCGCCCAACACGCATTGACGCGCGGCAGTGTCGAGCCGTCCCTTGCCGAGCGCAAGGAACGGCTTGAAAAGCTGCGGGACATGGTGCGCGCGAATGAGGCGGCCTATGTGGCGGCGATTTCAGAGGATTTCGGAAACAGGTCCGCCGACGAAACACGACTGCTTGAGGTCACGCTGGTCCTGAACGGCATTCGCCATGCCCGCAAACACCTGAAGGGCTGGATGCGGCCGTCGCGTCGCCATGTCGATATCGCGTTCCAGCCGGCCCGCGCATGGGTCCGGCACGAGCCGCTGGGCCTGGTCGGCATCATAGCCCCCTGGAACTATCCGCTGTTTCTGTCGCTGGGTCCGCTGGTGGACATTCTTGCTGCCGGCAATCGCGCGATGATCAAGCCCTCGGAATTGACCCCGCGCTTTTCCGAACTGCTCGCGCAGACCATCGCCCGGACCTTCAGTGAGGATGAGGTCCATGTCGTCACCGGCGGAGCTGAGGTCGCGCAGGCCTTTTCCGGTCTGCCCTTCGATCATCTGATCTTCACCGGCTCGACCGGGGTCGGGCGCAAGGTCATGCAGGCCGCGGCCGAGAATCTGACGCCGGTCACGCTTGAACTCGGCGGCAAGTCGCCGGCGATCCTGTGCGAGGATTACAATCTTCAGAAAGCAGCAAGAAGCATCGCCTTCGGCAAGTTCCTGAATGCTGGGCAGACCTGTATCGCGCCGGATTATGCGCTGGTGCCGCGCCGCAATGTCGATGAATTCGCAACCTCGGTCATTGCGCATGCCCGACGCAGCTATCCCGATATCGCTCAGAACCCCGACTATACCTCGATCGTGTCTGACCGCCATTATCGCCGGCTTGTCGAGGCCGTCGATCAGGCCCGCGAAGCTGGAGCGACCGTGCTGAGCGCCGGTGAAATCCGCGACAGCAACGGGCGGAAGATCGCGCCGACCGTGGTTATCGACGCGCCCGCGGACGGGGTGCTGATGCGCGAGGAAATCTTCGGCCCCATTTTGCCGGTGATCGGTTATGACGACCTTGACGAAGCGCTGGCCTTTGTCTCGGGTCGCGACCGCCCGCTGGCGCTTTACGCCTTCACCACCCGGAAAGAGACGCAGGAGAAGATTCTAGGCCGCGCGATCTCGGGCGGGGTGACGCTGAACGGAACGCTGTTGCATGTGGCGCAGGACGACATGGCTTTTGGCGGGATCGGGCCCAGCGGCATGGGCGGCTATCACGGCCAAGAGGGATTTCGCCGCTTCAGCCATGCGCGTTCGGTTCTCAGGATCGGATTCATCAATGTGTTCGAGAAGCTGGGCCCGCCATGGGGGCCTTTGGCGCGTAGGGTCGCATCGGTTCTTTCCCGGCGTTCCTGAAGGCCGTCGGGCTGCGCCAGAGATCCTGGCGCGGCCCGTTTCTTGTTAAGCCCTGACGCTTCGGCGATCAGTTGGCGCCCGCGGTTTTGGGCGTCACCAGATCGAACCAGAAGTCGAACTCATCCAGATAGGATATCAGCTCCTGCAGCTTGGCGGCATCGCCTTCGATTGTGACCTGCCCATCTGCGACGGCATCCCGCATCGTCATCTGGCCAAGCGTGATCCTGTCAAGGGTCTCACGGTCCAGCGTGATATCCGCATCGGCATTTTCAAGCTGAAGATCTGCCGTGTGGTTCAGAACCCCGTTGCCCAGTTCAAGCGCATAGGTTTCGCCGATATCGGGGAAGCTGAAGTTCAGGGCGATGGTTTTCCTGTCAGCGGCGGGATGGTTCAGCCGCACCGCCATATAATCGAAATACAGTTCCAGGCTCATCGCTTTCAGGGTGTCGGGGGTCAGTGTTTTCGGCGCGGGCAGCTGCATCACCCCGTTGCGCAGTTCCTGGGCGCCGGACAGGTAGAAATTGCGCCAGACCCCGGATTCGGCCTGATAACCCATCTGCTCCAGGGCATTGGCGCCCAGCTCCCTTGCTTGCTGATTTTCGGGATCGGCAAAGACTACCTTGTCGATAACCTCAGCAACCCAGCGATATTCGCCCTGATCGTAATATGCGCGCGCCTTTTCGATGACCGCATCGGCACCGCCCATCATCTCGACATATCGCTTTGCTGCCTCGGTTCGCGGCAGCGGGTTCAGGGTTGCCGGGTTCCCGTCGAACCAGCCGAGGTGATAGACATAGGTGCCCTTCACATTGTGGCTGTAGGATCCGTAATAGCCTCGGTTCGAAAAGCTCTTCTCGATCGCCTCGGGCAGGGCGAACATCTCGGCTATCTCTTCCTTGTTATAGCCGTGATTGGCGAGGCGAAGCGTTTCATCGTTGATATATCGATACATGTCGCGCTGCTTTTTCAGGTGATCGACGGCGCGTTCGTTCCCCCAAACGGGCCATTGATGCTGGTTGTAGAGGATCTCGATATCGTCGCCCCATGCCGCGATTGCCTGATTGAGGTATTTCGACCATGCAAGCGGATCGCGCAGCTTGGCTCCGCGCAGCGTATAGGTGTTGTGAAGCATATGGGACGCGGTTTCGGCACCGTTCAGCAGCTTCTTTTCAGGCATGTAAAAAATGAACTCTGACGGCGCTTCCGAGCCATTGGCCATCAGGAATTCATAGGTCCAGCCGTCGATGACCTCGACATGCCCGCTTTCCGAGATCACATTGGTCGGCGCGATCAGCGTGACCGCCCCGGTCGAGGTCGTAGTGCCAAGGCCCGCTCCGACCTGCCCGGTCGGTCCGGCCGGTAGCAGGTTGCCGAACTGGTACGAGGCGCGGCGCGCCATCGCATTGCCCGCCAGAACATTTTCGGCCACCGCATGTTCCATGAAGCCTTCCGGCGCATAGATCCTGACCTTGCCCGTGCGCACGTCTTCCTCATCGACGATGCCACGCACCCCTCCGAAGTGATCGACATGGCTGTGCGTATAGATCACCGCCACAACAGGCCGGTCCGATCCCCTTGTCTGGCGATAAAGGTCAAGGGCGGCGCGGGCCGTTTCAGCCGATATCAGCGGGTCGATGATGGTCAGCCCGGTTTCGCCTTCGATGATGGTCATGTTGGCAAGGTCGAGGTTGCGCACCTGAAAGACGCCCTCTGTCACCTCGAACAGGCCGCCGATCTCGACCAGTTGTGATTGCCGCCACAGGCTGGGATTTACGGTATCGGGGGCGGCGCTGTCGCGCAGGAAGGCAAACTTGTCGGGATCCCAGGCGGGTTCTCCGGCGGCATCCGTGACGGGTTCGGACGGCAGCGGGGCAAGGAAGCCGCGCCGTGCATCCTCGAATGCCTGATTGTCGTCGAATGGCAGAAGTTCGCGCAGCGACGCATTCGCGTCGCGCGTGGCCTCGGTGGCCTGACCGGGCTGCTGTTGCGCCGTCGCTGCGTAAGGGGCGGCAAAGGCCAGCATCGTACTCAGCGCCAGCCAGGAAATTGAGCTTCTCATTGAATGTTCCCTTTTGTTTCAGATCAGGAATTGGCGACTGCCTGCGCAGTTGCTTCCGGCAGCTCGCGGGTGTTATTGTCGCGGTCTGGAATGAAGGACATCGCGCGTTCGGCAAGCGCGGTGATGGTCAGGCTGGGGTTGACGCCCAGATTGGCCGAAATCGTCGAGCCATCGATCACATAGAGGTTTTCATAGTTGAAGACCCGGTTCTTGCGGTCGATCACCCCCTTTTCCGGCGTATCGGCCATCCCGCAACCGCCCATGCAATGCGCCGTCATGGGAACATTGAACAGAATTTCCGACATCGAACTGAGCGCCACGCCGCCGGTCGCCTTAGCGGCCATTTTCGCGAATGCGTTGGCTTCGGGAATGAAGGTCGGGATCCGGTCCCCATGCGATGCCATCTTGCGCATGAAGGGCCAGTACCATGGCCGTGTCATGCGAAAATCCAGATGTCCGTCGATGGTCTGCATGACCAGGAATAGGACCGTCTCATTCGCGAAATGCCGCGGCAGCAGGCTTCTCATGCCGGTGATCGGCCTGGTAACCAGCAGTTTCCCCAATGCGCCCAGCCATGCCAGCGGACGCGTCATGCCCGGCCTGCCGCCGGTGAGGACGGTGGACAGCCCACTCATCAGGTTCGATCCGCGCGGATAGCGCACCGCCTCGATATGGGTATGCTCGTTGATATAGATGCCCGATCCGATCGCGATCCCGGTCGAGAGATCCTGCTTGGATCCGGGGTAGCGCATGCCGAGAATCGATTCGGCATTGGTGCGGACACGCTTGCCCAGATCATCGGAAATGCGCGGCAGCGAGCCTTTTTCCTTCAGCCTGAACAGCAGATTCTGCGTCCCCAACGACGATGCCGCAAGGATTACATTGCGCGCGCGCCATGTCCGTTTCGGACCGCGCCCCCAGGTCGGTTCGGAAACCACCTCGTATCCCTGCGCGCCATCTGCGGCGCCACCCAGTGGGCGGATGTCCACCACTTTCGTTTCGGCATGGACCTGCGCCCCGCGCTTTTCCGCGAGATAAAGGTAATTCTTGTCCAGCGTGTTCTTGGCATTATAGCGGCAGCCGACCATGCAGCCGCCGCAGCTGTTGCAGGAATTGCGGGCCGGTCCCTCGCCGCCGAAATAGGGGTCGGGATATTCAGTGCCGGGCGCATCGCCTTCGTCACCAAAGAAGACGCCGACATCGGTCAGATAAAAGCTGTCCTCAATGCCACCGGCCTTTGCCATGTCCTTCAGCTTCCAGTCGGCTGCCGATGGCCGCTGGTTCTCGGTGACGCCCAGCATCCGCTTGGCGGTCGTATAATGCTGCGGCATGACCTTGTTCCAATCATCAAGATCGGCCCAATCGCCCTCGTTCCAGACCGAATCGGGCGGCACCAGCAGGGTCTGGGCATAGGTAATCGATCCGCCGCCGACCGCATTGCCGTGCAGGATCAGAACATGGCGGAACAGTGCGAGGTTCAGAAAGCCCCGAAGCCTCAGACTGGGCTTCCACAGATAGTCCCAGAATTTCCAGTTGGTCTTTGGCAGGTTGTCGGGCGTCCAGCGGCGCCCCTGTTCCAGCACCACAACATCATAGCCTTTTTCTGTCAGCCGACATGCGGAAACGGACCCGCCGAAGCCTGATCCGACAATCAGATAGTCACAGTCGAATTTCTCCAAGATTATCTCCCCATCGCCTATTCCGCCGCTCATCGGGCGCTTCGGTAAATTCAAGCCTCTGGTGGTCTTCAGTCAGCATCGGCCTATCCCGCCATCATGCCCGATTTCTGAGCCGATACTTTGCCGCAGGCGCGCAGATTTTGGATTTCACGCGCCAAATTGGTCTGCTTCAGCTTCTTCAGACAACGGTTGCGCATATGCGGTGACTGGATGCAGGCGGCGACGGGGCCGCCCAAGTTCTCGGCTGCATGCCGTGCAGTGCCGATATTGGCGCGCTAGCTCAAATTTTTATCGCTTCGCCTCAAGCGCAGGAATGCGGCAGCTGCGAAAAAAGCGCATCGACAACCGAATCCATTGGAGAGAGATCATGACCACGAAGAAAGCCGCCGACAAAGCCCCGGTCTCGACCCGCGTCACCGCCGCACTGGGCGATGTGCGTGCGAATGCGGGCCTCGTTTCCGGCGCGTTCGGCGCCAGCGGCAAGGCCTATGTTTCTGGCATCGTCGCCCTTGGCAGCGCCATTGCCGGCTTTGGCCGCGAAACCGTCGCCGAATTCGGGCAGCATGCGAAAGCGACGCTGGACGCCCGCAGCATCCGCGAGGTTGCCGAACTGCAGGCCGGATGGGTTCAGCACCGCGTCGAGACCGCGACCGCGCAGGCCAAGGAACTTGCCGATCTGACCCGCGAGAAGACCGAAGAGGTGATCGAGCCCTTCACCGCGCTGCTGAAGCAGGACAAGGCGGCCTGATCGCAGGGCCCGGCTGGCGAAAGCTTCGGCCGGGCCAATCCAGAACCTTTGTGGGAGGAGCAAAGATGAATCGCCCGTGGACCAGAAGCTACGAATCCGGCGTGCCTGGCGAAATCGACGCCGATGTCTATCCGTCGACCGTCGCGCTGTTCAGCAAGGCCTGCGCCGAATATGCGGACAAGCCCGCCTTTGAATGTTTCGGCCGGACCATGACCTATGCCGAGGTGGACCGCGCCGCCGATGCCGTCGCCGCCTGGCTGCAACAGCGTCTGGGCGTCAAGCGCGGTGACCGGGTGGCGCTGATGTCGCCCAATATCTTCGCCTTTCCTGTGGCCATGCTGGGCATTCACCGCGCCGGTGCGGCACAGGTCAATGTGAACCCGCTTTATACCCCGCATGAGCTGCGCCACCAGCTGCAGGATTCGGGCGCGGAAACGATCATCATCTTTGCCGGCTCGACCCCGACGCTGGCCGAAATCATCGACGAAACCCCGGTCAGGACCGTCATCACGGTTGATCTGGGCGATGCCGCCGGGGTCGCGATCCCGACGCCGCCCCGCGATCCACGCCTGACGGATGCGGTCCGCTTTGCCGATGTGCTGAGCGAAGGCACCGGGCTGGTGCTGGAACCGGTCGAGCTGACCGGCGATGATACGCTGTTCTTCCAATATACCGGTGGCACCACCGGCCCATCGAAGGGCGCGGTGCTGAGCCATCGCAATCTGGTCGCGAATGTCCAGCAGTTCACCGCCCATATGCCCGAAGCGGTCGAGCCGGGCCGCGAGGTGCTGGTGATGGCGCTGCCGCTGTATCACATCTTCGGACTGATGGTGATGCATGCCTTATGACGGTCGGCGCGAAGGTCATTCTGATCCCGAACCCCCGCGACACCGACGCTTTCATCGGCGCGATCCGCAACGCGAAATTCACCGTCATCCCCGGCGTGAACACGCTGTTCCAGTTGCTGCTGGCCAGCCCGGCGATGAAGGATGTCGATATCTCGGCGCTGAAGGTCGCCATCGGTGGCGGTGCGGCGGTGATCCGCGACACCTCGGAAAAGTGGAAGGCGCTGACCGGCAAGCATATCAAGGAAGGTTACGGCCTGTCCGAGACCTCGCCGATCCTGTGCATCAACCCGATGTCGGTCGCCGAATTCACCGAAACCTGCGGGTTGCCGGTCCCCTCGACCGATATCAAGCTGATCGACGATGAGGGCCGCGAAGTGGCCGAAGGCGAGGCGGGCGAGATCTGCGCCAAGGGGCCGCAGGTGATGCGCGGTTACTGGAACAATGACGAGGCCAATGCCTCGGCCTTCACGCCCGACGGTTATTTCAAGACCGGCGATGTCGGCATGCTGACCGCGGGCGGCTTCGTGAAGATCGTCGATCGCAAGAAGGACATGGTGATCGTCTCGGGCTTCAACGTCTATCCCAACGAGATCGAGGCCACCGTCACCGCCGCCCATGGCGTCGCCGAATGCGCCTGTATCGGTGTTCCGAGCGATAAGACCGGCGAGGCGCTGCGCGTCTATGTCGTCAAGGCCCCCTTCGCCGAGGCAAGCGCCGATGACATCATCGCCCACTGCCGCACCGAACTCGCCGGCTACAAGGTGCCGCGCCAGATCGTCTTCGTGGACGCGCTGCCCAAATCCAACGTTGGCAAGATCCTGCGCCGCGAGCTGCGCAAGCTGGCGGAAGGCTGAGGACGTGACCATGACCATACCGAACAATTACAGCACCCGGACGCTGAAGGATTTCGTCGGCCATGATTTCGGCGCGACCGAACCCGTCACCATCAGCCAGTCCGATATCAACGACTTCGCCCGGATCACCGGCGACCATCAGTGGATCCATGTCGATGTCGAACGGGCCCGCGCGGAAAGCCCCTTTGGCGGCCCGGTGGCGCATGGCTTTCTGACGCTGTCGCTACTGGCCTCGGCCGTGCAGGAGGCGGGCATCGTGCCCGCCGATGCTGCGGGCGCGATCAATTACGGGCTGGACAATGTGCGCTTCCTTGCGCCCGTCCCGGCCGGTGCCCGCGTCACCGCCAGCTTTGTCCTGAAGGAGATCGAGGACAAGGGACCGAAAGGCCAGCTTCTGCGCCTGTCCGCCGTGCTGAATATCGAGGGCTCGGAAAAGCCCGCGATCATCGGCGACGTGCTGGCGCTGGTTATGGGATAGGAGGAACCAATGGCACGCAATCGTATTGAAACCGCGACGGATCTGGCCCAGTCGGCCGCGCGCTTCTACGTCAAGATGCTGAGCCAGCCGATGACCGCGCTGAGCGGCATCATGGCGCTGAATCAGGAAATCGCCAGAAGCCTTGCCGGGGCGTCCGAACTGGAAGCCGACAAGGGCGACAAGCGCTTCAAGGATCCGGTCTGGGCCAGCAATCCCGGCTATCGGGTGCTGATGCAGACCTATCTGGCCTGGCAGCGCGGCATCGACAATTGGGTCGATGCGCTGGATGTGCCCGCCCGCGACAAGCTGCGGGTCAAGCTGGTGGCGAATCTTTTCACCGATGCGCTGGCACCGACGAATACGCTGGGGGGCAACCCGGCTGCGATGAAGGCGACGCTGGAACAGGGCGGCAACAACCTGATCGCCGGCTTGCAGAACTTCGTTGAGGACATGGCGGGCAATAACGGCCTGCCCTCGATGGTGGACAAGACGAAGTTCCGGGTGGGCGAGAATATTGGCACCACCGCTGGCAAGGTCGTTCATACCGAGCCTCATCTGGAACTGATCCAGTATCAGCCCGCGACGCCCGAAGTCTACAAGACCCCGATCTTCATCGTCCCGCCGCAGATCAACAAATTCTATATCTGGGATCTGGCACCGGGCCGGTCCATCGTCGAATTCCTGCTGTCGCAGGGCCATCAGGTCTTTATCGTCAGCTGGCGCAACCCGACCGCCGAACAGGCGGATTGGGACATGGAAAGCTATGTCGAGGCGCTGGATCGCGCCTCGGAAGTGGCCTGCGAGATCTCTGGTTCCGACAGGCTGAACCTTGTCGGTGCCTGCTCGGGCGGGATCACGGCGGCGCTGACCATCGCGCTGTGGGGGGCGCGCGGCATCAAGCGGGCGGAAAGCTTTTCCGTGCTGGTCGCGATCCTTGACGTGGCGGGCAACAAGGACACCTCGATGGGGCTGTTCGCCAATCTGGAAACGCTGGAGCTTGCCCGGCTGTTCTCGCGCTCGAAAGGGGTGATGGGCGGCAGCGATCTGGAACGTGCCTTTGCCTGGCTGCGCCCCAATGATCTGATCTGGGCCTATTGGGTGAACAATTACCTGCTAGGCAAGGATCCGCAGGCTTTCGACATCCTCTACTGGAACGCCGATACCACCAACCTGCCGGCGGCGCTGCATGGCGACATGATGGACCTGCTGGAATTCGGCGGGCTGACCGGCGGCAACGGCCCGACCATCGGCGGCCACAAGCTGGAGCTGGGCCAGATCACCTGCGACACGCTGGTTCTGGGCGGCGAAAGCGATCACATCACCCCCTGGGACGGCACCTATCTGACGACGAACGGTCTGGGCGGCACATGGCAATATGTGCTTAGCCAGTCGGGTCATATCCAGTCGTTGATCAACCCGCCCGGCAATCCCAAGGCGCGCTACTATACCAATAGCGCCAATCCCGGCACGCCGCAGGAATTCCTGGCCGGGGCCGAGGAGCATCAGGGCACATGGTGGCTGCACTGGGCCGAATGGCTGGCCGGTCACGGCGGCGAGAAGGTCGCTGCGCCCAAGACCCTGGGGTCGAAGGCGCATCAGCCGGGCGTCGACGCGCCGGGAACCTATGTCCTGATGGCGGCCTGAGAGCGCTGCGAAGAAAGCGAGGCAGGCGATGGAAAGCAAAACCGATATCAGGACCACACGTATCGGCCGGCAGGAATTGCGCTATGCGCTGATGGGGCCGGCCGATGCCGAACGGGTGCTGCTGCTGTTCAACGGCATCGGTGCCAGCCTCGAATCGGTCGCGCCTTTCGCCGCCCATTTCCGGCATATGCGCATCCTGACCTTCGACGTGCCCGGCGTCGGCGGCTCGCCCGCGCCGCATCTGCCCTACCGGTTCAGCTGGCTGTCGCGGCTGGCTGGCCGGCTTCTGGATCAGCTGGGCATCGGCGCGGTCGATGTCTTCGGCGTGTCCTGGGGCGGGGCGCTGGCGCAGCAATTCGTTCGCGACCACCCCGAACGCTGCCGGTCGCTGACCCTTGCCGCGACCTCGGCCGGGTTCGTCATGGTTCCCGGCAATCTCAAGGTGCTGACGAAGATGGCGACCCCGCGCCGCTATACCGATCCGGATTACATGCGCGAGGTCGGCCCCGACATCTATGGCGGCATGTTCCGGCTGGACCGCGCGCTTCTGGCCGAACATATCGACGCGCTGCGGCCGGGCACCTCGCGCGGGTATCTGTATCAGCTGCTGGCCGGGGCCGGCTGGACAAGCTGGCTGTGGCTGCCGCAGATCAGGATCCCGGTGCTGATCGTCATGGGCGCCGACGATCCCATCGTGCCAGAGGTGAATGGCCGGCTGCTGGCAAAGCGGCTGCCCGATGCCCGGCTGAAGGTGGTCGATTGCGGCCACCTGTTCATCCTGACCCAGCCCGAGATGACGGCGCACATGGTGGAACAGTTCATTCTGGACCATGAATCGGCCCGGACCAGCAGATGACCGCGGCCAGTCTGGAACCGGGCGACGCGCCGCAGATGGCCCTGCGGCGCACGCGCAGTCTGGCCTCGGGCGTGCTGGGCCTGATGGCCCTGATCTTTGTCGCCACGCATTTCCTCCCCGATACCGGCCTGACCCGGCTGATTCAGTCCATGGCCGAGGCCGGGATGATCGGCGGCCTTGCCGACTGGTTCGCGGTCGAGGCGCTGTTTCGCCGCCCCTTGGGCCTGCCGATTCCGCATACCGCGCTGCTGCCCCGGAACCAGAAGCGCGCGGCGCGCAATGTCGGGCAGTTCTTCCAGACGCATTTTCTTGAACCCGCCAGCCTTCAGGTGCGGCTGATCGCGTTGCGCCCCGGCTCCTATGCGCTGGAATGGCTGAGCGCCCCGGAAAACGCGGCGCTTATCTCGCATGAGGTGACGCGGATCATGCGGCACCTGCTGGAACAGGATCCCTCGCCACGCGCGCTTGCCCGGTCGCGGCGCTGGCTGCGCGCGCAGGCTGAAAGCGACGCCCATGATCCGGCGATTGCCGCTGCGCTGGCGAGGCTGGTGAAAGAGGGAATGCGCAGCACCGCATTGGCCGAGGTGCTGGTCCTGTTGCAGCGCGCCATCGACCAGAACCGCGACATCGCCGCCGATCTGGTGCAGACACAAAGCCGCTGGTGGATCGCCTCGGCCGTGGATCGGCGGCTGGCCAATGCGGTCGTGGCCGGGGTGCTGTCGCTGCTGGACGAATTGCAAAGGCAGGATTCCGAACTGCGCCGCGATCTGGAACAGGCCTTCAGCGCCATGGTCGATCAGCTTGCCACCGATGGCACCCTGACCCGCGCCGTGGGCGAGGGGCGCGAGGTGCTGATCCGGTCGGGCGCGCTGAACGCGGCGGCTTTGCGTCTGGGCGCGGCGCTGCGCGACCGTCTGGAGACCCGGCTGGCCGAAGACCCCGACACCTTCGCTGCGCCCCTGGCCGGGATGATCCGTGACCTCGCCATCCGCAGCGCCGCCGATCCGGCCATCCGCGCGGCGCTGGATGCGCGCACGGCCGAACTGGCCGCGCAGGTGATCGGCGATCTGCGCCCGGCGATTGCCGATTACGTCGCCGATGTCATTGCGGGCTGGAAGCCCGAAGAACTGAACGCACGCTTCGAGGCAGAGATCGGTTCTGATCTGCATTATATTCGCATCAATGGCGCGGTGCTTGGCGCGCTGATCGGCGGCGCGCTGTTCGCGCTGAACGCCATTTTGACCTGAGGAGGAGCGAATACATGAAAGTCACCATCGAAGTCGACTGCACCCCCGAAGAAGCCCGCAGCTTTCTGGGCCTGCCCGATGTCCAGCCCATGCAGGAGGAAATGATGGCCGAGATCCGCGACCGCATGCTGGGCGCGGTCAAGGCCATGGACCCGGCCGAGATGATGAAGGCATGGATGCCGGGCAGCGCCGGGTTCGATCAGATGCAGAGCCTGTTCAACCTGATGACCGGCGCGGCGAGGACAAAGTGATGCTTGGGCCTGGCGCGCAATCTCAAATTCCTCGCGCCTGATCCCAAGCCGATCCGCACCGCTCGCGCTAGGTTTGTTGCATCCGCCGGATGCATGGCGGGGCGCAGTCTGAACGGAGGGCAGTGCAGGGGATGGGAGGGGTTTTGGCTTTCGGGGGCGATGGTGCCGGGTCTGTCCGGGCGTCAACCATCGGCAGCCGCGCCGCCCGAGCGCAGCTTCTGCGGGGCATTGCCGAACCAGCGCCGGAAGGCCTGGGAAAAGACGCTCTGTTCGGAATAGCCGAGCGCCTGCGAGATCTCGGACAGGGGCAGGCGGGTATTCGTCACCATCGACAGCGCCCGATCCCGGCGCCATTCATCGACCAGCTCGCGCAGCGACGTGCCTTCGCCCCGCAATTGCCGTTGCAGGCTGCGCGGGGTCATGCGCACCGCATAGGCCACGCTTTCCAGCGTACACTGGCCGAATTCCATCTGCCGGGCGATCTCGGCGCGGACCGCGTCGGTGGCACCTTTTGCAAGCTCGGCATGGGTATCAGCCAGATAGCGCCTGATGAGGTCGTGATAGGCGAGGTCGCTTTTCTCGATCGGGCGGTCCAGATGCGCGCGGTCAAAGATCAGCGCGTTCCGCCCCTGATCATAGCGGATCGGGCAGTCGAAGAAGGTCGCGACCGCGCGGGACGAGGCACCCCTGCCATGGATGAAGGCAGCCTCGATCAGCGGCAGGCGCATCCCCGAAATCGCATCCAGCGCAATCTTGCCCTGGGCCATGATCAGCTCGGCATTCTCGCGCCCGTCGGGCGCATCTCCGCGCCGGTTCAGGACCAGCGTGGCGGTGTCGCCACCTTCTTCCAGCGCCATGACGGTGGCGTTGCTGTAGATCACCAGATTGGCGATGATCGCCTTCAGCGCGCCGCGGGCGGTCCGTTCCATCCGCGTCACCAGCGCCACCGGGCCAAGAAAGTCAATGGCCTGATAATCCGCCATACGGATGCCGATATCGGGCAGATCCCAGGCGACCGCGCAGCCATGCAGCAGGTCGCGGAAGCCGCGATAGTCGATGATCATTTCCGGGTGTCGCAGCGCCGCCGGATCGAGCCCCACGGCCAGCATCTGCGCGGCAAGATCGACGCCCCGCCCGGCCGCCATCTGGGGCAGGCCGGCCAGCTTCGTTGCCCGAACGTAATAGCGCCCCGTCTTCACCGCTCCCTCCCAGACCGGATGGAGAAGGATAGGGCGGCACCGCAGGCTTGGCAATTCGCGCCATGCCGCAACCAGCAGTGACCGGACAGCCGGCACAACCAAGGAGGAGAAGATGAACGACACCACCGAAAACTGGCCCGGCGACTTCTATCGCCTGCGTGAAACCCTGCCCGCCGAGGATCAGGCGCTGCTGGCGGAACTGCGGGGCTTTCTGGCCGAACATGTCGCGCCCATCATCAACGATTACTGGACCCGCGCCGAATTTCCGCGCCAGCTGATCCCCGAAATGGCCAAGCTGGGCATCGCTGGCGCGTCCTATCACGGTTACGGCTTTCGCGGCCGCTCGCCGCTGCTGGACGGGTTCATCGCGCTGGAAATCGCGCGGGTCGATTGTTCGATCGCGACCTTCATGGGGGTTCATGGCGGTTTGTCGGCGGGCTCGATCTATCTCTGCGGATCCGAGGAACAGAAGCAGCGCTGGCTGCCGGCGATGGCGCGGATGGAAAAGATCGGCTCTTTCGGGCTGACCGAGCCCGAGGTCGGATCGGGCGCGGCTGGCGGGTTGATGACGACCTGCCGGCGCGAGGGCGATGAATGGGTGCTGAACGGTGCCAAGCGCTGGATCGGCAATGCCACATTCGCCGATATCAACGTGATCTGGGCGCGCGATGTCGATGACGGCCAGGTCAAGGGCTTCGTCGTCGAAAAGGGCACCCCGGGTTTTGCGACCGAGGTGATGAAGAACAAGATCGCCCTGCGGGTCGTGCAGAATGCCATGATCACCCTGACCGATTGCCGCGTGCCCCATGCCAACAAGCTGGAAAGTGCCAACAGCTTCGCCGATACCGCGCGGGTGCTGCGCATGACCCGCGGCTTCGTCGCCTGGGAGGCGGTGGGCTGCGGGCTTGGTGCCTTCGAACATGCGCTTGCCTATGCCAAAAAGCGCAAGCAGTTCGGTCGGCCCATCGGCGGCTTTCAGATGGTGCAGGATCAGCTTGTGAAGATGCTGGCGGGGGTCACCACCTCGATGACGCTGTGCCACCGGCTGAGCCAGTTGGAAGAACAGGGGCAGGGCAGCGAGGAAGCGGCCTCGCTGGCCAAGCTTTATTGCACCGTATCCGCACGCGAGACGGTCGGGCTGGCGCGAGAACTGCTGGGCGGCAATGGCATACTGCTGGAAGAAAACGTCGGTCGCTTCGTCGCCGATGCCGAAGCAATCTACTCCTACGAGGGTACGCGAGAGATCAACGCCCTGATTGTAGGTCGCGGATTGACCGGCATCGGCGCATTCGTCTGATCCGGGTCAGCGCACTGGTGGGTCTGTCATATGCGTGGCAGGCCCTTTTTATGCTACACGCGTTGGTCGGTGCCTCACGTTGCGACGCGTTATCTGACTGTTCTGTGCCCGCCAGGTCTTAGCGAGAGGTGGGGTCCGAGGAGCAGCTTTGTGACGGCGCGGGCAGAGCAAGTTGATACAGGATCTGAAACTCTCCGGTAAACCCGGGGCGGTTCAATCGGCTGACCGACCGCTTTTCAGGATGGGCAGCGCATCGCGGCTAAATTGAGTATGAAACTGGCGATGACGAAGATGCCCATTGCGTCTCCGAGCCACACTCTATTGACCCCGCCAACTATTCTCACGACGATCACCGGGAACATAAACTTAAAACAATGCCGGACGCCCGTCTGAATGAATGAAGATTTCCGCGAATTTCTGGGGCGCTGCATTTCCGTCGATCTGGAGGTCGATCCGAAATCCGCCCAGATATTCGCGCTTGCGGCGGTCCGGCCTGACGATGCCCCGGCCATTGTCTCCCGGCGGGGCGCCTTGACCGAGGCGCTGGACCGGCTGGAAACGGCGCTCGGCCGGACAGATCATCTGATCGGCCACAATATCCTGCGCCACGATCTGCCGCATCTGGCGGCGGCGCGGCACCGGCTGGCGACGCTGGCGCAAGCACCGATTGACACGCTGTGGCTGAACCCGCTGGCCTTTCCGCGCAACCCCTATCACCATCTGGTCAAGCACTATCACGACGGGCGCTTGCAGGCAGGTCATGTGAACGACCCGGAACTGGATGCGCAGCTGGTTTTCGAGGTGCTGGGCAACCAGCTTGAGGCCCTTCGACAGCTGAACGCAGAAGCGCCCGACGCGCTGACCGCCTATCATTTCCTGACCACGCGGAGCGAGACTTCCGCCGGTTTTGACGCCCTGTTCAGGCTGGTTCGCCGTGCTGGCCGGCCCTCTGCGACCGTCGCGCATGACGCGATCCGCAAGCTGCTGGCGGGACATGCCTGTGAAACGCGGGTTGGAAAAGTCTTCGACTGGCTGGCCGACCCAAAGTTGGGATGGCCGCTCGCCTATGCGCTGTCCTGGATCTCTGTCGCGGGCGGCGATTCCGTCATGCCGCCTTGGGTGCGGATGCAGTTTCGGGATGCGGCGCGCATCGTGCGGGACCTGCGCGATACCGCCTGCGACAGTCTCGATTGCAGCTGGTGCCGCGAACACAGTGATCCCGGCCGCGCGCTGAGCCGCTGGTTCGGCTTTGACGCCTTTCGCCCGCAACCCGCCGACCCGCAGACCGGCCGCCCCTTGCAGGAACGCATCGTTTCCGAGGCTATGGGCGGCCAGAGCATCCTCGGCATCCTGCCGACGGGGACGGGTAAATCGGTCTGCTATCAGATCCCGGCGCTGACCAAGTTCGACAAGACTGGCGCGCTGACCGTAGTCATCTCGCCGCTGGTCGCGCTGATGTCGGATCAGGTGCAGGGGATGGAGCGGGCGGGGATATCCTCGGCGATCACCATCAACGGCATGCTGTCGATGCCCGAACGGCAGAACGCGCTCGATCGGGTGCGGATGGGCGATGCGGCGATGCTGCTGATCTCGCCCGAACAGCTGCGCAGCACCTCAGTGCGGTCTGTCCTGAAACAGCGCGAGATCGGGCTCTGGGTGCTGGACGAGGCGCATTGCGTGTCGAAATGGGGCCACGATTTCCGGCCCGATTACCGCTATATCGGCCGGTTCATCAGGGAATCCTCGGGCGATGCGCCACCCGCACCGGTCCTCTGCCTGACGGCGACGGCCAGGCCTGAAGTGGTGACGGATATCCGCGAGCACTTTCGGTCCCGGCTGGGCCTCGATCTCTTGCTGCTGGACGGCGGCGCGGTGCGCACCAACCTGTCCTTCGAGGTGCGCGAAACGCAGAAGGGCACCAAGCTGGCCGATATTCTGGACGTGATCGAGGCCAAGCTGCCGGCCGAGGGGGCCTCGGGTGCTGTGGTTTATTGTGCGACGCGCAGCGCGACAGAGCGGGTGGCGGAATTCCTGAAGCAGCAGGGCCTCGCTGCCGAACATTTCCATGCCGGGCTGACGGCCGAGGCCAAGCGCGACGTTCAGGAACGCTTCCGCATCGGCGAATTGCGGATCATCGCTGCGACCAACGCCTTCGGCATGGGGATCGACAAGCCCGATATCCGCCTGGTCGTGCATGGCGATATTCCCGGATCACTGGAAAACTATCTGTAGGAGGCTGGGCGGGCGGGTCGCGACCGCGAACATGCTGATTGCGTGCTGTTGTTCTCGGGCGAGGATGTCGAGCGGCAATTCTCGCTTTCAGCGCGTTCGCGGCTGGCGCGGCACGAGATTGGCGCGATCCTCAAGGCGCTGCGGCGGCTGAACGAGAAAACCGCGAAGACTGGCGACGTCGTGGCAACTTCGGGCGAGATTGTCCGCGCCGAGCGCGATCAGGAATTCGAGCGCGACAGCGCCGCCGACGATACTCGCGTCAAGACCGCCGTATCCTGGCTGGAGGAAGCAACGCTGCTAAGCCGCGAGGAAAATCGGGTACAGGTCTTTCCGTCCTTGTTGCGCATTCGCAAGCTGGAAGAGGTCGAGGCGATCCTTGAACGCGCCGCGATTACTGGCACGCGGCAAAAGCAGTTGCTGGACATCGTGCGCCATCTGATGAACGCGCCGCCGGATCAGGGGATTTCCACCGACGAGTTGACCGGCGTCAGTGGGCTAAGCGGGGCAGCGCTGAACAAGGCCATGGCCGATCTGGAGGCGCTTGGCATCGCGCGTAACGATCTGGCGGTGACGGTCTTCGTCCATGTCGGCGTGGAGGGGCATTCGCAAAGCCGCTTCATGCAGGCTGCAGAGCTTGAGGCCGACCTGATCGCCCTGATGCGCGAGACTGCACCCGATGCCGATGGCGACGCACCGATGCCGCTGCATCTGGCCGAGACCTGCCAGGCTCTGCGCGACCGGGGCCATGGCGGCGCGCGGCCCGATATCGTCGAAAAGCTGCTGCGCGGCATGGCGCGCGATGGTCGCGATCAGGAAGGCGGGCGCGGGAACCTTCACCTGCGCAAGGCCTCGCGCAATACGTTGATGGTCAGGCTGCAACGCTCGTGGCCGGTCGTTGACCAGACCGCGGAGATTAGGCGTCAGGGTGCAGAATTGCTGCTGGCGCATCTGACCGGCAAGGTTGCAAAGGGCACGCGCGGCAAGGATATTCAGGTTGAAACCACCATGGGCGATCTGCTGGCAAGCCTGACTGGCGACGCTTTGCTGCGCGGCGCCGTCAAGGACATGAACAAGCTGATGGAGCGTGCGCTTCTGTGGCTGCACGAGCAGGAGGTGGTGACGCTGGGCAAGGGGTTGACGGTATTCCGGCCCGCCATGACCCTGCATCTGCGCCCGGGGCGCGACCTTTTCACCGTCGAGCATTTCACTCCGCTGGAAGAACATTATTCTGAACAGACCATCCAGACCCATGTCATGGCGGCCTATGCCGAGCAGGGTCTTGCCGCCATCGATAAGGCGCAGAAGCTGTCCGAGGATTATTTCGTTCTTGACCGCGACACGTTTCAGAAAAAATGGCTGCCCGGTCGCGGCACCGAATTGCGGCGCCAGACCACCGGCGCCTCGTGGAAATCCATCGTCGAAGATCTGGGCAACCCGGTCCAGCAGAAGATCGTCGCCGATGACCGCGAGCAGACCAATGTGCTTGTGCTTGCTGGCCCCGGCTCGGGCAAGACCCGGGTTCTGGTCCATCGTATCGCATACCTGATCCGGGTCCGGCGCGAGGATCCGCGCGGCATTCTGGTGCTGGCCTATAACCGCCACGCCGCTGCCGAGATCCGCGCCCGACTGCGCCACCTGATCGGTGACGATGCCGCCTTCGTCACCGTCTCGACCTGCCACGCACTGGCGATGCGCTTGGTCGGCGCCAGTTTCGTCGGCGCATCGGGGGATGATCGCGATTTCGACGGCATCGTCATGGAGGCGGTGCGGCAATTGAACGGCGAGGGGCTGAGCAGGGCCGAGGCCGAGGCGCAGCGCGACGCGCTGATCCAGGGCTATCGCTGGATTCTGGTCGATGAATATCAGGATATCGGCCCCGAGGAATATGCGTTGATCGCGGCCGTCGCCGGGCGCTCGCTGGAGGATCCCGATCTGCGGCTCAGCCTGTTTGCGGTGGGCGATGACGATCAGAATATCTATGCCTTCGCCGGTGCCTCGGTCGGCTTCATCCGCAGGTTCGAGGAGGATTACCGGGCGAGGCCGGAATATCTGATCGAGAATTACCGCTCGACCCGCCACATCATTGAAGCCGCGAACCGCGCGATTGCGCCAGCATCTTCACGTATGAAGGCGGATCAGGCGATCAGCATTGACCGCAATCGCGGACGGTTACCGCCGGGTGGGCAGATGGCGCAATCCGATCCGGTTGCGCAGGGCCGGGTTCAGCTTTTGCATTGCCCGCCTGGGCGGGCGCCGCAGGCCGTCGCGGCGGTGGATGAACTACTGCGCCAGGCTCGTCTTGATCCCGATGAATGGAACTGGTCGCGCACCGCCATCATCTCACGCGACTGGAAGGGGCTGGGGCCAGTCCGCGCCTATGCCGAGGCCATGGGCATTCCGGTCAAGATGGCCAATGAGAGCCTGCCCAATATCTGGCGCCTGCGCGAGATGCAGAATTTCATCGCCACACTGAGGGAGGATCCCGCCGCCCGATTGGGAATTGCGGGTATACTGGAATGCCTGAACCGGCATCCCGGAAACCGCTGGACCGGCCTGATCGCCGAAGGCATTGCCGGGCTCGCGCGCGAGATCGCCGAGAAGACCATTCCCGTTCCGGACCTCATTGAATGGTTTGCCGAATGGTCGCGCGACACTCGGGGCGAGCAGCGGGGGCTGCTGCTCTTGACCGCGCATCGGGCCAAGGGGCTGGAATTCGACGGTGTCATCATTCTGGACGGCGGCTGGGACAGACCGTCCAAGGGCGAGGATGCCGATGCCCCGCGCCGCCTGTTCTATGTCGCCATAACCCGCGCCCGACGCAGTCTGGCCGTGATGGCCGAAGGCGCGCACCCGTTCCTCGCGTCGCATGAGGATCTGCTGCGACGGGAGGTCGCGCCCGATTGCAGCGCGCTTCTGGGTCGGTCCGAGCAATATGTCATGCCCGACATGAAGCTGGTCGATCTGTCCTGGGCCGGGCGGCTTGGAGATGGCGATCCTTCGCTTGGCGCCATTGCCACCTGCGAGGTCGGCGACCCGGTAGCACTGATTTGCAACGAAGGCCGCTGGTTCATTCGCGATCGGGACGGCAATTCGCTTGGCCGCATGTCGAGCGCCTTCTCGCCACCCGAAGGCCTGACCTTCCTGCGCGGTGAAATCGGCGCCGTCATCCGCTGGCGCAAAAGCGACAATGAGGAACAATACCACAGCAGCATCCGCCGCGACGAATGGGAAGCCGTCCTTCCAGAGCTGGTCTTCGGATAGGCTTTTGGGGCGCTGGATTCATCGAGGGCGTCTCAGAAGCAATGTTGGTTCGATTCCACCGTCTTCGAACAGGACCAGCCAGCCGCTCTAGGTCCTGTGGACAGTTATCTGATCCACAGGACGATTGCGGCGATGGTGATGACAGCGAGGTAGTTTCTGGCGGTTTTCTCGTAGCGGGTTGCGACGCGGCGAAATTGCTTGAGCTTTGAAAAGCAACATTCGATCAGGTACCTCTGGGCGTAGAGGTCGTGGTCGAGCGGATATTTCGATGCCCGCGATGGATTGTTCGGGATCACCGCAATGGCGCCCTTGTCGGAAATGGTCCGGCGCAGGGCGTCGCTGTCATAGGCCGTGTCGGCCATGACGATCTCGGCGGGCAGACCGGCGATCAGATTCTCGGCTTGGGGCGCGTCGCCCTTTTGTCCCGCTGTCAGGGCGAAGCGAACCGGGCATCCGAGGCCGCGCACCGCCATGTGCAGCTTGGTGCTCAAGCCCCCGCGAGAGCGGCCAATGGCCTGATCTTCAGCCCCTTTTTTGCGCCCGAGGCGTGCTGGTGTGCGCGGATAATGGTGCTATCGACGATCAGATATTCGAAGTCGGGATCGTCGGACATGGCCTCGAATATCCGCCACCAGATACCCTTGCGGCTCCAGCGGCTGAACCGGCGAAACGCCGAGTTCCAAGCTCCGAACAGGTCCGGCAGATCGCGCCAGGGCGAGCCGGTGCGCACGATCCACAGCACCGCCTCGACGAACATCCGGTTGTCACGGCCGCTGCTTCCGCGTGTACGGCTGTCACCGATGATATAAGCCGAAATCCGATTCCATTGGCCATCCGACAAGACCAGACGTTCCAAAGCTCCCATGGCAAACCTCCCTGCTACGGGAGTATGGAATCAGCCTTCCAAGCAAAAAGGAATCCCAAGAGTCCACACCAGCTAGCGCGCCTTCTGGATCGTCCCGCGCGACAGAGCCGCATAAGCACGTTCGCTCATGCATCGCGGATCCGTCTGAACATGATGGTGATCTGCATCAGAAAGCACTGTTATTGCTCCGAATTCTCTACACTTCAGGGCGCCCCCGAGCGATGCTGCATCAACGAAACTCAGCCCCCGGAGACCGAAATGACCCGCCAAGCCGCCCGCACCAATGACGCCGCCCTTGCCGCCTTTATCGCGAAGAAGGCCGAAATTGACGCCATGCTCGCCCGGCTGCAGGCCTTCAGCGAAGACCATTTCGGGGCGGACCCGGATCAGGTGAACTGGAGCGACCTCGGCAGCCTCGAGTATCAGGCCCATCTGCTGAAACAGATCAGCGATTTTGCCTTCGGCGAGGGCGAACACGCCGCCTGACCGGCTGGCAACTGGCGCCCGCCACGCCCCGCGCGATGCGGGGCCCGGCTCCGTAGAAGCCAGCCGCAACCAGCGGCGGCGATGCAAGGAGCCAATGATGCTGAAACTCACCGACACCCAGACCCTGATCCTGAACCGCGCCAGCGCCCGGCCTGGCAATCTCGCCCTGCCGTTGCCCGAGGGGCTTCATGGTGCGGCGGCGAAGATGGCCATCGGCAAGATGATCAAGCTCGGCTTCATCGAAGAGGTTGATGCCAATCTCCGGCGCAACGAACCGCTCTGGCGCGAGACCGGCGATGGTCACGGAACCACGCTGATCGCCACCGATAGCGGACTGGACGCCATCGGCATCGACCCGGTGGTGGTCAGGACCATGGCGGGCCTGCGGGATGCCAAGCCCGGGGCCATCGCCGCCGCCCAGCGTCCCGGCACGAAACAGGCCCAGCTGATCGCTATGCTGCAGGCGCCGGAGGGAGCGAGTATCGCAGAGATCGCCGAGGCGACGGGCTGGCAGCACCACAGCATCAGGGGCGCCATTTCCGGTTCGCTGAAGAAAAAGCTCGGCCTGACCGTGACGTCTGAGAAGCTCACCGAAAGGGGCCGGGTCTACAAGCTGAGTTCTTCCTGATCCGGCGGCGCCTCATCCATCCTCCAGCAACTGATGCGCCAGAGTTCGGAGCGCATGCGCGGCAACCAGCGGGACCACGCCATTGCCACAGAGGCGGAGCCTGTCCACCCTGCTGGCCAGCCCATCAGCGCCTCGACGAACAGCGGGTTCAAGGTCCGGCGCTGATCGCAGGTATCGGGCCCAGCCATCGACGTCGTGAGGACCTGGCGGCCAAGCAGGCCGTTCACCGGCGTGTTCGCAAGGCTGGTCGCCCCGTCCTTGTGATCCCGCGCCGTCGGCGTCATCCACATGCCCGCCGCATGGGTCAGATCGGCCGATTTGCGATTGCCCGCGCTCGGCTTCGCGCCGTCCGTCGCCAGTGGTGTCGGCCATTGTGCCGCCGTCGTCGCAAGGTTCATCCCGTGCCTGCCTGCCGCCTGTGACGGCGTCGGTCTGGTCTGCCGGTTCTCGTTGGCGCTGGCCCGGGGCGTCGGCCAGAGGCGCAGGAGTTCCGTCCGGTTCCCGCCGCTCGACCGGGTGCCGGAGCAGGCGCGCGGGGTCGGCCAGTTCGTCGCCTTCGCGGATGGCGAGGATGAACAGCCGTTCCCGGCGGTGGGGTGCGCCGACTTCCGCCGCCGTAAACAATCCTGCCGCAAGCCTGTAGCCCATGCCGACCAGTCCGCTGGCGACTTCGGGGAAGCCGAGGCGGAGATGATGGGCGACGTTTTCGAGAAAGACGAAGGGCGGCTCAACCTCGCCGATGATCCGGGCGACATGCGGCCAGAGGTGGCGCGGATCGTCGGCGCCCCTTCGCTTGCCCGCCACGCTGAACGGCTGGCACGGATAGCCCGCAGAGACGAGATCCACCGCGCCGCGCCAAGGTGTGCCGTCGAATGTGGCAATGTCGTCCCAGATAACAGCCTGATCCAGGGCCGCGTCCGCCATCCGTGCCACGAGAGTGGCCGCGGCATATGTTTCCCGCTCGACATGGCCCATGTGTGGATGCCTCCCGGTATGCAAGGAATTTTTGAACCTATGAGCCTGTGATCGAGTACGGTCATGTGTCAGGCCTCGATATGCGGCCTTTC
>NZ_JACOQL010000007.1 GCF_014490725.1 Paracoccus amoyensis
TGATAGTCCCTACGTAGATTACGGAAGAAAATATTTTTCGGCGGTGAACGCAGCATTTGATAAGCTTCCAGAAATGACGGAAGAGATGAGTCCCGATCAATGGGATCGAGAATATAATTTCAGAATTTCTGCAATGACAAAAGCCATGCAGGCTTTGAGTGCGGAAGGTTTGTTTGGTGATGGACAAAAACGTGAAAATTTATTGCTTATTGTTGAAGTGGTTCCTCCGGATGCTTCGAATACAGAGCGGGCGCGGCTACTGAATAAGGCAGGATCTCCTGCACTTGAAGCCTGGATCGAAGAAGCGGCGGAGCCATAATCATTTGGTATCTTCTTGCATTTCGTGGAATGATGCCAGTGGCGGCGAGGGCATATGATAACCAATTTTCACCTTACAAAAGATGACAATGAGGATATTTCATTTGCATCAAGCTGTCTTGTGTCCGGGGTGATAACTCTGGAAGAGTTTAAAGCATGGGCCTATTCGATCGTTGAGAACGAAAAAGATGTCCCCAGCTATATTTTCGATATTGTGGAACTGGAAAATAAATTCGATTATACTTTGAATATGCATCGAATAATTGGTTTTTTCCCAAGTTGGGAATTGAGCGGCGAAGAGGATGCCGCGCTCGAGGGAATTGGTTATAAAAGATATAAAGATTTCTCCAGTGACTTTGCGCCCAGAAACCAAGCACTTGCGGCGCTGGAGAAAAATCCGCAAGTTGAGGAACGTTTCTTGAGAACATTCCCTTTTATAAAAATTTAACTATCACTTTAACTACTTGAAAAATATCATAATTTACAATCAAAGGGAGCCTCATTCGATATCATATAGGCGACCCGGTTTTTGCGCGCAGACAAGCCTGTGGGGCGCGGTCGACCAGCTTGACAAGCCGCCAATACCAACGCCGCGCCCATCACCTGTCTTTCGGAGTTCCCTTTTGCCCCTGCCGCAAGACGATGATCTACGGCTTGACGCCCGTTCGGGTGTCGGACAGAACGAATGACGCCCGCGAAGAAGGCCCACACATCCTCGGATAGCAGATTGCGTGCCAAGCCCGTCTCCTCCGCAGAGATGAGCTTGAATCATAGGGCCAGGACCAGTGGAAGACGTTCTGTCAGCACGACCTGGGCTTTGGTCCGCCTGTCGCCCAATCCAGCAATTCCACCGTATGCACCACGGGTACGCCAATTTCCGACCCGATTTGCATCATGCAGCCGATATTTCCCGCGCTGATGACCTGTGGCTGCAAAGCCTCGAGCGTGGCGACCTTGCGGGATTTCAGCTGCGCGGAAATCGCGGGTTGCATCAGGTTATACGTCCCGGCCGATCCGCAGCACAGGTGGCTGTCCTTGGGTTCCAGCACGGTAAAACCTGCCTCGGCCAGCAGCTCCTTGGGGGTGGCCTTGATCTGCTGGCCGTGTTGCAGCGAACAGGCGGCGTGATAGCCGATGCGAAGGGGCGTGGCGTGGGTGGCGTCCTTCAGGCCCAGATCGGACATGACTTCGGTCACGTCGCGGGCAAGATCGGCAATCTGGGCGGCGTCACCGGCCAAGGGGCTGTCGGCGAACATATGGCCGTAATCCTTGACCGTCGTGCCGCAGCCCGAGGTGTTGATGACGACGGCATCCAGCCCGTCGCCCGCAACCTCGGCCATCAGGGCGCGGATATTCGCGGCGGCGCTGGCATGGCTTTCCGCAGTCTTGCCCATGTGATGCGTCAGCGCCCCGCAACAGCCGATGCCCTTCGGGATGACCACCTCGCATCCGTGGCGGCGCAGCAGGCGGATGGTGGCGTCGTTGATGTCGGTATTCAGCGCACGTTGGGCGCAGCCGGTCAGCAGGGCGACCCTTTTGATCCGCGGCCCCTCTGCCGGGAAAACCTGTGGCTTGTCGTTCAGACTGGGGGGCGGAATCTCGGCGGGGGCCATGTCCAGCATGGCCCGCAGCCGCGCATCGGGGATCATCCCGCGAAACGGTCGCGCGATTTTCGCGCCCAGAAGCGCCAGCCGGAACCGCCCCGGATAGGGCAGGATCGCCGCCAGAAGCCAGCGCAGGGCACGGTCGTGCCACGGGCGGTGATAGTTGTCCTGAATATATTCCCGCGCGTGATCGATCAGATGCATGTAATCCACGCCGGACGGGCAGGTGGTCATGCAGGACAGGCAGGACAGGCAGCGGTCGATATGTTGCACGGTTTTTGCATCCGGTGTCCGGTTGTTTTCCAGCATGTCCTTGATCAGGTAAATGCGTCCGCGCGGGCTGTCCAACTCATCGCCCAGCACCTGATAGGTCGGGCAGGTCGCGGTGCAAAAGCCGCAATGCACGCAGGATCGCAGGATCTCGTTACTGCGCGCGGTGGCCGGATCGGCAAGCTGTTGGGCGGTGAAATTCGTCTGCATCTTAAGCGTCCATCAGGCCGGGGTTCAGAAGGCCCGCCGGATCAAAGGTCTGGCGCAGCCCTGATTGCAGGCGGGCCAGCGGGCCGGTTTGCGGGGGAAATGCCGGGCCGGTCAGCCCCGCACGGCGAATCAGCGTGGCATGGGGCGCAAGGGCGCGAACCTGTGCGGCGCTGCCCGGACCCGCATACCAGATCAGGCCACCCCCCCAATCAAGCGAGGTTGCCCCGCCCAGAGCGTGCAGCGCCGTGCAGATCGCAGGCGCATCGGTCGGTTTCGCCAGGATGCGCCACAACGGCGCATCGCTGCCTGCGAAATTGGTCACGTCACGCAGCCCGCGCCACAGGGCGGTGGTCGCGGCATCGTCCAGCACCTGCGGCGCATGTGCCGCCAGCAAGGCCAGCAGTCGGTCGCGGCGATAGATCAACTGCTTCTCCAGCCCCTCGATCCGCAGATATGCGGTGCCATCGCGCCAGGCCGCCCCGGTCACGTCAAAGGGCGTCGCAAGCGCGGTCGAAAACAGCCGCACCGCTTGCGCCCGGTTCATATCGGCAAAGACCAGCGTCGCGCGGGCGGGCAGATGGGGCAGGGTTTTCAGAACAATCTCGGTCAACACGGCCAAGGTGCCATATGAGCCCGCCAGCAGCTTGGACAGGTCCAGTCCGGTGACATTCTTCATCACCCGCCCGCCATTCTTGATGACCCGGCCCCGGCCATCGACGAAACGCACGCCCAGCAGGTGATCGCGGCAGGCCCCGGCCATCAATCGACGGGGACCGCTGGCATTTGCGGCGACCATACCGCCCAAGGTGGGTGCGCCATGACCGCCCAGAACGCCGCGCAGGTCCGGCGGCTCAAAGGCCAGGGCCTGACCCTCGGCCGCCAGCATCGCCTCGATTTCGGGCAGCGGGGTGCCGGGGCGGGCGATCAGGGTCATTTCGCCGGGCGAATAGGTGACGACGCCCGACAGCCGCGTCGTGGTCAGCCGGTCGATCATCATGTCGTCGCCCGGCGGCAGTTGGACACGGGTGCCACCACCGATAATGCGCAAGGGCCTGCGCCGATCCGCAATGATGGCGGCCAGTTCGGCCTCGGTCGTGGGGGCCAGCAGGTCCTGAACCGCACTCATTCCGCAGCCCTTCCACGATGGGCGGCGCTGGCCTGCAACGGAAAGACCTTGGCCGCGTTCAGCAGCCATTGCGGGTCGAACAGATCCTTGATTTCCATCTGGATGGCCAGATCGTCGGGGGCGTATTGCGTGCTCATCAGGTCGCGCTTTTCGATGCCGACGCCATGTTCGCCGGTCAGACAACCGCCAACCTCGACGCAGAGGCGCAGGATATCGTTGCCGAACGCCTCGGCCCGGGCCAGATCGCCGGGCTGGTTGGCGTTGAACAGGATCAGCGGGTGCATATTGCCATCGCCCGCGTGAAAGACATTGGCAACCTCCAGCCCATGTTCGCGGGACAATTCACCGATCCGGCGCAAGGTATAAGGCAGTTGGCCCACCGGAACCGTGCCATCCAGACAGATGTAATCGCCCAGCTTGCCCATCGCCCCGAAAGCCGATTTCCGGCCCTTCCAGATTTTCGCGGCCTCATCGGCATTCCTGCTTTCGCGAAATTCGACCGGGTTCAGGGCATCGGCAATCTCGCGGATGCGGGCGATCTGATCGGCGATTTCATCGGCCGAGCCTTCGACCTCGACGATCAGGACGGCGTTGCAGGTGGGATAACCGGCCTTGGCAAAACTTTCGACGGCGCGCAGGCAGGGTTCGTCCATATATTCGATGGCCACCGGAATCACGCCCGAGCGGATGATATTGGCCACGCATTCGCCTGCCACCTCGGCATCGCCAAAGCCGATCAGAACGGGTCGCGCGCCTTCGGGGCGGGGCAGGATGCGCAAGATGGCCTCGGTCACGACGCCAAGCTGACCTTCCGATCCGCAGAACAGGCCCAGCATGTCCAGCCCGTCGGGACCGGCTTCGGGGCCGCCCATCTCGACGATCTCACCCGTGGACAGCACCACCGTGGCGCCCATCAGATTGTTGGTCGTGACCCCGTATTTCAGGCAATGCGCCCCACCAGAGTTCATCGCGATATTGCCCGCGATGGTGCAGGCCAGCTGAGACGACGGGTCCGGCGCATAGAAAAACCCATGGGATTCCAGTTCGGCACTGACGGCCAGATTGGTGATGCCGCTCTGCACGCGGATAAAGCGGTTGTCGGTGTCGATCTCCAGCACATCACGCAGCCGCATGGTGCCCAGGATCACGCAATCCGCCGTCGGCAGCGCCCCGCCCGCAAGGGATGTGCCCGCGCCGCGCGGCACCACCGGCACGCCCATGTCGTTGCAAAGCCGCATGATTGCCGCGACCTGCGCCGTCGTGCGCGGCAAAACCACGGCCAAGGGCGGGCAGCGATAGGCGGTCAGCGCATCGCATTCATAGGCCCGCGTTTCCTGCGGATCGTGAATGACGGCATCGGCTGGCAGAACGGCCTGCAACGCCGCAACGATCTGCGGGCCGCGCGCGATGACATCCTGATTGGGTGCCGGCATGGCGATGGACATGGCTTTGCCTCCCTCTCCCTTGGAACATTGGTAAGATAATTTTACCGCCTAGGTCAATCCTGTGATTCAATCACGGAGTCATCGGGTAAGGATAGTCACGGAGTCATGGGGTAAGGATAGTGCAACGCCGGCCAAACGGACAGCGACCTGCTGCCCCTTCTGACCGATTTTTGGATTCGGATTCCTGTGGCCTGCTGGTGGTGTGCAATTGACGACGTTCACAAGGAAGGGGCCGACACCATGTCGAATCACGTCACCGGCGTCGTGCCGGGCCTTGGCGTTGCCGTCTTTCCGTTCACGCGGGCCGCGACGGAAGAAAACATCGTCTCAATGGCACGCGAATAGTCGCACCTGATCGAGACCGTTCGCTTCGATATGTCCGCGTCCTTTGGCAGACGGAATTATTGGACCGGCAGCAGAACCGGCGCACCCGCGTCTTTTACAAAAAACGCAAGAAAGCTGGCGGGGGCTGTATCGCTGGCATTTCGCCCCACAAGATGAACATCGTCCTTGCCTTCGACAAAGGTATCACCGGGGTTCAGGGTGACCTCGGGACCGCCTTCGACCTGCATCACCACAGACCCCTCGAGGATATAGACGAATACATCGGCATCATGGCGGTGAACGGGGTCCGATCCACCGGGCGCATAGTCCACGCGCAGCATCACCACCTCTTTCCCGTCAAGATCCAGCGATTGTTGCAGCAATTGGGTGACGCTGGCGGGTTCCTGTGCCAAGGCGGGCGATATCGCGGCGGTCAGACATGCGATGGCGAGGGGGATATATCGTGGCATCTGAATTCCTTTCCTATCGTATTTGCAGGTGAAAGTGCTGCGGCCAATCCAAGGCGATCAATCTTCATAACTCTGGGCCGCGGTTCAATAAATGTGATGTTAATTCGGGATGCCGATAAAGCAATGGAATTGCAGCAAGGGCCTTATTCTGGCAATATGACCAAGATATCTGAAAGATTATCCATGTCCCTCATTCGACCCATTATCGCAGGTGCAATGACCTTGTTGGCGCTTGTCTCGCCGGCAATGGCGGAAACGCTGAATTTGCGCGTCACCGGCGGTCAGATTTCGGACTCCGGCGATACCCTGAATGTCGAACTTGCACGGCAAAGCCAACGCGACTTCGCGACCTTCACCCAGCTGCATGTCGGGCAGCGCATGGCGATCATGCTGGATGACAAGGTATTGATTTCCCCGATGCTGCGCGGACCGATCTTTGCCTCCAGCGGGCAATTGTCGCTGCCTTTGCTTCTGTCCCCAGAAGAGGTGGTGGCCCTGCGCGACAGGCTGGGCAGCGGCAAGCTGTTCTTGCGCGTGACAGCACCTGCGCAATAGGCCCGTCAGGCCGCCGCGCTCCATAATCTGAAGCGGCGTGTGCCGGTCACTTCGCGCACCAACCCGTCATTCTGCAACCGCTGCAACATCCGTTCAGCCGTGTCGCGGCTGATGCCCGCATGCTCCTCGACCATGGCGGTTGTCATCAGGGGCTGCGTCAACAGGGCGTCGATGATGCGGGAGGGGCTGTTGCCCTTGATCGTTGCCGTGGCGGCCCGTGCCTGTTCCGCCCACAGCGACAGGCGCGACAGGTGCCGCCGCGCATCCACCGCCCCCTGCGTCACCGCGTCCAGATGGCGGGCCATGCGTTCCGCAGGGGCGCTGCCATCCAGCCAGACGCGCCGTCCGTGGCGGCCCAGCGGCAGGAATGTCAGCGCCTCGCAATTCGCGGCCATGGCGCGGCCGGTCCAGACTGCACCTTCGATCATGTCCTCGACCGCCGAGACATTGGCCAGCCGCCACGCGATCCGGGCAGGGCAGGCGCGGGCAATCGGGTGCAGATCTGCAAGCCCATCGATCAGGCCCAGAAATTCACCTGCGCTTTCATCAAAATCGCGTCCGGTCGGGCGGCCATGCTGGGCCGCGGGCAGGTGATCCCCCTCGGCCCGATGCAGCGCCAGAAACGCGCGCAGGTCGGTCAGACCGGTCTGTCCTTCCAACCGGCGGATCGCCCAGCGGGCTTGCTTCATGGCGTCCAGATCGGTGCTGGCCCGCGCCTCCATCAGATCGCGGCCGATTTCTTCGCGGCGCAGAGGGGTGGCCTGTCCCCATAACATCGCCTCGACCTCGATCAGGGCCAGTCGGGTAAGGGCACCGCGCCGACGATCTTCGGGCAGCGCGGCGATCAGTTGATCCAACCGCCCGACGGCCAATCCGGCATCGGCCAGTGCAACAGCATTCGTCGCCTGCGCAGTCTGCCAGCCGTTCTGGTCGATCAGACCACTGGTCGTGCCTGGAATCGGATGTGCGGTTTCGGTCATGACCGCAAAATATGGTGTCATTGCGGATATAAAAAGCCGCAATCATCAAAGCCGCAATCATCAAAGCCGCAATCATCCTTGGGGCGTCATCGCCTTGCGTTGTCGGGCGCGTTGCAGCCCCAATTGCCGTTCGCGCCAGATGATCAGAATGCCGGCCATGATGACCAGTGCCGCGCCGATCAGAACGGTTGCGGTCGGCGCTTCTTCAAAGATGAACCAGCCGATCAGCACCGCCAGCAGCATCGAAACATATTCGAACGGGGCGATCAGCGAGGCATCGGCATAGCGATAGGACGAGGTCAGCAGGATCTGGCCCAGCCCGCCCAGCAAGCCCGTCATCACCAGCGACACGCCGGTCGTCAGATCCGGCATCACCCAGCCAAAGGGCAGTGTCGCCAGCCCAAGCAGCGTCGATGTCACCGAAAACCAGAAGACGATGGCGGTGGTTTTTTCGTCCTGCACCAGCTTGCGCACAAAAATCTGCGCCAATGCGGCACAAGCCGCGCCGCCAAGCGCCGCCACGGTGCCCAGCGTTCGCAGCGGGTCGGACATCGCGCGTGTGGTCAGCTGCGGCGACAGAACGACCAGCACCCCCAACAGGCCAAGCCCGACCATGGACAGCCGAAACAGGCGCACGTCCTCGCCCAGAAACATCGCGGCAAAGATCACCACCAGCAACGGCGCGGCATAGTTGATGGCCGTCGCCTCGGGCAAGGGCAGCAGGGCCAGCGCCCAAAAGCCCAGAAACATGGCGCTGGTGCCGATGATGCCACGATAGAAATGACCCATCGGGCGAAATGTTTTCAGCCCGTCGCGCAGATCGTGTCGCATCGCCAGCCAGATGAAAATCACCGGCATGGCGAACAGGGACCGGAAAAACACCTGCTGACCGGCCGGAACGCCCATGCCCTCGGGGTCAGCCGTCGCTTTGACCATGGCGGCCATCAGCGTGAAAATGGTGACGCTGCAACATTTCAGCATGATGCCGCGAAGCGGCGAAGGTTGGGGCAGCGACATCGCCACAGGCCGTATCTTTGGGAACGGGATAAGGCTGGTTAGAGCCGCGGGCCAGAGCGGTCAATATCGGTTCGGGTTCAGCGGCTTAGAAAGTCGCGCAGCAGGGCCGCAAGCGGTTCTGCCGCTTCGATCGGCAGCATGTGTCCGGCATCAAGCGTCGCGAATTCGGCATTCGGGATGCCGGCGACCAGTTCCTGCGATTCCGCGATGCTGCGCACCTGATCTTTCGTCCCCGCGATCACCAGCGTGGGGCAATGGATATCGGGCAGCCGTGCGATATCGCCGGTTCGGGGAAAGGAAAGCTGGTTGCGAAAGGCGGTCCTGCCCAGACGCAGGCTCATGTCGTGGATCCGTTCGATCAGCGCCGTGTCCGACTGTCGTTCGGGCGCCAGCGAGGCGGCGATGGAGCGGCGGCTGACCCCGCGAAAGCTGTCCTTGGCAAGGCGATAGGCCATTTGCTTTTGTGCCGCACGTTCGGGCGTGTCGCCCCGCGCGGAGGTCGCGATCAGCACCAGATGTGACACGCGGTCCCCGGCCTGCAGCGCAATTTCCCGCGCGACATAGCCGCCCATGGAAAATCCGATCAGGGCGAACCTGTCCGGTGCCGCGGCAATGATGCGCGCGGCGGCATCTTCAAACGAGGTGGCGTTGGAATAATCCGCGAAATCAAACGGCCCAAGGCCATGCAGCAGCGGGGCAAGATCGCGCCACAGGTCGTCGTCAAGCATGAAGCCGGGGATGAAGATCAGGGTCACAACCATTCCTTAACGGTTTTGGGGGCATGATGGGCCATGGCCGTGACCTGAACAATGCTGCGCCCGAAATTCTTCACACCGCCGTGAATTTTTGTTTGCGTCGAATCAGAATTCCGCGTTCTACCAAGAAAAAACCGAGCAGAGAAAACCATGCATATCAAAGTATTTGCCATCGCTGCTGCGCTTGGCCTGTCAGGAATGTTGGCCGCTTGCAACGACGGCGCCGACACAACCGAATCGACAACCCGGCCGCCGACGAAACCCGCCAGCGGTGCCGATTGGGAAAAGGAAGTTCAGGCGCGGCTTGATGCATCCTCGACCCGGATGACCTTGCTGGCGGAACAGCAAAAGCTGAATCCGCCGAAATCGGCCATCCTGACCTACGCGATCGCGCCCAACGGGCAGATCAAGGATATCAGGATCGCCCGGTCGTCCGGTCTGCCGCGATTCGACAGCAAAGCCTTGAATTTCGTGGCAACTGCTGGCCCCTTGCCCCCCTTCAGCGATGATATGGCGCGTCAGGACATGCAGCGCATCAGTGTCGTGACGGTGGCCCAGGCCGAGCGCCGCTGGTTCGGCGGCGCCAAAGACGACAAGGAAGGCCTGCTGGAATAAGGCGGGTCTGCGCCGCCGGAAACACGGCTTCTTGATCGGTCGCCGGAAAAACGTTACAAGCCGGGATCAGCCCTGTTTGGGTGATGTACGGCGACCGGGCCCCTCTGGCGAATGTGGCGGCGCATTCGTGATGTCGGCTGTCGAAACCTTGTCAGCCGTCGGACTCGATTTCACATATGAGCACTCACGCAACGTCACAGGGCGCGTCGGGCACTTCGGTGCTGAGGTATTTTCGTTGGGCCTTTATCGTCACCGCCGTCGGGCTTGGCCTTGGTATCTGGCTGGGCTGGCGCACCACGGGCACGGTCAGCGGCACGCTGAGCATCTTTTTCATCTGTGCGGTGCTGGCGGTTCTGGAAATCTCGCTTTCCTTCGACAACGCCATCGTCAACGCCAACAAGCTGAAAGACATGACGCCCAAGTGGCAGCATCGCTTTCTGACCTGGGGCATCATCATCGCCGTGTTCGGCATGCGGATCGTCTTCCCGCTGCTGATCGTGGTGATCGCGGCCAATATCGGACCGTGGGACGCGGTGGTCATGGCGGCGGCACAGCCGGAACGCTATGCCGAGATCATGCATGACGCCCATCTGCCGATCGCCGCGTTTGGCGGTGCGTTTCTGATGATGGTCGGCCTGTCCTTTTTCTTCGATCACGAAAAGGACGTGCACTGGATCAGATGGCTTGAGAAACATCTTGCCCGCCATGCCAGCATTCGCGGGATCGAGGTGGCGTTGGTTCTGATCACCATCATCACGTTCAGCCGCCTGCAGCAGCCGGAAAATGTCGAGGTGTTCTTCCGCGCCGCCATCTGGGGCCTGCTGACCTTTCTGATCGTCGAGGTGCTGGGCGGCCTTCTGGACAGCACCCAGCAAAACCTGTCAGGCGCGGCCAAGGGCGGTCTGGGCGCCTTCCTGTATCTGGAAGTTCTGGACGCCTCGTTCAGCTTTGACGGCGTGATCGGTGCATTCGCCCTGACGCAGAACCTGTTCATCATCGCCATCGGTCTGGGCATCGGCGCGATGTATGTGCGGTCAATGACCATCATGCTGGTCGAAAAAGGCACGCTGACCAATTACCGCTATCTGGAACATGGCGCATTCTACGCCATTCTGGCGCTGTCGGTCATCATGTTCGCGCAGTCGCTGGTCCATATCCCCGAGGTTATCACCGGGCTGGGCGGCGCTTGCCTGATCGGTCTGTCGCTGTGGTCGTCGATCCGCGCCAACCGGGCCGATCCGGCCGGGTCCGAGGTTCACTGACAAAACAAAACCCGCGCCAGAACTGATCTGGCGCGGGTTGAACCGATTACTCCACTAAACTCGTTACGCGGGCCTACTCATACACTTAAACTTTGACTGATCATGACACAGGCGGGTTTACGCCTGATTGACTTCCAGGCCGGAAATCAGAATTGAACGGCGCGGAACTGGCGTTCCGGGATGCCCAGCGTTTTCAACGCTTTCGACGAGGGCGCACGGCGGTTTTCCACGGCGGCGGCCAGCTCGATCGAGGCATTCAGAGCCGCGAAGAATTTCGAGATATAGCTGGCGATACGGGTCATCATCTTTTCCTGTTAATGCTTTATTTCGTTGGGCTTTATCTGGGCGCTAACGGCTTTTTTGGCAACGCCGTATTCTGTCAGATCGGCTTTGCGTTCTGCGCATGACACCGCCGATGGGGATTGGCAGCGGAACAAACTTCGTGCGAAGCGCTTATCATCGCACCCATTCAGGAAAACCGGGATGCAACAAGACAGCCTTATGGCGCAGGATGATATTCTGGCCTTCCAGCCATCAAGCTACGAACAAGACAATACCAGCGTGGAAGCGCTGTTGAAAAAGGCGTTCCACAGTGGCGGGGACGACAAGACCTCGATCCGCGACATGGTCGAGGCTTTGGGCTATGCCTCGTTATTGCCGACGCTGATGGTCGTGGCGATGGCCGTGGTGTCGCCGCTGTCAGGAATTCCGCTCTTTTCGTCGATTTGCGGGGTATTAATTGCCCTGACGTCAGTCGAACTCTTGATTCGACGCAAGCACCTGTGGCTGCCAGGGTTCCTGATGCGACGGCAGGTCTCGTCAAGGAAACTGGCCAATGCCTATCGCTGGGCCGAAGGGCCAGCCCGCTGGCTGGACCGGGTGTCACGTCCGCGTTTGCAGTTTCTGGTGCGTCGTCCGCTGGTCTGGATCGCGCAGATCGCCTGCCTGTTGGCGGGCGCGGTGATGCCGTTTCTGGAACTGGTGCCGTTCACGTCATCCATCCTTGGCCTTGCCGTGTTTCTGATGGGCTTCGGGATGCTGGTTCGGGATGGGCTGTTCGCGCTGCTGGGCCTGTTGGTGATCGCCGCGCTGGTTGGCGCAGTGACGCTTGTGGTGGTGTGACGGCTTACACCAGGCCGCGCTGACGCAGATCATCCACCGCATGCTGAACCGAGATTTCGACCGGCAATTCGGTGTCCAGCGTGATGACGTGTTCATCCTCGGTTGGCATTTCCAGCGTGGCCAGCTGTGAATCCAGCATGGAGGGCGGCATGAAATGCTTGCGCGCCCGCATGCGTTCAAGGATCACGTCATGATCCGCATGCAGATAGACAATCTGCAGCGCGCCGATATGGTCGCGCAGATAATCGCGATAGCTGTGCTTCAGCGCCGAACAGGAAAACACGGTGCAGCGCGTCTGCGCCGATTCCACCACCGCGATCGACAGGGCCTTCAACCACGGCCAGCGCATGTCATCGGTCAGCGGATGGCCCGCAGCCATGGCTTCGCGGTTTGATGCAGGGTGATAATCGTCGCCCTCAAGAAACGCGGCGTCCAGCCGTTCCGCCAGCCCAAGCGAGATGCTGGTCTTGCCCACTCCGCTTGGTCCCATGACCATGATGCACAATCGGCGGGTGGCCCCCGTGTTCGGCGCGTCTTGCATGATAGCTTCCCTTCCTAATGTGCAATGTAAATACAGGCCATGGTTCGGGCAAGCAGGGATACCCTTTCCGCAGAGTGGGATGATTGCACCAGAAAACGGCCCGGTTCAATCATCCGCGGAATTGTGAAGCGGAAATGGTCCATGGCCCTTGCATCTCCCGCAATCCTGATTTCTTTAGTCGACAACTTGGGCAATCGGCGTCTGCCAGCAAATTACGTCAGCTGCGTCAGCCCCTTCGCAAAAGGAAATCGATCCATGAAAGCTGCCTTGTTCGCTTTGGCGCTGGCTTTGCCTGCCGCCCTTCACGCCCAGGAAATTGACATTCAGACCGCCACCGGCCCGGTTTCCGTGGCGCAATCGCCCGAAAAGCTGGCCGTTTACGATCTTGCCGCCGTCGATACGCTGAACGCGCTTGGCGTGACCATCGCCGCAGGCCCGGACATTGCGCCGCCTGATTTTCTTGTCCCCGCACTGGCTGATGCCCAGAAAGTCGGCACGCTGTTCGAGCCGGATTTCGAAGCGCTGGCGGCCTTTGCCCCCGACCTGATCATCGCAGGCGGCCGTTCGTCGGCGCAGGTTGACGCCCTGTCGCGTGTTGCGCCGACGCTGGACATGACCATCACGGGCGATGCGCTGTTTGAACAGGCCGAGGCGCGTCTGGCCAGCTATGGCACCCTGTTTGACAAACAGGACCAGGCGGCGAGCCTGAAAGCGGAACTGGATGCGGCGCTGGCCAGCGCCCGTGCGGCCGTTGCCGGCAAAGGGAACGCCATGATCCTGCTGACCAATGGCGGCAAGATGTCCGCCTACGGTGCCGGATCGCGCTTTGGCTGGCTGCATACCGCGCTGGATCTGCCAGAGGCGCGCCCCGGGTTGAAGACCGAGGCATCCCATGGCGAGGCGGTGTCGTTCGAGTTTATCGCGGAAACCAACCCGGATTGGCTGCTGGTGCTGGATCGCGGCGCCGCTGTCGGGCAAGAGGGTCAGGCCGCCGCGGCGACACTGGATAATCCGCTGGTTGCCGGAACGACCGCTGGCCAGAAAGGCCAGATCGTTTATCTGAACCCGGCTGCTCTCTATCTGTCGACGGGAGGCGTGCAGTCCCTGACCTTGCTGCTGAACCAGATAACCGAGGCTTTCGGCGCGGCCGAAAGCTAAGTGTATCGGGTGGCTGTCATCGCGGGACTGGCGCTGCTGGTCCTTGCCAGCCTGCTGATCGGGGCGGCTGACCTGCGCGGCGGCAGCGTTGACAGCTATCTGCTGGTGATGGTCAGTCGCATTCCCCGCACGGTCGCCGCGCTTCTGGCCGGGGCTGGTCTGGCGCTGGCGGGGGCTGTGGTGCAACTGGCGGTGCAGAACCGTCTGGTCGAGCCCGGCCTGACCGGCACGCCTGAATCCGCGATGGCCGGCCTGTTGGCTGTCACCCTGATCGCACCGGGCGCCGCCCTGATGGTCAAGATGATCGTGGCCTCGCTTGCGGCGCTGGTCGGCACCTTTGGTTTTTTCGCCCTGTCGCGCCATGTGCCGCGGCAGGATCCGATGCTGTTGCCATTGGTCGGGTTGATCTATGGCGGCATCCTTGGCGCGGGCGTGACCTGGTTCGCATGGACCGCCGATCTGGTCCAGTATGTCGGCATCTGGCAATCGGGCGAGTTTTCGGGCGTGCTGCGCGGGCGATACGAGCTTTTATGGCTGATCGCGATCATGGCCGCGCTGCTTTATGTCGCCGCCGATCGCATCACCATTCTGGGTCTGGGCGATGATTATGCCCGCAGCCTTGGCCTGAACGCGCGGCAGACGCTGTTGGTCGGGCTGGGCGTCGTGTCGGCCACGATTGCGGCGGTGGTGGTGACCGTCGGATCGCTGCCCTTTGTCGGGCTGGTCGTGCCCAATATCGTGTCACGCTGGCGGGGCGACAATCTGCGGGCCAATCTGCCGCTGATCGCGGTGCTGGGCGGGGCCTCAGTCCTTGCCGCCGATGTCATCGGCCGCGTGATCCGCTGGCCCTATGAAATCCCGGCGGGGACCATCTTTGCCGTCTTGGGGGCGGGGCTGTTCCTGTGGATGCTTTACGCCACGCCAAAACAGGCGACCAGCAGATGAGCGTTGCGCCTCGACATCGTCTTTGGCTGCTGGGCGCGGTCCTTCTGATTGCGTCCGGGCTGTTTCTGGTCTGGGGGTTGCGCGCCCCCTATGGCTTCATTCTGGGACTTCGGGTCACCAAGGTTGCGGCGCTGCTGTTGGTGGGTGCATCGGTCGGGGCAGCGACGGTGATGTTTCAGACCGTGGCGCATAACCGCCTGCTGACCCCCGGCATCGTTGGTTTTGACGCGTTGTTCGTGCTGTTACAGACAACGCTGGTCATCATGCTGGGCGGGGTTGGCTATGTTTCCCTGCCGCAAATCCCGAAATTCCTGATCGAGTCCCTGACCCTGACCGCGGCCGCCGTCGCGCTGTTCAGCCTTGTGCTCCGGCGCGGGGCGGATGACATGACGCGGCTGGTTCTGACAGGTGTGATCTTTGGCATCCTGATGCGCGGATTGACGGGGTTCATGCAGCGCATTCTGGATCCGTCGGAATTTGCCGTGGTGCAGCAGGCGACCTATGCCACCTTCGGCGCGGTCGATCCGCTGCAACTGTCCATCGCCGCGCCCCTGTTCGCCATCGTGCTGGCGCTGTCGATCCGCATTGGCCCATCCTTGGATGTGGCGGCGCTTGGCCGCACGCAATCGCTGTCGCTTGGCGTGGACCATGACCGGCTGGTGCTGCTGGTGCTGACGCTGATTTCGCTGCTGATCGCGGTGGCGACCGCGCTGGCCGGACCCATCACCTTTCTGGGGTTGCTGGCCGCCAGCCTTGCTGCGGCCTCGATCGGGACGTATCGCCACCGCATCCTGATCCCCGCCGCTGCTGCTGTCGGTGCACTGATCCTTGTTTTCGGGCAGTTCGTTTTTGAACGCCTGCTGGGGTTCCAGTCCACCCTCGCCGTGATCGTCGAGTTTCTTGGCGGTCTGTTGTTCCTTTTCCTTGTCCTGAAAAGACGCCCGACATGATCCGTATTGCCAGCCTTGATCTGCACCGCGACGGCCAGCCCATCCTGCAAGATGTGACAGCCCGGATTCCCCCGACCGGCCTGACAGCCATCATCGGTCCGAACGGGGCGGGAAAATCGACGCTGCTGCATTGTATCGCCGGCCTGCTGGTGCCGCATGCGGGCAAGGTCATGATCGGCGATGATGATATCGCGACCCTGAAACCGCAGGATCGCGCCCATCGGGTGGCCCTGCTGACGCAAAGCCCCGCCATCGTGCCCCGCCTGAGCGTCCGCGATCTGGTGGCGTTTGGCCGCTGGCCGCATCATCGCGGGCGTCCCAAACAGCAAGACCACGATCAGGTGGATGAGGCGCTGGCCCTGTTCGATCTGAACGATCTGGAACATCGCAAGCTGGACAGCCTGTCTGGCGGACAGCGCCAGCGTGCCTTTGTCGCCATGGCCTATGCACAATCGACGCCATGGATGTTGCTGGACGAGCCGCTGGCCGCGCTGGACCCGCGTTATGCCCGCGACATCATGGAGAGGTTGCACAATCTTTCGCGCCCCGGCCCGGATAGCCGAAGCGTTGTCATCGTGTTGCATGATCTGGGGATGGCCGCGCGCTATGCGGATTGGATTGTCAGCCTGAAGGACGGCCAGCTGGTTCATTCTGCGCCAAGGGAACAGGCCATGACGACCGAGAATTTGTCGGCGTTGTTCGATACGGGTCTGGCGGTCCAAACGGTAGGCGGCAAATCCATCGTCATTCCGGTTTGATCCGGTTGGATCGTCCCGGCAAAAAGACCCAGCCTGAAAACTATTACACCTTCACGAAAAAAGAACGGAACTGTCCACGCCAACAGGAGTTAGTGGACAGTTCAACATTGCACGCACCGCAATGAGTAACGAGTACCCGCCCGCCAGCAATGGCGGGCTTTTTCTTATATATACACGCTTAGGTTGATTTTGTATATATATATTTTTTGTGTCAAAATAATGACAGTCCCGAAACGTCTTTTTGATTGATCCCACGGCTAATCCCACTTAGCACGCCGCCCAGCAGAAAGACGGATCATGTCAGACAAAGATCTAGAAGCCCGACACCTTGATACTCTTGACCGCGATCTTGGGCGGTTCTCGAATCTGGAATACGCGGCGGCCTATATTTCCAGGCCGCTTGTCGCACCGGGCATCGCCTTTGTCTTCATTGTTCTGGCGGGCCTTGCTGCGGCGCTGTTTCTGGGGTCGACCAGCCAGACATTGATCGTGGTGACCGCGGCCGTGTTCGGGGCTTACATGGCGCTGAATATCGGCGCGAATGACGTGGCCAATAATATGGGTCCGGCCGTCGGCGCCAACGCGCTTAGCATGGGCGGTGCAATCGTCATCGCCGTCATCTTTGAAAGCGCGGGCGCCCTGATCGCGGGGGGCGACGTGGTTTCGACCATCGCCAAGGGCATCGTCGCACCCGAGGCGCTGAATACCCAAGCCAGCTTTGTCTGGGCGATGATGGCGGCGCTGCTGGCATCCGCCCTGTGGGTGAATCTTGCGACATGGATCGGCGCACCCGTGTCCACGACCCATGCGGTTGTCGGCGGCGTCATGGGCGCGGGTATTGCCGCAGCAGGCTTTGGCGCGGTGAATTGGGAACAGATGGGCACGATCGCGGCAAGCTGGGTGATTTCGCCATTGATGGGGGGCGGCGTCGCTGCACTGTTCCTGTGGTTCATTGAAGCCCGCATCATCCATCGCGACGACAAGATCGCGGCGGCGCGTATCTGGGTGCCGGTTCTGGTTGGCCTGATGGCGGGTGCCTTTGCCGCCTATCTGGCGCTGAAGGGGCTGAAGCAGCTGATCGACGTCTCGATGGGCACGGCGCTGCTTGCCGGGCTGGTCATCGGCGTCCTGTGCTGGGCCATCATGATTCCGGTGACCCGTCATCAGTCCGAGGGGCTTGAGAATCGCAACAAATCGCTGAAAGTCCTGTTCGGGATTCCGTTGGTCGCTTCGGCCGCGCTGCTGAGCTTTGCGCATGGTGCGAATGACGTGGCCAATGCGGTCGGGCCGCTGGCGGCAATCGTCCATGCCTCGACCACCGGGGATTTTGCGGGCGATGTGTCGATTCCGCTGTGGGTCATGCTGATCGGTGCCTTCGGGATCTCGTTCGGGCTGTGCCTGTTCGGACCCAAACTGATCCGCATGGTCGGCAGCCAGATCACGAAACTGAACCCGATGCGGGCTTATTGCGTGGCCTTGTCGGCGGCGATTACCGTGATTATCGCCAGCGCCCTGGGCCTTCCGGTCAGTTCGACCCATATTGCGGTTGGCGCGGTCTTTGGTGTCGGCTTCTTCCGTGAGTGGGATTCCGAGCGTCGCCTGCGCAAGGCCCGCATGGCCATCCCCGAGGCAGAGCATCTGACATCGGACGAACGCCGCCGCCGCAAACTGGTGCGTCGTTCGCATGTGCTGACCATCGGCGCGGCCTGGATCATCACCGTGCCCGCCGCCGCCCTGCTGTCGGGGATGCTGTATTGGCTGCTCTCGGTTTTCGCCGGTTAGGTCCTGGCCGGGCGGACCCTCGAAGGGGAACATATCGACGCCCGATGCGTTAACCATCCGAAGCCCCCTGTGGCTTTTTGACGGACAGGTTGACAGACAGGAGATTTTGCGATGGTTGATAGCACTCACATCAAGGAAGATGCGGAAATTGTCGGCGCGGATGGCGTCCATGTCGGCTATGTCGATCACATCGACGGCGCGCGGATCAAGATGAAGCGCAAGGATGAAGCGCATGGCATCGAAACCAAGACGCATCGTTATATCCCGCTGAATGACGTGGCCTCGACCGAAGATGGCAAGGTGTGGATGTCGGCCAATGCCGCACTTGTTCCCGTGCTTGAGGAAGAGGAAGAGGACGGCAAGCCGATCCAGCTGTAAGATCGCCGTCAGCTGCACAGGCACGGTATCGACCGGGCCTTTTGCCTTTCAGGGGATCCGGTCGAGCACAGCGGGTAATTCGGCGGGTCATTCGGCGGGTAACTCGATCAGCCGGAAGAATTCTTCATTCTGCCACAGCGTGTCATCGGCATCGAAAGCAAGGGTCGTGATCATGGGTGCGCCCTGTGGTGGTGACGCTGCCCTATCAGCTTATCCCTTGGCTGTTCACGTCTGGAAGGACGGCAGACCGAAGCGTGCCGCCCTGTCCTGCATCATATCGCGAAGATGTCGTCCACGATATCGCCGGGGTTCAGGCCCCGCCCGTTGATCACCAGCACGTCACCGTCGCCAAAGTTGATGATGACGCCCGAAGCCGTGTTGGTGATTTTGGTCTCCGTAAAGTTGATGCCGTTGTTGCCCAACAACTCTTTCTCGACCAGCAAGCGATCGGTATCGGCGACAAACCCGTTGATCGTATCGCGGCCACCGCCATCGTGGAAAATGAAGGTGTCCGCGCCGGCGCCGCCTTTCAGAACGTCATTGCCCGCGCCGCCGCGCAGCGTGTCATTCCCCGCACCGCCGATCACCGTATCGGCGCCATCCATACCGCGCAGCCAGTCATTGCCGCTGCCCCCGATCAGCCGGTCGTTCCCGGCATCCCCGAACAGGCGGTCATTGCCGCTGCCGCCATATAGCTGATCCGCCCCGCCACCACCGCGCAGCAGATCGTTCTGGTTATCGCCATACAGACGATCCGCGCCGACATGGCCCAGGATCGAATCGTTGCCATCGCCGCCGCGCAACAGATCGTTGCCGGTCTGGCCCATGATGCGGTCGGCACCCGCACCGCCGTTCAGCGTGTCATTGCCGGCACGCCCATCCATCCAGTCATTGCCGCCCTGACCCGATGCGTGATTGTTGGCGCTGTTCAGCTGAAAGTCGTCGTTGCGGCCGGTCCCGGTCGCGTTTGAGGTAAAGGTCTTGCCGTCAAAGCTGTCGCGCCAATCGCTGCGGCTGGCCACTGCGGCGCTGGCCGAAGGTGCTGTGATAAACGTAAAGCCATTGGTATCGATATCGACGCTGCCGCTGGTTTTGGCGAAATTCTGCGTCGCCACCAGCACCTTGTATCCGTTGAAATCGCCTACTTTCAGGCCAATTCCGATCAGGTTGACACTGGCATTGACGATATTGGCGTAATGGCCGGGGCTGTTCATCAGCATCTTGTGCATGGTCTGGATTTCGTCGCGATACGACCCGTCATTATCGACGCTGACATAGGCGAGGTTTTCCGCCGACATCCAACTGCCCGCGAAATCGAACCCGGCGTCCTTCATCCGATTGGTCGAGGAGCTGCCCCCCTTGCCGGTATGTGAAAAGACATCCGCGTCCAACATCCACTGGCTGTGATTGTCGGCCGATGTATTCAGCGATTGTTCGATCTTCAGCGTGGGCAGGTTTTTGTCCTTGCGGACCTGGTTGACCAGATTGACGAAGTAGCGTTCGTCGGCGGTAGCAAATGCCATCGTAGCCTCGGTAGTTAGTCCAAATGATTTGCCTGCCTAACCTAACTCGCGTAAAGGTTGCGCTCTTTTTTTGGTTACTTTTTGTTAAAATGCAAGATACCGCCAAAACGCGGCCTGCCGGGCAGCAGACCCCCGCTGATCACGGTCCGATCACTGGCCAATCACTGGCCAATCACTGGGGCGCAGTCGCGGTGTCGACATGCACGATCACCGACATGCCAGGCAGCAGATACTGGGACATCTCCTGATCCGGATCGATGGTGATGCGAACCGGCAATCTTTGCGCGATTTTCGTGAAATTGCCGGTCGTGTTGGACCCGGCCAGCAGGCTGTATTCCGATGCGGTTGCAGGTGAAAACGCGGCCACCTTGCCGGTAAAGGCCTGATCGCGGATCGCATCGACGGTGAAATTGACCACCTCGCCGGGGCGCAGGCCCTTGAGGTTGGTTTCCATGAAGTTGGCGATGATCCAGACATCGGTGCCGACCAGCGACACCAATGCGGTGCCCGCGGTCACATATTGGCCGATGCGCACGCTGACCTGCCCCAGACTGCCGTCTGCGGGCGACCGGATGACGGTGTTGTCCAGATCGATCTGCGCCAGCTCGACCGCTGCCTGTGCGCTGGCAATATCGGCATCGCGCGATTGCAGGGAAACCTGCGCCGATTTCACGGATTCGCGCTGCACATCCAATTGCGCTTCGGCCTGCGTGACGGCGGCCTGCGCCTGTTGCAGCGCCAGTTCGGACTGGTCAAACGTCGATTGCGAGGCGACACCCCGCGACCGCAGCGCCTGCGACCGGTCCCATGTGCTCTGCGCCGTCGTCAGCGCCGATCGGGTCGAGGCCAGCCCAGCCTCGTTCGCGCGCACCACAGCCTCGGCCGAGGCGACGCTTTGCTTCGCAACCTCCAGCGCGGCATTGGCGGCGGCCAGTTGCGCCTGTGCCTGCGCCAGCTTCTGACGCGGGATGCGGTCGTCGATGCGGGCGATCACATCGCCTGCCTTGACGGTCTGAAAATCCGTCGCCTCGACTTTGCTGACATAGCCGGACACCTGCGGGGCGATGGTGGTGACCTTGCCCCGGATATAGGCGTTTTCGGTCGTTGGTTCCGAGGGCGAAAACGGGGGCAGATGCCATGCGAACAACAACAGCAGCAATCCGGCAAGACCGATGATCAGGGCGATTGCAGTGGGCAGCAGGTTTTCTTTTTTCATCATGGCGTCACATCCGGGGTGGTTGGCTGGGCAGGCGTCATGCGCGCCGCCAGAAAGTCGCGCAGCAGATGCAGCAGCAGCGCGACAAGGGCAAAGATCGCAATGGCCGCGATCAGGCGATAGGCGTCGTTATAGGCCATGACATAGGCCTGGTTCGAAGCTGTCTGGGCAATCTGGGACACGGCCTGCGCCTTCAACGTGGCGCCATCGGTGATCTGCCCTGAAAACAAGGCCATCTGTTGGGCGATGGCCCGCGTGGTCTGGGCGCTGGCTGCGGTCAGTTGTTCGATCAGCACCTGATAATGGGCGGCCTGCTGATGGTTGATGAAGGTGGTAAAGACCCCCGACCCGATCACCCCGCCCAGCGATTGCGTGGCGATAAAGACGATCACGAAGGACAGCAGATATTGCGGTCCCTTGGACAACGCGGAAATCAGCCCGGCCATCATCGCAGGCGGCAGGAACAGCATCCCGGCAAAGCCGATCAGGGCCTGACTGACGATCAACTGTTCGGGGCGCGTGTCGATGGTGGAATTGCCATCCATCAACGCACCAATCGCGATCAGGATCAGCGCCAGAATATGATAAACCGGCACGCGGGTCGGCCTGATCCAGCCCACAACCGCCAATGCGCCCAGAAGCGTCGCGCCGACGATCACCGCGAACAGCACCGTCAGTTGTGACGGTGCGACGCCCAGCACCTGAAACATGCGCGGCGCACCGGTGCTTTGTTCCGACAGGATCAGCCGGAACAGAAACAGCGTTGCGGTCAGATGCAGGATGGCGGGGCTGACCAGCCAGCGGATGTCCAGCAAGGGTGCTGTGCGGTTCAACTCGATCGCAACAGCGATGGCCAGCGACGCGACGGATGCGGCCAGCAACAGCCCGATCCACGAGACATCCATCCAATATTGGATCGGCCCCTGGATAAAGCCGATGGTCAGCCCTGCAAAGCCAAAACCGATCAGCAGAAAGGTGACGAAATCCAGCGTCTGGATAACCTTCATCCGGGGCATCGGCCGCAGCGGCAGCGCAAAGACCAGCGCCAGCGAGACCATCGCCATTCCCAGAACGGTCAGATGTATCCAGGTCAGCCCGCCATCTCCGATCAGCGCGGGCGAAACGATCCGTGCGACCGATGGTCCCGACAGCAGCATGGCCATGGCCAGCGGCAGGCCCAACCGCATCTTCCATTCCGGGGCCAGCGGTTCCAGCATGTAAAGGAAGGCCAGCGTGGACAGCGGGGCCGCGGCGGCACCGGACAGGAACTGGACAACGATGGCCGACCGGAAATCCGCGATCCAGACAGAGATGAAGGCCACGACCACATAGACGATGATCCCCACCTCGGCAAAGCGGCGCAGGCCGAATTGCGTGCGGATCTTGATCAGCATCAAGGGCAGCGAGGCGCGCGGGATCATGTAGGCCGCCATCAGCCAGCTTGCCTGCGTGGTCGTGATGCCCAGATCGCCCGCAATCTGCGGGATATTGGCGGTGATGAAGCCCTGACCAAGCCCTTGGCTAAGGGCCAGCATGCAGGCCGCCGCCATATACAGAACGGCCACCTTCCAGTGCAGCGGCGGATGCGGCACGGGGGTGGCGGGGGCCTGCGCCGGCGTATGTGCCGATGCGTCACTCATCCCGCGTCAACCTTGCGACATTGCCCAGCATCCGTTCCAGCACTTGTTGCGTGCGGTCAAGATCGTCGCGGCCGATGCCTTCCAACACCTCGGCCCGCAGGCGGCGGGTAAATTCGACGATGCCGCTGTCATGGGCTTGGGGCGTCAGAAACAGCGCATTCTTGCGGGCGTCGCATTCCAGCGGGCGGCGTTCGACAAAGCCACTGGCCTCCAGCGCATCAAGCTGACGTTTCAGGGTCGGCGTCTCGATCTCCAGCTTTGCGGCAAGCGCGGTTTGCGTGGTCCCCTCCATCCCGGCCAATGTGGTCAGGGCACGGGCCCGCGACATGGTCAGGCCCATATCCTTGGCCCGCGCATCGTAGTTGCGCCGAAGCTCTCGCATCAGTTGCAGCAAGACATCCAACAGGCCGGAAGACTGGGTCACGATTCATCTCATGGGTCAATTTCATTAGCTAGCTAATAATACTGGCCGTTAGCGTCAACGCTGCGACGGGCGAAAATTTTCATGGCTCTTCTTCGCTACACGCAATGCTGAACATCGGAGAATGGACCTGCGGTTGGCGTGATGCGGCCGGCTTTTGCGATGATGGCTTGACGCCAGTCAAACTGTGGGTAACGCGGCGCGGATGAGTGATAACGATTTTCTTTATGAGAGGCCGCCATGCAAACAGCAGTCGCCGCACACCCCCTTGCCATAGAACACCTTCCTGCCTTCGTAACGCCGCCTGGCGAAACCGACGGTTTGATGACCTTTACCATCATCTTCATGCTGCTTGCGATTTTCGTGGCGGGCACATTGTATCTGCGGCTGCATTCGCTGCCCGAGCATCTGGCCCACGGAAACCAGAAAATGCAGTTCGAGATCGTGGCCGTTCTGGGCCTGATCGCATTGTTCACGCATAACAACATCTTCTGGATCGCGGCGCTGTTGCTGGCCATGGTCGATCTGCCCGATTTTCTGTCGCCGCTGCGCTCGATCGCAAGATCGCTGCACCGCATCGCCGGGCAACCGGGCGATCCGCTGGAACCTGAAGCACCGGCCAAGGACAGCCAGGCAAAAGAGGGGGCGCACTGATGCTGGAAGCCCTGCTTTGTTCGCTGGTCACGATCCTGCCCGACTACCTTTACCGCCGGTTTGTTCAGGGAAAGCGCTTCGGAAAAGAGATCAACCTGTATTCCGTCTGGTTCGAGCTGCGCTACGGGATCGTGGCCTGTGTCATCCTGACGCTGTCGCTGATCACCATGATCTTCTACTACCACCCCTCGACCAGCAATGTGACGGCGGCCTATCGCACCGTTGCGGTGATCCCCGAAATCCGGGGCCGGGTCGAGGAAGTTTATGTTGAACCGTTCCAGAAGGTGAAAGCCGGCGATCCGCTGTTCAAACTGGACAGCAGCGCGCAGGAAGCCGCCGTCGATACCGCCCGCAAGCGCGTGGCCGAGGTTGACGCCTCTTTCACCGTGGCGCAATCCGAGCTGGTCACCGCAGACGCGCAGATTGCACAGGTCGAGACCGCGCTGCAACAGGCGCAGGAAGACCTGGACACGCAGGTGGCTCTGCGAGAGCAGAACCCGAACGTTGTCGCAGCCCGCGAAATCGCCCGGCTTGAAAACGTGGTCGAAGGGCAGCAGGCCGAACTGGCCGCCGCAGCCGCCTCGAAACAGACGTTGGTGACGCAGATCGAAACATTGCTGCCGGCGCAAAAAGCCAGCGCCGAAGCCCAGATGGTGCAGGCCCGGGACAATCTGGAAAAAACGCTGGTCACGGCAGGGATTGACGGCACGTTGCAACAGTTCGCCTTGCGCGTGGGCGAAGTCATCAACCCCTTCATGCGCCCTGCCGGTGTGCTGATCCCCGACGGCGCGGGCGAAGAGCGGCTGTTTGCGGGCTTTGGCCAGATTGAAACCGACGTGCTGAAAGTTGGCATGATCGGCGAGGTCAGCTGCATCGCGCGCCCCTTTACCATCATCCCGATGGTCGTGACCGAAGTGCAGGACGTGATCGCAACCGGACAGGTGCGCGCCAGCGATCAGCTGGTCGATACCCAGCAACTGATGACGCCCGGCACGATCACCGTGGTGATGGAGCCGCTGTTCCCCGGACAATATGGCAAGATCCTTCCGGGCAGCAATTGCACGGCCAACGTCTATACCTCGACCCATGATCAGATCGAACAGGGCGATGTCGGCTTCTTCAAGGGCCTGTTCCTGCACGCCGTCGAGGCGACCGGACTGGTCCATGCCATGATCCTGCGCATGCAGACCGTGATGGCGCCGGTCAAGATTCTGGTGCTGTCGGGCGGGCACTGACGGCCAGTTGCAAATGATCCGGGCCGCGTGACAGCTGGTCACGCGGCCCGTTTTTATTCATCCAGACGATGCATGTCCGTCCGTTCGAACCCGTCTGCCGACACAGGATTACAGCAGAAAATCATCCGCCGTCAGGTCAAACAATCCTTTGATGCGGATATAGCCGTCAATATCGCCATCCCCGTCCCGATCCAACTGCACAACGGTCAGGTCATTGTCCGTGCCGGCAAGATCGCGTTTCTTGAAGGTTACTTCAGGTTCGCCGGTGCCGGAAAATCCGGCGGCATTGAACCTGGTCACGGTGCGGCCCACCGATCCGTCAACCGCATCCAGATTGATCAGATCCCGGCCGTCCTGAAAGTCCAGAATGAAGTCCGAAGCGCGGAATCCGGTGCCCATTTCACCGGCCGAGGTGAAGATGAACTGATCCCTTCCCGCGCCGCCGGTCAGAAAGTCAACGCCAAGCCCCCCGGCAAGCCTGTCATCACCGGCGCGCCCATCCAGACGATCGGACCCGTTGCCACCCTCGATCCAGTTCATCGCGCGGTTCCCCGACAGAACATCACTTCCTTTGGCGCCGACCACGTTTTCAATCCCACGGATCGTATCAAAGCCACGACCGGTGTCTTGCGCGTCCGTCCGCCTCAGATCGATGGTGACCGCAGCGTTGCCGGCGACCATCAGCGTATCGCTGCCCTCATTTCCCAGAACGCGGTCATTGCCGGCGTCCAGTGTCAGCACGTCGTTCCCCGCCCCGCCAAGCAGGGTATCATTTCCGACACCCCCGACCAACGTATCGTTGCCATGCCCGCCGTTGATATTGTCATTGCCCGCGTAGCCATCGACAGAATCATTGAAAACGCCAAGGGTGAACTTGTCATTCTTTGACAGGGCGTCCCTGATCAGCGCCGTGTCGTCGGTAATGCTTCTGGTGTTGGCGGCCCGTGTGACGGCTTGCGCATCGATATTCACACCCGCAATGATCCAGTTATCCCGATAAAACCCATTTGGGCTCAAAGAGTAAGCGTCTGCGATGATGGAAACGGTGCCATCGTTCAATCTGTCATTGCTGTTGATACCCAAATCCGAACCAAAGAGGATGGTCTTGCGATACCCGCCATCCGTCGCATCCAGATTCATGACAAGTGCGTCCGAGGCTTTCTGACCCAGAAGTTCAAATTTCCGGTCGGTATAAAAATTCTCTTTTCTTCCTCTGGCAAAAATCTCAAAGAAATTCAGATTGCTTTGATCAAACGGTAAGTAAGAAACTATAGTCGCCAAGATAGCCTCACAAAAAAGCGCCATATATTACAAAAACACCTGCGCATAGCCGCGGCATCTTCGCAAATAACATGATCGACGATGGTTCACGGGGCACCTCTCTGTTCCTGAATGGCAACAGATCGGGCCGTGCAGGAAAAGTGTCGCTTCAGCACATCGCCACAACGTGATCGTCTGGCTGAAAACGCCGCTCGCCACTGTGTCTGCCGCCCCGTAAATTCCGGGCGAACACAATCGAGTATCCCAAGATGCGGCGTAGAGTTAAGCATATGTTTCTGGCCGGGATGACGGTTTTGGCCCTACTTGTCGCCTATCTGGCGGCTCTGCATGTCAGCGGGAATTTTCACGAAGTCAGCGCCGGCACGGTGTATCGCGCAGCGCAGATGGACGGTCAGGCATTGGCGCGCTGGAAACGCGAGTATGGCATTGCCAGCGTCCTGAACCTGCGCGGTGAAAGCAACGGCGCCGATTGGTATGAGACCGAGCGCGCCGTCGCCGATCGGCTGGGCATTCAGCACATCGATTTTCGCATGTCTGCCAGCACGCAACTGGATGCCGAACAGGTAAAGGCGCTGCTGGAGGTGATGAGGACTGCGCCAAAGCCGATGTTGATCCACTGCATGGGGGGCGCCGATCGCACCGGGTTGGCCTCTGCGCTATATGTCGCAGGCATAGACAAAAGCGGCGAGGATGCGGCTGAATGGCAATTGTCGCTGCGATACGGCCATATCGGCATCCCGTGGCTTAGTAAGGCATGGCCGATGAATACAACCTGGGAAGACATGGAAGCCTGGCTTGGCTTCCCTGACAGTTAGTCCTTGTTTTTGCCCAATTTTTCCATCCGTTCGGCAAATTCACGACGTAGCTCGCGGCGGACTTCGGCAGCGTGCCAGCGGCGCTTTTGTTCGTCCGTGTTCAGCGATAGCGGGGGAACGGCGACGGGCTTTCGATCCTCGTCCACGGCGACCATGGTAAAATAACAGCTGTTGGTGTGGCGCCGCGTGCCTTCGGCGATGTTTTCGGCATCGACCCGGATACCGATCTCCATCGAGCTGCGGCCGACATAGTTCACGCTGGCCGAAAAGCTGACCAGTTCACCCACCAGAATGGGCTGCTTGAACGTCACCTGATCGACCGACAGCGTCACCGCGTAGCACCCGGAATAGCGTGACGCCAAGGAAAAGGCGACGCGGTCCAGCCAGTTCAGCAACGCGCCGCCGTGAACATTGCCCGAAAAATTGGCCATGTCGGGGGTCATCAGCACCGTCATATCCAGAACGCGGCGCTGGTCTTCGGTCAGTTGGCTGGTCATGTCACCCTCGCTGTTTCGTCACAGGATGAATGCTTATCCGGTAGGGTCAAGCGGCAACCGAGCGGTCGTTTCCCGCACCATCAGCAGCGGCGACAGCGACACCATCGGCTGAACCTCATTGCCCGCAATCCGGCGCAGCATCACACGGGCGGCCTGTTTGCCCAGTTCGCGCTTGGGCTGGCGGATCGTGGTCAGGGCCGGGGCCAGCAGCGAGGCCATTTCAATATCGTCAAAGCCGATCACGGACAGGTCGCGCGGCACCCGGATGCCCGTGCGATGCAGGCTGGCGATAAAGGCGCAGGCCATCTCGTCCGAGAATGCGAAAACCGCCGTCGGACGCTGTTCTGCCGGCAAGGTCAGCCATGCCTGCGCGGCGGCCTGTCCCGACTGCATCGTGAAATCGCCATCAAACAGCGTCAGGTCGGCACCAAGCGCCGCCTGCTGCGCGCCCTGAAGACGGGCTTTGTGCAGCACGTTCACCGGCGGGCCGCCGATCAGGCCGATCCGGTTGTGGCCCAGATCGCGCAGATGCGTGACGGCCAGACGGCCCCCTTCGGTATTGTCCAGCACGACCCGAGGCAGGGCGGCATCCTCGATCCATTCGCAGGCGGTGATGACGGGCGGCGCATCGGGATCGTTCAGCCCGTCCTGCGGCACCAGCCCATCCATCAGGATGATGCCATCCGCGCGTGAGCGGTCCAGAAAGCGATGCAGCCCGACATGCCGCCCGGACTTGTCCTGCGTGTCGGACACCAGCAAGTCATAGCCGTTGGCTGCCAGCTCACGGCCCATCCCCTCTAATATCTTGGCAAAGAACGGGTTACCCATATTCGGCAACAGCGCCACGACACAGCCCGTCCGCTGCATCCGCAGGTTCCGCGCCGCCTGATTGATCCGGTAGCCGGTGGCCGCCACGGCCTGCATCACCGCTTCGCGCGTCGCCTCGGCCACGACGGCGGGCTGTGACAGGACGCGGCTGACGGTGGCGGTGGACACCCCCGCCACCCGCGCGACATCGGCCAGTTTCGCGCGACCATTGGATGTCATTCGCTGATTCATCCCCCCACGATAGGCCCGCTTTCGCGCTTCCACAACAAAATGTTTGCAATCGATTTCATTCCAATGCAGGCTGGTGCTGGGGAGATGTTATCATGCAGACAATTAAAGGGCCGGCGCTGTTTCTGGCGCAGTTCATCGGGCAATCCGCGCCGTTCGACAGCTGGGACGGAATTACCCGCTGGGCGGCGGATTGCGGCTATATCGGCGTGCAGGTTCCCGTCGGCGACCCGCGCATCCTCGATCTGGACCGCGCCGCCGAGTCGCAGGATTATCGCGACGAATTTCTGGGCATCGCGAAGCAGAATGGCGTCGACGTGACCGAGCTTTCGGCGCATCTGGAAGGCCAGCTTGTCGCCGTCCACCCGGCCTATGACACCGGTTTCGACGCTTTTGCCCCCGCAGCCCTTCGCGGCGATCCGGCCGCGCGGCAGGAATGGGCCGTCGACCGCGTGGCCAAGGCGATCCGCGTCAGCCGTCTGTTGGGGCTGGACCGGATGGTGACGTTTTCGGGGGCGCTTGCATGGCCCTATGTCTATCCGTGGCCACAGCGTGCGCCCGGTCTGGTCGAGGCGGCGTTCGATGCGTTGGCGCAGCGTTGGCGTCCGCTGCTGGATCTGGCGGAACAGCAGGGCGTCGACATCTGCTACGAAATCCACCCCGGCGAAGACCTGCATGACGGCGTCACGTTCGAGATGTTTCTGGACCGCGTGAACGATCACCCGCGCGCAAACATGCTGTATGACCCGTCGCATTACGTGCTGCAACAGCTGGACTACCTGCAAAACATCGACATCTATCACGACCGCATCCGCATGTTTCACGTCAAGGATGCCGAGTTTCGGCCGACCGGCCGACAAGGCGTCTATGGCGGCTATCAGTCATGGGTGAACCGGGCCGGACGTTTCCGCAGTCCGGGCGACGGGCAGGTGGATTTCAAGCAGGTGTTTTCCAAGCTGACCCAATACGGCTTTGACGGCTGGGCCGTGGTCGAATGGGAATGTGCGCTGAAACACCCCGAGGACGGCGCCCGTGAAGGCGCACAATTCGTCCGCGATCACATCATCCGCGTGACACCGCACGCCTTCGACGATTTCGCCGCCAGTGCGGTCAATCGTGCCGACATCAACAAAGCATTGGGGATTTCATGAAACCTGTTCGTCTTGGCATGGTCGGCGGCGGCAGCGGCGCCTTCATCGGCGCGGTCCATCGCATCGCGGCACGGATGGATGGCCGCTATGAACTGGTCGCGGGGGCACTGTCGTCAAACCCCGAACGGGCGGCGGAAAGCGCGGCCGAGCTTGGCATCCGCTCCTATGCCGATTTCAACGAAATGGCCGTGGCCGAGGCCGCACGCGACGACGGTATCGAGGCCGTCAGCATCGTCACGCCCAATAACATGCATGCCGGCCCCGCGATCGCCTTTCTGAACGCGGGCATTCACGTGATCTGCGACAAGCCGCTGGCCGCCACGCCCGAACAGGCCGCCGCGATGCGGGAGGCTGTCAAAAACAACAAGGCCCGCTTTTTCCTGACCCATAATTACAGCGCCATGCCCATGGTGCGCGTGGCACGGGCGATGGTGGCGGATGGCGCGATTGGCGATGTCAGGCTGGTGCAGGCCGAATATCTGCAAGGCTGGCTGGCTGACGATACCAGCAACAAGCAGGCCGATTGGCGCACCGATCCCAAACAGGCCGGCGCGGGCGCGATTGGCGATATCGGCACCCATGCGTGGCAATTGGCCGAATTCGTGACCGGCCAGACGCCAGAATCGCTGTCGGCGGATCTGTCCAGCATGGTGCCGGGCCGTCCGGTCGATGATGATGCCCGGATCGCACTGCGCTATGCCTCGGGTGCCAAGGGGGGGATTTGGGCATCGCAGGTGGCGGTCGGGCAGGAAAACGGCCTGTCGCTGCGCCTGTTCGGCACCAAGGGCGCGTTGGAATGGCACCTGCGCCACCCCGAAGAGCTGATCTACACGCCCAAGGACGACGCCCCCCGCATCCTGACCCGTGCGCAGGACCGCAGTCAGTCCTCCCGCACGCCCCCCGGTCATCCGGAAGGCTATCTGGAAGGGTTTGCCAATCTTTACAGCGATGTCGCCGCCGTCATTCGCGGGGATGAAACGGTTGCCACGCGTATTCCCGACATCCAGTCCGGCCTGTCCGGCATGGCCTTCATCGCCGCCTGTCTTGCATCGTCCAAACAGGACGGGGCGTGGGTCAAGGTTCAGACATGACCACTTTGGCGCTGCAAAACGTCTCGAAAAGCTTCGGCCCGATACTGGTTCTGCACCATGTCGATCTGGCGCTGGAACCGGGACAGGTTCACGCCCTGATCGGTGAAAACGGCGCGGGCAAATCGACGATCATGAAAATCCTTGGCGGGTTTCTGGACCCGACCGAAGGGCAGATCGCGCTGGACGGTCAGCCCGTCACCTTCGCCAGCGGTCCGCAGGCCGAGGCGCAGGGCATCGTCGTCATCCATCAGGAATTCAACCTGGCCCCCGACCTGACCGTCGCCGCCAATGTCTTTCTGGGCCGTGAACTGGGCGGTTTCCGGCTGAACCATGCCTTGATGCGCGAGCAGACGGCGGCGTTGCTGGCGCGGCTGGAGACGACAATCTCGCCCGATACGCTGATCCGCGATCTGTCCGTGCCCGATCGCCAGATGGTCGAGATTGCAAAGGCCCTGTCGCGCAATGCCCGCGTGCTGATCATGGACGAGCCAAGCGCCGTGCTGACGCATCGCGAGGTCGGCACGCTTTACGATCAGATCGACCGGCTGCGGGCGGACGGGGTGGCGATCCTGTATTGCTCGCACCGCCTGGATGAGGTTGCGCATCTGGCCGATCGCATTACCGTGCTGCGCGATGGCCGTGTCGTCCGGCAGGCGGTGCGCGGCGAATTGACCGAGGACGGCATGGCCACTGCGATGGTCGGCCGAGAGCTGGAAGATTTCTATCCGCCCAAGGGCGGTCACGGCGACGACATCGCCCTGCAGGTGCATGGCCTGACCGTTCCGGGCCGGGTGCATGATGTCAGCCTGACCCTGAAGCGGGGCGAGGTGCTGGGCATCGCGGGCCTTGTCGGGTCTGGTCGCACCGAACTGGCGGAAGGGATCGTGGGGCTCTTGCCCTCGAGCGGCGAAATCAGGGTGCAGGGCAAGCCGGTGACGATCCGCGATCTGCGCGATGCCGTGGCCGCCGGGCTGGCCTATCTGACCGAGGACCGCAAAGAGGCGGGCCTGCTGCTGGGCAAGAACCTGCAAACCAACCTGACGCTGACGACGCTGGACCGGTTCGGCAACTGGCGGCTGGATACGCGCGCGGAATCCGCCGCGCTGGATCAGGCGATCAGCGAATTCGACATCCGCGTCAAGGACCGCGGGATGGTCGCGGGCAAGCTGTCGGGGGGCAATCAGCAAAAACTGTTGCTGGCCAAAACCATGCTGCCCGACCCCGACATCATCATCATCGACGAACCAACCCGCGGCATCGATGTGGGCACCAAGCGCCAGATTTACAGCTTCATCCGCAGACTGGCGGGCCAAGGCCGCGGCATTATCGTCATCAGCAGCGAAATGACCGAAGTCATCGGTCTGTCCGACCGCGTCCTTGTGATGCGCGAAGGCCGCCTGGCCGGAGAGGTCGCGGGCGATGCCATGACCGAAGACAATATCGTGCGCCTTGCGATGGGCGTCATAACCGACAGTGGGAAAGCCGCATGAAACGCATCGACCTTCATCTTCTGGGGCCGCTGGTCGCGCTGATTGCGCTGGTGATCCTTGGGGCGCTTCTGAACAGCGCCTTCCTGGCGCCGGCGAATATCACCACGTGCTGGCCCGGTCGGCCTTTATCGGCATCATCGCGGTCGGCATGACCTTTGTCATCACGGCAGGCGGGCTGGACCTGTCGGTCGGGTCCATGGCGGCCTTCCTTGCCGGGATCGCGATTATCGCGATGAACCATTTCGTGCCGATCCTGGGGGTGAACTGGGGCACGATCCTGCTGGGCATGGGGGTGGCGATCCTGGGCGGGATCATCGCCGGGACGATCAACGGGCTGTTGGTCACCAAGGCCGGGATCGAACCCTTCATCGTGACCCTGGGCACCATGGGGATCTTTCGCTCGCTGATCACCTGGCTGGCCGATGGCGGCACGCTGAGTTTGGATTACGCGCTGCGCACGCTGTATCGCCCGGTCTATTTCGGCGGCATCGGCTGGATCACATGGCCGATCATCGTCTTTGCCCTTGTCGCGATCATCGGCGAATGGACCATGCGCCAGTCCCGCTTCGGTCGCCATGTCGAGGCGATCGGATCGAACGACCGCGTCGCCCGCTATTCGGCCATCGACGTGAACCGGGTGAAGCTGCTGACCTATGTCCTGCTGGGCCTGCTGGTCGGCATCGCAACGGTGCTTTACGTCCCGCGCCTTGGCTCTGCCTCGGGCGGCACCGGCGTCTTGTGGGAGCTTGAGGCGATTGCCGCCGTCATCATCGGCGGCACCGCGCTGAAGGGCGGGCAAGGCCGGGTCTGGGGCACGGTGATCGGCGTGCTGATCCTGTCGCTGATCGACAATATCCTGAATTTGGCCGATCTGGTCAGCCCCTATCTGAATGGGGCGATCCAGGGGGTCATCATCGTCCTTGCTGTCGTGTTGCAGCGGGAAAAGCAAACCGCCGATGAGCGGTGATTTCTGGGAGGAAATGACATGAAACGCAGAAACCTGATAAGGGCCACCGCGCTGGCGCTGGCCATGGGCATGACGGGCGGTGCGGCCTTTGCGCAGGATGCCGAGGCCGAGAAAGTGACCATCGGCGTCTCGATCCCGTCGGCCACGCATGGCTTCATGGGCGGGCTGAACTGGCACGCGCAGGACACCATCGCCCGTCTGGCCGACGTATATCCGAATATCGAATTCGTGCTGGCCACCGCGGGCGATGCCGCCAAGCAGGTCAACGATATCGAGGACATGATGGCCACCCGCGACATCGACGGTCTGGTGGTGCTGCCATTCGAATCCGAGCCGCTGACAGCCCCCGTTGCCGCCGTGGCCGAGGCGGGCAAGTTTGTCACCGTCGTTGACCGCGGCCTGTCGCAGCCGGGGATCGAGGATCTGTATGTGGCGGGCGACAACACCGCCTTTGGCCGCGTTGCGGGCGAATATTTCCGCGACAACCTTGAAGCGGGCAGCAAGATCGTCGTTCTGCGCGGCATCCCGACCACGCTGGACAATGAACGCGTCGACGCGTTTCAGGCCGCGCTGGAAGGCTCGGACATCGAGATCCTTGACATGCAGCACGGCAACTGGAACCGCGACGACGCCTTTACCGTGATGCAGGACTATCTGTCGAAATACCCGGAAATCAACGCGGTCTGGGCGGCAGATGACGACATGGCGCTTGGCGTGCTGGAAGCGATTTCAGCGGCTGGACGCGAAGAGGAAATGTGGGTCGTGGGCGGCGCGGGCATGAAGGAAATCATCCAGCGCATCAGGGACAAGGACCCGCAGCTGCCCGCCAACGTCACCTACCCGCCCGCGCAGATTTCGGCCGCCATCGAAATGACGGCGCTGAACTTCGTTTCCCGCGCACCGATGGCTGGCCGCTACATCATCGGCAGCCAGCTGATCACGCCGGAAAACGCGGAACAGTTCTATTACCCCGACAGCCCGTTCTGATTTTTCGGGACCGTCGAAAAAGGAAAGCGCGGCGCATTGGGTCGCGCTTTTTCATTCCTGCCACAATCGCGGCGCCCTGCGCCCCGCGTTGTTGGTCGCCTGTGTGGTTTCGGGTCAAAGCTGACAGGCAAGATATGACTATCTTGCGCACGAAACAGCACGTCCTGCACGTGCTGGCGCAGGGCGGCAAGGCGGCACTTGCCAGCCGCATTCTGCCGCGTTAGCCAGCATTTGCCCGATTCACAGGCAGAATTGAACCGCCGCCATGACCTCATCCCTGACCCGCGTGCTGCGTGCGCTTGGCCCCGCCATCCCCTCTGGCCCCACGCCCGAAGCGTTTCGCGCCGGGCTTGGCGCGCTGATCGGGCTGGCCGCGGTCAGCCTGTTTTTGCTGGTCACGCCGGTGGATTATCACCTTGGCCTGTATTTGATCCCGCCCTTCGGGGCGACGGCGGTGCTGATCTTTGCCGTGCCCAGCAGCCCCTTGGCGCAGCCGTGGTCGGCGGTGATGGGAAACACTGTCTCGGCCTTGGTGGCGGTCGCGGTTTGCCTGACCGTGCCCGATCCGACCCTGCGGCTGGTGCTGTCGGTCGGGTTGGCGATCACGGCGATGATCCTGATCCGCGCGTTGCACCCGCCGGGGGGCGCGGTGGCGATGACGGCGGCCATGTCGCCTGATGCGATCCGGGACCTTGGCTTCTGGTTCGTGCTGTGCCCGGTGGCGCTTGGCACGGTGATGCTGGTCTGCGTGGCGGTGATCTATGCCCGGCTGACCGGCCGCCACTATCCCTTTCGCCAGTTCGAGGATCAGAACACCCACGGCACCGACGATCATGTGCCGACCGAACGGCTGGGCCTGAGCAAGGATGAGCTGACCGATATTCTGGCCCAATACCGCCAGTCGCTGAACCTTGGCGTCGAAGACCTTGCCCGCCTGATCGCCGCAGCCGAAATGCAGGCTGCGGGGCATCGCACCGGACCGACAACGGTGGCCGATATCATGTCCCGCGATCTGGTGACGGTCGGGCCGGACGCCCCGCTGGATCAGGTGGCCGAACAGTTCCGGCAGCACGGCTTTACCTCGCTGCCCGTGGTGGGCACGGATGACCGCTTTCTGGGCGTGATTTTCCAATTGCACCTGATCCGCAAAGGTCTGTCGCAACAGATGGCCCCCCTGCTGGCCGAACAGATCATGTCGCGCGATGTGCCGACCGCCGCGCCCGATACGATGGTGGCGGCGCTGTTGCCGCTGATGGCGGATGGCGAAACCGATGCGGTTCCGGTGCTGGATCAGGGGCGGATCGTCGGCATCGTCACCCGCACCGACCTGATTGCGGCGCTGGCCCGCGAAAGCCTGAAACAGCCCGCAGACTAAAGCGCCGCCAGCGTTTTCGCGACGGCGGGCATCCGTGCCAGACTGGCCTCGATCCGCTCGCGCCAGCGGGGGCCACGGGCGCGGGCATCCGCTAACGCGTCGGCCAGATCGTCGGGGCGGTCCTGCGCCAATGCGGTGATCAGAAAGGCGGCCTGCTGACGATCCTTTTCCGATTTCAACCGATCATCGGCCCGGCGACGTTCGGCCACGATCAGCTTGTGGATGGCAAAGCGTTCGGGGCGCGGCACCTGGACCAGCACGCCACTGCGATAGGGGATCGCGGCGGGGATCGGATCGGCGATCAGGTAATTCAGATGCCGCAACGCCTGCGCCTGCACGGCAAGCGCGGGCAGATCGCGCAGGCCCTCTTCGCCAAAGGCCGGGGTCAGGAATTCGACCAGCGCATTCCCCGCCGTCTGACGCCACCGCCATGCCTTGCCGGGTTCCAGACTGGGCGTGGGCGCGAAATCGAAATCGCCCAGCACCTGCTGCACCGGCGGCGAGGCCATATCTTCCAGCACCAGCGACAGACGCTCAAAGCTGGCAATGTCCAGATCGTCGGTCTGTGCGGTTTGATCAAAGCCCAGCCGCAGGTTCAATTCCCCCTCATACAACCGGAAAGCATGGGTGCCGACGACCGTGCCGCCCAGACGGAACACCCCGGCCGCCGCCAGCGCCGCCATCAGACTGCCGGTGGTCGGGTCAAGGCCCAGAAACCCCTCGGCCCGCAGCAATCGCACCAAGCGGGCACGATCCTTGCGGCGCTGTTCCGCCGGGGCGCGGGCATCCCGTGCCTGCGCCATCCGGGCCGCCAGTTCGGGGCTGTCTTCCCCGATATAGCGTTTACGCACCTCGGACCCGACCCGAAAGCTGTCATACCAATAGATGCGGCCATTGCGGGTCACGCGGGTCGGGGTGCCGCGCAAATCGCCGATCGCCTCATCGCGCAGCGACCGCAGCAGGTCGTGATAGGCGGCATGGGCCAGCGGGCTGTGGTAGAGAATTTCAGACATGTTCAACGATCCTTATGATTGTTGAATACACCAATGTTCAACAATAGGAAAGTTTGTTGAACATGCGATCTGACGCCACAGCGGCGGCCCCGGCAGAGGCAATGACACGAAGACACCGATCCGCCGGTTGTCGGGAATCCGCCAGTCGGGCGCTTAAGGGGTGGAAACGTGGCGCATTCGATGCCATGATTTCGGCAGTTTTTCCGTTCAGATTGCGAGATAGTGCGATGAATGCTCCGTTCCAACAGACTGATCGTCTTGGCCGGCTGACGACAAGTCTTGGCCCGGACGCACTGGTGTTGCTGCGCTTTGATGGCAGCGATTACATGAACAATCTGTTCGAATACCGGATCGAGGCCTTGGCCCCGGATGGTGATGTGGATTTCGATCAACTTCTGGGCACGCATGCGACCGTCGAAATCGACGGCCGCGAAGGCGGCCGCGTGTTCGATGGCATCGTCACACAGGCCAAATGGTCGGGCGTCGGCGAAAACGGGCATCGCTACAGCATCGTGTTGCGGCCTTGGGCATGGCTGGCCGGTCGCCGCCGGAACCAGCGGATCTTTCACAACAAGACCGTGATCCAGATCATTCAGGAAATCTTCTCGGATTATGCATCGCTTGGCGATCCAGCGCTGAAGGTTCAGGTGTCGGAACAATATCCGGTGCTGGAATACACCGTGCAGTTTCGCGAAAGCGACCTTGATTTCGTGCGCCGTCAGATGGAACGGCACGGCATCACCTTTCACTTCCAGCACAAGCGCGGCAGCCACACGATGGTTCTGACCGATGACGTGCTGGCGCATGACAGCATCGGCCAACGCCCCTATCGCAGCTATGACGGCCACCATCAGGCCGAGGGTGAGCATTTCTGGGACTGGTCAAACGAACGCAACCTGACCACCGGTGCGGTCCGCCTGATTGATTACAATTTCAAATCGCCCACCGCCGCGATGGAGGTTGACCGCCTTGGCGACGCCGCCCATGCCTTTGGACAGTTGGAAAGCTACGAATATCCCGGCGATTATCTGGACGAAGCCAGCGGGCGCATTCTGGCCAAGGTGCGGATGAATCAGGAACGCGGGCAGGATAGTCGTATCCGTGCGGCGGGCGACTGTGTTGCGCTTGGTCCGGGCAGCCTTGTGCAATTGACCGGCGACCCGATCCCCGGAACCGGCAAGGGTTATCTGTGTCTTGCCGCCGATTACAGCTTTGTCAGCGAGGCCTATGGCTCGGGTGGTCAGGGCAGTGACGGCTACAGCTTTACCGGCAACTATACCCTGATGCCCGATACCGCACCGATGGCACCGCCAAAACGCACCCCCGCCCCGGTGGTCGAGGGGCCGCAAACCGCCGTCGTGGTCGGCGACGGTGAAATCGACTGCGACGAATTTGGCCGCATCCTGATCCGGTTTCACTGGGACTTGCACGATTCCCGCTCGATGCGCTGCCGGGTTGCGCAAAACTGGGCCGGGAATGGACTGGGCGGCGTCGTCATTCCCCGCGTCGGCATGGAGGTGGTGGCCGATTTCATCGATGGCAGCCCCGACAAGCCGATCGTCACCGGCTGCGTGGTCAACGGCAGCAACGGCAACATCTATGGCCTGCCTGCCAGCAAGACCAAAAGTGGCTTCAAGACCAAGACGCATGAGGGGTCCGGCTTCAACGAACTGAGTTTCGAAGATGCCAACGGCACCGAGAAGATATTCATGCACGCCCAGAAGGACATGGAGCGGGTCATCAAGGATAATGAATCCACGATGGTCGAAAACGGCAACCGGTCGATCACGGTCCAGACCGGCGACGAAACCAAGGCCGTCGCCAGCGGCAACCTGACCGAAACCGTCGCCCTGACCCGCGCGTCGCAAGCCAACAAGATCGTTGAAAGCGCCATTGCAGGTGATGCCGGCCCCGGTGAGATCAGCTATTCTGCGGCCGACATGATCCAGATGACATCAGGCCGCAAGGTGGCGGTAAATGCCGATAACATGATGCATCTGACCGCCACCAGCGAGATGTTGTTAAGCAGCGACAACACAAAAGGCGGCGGTGTCATCGGCATCAGCGCCGCAGAAGCGATCAGTCTGACTGTCGGCGATTCCAAGATCGTGCTGACGACCGAGGGCATTCAGCTGATGTTTGGTGACGGCACCTATATCACCCTGTCAAAAGATCTGATTGATCAGTTTTCGCCGTTCATTCATCTGAACAAAGGTGTGGGCGGGTAACCTCGATGTATCGCGTGAACGAGGGCACGTTTGATTTGCCCGCCACCTGGCTTGATCGCTCGGTGAATATTCTGGCCTCGGATATGACGGCCTTTGGAATTTCGCTGACGATCACCCGTGACGATATTCCCTGGGGCGTCTCCTTCGCGGAATATATGAACGATCAAGCCGAAAAGGCCGCCGCAGGCTTGACGGATTTCACGCTGATCGGTCGCCGCGATTTGTTCGTCGACGGCATGAGTTCCCATGAGATCGAGGCCACCTGGTCGCGCAAAGGCACGCCTGTCCACCTGCTCAGCACAACGCTGCATCTGGGGCCAAAGGCCATGGTGATCAGCAGCTCTGTCGACAATTACATGAGCGAGGGCCAAAAGGCCGAAATGCGCCGCATCATCGGCACTTTCAGATTTGCCAGAGAGCGGACGACGGCGTGATACAGGCTGTGTTGGGGGTATCGTCAGCACACCAACGCCGCACAGGTCCAAGAGGCAAAAATCCAGACCTGCATCCCATGTCTGACAGGTCGCTGAATCAGACCGCCCTCCTCACCAAGAACCGCGGCCGCTGCTGACCGCCAGGACAGCATGTCGGATGCACCGCCAGCATGGTTGCGCGCATCCCAGGGCCAGGACCCGTGGAAGCCTTTCTGTCAACACGACCTGGGCGCTGAAAAACAGCAATTAACAACACACATATTCACCAAAAATAGGGCTGGATTTATTATCATTATCTAATTCACGAATTTGTGAATTGTGCGCTCATTAAAAGCAGACTTGTTAAAAATGAAAATCATAATTCCGATAAATCAAGCCCCAAACAACACTTGGTCGCAACGTCACGGTGTGTTTTTTCTGGGTTTTTTCAACCCTCCGTAACGCGCCGCATTCTCGTTATCCTCATGGTTGTGCCCTTAAAAAATCGGCCAACCCGCTGATATTATCCCGTGATATATAGTGATTCAGGACGAGTTTCAGGTTTGGGAGGTTTAAATGCAGCACTGGAAAGGACTTGTTGCTGCAGCATCTTTTGCCGCGATCGGAACGGGCGCGACGGCTGCAACATGCACTGGAAACTGGGCCGCCGGTGGCAGCGGCAATATTCAGGAAACCGAATTCACCGTCACACAGAATATCCCTGACGGATCATCCGTGCTGGATCAGTTTTGCGTCACGACGGATAGCAACATTGGTGAAAACGATTCCGAAAGCACCGTCGCGGGCCTGTTTGGCATTGCCGACTGGTCGCTTGCCACGAAAAGCGATGGCCCGGATGGCGATGGCGTTCTCAGCTGGGCGACGATGCCGATTGACGACACCTCTGGCGGCGACTGGGCCATCTCGAACATGGACAACTATTCGTCGGTGATGCTGGTGCTGAAAGCGGGCAGAACCTTTGGCGCCTTCCTGCTGACGGCCGCAGATGTCATGGCCGGCGAATGGACGACATCCCGTGAACTTTCACATGCCTCCGTCTATTACGGTGGCGAACCTGCACCCGTGCCAATTCCGGCCACGGTCTTGTTACTTCTGGGAGGATTGGGCGGCATCGCATCGCTCCGTTTCCGTAAGAAGAGTTGATAGCGTTAATAGTAAATGGTCAAGGAAAGGGCGGGCTTCGGTCCGCCCTTTTCCATTAAACATGGCAGATCGGCGCAATCCGCCGTCAATTCAGCAAATTTGCAACAGGACGCCCATCGCAATCAATAATTCGCAGTTTTTTAGTCGGGTATGATTTGACAGCGGTAACGGTTCGGTGACAAGCCAAGGATAACACCTTGCAACCGGAGAAGGTCACCATGCGCCCCTCTATCCGCTTTTTCATGCTTGCCAGCGCCAGCGTTCTGGCCTTGGCCATGCCCGCCACCGCGCAAGACGCGGCCCCTGCAGCGACCACCACCAGCGACGAAGTCTTTGTTCTGGGCGAAATCGTCCTGACCGTCGATGACGTGTCCGGCTATCTGGCCAACGGCTCTCAAGCGTCGAAATCGGCGACGCCCATCGCGGAATCGCAGCAGTCCGTCTCGGTCGTGACCAACCAGCAGATCGAGGATCAGGGCGCGCAGAATCTGGGGCAGGCACTTGGTTAAACGGCCGGCGTTCTGGCCGAGCCATTTGGGATCGACCCCCGCTTTGACACGCCCTATGTCCGCGGATTCAAGGCCGACAATGCCCAATATGTGAACGGCCTTCGCCAAGGCCGTTACTTCGGCGCGATCGGGCAAGAGCTTTACGGGATGCAGCAAATCGAGGTGCTGCGCGGCCCGACCTCGGCCCTCTATGGCGCAGGCTCGCCGCTTGGGGTCATCAACATGGTGCAGAAACGCGCCCGTTCGACCGATTTCGGCGAAGTTGGCATCGGCTATGGCAGTTTTGACAGCAGCCAGCTGTTCTTCGATGTGAACCGGGTCGTGAACGAAGATCTGGCATGGCGCGTCACCGGGATCGGGCGAAACGAAAGCACCCAGATTGAAGACCTGACCAATGACGGTGGTTATCTGGCAGGCGCTGTCCGCTGGACCCCGGATGCCGCGACCACCATCGACTTCATGGCGAATTACACCAAGGATTCGCCCATGTCCCCGACCGGCGTTCCCTTTGCGCTAACCGAAACGGGCGATGGCGACTATCTGCGCGACCTTTATACCGGGCAGAAAAACTGGGATGACAGCGACCGCAGGATGTATAGCGTCGGCGCGGAAGTCAGCCATGAGCTGGATAATGGCTGGACGCTGAGCCAGGGCTTCCGCTACGAAAAGCTGGACTGGGACTATCGCAGCACCTATGCCATCGCGGTTGTCGATGACACCAGCTTCAGCCGGGGTTCCAGCCGCCAAAGCGAAGAAAGCGAGACGTTCAGCGTCGATACCCGCCTGTCAGGCGAGTTGACGACAGGTCAGGCGACACATCAGCTTTTGGTCGGTGTCGATGTGCGTAAATACGATGCTTATGAAAGCAGCCAGTTCGGATCTGCCTCGAACCTGAACTGGCGCAATCCCGATTACTATGCCGAAATGCCGGTCTTCAGTGGCACGCCCAACGCTGGCCCAAGCCTGCTGAAACAGGCCGGAGTCTATGTGCAGGATGAGATCATCTACGGCAATTGGCGCGGTTCGTTCGGCCTGCGCTATGATTGGGTCGAACAGACCGGAGAGCGTTACGGCTCGGTGTCTGAATACAAGGAAAACAAGCTGACCGGCCGCGCCGGCCTGTCTTATGTCATGGCAAACGGGATGGTGCCTTACATCAGCTACTCGACCTCGTTTGATCCTCAGGCAGGTGTCACGATCGACGGCGACATCCTGAAGCCGATCAAGGGAGAGCAATGGGAAGCCGGGATCAAATATCAGCCGACGACATTCGATGGCCTGATTACCCTGGCGGTCTATGATCTGCGTCAGGAAAACATCAATCGCAGTGTCTCGGAAGTCATTGACGGCAATACCGTATTTGGCATTCGTCAGCTGCCCGAAGTCAAGTCTCGCGGCATCGAGCTGGAGGCAACCGCCGAAATCGCCGATGGCTGGAATCTGCGTGGCGGCTATGCCTATAACGACACCAAGCAGAACTCGCCCCAAGCTGCGGCGTTTGAAGGCAAGGAACTGGCCGATGCGCCGCATCACCTGGCCAGCATCTGGCTGGACCGCGATTTTGGCAACGGTCTGCGGGCTGGCGGTGGCATTCGCTATATCGGGTCGCGCTACATCAACGACGCGAATACGGCCAAGCTGGACAGCGTGACCTTGGTTGACCTTGGCGGCAGCTATACCCGCGGCAATATCGAAACCTCGCTGAACATCACCAACCTGACGGATGAGGTTTATGTCTCGGCCTGCGGTTTCTCGTATTGCTCTTACGGCGAAGGCCGCACCGTCACGGCCAAAGTGACCTACAAGTGGTAGGCGGCGGGGCCGCATGTCTCCGGCCCTCTCGTCGAGCCGTCCTGACCGCCGCCGGCATGATGCTGGCGGCGGGTTTGCCTGTGCGGGCGGCCGGGCGCTTGCAGGCTGGGGGGCCGCAACCCCGCTTGGCGGCGATTGACTGGGCGATGCTGGAAACTGCCATCGCCATCGGTCATATGCCCGTCGCCGCCGCCGAACTGATCCGCTATCGGCAGGACGTGGCGCAGCCGGAAATTCCGGCGGGCGTCACCGATCTGGGCCTGCGCGGTGCGCCGAATTTCGAACTGCTGCAACTGATCCGCCCCGACCTGATCCTGTCATCGAACTATTACACCCGATACGAAGATCGGCTGGCCGAAATCGCGCCGGTTCTGTCGCTGCCCTTCTATATCCCGCAGGAAGCCCCCTTGCCGAACGTGCTGGCGGCGCTGACCATCCTGGCCGACAGGATCGGCGACCCGGCGGCAGGTCAGCGGGCGCTGCAAGGGGCCGAGGCCGGTTTCGACGCGCTGGCCGCCCGCGCCACAACCTTTGCCGACCGCCCCTTCTGCATGGTCAATATCGGCGATGCGCGGCATATGCGGGCCTTTGGCTATGACAGCCTGTTTGGCAATGTGCTGGACCGGCTGGGCCTGCAAAACGCATGGGCTGAGGTGACCCAGTTCAGCTTTCTGGCCCCGGTTCCCATTGAAAAGCTGGTCCAGATGCCCGAGGCGCGGCTGGTCATCGTGGGCGAGATTCCGGCCTATGCCCGCCGCAGCCTGTCGCGCAGCATCCTGTGGCAACATCTGCCAGCGGTGACGGAAGACCGGGTTTATTTCGTGCCCGACGGCAACCCCTTTGGCGGGGTGCCATCAGCCCTCCGCTTTGGCGCAGGGCTGATCGACGCGCTGGAACAGGGGCCGGGGCAACTGTCATGACCCGGTCGATCCGAATGATCCTGCCCGTGGCGGCGGTGCTGGCAATCGGGCTGTGGCTGCTGGATGCGCGACAGATGCTGCCGATGGCAGACTGGCCCGCATGGCCCTTTGACGCGCAGGCCATGTCGCTGGAACAGATCCTGATGGCCTTTGGCATGATGCCGCGCGGGACGATTGCCCTGCTGGCGGGGGCGCTTCTGGGCCTGTCGGGGGCGATCCTGCAGGTCGTGCTGCGCAATCCGGTGGCCGATCCGACGACGCTGGGCATTTCCGCCGGGGCGCAGCTGACGCTGGTCATGGCCACAATCCTTGCGCCCGGCCTGCTGGATCATGGTCGTTGGCCGATTGCCATGATCGGGGCCGCGTCGGCGGCGGGGCTGGTGCTGGCCATCGGGGCTGCGCGGGCCTTCGCGCCGGTGACGATGGTGATCGCCGGGATGCTGGTCGGCATGACGGCCAGTGCCGTTGCCACGGCCATCACGCTGGCCCAGGGGGAATACCTGCTGTCGCTGGTGATCTGGAACGGCGGATCGCTGGTGCAGCAAGACTGGTCGGGGGTGCGCACGCTGGCGCTGGTGCTGATCGCGGGGGGCATCGCGGCCGCCATGCTGGCCCGTCCCTTGCGCGTGCTGTCCCTGGGGGTCGAGGGTGCGGCGGGCCTTGGCCTGAATGTCGCGTTGATCCGGCTGCTGGCGGTCGGCGTGGCGGTGGTTCTGGCGGCGGCGGTCTCGGCCGAATTGGGGCTGATCGCGTTTATCGGGCTGGCCGCCCCTGCCCTTGCCCGCAGCATGGGGGCGCGAAACCTGTATCATGTGCTGGCCCTGTCGCCCGTCATCGGTGCCCTGCTGCTGTCGATCTGCGACAGTCTGGTGATGGCCATCGCCGGTCAGGGCGGAGAGATGTTTCCCACCGGCGCACTGACCGGGCTGATCGGGGGGCCATTGCTGCTGTGGTTGCTGCCGCGCCTGCGGGGATCGACCCCGCCCGGAACCGAAAAAGGCGATGGCACGGCGCGGCGGCGCGACCGCGCGGCACCGCTGCTGATCGGACTGGTGGCGCTGCTGATCGCGATGGCGGTGGTGATGGTCTGGATCGGGCGCGTGCCGGGGGGCTGGGCGGTGCTGGACTGGGCCAGCTTTCAGGCCTTCCTGCCGATGCGCCTGCCCCGGCTGATCGCGGCGGCGGCGGCGGGGGCGGCGCTGGCTCTGGCGGGGGCGATCCTGCAACGGCTGACCGCGAACCCGTTGGCCTCGCCCGAGGTGCTGGGCGTGTCGGGGGGCGCCTCGCTTGGCTATGCGGCGGTGATCTATCTGGTCGCGATGCCGACGGCTGCGGCGCTGACCATGGGCACGATGGCCGGGGGCGCGGTCGCGCTGGCGCTGATCGGGATGTTCGTCAGCCAACGCGACATGCCACCCGAACGGGTGCTGCTGGCGGGCATCGCCGTATCGGCGCTGGCTGCGGCCGTCCTGTCCGCCATCATGGCCGTGGGCGATGCGCGGGCCTGGGCGGTGTTGAGCTGGCTGAGCGGCTCGTCCTCGGTCGTGACGATGATGGGGGCGCTTGGACTGGCCATGGTGGCAGGCCTGCTGTGGATCGCGGCGCTGGCTGCGCGGCGCTGGCTGGACATCCTGCCGCTGGGCTATGGCGTGGCCGGTGGGCTTGGCCTGCCGCTGCGCCGCGCCCGGATGCTGCTGATCCTGCTGGCCGGGATGGCCACGGGGGCCGCGACCGTGCTGGTCGGACCGCTGAGCTTCGTGGGGCTGATGGCCCCGCATGTCGCCCGCCGCCTTGGCCTTGCCCGCCCGGCCGATCACGTCACCGGCTCGGCGCTGATCGGCGCCTGCCTGATGCTGGCCGCCGATTTCGGCGCCCGGATGGCGGGCTTTCCCTATGAACTGCCGCTGGGCCTGTTCGCGTCGCTGATCGGCGCGCCCTGGCTGATCTGGCTGATGATGAGGTCGCAGAAATGACCACCCCCCTGTTTGACATCCGCAACCTGTCGGTCGATGTGCCGGGCCGCAGGTTGTTGCAGGATCTGACGTTGCAGCTGCCCGCAGGCAAATCCATCGCGCTGATCGGGCATAACGGATCGGGCAAGTCGACGCTGCTGAAAACCCTGGCCCGCCAGATCCTGCCCAGCCACGGCACCGTCACGTTCGAGGGCCGCGCCCTGCCCGACTGGAACGCCCGTGACTATGCCCGGCGTCTGGCGTTTCTGCCGCAAACCACCCCGCCGGCCGAGGGGATGACCGTCCGCGAACTGATCGCCCTTGGCCGCTATCCGTGGCATGGCGCACTTGGCCGTTTTGGTCCGCGCGACCATGATGCGGTGGATCGCGCCATGGTCGAATGTGCGCTGGAACCCTTTCGCGATCGCATGGTCGATACGCTGTCGGGCGGCGAACGCCAACGCGCTTGGCTGGCGATGATGGTCGCGCAACAGGCAGGCACCCTGCTGCTGGACGAACCGATCAGTGCGCTGGACATCGCCCATCAGGTCGAGGTGCTGTCGCTGGTTCAGCGCATGTGCCACGAACAGGGCCGCAGCGCGATCACCGTGCTGCACGAGGTGAACATGTCCGCCCGCTTCTGCGATCATATCGTCGCGATCAAGGGCGGAAAGATCGCGATGCAAGGCACGCCCGCCGATCTGATGCAGCCACAGGTCTTGCAAGACATCTACGGATTGCCCATGCAGGTGTTGACCCGCCCGGATGGCAGCCCCGTCGCCATCCCGGCCTGAAAGGACACCATGCTGCGGCAATTCTTTTCCTATTACCGGCCCTTCATGGGGCTGTTCTGGCTCGATTTCGGCTGTGCGGTGCTGTCCGGCCTGCTGGAACTGGCCTTTCCGCTGGCAATCACGGCCTTTATCGACCACCTGCTGCCGCAGGGGAACTGGACCCTGACCATCGCCGCTGCCGCAGGGCTGCTGGCCCTCTATGCGATCAATGCGGGCTTGCTGACGGTGGTGATCTATTGGGGGCACAAGCTGGGCATCAATATCGAAACGGTGATGCGCGCCCGCGCCTTTGACCACCTGACGCGCCTGTCCTGGCGGTGGTATGACCGCGCCCGCACCGGAAAACTGGTCGCCCGCGTGACCCGCGATCTGGAAGAGATCGGCGAGGTTGCCCATCACGGCCCCGAAGACGCCTTTATCGCGCTGATGACCTTTGTCGGCGCCTTCATCCTGATGTTCTGGCTGAACCCGCAACTGGCCTTGATCGTGGCGCTGATCGTGCCGGCCATGCTGGCGCTGGTGATCTTTTACGGCGGGCGGATGACCCGGACATGGCGCGACATCTATTCCCGCGTCGGCGATTTCAACGTCCGGCTGGAAGAGGCCCTTGGCGGTGTCCGCGTCGTGCAGGCCTTTGGCAACGAGGCGCATGAAAACCACCTCTTCGCAGGCGACAACAACCGCTACCGGCAGGCCAAGCTGGACGCCTATCGCGTGATGGCGGCATCGAATGCCCTGCAATATATGGGCCTGCGGCTGGTGCAGGTGATCGTCATGGTCGTGGGGGCGGGCTTTGTGCTGAACGGCCAGCTGACCACGGGCGGCTTTGTCGGTTTTCTGCTGCTGGTCGGCGTGTTCTATCGCCCGCTGGAAAAAATCGCCGCCGTGATCGAAACCTATCCGCGCGGCATTGCGGGCTTTCGCCGCTATCAGGAATTGCTGGCCACCGATCCGGAAATCGCCGATGCCCCCGATGCGGTCGAGGCCCCTGCCCTGCGCGGCGATATCCGCTTTGACCATGTCAGCTTTGAATATGACCGCGACCGCCCGATCATCCGCGACATCGACCTGACGGTGAAAGCGGGCGAAACCATCGCCTTTGTCGGGCCGTCCGGTGCGGGCAAAACCACGCTGCTGGCGCTGCTGCCGCGGTTTTACGAACCAACCAGCGGGCGGATCAGCATTGACGGGTTGGACCTGCCGCGGATGCAGCTGAACAGCCTGCGCCGCCAGATCGGCCTGGTCAGTCAGGACGTCTTCCTGTTCGGCGGCACGCTGCGCGAAAATATCGCCTATGGTCGCCTGGGCGCAACCGATAGCGAGATCCGTGATGCCGCGCGGCAGGCGCAACTGGACAGCATGATCGACAACCTGCCCGACGGGCTGGACACCATCGTCGGCGAACGCGGTGTGATGCTGTCAGGCGGTCAGAAACAGCGCGTCGCCATTGCCCGCGCCTTTCTGAAAAATCCGCCGATCCTGATCCTTGACGAAGCCACCAGCGCGCTGGACAGCCAGACCGAACGCGAGATTCAATCCGCCCTTGACCGTCTGGCCGTTGGTCGCACCACATTGATCATCGCGCATCGTCTGGGCACCATCCGCAATGCCGATCGGATCGTCGTCATGCAGGAAGGCCGAATCGCAGAAGTCGGCACCCATCAGGACTTGATCGCGCGCGGCGGTATCTATGCCGGGCTGGCCGCCTGATCGCACCCTCGGATCGTTGCAAGCAAATATGGCCGCCCCGAAATCTGCGTGAAGAATCCGGGGGCTGCCATATTAATGCACACATATTAAACCCAGTTATACACCATCCTGTTTATTCTAAATCAGCCATTAAAAAACTTTCTTTGCCTAAAGCAGAAATTACAAATCAGCGGTAATCCACCCAGCTTTTCCAGTGCAAAATCCACATTTTCGCCGATGTCGAATTAGTGAATTTCACCCGCCGGTTAACTTTTCATACATTTAAACGCGGAGCCGGCTCTGGCATAACGGCCCGGCAACAATTCTAAAATCACGACACTCAATCAAATGAGGTATTTTATGACACAGACACTTCGCGTGGCAGCACTGGCCGCTGCGGCAGTGATCGGCCTTGCCGGTGTGGCGGGTGCCGCGACGGTCAAGGACACGGATGTTTCGTGGCTCCACATCGGTGGCTTTACCCATGAAGTCGAAGAGGCTGGCAACTATACCCTCAACTTCACCGGCAGCGGTCGTTGGGGCGGCGATTACCTGGGTTCGGCGGCAGTCGCATTCGCCGAAATCAACGATGGCATCAGCGAGTTCTTTGCCTCGGTCGGCGCAAACGGGCGCTTCAACATCGAAAACGGCACCTCGATTTCGCTGGGCTTTCTTGATGTCGGCACTGATCTGGTTGCCGCAGTCTGGGCGATTGGCGGGACATTGAACATGAGCCTGGATCTGGATGACAGCCAGCCCGCTCCGATCCCGCTGCCTGCGACGCTGCCCCTTCTGGCGGGTGCGATCGGCATGGCAGGCTTTGCCGCGCGTCGCCGCAAATCGCGCTGAACAAACCACACTCGCGGAGGAAAAGGCCCTGCTTGGCGGGGCCTTTTCATGATTTGCCGGCATATAGCAGACGAATCAGACAAATAGGCCCGTCATTTGGATAAGCACGCTCTTATGGGCCATTCATTTCAATAAGTATGCTCTTATAGATCATCTGGCGATAGCCGAAAAAACCGAACTCTGCCTCTGGTTGAGATAAACCAATTATCTGAAAGACAGCCTGAAATTAAACTAGTCCGTTTGTATTATCCATGCTACCGGCCAAGATGCAGCTTCATCTCTGCGACTTCTGCCACCCCCATGCATAGGTAATGATCGTGAACAAGTTTCTTCTCGCGGCAGCTTTTATTGTCGCAGCCGGTGCTTCGCAGGCAGCAACCTGCACGTCCGGAAAAGTCAAATACACCCTGACCCAAGGCAATCCTGACGCGGTGATCGCGTCGTCCTGCCAGTCGGGAAATGACACCAACACCATCGACGCGGATTGGAGCCTGGGCGGTATCTCCGGCTGGACCCTGGCGGACAAGACCGACAATGACGATGCCTATGTCGATGGCGGCTTTGCAAGCTTCAGCACCTCGGACCGCACCTGGTCTGTCGAAAATCCGCTGGGCTACGAATATGTCATGGTGACGCTGAAGCAGGCGAACACCTTTGCGGCCTTCCTGCTGAATTCGGCCGAACTCCTTAGCGGCCTGTGGCTGACCGAAGGTCCGGGCAAATCCATCGGTGGTCTGTCGCATGCCTCGGTTTACTTCGCGGGCGAAACGCAGCCTGCCCCGGTGCCGCTGCCCGCAGGCGCTCTGCTGCTGCCGGCTGGTTTGGGTGCCCTGGCCCTGTTGCGCCGCCGCAAGCAGCGCGCCGCCTGAGACGATCTCACATGAACTGCAAAACGCCCGCATCTTCATGCGGGCGTTTTTGTGTCAGCGGATCGACAGCGGCCTATCCCCAATAGGCCGCCGCCATGAACTCTTTCTTGGTCAGACCGCGTGACAGAAGATGCCCGCGCGCCTGTCGCGCCTCTTCGGCATGGGATGCGAACCACACATAGGCGCCGCCGATGTCCGCATCGGCCAGCGCCGCCAGCAGGTCGTCAGCCCGCCGCACACGCGGATCAGCCGCCAGCGCACCAAGATCGTGCAGATCGGCGCGAATGATGGCCGACACCTCGCCCCGCGCCAGATCCAGCATCCGGGCAATCGCGGGCAGCGCGGTTTCGTCGCCAAACAGGACCAGCCGGTCCGCCTCGGGGCACCAGCCGCCGCCGGGGCCGACAATCGCCACCTCCTGCCCCTCTGGCGCCGACAGCGCCCAGTCACAGGTCGGGCTGCCCTTGTGCTGATAGATGTCGAAATCCAGCCAATCATCCTGCTGCGCGATCACCGTATAGACGGGCCGATGCAGCGCGTCTGGACCCTCGGGCCAGATCGTGCGCCCGGTCTCACCGATGCGCGGCCAGACCGGCCGGCGCCCCGGCTGTGGCAGCAACAGACGGAAATGCAGGCTGTCGCGCCCGAAACGCGCGGCTTCCGGCCCTTGCAGGCGAACGCGCGTAAAGCCCGGCGTCACCTGTCGGACCGACACCACGCGCATCACCGCCAGACCGGGCGCCAATGCGCCGGTATTCACCCGCTCCCACTGCACCTCAAGCCCGGCTTCGGCAAATATCTCGGTCGCGCTGTCCTGCAGATTGCCCATCAACCGCATTTCAGGGGCGGACAGTTCCAGCCGCACCGCATCGGATTCGGGGATCAAGCGCAATTCACAGCCCCAAATGACCATGCTCAGCGCGTCAGGCGTCTCGATCAGGTCCAGATCCCACGCGGCGGCCCGGGTCTTCAGCGCCGCCACCGCCGCACCCGAGGCGCGTGGAATGAGACCGGCATTGCGATAGCTACGAAGATGGGACACCAGACAGGCCTTTCCTCAGAATTGCCTCCTGATATACCAAAGTCTTTCAGTCAACAATAGATTCGGCGGTCAGATCGTGTCGATCCGCACCGCCGTCACCGTCGGATCCGTGCGCAAGACCGCCGTGCGCAGCCGCGCAAGGATATGCGTCCGCAGATAGGTGGCATGAAACCGCGACGGCGCGATCAGGATCTGACAGCCCTCATGCACGCCACCATCGGTCAGGCAGGCGATCCACGCATCGTAAAGCGGACGATCCTCGGCCGCCAGCATGGCTTGCGCCCTGCCCCACAGACCCTGTCCCGCAACCGGATCAGGTCTGCGAAACGGAACCACGGTCTGGTCGGCATGGTCCCGCACAGGCTCACCCCCTCCGACGCGGGCCACGTAATCCTCGCCGATATTGGGCCAGGCGGGCCGCGTGTCCAGCATCACCCGGTCCAGATCAAGACCCAGGACCGACACCCTGCCCCGCGCGCCCTGACGTTTGACGACCACCCACTCCATCGCCTTCAACCGCGCCATGTCGCGCTTGACCGTGCGTTCATCGACGCACCACAGCCGCGCAATTTCGCGCTGACCCATGGTCAGTTCATTGCGTTGCCAGTTGTATCGCGTGGTGATCAACGACATCAGACGCAGAACCAGACGCTGCATGTTCTGGTCCCTGGCCATCGCATGCGCCATCATGGCCGACAAGATGTCGTATTTCTTGGCCGCAGCCTCTCGGCCAACGGGACGGATCACCTGCATCGCTGCTCCTGCCTGCCGGATGAACCGGCGACTGCCTCCGGCGAAAGCTGCGATCTTGTGTCGGGTTAAACGCTTTTCGCCATCCTTACCGCATTTGCGTCCGGTTTCCCGATTCTGTCAAGAGATTTGCGCTGTTGCGTCTTTCCCCGCCCAATCCAGAGGAAAAGAATGGGTATCAATGGTATAGGGTGACAGCCTGAATGTCCCCTAATTGCGCCGCCATGTCCCCCAATTTCTGGTGTGGGCCTGTTGCATGTCCCCCTATCTGTTGCGTGCGTACGCTGGTCGGGCAACGCACGCAGCAAGACCGATTCGCGCAACAGGCGCAGGAACAGGCTATATTCGGCGTTCAGTAAACTTGCCTTTTGCCAAAGACGCAAATCCGGCGTAAAACGGAAAACGACAATAATCAGCGTCCGACAATACAGGCACAACATGTATACGCACGAAGACCTCGCGAAGCTGCAGGCGCAATCGCTGAAGATGCAGGGCTGGATCCGGCGGCAGACCTTCAGCCCGGCCAATGAAAAGACCCTCCGCCGCTTTTCCAGCTGGGAGGTGGCCGAGCTGATCTTCAACATCAACCAGTCCACCTTCCGCGGCAAACTGGCCGCCGATCCGAACCTTCCCCTCGGGGAAGTCGAAGAGGATGGCCGCCAGCGCTGGTTCAGCCTCGAGGAAATCAACGAGCTTCGCCGCCGCATCAAGGTGAACAAGAAATCCCTGATGCCCCCTCGCCCCGATGGCAAGCGTGCCTTTCGGGCGGCGATCGCCAACTTCAAGGGCGGCGCGGGCAAATCAACCGTTGCGCTGCATTTTGCGCATGCGGCGGCGCTTGACGGTTATCGGGTGCTGGTCGTGGACTTCGATCCCCAGGCCACGCTGTCGCATTCGATGGGGCTCAGCGATGTCGGCGAGGATCACACCGTCTGGGGCATCATGGCCCGCGATCTGGAGCGTGAGACCGACCGGATGAACGCGGCCAGCGCGGGCGCCGAGTCGGGCACCGCCCTGCCACAGCGAAAGCTGCCGCCCTCGATCCGGGATATGGGCCTTGGCACATTGCGGCCCAACGACTTCATCAAGCCGACCGCCTGGCCCACCATCGACATCGTGCCCAGCTGCGCCAACGCGGCCTTTGTCGAATTTGCCAGCGCCCAGTATCGCCACCTGAACCCGGAATGGACCTTCTTCGGGGCGGTGTCGCGATTCCTGGACAGCCTGGCCGATGATGCCTATGACCTGATCCTGTTCGATTGCCCGCCGGCGATTGGCTATCAGTCGATGAACGCGGTTTTTGCGGCCGACATGCTGTATATCCCCTCCGGTCCCGGCTATTGGGAATACGATTCCACCACCAGCTTCATCGGCCAGTTGTCCGAGGCGTTGGAGGATCTGTCCCACGGCTTTGAAAACTTCCCCACGGGGAAGATCGCGCTGCCCAAGGCGTTCCGCGATGTCCGTTTCCTGATGACCCGCTATGAACCATCGAATGAGTTGCATCAGGCGATGATGGGCGCGTTTCAGCAGGTCTTTGGCGACCGCATGGCGCAACATCCGATCGAACTGACCCGTGCGGTCGAACAATCGGGCCGGTTCCTGTCCTCGATCTACGAGATCGATTACCGTGACATGACACGCGGCACATGGCGACGCGCGCGGGCGACATTTGATCAGGCCTATGACGAATTCAAAGCCCATGTGCAGGTCGCATGGGACAAGCTGGAGGATCAGGCATGAGCCGCAAGCGCCGCATGTTCGACATCGAAATTCCGCAGGATGACGGGGCGGACAGCTTCCCCGCGGGGAAGGCCCCGGAAAAGGAGGCCCGTCGCGGCCCGATGGCCGCGGCGATCGTCGAAACCGCCGAAAGCACCCGCGACCGCGCCCGGATCGAGGCTGAAATCCGCGCCGAAAACGACGCGCTGGCACAGGAACATGTGCGCCTGAAACGGGCGGGCCTGATCACCGACATGATCCCGTTGGACGCGATCGGCACCCATAAGCTGATCCGCGACCGTGCACCGGCGGCCGATTTCGAACTGGCGGAGCTGGTTGCCTCCATCCGCGACATCGGCCTGTCCAACCCGATCCGGGTCGAGCCTGCGGGCGAGGGGCGGTATGAGTTGATCCAGGGCTATCGCCGGCTGTCGGCCTATCGCAAGCTGCTGGATGAAACCGGCGATGCCGAGGCCTGGGGCCGCATTCCGGCAGGGATCGCGGCCCGTGGTGATGCGCTGGAACAGCTGTATCGCCGCATGGTGGATGAAAACATGGTCCGCAAGGACATCAGCTTCGCCGAGATGGCGCAGTTGGCCTTGCATTACGCAATGGATCCGCAGACCTCCGAACATGACCCGGAAAAAGCTGTGGCGATCCTGTTCAAATCGGCGGGCTATCAGAAGCGCAGCTATATCCGCAATTTCATCCCGTTGGTCGAGAAACTGGGCGATGCGCTGATCTATCCGCAGGAAATTCCGCGGGCCCTGGGCCTGTCGCTGGCGCAGCGGCTGGACGATATTCCGGGCACCGCTGCCGCGATCAAGGCAGAGCTTGCCGATTGGGATACGCGATCCATCAAGGATGAGTTGGAGGTTCTGCGCCGGTTTGCAGGGCAGGGCGCTGATGCGGAATCCGGCGCGGTGCGGCCAGAAAAGGACGCGCCTAGGGTTCCTTCGGGCAAGGCCAAGACGACCTTTCAGATCGTGCGCCCGCATGGCAGCGCCAAATGCACCGCAGCCAATGGCCGTCTGGAAATCCGTCTGCCGCGCGATTTTTCCACCGTGGATCGTCGCAAACTGGAAGCGGCGGTTGCGGCGCTGTTGGACCAGTTGGACTGATCTTCCCCGCAGGGAAGGTCTGGGGGTGGCCCGTTTCGGGCCGCCCTTTCTTATCCCAGCAGATCCGTCGCTGGATTGTCGGTGATCTCCACATCCGCATAGTAACGCTGTGCCTGGTTGGCGCTGCGATGCAGGCTCAGCTGCATGGCGGCGGGCAGGGGCGCACCGTCCAGCGCCGCCTGCGTCAGAAAGCCCGACCGCAGGCCGTGCGTGCTGGCAAAGTCGGGTGGATAGCCCGCCAGTTCCAGCCGGTGCCGGATGATGTCGCGGATGCCGTCGGGGCCAAGCCGACGCGTCAGCACCCGATCCGCCTGACTGATCTGCCGGAACAAGGGGCCGCCCAGAATAGCCGCCAACCTGATCCAGTCCGTGACGGCGCGGGCAGGGCGCCCTTTCAACGGCAGGCGGGGTGCGGCAACGGGGCCGGTGGTCTTGGTGGTCAGCAGCCTGACCCGCAGCACGCCCTTGGCCTCGAACTCGCGGCTGTCGATATCGTCCAGGTTCAGGGCCGAAATCTCGGACCGTCTGCGGCCGCCGGATGCCCAGCCCAGCATCAGAATGGCGCGATCCCGCAGCCCGCGATGGCTGTGATCGCAGGTCGCCAGCATGGCTTCCAGAACCGGACGGGTGATCGGGTTTTCGGACTTGCGCTGCGTCGGACGTGCCGCCGCGCGCCGTGCCCGTCCGCGTGCCTGCGACACCAGCGGCGCATCAAAGGGCGAGGGCAGGTTCTTCATCCGGTGGAAGGCCCTCCAGCTGGCCACGCGTCGGTCCAGCGTCGCCGGCGCAGGACAGGCAAGGCTGCGGCGCAGCCCGGCAGTGATCAATGCCTGCGCCGCCGTTTGCGCCGCGCCCGGCTTGTCCGTCAGATCAACCGAATGGTCGGTGAGAAAGCGCAGCGCCACGGCCTCACTTTCGGGCCAGGCCAGCGGCTGACCATAGGTCGCGTGCTTCCAGGCAGCGATATAGGCCAGATCACGTTCCCAGGCTCGCAAGGTGTTGTCGGGGGTGCCGCGCCGATAGAGGGCGGTCAGCGCCTCGGCCTCGTCAGGCGTCAGGGACAGGGGGGCGATAGGCAGGTCCATCTGCAGAGAATGCAGGCTTCCCCGCGGGGAAGTCAAGACCCCCGATAAGGGAACATTATCGGGGATAAGCGCAGGAGAAGGGCGATGCGGCGGTGATCCGCAGATGGTGGATATGGTGCGGATAAGGAGTAGGGCGGCTGTGTGAAGCCGGCCAAGGCGGAAAACCTCGAAAGCCGGTTCGTGCCCCTGATCGCGCTGTCCTTGTCGCTGAAGTTCAGGCGCCCACCAATGGAGACCAATGTCAGGATGTTGGCTTTCAGAGGTTCGGTCATCTAGTTCTCGCCCCTCCGGTTCGCTTCCAGACGATCAAGCCTTTTCGGACGGGAATGACCTTGCGCCCGGCCTGCTGTGCCGTTGCCATCGGGGCAGGGTGCAGATTCATAATCCCCCGGCAAGCTTGGAGGTGTGGACTTCAGGCCGATCATATGACCATAAAAGTATGCTCATAATCTGATTCGACTCCACGCGGGAATCTGCCCATTTCAAGCACTTGGCCCACCTTCGAGGTTGCGTCGAAGGTTAACACAACCGTAATGTTGGCGTGGTTAATGAGTGTGTTGATGGAAAACGGTGCGCGTGGCAGGGCGGGCGACAAGCTTGCTGCTGGTTCTGCCGTTGCAATTCGGAAATGATGCTGGCGCGGCAGGATTGTCACCGCAGTATATCGAAGGTTATTTGATGTTTCTGATGAACGAATGTTCGATTGAGGTGCCGCAGGGCTGGAACGATCAGTCGATCAACGTGATTTCTTCGAATTCGGCCATGGCGCCCGGTCTGACCCTGACGGTGACCCGCGATGGCTTGCCCTTTGGGATGTCGTTCCAGGAATATCTGGAAGAACAGATCGGTCAGGTCAGCAAAGCCATGATCGACTTCAAGACGGTGGGGCGGCAATCCGTTCTGCTTGACGGGATCGAGGCGGCCGAGATCGAATGCAGCTGGATGTCCAAGCAGGGGCCGATGCATCAGATCATCTACATGATGCCGACCCCGGCGGGACGGGCGATGGTGGTGACCGCATCCATGCCCGGCCGGATGAGCGCCGGGCAGGCAAATGAGGTTCGACGGATTGTGCAGACACTCAAGTTCCGACGAATGTAACCAGTAAACAGCTTGGGGGCCGCAATGTCCTTGCTTATGACATCAATGCAAGTCGCCAGCGAAACCTCGGCCCAGTCCGGGGCCCCCGGCAGTTTGCAAGCCACCCCGAACGAACCCGCCGGTTCGACCCCCGAAATGCAGGCGGCAATCGCCAATCAGACCGATGCGCGCGGCGGTTTTTTCCAAGGCTGGGATTCGGGGCTGGATTTTGTGGAAAGCGAGGGCTTTCAGAATTCGGTGCTGGCCACCGAAGCGGTCGTCGCTTCGGTTCGTGGTGGCATGGGGGTCATTGCCTGCGCAACGGCCGCGGGCACCGTTGCCTCGACCAGTGCCATCGCCCTCGCGGCTGGTGCGGCGCTGATTCCGATTGCGGCAGGCTGGCTGGCGGGAAAAGCCGGTAACGTATTGGGGTCCTGGGCCGGGGATGTGGTCGGGGATTGGATGGGGCTGGAGCCGCTGTCAGGTCCAAGCGAGCTGCCCGCATGCGTCGGCGACAAAATCTATCATGCCCCCTCGGGTCTGGTTGCGGGCCTGATGGCGGCGGCGGTTGTGGTCGGCGCCGTGGCGGCGATTGGCGCCCTGGCCGTGCTGACCGTCTTTTCGGGTGGTCTGGCCTCGCCTTTGCTGGTGGCCACGACGATCGCGGTCGTTGGCGGTCTGACCAGTGGCGCGCTGTCAGGCGCGGCGGATTCCCTGGGCCAACAGGGCGAGGAGAAGGGCGAGATTCGCACCGGCTCGCCCAACGTCCTTTTCGAGAACAAGAACGTCGCCCATGTCTCGGCCTTTATCGATTGTCAGGACCATGGGCTGGAAAAGCAATGCGCCGAAGGGTCGGGCGTTGTGTATGTGAACGGCTTTCCGCTGTCGCGAAAGGGGCATAAGACCACCTGCGACGGCACGATCCAGACCGGGCGCGAAACGGTTCTGATGGATCTGACCACCTCGGCCGATCAGCTTGATATCGACGGCGGCATGTTGATGCGGATCACGCGCACCGTGGCCTTCATCGGGGATTTCCTGCCGCTGCCGACGGGCGGGAAGCGGCCCAGGCCCGGTGGAAATACACCGCCGACGCCGAGCCTGCCAAACCCGCCCAAGCCGCCTAAATTCCCCAGGATCAACGCGGCGGTCAACAAGATCGACAATGCGTTCCGCAAGATGGAGGGCGATCCGGTTGACGTGGCGTCGGGGCAGGTGGGCGAAATACGCACCGACATGTTCATCCCCGGCACCATTCCGCTGGTCCTGACCCGCAGCTACAGCCGGGGTGCGACGGGCATTCAGGGCAATGACTGGGCCGGGAACTGGGCGCAGCATCTGCGGCTGGAGGGTGGCGCGGTGATCTGGCAAAACCCGGATGGGGCCGAGGTCATGTTCGAGGCCCCCGAGGATGACGTCTGGGGCGTCAACCTGCGCTGTCCCCAGATGGCGCTGCTGGGCCGCCGGTCCGAGGCGCTGTATCTTTATGATTATAACAGCCAGCTGTTCACGATCTTCAATCACCGGGTCGGCAACCGGTTGCTGCTGAGCGCCATTCAGGATCGCAATGGCAACGAAATCAGTTTCCACTACAGCGCCGAAGGGCTGACGGCCGTTCACCACAGCGACGGGTTCGAACTGGCCGTGGACAGCAAGGGCATGGTGATCCGTCACGCCGCACTTGGCGGCACCGGCGTGAATGACTGCGTCTTTACCTGGCAATATGATGGCGAACGCCGTCTGACACAGGTGGATTCTTCGCAGACCGGGCATCTGCGCTATGGCTATGACGATCAGGGCCGCTTGAACATGTGGTCGGACAGCCACCTGACACGGGCCTATTTCGAATATGATCGTGCGGATCGGGTGATCCGCAACTGGTCCGACAGTGGCCATCTTGCGGTGGAGCTGGCCTATGACATTGCGGCGCGGCGCACGCGGGTGACGGATGCGGCGGGCGTGGTCAAGTTCTTTGACTGGAACGATCGCGGGCTGGTCTGGCGTGAAATCGACGCCGATGGAGGCGAGTGGCTGACCAGATGGGGTCCGGCCTGCGAGGTGCTTGAGCGCCAGGACCCGCTGGGCAACCGCTGGAGCTATGATTACGACGGCGTCGGCTGCCTGCTGCGCGCGACCGACCCCGAGGGCCATTCCGAAACATGGGAATATGACGCCAACCGCCAGCCCATTGCCCATATCGATGCAATGGGCGCCCGGACCGAGTTTCGCTATAACGCGCGCGGAAATCTGGTGCAGATTGTCGATCCGACCGGGGCCGTCCGCCAATATCGCCGCGATCAGCAGGGCAAGCTGACCCGGATCGAACTGCCGCAGGATCGGCAGACGCGCATTTACTATGACGCTTTGAACCGGCCCACGCGGCTGCAGATGCCCTCGGGCAGTTCGGTGCGGATGTTCCACGATACCGAAGGCCGCATGATCCGTCAGATTGACGAAATCGGCGCGGAAACCCTGATGGATTATACCCGTGGCCCGGAAAACCAGCGCGGCGCGCTGCGACAGGTGACGCTGCCGGACGGCACCATCATCACCGCCACCTATGACAGTGAAGGGCTTGTCAGCTCGGCCAGCAATGGCATGGGTGATCTGCGCAAATTCCGCTATGGCGCGTTTGATATTCCGCTGGAAACGCAGGATCCGCAGGGCAACCGCGTCCGTCTGGAGCATGATTACGCACTGCGCCTGACCGCCGTCATCAACGAGATGGGGCAGCGCTATGAGCTGAGCTATGACAGGGTTGGCAACCTGGTGGCGGAAAAGGATTATTCCGGTCTTGTCACGCGCTATGAATACGATGCTGCCGGGCGGCTGACGCGGCGGATCGCGCCCAACGGGGGCGAAAGCCGCTATGACTGGTCGCCTGCGGGATTGCTGACCAGAAGCGAAAGCTGGGACGGGATATCCCTCAGCGTCACGACCACCGTTTATGATGCCGCTGGCCGCGCGACCCGGATCGCCAGTGATGACAGCACCATCACCCGCGCCTATGACATCGCGGGCCGTATGGTCAGCGAAACCGTCGATGGTCGCCAGATGACCTATACCTATCAGCCGGGATCGGCTGCGCCCGTGTCGCGCGGAGGTGATGGGCTTGGGCTGGATCTGGACTATTCGGCGGATGGCCATGTCTCCGCCATGCGCTTTGTCGGGACCGAGCTGCGTTTCGAACATGACCTCCGGGGCCTAGAGGTGCTGCGCCAAAGCGCCGCCGGGTTCACGCAGGAACAAGGCTGGGATGTGATGCGCCGCCTGACCGGGCAACTGGTCGGGCCAGAGATGATGCACGGTCGCGGGTCCGCCGCACGGGTGGAACGCGGCTATGGCTGGGACCGGGCAGGGCGGGCCATCGCCATCACCGATCGCGCGGCCGGCCTGACCGAGCTGCGCTATGACGCACGCGGTCTGGTCACCGACACCTATCAGCAGCGGGCTGATGGCTCGTCGCCGATCCTGCGCCAATATGACTACGATCCCAGCCGGAACCTGTCCGGCCTGATCGAGAACATGCGTGCCGAACGGATCGAGGATCAGGCCGGTCGTGTCCGTCGCCGTGGCCACATCACCTATCAGCATGATGATTGCGGCCGGGTGATCCTGAAACGCCACGAAGAGCCGGGCTTCCGTCCGCGCATCTGGAAAATGGCGTGGGACGCAAATGACCGGCTGGTCCGGCTGACCACGCCTGACGGTGCCGTGTGGCGATACGAATATGACGCCCTGGGCCGCCGGATCCGGCGGATGCGGGTGATCGATGGCGGTCAGACGACGCGCAGCCCGGACGATTGGAGCGTGCCGGATGACACCGATCCGCCGGTGCCGGCGCCCGGTAGCGCCGAGGTCGTTCCCCTGCAGCAACGCATGGGCAGCGCCTATCAATGGGACGGCGACCGCATCGTGGCCGAAGCCCCGCTTTATGCCGATGGCAGCGTGGCATGGGATCGGGCAGAGCATTGGGTATATGACCCCGGCAGCTTCCGCCCGCTGGCCCGCGTTTACGGTGATGAGGTCGCCCATGTCGTCACCGACCACATCGGCACGCCGCGCGAACTGGTCTCGGCCGATGGTCGCAAGGTCCTGTGGCGGGCGCAGCTCAGCCTGTGGGGCAAGGTCGATCAGCTTGAGCAGGCGGCCAATGACAACGCCCCGCCCATCACCTGCCCGATCCGCTTTCAGGGCCAATGGGAGGATGCGGAAAGCGGGCTGTATTACAACCGCTACCGCTATTACGACGTAGACGCCGCGCAATACCTGTCACCGGACCCGATAGGGCTGGATGGCGGCATCAGGCCGCAGGGGTATGTGGTTGATCCGAACGGATGGGTTGATCCGTTGGGGTTGGCGGCGTGTATTGTAACCAATCGCCGCAATGGCAGGAAATTCCAGCAGCAAGTAATTGACTCTATGAGTCACGTGAACGCGACGGAGAATGGCACTCCATATACGGTCTCGATTCCGAGGAGCCCGAATAACCCTACAACCGGAAACATCAATGTTACAACGATCCCAGATATCATGGGGCCAAATGTTGGTGGTATAATCGAGGTCAAGGATGTAAGGAATCTTTCACTCTCACGGCAGTTGCGAGCGCAGATTGAACTTGCAAACCAGACCGGCCAGCCGTTTAATCTGGTGGTCAGCCCAAGAACGCAATATGTCTCTGGACCACTCCTGAAGGCAATCAGGGCAGGGGGCGGGGATGTTTATATCTACGACCCGAGCGGAAGTGGTAGTTTGTCGGTCTGGCCATAAGAACTGCAGGAATATAATGTCACAGGACTTGATTATAAATATCACTTCTCAGCAGGATATGAGTTCTTGGGATGTCGGCAAAAAAATATTGGAGAAAATATTTTCGGTTCCAAAGCTGATTCCAGAGAAAATTGCGACCTTTGGTGAGGTTACGGCGAGGAATGGCTTCTCTATTTCAGATATCGGCCAGTGCGAACCTTATTGGGCGGCGAAAGCGACCATGCGAATTTCCGGAGCGCCGGTGGATATCTTGCAGGATTTTAGTTGGAAACGTTCGAAAGTCGCTAAATCAAAGGCAACCGTGACCTTTCCAACTAAAAATATGAAGCAAGATCAGATTTTAGGAGGTATTTTTTTCCAGTCGGAATTTCGGAAAGATATAAACTGGCTTGATATATTTACTACTTGGTGTGACGCCAGTTCTGCTTTTGCCGGTATGCTGCACCCGTTTTCTGGGGATGACATTAAAACCACGAAGAGATCTAATCTTCTTGAAATGAGTCTAGATGAAGAAATCGCAGAGAAAGCAAGGGCGCGGTTTCGGAATGGTATATTTCATACCGAATTTCGAGCGGGGGATTTGAACAGCAAGGTTTCTGGGTTGACTGATTTGGGTTGGGCAAATTGGTTCGGCGGTTATTTGGCAAAAGAGGTCAATGCCGATGCCATATCTGCAGCCGGGTTCATCATCAAGAAATTCGGTAACAGTTATATGATTCAGCTAACAGATAATATTGACGATGCGGCAAATGATCATGAGCTATTATCTCATCGTCGCGCGAAACTTAAAGGACTTTTTAAGAAAAATTTGTTTTTGATTTAATGATTTTAGAAGGTTTTTCCGATATTAAAAATTATAAGACGAAAGCGTTGCGTCGGCCACGCCGGAAAAATTCGCTGGTATAATGTCGTTCTCAACGAGCCTTTCCTATTATTAAAATTTTGCCTGGATTTTAGCCTTATGTACAGTTAGTCGGCGCCACATTCATGTGCGTCGAAATTGTATGGACCAGTAAAAATGCTGCCACGTTAGCTATCCAATATAGTGCGAGGATGCAGAAAGCTGGCTGTATTACAACCGCTACCGCTATTACGACGTAGACGCCGCGCAATACCTGTCGCCGGCCCCGACAGGGCTGGATGGCGGGAAAAATTCTTGATAGCTATGGAATAGATATCAACGATGCAGCTAATGGTATTCCAATCGGCCATCCGAGGCCGCACAACTATATGCACACCGCCAAATGTCACGTGATGGTGAATAATCGGCCGACAAAAATTGTTGATTCAATGACGGCGAACGGAAAATCTCCGACAGAGATCAAGGCCGCTTTGTTACAAGAATTGCGTGTTATTGGAAATGAAACTCAGGCGGCTGTGGAAAATTCTCCGTAATTAAGAGGTGTTACTATGACGAATGAACTTTCAGAAATCATCGCAGAAGCTGCTCGATTAGCTTTTTCGAATCTTTTTGAGGAAACTGGAGAAGATTTTTACTATTGTGCCTTGATAACGACTGGCGAAGCTTTGGCGCCGGAAATTTCTGCTTGGTCGTGGCAGGCCCTGGATCGCGCAGCGGGAGCCGAAAATGACCCGGAAAAGTGGCGGTCGGTATTGAAATGGTCATATGCTGATAGTCCCTACGTAGATTACGGAAGAAAATATTTTTCGGCGGTGAACGCAGCATTTGATAAGCTTCCAGAAATGACGGAAGAGATGAGTCCCGATCAATGGGATCGAGAATATAATTTC
>NZ_JACOQL010000008.1 GCF_014490725.1 Paracoccus amoyensis
CCGTCAAGGCAGCTCTTGGATTGGCGGTGATCCTGTCCGCAGCGGCGGGCGGGCTGTATCTGACGGATCGCATTCTGGCGCGACAGAACCCGGCGGCACAGTTTTCACAACGGGATGACGGGCCACTGAAGGTTGAAACCATCCCGGTCGAAATGACGACATTTTCCGAAACGATCCGCGCCGTCGGCACAGCCCGCGCCCGCCGCGCGGTCGAACTGATCCCGGAAGCCAGTGGGCGCATTTCCCGGATCGCCTTTGAATCCGGGGATGAGGTGCAGGCAGGTGATCTGCTGCTGGAACTGGACAGCCGCGCCGAACAGGCCGATCTGAACGCGGCCGAAGCCACCGTGACCGAGGCACAGGCCGCATTCGCCCGTCAGGAACGGCTGAACCAGTCGGGCAGCGCATCGGATGCCACCTATCAGACCGCCCGCGCCGCCCTGCTGCGCGCCGAGGCCGAACGTGACCGGGCCCGTGTCGCGCTGGAAGATCGCAGCCTGCGCGCGCCCTTTTCCGGCATCACCGGCCTGACCGATCTGGTTGAAGGGCAGATCGTCGACACCTCGACCGCGATCACCACGCTGGACGATCTGTCCGTGATCGAGGTCGATTTCAGCGTCCCGGAAACCATGCTGCCCCGGCTGAAGCACGGCCAGCGGATCGACCTGACTTCGGCGGCCTGGCCCGACCGGGTCTTTCAGGGCAATATCACCCGCATTGACACCCGCGTGGACGCGGCCACCCGGTCCATCGCCCTGCGCGCCGATATTCCAAACGATGATCGCGCGCTTGCGGGGGGCATGTTTCTGCAAGTGGAACTGGTGCTGGACGAACATCGCCGGCCCGCCATCCCCGAACGCGCCCTGACGGTCGAAGGGGACCGCAATCTGGTCCTGGTCGTGCAGGACGGCACGGCACGCCAGATCGAAGTGACCACCGGCCAGCAGCTTGGCGGTCTGGTCGAGGTCATTTCCGGCCTTGATCCCGATGCCCGCATCATCGTCACCAACCTGCACCGCGTCATGCCCGGCATGAGCGTCGAAGAAGTGGTTCAGGAACAGATCAGCGGCGGCGCGTCGCCCGCGCCCTCTTCGCCGGCCAATGTCTCCGCAGTCGAAAAATCCGGAGGCAATGGATGAGCCTGCCCGACCTGTCATTGCGCCGTCCGGTTCTGGCCATCGTGATGAACCTGCTGATCGTGCTGATCGGCGCCGTCGCAATGACACGTCTGCCGGTGCGCGAATTGCCCCGGGTCGAGGCAGCCCAGGTCACGGTCCGCGTCACCTATACCGGTGCTGCCCCCGATGTGGTCGACAATCAGGTCGCCACCGTCATCGAAGGGGCGCTGGCCGGGATTGCCGGCATCATCTCGATGGCCACGGAATCCGAACGCGGGCGGATGCGCACGGTTCTGACCTTTGACACAAACCGCGACATCGACAGCGCCGCCAATGATGTCCGCAACGCGGTCGACCGGGTCATCAACCAATTGCCCGAAGAGGCCGAGCGTCCGCGCGTCGACAAGAACGACAGCGAAGGCGACCCGGTCGTCCGGCTTGGCCTGTCCAGCCCGAACATGACGCCGCTGGAACTGTCGGATTATGCCGACCGCTTTCTGGTCGACCGGCTGGCCCGCCTGCCCGGCGTGGCGAATACCGTGATTTATGGTGAACGCTCGCCCTCGATGCGGATCTGGCTGGATCGCGCCCGGATGGCGGCCTACGGGATCACCACCAGCGACATCATTTCGACCTTGCAGGCCAATAATATCGAACTGCCCGCAGGCGAAATCGAAACCAGCGCCCGGCAATTGCAGGTACTGGCCCAGACCCGCTTCGCAACCGCCGACACCTTCCGGCAGGTGGTGATCCGGGATGCGGGCAACCGCCCCTTGCGTCTGGGCGATGTCGCCCGGATCGAAGAAGGGCCGGAACAGCGCGAGTCGATCTTCCGGTCAAACGGGGTGATTGCCTTGGGACTGGGCGTGCAGCCACAGGCGCAGGCCAATACCGTCGCCATTTCCGAAGCCGTCCGGGCCGAACTGGACCGTATCCGCCCGACCCTGCCTGCGGGTATGCAGATCACCGTCACCTCGGACGAGGCGGTGTTCATCGAAAGCTCGATCCATCAGGTGATGAAGGTCTTTGCCGAAGCCGTGGCACTGGTCACGGCGGTGATCTTTCTGTTCCTTGGGTCGCTGCGGCTGTCGCTGGTGCCGGTGGTCACGATCCCGATTTCAGCCTTTGGCGCAGGCCTTGCGATGATGGCGCTTGGCTTTTCCATCAATATCCTGACGCTTTTTGCCCTGATCCTGGCCATCGGCCTTGTCGTGGATGATGCCATCGTGGTGCTGGAAAACATCCAGCGTCACCGCGCCATGGGAAAAACCCGGGCCGAGGCCGCCCGCGCCGGCGCGTCACAGGTCAGCTTTGCCGTCATCGCCACCACCGCCGTGCTGATCGCCGTTTTCGTGCCGGTCAGCTTCATGGAGGGTGAGATCGGCAAGCTGTTCGCGGAATTTGGCATCACGCTGGCCGTGGCTGTCGCCGTATCGGGTTTTGTTGCGCTGACCCTGTCGCCGGTTCTGGCCGCCCGCGTCATGCCGCGCGAGGACAGACCCAACCTGCTGACCCGCAGCGTCGACCGGGTGATCCGCGCCCTGGAACATGGCTATGACGCGATCCTTGGCAGGATGATCGCCCGGCCCGTGCCAATTCTTGCCATCACCGCCTTCGCCATGGCGGCGTCCTTTGCCGTCTATCAGCACCTGCCCCGGCAATTGACCCCCGACGAGGATCGCGGCCAGATCCGCATCACCATCACCGCCCCGCAGGGATCGAACCTTGCCTATACCGATGCCGTTACCCGTAAGGTCGAGGATCTGCTGATCCCCCTGCGTGACGCGGGCGTGGTCCAGAATGTCACCGCCATTGTCGGCACCTGGGGTGAATTGCGCCGGTCGCTGCTGCTGATCAACCTGTCCCCCTGGGAGGAACGCGATATCAGCGTGGAACAGGTCATCGCCGATCTGCGCCCGCAACTGGCCGGCATCACCGAGGCCGCGACCTTCATCCGCCCCGCAGGCGGGCTTGGCATTGGCGGTGCTGCGGGCAGTGTGCGCTGGATGCTGGGTGGTCCTGATATCACCCGCACCGCCGCATGGGCCGAGGATCTGACCACGCTGCTGGAAACCGATCCGCGCCTTGCCTCGGTCGAAATCAGCTATGCCGCGAACCAGCCCGGTGCCAATCTGGAAATTGACCGCGCCCGCGCGCAGGATCTGGGGCTGGATGCCGAAACCATCGCCCAGACGCTTCAGGTGTTGTTCGCATCGCGCACGGTCGGCGAATATACCAATGACGGGCGGCAATATCCGGTGATCCTGCAAGCCACGCCCGAGGATCGCGATTCCGTGCAGGACATGTTGTCGGTGCTGCTGCGCAACAGCCGGGGCGATCTGATCCCGCTATCGGCCTTTGCAGATGTGCAGACAGGCGCCACCACCCCCGAAATCAACCGCTACGACCGGCTGATTTCGGTCGAAATGGAGGCCGATCTGGCCCCTGGCACCGATCTGGCCCGCGGGATGGAGGCAGTCGAAGCCGCCACCGCAGAGTTGCCCGCAGGCGCGGTTCTGGCATGGGAAGGACAGGCCGCCGATTATCTGGAAAGCTCTGGCGGGATCGCGACGGTCTTTGTCATGGCGCTGAGCATCGTGTTTCTGGTCCTTGCCGCGCAATTCGAAAGCTTCCGCACGCCGCTGACGATCATGCTGACAGTGCCGCTGGGCCTGGCCGGGGCGGTGATCACGCTGCTGATGACCGGGGCGACGGTGAATATCTTTTCGCAGGTGGGGATGATCCTGTTGATCGGGATCATGGCCAAGAACGGCATCCTGATCGTCGAATTCGCCAATCAGCTGCGCGAAGCGGGCAAGCCCTTGGTGGATGCCGCCCGCGAAGGTGCCGTCACCCGCCTGCGCCCGGTTCTGATGACCACCATCGCCACGGTTCTGGGCGCAGTGCCGCTGGCCCTTGCCTCGGGTGCGGGCGCGGAAAGCCGTCAGGCCATCGGCGCGGTGATCGTGGGCGGGCTAAGCCTTGCCTTCCTGCTGACGCTGTTCCTGACCCCGGTGATCTATGTGCTGATCGAAAGCATCCGCATGGGACACCCGAAGGAGGAAACCGGAAAGGTTCCGGCAGAATAAGGGAAAGCCAGAGGCCAGCACCCAAGGCGGCCGTGGATTGCCATGACGGCGCCGTCCGCGCGCCCTCTGCCCGGCTCAAAGCAAGGTTACTGGCCCGGAAACACAGTATCCCCGCCTTTGTTTCCGGCGAGCCCATAGCTGCAATTCCTGCCGCGCATCGTCAGGACCGTCGAACCATTGACGACATTCCTGCCCCGCTGCGCCAATACGCCCCCAGTTGCGGATCAGAACGACCCCGCCCAGCAGATCCGGGCTGATCTCCAACCGATAGAACCGGGCCATATTGCTGTCTGGGTCAATGCGGGTCAGCAGCATGGGCGCCCTTGATGCAAGATGCCGGATGGCATGTTCACAGCCCTTTGGGCCACAGATTGGGCCACAGAAGATCAGGAACATGCTGGCCGTGATCGGTCTTTGTTCCATTGCAAGCCAAACTACCAGACACACATAAACAATGCAATTTATTCCTCATAGCCGCACCATATCCACCATCTGCGGATCACTTGCACCTTTCCTTTTCGCGCCACTCATCCCCGATAATGTTCCCTTATCGGGGGTGAGTGTTTAACCCCTCAAACCGGCTCTGTCGGCCCAGGACAGACACTCGAACGCGGCGTGGCAACCCGTGCCTCCTCTTTGGTCACGACCTGCGCATCAGGATCGGGGTCAAGAGGCTGGCGGGCAAAAGCCAGACAGCGTGCCAAAATCCGCCAAATTCCATAAAAACAGCTACAAAATCACGCCGGTGACGCAACATAACTTAAGGATAACTTAAGGAATCGTCTGTTAAATCAGCTAACAGCGGAATAACAAACAGGCACAGGGTCATGATGCGAACCGAACATCATATCGACGCCAGAGGCTCTGAACTAAACGCGCGGGAAACCGCCAGCGGGTCGCAATTTTTGCATGCGAAACACTCGCGAAATATCAAGGCGTCAATCCGCCGACGTATTGTAGATGTCGAAGTAAACGCTATCGCGTGCTGTAATCTCTGTTAATTCACCATCAAAAGTTAATGCGCTGTGAAATTTACTCGGGCGCATCTCGTGAAAACTTGCTGGACAAAAGGAAACGGCATGCAGTTTCGGGATCTCTTACTTGCTATCCCCGGCCTGATCAGCCCGATTGCATCGCAGGCGCGGCCCGAAGAAGAGGTCAAGCTGTCGCGATTGACGCAAACCGCGATTGCTGCGGCCAGTCCAGCGGCACTGGCTGCTGCCGATCAGATACAGCCCCTGGAAGCGTCCCTGGCACAACGGGTTCATTCACCGCAGGCATTCTGGTCTGACGTGCCCCCTGCCCCCACCGAAGCCAAAGAAACGGCACGCGCAGCCAGCGATGAGCAGATGTTACTGCGTACGGCGGCCCTACAGCTGTCTCAAGATATCCCCGGCCTGATGTCGAACCCAATGTCGGCTCCGCCCTCCATCAAGCAGGCACGGATGGAATTGGCAGAAAGTGCCAGCGCCGCATCTGCAGATATCGATGATGCTTCGGACCTGCTTGCGGCATGGGCCAGTGGCAAGGGCTCTGGGCTGTCTTTCGCCAGCGAAACCATTACCACCCCCAGTGCACCCGCATCTGTCGGCATCACAGGTCAGTCAGAGGCGCTGACCGGGCGCGACCTGCAAGACAGTGTCAGTCAAGCGCTTGAACACCTGCCTGATGACTTCAAGCTTGCTGCCGTCACAGAACCCAAACCAGAGCCAGAGACCCTGACGCCCGTTGAACCGGGTGGCGACACATCGACAGATCCGGATAATGGCGGGGAAACCCCTGTCGTTACCCCGCCGACCGATAACGAAACAGAAACGGGATCAGGGAATGGCGATATTGATCCGCCTGTGACCACGCCTGAAACCCCTGTCCCGACAGACCCGGAAACAGGAGAACAGGGCGGCGGCACCGATCCGGGTGGCGATGGCACAGCTGAAACTGCAACCGAACTGCCCGCCCGGGACGAAGCCCTGACCGCCGAAGCCGGGCGTGTCGCAATCATCACGCCAGAGGATGCAGGCGACATCGCCAGCATCCGTATCCTGACCCAAGGCGAACACGGCCATGTCAGCGTCAACCCTGACAACAGCCTTGCGCTTGTCTTTTCGGAAGATCCCGGCGATGCGGATGCCGTAAGCTTCAGCTACGAAATCACCTATGCCGACGGCAGCACCCGCGCAGTCAATACCGAAGTTGCCTTGACCGCCAGCCAGCAAAAAGCGGGCTGGTCTCTGGGCGATACCTATATGCTGGAAACCGATGCCGACGACCGGTTGGTGATCGAACATGGCGACAACCATCGCAAGGTCTATATTACCGGATCCGAAAGCGGGCTGACCGCCGCCGACATCGCCAAGGCCGAAGGGATCGGCGCCGACAAGATCACAGCCGCATGGCTGGAAGCCCATCCCGAATATGGCGGCAGTGAGGATATGGCCCTGGCCCCGGACCTTGGGGTGAAATTGTGGTACGGCCTGACACATATGAGCAAAGGTCCGACCTCGAATTGGCTGTTGCTGGAACGTGGCTATCAATATGACGATCTGGGTCGGCTGGTTCATCGGGGCAGCGAAGGCGAAAGTGCGCTGCATCCTGTTGTGATCGAAGCTTATGGCACAGGCGCCGCACCGATCGTGACGGACACCCTGAAAGTCTATCAATACGACAGCAAGCATGTGGTCATTCGCGACCTGAACATCGATGGCGGGTTCATGGCGCTGCAAGGTGCAAACCTGCTGCTGGACAACCTGCGCGCGACCGGCAAAGAGTTCAATATCCAGAATGTGGATCGTATCACTGTCCGCAACAGTGAAGTCATGGATATTTCCCACGACGCACCGGTCAATGGGTCAGACTATTGGTCGCCCCATCTTAACCGGACGGGCGGGCTTTACATGGCCAAATCGGGCGGTGTGTTGATGGAAGGCAATTTCTTCGACAAAAATGGCTGGCGCGAGGGTTACGATTACAACCTTGCGGGCGACAAGCCGATGCCGCCCAGCATGTACAGCCATAACATTTACATGGATTACAACAATCTCGACGTCACATTCCGAGACAATATCACCATGCGCGGGGCATCATTCGGGGCTCAGATCCGGTCGGGCGGTTTCATCGAAGACAATGCCTTCATTGACAATAATGCCGCTGTAAACTTCCTGGGCGGAAACTATCGCGATGCAGGTCCGATTGGCCATTTCACGCTGTTCATGGACAACCTCATTACCTCTGCCGGTCATAAGCGAGTGGCGGCGCATCAGGGCGCATTGTCGATGGGAATCGAGGATAGGGCCCGGCAGTCATCGCTGATCGGAAACATTATTGCCCATCTGGCCGACCCGAACAACGCGACGGAACAGGCGGAAAAACACGTCACCCACAATCCCTATCTGCGCGGGACCGATACCTATTACGACGACACCATCATTTACAACTGGATGTCTCGGGAGGCTGCTTCAAAGTCTCCAACTACGAATACCGGTATTCAGGGGTTGGATGGCGCGGCCCTGAATCAAGCGACGATCCAGAAATTCGCAGCCCAGTTGTTGGGGAAGGACACGGCCACGATTGGGGATCTGGCCGACTATCTACGCGATCAGGCTGATGGCAAACTGGATAGCGTGGTGGATGCCGATGTCATCAACCAGTTTTTCCAGACGGCGTTTCTGCTGATCGGTGCAGAACAGGTGGCGGCGGCGCAGGAAACCACTGCACGCTTCATCCCTGACGATCGTGGCGAAGGGATGAGATGGGACAACAAGCTGAACTGGTCCACCGGTGAGGTTCCGGATGCCGGGACGATCGACCTTGGTGGAAACCGCGTGCTTTATTCCGCCAAGACCACTGATGTGGATGATTTTGTCTTTGGCAATTTCGGACAGTTCAAGGTCAGTTCTGGCCGGATCAATATCGACGGGGATATTTCGGTTGGCGACAAGGGTGGTCTGTTGCAGATCACCAATGCCGGCCAGGTCTGGATCGCGGGCTATCGTGATGCCGACCTGCTGAAAATCCATGCTGATGGCGGGCGTTTTGCCAATACCGGCGCCTTTGTCGGTAAGACCGAGCTGAAAATCGGCGGCGACGCACAGGCACTTCTGGCAACTGCTGGAAACAGTTTCGATCTGAAGCGCAACAGCATGCTGACGGTCGAAAGCAGCAAGGCAAAAGTCGGCTTTGATGGCGACGATGGCGCTGTCGCCGTGCTGCGCATGCATGATGGGTCGACGACCCAATTTGTTGCAGAGGCAGACGGGCTTGGGCAGATCCGGGAATTCCGGTCTGGCGCGTTCGGCGAAAGCACGGACGTGACTTCCGGCGTCGTTCTGAATGGCACCTTGCGCATCAACCTGACCGCATGGACCGAAAGCAAGGCCGCGGCCAATGTCGTTCTGATTGATGCCGATCAGTTGCTGGGCAATTTCGACGACATCAAGATCGCAGGTCTTGGCCAGAACCGCGATGCCCTGCTTCGGATCAATTACACCAATGACAGTGTCATTCTGGTTCTGGGCGAGGCTGGCAAAGGAAGCGGCAACATCCGGACATCCACCACAGGCGATGCAGATTTCATCGACTATTCAAATGATGGAGCCTTGCAGGATCTGTGGGATGCGCTGCACAGCGACAGTGCGCCCGTCATCAACAACCCATCACAGGATCTGGGCCTGACCGAATAAGTTTCGCATGCGAAAATCGGTCAGGGCGCATCGTTCAGCCGCGGGTTTTCAACCACTGGGCCAGTTCGCTCAACAGATCATCCGTCACCTCCGCGCCGGTCAGGACAACCTTGCCGGCGCGTCCTTTTATCTGCAGCCCCGGTTTGATGTTCAGCGATATGTCGGTCGAAACGGGCTTTCGTTCACCTGCGGATTTCGGGGGCATCAGCGCCGCGTCCAGAATGGCGCGTTCCTCTGTCGCATCGCTTGGGCAGGCTGCCTGCAAGGATTGCGCCAGCCGCGCGGCCAGTTTCTGATCCTGCTCGATCCCCCTGACCAGGGCAAGGCCCAGCTTTTCCGGAATAGCTTCAGGGAAGCGCAAGGCGGGACCAAGCGCCTGATGCAAGGTCACGAAATTCAGGATCTTGGACCTCTTTGGCGCTGGTGCATGAACAAACAATGCTTTCACCGCCGCCGCCGGGCTGTCGAAAACCCCGATCCGTGCCGCTTCATACGCCAGCCGCCCACGTTCATAGAAGGACAGATCGGCACGGATTTCATTTTCTTCGACCATCGCCAGATAGGCCTCCGGCGCGCTGTCAAAGGGGCGCAACAGCGCCCTGACCCGACCGAAGCGGGCATCGTCACCCGTTTCATTCAGCAAGGCCCGCAAGGCCGTCAGACGCCGGGCCCCCGAAATCAGCCCATAACGACCATCCGTTTGAGCCACGACCTCGATCGGGGTCTGCTGACCACGCGCGGCGATACTGGCTTTCAGCGCAGCCATGTCTTCGACATCCATCTGCATTCTGTCACGATGCAAATGCCCCATATCCACAGCCGCCACCGGCAGATCAACCAGCAGGCGGCCGGTATCCCTGGCCATGCGCATCTCATCCGCCAGGGCATCCAATGCGGCCCGCGTCGCCGCATCTGCGGCGACCCTTGCGACGGGGGGGGCAGGCTGAGGGGTGGCCGGTTGGGGCTGTTCTTCGGACACCATGCCAAAGGCACTTAACCGTTTGCGTTTTGCCATCTCAGACCCTCCTGCCCGCTCGCGTGGCGATTTTCGCGTGCGAAACCCTCATGCCTCACGCTCCAATTCTTCGCGGCGCCAGATGCCCAGCAGCAGCGATTTGAAAGCTGCATAGGTGCGGTCGAATGTCTCGCGCCCGCGGGCATAGGTTTCGCGGTTGAAGTCACGGTAATCCGCCTCATAGATGCCGTGAACCTGTTCACCCGCCTGCCCGATCAGCGCCGTGAAATCCTGCCGATGTGGTGACAGGGTCTGGCCCAGATAGGATTGGATCAGCCCGGCCATTTCAGCCTGCTGGCTGGCGTCATAACGCGTCATCACGGCCCGCACGGCATCCCATTCGAAATGCAGTTCGTCCCGGCCAAGGGCGCGGGCGGCGATGTTTTCGCTGTCCTCGATACTGGCGAAGGTCGAATGCAGCATGTCAAAGAAACGACCGGTGGAATCGAATTCAAGGAAGGATGCGCCGAACGGCACCAGAACGATATCGGCCGCCGCCAGGCCATTGATGGTCAGATAGCCAAGGGCAGGGGGGGTATCAAGGAAGATCAGATCATACTGGTCCAGCACGCCATCGGCGGCCAATGTCTCGGTCAGGGCATCCCATAATTTCCACCCGCGCGATGCCATGCGCCAGACCGGGATCTGGAATTCGGCCCAATACAGATTCAACTGCGCCCCGATCAGGTCGATATTGGGCCAATGCGTCGCCTTGATCAGATCACCGGCCTTGATCTTCAGCGCATCGGCCAGGCTGTCATCCATCGCCACCGGTGCCTCGCCCCGGTCAATGCGGCGCTGGTTATCGACACGCAGGGTTTCACCATAGTGGCGTGCCAGCAGTGGAAAGACGGTTTGCCATTCATCCTCGATCTGCGTGCCGAAAATAGAGGTCAGCGACCCTTGGCTGTCCAGATCAATCATCAGCACGCGATAGCCGTCCAGCGCCGCCGACATGGCCAGATGTGCACAGGTCGAGGTCTTGCCGACGCCGCCCTTGAAATTGGCAACCGCCACGATCTTGGCAGGCAGATCCTTGGGCCGGTAGGGCAGGTATTCCTTTGACTTCGACCCTTGGGCCCCGAAATGGGCGCGCAGGCGCAAAACCTCGTCCAGGGTGAACCATTTGGCGCCGCCTTCGGTCTCGGATCGTCCCTGCGGCAGGTCGGGGCGTTGGCGCAGCACGCGGCGGAAATGCTGCGGTGCGATCGGGATCAGATACTTCGTGATTTCCCATGTCGAAAACAGGCGAAGCTGTTTGCCGTCACCGTCCTGCAATCCACGCCCGACAAGATCCTGACGACCGCGCCGATAGTTGGTGGCGATCTGCGCCAGCCCATCGGTGCCGGTCGGATCGCCCAGCATCGACAAGGCTCGGTCGGGCGAAATATTGAAATAAGGAGGGGTGTCCTGGCTGTTCATATCATCTGCCCGTCTGCCTGATCTTTTGTTCATTATAGGGTGCCGTGTAACGCCTTTTGTGCATCATACCAATAAATGCGCTACATGCGAGGTATTTCGCAACATTTATCCCCTTTCTCAGCAAATTCCGGGCGTTCCACGAGTAAAACCGTTGCAGATCCGTCAGCCCTGCTGGTTAGAATCCAGTTATATAGTAGTTACGCATGATCCGGATGACCGTGATTTCCGGATAGTCTTTTGTTCTTCAGGCATTTTTTAGCTGGTCGATAATCATCAGATGAATCTGATCCCACGATAAAGCGACTCTGATCCCCCGACAGGGTGACTCTGATCCCCCGAAAGTTTTTGCCCCGATGCGGTCGCATCGCTGGACCGGTGATCTGTGGATAAGTAGGATGGGTGTCAATGAAACGACGAATCCGGAAAGGGGGCAGAAGACACCCGAATACCCGGATGACATGGCTGAGCAGCAGCCCGACAAGACCGGCACAGACTGGCGGCGGGAGAGAGACAGGAAAGGGCAGGGGATGGTCACATCATCTCCGGCAATGGCCGCGGGCGAGACCCGGCTGATGCAGGATTTCTTCGTATGCGATTTTTTCGCCGCCGTGCCCAAGCACGATCTGGCCTCGATGGAGCATCCGATCTTTTCACTGTCGACCCGACCTGACCGCCGCGTGGTCAGCTATGAACATAACGGGGCGACGCTGACGGTGACGCCCAGTGTCAAGGGGCGGGCCACGATCTTTGACGCCGACATCCTGATCTTCTGCATCAGCCAGTTGATGGCGGCGATCAATGCCGGTCGGGCGGTGTCGCGCAAACTGACCCTGACCGCGCATGATCTGCTGCTGGCGACGAACCGCGAAACCTCGGGCGATGGCTACAAGCGTCTGCGCGACGCGTTCGAGCGTCTGGCCGGCACCCGCATCACCACCAATATCGTCACCGGAGAGCATGAGGTCACGTCGGGCTTTGGTCTGATCGAAAGCTGGGAGATTGTCCGAAAGACCCGCGCGGGCCGCATGGTCGCCGTGGCCATCACCCTGTCGGAATGGCTGTTTCAGGCGGTATTGTCGCGATCCGTCCTGACGCTCAGCCGTGATTACTTTCGCATGCGAAAGCCGTTGGAGCGGCGGATCTATGAACTGGCGCGCAAGCATTGCGGCCGCCAGCCGGAATGGACCATCTCGGTTGCGGTGCTGGCCAAGAAGACCGGCTCGACCAGTCCGGTGCGTGTTTTCCGCGCGATGCTGCGCGACATGATCCGAGAAAACCGTTTGCCCGATTATATCCTGTCCGAAGAACCCGGCGATATCTTGCGCATCACCCCTCGCACGGCTGTGATCGAGGCGGGCGAGGGCCCGCATTTGCAGCCCGAAACGCTGGATGAGGCGCGCGCCCTGCGCCCCGGTTCAGACGTCTATGCACTGCAGGCGGAATGGCGTAACTGGTGGGCCGCAACCGGCCGCCCTCGTCTGCGCAGCGCAGACAAGGCGTTTCTTGGCTGGATCAGGACACGTAAAGAGGACTGAGATGGACAATCTGGGCGCTTGCGTCTTTGCAAGCTGGCAGCCGGGGATCGGTGATCCGACGCCGTTGGGCTGGCTGACCGTCATGCTGTATGCGCTGGTCGCGGGCCTTGCCTTCCGCGTCGCCGGCCGGGTGAGCTTTCCACTGGAAACGCGCTGCCGCGAACGCAGCTTCTGGATGATTGTCGGCATCCTGATGGTGCTTCTGGCGGTGAACAAGCAGCTGGATCTGCAATCGGCGCTGACCGCCACCGGGCGTTGCCTGGCCAAGATGCAGGGCTGGTATGAAGACCGGCGCACCGTGCAAAAGGATTTCCTGATCGGTCTGGCCGCTTTGGCTGCCGTCTTTCTGGCGGCCATCCTTGCGATGTTGCGGGGCAGTTGGTCGCGCACAGGACTGGCGGTCGTCGGGCTGGTCTTTGTCTGTGGCTTCGTGATGATGCGCGCCGTGGGCTTTCACCACTTCGACAAGATGCTGGGCGTGCCGGTCATGGGGATCCGTGCCAACGGCATTCTGGAATGGACCGGACCGGTCCTGATCGCCATCAGCGGATTTGCTCTTCTCCGAAAGAACAACTTTTCGCAATCTGTGTGGTGAGGATATGGCTGATCCTTGGCAAGTCGGGCTAATGTCGTCCGGTATTTTTTTTGTGTGGTAAGTGATCATGGCTCGTATCCCCTTCAACAAACCGTCTTTGGTCGGACGTGAATTCGCCTTGCTCGAAGACGCGCTTGGTCGGGGGCAGCTTTCGGGGGATGGCCATTTCACCAAGCTCTGCAATGCAGAGATCGCCGAACTGACGGACGCGAGCACCGCGCTGCTGACGCATTCCTGCACGGCTGCGCTGGAAATGGCTGCCATCCTTTGCGACCTTGCCCCCGGGGATGAGGTCATCATGCCCTCCTTCACCTTCGTCTCGACCGCCAATGCGGTGGCATTGCGGGGGGCGGTGCCGGTCTTCGTGGATATCGACCCCGATACGCTGAACATCGACCCAAGCCAGGTCGAAGCGGCGATCACCCCCAAAACCCGCGCCATCTTTGCGGTTCACTATGCAGGCTTTCCTGCCGATATGGACGCTTTGGCCGATATCGCCCGCGCCCATGACCTGCTGTTGGTCGAGGATGCCGCGCAGGCGCTTGGATCGACATACAAGGGACGCAAGGCAGGCAGTCTGGGCGATATGGCCGCCTTCAGCTTTCATGAAACCAAGAACATCATCAGCGGCGAAGGGGGGGCCCTGACCGTCATGCGCCCCGACCTGATCGAACGGGCCGAGATCATCCGCGAAAAAGGCACCAACCGGTCGCGCTTTCTGCGCGGACAGGTCGATAAATATACCTGGGTCGATATCGGGTCGTCTTTCCTGCCGGGCGAGCTGGTCGCAGCCTTCCTTTATGGTCAGCTTGAACAAGAGCCGGCGATCCGCCGGACGCGGCTTGGGCTGTTCGACCACTATCACGCGGCTTTCGCGGATCTGGCCGCGCGTGGCCGGGTTGCGTTGCCGCGTCAGCCAAAAGAGACGACGGGCAACGGCCATATGTTCTATCTGCTGATGCGCGATATCGAGGACCGCGACGCCTTCATCACGCATTTGCGCGACCATGACATCATCGCCCCCTTCCATTATGTCCCCCTGCACAGCGCCCCCGGCGGGCGGCGCTTTGGCCGCGCCGATCATGACCTGCCGGTGACGGATGAAACCTATGCCCGGCTTGTCCGCCTGCCTTTGTATTTCACGCTGGGCGATGAGATAGACCGGGTCATCGACATCTCGCGCGCATGGCTTGGCGCAAACGCCTGAGGTTCTGAATGGCATATCTGAGTGAAGAGGCCCTGCACGGCATGGGATTTGCCGCGCTTGGCCGGAATGTGAAGATCAGCGACAAGGCGGTTTTCTATGGAACCGGGCAGATGCGGATTGGCGATAACAGCCGCATTGACGATTTCTGTGTCGTTTCGGGTAATGTTCAAATGAAACGCAACAGTCACCTTTCTCCATTTTGTCTTGTGAATGGTGGCAAGGCTGGGATCTCTATCGGTGAATTCACTGGGTTGTCCTATGGGGTCAAGGTTTTTGCACATTCGGACGATTATAGCGGCGAAGCTCTGATAGGCCCCACGGTTCCAAAGGAATATACGAAGGTTCATGCTGCATTCACCGATATTGGCAGGCATGTCGTGATTGGTGCAGGCAGCATCGTCAGTGCCGGTGCAAGTATCGGAGATGGTTGTGCAATTGGGGCTGCGACACTGGTTCTGCGGCCTCTGCCAGCCTGGGGAATTTATGCAGGCGTTCCGGCGCGAAAGTTGCGTGATCGCAAGCGCGACCTGTTGCAGCTTGAACAGGAATATCTGGCCGGGGAAGGCTAAGCGTGGCGGGACAGCGGAACTATATCATCTACACCTGGCCCTGGTCTGAAACCAATGGCGGGGTCATATTCATGCACCATCTGGCGCATGAGCTGAACCAGATGGGGGAACGCGCCCTGCTGTGGCGGATCGGACCGATCATTCCTTTGGGGCCGCGCGGCTGGATGCGCTGGCGGCTGACCCGTAATCCGATGCTGACCAACCCTTATCTGGATACGCCGATCGCCCGCCGCCGCGATCTGACATCGCAATCCATTGTCGTCTATCCTGAACTGGCCCCCGGCAATCCGCTGAAGGCTGCGAATGTCGTGCGCTGGTTGCTTTACAAGCCTGGTCTACGACACCCATATGATTTTGGTCAGGATGAGATGTTCTTCAGGGCGGGGGCAATGTCGGATCTGCCTGAAATCACCGGCGGTGCGCCCGATCTGTATTTGTGGAAGATCAATCCCGCCTATCGCAATGAAAACCGGCCAGATCGCAAAGGCGTCTGCTATCTGGTGCGCAAGGGCGATGCCAAACCCCGCATCCCCGAAACCGAAGCCGCAGAGGCGATCCAGGTCGATGGCATGTCGCATGAGGAAATGAACGAGATCTTTAACCGCTGCGACACGTTCTATTCCTATGACGAGGCGACGATGTATTCGCAATTCGCCGCCATCGCAGGTTGCACCAGTATCGTGGTGCCAGGTCTGTTCAAATCGCGCGAAGAGTGGGCGACGCAACATGCAAAGGCACGCTACGGCGTCGCATATGGCAATTCGCCGTCCGAGTTGGAGCATGCGCGTTCAACTCGCGATCAAATGATCAAAGATATACGCGCGCGCGAAGCGGAAGGCGTCAATACCGTGCGGCGCTTTGTCGATCTGACCAGGCGCCGTTTCTGGAACGAATAAGGAAAACAATGGTGGCCTTGTCGACCACGGATCTGCTGCGCCGGGCCATGCCCAAGATTGCCGGACCCGGTAATCTGAAACTTCGCCTGCGGGTCTGGCTTGCAGCCCTGGCCAACCGCCGCCAGTTTTCGGCCTTGGCGGGCGATCCGTCGCCCTCCTTGCAGATGATGGCGCGGGAACGGCCGGCTGTGCTGGCCGGGCCGCTGGTCTGGCCCTATCTGTGCGCCGGCTGGGACGCGGATGAGCGGTTGAAACGGATACAGGCGCATTACCGGATCGTGGACCGGCTGGGCGCTCCTTTTCCGTTTTCAGCGGATGAGCGGCTGGTTCTGGCAGACCTGGATGCGACCTATCCCGGTCTGCGCATCGTCCTGGACCAGCCGAAATGGTTCATGCGCGAAGGGGGATTGACGCTGAACCTGTTCGTCGATGATTTCCGCGCCTATTCGCTGGCCTTTTCCTTTTCCGACAGTGCGGATGGGCAAGAGACGACCGAGCAGGGATCTGGTGGGCCGGAATCTGGTGGGCAGGGGATTGATTGCCTGATCGGGGCCATTCAGGGGCGTAACACCGATGAGGCGGCAGATCTGTATCGCGACCTGACCAAGGCCGCGCATGGCCTGCGCCCCCGCGATTTCCTGATCGAGATGTGCCGCATCCTGTGCCGCCACTGGAATGTGCGGACCCTGCTGGCCGTGCGTGACAGCGAACGGCACCATCGCCACCCCTTCTTTGGCGGCAAGAAGATCGCGCCACAGGATTATGATGCCATCTGGCAGGATCGCGGCGGCGCACTGGCCGGCCCGCATTTTTACCATCTTCCAATTGAATCCGAACGCCGCGATGAAAATGATATAAAGCCGAACAAGCGGTCGCTATACCGGCGCCGTTACAAATTCCTTGATGGGCTGGAAGCCGAAATTTTCCAGACCTTGCCAAAGCTTGCACCGGTGCGATTTGCGGATCGATAAGAAACCAGATGCTGACCAATAACCGTGACCGTAAACTTTTGCGGGCCATCACACGCTACCAGACCTACCGTGATCGCCGCGGTATTCTGTCACGCCTGACATGCATGTCGGGTAAGGCGGGACATAAGCTTTGGTCGCTGCTCAGCGCATCCGACATTCACCGTGACGCGCAGATTTCGCCTGATACACGCATGCCGCATCCGATGGGGATCGTGGTTCATGCAGGTGCCGTGATCGAGCCGGGCTGCCTGATCATGCAACATGTGACTGTGGGCCAACTAGCTGATGGTGGCGCGCCTTATATCGAAAAAGGCGCCTATCTGGGTGCCGGCGCCCGGGTGCTTGGGTCGGTCCGGATCGGGGCGGGCGCACGGATCGGGGCGAATGCCGTGGTTCTGAAGGATGTGCCGCCCGGTGCAACCGCTGTCGGAGTTCCGGCAAGGATCATTCCGAATATTCCCGTTCCCGACCCAAATCAGGGCTGATGATCACATGACAGGGTGGAGCGTTTGCATTGCAACCCTGAACCGGGCTCAGTCGTTGCGGCGCGCTATTCTGCATGTACTGCAACAGACGATCCTGCCAGATCAGATCGTGATCGTCGATGCCAGCACGGACTGGCAGGACAGTCACGCGGCGATTGCAGCACTCCTGGCCGGTCATCCGGCGATCCGGCTGGATTATGTGCATAGTGTGGTCCGTTCCTCTGCGACACAGCGGAATGTCGGGATCGCGCTTTGCACCGGCGATGTCATTTTCCTGATCGACGACGATTCCTTCCTGTATCCGGACTGTGCCGAACAGATTCTGATGCTTTATGATGCCGATCAAGGGCAAGAGGTTGCGGCCATCCGCGCCGACCTGACGGATATTCCGCCCGTCTTGTCCATTGACGAAAACCGCGTTCTGGAACGCAAGAAATCCGGCAATCGCGGAGAGTTGGAGCCGTTGAAAAATGCGGCTCTGGGCAGTCGGTTTGGCCGTTGGTTCCATCGCAGGGTTCTGATGCAAAGCATGCAGGAAACCTTTCTGCGCTATGATGGGCCACGCCTGAAACCGCTGCCCGCCGCATTGCTGGCGCTGAATGTCGACACGGTTTCCTTCATGCCGGGATGTGCGATGACTGTCAGACGGGATATCGCCATTGCCGAACCCTTTGATGCCGCATTGCGCTATTACGCGGCCTATGAAGATGTCGATGTCAGCTATCGCTATGCAAAGCACGGGCATGTGCTGTTCACGCCTCAGGCAAGACTGCATCATTTCGAGGTGGCAGGCGGGCGTATGGATCGCAAGAAGATCATCGCGTTTCAGTTGCTGAACATGGTCGTCTTTCTGCGTCGTCATGCCGACAATTCAGATGACTGGGTCAGCCGCTATCAGGTGATGATGTATCGCCGGTTGCTGGGGGAATTCCTGAAGGACCTGCTCAGCGGGCGGACAGGGTTTCCGCAGATGCGGGGCGTGTTGCTGGCGCGTCAACATTGGCGTCGGCTCTGGGCCGTGCCTGTCGATCAGCTGGACGATTATTACCCGGAATTACAGCGCCACATTCTGGAGCGGTTGTAGCGCCGGCTGACTATTCGGACGGATCGGGTGGCAAGGGCATGGCCACGCGCCGCCGCCGCTGAATGCTTTCAAAGCTGTCGGCGGCGATCTGCCCCAGAACCTGCCGCTGCAAGCGGCCCTGGTTTGTCTGCAATCTTTGCAGATGGCTGTTCATGCTGCCCAGGCGGTTGTCGATTGCCTGACGTTGCCATGCATCGATCTGGCCGTTGATGTCGCCGCTGCGCAAACGGTTGGCGATGGGCCAGATGGATTTCATGGCCTCGGTCGCCGCCAGATCGTTTTGCCAAAGTGCATCCGGAATGGATTGCAGAGCCTTTGAGGCCGCTGTGCCATAGCTGTAATAGGCCTGACGCGACAGGCGCCCGACATGCCAGGACATGTTCGACAACAGCCAGCGCGCCGCAGACAGCAGGTTCCGATCGTCAGCGTCGGGCAGGTTGTTCAGGATCGTGTCGAAATGGGTGAAAAACGCCGTCAGTTCTATTCCGGTCGATGCCATGGTCTGGCCGGGGCGGTTGATGCGATGATAGCAGATGATCGTGTTCAGAAAGCCGATGGTTTCGGCCTTCATGCAGACAGCCCAGTGGAACGGGTTATCCTCGAAAAAGAAATCGCCTTCGGGAAAGCGCAGCTTATGGGCCTCCAGAAAGTCGCGACGATAGAATTTTCGCCAGGGCACGGCGATAAAGGTCAGGGCCTGTGCCCGCAGCGTGTCCAAGGGCGTCTTGCGATCCAAACCGGACCATTTCTGGAAATCCGCCGGCTTCTTTGTCGCCTGTTTGGATTGGTCAAATTCCAGATAGTTTGTGAAAAGGATGTCCGAGGGGTGCAGCGTCCAGTGGGCGCGTGCCTTGTTGAAGCCTTGAATATCGACCCAGTCATCGCCATCGACGAAGAAGACTGTATCGCAACTGGCGGCATTCAGCCCGATATTGGCCCCGATACCGACCCCGCCCATCGTATTGGTGCCCAGATAGATGGGCTTGAACGTCACCCCTTCGGCAAAGGGGTTTTGCGCGGCGAAAGCCTGAACATGTTCCACCGTGCCATCATTTGAGCCATCATCGACCAGAATGACCTCGTCCCCGGCACGGGCGACGGCGGCGACGGAATCCAGACAGTGCCCGATATAGGGCAGGATATTATAGGTGGTGATGATAAAGCTGATGGTCATGTGTCAGGCGCCTTCCTTCAGCAGAAACCGGACAATGGCGTCGGCACGATCGGGCCGGGAATGGGCAAAAAGACGGAATTCATCGGGCGTAAAGTCCAGATAGGCATCAATCGCCAGGCGGGTGAATTCCGGGATCAGGTCTTCATCGACCTGCTGCAGGTTCCAGCGAGAGACATTGTCGACGAAATGGATGAATTCCGGGATCAGAATGGATTTGCCGGGGGTGTTCCTGATCTCTTGCGTCAGGTCTGACAGGATGCTGCGCAGGCACAGCCGTTCTGCCCCCTTGCGGCTGGTCAGATGGTGTGTTCGCTCGCCCACGATATGGGTCGCACCGATCAGACGGCTGGCCTGAATATGATTTGCACGGGCGAAGCTAAGCCAATGCAGCCGGATATCATTATGCACCGGTGTTTCTGAACAGGTGATCCCGGCATCGGTCAGAAAATCGTGGCGATAGATCTTGTTCCACGGATAGGCGCTGATCGTGCAAAGCGCGGCCTGTGCCGCGATTGACAGCATTTCCACGGCGTTGTTCTTGTCTAGGGCCCGGTCCCATAATGCCTCTTCCGAGGGGAATGTGCCCTGCCGACCTTCGCTTTCCTCGACCCGCGTATCGCTGTGCCGGAAGATGGTGAAATCCGGCATGCCCGCCGCCAGATGTTGGCGCCAGATGATCGGGAAATTTTCGCTCAGATGGTCGTCGGCATCGAAGAACAGGATATTCCCCGAGGTCGCGGCCGCCAGACCCATGTTGCGGGCATGGCCGGCACCACGCTGCCGATCCGAACGCAGATAGATCAGACGCGCGCCCAGCCGGTCCTGCGAAAAGCCAAGGGCTTCGGGATGGCATTCCAGATCCGAGGCGTCATCGGCGACGATGATTTCGGAAAAGACGCCCAGATCCGCAATCTGGCCCAACAGGACGGCCAGGTCTTCAGGCAGGTTCCAGACCGGAATGATGATGGACAGATCTTCCTGTACGCTCATGCGGATCACACGACGAAGAAACGCAGATCCAGCAGGTTCAGATCAACATCGCTGCCCTGGAAGAACAGGATCAGATCGCGCCATTGCGCCTGACGCGGCAGGTCTGTCAGTTTACTGATTTCCAGAACATCCAGATGCGTGCTGGTCTGCGCGAATGACACCATGGTCTTGGGGAAGAACGTGTCAACGAACTGTCCGTCCTGACCCGAACGCAGACAGATCCGCGTGGTAAAGGAAGATGGCGCCTGACTGCGCGCGACCACACCGATCACGGCAGCATCGCCAAGATCAAGCGGCCCCATGACAAGGTGCATGGCTTGCCAGCGTGCCGGGTTTTTACCGGGACGAATCCGCAGTTTCAGCAGGTTTGCCGCGCTGGCCTCATATTCGCCGGTGACATTTGCATCGGGATCGGTGGACAGGAATACGCCGTCGATGATCGGTGTCTGCTCAGCCGCGATTTTGCCCCGCCCCTCATACGCGCGCAGCATTTGCAGCGAAAAGCGAACCTGTGCATCCGGACCCAGAAAGATGTTGTCTGCCATGTAAAGCTTTCAAAGTGCCAATGGTTTATCTGCTCTTAGTCAGGATATTCTCGATAGACCAGCGGAAGTTGCTCCGAACCGGCCCATCGGGCCTTGGCAAGTGGATTTACGGCGGATATCTGAACCGCGATGAAAATTGATCGGAAACTGGCGCTGTTTTTGGACGGCAGATTGACGGCAGATCGTCTTGTGACGGCGGTCGATCTGGGAACCGTTGGCGTCAAGGATGGGCGCCATCTGAATCAGGTGCTTTTCGAAGAAAACAGCCTGCTCGGCAGCGATGTAACTGGGGCAGGTGCGCCCGTTTTTCTTGGCGGTGGCAGCTATATGAATGCAGGCGGCTATCTGCGGGGGCAGGTTTTCATTGGCCGCTTTTCCAGCATCGGGCGGCGCATCACGATTGGTGCCGGCCATCACCACATGACGGGCCTTTCGACCTCTCCGGCATTGTCGCGCGGCACACCGGGCAGCGGTTACACGCGGGAAGAAGCCGAAATGCTGGGTGTTGCCCAACATACGCAGAAAAGCTTGCCGGTGGAAATCGGCTGCGATGTCTGGATTGGTGATGGTGCCGTCATCATGCCGGGCGTGAAAATTGGTCATGGTGCGGTCATTGGCGCCAATGCTGTCGTGACCAGGGATGTTCCAGCCTATGCCATTGTGGCGGGGGTGCCGGCCAAAATCCTGCGATACCGCTTTCCGGAACAGATCCGAGAGGCGTTATTGCGGTCCGAATGGTGGGAATATTCCATTGTGCAGTTGCAAACCCTGCCGATGCGCAATGTTCTGTCCTGCCTTGAGGCGTTGCAGGACTGGCCTGCGGCCGATGAGGACCACTACCAGACCTTTGCCACCGGACCCGGCACGCCCGGATAACCTGTTTTCGGTCCTTAGACGGCTTCGAACAGATAGGTTGGGGTGACGTTATAGCGCCGCGTGGGGCGATAGCCCAACGGTTCCAGACAGGTCACCAGATCATCGAAGCTTTGCCGATTGATCGCTTCGGCGATGATCAGGGGTTTATGGCGCATGATGGTGATTGCGGCCCCTTTCATGCAGGCGACCTCGAACCCTTCCACATCGACCTTCAGCAGGTCCAGCCGCTTCAGTTGCAGCGAATCCAGTGGGATCACCTGGACATCGCCACCCCTGTCCAGGTGGATCATTCTGGTGCCGCTGTTATGCTGTGCGGAGCCCCCGATGCCCGAAGCCCGCGCAAAATCACGCCCGACCGCAGCATTGATGGGGCGGACGCTGTCGGTCAGGTCATTCGCCGCAATATTTCCCACAAGCCGGGCATAGGTATCGGCATCCTGTTCAATGGCATAGCCCTGCAGACCAAGAATAGCGCCCAAAAAGACCGTATGGTTTCCCACATGCGCACCCGCATCGACGAAAACCCAATCCGGCATGGCGCGATGAAAGATTTCCGTCAGCAGTTCGATTTCATAAAAAGCACCGGTTTGTTGGATGACCCTGGTGATGTGGTCGTCTGCATCAAGCCCGACAAGTTTGGCTTTTTTTCCTCCAAACTGCAGAAGAACATCGACGGGCAAGACAGCACCTCACAAAAAAATCTTACTTAGCCCACCAAATTCTTGAACTTCCTGCAGGGCTTCGATGGGCAAACTGTTTGTGACACTGTGATACAGAGTCTCGATATTTGGCAACTCTTTCATCCAGTTGGCATCGCGGGCGATGCAAATCATCGGGTAGTGGTTGGCATAGGCATGACGGGCAAAGCGGATATCGACATATCCTGATGAGCCGCGCATGACGTCCAGACCCGGCATTTGTGCGCCTTTGATATGGATCGTGCCGGTGCCCAGTTGATTGACACGCGCAGCTGCATCCAGACCGCGATAGAAAACATGCACCAGACGGCCACTGCGGCTGCGACCGTCATAATAGTCGGAATAGATGACGCCATGCACACCCAGAACCGGGTTTTCCAGACCGGTTGTCTGACGCAGATGGATCATCCCGTCAGTGTAATCCGCTGGATAGATGATGTCGTCATCACACAGAAAAACATCGTCATCATCCTGTGCCTCGAAGCAGAATTTTCCGACATCTTTCAGGTCTTCCTGCGGAAAATGGAAATTGGCGTTCCGGATGCCTCGCAGGGATCTTGGCACGTCGGTGTATTCGTTCAGCGCGATATTCAGCACATCGACCTGCACCGCGATCGAGATCAGCGCCGGCAGACAGGATTCTTCCCGTGCGGGATAGGTGGCGACATTGGCGATACGCATGTTCGATGATCCTATGATGTGATCGAGATCAGGCCCTTGGGCGCCCGATAGATGCCAACGGCGTGGGTGATCTCTTCGATCTTCTGATCGGGCAGGATGGTTTTTCCCAGAACACGCTGGCGGCCGATGGCTGCGGCATAGGCGCGGCGGGCAGGGGCGCGATAGCCAGCTTCATCCGCCTCGATCCCGGCTGTGCGGGTCAGGGAGGAACTGCTCCACAGACCCAGAACCAGCGGCTGGCGCACGGTGACGATTTCCGACGCGGGCAATCTGCCCCGAAGTTTTTCGTAAAATTCGGAATCTGCACCGCAGAGGATTGAACGATAAGGTCCGAACTGATCATAGATCGGCCGGGCAAACATGATGCTGTTCAGACAGTTGCGCAGGAAGCGGCCGTCCCGAAAGGCGACGATATGGCCATTTTCCTTGATTCGCAGCCAAGATCCCAAGGCAACCTTTGCCTGATGGCGGGTCATTTCTTCCAACTGCGTTGAAATGCGATGCGGCAGGGCAATATCATCCGCATCGTGGAATGTGATGATGTCTCCACGCGCCTCGGCGATCAGATGATTGCGGATATTGTAAGGCCCCTGATTTTCAGTGCCCCGATAGATGCGGACCCGTGGGTCGTCCGCAAATTCGCGCAGCCTTTCCGAGGTGGCATCGTCGCTGCAATCATCGGCGATCAGGATTTCGATGTCCTGATAGGTCTGATGAAGCAGCGAACGGATTGCATATCCGATTGTCTCTTCGGCCTGGTAGGCTGCCACGATGACAGATACCAGCGGCCCATGCGTCATTCCGGTGAATGGCTTGTTTTCGCTAAAGGAAACACGATTCAGGATATTGGCACGATGTTCGCCCAAGGTGATCCTGAACGGGCTGTCAAAGCTGTCCAGATAGTTGTTCAGCTGAAGCAGATAGCTTTCGTCGTCGAATTGCCGCTGGTAATTTGCCCAGATCAAGGCAGCTTCTGTCGTCGGCAAGGACAGGAAGATCATCTCTCCGAAGGATAATTGCCCCCCCCGCTCCAAGGCACGGTTCAGACTGAAAATATCGGTCTCGCCCGAGGGGAACTGATAGGACGCGTTTTTCACGTCGGGTTCACCGATATTGCGCGACAACTGGATCGAGGCATTGGGACAAAGCCCAAGGGCCGAAAATTCCCGCATCATGTTCCTGGCTTCTTCGATCTCGCCAAGGGCCAAGGCGGTATCCAGCATCCTGGGGGCGGTCGTTTCGATCAGGGTGCGATCATGGCGGTGTTGCGCACGGATATATTTGCAGATGCCCCAGGCCGTTTGATAATCTTCCAGCGCCACGGCGACACCCAGCATTTTGGGCAACCAGCCCTGGGGATTCTTGCGCAGGCTGGAATCCATGCTGTCGTTCAGGCTGCTGAGCGTTTTGTTGACCTGAAGATCAGACAGCCGGTAGGGCGGCAGACCCGGAATATCGGTTGCGATCGCGCCATCGATATGGATGATTTCCAGATCGAGCAGGTTGAGAGTGCCTGTCTTCGCCATCTCGATGCAAAAGCGATATTGCCGGTCCGGATAGGTCTGGGCGGTTGTGGCGACCAGAAATTCGACAGTTTTCGGGGTCTTCGTGACGGGCAGATCCTGGGCGATGTTCAGATAGGTTTGCCCGACGCCGTCTTTATATTCGATGATTTTCAGACGAGGTGTCCGGGCGGGTTTATCGGTGATATATTGATAGGTCAGCGCCACCCGATAGCGCCCGGTATTCAGATCGCTTTGGTTGATGCTTTGTTCCAACCGCACCCATCTGTAATCCTGGTTCAGTCGCAGGGCGATGCTGGCGAATGCATTGATCTGATCCTGAAAGATTTCGATGCCCGGCAGGGTCCGATCAGCCGGGTCCAGAGGCTGACTGGCGGACAGGCGCCATGTATCCGTTATCGGGCCTGTCTTTGTCCGAGATTGGGCTGATACGGCGTCAAAAATGGATTTGTCGGAAATGACGCTTGGCATGGTTCTTGCCCCCTGATTTTCGCCTGCGATCGGGCTGCTTCGACGACAACTCTTGGGGGCAAGGCCTTAGCAGCAAGCTTCGGAGGAAGCCATATCCCTGCTGGTCAAGGAGATGACATGTTTATCAATCCACAGGAATGAAGCGCGGCAAGGGTCCGGCCAGATTTTTCGTCATGTCCAGCAAGCGGGCTTCTGCATCCGCCTCGGACTCTCCGTTATGCATCAGCGTGGTCAGACGCACCAAACCGCCATCCGTCTGACCCGTGCGGATACCATCGGCCAACAGATAGAATTTGGCGGCAAAATCCCATGCCACCCGGCGTTCACCCTGCTGGAACCAGTAATAGACCATCATCCGCTGTTCGCCCTTCTGGATGATTGCGCGGTTCAATGGAAAGGGGGTGTCCTGCCCCAGTTGCGGGGCAATATCGACCCGCTCCAGCTTGGCGATTTCCCAGCCGGACGAGGGCAGACAGATTTCCGGCGAATGCACACCGCCTTTGGACTGGTCGTTGTAAAAAGCCATGAACAACCCGACCGGAGGTGTGGCGGCGTCACGGATAAAGGTCGCCTGACGGTAATCATCGGCGGCAAGCGCCTTGGCGATATCCGGGGTCAGACGCTCTTCCGGGCCGCGCTGCTGCCATGTGCCCAGCTCCTGCGGGAACATGGCAAAGGGCGTGCGGGTGGGCGGCACGGAACGGTTGTCGGGCACCAATTGCCATGCGCCAAGCGCCGCCAGTCCAAGAACCGCGGCTGTAATCATCGCTGGCGACGGGCGGGTCAGCTTCAGCCGGCCCAATTGCGTCCACATCCCCGACATATCCAGATCCAGCGCTTCGGCCAGTGTCGGTTTGCCGGGATGGAAGAACAGCATCAGACGCGCCAGGCCGAACAGCAAGATGATACAGGCGATGAAGATGACCCAGCCTTCAAAGAAATGGGTGAACCCTTCCAGCCATTCGACCCCATAGTAATTGGCAATGATCCCGCCAATCGCGATCCGGACCGAATTCATGAAGACCGTGATCGGCACGGCCGACAGCAGCAATACGGCCTTTTGCCAGACCGGCCCCCGATACAGCACTGCGAAAATGTAAGAGAAAGACAGGATCGGGAACAGATAGCGCAGGCCGGAACAAGCCTCGGCCACATGCAGCTTCATCACGCCCAGATCGATGATATTGCCTTCCAGAAACACCGGCACCGACATCAGCTTCAGCATCCAGACGCCCAGTTCGGACGAGATCATCTGAAGCGAGGTGGAAATCTTGTAATACAGCACACCGGGCAAAGGCAGCATATAGACCAGATGCAGAACCGGCGGCCAGAAATGCTTGCCCGTGGACCAGCCGAAGGACACCAGCAGAATACCCGCGACCCAGATGATCGTTGCATAGGCGACAATATCGTCGATCTGGGACAGCTTGCCCAATGCGCCGACCGTAAAGGCCAGCAGAATCACGGCCACGCCGGGCCAGCGATCATGGATGGGGCCTGGATTTGGGGGGTATTGCTTCAGTTCGCGCAGAAACATCAGCGCGGACAGGACGGGGATCAATGGGCCATGGCTGTATTCAGGCGTTTGCCATGCCAGCAAAAGCGCATCCAGGCCGTCGATAAAAAACCAGCCTGCCGCAATTGTCGCAACGGCCAGCCAAAACAGACCGGCAACGCTGGTTGACGACAATTGCCCCTGAGGCGAACTGATCGTGTCACTGGATGCCATTACACATTCACCTTTTACGCGGCCTGCAGACCCGTTGCCCTCATCCTACCGCAATAGCGCCATTTTCGCGAGAAGGGGATGCGATTTGGACAATTTTGTCTTTGATTGCCTCACATCTTGCTGAGGTATTGCGAAACGGGTCCCATTCAAGGGACAGGCCGGTGTCAAAAAAGGAAAACCCGCCCAAAGGCGGGTTTCCGATATTCGTGCGCTGATAAAAAATCAGGCTGCGGTTTTGCGACGACGAAGAGCCGCCAGACCGCCCAGACCAGCCAACAGCATCAGACCCGCTGCCGGCAGCGGAACTGCTGCAACCGAGATGCTGTCAACGTCAAAGCCATCGTTGCTGTTGGTGTTCGGGAATTCTTCGCCGGTGACATCAACCAGTTTGATATATTCAAACGCGGTTTTTGCACGAACCGAAGACGATGCGACATTGTTCAGCAAACGACCCAGATAGGTTTCGACACCGCCCAGGACCGAGTAGACGTCAACGGCTTCGTCATGGCCTTTTGCACGGTCATAAGTGATTTCGAAGGCTGAAACGTCGTTAGCGGCATCAAACAGCGACTGCGCAAAGCCGACGACCAGCGTACCGCCGAAGCCCATCGAGTAGAAAAGGCCGTCTGCCGCGCCGAGGGCGTTGGCGGTCTTGCTGCGGCTGCCAGCACAACCCATGGGAAGACCAGCGTTGGAGTAGCAGTCGCCCAACTCGCTGCTGATGACCTTGTCAGCATAGTAGGTCGCAGCATTTGCACCTGCGGCCGATGCGGCCAAAACAGCGCCAGCCAGAAGGGTTTTCAAAACGTTCATTTTTCACCTGTTCACAATAGTATCAGTATCGGCCGGGCGCCGAATGATCTCACTACTTTTACCAATTCAGACATTTTTAAACAAGTTTAATTCGCGTCTGATGGGGCGGGGTTCGATATTTTTGGCAGGTTTTGAGGAAATTCCGACTGTCACACTACCACCGGTAGTTTTGGGGGTGTTTTGCACGCACTCAAGGAGAAATTATCAGGTTAAGCGCATACAAATAATGCTGGATTCCGATTCGAATAACAGCCGATTTTTTGCATACTGTTCATATTCTTATCTGCTCCTTTAGGAATGGCTGCAAATCCTGAGTAAAGAAATGTGAAGTCTCCTGCACAATTACGATGATCTGGATCTTCGGAATGGATGTGCCTGCAAATCGCGAAATCGTGAAATTTTCGACATTTGATTGATATATCAGATGGTTTGCTGACGAGGGGAACCGGTCTGAAAACCACCCGGATCAGTCGGGGCCCTCAGTCAAGGGGGGCGCTCAGTCTGGCCGAGGTATTCAAAATCATTGGTGCCAACCGGCGGATATCTATTCGGCAGATTCTTGCCGATCAAGCTTTCTAATATAGGTGAACCTTACGTCATGCTGCCTTTTATGGGGTGAGTTTACATATGATAAGTCTGACACGCGCCAAAATTGCTTGCCGAAAAGAAGTTTCACGCGCAGGTAGAAAAATCGACGTAAGGGCAGCTTTGTGCGGTGGGCTTGTGCTCGAATCACAAGCACGTTGCTTGCCTTTCGAGACTTAAAAGCAGATGAGTTTGCCCCCCAAATCCTGCATGCTCTCTGTATGCCCCTGTATGATTGTCCAAGAGTATCCCATGCCGTCTGTCGTCACCCCCTCCCGCGCCTATTTGCTTGTCTCTCCTTGCCGGAACGAGGCTGATTACATGCGGCGCACATTGGACAGTGTGGTGGGACAAAGCGTGCCACCGGCCAAATGGGTGATTGTCGACGATGGCTCGACCGATGAGACACCGCAGATTCTGGCCGAATATGCGGCGCGCCATCCCTTCATTCAGGTTGTCACCAAGCCGGACCGGGGGCACCGCGCCGTCGGGCCGGGCGTGATCGAAGCCTTTTACCATGGGTTGGATCAGGTGCGGATGTCAGACTTCCCCTATCTGTGCAAGCTGGATCTGGATCTGGATCTGCCGCCCCGCTACTTCGAAATCCTGATGCAGCGGATGGAGGAAAACCCACGTATCGGCACCTGTTCGGGCAAGCCGTGGTTCCGCACGGAAGGGGGCCATTGGGTGTCGGAAAAATGTGGCGATGAAATGTCGGTCGGCATGACCAAATTCTATCGCCGCGAATGTTTCGACCAGATCGGCGGTTTCGTCCGCGAGGTCATGTGGGATGCGATTGATTGCCACAAGGCGCGTCAATTGGGCTGGATCGCGGTCAGCTGGAATGACGACGATCTGCGGTTCGAACATCTTCGGCCAATGGGCTCCAGCCAGAAAAGTGTTTTCACGGGTCGCCGCCGGCATGGTTTCGGGCAGTATTACATGGGCTCGGACCCGGCCTATTTCGTGGCGACGGGTCTGTATCGGATGGCGCATCCGCCCTATGTGCTGGGCGGTCTGGCGACCATTCAGGGCTTTCTGGGCGCATGGATGCGCCGTGAGCCGCAGCACGCCGATGCCGAGCTGCGCAATTTCATCCGCGCCTATCAGCGCCGCGCCCTGCGGGTCGGCAAGGCCCGCGCCGTGGCCGAGATCGAGGCCGCCCGGGCAGGGCAGTGGAACGCCCCCGAATGAGCGATGGCCCCCGCCCAAAAATTCTGGTGCTGGCAGAGGCCGCCAATCCGGACATGGTCAGTGTGCCATTGGTCGGCTGGTCGTTGACCGCCGCCCTGCGCGACGTGGCAGATGTGCATCTGGTCACCCAGATCCGCAATCGCGATGCGATCCTGCGCGCAGGTCTGGTTGAAGGGCGGGATTTTACCGCCATCAACAGCGAACGCGTGGCGCGCCCCTTGTGGCAGCTGACCCGATTGCTGGGGGTTGGCGGCGCCAGCAACAAGGGCTGGACCATTTCGCAGGCGATCACTGTCATCTCGGACGCTTATTTCGAACGGCTGGTCTGGAAGCAATTCGGCGCCCGGATCAAGGCCGGAGAATGGGATGTGGTTCATCGCATCACACCGCTTAGCCCGGTAAAACCCAGCTTTGCAGGCTGCAAGACGGCAGCGGCTGGCGTGCCCTTTGTCATGGGACCGCTGAACGGCGGCGTTCCCTGGCCAGAAGGGTTCGAGGCGGCGCGCAACAAGGAACGCGAATGGCTGTCCAAGGTCCGGGGCGCGGTCAAGCTGTTACCCGGACGCAAGGCGACATGGCGGGCGGCCAAAGCCATTCTTGTCGGATCGCGGCACACGCAAAGCGAGATCGCAGACGAATATCGCGACAAGACCATCTACATTCCGGAAAACGGCATCGTCGGGTCAGCGTTTTCGCCAGACAATCCGGCTGGTCCGCCCCATATCCCGCTGCGCGCCTGCTTTGTCGGGCGGCTGGTGCCCTATAAGGGGCCGGACATGCTGATCCGTGCGGCTGCCCCGCTGCTGCGGGCAGGGACGCTGCGCCTTGAGCTGATTGGCAATGGCCCCATGCTGGCTGAACTGAAGGCCTTGGCCCGCGCCGAACAGGTCGAAGATGCGATCACCTTTCACGGACACCTGAAACATGCGGATGTCGCGCAGACGATGAAGGGGTGCGATTTTCTGGCCTTCCCTTCGATCCGCGAATTCGGGGGCGGGGTGGTGTTAGAGGCGATGGCCCTGGGCCTGCCGCCGCTGATCGTGGATTATGCAGGCCCGGGCGAGTTGGTGAGCCCGGAATGGGGCTTCAAGGTGCCTGTCAATGCGCCCGATCGGCTGATCGCCGATTTTCGTGCCCAGTTGGAACAGATCGTCAGGGATCCATCAATTCTGGGCCCGCGCGGCGTGGCGGCACAGGCGCGGGTGAGCGATAAATTCCTGTGGTCGCGCAAGGCGGAACAGATGCTGGATGTCTATGACTGGGTGCGTGGCATTCGTGCCGACAAGCCGCAGCCCTTCTAGGCTGGCCTTCCAGATTGGCGGGCTCAGGCCAGAAGCCGGCCCAGCTTTTCAGCCTCTTGCCGGACATCGAATTCGGCCCGAACCTTTTGCCGCCCGGCCTGACCCATCCGGGCCGCCCGCTCGGGCTGGGCAAGGATGTCGATCATGGCATCGGCAAAGATGTCCGCATCGCCCGGCGCAACGATCCGGCCTGAAACACCATCTTCGACCAGTTCCGGGATGCCTGCGATACGCGTGGTCAGAACCGGACGGGCACTGGCCATCGCCTCCATCAGCACCACGGGCACACCTTCGGCGAATGAAGGCAGGGCGAACAGATCGCAGCGGGCCAGTTCGGCGGCAACCTCGTCCTGGCTGAGATAGCCGGTAAATCGCACGGCATCGGTCAGGCCCAGTTCGCGGGTCCGCGCCTCAAGCTCCTTGCGGGCGGGGCCATCGCCCACCAGCGTCAACCGCGCATCGGGATAGGTCGCACGGGCCTTGGCGAAAGCCTCCAGCAACACCGGCACGCCCTTGGCGGCGGCAAGGCGGCCGATGAACAGCACCTCGCGCCCCGGTGGACGGTCGGCGGGGGCATAGCGGTCAGGCTCGACCCCGCAATGGACGATCTGCAGGCGCGGCCAATGCCGATCGTCGGAAAACAACATCCCCTGAGAGCGGCAGAAATTGCTGATGCAGGCCACGAACCGCGCCTGTGCGATCTTGTCACCCAGATGCCAGCGCCCGGTATCCAGAAAATCAGCCGGGCCATGCAGGGTAAAGCTGTAGGGGATGCCGGACAGCTCGGATGCCAGCATCGCAACCGAGGATGACGCCATGGCAAAATGGTTATGAATGCCGGTGATCTTTTCGCGGGCGCAATGATGGGCCAGCACCATGGCCTCCAGCAGGTAGAACATTTGCCAGACGGTCGCCTTGATCCCCGCAGGCCGCGTTTTCAGCGCCAGCCTGATCATGCGCCAGAACCGCCCCGGACGGGCCAGCGCCCAACCAAGCGCGCCCAGCAGGTTGCCCGGATTTTTGGCGGCATCCAGCACATAGAAGGTCGTTTCCGCCGCGACCTTTTCATCCGGCCCACGATGATGTTCCGGCCCCGTCCGCCGGATCGAACAGGTCTGCACATCATAGCCCAAAGCCCGCAAGGCCAGCACTTCGCGCAGGATGAAGGTGTGTGACACTGCCGGATACTCTCCGGTCAGATAGGCGATTCGGGTTGCTTGGGTCATGCGCACCATCCGGCGTTTGGTCGTATGACACGGCTTCTGGGCAGGCGAACGCCCCCCGTCAATCGGATTTCCGCCCATTCCGGCAGAACCGGCGAAGAAGCTGTGGAAGTCCTCAAACCACCCGGAAAATAAGGACATACAAATTTCTATCATATTGACTTTGCACGAAGTCAAAGGCGGCTCTTTGCCGATAGGGATGGCGAAAACACTTTTGCGGCTGCAAAACATTTACGCTTTGTTAATGTCCCGCCGTTGTCACGCGAATGTGAGGTTTTTCATGACGCCCGCCTTAAAGGTATTGCACTGGTTGCGGCAATCCTGCTGTCCCCGTTTGCACATCCGGCCGAAGCTGCAAGCTGTGCAAGCTCGCCAACCATTTGCACCGAAGGGGACGGGCGCTTCTTGTTTGGCACAGCGGAAATCGAAGGTTGGGTCGATGCCACGGCAATCGGCATGTCAGCACGGGAACGGTATCATCTGACTTTCCATTCCTATGGCGTGTCCGAAGGGGGGATTTACAGTGAATCGGCCTTTGCCACCCTGGACATGAACCAAAGCGGAAATACCGTTGGCAACAATGGCAACGGCATGACCTATGATGGCGGCAGTTCGAACGCCATCAACGCGGCCGGCCCCTATAGCGACCGTTTCGCCGGCGGGGTCAGCCTTGTCCCCTCGCTGACGTTTCCCGGCCAGATCATCAATGATTATTCGCTTGCAATGATGGATCTGGATATCCGTGCCCGCCAAGGCGTGCTGTGGCCTGAAACCTTGCCCGCAAGGGCCCCGACGGCAAGTGTCGGATCATTCAACCTGAGCATTGGCTTTTTCGGCTTGGATATCGACCCTGTGGATCCCCATTTTTACGACGTCGATCAGGACAATCATGTTCGGTTGACCACCAGCAATTTCGACCGGTTGCTTTTCACCTTTTCGGATGGAGAAGGGGGCACCACGACGCGCGAACTGACCATGCCTTCGGCAGTTCCCCTGCCTGCTTCGGCAGTCTTTTTGCTGGCCTGTCTAAGCGGCTTTTTCCTTCTGCGCAGCAGACAGCTTGCAACGGCACAGGCCCGGCAACGGGTGGCAGGTTAGGATCCTGTTAATCTTCTGACCGGATTTTTGGGCTCTCATACATACAAATGCCCGGGTGCAATTTTTTGTGCCCGCGGCAAAGGGGAGCCCGAGATGACCGATATTTTCAAACATCATGTGCCCGGCCTTGAAAGCCCCGCGACCCGGCTGGCGGCTGTGGCCCCGGATGATGCAACCGATCTGACCATGGTCAGCCGTGCCATTGCCGTCGGCACCGAAGGCTTCGTTCGGGTCACGACCACAAGCGGATCGACCGGGCGGATCTATGTCGTTCCGGGCGCCCCCTTTCCGATCCGGGTCAGCCGGATCTGGGCCAGCGGGACCACGGCCACCGATATCGTCGCACTGGCGTGAGGGTTCATATCGGCGCGGGTCTTGCGCCTCGACTTGGGCGCCGGTCGCATGTGCGGCCCGCGCCGAACGTCATGCTGCTGACATCCGGCGACGGGGTCATCGCCTCGATGCCGCTGGATGGGGCTGAAATTCTGACCTTTGATCTGTCATCGCACTCCCATCATGGGGGCCAGTATCGGATTGATCCGGCCTTGCTGTCCGATGGCGCGGTCTGCCTGGCAGCCCCCCGGATTGCACCCTATCAGGATGGCGATGACAGCCTGCGGGTGCAGCCAGGCCTTTGGGTCTGTCTGGACAGGATCGGCTGGCCTGTGATCCACGGGCAGTGGCTGCGCGACGAAACCCTGATTGCAGGGCGCACAGGCCCGGATTTTCCGCTGGATGTCCTGCTGTCGGATGCAAGCTTCACCTATGTTGAAACCATGCGGCAAGGTGGGCGGAGCAAGATATCGGCGTCCGCGCCCGTGCGCCTGTCTGCCAAGGCACCTGTTTCCGGGGAATTGCGGATGGTCCCGATGGCGGATGCGACGCTGCAGGTGGCCCTGGCCGGCCCGGAAGTCGTCACGGTCGCGGTTGTCCGGCCCGCGGATTTTGCGGGCCAGTATCAGGTGGATCCCACAGAGCTGGCCCTTGGTCCGGTTGTTCTGGTGCCGCCGGTCATTGCGTGGTCGGAAGATGAGACAGCATTCCACGTCCGGCGACCCGGCCTTTGGGCCTATGATCCCGAACGGGGCGATCTGGCGCTGGAATATCAATGGCTGCGCGATGGCAATCCGGTCGCAGATGCGATGCAGTCCGACATGGCGGCAAGCAGCGCGGCCATTGCGACCGTGAACGTGGTCGAACGGGCCGTGCAGGCCCATGGGCAGCGCGATGTCATATCAAACGATCTGCTGCATGATCCGCATGCCCCCAGACTGGACAGCTTTGCGACCGCAACCGATACGGCATTGGCATCCTATCGCGGGATCAGCGCAGAGGTCTGGACCAATCTGACGACCGTTGGAAACATCACCCTGCGGGCTGCAACCGGGCAGGCAGAACCTGCGGGCGGAACGGTCTTCATCCGTGGCGCGACCCTATACGGGGCGCGGCAATTCGCAGAAGCCGATATCCGTTGCGGCAACGCCTATGCCAATGGCAGCACGCTTTCCGGGATCGGGGTGGCGGTCTGTGCCCAGGTCCAAACCGGCAATCCTGCCATTGCCAATCGCTATGCCCTGACATGGGCCGGTGGCGTTGGAAAGTTTCGCCTGACGCGGCACAGCAACGGCGCTGGCGTGCTGATCGCCGAACATGGCCCTGTCGGTTCCGATTGGATTGCGGGGGCAAAGGCCCGCATGCGTCTGGAATATGATCAGGGGACATTGCGCGCCTATGTCAAAGGCGCGCTGATCATCACAGTCCAGGACAACAGTCTTGCCGACGGTGGGGTTGGCCTGCTGTCGGACACCACAGCCGCAAGCGGACGTTTGAGCGAGGCATTATCCTTCAAGGGAAGGATCATTATGACACGTATGGGTTTCAACTTTCCTCGGGGCACCCCGGTCGAGGTCGATCTTGCACAGGGCACGAAAACGCACAGGGCACGGGCTGATCAATGGGGCGTCGCCCACAGAGCGGTCGGTGCGCAGGGCAGGCGCATGAACCAGTTCGATCAGCCCGTGCCGGGCGCCAGGCCGCAATTCGATGGCAGCCATGTGCTGGATCTGGTGGACAAGCCTGGCGCACAAACGGTGCGGATTACCGCCCCGGATGACCTGATCTGGACTGGAACCAATTCCAGAACCGGATGGCATGTCCGCCTGCGCGACTTGCAGGGACAGCCGGTTATGGATGAAATCGTGATCCGGCAAACCGCCATCAATATGCGCAGCACATGGGTGCCGGCCGTGGGTGCCATCCTGCCCGCAGAAATGCCAAGGCTTGCCCCCTTCCGGTCAGGAATTCATGGGCTGGCCGCCCCTGCCGTCACACCCGGCGTCATTCTGGCCGGTGCCTTGCATCTGGATCTGCGGGGGGTTGTTGTCGGCAGCTATCCCCTGATCGAGGCAAAGGTCAGCGGCCAGTTTACCGATGTGACGGTTGCTAACCTGTCGCCAGATCTGGATGCACGCCTGTCCGTGACCGAAAACGGCGTCATGCTGATCCTGCAACCGGGTCATGGCCAAATCATGACCTAAGGCGTGTCCTGGCCAGAAGCGGCTGTCTTGTCAGCAGTTTCTGGCCAGACCATGGGGAAAACTGCCTAAAAGTCAGGTTGCTTTATGGCCGCCCGATGCTTTCATCCGATACATGTTTTTGCGGTGTATACGGAGTAGCGATTATCCCTGTTGCAGCCAGATCACAGCCCGAAGGCCAGTATTTCGGGGTCATCCCGCCATCTTCAGCAGGCAGTCTGGGCGATCAGGCGATGGTTGACGCTGCCGCCTGCTATCTGTCCCAAGATATGGGCCGTCGGGTCGTGATCGGCCCCAACCCCGTGCAGACCCGCGCAACAGCCATATTGGCACCGGATCATCGTCCGGTCACAATCTTGCGCATCATGTCGCGGATGTTGCTGACCTGCCCCGGCATTGGCTGTATCGGCGCTGACATTCTTGATGGCGTTTACGGAAAATCACAGGTGTTCAAGCGGTTACGGATGCTGCGCATTGCCCATGCCGTCGGCCGCAAGACCCGCGTCTTTGGTGCAAGCTGGTCGGAAACCCCCCATCCCGAGGTTGCAGCCGCCCTGCGCAGGGCCAGCTGGCTGGAAATCTGCGCTCGTGATCCAATCTCGCAAGCGCGGATGGAAAAGGCTTTCGGCCGGCCCGTCCCGCTGGTGGCCGATCTGGCATTTCTGCTGAAACCAGAGCTTCGGGCCGGGGCCGCCAGAACTGGTCACAACTGGATCACCGCCCAGCAGCAGATCGGACGAGTCGTGATGGGGGTGAACCTGTCGGGGCATACCGTCGGCACCCTGCCGGGTGATGGCGTCAGATCCGTTGCACAACCGATCATCCGCTGGCTGCTGGCCGATCCGCAGCGCGCAGTCATCCTGATGCCGCATGACCGGCGTGGCGGGAAAGTGGGTGACGGCACTGCGCTGACAGCTTTGCATGATATCCTGTCAGCCGATTTCGCCGACCGGATGCACAGCCTGCCCGTGACATTGGATACATGGGAAATGAAGGCCATAGCGGGTGCAACCGATCTGATCCTGACCGGGCGGATGCATCTGGCCATCGCCGCATTGGGAATGGGAACACCTGCTTTTTGCACCGTCTATCAGGGCAAGTTCGAAGGCCTGATGCAAATGTTCGGACTGGAAGACATGACCATCGCACCATCACTGATGGACAGTGCGGAATGCGATGCCAAACTGGCCCGCGTGACCCGACAGCGCCAACAGCTTTCGGCCCGGATACAGGCCCGATTGCCGCAGATCGTGGAAATGAGCCGGAGCAACTTCGCAGGAATGTGACAGGTGCCGCCGCATTATCCGCCTATATTCCGCAAAAGCCGACATCAGGACATTGCCTTGCCATCTGATCCGCGTAATGACCGGCGGCGCAGAGGCGCAAGTCTGCGGACAACAGGATGGATGGCAAAGCGGCGACCATGACGTCACCGGTGTCACAGGAAAAGGAACACTCATGATCGTCGGCTCATTGGTCATGTTGATCTGGCCGCTGGTGATTTTCTGGTTGTTTGCAAAGCGCCAGCCGGCAGTTGCCGTGACCACGGCCATCGTGGGCGGGTATCTTTTGCTGCCCGGCAATATCTCTTTCGATTTTCCGGCGATCCCGGTTCTGAACAAGCACTCGATCACGGCGCTTTGCACGGCAGTGGCGGCCATGATTTTTCTGAACCGGTCACGGACCCGCACCATGCCGGCCGGGATGGTTCTGGACGGTGCCATCCCGCGCAGCCCGATGGTGCGCGCCCTGATGATCATGATGGTGGTTGGCATTTTCGGCACTGTTGTCACCAATGGCGACGGGCTGCGCTATGGTGGCACCAGTCTGGGGGGGTTACGTCTTTATGATGCGGCATCCATGCTGGGCAGCACCATCTTTGCGATGCTGCCCTTCCTTCTTGCCCGCAAATATATCGCACATCCGGATGCCCAACGCCTGCTGCTGGTTTCGCTGGCGATGGCCGGACTGATCTATTCGATTCCGACCCTTTACGAAGTGCGGATGTCACCGCAGCTAAGTCGGATCATTTACGACTATTTTCCCCACCAATGGTTGCAGCATGTCCGGGCCGGGGGCTTTCGTCCGGTCGTCTTCCTGCATCATGGATTGTGGCTGGCGATCTTTTTCTGCAGTTGTTTTCTGGCCGCCCTGGCTTTGTGGCGCAGTAGCGCCGGTAAACCCAAAATCACATGGATGCTGGCGACCTTGTGGCTTTTCGCCACGCTGGCCGTATCAAAAGGAATGGGCGCATTGGCGATCGGCCTGTTGCTGGGCGCGATCATTTTCCTCCTGCCGACCCGCCTGCAGATATTGGCCGCTGCCATCTTCGCGGGCATCGTGCTGGTCTACCCGATGCTGCGGGGCGCGAATGTCATCCCGGTTCAGCAAATCGTCAACATTGCCGCAGATATCAATGCGGAAAGGGCGGGTTCCCTGTCGTTCCGTCTGAAGAACGAAGACCTTCTACTGGAAAGAGCGAATGAGCGACCCTTGTTCGGATGGGGTTTGTGGGGACGCAACCGGGTTTATGACGAGACCGGTCAGGATATCAGCACGACCGATGGTTACTGGGTCATGTCGATCGGGACCAGCGGCTGGATCGGCTATCTGGCCGAGTTTGGCTTGTTGACCCTGCCCCTGATCTTTCTAGCCCTGCGATGGCGCGAACTGGCCCTGACGCCGACAACGGCCGGGATCGCCCTGGCCCTGACGGCCAATCTTCTGGACCTGATCCCGAATGCCACCCTGACGCCGGTCACATGGTTGCTGGCGGGGGCATTGGCCGGCCGGCTGGAGCTGGGCCGCCTCTCTCAGCCAGATGACGCCATCGTCATGGCTGATGACTTGCCGGTTCGGCGCAATGCCTATAGCCGTCAGGTCAAACGGCATCCGCCGCATGCTGCCCGTTCCGCCTGATCAGTTGCTTCCCGAGTTTGTCCGATGCTGCCGCGTATAAGCGTTTCCATCATCAATTACCGCACTGCGGACATGACGCTTGATTGCGTCCGTTCCGTGCTGGCCGATATCGCCCGTGCCAATCTGAACCCGGACGCCATTCAGATCGTCGTCGTCGACAACAAGTCGGGCGACGGATCAGCCGAACGGATCGAGGGATGGATCGCGGCCCAAAGCCCGCCGGTCCCCGTGACCCTGGTAAAGGCGACTGAAAATTCCGGCTATTCGGGGGGCCATAACCGTGGCATGGCGGCCGTCAGGGCGGAAAGCTATCTGATCCTGAATTCGGATGCGCTGCTGAAGCCCGGCTTCTTCACTGCGCTGACCGACACCATGGCCCGCCATCCCGATGCGGGGCTGATCGTTCCCCGGCTGGAAGGGGAAGATGGCGTTGGCCAGATCAACTGTTTCCGCTTTGCCGGACCTGCAAGCGAATTGATCCGCGGTGCCGCGACCGGACCCGTCACGAAACTTCTGAAACGCCACGAGGTTGCCCTGACATTGGCGCCTCCGGACGACCAGATCGAATGGGCCAGTTTCGCCTGCATTCTGCTGAATGGCCGCATGGTCGATGCGATCGGTCCAATGGATGAAGGATATTTCCTTTATTACGAGGATTCCGAATATTGCCTGCGGGCCCGCCGGGCAGGCTGGCGCCTTGTTCGTGCCCCTGACGCGGTTGCGATCCATTTCCGGGGGGGTTCTGGTCCGGTCAAGGAACTGGCCAAGGCCAAGAAGCGCGCCCCGGAATATTATTACCGCTCGCGCAGCCGGTTCATGACGCAGGCGCATGGCAAAGCAGGACTTCTGGCCGCCAATCTGGCCTGGTATCTGGGGCGCGGGATCGCACAGATGCGTCGTCTGTTGGGCAAGCCCGTGCCGCAGGCCACCGAAAACGAGACCCGCGATTTGTGGATCGGGGCGGGCAGTCCGTTAGCCCCCTTCCGCCCGAAAGGTTGATGTGATGACCGCCCTTCCCGATTTCATCATCATCGGTGCGATGAAATGCGGCACCTCGACGCTGCAGGCGCAATTGGCCGTGCAGTCGGGCGTCTTCATGACCACCCCGAAAGAGCCGAATTTCTTTTCCGACGATGCGGTCTTTGCGCGTGGCATGGGCTGGTATCAGGAATTGTTCGCCAATGCGGGCCCGGACGACCTGAAGGGCGAGGCGTCAACCCATTACACCAAGCTGCCAACGCATCCCCAGACCATTGCCCGGCTGCACCCGCATTGCCCGTCCTTGCGGCTGGTCTATATGATCCGCAACCCGCTGCAACGCGCCGTCTCTCATTACATCCATGAATGGAGCGAGGGGCGCATGGGCGATGATCCGGTCGCCGAATTCGCCCGTCATTCCGAAATGGTCGAATATGGCCGCTATGCCTGGCAGATCGCACCCTGGATCGACGCCTATGGCGCGGATTCCATCATGCTGACCAGTCTGGAGCAGTTGAAGGCCGATCCACAGGGGGAATTGTCCCGTGTCAGTGCCCATATCGGGTTGCAACAGCCCGTCCTCTGGCATGATGAACTGGGCCAGCAGAATGTCTCGGCCGAGCGGGTGCGCAAGATCCCGTTCCAGAATGTGCTGATCTATAACCCGGTAGCCACCGCCCTGCGCCGGGCATTGGTGCCCAAACCGCTGCGCAACGCCATCCGCGATTCCCGCAAGATCACGTCGCGGCCGGAATTGCCCGCGACATTGCGGCGCCGGCTTGAGCGGCGGTTTCTATCCGACCGGCAGGATCTGGCGCAACTTTTTCCGGGGCATCCGGCGTTAAGCCTGTGCTATCCTTTCGCCATTGAAACGGCTCATGCCTGAAACTCATTTTGACACAGCCACCTGCGGCGCTGTCGTGGACGCGATCGCCATCGGCCGCAACGAAGGCCAGCGACTGATTGCCTGTCTGGACAGCCTGGCATCGGCCGGGTTTCGCCAAATCGTCTATGTCGACAGCGGCTCGACCGATGACAGCCTTGCCGAGGCCCGGGCGCGTGGCGTCACGGTGGTGCAGCTGGACATGTCGCAGCCCTTTACCGCCGCACGTGCCCGCAATGCGGGTGTCGCGGCGCTGGCCACGGGCGATCAGGCGCCCGATTACCTGCAGTTCATCGATGGCGATTGTGTGCTGGACGCAAAATGGCTGCCGCTGGCGACAGAATTTCTGAACTCGAACCCGGTCGTGGCTGTGGCTTGTGGCCGTCGCCGGGAAATCGCGGCGGACGCCTCGGTCTATAACCAGTTGATCGATCAGGAATGGAATACGCCCATCGGCCAGACCCGGTCCTGCGGCGGTGATGCCCTGATGCGGGCGTCAGCCTTTGTCGAGGTGGGCGGCTTTGACCCGACCCTGATCGCCGGTGAGGAACCCGAGCTTTGTGTGCGGTTGCGTCAGGCGGGCTGGCAAATCTGGCGACTGAATGCGGAAATGACCCGGCATGACGCCGACATCCATCGCTTGGGCCAATGGTGGCGGCGGACCCGCCGGGCAGGTCATGCCTATGCCCAAGGGGCCGCGCTGCACGGTGCCCTGCCCGAACGCCACAATGTCGCCCAGACGCGCCGGGCGCTGATCTGGGGCATGGCGCTGCCGCTGGTGGCCCTGCTGGGCGCGATGCTGATCAATCCGGTCTTTCTGCTGCTGCTTCTGGCATGGCCGGTGCAAATCCTGCGGCTCTACCTGCGGGACGGCGATCTGACCCGCGCGACATTTCTGACGCTGGGCAAGGTGCCCGAAGCCTTGGGCGTGGTCGAATATTGGTTCAAGCGGTGGACAGGCCGCGGCGGAAAGCTGATCGAATATAAATAGCTTTTGACGCAAGGCGGAGGCCAGTGTCAGTGAAGCCAGTGTCAGTGAAACCGGTGTCAGTGAAACAGTGACACCGTCGCCCAGCTTCCTGTCTGGATCGGTGCCGCGGCCACCGAGGTGCTGCAAAACGCGCTCAGCACGCCCCAATTCAGCCAGATTGCCACCGCCGCAATCATCACGCCGGCCAGGGCGAAAACGGCATCCTCGCGCAAATGCGTCCCCTTGTAACGGCTGAGATAATATTGCTGGAGCGGATAGATGATCAAGATCTGCACCCCCTGCACCAGCAAGATGCCCAGCATGCCCAGCAGCCAGAAGCCGCCCAGCATCAGGATGAAATTCAGGATCGCGTGCAAAACCACCAGCCGGGAAAAACGGCGTGAATCCCCTTCGGCCAGCAGTAATTGGCTGTTGCCCAATGTCAGCGCGGTCGGGATTTGCGCCAGCGCCATGATGATCAGCATCGGGCCTGCGGCTGCATAACGCACATCGTAAAGCAAGCCGATCAGCAGATTGCCGATCAACGCCAATGTCCCGAACATTGCCAGCATCCCGCCTGCCACAAGGTTACGGGCGCGGCCGATCTTGTGACGGTTGACGGGGTTTTCCGAGGGCCGGGCGTGGCGATACAGCGGAAACAGAATACGCTCGGCCACGGTTCGTCCCAGCATCGTAGGGAAAGCGGCCATGAAGAAGGCGATATTGTAGATGCCAAGATCGGTAAAGCTGACCAGCTTGCCCAGAACCAGCTTGTCCCCCTGATTGACAAAGAACCCGGCCAGGGTGCTGATAAAGATGAACTGGCCGAATTTCATCAGATCATGGGCCGCGCTGCGATCCCATTTCAGGCGGGACGGAGCACCCGGCAGATATATATGGGATGCCAGAACCGTCATCAGATTGCCGAACAATCCCCCGATGACCAGGGCCCAGACCGATGGCCAGACAGCCGCCAGCGCCACCATGAGGATCACGGCGCCAGCCTGACTGACAAGGCTGATCACCGTCTGGCGGCCAAGGCGCAACCGGCGATTTTGAACTGCCATCTTTGTCGAAAGAAAACCCATGACCACGGCATTCAACCCGACAACGGGCAATAACCAGCGGATCTGCGGCTCGTCATAAAAAGAGGCCAGCGGCCAGGCCAACGCACATGCCACCAGCCACAGGACCATTCCGCGAAAAATCTGCAGGGTCCAGGCAGTATTCAGAAAGTCGGACTCTTCCCCCCGTGGGTTCTGGATGATCGAGACCCGGATCCCGATATCCGAAAACATCTGCAGGGCCGTCATGAAGGTCTGGATCAGCGCCATCAGGCCAAAAGCCTCGGGGAACAGCAGGCGCGTCAGGATCAGGTTGGACAGAAGTCGCATCAACTGCGATCCGAACGTCCCGCCCAACGTGATGGCGGTGCCGCGCAAAGCCCGGCTGCGCAGGCCTTCGCCTTTTAGAATGTCTGAAAAACGCACCGATACACCATGCTGCCCGCGCAGGACAAATCCTGTCAAACGCGCGACATAGACCCTTCGTCCGGCGACGTCACCCCTTTAGGCGTGCTTGACGCGGAAACTGACGGGAAATTGCCCGCGCTCAGTGCCAAAGGGCAAGCCGGGCAGGCCTTTTATATGTATATTATGTCTATAAAATATAACGGCCCGATAACGACCCTTGGCGCAGGATTCCCCCACCGACAAGCTGCAAGGATATGCTATGCCCGTATCCGCCACATCCGACGCAACCTTAAATCTTCTGGTCATCACCTCTGCCCGCGGCAGGGCGGATGGTGCGTCTGTGACGCTTGACAAGAAATTCGTCGAAGGGATGAAATATTACACCGCATCATGGCCCGGCCGCACCGCATGCCTTTTACGCGCCCCCCTTCAGGGTGCGCTGTTTCTGGACCACTTTGATCCGCAAGACCTGCCTTTCAGCCTGTTGTTCCGGCCGGCCCGCCATCACCTGACCGCAGAAGATCTGCATGGCCATGACATCATCCTGGTCAGTGGCGACAACCCGGACTATCTGCATCTCGCCCAGCTGGGGAAAGCGCAGAGCAAGCGCATTTTCTTTACCATCGAATATACTGCGGAAACCCGGCGGCAGATCACCATGCTGGATCGCAACCGGTCCTTTCTGTCCAAGATCAAATCCCTGCTGGACATCACCCTGACCGAGCATCGCCGCCGCAAGGCCTTTGCCATCTCCCATGGGCTGCAGGCCAACGGCTATCCCGCCGCAGATATCTATCACCGGATAAACGATAACACCGTTTTCTATCTGGATAACCGGATGACCGCTAATCTGTCCGCAACCGAAGACGAGATGCAGGCCCGCCAGCAATATCTTCTGTCGGGGCAGCCCATGCGATTGATCCATTCGGGCAGGTTGGAGCCGATGAAAGGGTCGCAGGATCTGGTCCCGATTGCACAACGGTTGCGCGACAGGCACGTGCATTTCGTGCTGGATGTTTTTGGCGACGGGTCATTGAAGACGGACATTCACCGCGACATTGCCAGGCATGATCTGGGCAATCAGATCCGGCTGCACGGCGTCGTCGATTTCGCGACCGAACTGGTCCCTTTTGCCCGCCGCAACAGCGATATATTCCTCAGCTGTCACCGACAATCCGACCCGTCCTGCAGCTATCTGGAAAACATGGGCTGCGGACTGCCGGTCGCGGGCTATGCCAATCGGATGTGGGGGGCGCTGGCGCAGGACAGCAAAGCCGGATGGACGGTGCCTTTGGGCGATTGGTCAGCCCTTGCTGACAAGCTGGCGGATCTGGCGGCCGCCCCGGCCCAGATCGCCGAAAAATCCGCGAACGCATTGAAATTCGCCAAGGCGCATTTTTTTGATACCGAATTTTCCCGGCGGATCGCGCAGATGAAACTTGCCGCCGGACTGAACTGAACTTTCCGGGGCGGGGGGCGGTCCTTAGGCCGATCCGCCCTCGACCGCATCGGCCATCCCGTCTGCGTGGCGATACGCGTTCAGAACGACGCCCAGCACATTGGTATATTCGCCAACCTCACGCTCGCAGCTGTCGAAATCACCGTAGCGGGTCTGATCCGCACGGACCAGGATCAGGGCGCAGTCGACATGCTGCAGAAAGGCGCGGGCATCGTCCCCGATCAGGATCGAGGGCAGATCGAAGATCATGATGTCGGGATCATAGTTTTGCTGAATCCCGGCCAGCGTTTCGCGGGTGCTGTCAGCCATCAGCAAACGCGTCGGATCGGTATCGGGCACACCTGACAGCGCCAGCGCAAGATTGGGGCCGACGCGACGGGCGTGGTCGGCGAAACTGCGTTCCCCCCGCAAAAGCGGCGCGATCGATGGCGGCTGCGGCAGGCCCAGTTTCTCGGCCACCGTGGGCGCCCGCAGGTCCAGATCGAACAGCATCGAGCGCAGTTCCGGCTGACGGCCAAGCGCCAGCGCAAGGTTCACCGCCGCCGTCGATTTTCCGCATTGTGGCAGGGGCGAGGTGATTGCCAGACGTTTCCAGCCATTCTGCCGCATCTGATACAGGATCTTGGTGCGCAAAACGTCAAAGGGTGTCGATTCCTGTGACGCATTCTGCGACAGGATACGCGATTTCAGCAGCGCGGTCCGGTCCAGTTCCGCCTCTGGGATGGCGTGCCACAGGGCATTCGCATCTGTTCCGGCACCTGTTCCGGTCGTCGGGTTTACCCCGCCTGCCCCTGCGGCGGGGCCCGCGGCAACAGGCTGCCCCTTCTGCGTCGCAGTTCCTTCGGCCTCGCGCTTGCGGCGGGCAATCTCGATGGCGGCTTGCAGCTTTTCCATTGCGGTTCAAGACTTTCCTGTTTCCGGGACCGGCTTAGCCCAGCCCCAGGCGGCTGACGATCTTCTGTGCCAGAAGATCCAGCGGCATATAATTGATGTGCAGCGCCCACAGCCCAAGCGGAATGATGATCAGAACCGCCAGAATCGCCGCCATGCCAACGCTTTTACGCCGTCTGCGTTCCTGACGGCTTTCAATATAGGGGATAACCGCCAAGGGCGTGATATCAAATCGTGACCGCAATTCAGCCGGACGGCGGACGGTCGTGTTCAGCAATTCCATCAGCGCAAAGAAACCACCGGCCAGCGCAAGGCCAAGCCCGATCCCCATGACCGCCAGCTTCTTGCGGTTCGGCCCCGAGGGCACGGTTGGCACGGTCGCAGCTTCGATCACGGTAATCCGCTGACCGCGGGACGAGGCCTCGACCCGTTCGGCGGTTCGCGCCTGACCAAGGCTGGCCACAGCCGCATCATAGCGTGTCTGGATATTGGCCTGATCACGCTCCAGCGCAGACAGGGCAATCGAATTGGCTGCCGTCGCATTGATCGAATCCGCCAATTCATCCAATTCCTGATCGGCCTGCGCCTTTTCGACCGTCATGGCCTGAACCCTGCTGTCGATCTGCGCCAGATTCAAATCCAGCAGGGCATTTCCGGTCTGGCTTTCCTCGCTTTCAGCGCCGCCGCCTTCGGCCTGCACCACGCGTTCTGTCGCGGCGATGCGGTTGCGCAGCGACGTGACACGCGGGCTGTTTTCGGAATAGACCGCCAGAACGGCACTCAGCTCTGCCTGCAGGGTTGCCAGTTGCTGCTGGGCCGGGGTCTGGGACGTCGCATTATTGATCCCGATACTGCCGGTCTGTTCAAAGATCCGCACCATATCGGCCCGCTGCGCCTGCAACGCCGCCAGATCGCTTTCCAGCCGGGACACCCGCTCTTGCAGCAGCGATTGGCGATCCTGCCGATAGCGCAAATTCTCGGGCAGGGCGTTTGCATTGCTTTTCTTGAAGTCAAGGATCTTGCCCGTCTGCGCATCCAGATCCTGGCTTAGACGATCCACTTCCTGCTGATAGAAGCTTAGCCGGTCTTCGGCCAATGCGACCCGGTTGCGGGTATTGGCGCTTAGGATCAGCGTCGTATATTCGTTCACGACGGCAGCGGCCAGGCGCGGATTGGTCGAGGTATATCCCACCGACATCAATGTCGCCTGATCCCGCCCTGCCGAACGGCGGATGATCGTATTGGACATCATCTGCGCGACTTTCATATCCGGGTCCATGGTCGCGCTGTCGGGAAACACATTCAGCTTGTTGGCAACGTCGATCATATTGGCACGCGTCAGCAATTGCTGTTCGATCACCTGCAGGGTTTCTGCGTCCGAGGTGGCCGCAGCCTCACGGTTGTCGGTGATCTGGGCCCCTTCGACCAGCAATCGGGCGGCGGCGGAATAGGTTGAGGGCGCACGAATGGCCCATGCAACGCCAAAAGCCGAACAGATGATCAGCAAGGCCAGCATGACCGGCAAGCGCCGCATCAGCAGCGACCAATAAAAGCGCAAATCAATCATGAGAGATCCCGCTTCCTTTCGGTTTCCTGGGCCGGCACCAGCCGGGGTCCGGGTTCGGGGGCCGCGATCAGGATCAGGCCATCGCCGATCAATTCATCCACCAGATCGACATTCACGGCGGCCAGACCAGCCGCAGCGGCATAGACCAGCGACAGATCGGCGATCTTGTTGATCATCCGGGGCACCCCGCGTGATTCGGCATGGATGCGCCGGGCGGCCTCATCGCCGATTTCATCACCCGTTCCCCCCGCATGGCGCAGGCGGTGACGGATATAGGCGACCGAATTTGCCTCATCAAAGCTGCCCAGATGAAAGGTCGCGCTGACCCGCTGGGCAAATTGCCGCAATTCCGGGCGTGTGATGATATCGCGCAATTCCGGTTGCCCCAGCAGGACAAGTTGCAGCAATTCATCCGTGCCCGAGTTGATATTCGTCAGCATCCGCAACTCTTCCAGAGTTTCGGCCCCCAGATTTTGCGCTTCGTCGAAGATCAACACGACCAGATGGCCGGCCGCATATTCGGTCAGCACGAAATCCTGAAATATCTGGAACAGGCGCACATAATCGGCATCTGCCGGTGCGGGAATATCAAAGGCATTCAGAATCCAGCGCAGCAGCTCACCCCGATCGCCGCGTGCGTTGGAAATCAGTCCAACGCGCATATCATCATCGGCCTTGCGCAAAAGCGCCTGAATCAGCGTCGTTTTCCCCGCTCCGACCTCGCCAGTGACGACAGTCAGCGGTGCACGCGTCATCAGCCCATACTCCAGCACCGCAAAAGCTTTGCGATGCTTGTCTGACCAGAACAACATGCCGGGGTCAGGCAAGATCGAAAACGGGCGGATCGAGAAGCCGAAATGGTCAAGATAAAACTGGCTCACCCTACAACCCACATCGAAAACATCGGGTCGCTATACCTACTTAGCACCTCATTGACCAGTATAGGGGGCAGGCGGTAAAATTTAATCTAACAAATTGTGACGACTCCGCCGGGATCGATCACGGCTTTGCGCGTGGTCGTGATCGGATTTACAACTAAAAGTTGTTTTTACTGCATCATGAAATCCCATGAGTTGCAGCCATGTGCGGAAATCCGAGCATGATGCGCGAAACCGCGCGCGTCACGTTTTGCTGACTGAACTGCTTATTCAGCTTGGGTGTTCTCCGTGATAGCGTCTTGCTGTTCTGGGGGACGGGCTATGTCTTGCGCCGCGAAACCGGCACAATAAGATGCGTTGTTTTCATGGTGTTCCCCAAAGAAAGGGAAATTTGGTGGTGATCGATTTTCGCGCTTCCGCGTTCAAGCATGCATTGGCCGTCGAAGACATGCATGAGCGTGGCCTTTATCGGAATGGTGGCAAGCGCCTGTTCGAGACCCTGCTGGTTCTGATGGCTGCCCCGATCTGCCTTCCGCTTGTGTTGATTCTGGCCCTTCTGATCGCGCTGGACGGACACAACCCTTTCTTCGTTCAGTTACGAATCGGACGGAACGGTCGCGTTTTCCGGATCTGGAAACTGCGCACGATGGTCAAAAATGCCCAAAACCAGCTTGAAGACCATCTGGCCCAGGACCCCGAGGCCCGCGAGCAATGGGAACGGACCCAGAAACTGAAACAGGATCCACGGATCACCCGTCTGGGCCGGATTTTGCGCAAAACCTCGGTGGATGAGCTGCCGCAGCTGCTGAACGTGGTGAACGGCACCATGGCACTGATCGGCCCGCGCCCGATGATGGTGGATCAACGCCACTTGTATGTCGGGCAGACATATCGTCGTCTGCGTCCCGGGATAACCGGATTGTGGCAAATTTCGGCACGAAATGAATCGGAATTCGTGGCCCGTGTGCGCTATGATGATGAATATTACCGTACTCTGTCCCTGCGGACCGATTTGCGGATACTGGCCCGAACCGTGCTGGTCGTCTTGCGCGGCACCGGTTACTAGGCTGGTTCCGCATTTTTCGCGTGGTGGATGGCAGAGGCCGCATCCGCCATGTTTTCATCCCGAGACCGACAGATCATGACCGCCAAAAAAGACCCCCGCACCGCCCCTTCACGCAAGAAGGGTTTGCGTATTTTCTTGCCTGCCGCGCTGGCAGCCGGGCTGACACTGTCCCTTGCAGGATGCAAAACGGCCGAAGAACGCGCGGATGAATATTACCAGTCAGGGCTGGCGCTGCTGGAACAGGGCGATGTTGATCGCGCCATCGTCCAGTTCCGCAATGTCTTTGACATCGAAGGCACCCATTACGAGGCCCGCAAGAAGCTGGCCGAGACCTTGCTGGCACGGGGCGATGCGAAACAGGCTTATAGCCAGTATCTGCGTCTGGCCGAACAATATCCCGACGATCTGGAAACGCGGATCGCATTGTCGCAGATCGCCTTTGATCAATCACAGGTCGCCGAATTTGAACGTCATGTGACCCGCGCGGTCGAACTGGCCGTCGATGATCCGCGGGTCAAGGCATTGGATATTGCCCGCCGCTATCGCGATGCCACCGCCGCGCAGGATAATCAGACCCGCAATCAGATTGCCGAAGAAACCGAAGCGCTGATCCCGTCACAGCCGGATAATCCGCTGCTGCTCAGCATCCTGCTGGACAAGGCCGCGCGCGACAAGGATCTGGACCGTGCGGATGAATTGACCACCCATCTGCTTGAACTGCAACCGGACAATCGCCGGCGCTATCAGCAGCGGCTGGCGCTGCTTGTGGAGCAGCGCGACATGCCTGGCATTGAACAGCATCTGCGCACCACCATCGACCGTTTTCCCGACGATCCCGAAGCCAAGGCCGATCTGGTCCGGTTCCTGATGTCGGATAACCGCCCCGACGATGCCGAGGCCTATCTGCGGGAACTGGCTGACGCCGCCCCCGCCGAAGATCCCGCGCCCAAGGTCGATCTGGTCCGCTTTATCGAAATGCAGCGTGGCGTGCCCGCCGCACAAGAGGAACTGACCAGGATCATCGCCGCAGGTGGCGATCCCCTGATCTTCCAGACCCTGCGGGCCGGGTTCGACTTCTCGGACGGCAAGCGGGACGAGGCGATTGCCGAAATCCGCAAGGTTCTGGACACCGTGACCGAGCCCAGCGACCGGTCCCGCGACGTTCAGGCCCAACTGGCGCGGATGCTGAACGCAACCGGCGATCAGGCGGGCGCCGGTCAGCTGGTCGATGAAATCCTGGCCCAGAACCCGGCTCATCCTGCCGCGCTGAAGATGCAGGCCGGCTGGAATATCGACGCCGATAAAACCGATGACGCGATCATGTCCTTGCGCAGCGTGCTGGACCAGCATCCCGACGATATCGAGGCGATGAGCCTGATGGCCAATGCCTATCAGCGCGCGGGCGAGCCCGATCTGCAGCGCGATTACCTGACGCAGGCGGCCAATGCCGCCAACAATGCGCCCGCACAGGCCCTGCGGCTGGCGCAAAGCCTGTTTCAGGAAGGCCGCTACCGCCCGGCAGAAGATGCGTTGTTGCCCGCCCTGCGTCAGCAGCCGGACAATATCGACCTGCTGAACCTGCTGGGCCGGACCTATCTGGCCATGCCCGACATCCCGCGCGCCGAAGGCGTCATCAATCGTCTGCGCGAACTGGGCGCCCAGCCGGGGGGAGAGCGTGCCAAGACCATGGCGGACGAATTGGAACTGAGCCGCCTTGCGGGCACCGATGGGAACGAAGCTGCCATCGGCTATCTGGAAGAACTGGCCGGACAGGCCGATGCGGGTCTGGGCCCACGGCTGGAACTGATCCGGGTCCGCCTGGCCTCGGGCGATGTGGCCTCGGCCAAGGAGCTGGCGCAGAAACTGGCCGGGGAGCAGCCCGACAATCCCGCCGTTCGTATGACATTGGCCGTGGCCGAATCCGCGGCGGGCGACGATACCGCAGCCCGCGATATTCTGACCAGATTGGTTCAGGATCAGCCCACCGATCCCCGGCCCTATATAATGCTGATGCGTCTGGCCGTGGCCCAGGGTGATACCGATGGCGCGACGGCAATGATTGATCAGGCACTGGAAGCAATGCCCGGCAATCCCGACCTGCTATGGAGCAAGGCCGGCCTGGCCGAGGGGCGCGGAGACATCGATGCAGCCATTGCCATCTATGATCAGCTTTATGCCCAGAATTCGGATTCAATCGTCATCGCCAACAACCTTGCCAGCCTGCTGGCGACGTGGAAATCCAATGATCCGGCGGCCGTGACCCGGGCCTCGACCGTGGCGCGGCGGTTGAAGGATACCGATCAGCCCGCCTTCATGGATACCTATGGCTGGATCCAGCATCTGAACGGTGCCAGCCAGGCCGCGCTGCCCTATCTGGAAGGTGCTGCCGCCGGTCTGCCGGAAGACCCGATGGTGCAGATCCATCTGGGACTGGTGCAGGACGCCATCGGCAAGGCCGAGGATGCCAAGGCCCAGCTGCAAAAAGGTCTGGAGATGCTGCCGGAAGGTCAGGAAGGACCGTCGATTACACAGGCGCGCGAGACCTTGGCGCGGCTGGAAAACCCCGCCGCGCCGCAACCGGCAGATGGCGGGACCGCCCCGGCAACGGAGGCAGACCCGGCTGACGCCCCTGCCCCCGCCGCCACAACCCAACCGGTATCCGCGCCGGACAACTGAAGCTTCAATCGCCTTCCGGGCGAGTAACCCTTGGCAGGATCACGATAATTGTGGTCCTGTAGTGACAGATTGCAGTATTTTTTCTACCCTTTGCCGCTTCGCCAAGGCTATGTGTTAGTAGATAAAGAACACCTGCGGTTCAGGGCCAATCCCCGCCCCGCAGGATGACAGGATAAAGGGACAAGACAATGAAAACCCTGCTGCGTTTCATCCTTGCACCGGTGCTTTCGATTGCACTGGTCATGGTGATGGCCTTTGCCCCTGCTGCCTCGGCGCAGCAATATGGCGTCCGTGCAGGCGACCGGCTGGAAATTCAAGTCGTGGAAGACGAAAGTCTGAACCGCGCCGTGACCGTGCTGCCGGGCGGGTCGATCACCTTCCCCTATGCCGGCAACATGAATGTGGGCGGCCAATCCGCCACCACCATCGCCAATCGCATCTCGCAATCGTTGGCAGGCATCATGGCCTCGCCGCCAACGGTTTTCGTCAACGTCGTCCCGATCGAACCTGTGCCGACCGCGGAAGAGGTCGAGGAAGCGGTCATCAATATCTATATCATGGGTGAGGCCGCCCAACCGGGCGCCAAGGCCGTGCTGCCGGGCACCACATTCCTGCAGGCGCTGTCGCAGGCGGGTGGCCTGACGCCCTTTGCCGCCACCAAACGCATCCAGCTGCGCCGCGCCTCCATGCCCGGTCAGGTCATCACGGTGAACTATTCCGCCATCATGCGGGGCGCGACGATGAACCTCGATCCGGTTCTGGCCGAAGGTGATGTCATCATCGTGCCAGAGCGGAGCCTGTTCGAATAATGCCAAAGCGCGCCAGATTACAGGCGCGCGCCGGTTTCGGCGGCGCATTCGGATATCGGGTTCTGGCAATTTCAACGGTCGCCCTGCTGCCACAGCTGACATGGGCGCAGGACAGCGATCAGGATTCCGCCCTGGCCCCAAAGGCGGAATTCACCATTGGCCAGCAGATTGCCGTCGACAATGGCGATGTCATTGGCATCACGCCGCTGGACCTGAACATCCAGACCGGCACCAGAGCCCAGCTTTTGCAGTTTTCGCTGTCCCTGCCCATCAATCAGGGGGATCCGGACGAAGACGACTTCCTGAGCTTTGGTGACCGGCAGGCCCGGTTATTCTATCGGCGTGGGGCAAAGAATTCGGCCTTCGAGACCGAATTCAACTATCGCGAAAGCGATCTGGACGATTCACTGGTCTATGACGACGTGACCAATGAATTCGTCAGCGTGGATCGGGGCAGCGTCGCCACCAAATCGGGCCGGTTGGGCTATGTCTTTGGTCAGCAGGGCAAGATCGGGGGCGAAGTTGGCCTGAACTATTCACGGCGCGATTATACCGATCTCAGCACGGACAGCGCCTCGTTGTATGACAGCAAGACATATGGCGGGGATATCAAGCTGTATCTGGAGCCGACGCCCCTGATCCGGGCGCGGATCGTGGCCACGCAATCCCGTATCGAATCCGATGGCGGCACCGACAGCCGCAATACGGATGCCGGGGTTGGCGCCGCGATGCAAATCGACAAGGTGACCAATCTGGATGCCGAAATCACCCATACCCGCATCCGCCGCGAAGAAGAGGATGGCACGATCGAAGAGGCCACCGGCCCGAGCTATCGTCTGGCGCTGACCCGGTCACGCCCGCTTGGAGATTGGCGGTTAAGCTATGATTCCACGCCCGGCACCTCGGGGCGGCGGGACAATATGATGCTGGGTCGCAGCCTTGAAATGCAGACCTATGAACTTTCTGCCGCCGTTGGCATGACGCATTTTCAGGGCAATTACGATCCGATCTTCGAGGTTAATTACAGCCGCGAACTGAACCGGATTTCCAAATTCCAGGCATCACTGACGCATCGGTCTGTCACGGCCAGTGATGGTGATGAGGCGCTGAATACCACTCTTTCAGCCAGCTACAGCCGCCAGCTTACCGAAATCTCCGGGCTAAACGCCGCCATCAATTATCGGGCGACCGACGTGCAGACCGGCGACAATGCGAATGCTGAAACGGTCTCGCTCGATATCAGCTATAACCGGGCGCTGTATTCCGACCTGTCGCTGGTCGCGGGGGCAAATATCACCCGCTCCTCCAGTGATAACCGCAATGACGACGACAATGATGACGAACGTGTTTATCTGGGCATCAGCCGCACCTTTGACTGGCTGCCCTGAAACCCGCTGAAAGCCGGGACACGGCTTTCAGCCCCGCCTTTCGATCATGGTCAGATAATCGCCAGGTTTCCTGTCACCACGGCCACGGCAAAGACGATCAGATTGGCCAGCGCATGGGCGGCGATCGCATCGGCGATGCGACCATTCCTGCGGGTCACCAGTGAAAAGGCCACACCGGCCACAAAAGCCTCGGCCCAGCGGTCATGCAGGGCAGCGAACAGCCCGGCAGTCACCAGGATGGCCATGATATTGCGCCACAGCGGGGCCGGTGCGTCGATTGCGGCACCGCGAAGGCGGCTTTCCAGATAGTCGCGGAAGAACAGCTCTTCGACCAGCGGCACCAGAAAGACCGTGCCCACACCGCGCAGCAGGAACCACAGGATCAGCAGTCCGCCCGATATGGCGCCGTAAGGGGCCGGGCCATCCAGCGGCGCGACGGGGATGGCGACCCACATGGCCCCCACGGCAGCCCCGGCCAGCCAGGACAGCGGATCGACGCGCCAGACAATCCCGCGCAAAGCAGGCCAGACCAGCGTCACAACCGCCGCCAGCAGCAAGACCCGCAGCGGGTAGAAGCTGGATGGGTTCTGGCTGATCGCGGGCACGATCACCGCCGTCAGCATGAACACCGCAAAGGGCAGGATGCGTGCCGCCACCGGGTCTTGCCGCAGGGGCGGCAGGGGTTTTGCGGCAGGGGCGGCGACCTGTTGCCGCATGGCATGTTTGTGTAGCCATGGCACGCGGCGGGCAATCACGATGATACCAAGCGCCACGGCGGTGAACATCACCCAGCCTGCATGGCTGTGAAACCCGCCGACAGCCAGTTCGGGATGTCCTTCCATCCCGATGGCCAGCAGGACCGCGATCCGCACCACATTCAGCAGCGCACTGGCCACGATCCCCAAAGGATACAACAGCAAGGCCCGCGGAAAACGCAGTTCTTCGCGGAACAGCCACAGATACAGCGTGACAAAGATCGTGACCAGGGCGATCCCCTCGACCCCGGAACAGACCGGCGCGACCGAGATCACGAAACCGTCGGTGCCGATATGCTTGCGCACCGGATCAGAAAACACCTCATAGCCCATCAGGTCGATCAGCCATGTCACGGCACGAAAGGTCAGATCGGCAATGGTATCCAGTTGCCAGATCGGCTGCAGCCTGACGGCCAGTGCCGGGGCAATAGCCCCTGCCGCGATGACCACAAGCAGCGGGAAGCCCGCCTGTTTCAGAAACGCAACCCAACGAGGGCGCGGGGCCAGCCAGCCAAGCACCCCCAGCAGGATCAGCCCCATACCGCAGGTCCACAGCAAAAAGGCCGGCCACAGCATCGCCGTTCCTGACCCTTCACGCATGAAAAGCGCCGGCAGCATCGCCAGCACGAAACCCGCGGCGTTCAGGATCAGCGGGTGCGGGCTGCGGCCCGCATCTGTCAGAAGTGCGCGAAACAATTCAGGCCGCAACAAGGCAAACAACCCGGCCGCAGCAATCACGCAATACAGCGCCGCCAGGCTTTTGCTGGCAGTCGCACAGGCCGAAACACCCCAATTGGCCTGGCATTCAAAATCGATGCCATGTTTGAAGGTCAGCCCGATGATCAGAAATTCCACCACGATCAACACCCCCACCCAGATGATCGGCGCGGCGGGCAGACGAGAGTCGATAGCGCGAGAATTACTCATGACGGATAACTTCAGACCTCAGTTTTCGAAACGATCAGGCCCGCCGTTTGGCGGGCCTGTCGATGATCGGGTCGCGACGACCGGACCAGCTTAGTGGGCGCGACGGCGGCGTTCCCAGGTCAGCAGCACGATAGCGGTCAGCGCGGCCAAAGCGGCGGTGCCTTCCAATGCGCTGATTTCCGGAACAGCGGTCGGCTGGCATTCCGGCATGGTCGGGTTGATCTCGCAGGTCGACGCCACAGCGGCCGAGTTGATCAGGCTGTAGGCGACGGCCGAAAGGCCAGCAAGGCTAAGGTATTTCACGTGTCTTGACTCCTGAAAAGCGGCGAAGATCCAAGCGCTTCGCCATCGAAACTCCGGATCGCGCAAGTGTGCGATCCGGTCCCGGTCCTTGGACAAACCGGAACTGAAACAGGGCCGACCCGGATCGGGCCAGCCCCGGTCTTGATCAGAAGCAGAGGCAATCTTCTGCCAGATCGTTCCACTCGACCCCGATGATCATCGGCTGCTTGTTTCCGGCAGCGATGGCCGCGGCGGTCGGGTCGACGATCAGGCCGATGATATCGCCTTCACCAGCTTCAAAGCCTTCGCCATTGGCAAGGGCCAGATTGTAGATTTCCTGTGCATTCGCCTTGGTGCCAAAGGTCGGGTTGGCTTCGTTCACGAACAGGAAGTTGTCGGTCAGGCCCCAGATGGCGCCCTGAATTTCGGCTTCGGTATAGGTCTTGCCAGTCCCGTCGCCATTGTCGATCGAGGTGAAATCCTGGTTCAGGATCCAGTTGACCAGATCCAGGTTCTGTTCGTTCACGATCGATGCAGGCGCATCTTCCGCGGTCGCCAGATGGAAGGTCACAGGCACATTGACGCCCATCTTGATCGGCAGCTGGGCTGCGCCACAGAACACGATATCAAAGGATTTGCCGTCGAAACGCTGATCCCCGGTGCCCGAAACGGCTGCGGTATAGAATTCACCCCCGGTCGTATCCATCGACAGCTTGATCACGCCGGCTTCCGGCAGGCTGGCCTTGATGGTTTCCAGCGTGTTCAGCGAACCGCAATAGGACATGTCCACATTCGCCGTGTCGATGCCGCCATTCCCGTCCGAGATCTCGTAGCTGTAGGTCGCGTTGGCTTTCTGGCCGATGGTCAGGCTTGCATAATCCGAACCGCTGGCATCAAAGACCAGCTGACCCGTCGACAAGGTCACAATCACCCCGTCATCCAGCGTCACGCTTTGACCTTCGGTGATCGCCTGGCCGTCAACCTTGGTGATCGTCAGGCTGTCGCCATCCGCATCCGTGTCATTCGCCAGAACATTCACCGTCTTCGCAACGCTGACACAAGTGCCAGAGGCGTCATCCGACGCATCAGGACCGGCGTTCGGCACATAGAGGCCAGCATCGACATGCGAAACCAGACCGCCAGCAGGAACGGTATAGCTGCCCGTCGCGCCGGTGGTCACATTGGCGTCGCTGTCCACGGTGTCATCGCCGCCGACATTGGCATCGGTCAGCTTCATGCCGTCGACTTCGGTCGGGAACACGACGCTGTAGTCGCCCGGCTGCAGGTTGTTGAACTTGTAGGAACCATCTGCACCGGTCTGCATCGTGGCAACAACCGCGCCAGCCGCATTCAGCAACTGAACGGTGACACCCGAAACACCGGTTTCGTTATTGTCGATGCCGTCCTTGTTGGCGTCGATGAACACGCGGCCTTCCAACGCACCCGGTTTGATTTCCGGCTCGGACGGGCACAGCTTGATCTTGTCGATGATCGCATATTCGCACCCCTTGCCCGACCCTTTCAGGGTGATGACATCGCCATATTTCAGGTTCAGGTCATCGACGGACACATCCATCCATTTGCCGGTTTCGGTGTTCAGGCGGATCGATTTGACTTCCTGACCGTTCACCAGAACCTTGATATAGCCGTCTCCGCGCGCCGCGTCCCAGTACCGGATCGAGAAGTCATATTCACCGGCCGCGCCCTTGAAGGTCGTGCTGGCGCTGCCATTATAACCGGTCAGCGAGATATATTCCCCGCCCGAGGCCGAAGTGGCGCCTTTGACCGTGTAGCAGGACAGGCGCATATCTTCGGCTTCGATGACGATGCATTTCTGTGCGCCGTCTTCTTTCACGTCGCAGACATTGACCGTCAGTTCCTTGTTGGTCACGCCGCCTTTGCCATCGCTGACAGCCACGATCACCTTGTAGCTGTTATTGCCGTCCGAGTCGGTCGGCTTTTCATAGTCGGGCGCGTTCACAAAGCTCAGCACACCGGTCTTGGCGTCGATGGTGAAGGATGCGCCGTCAGCGCCGCCCACGATCGAGAAGCTCAGTGCGTCACCCTCTTTGTCCGACGCGTTCAGATCGACAACCAGCTTGTTGTTTTCATTGACGCAATAGATGCCGTTCGCAGGCACATTGGTGAAGGTCGGGGGCGTGTTCGGCGGTGCGGTGGTGCCGGCGCCCAGGCAGGAATAATCAACCCACGAACCCGAAACGTTGCAGGTCGACACCACAGTCACCGAGGTGCCGATCGGCGGCTGCGCCCCGTAGAAGGTGAAATAGCCGTTGCCAGCCCCGGCCGAGTCATGACCTTCGATCTTGATTTCGATCATGTAATAGGTCTTGCCGTCCGACCCTTTCAGCACGTGATACTGTTCGGCATACATCTTGCAGCCGACCGCGACGCCATTGACCTTGGCATTCTGACCGCTGCGGTCGGACGAACCGCTGGTGCCCCACCAGCAATTGGTGCTGTCACCCGACAGGGTCGCGTCATTGTCGGTCGTCGACATCTTGGTGGTCGGGATGCCGACGGTGAAGGTGTCACCACGGTCGATGCTGGTGCCGTTCTTGCCGTTGGCCAACAGGTCAGCTTCCGTAAATGCCGACCATTGATACGATTTATAATACTGAGAACTATAGTAAGTCATGCCACTCTTCCCACTCAAACTTCCCTTATCGGGAAAACAAACACTCGATACGCTGGCATGAACAAAGACAGGCATTCCGCATACCTGTCCGTAAACTTAACCAATTTCGGTAAGCCGCCCCGGGCCTCGCGATCTTGGAAAGGTCCATACTTCCTATTTTTTTCCAATTCTATGGATTTCACATTTTCTGGCAAGAAAACGGATTGAAATCATGCAACTTAGCTGGTTTTCAGGGCAAATGACGCACGCATTGATTGTAGCCTTACTCACCACCTCAATTCACGACAGAGTGGCAATTCTTTGCCGCAACCTGTAGTTGTATATCGACGAACGCATGAGCACGAATCACATCGCGAATCATGACCCCTTTGGACCGCATGAAACGGCACATGCAAAAACCCTGAAACTCGGACAATTTGTAATCATGCAAAACCGGACAGTTTCGTGTTCAGCATCTAATATGGCGGACCTGTGATGCCTCTGCCCATCAGATAGCGATCCGATGATAATCGTTGCCCTGTTTTTCATTGTCGCCGGATCGGTGATGGCCTCGACCACCGCCTGTTTTCTTGGCGCATCCTGGGGGATGATTGCGCTGGCATATCTGGGCGGCGGATGGACGGGATTGCTGATCGGAATGCCTGCGACCCTGGTCGTCAGTTGTCTGCGGAAACGGCACGGGCTGCGGATGTCGGGCGAAAAACTGAAGCCGGCCAGCCGCAGATAGATGCACCGCAAACGGGCCCCGGCCTGTGCAGCCCGATGATCCCCTTATGGTTCATCATCGGGAAAACTCGTATCCTGATCCCATTTCTGCTACGACGACGCAGAAATATAGAAGAAAATCACCGCCCAGCCCGATCCGCGCGGGCCTTCTCTTCCCTTTTGAACCCGGTCCCTTGCGCCCGGACGGGGATTAAGGCAACCCGCCCTATCGAAAGCATGGCCCATCAGGGCAGAACAGCAATGACGGAAAGCAGCCAGAATGAGCGGCACAGGCGCACCCCTACGGGAAGCAGGCGCAACGATCATCTTTGACCGGGTCGGCAAGGCCTTTGACGGCCCCGGCGGCAGTCGTGTCAGCGCATTGGAAGATGTCAGCCTGACGGTTCAGCCCGGCGCGATTTGCGGCATCATCGGCAGATCGGGGGCGGGCAAATCGACGCTGCTGCGCATGGTCAACGGGCTGGAACGGCCAACCAGCGGCACGGTTTCGGTGGCGGGCCATGATGTCGGCAATGCCAATGGCGCGGCTTTGCGCCGGATCCGCCGCGAGGTCGGGATGATCTTTCAGCACTTCAATCTGCTGGCCTCTCGCACGGTCTATGGCAATATCGCCCTGCCCCTTGAAATCGCTGGCGCACCCGCCGCCGAGATTCATCCAAAGGTTGAAAACCTGATCGCCCGCGTCGGGCTTGAAGCCCTGCGTGAGCGTTATCCGGCCGAACTGTCTGGCGGGCAGAAGCAGCGCGTGGGCATTGCCCGCGCCCTGGCCACCAGTCCAAAGGTCCTGTTGTCGGATGAGGCGACATCGGCGCTGGACCCCGAAACCACGCAGACGGTTCTGCGGCTTTTGTCCGATATCAACCGCGATCTGGGCCTGACCATCCTGTTGATCACGCATGAAATGGCCGTGGTGCGCGACATCGCCAGCCAGATGGCGGTGATCGAGGGTGGCCGCATCGTCGAGGAAGGCGCGACCTATGACGTCTTTGCCCAGCCCCGGCATCCGACCACGCGATCCTTTCTGGGGGGCGTGACCGGGCTGACACTGCCCGCCTTCATCGCAGGCCGGATGCAGGATCATCGCCCCGACGGCCCGGCACAGGCGGTCATCCGCGTGACCTTTGCGGGCGATCACGCCACTGACCCGATGCTGGCCAATCTGGCCACCGAACTGGGCATCGCCGCCAATATTCTGGCCGGCGCCATCGAAGAGATCGGCCCGCATCCCTTCGGCAACCTGCTGATTGCCGTCGATGCCGCACGCGGAGACGAGGCGCGGACCTATCTGGAACGCCACGGGCTGCTGACAGAGGTGTTGGGCTATGTCGTCTAATCTGATCGCACTGCTTTACTCTGCCACGCTGCAAACGCTGTATATGGTCGCGGCATCCGCCATTCTGGGCACGATCTTCGGCCTGCCGCTGGGCGTCTATCTGGCCACATCGCAACGGGGCGAGCTGTTGTCATCGCCGTGGGTGAACAAGATACTGGGCCTTGTGGTGAATGCCGCGCGGTCGGTGCCCTTCATCATTCTGGTGGTGGCGATCATCCCCTTTACCCGCGCGCTTGTCGGCACCTCGATCGGGACCGACGCGGCCATCGTGCCGCTGACCATCGCCGCGATCCCCTTTATCGCGCGGCTGGTCGAAAACGCGATCCGCGAGGTTGACGCCGGACTGATCGAGGCTGCCCGCGCCATGGGCGCCACGCCGTTGCAGATCATCCGCAAGGTTCTGATCCGTGAGGCCCTGCCCGGTATCACGCTGGGCCTGACCTTGGCCGTCGTCAGCCTGATCGGCTATTCCGCCATGGTCGGCGCGGTTGGCGGTCAGGGGCTGGGCGATCTGGGCATCCGCTATGGTTATCAGCGGTTCATGCCCGATGTGATGCTGGCCGTGGTCATCATCCTGATCGTCATGGTCCAGCTTGTGCAGTCCATCGGCGAATGGATCGCGGCGCGGGTCGACAAACGCGCCCCTCGCAATCGCGGGCGCTGATCTTGCCTGTTTCAGCGCCCAAGTCTTTTACGCATGAACCATCAAGGAGCTTTCTGATGCTGCGTCTTGTCACCCTGACCTCTGTTCTGGCCCTGTCGGCAGCCGCCGCCATGGCCGAAGACATCACTGTCGGCGTTTCCCCGGGCGAGCATGCCGAGATCATGGAAGAAGTCGCCAAGGTCGCCGCGCCAAAGGGTCTGAACATCGAAGTGGTCGAGTTTTCCGACTATGTCGTGCCGAACCAGGCGCTGAACGATGGCGACCTGAACGCCAACAGCTTCCAGCACCGCCCCTATCTGGAAAACCAGATCAAGGATCGCGGCTTTGATCTGGTCGAGGTCGGAACCACCATCACCACGCCCATGGGCGTCTATTCAGAAAAGCTGAAGGACATTGCGGATCTGCCCGATGGCGCCAATGTCGGCATCCCGAACGACCCGACCAATGGCGGCCGCGCCCTGCTGATCCTGCAGGATCTGGGCCTGATCAAGCTGGCCGAAGGCACCGGGCTGGTTCCGACGCCGCTGGACGTGACCGAGAATGCCAAGAACCTGGCCTTCCTTGAACTGGATGCCGCGCAACTGCCGCGATCGCTGGCCGATACGGATATTTCCATCATCAACACCAACTATGCACTGGATGCGGGACTGAACCCGAAAACCGATGCAATTGCGACGGAAAAAGCCGACAGCCCCTATGTGAACATCATCGTGGTGAAGAACGGCGATCAGGACCAGCCTTGGGTGAAACAACTGGTCGAGGCCTATCACAGCCCCGAAATCAAAGCCTTCATCGACGAAAAATACGACGGCTCGGTCATTACCAGCTGGTAATGATGGGCGGCCTTCGGGCTGAAACGGCAAGGCCGCAGGTGGTGCCATCTGCGGCCTTTGTCATGTCCTCCCTCAAAACCCGACGAACACCATGTCCAGCGCATTGCCGATATCCGTATCATGGGCGGCCAGATTGGTGACCGGCGCGGCAAGAGCCGACCGGGGGATCGCGGCCAGAAACTGCGTCACCATCACATGCGGCTGATCGGCGATCCGAAAGACCGGGTTCAGCCGCCGGGCAGGCACCGGCGCATTGTCCCGTGGCATCAGCGGCACCACGATCCGCGTGTTCAGCCCGTCCAGCAGATCGGCCTGTACATCCAGCAGATAGCCCGGGCCATCCGGGTTGGCATAGACATCATAGCGCGCCATTCAGAATTGCCGGTATCTGGCCAGTGGCAGTCCCTGCCGGTCCGCCCAATCGTTGGAACTGGCAAGGGCATCCGCATTTTCGCGTTGCCAACTGGCGGATCTTGCGGCGGCAACCGCCTGCCGCACCCCGGCTTCGGCTGCCTGCGACAGGTTTACACCAAAGCTGCGGGCTTCCTGCAGCAGGCCTGCATCCAGCGACAGATTGGTCGGTTTCTTGGGGGTTGCGTGACGTTGCATGGGACATCCTCTGATATGCCCATAAATAATGCGCATTGTCATGCGCGGCAAGATCTCGATCCCGTTTACCTGCCATTTGGACATCCGCACATATAAATCGCGGAAACACGTGATTATCAGTTGTCGGCCGACCCGCATTCAAGGAATGCTGTTCATGGCAACCCATCACACCCCAACCGGGAGGAGACAGGCATGCGCGCCGTCAAGGCAGCTCTTGGATTGGCGGTGATCCTGTCCGCAGCGGCGGGCGGGCTGTATCTGACGGATCGCATTCTGGCGCGACAGAACCCGGCGGCACAGTTTTCACAACGGGATGACGG
>NZ_JACOQL010000009.1 GCF_014490725.1 Paracoccus amoyensis
AGCCCTGGTCATTATATTCGGCCACATTGATGCCAATCGTCGTCCAGCTGTCGGTGGCGACATAGTTGTCGTAATTCGTATAGGCCGTGAAGCGTGGCAGGCTCGGTTGATCCACGATGCCCGTCGCCAGATCGAAGCCCAGCGCATCGCGAAAACTGGACCCGTCGGGCGAGACGGCAATGCGGAGCTGATCGGAGCCGAACATGCCGATCAGCGCCCGTGTGGAAAACCCGGTCTGCAGGATCAGCCCGGCATCGTCGGCGCCCGTTTCCCGGTTCAGCACCTGGGTCAGATCGCCACTGCCGCCATCGGCGGCATAGAGCGCGGTCCAGAGGGCGCTGTTCAGCTTGGCCGAAAAGGGCGAACCGGCGCTTGCCGCCATGCCGATGCCGAGCCGGGTGAGATCGTCTAGGGCGGTCGGGATGATCGGTTCCCAGCCCGCGCCATCGCGGACCAGCAATGCCGCCTCATCCTCTACCCATGCCAGCCAGCCATCACGCGGCGGCAGGCGCAGCCAGGCGCCATCGGTCCAGAGGGCGACGTTCAGATCCCACCCGGCCCAGCCGCCTGTCGCACTGGAGGCGACGATATAGCGGTCGCCATCGGCTGGCGTTGTGGGCGGTTCGGTCAGCCGCTGGCTCTTCACCGAAAGCTGCACCAGCCCGTCGAGCAGACGCAGGGCCTCGTTATGGGTGACATGTTTCTGGGCCTGCGCCGCCATCAGATATGGCAGCAGCAGGTTCGTCGTGCTGTTGGACATGCGGATGTCTTTCTTCAGGATCAGAGATAGAGGGTTGTGGTTCGTGCCGTGCCGCGCCCGATACGGGCCGAAAGCTGGCAGATACGGACCGTCAGGCCGTCACCGGGTGTCAGTTCTGCGCCCCAATCGGCGGTCTGTTGCGCGGCGCTGTAGACGACCGACGGAGCATTGCTGGTCAGGGTGCGTTTCAAAGCTGCTCCGTCCATGATCCGGACCTCATAGCTTTCCTGTTCTTCGCCCAAGGGCACCTCCATGCCCTGCCAGCTGTCGGCGGCGAGGCTGCGGGATCGGCGCGTCCAGCGGAGCGTCAGATCGCCAAGGCCGTGCGGGCGCCGCCACTGCTGGTCGATATGGACCGGCGAGAACGGCCGCAGCCCCTCGCCCTCGGGCGTGAAACTGATAGCGGTGAAGGTGTCGCTGCTGACCGCTTGCCGGGCGGGCCCGATCCGCCAGTTGAAGGGAATGCCCAAATCCGCCTCCGGAATTGGCAGCGGGGTCAGTGCTTCGTTCAGCAGGACTGCACGGGCCCCGGCCGGGGTCGGGTTGCCCATGGCCTGCTCGGTGCCGCGCTGGCCGCGCAGCAGCCGGGTCAGGCGATAGCGCCCCGACGCGATCAACTCGGCATGCCCGGCCTGGACGATCTCCCAGCGGCCCGGTGCCGTTTCGATTGCCAGCGCATTGGCGTCACCGAACAGCGCCAGATCGCTGACGCTGTCCAGCTGACCGCTCATCAAATCGAGGATCAGGACATTGCCCATGTCAAAGCGCGAGGTGGGTCCGGGCCAGAGGTCCGAGACCAGACGCCCGAGATTGGCGCGACGCCGGACTGTGGTGACCAGTTCGAACCCGTCTTCGCCGGGGCTGCGATAAACCGCCAGTGCGCCGGGCCATGGTTTTGCCGTGGCTGCGATCAGCGGCTGATGCGCGGGGATGTCGTCCCGCAGCTGCGGCAGATCGAGCAGGATCACCTCCGGCGGCCCGAAGGTCACCGCACGGGGCAGGGTGGCGGGTCGCTCGGCACCGGGCGGCAGGTCATAGGCCTCGCGGTCCTGCCGCACGGCCTCGACGCCGCGGGCCTCGGCATCGGCGATGGCGGTCAGGCGGAACTGCTGCGCGCGACCGTCGTGATCGAGCGCGATGACATCGGCGGGGTCCAGCGCCAGCTTTGTGGGCGGCAGGCGAAACACGGCGCTTTCGCGGCCCGCCCAGGCCTCCTGCAAAGCGCGGCGGCAGCGGCGCTCGGCCTCTTCCGGCGGCACCGCCATCGGAAAACTCTCGGAGGCGATGCGGCTGGTGTCGACGGTGATGCGCGACGCCTCGACCAGCGCCGCGTCGTAATCCTCGTCGGCCCGTGCGACCTGCCATTTGAGCGCCTGCGGCAGTTCGGTCTCCTGCGCCCGAGTCAACTCGATGGCCTCGCCGCCCGTGTTGCCAGCCACCAGATCGTCATGGGCGATGGTGGCGACCGGTGCCCGGCCGCGCATGATGAAGCGGATCACGCCCTCGCTCTCGACCGCGTCGAACCCGAAATGCCGCGCCAGCGTGGTGATCGAGGCGCGCGGGCTTTCCAGCGCGGTGATCGCATAGCCCTCTGCCGCGCCCCAGAGACCCGAGACATCGATGCGGGCTTCGGGCAGTCCGGCGCGTCGGCAGAGATGACGGACGAGAGCGGCAAGCGAGACCGCACCCAGCCGTCCGGCCAGCCAGTGCCCCAGCCGCCAGTTGGCGCCATCGGTCCAGACCTCGCTCAGAGCCGGAATGAACGGGTAGGGCCGGGCGTCCCATGTCCAGGCGGCACATTCACCGACTTCGACCATGCGGCCGGCATATTCCGTCGAGACCGGGTTGTTCGCCGGTTTGCCCCAGAAGAGGTAGGTCGCTTCCAGATAGGCCCGCTGGATGGCATCGTCGCGCCAGCCGCGCGAAAAATACGGCACGAAGCTTTCGGACGATTTGGGGTCATAGAAGACATTGGGCTGGTTGGTGCCGCGGTCGATCGCCGGGCAGCCGAGTTCGGTGAAGCGGATAGGTTTGGACTGCGGCAACCATGCGGTCGGTGTCGCGGATTCCATGCCGCCCGGCCGGTCGAAATGCCGGTTCGACCACCATGAGCGCAGATCTTTGGGGCGGAAGACCCACGGCTTGTCATGGGCCCCATCGCTGATCGGGGTGCGGATCTGCGCTGCCTGGTCGGCCTCCGTGGCACAGAACCAGTCGAACCCCTCACCGCCCGCGATGTTTGTCTGCAGATATGTTACGCATAATGCGCTGGATTACCGGCAATTACCGGCCAAGTTTCATCGTCTTTTTCCGGCCTCCGGAGCAAGCCATGATCAGCTACAACAGGCAGTCTACGGCGTGACCGCGCAGGAATTGCGCGACGCGATTCACCGCTTTACGGCGGCACACAGTCGTTCCACTATGAATACCGAAACTGCAATTCCGGCCCAGCCGGGCGGGACTACCATCGCTGGTTCAACTCAAGACTTCCCAGCCTGTATTCCTGGCGAGGCTCAGGCCTTTAAGACGCGCTGTGATCGCCGAGCTCCCGGCCATTGGAGCCAGGCAGCATCCACCGGCGTTTCGACTGCTGCCCGATATCAGCGGCAGAAACGCGGGGACCGCGAATATTCGCTGCGCATCGACGCCAGTGCATCGGCGCGCGCGCCGCTGGCTGACGGATTGGCCCCCCGGCGACCACCGGCCGCCAGAGCCGGGTACGCTCACGCTTGCTGCATACTCGAGGCGAAGTACTCATCTGGCGGAGCCCTGGCTCTGTATCAGAACCGGACCCGCTATATGCGCAATGTTCGTACCCGGCCCAGGCGATCCACGGCTTTCCGATGGCGGGTGCTGCCCGCCAGACCTTCATCCGGGAAAGACAGGCTCAATATGCGAATGCCGTGCTTGGCGCGACAACACAGTTGACCGCATATATGGGTGTTTGCACCGATCCTGACATTCCATATTGGCGGCTTGTCTATATCTGTTCGAACGAAGCAGCGCGCGATTATTTTGCCACCCTGATTCGCAGGATGGTGGTCGCGCGGGCGATTTCAAGCGCCTGTCATTCGCAGATGCGCAGAACGACCGAACATTGGCGAGTCTGAAAAAATAGGGGCAAAGTGATGGACTACATCGTTACATTCTCGGCGATAGAGCAGGGTCAAGAGGTCAATGTCACTGACCGGTTCATTTCTTGGTCTATGGATCGACCAAATGGACTAAAACGTGTCGGGGCCGACAGCTATTATTACAGGCCCGGCGTCGGCTTTCGACGGATCAGCGACGATGATGGCGTTTCGGTTCAGACCGCAGGGTTCGATAGCGGTCAGCTTTATCGTGTTCTTACGGATTTCTTCGACTTTTTGGCGGCCAGCAAAGGTGGTGCGGCCATCGCAGGCACCTCGCCCGATGCGCCGGGCGGTGTTGTGCTGGTGACGAATGATCAAGCAGTCCCGTCCGACCCGCTGGGGGCGGAAAACCGAGGGCTGGTGCGTAGTTATCAGGCGATGGCAATCTTGGGTGGCGCGCATCTGTTCGGGGCGATCCATGACGGCATGTTCGGCCTGGATGGAACGGTTCCCGCATCTTCGGAGGTGGTTGAGGACGAGGGCGAGCAGCGCCAGCTTGGCCGCGGCCCTTGGATATTTGCTGATCTGCCTCCGCCGTCCGATATGACGGAAATCGACGAGATAGCGTTTTTTATCGGCGACACAGCGCTTTCGGCGGGAAAAGTCATGGAGAAGATTCTTAAAATTCCGGAAATCACGGTCTATGCAGACGACTACTTCACCTACGCCGATCCTAGAAATTTCGGCCGCGCCGCTGCGCAACCATTCCCTACCGCGCAGGGCAGCTTTGTCGAAATTCGTCTGGAATTACCGCCTTCGCTATCGCGCGAACAGGTTAGTGCCCGTTTCGCTGCTGTGGGTCAGGCAGCAGGGCTGCCGGATATCTATCTGGTTCAATCCTATGAAGATGCGGAGGGCCTCGTGCAGGTGCTGCCTTTGCATGAGGATGGTTCGGTCGGGGCTATGCGCGTGCTGAGGATGGCGTTCTGACAGTGTCCGCGATGGGCGGCGTGTGGTCGCCAGTGGTTGTAGAAGGTTATCCAGCGGCCAATGGCGGCCTTGGCCTGCGATCCTGTTTCCCACGCGTGCAGGCAGGTTCACCTCCGTTTCACCCGATGGCTCGTGGTAGGACGAGGAGCGCGAGATCGACAGAAGACGGCACTGCGCCCCGATCGACGGCACAGGATGGTCCCGCTCGATCATCCTGCACCTCACTTGCCGGTCCACGGCTTGAGCTTTCGTGACAAAAAATCGTTGGCGACGGCCAGTTCTCCAATCTTGGCATGCAACGACCGGACCGTCTCCTCGTCCGCCTCCGCAGGCTTTCTACCATCGCGTTCAAAGATGTCTGCCGCCCCGTCGAGCAGCGCTTTCTTCCACTGGTGGATCATCGTCGGATGCACGCTGTATTCGGCCGCCAGGTCCGACACCATGCGCTCGCCCTTCAAAGCCTCCAGCGCCACGCGCGCCTTGAAGCCCGCGTCATGGTTCCTGCGTTTCCGCATCTCTGATCTCCTCGTCCTTGGAGACCAGCAAACGTCAGATCGTAGCTTCCGTCACTGTCCGATTTCCGGGGAGTAGCTCAGGGAGGTGGTTCTGCCGGAACTGGTTTTCGGGTAGAGAACGGTATGGAAAGATCAGGGGAGCCGGAGCCAGTCTCGCTTCGTCATCCGAGAACCGAACCGGCTCACGCCATCTTCCCATCAGGTCGCCATCTGGGGCGTTGCGATTGACGCGGTTGGCACCCTTCGCGGCATAACCCGATCATGGTGGGGCGCAGACACCATGCGCAAGGGCGAAAACCGATGCGCAGTCCTGACAACCAGCGCGCTGGGCGCCCCCCAGCGGGCGGATATCACTGACAGCTTTCTTTTCTATGTCGTCGGTTATGTCTATTTGGCATGAGGCATGATCTGAGGATTGCGGCGGTTGTTTCGGCTATCATCCGCGTCATCAAGCAGACGAACGAGTAAGTTCGGATGTTTTGAAATAGTGTTCAATGCGCGTCCCTGAAACCAACGACAATTGCGAAACCTCTGTAGCATTAAGCGCTGAGGTTTTTGCGTTTGTACGCCCCGGCTTGCGCGACCCGCCCGATTGCGCCAGCAGGTTGTCCAGCACGTCGGCCTCCGACAGGAAATCCAGATCCTTCTTTCCCGCCGCGAGGCGCAGGATGGCGCCGAGATCGCCGCGCAGCACAATGGCCAGTTCGCCGTCCGCCGGCAACAGCGTCACCTGATCGACCAACGAGCGTAGAATCTCTGCCGCCTGCGTGCGGCTGTCCTCGTGCCGCAGGTTCTCGGAAAGCGCGGCGATGCGTTGGGCATAGAGCGCCGCCATGTTCGGGTGCAGCAGGGGCGGGGGCTCGATCGCATTGGCCAGTTTCTCTGTCAGCTCGGTCTTGCGGGCTTCCAGCCGCTTCATGTCGTCGACGATGGCCTGGATCGGACCGCCGGCCTTCAGGGCGGAAAGGAGCTTCGACAGTTCCCGGTCGATACGGGGAAGCTCATCGCGGATGGCGGTCAGATCGGCGCCGCGCTCCATGCGCAGCCGGTTCACCTCCTTGGTGAACTCGGTGCAGAACTCCTTGAACAGGTCCGGCTCCATCAGGTGCTTTCTGAGCCCGTTCAGGACCGGGGCCTCGAGCGCGTCGCGGCGGATGTTGACGCGGTTGTCGCAAGTTCCCTTGTTCCGTGCCGTCGAGCAGCCTAGCAGATCCTGGGAGATCATCGAATAGCCGCCCCCGCAGCAGCCGCATTTGATTAGGCCGGCGAAAAGGTGCTTCGGGCGCCGGCGGTCGTTCAGCGGATTGCCCTCGTGCCGGCTGCGGGTCGAGAAGGCCAGTTCACCTTGCCGGGCCTCGACTGCGTTCCAGAGGCCTTGGTCGACGATGCGCAAGGCCGGCACGTCTTGCATCACCTATTCGCTTTCCGGGTTCAGCCGCGACACCCGCCGTCCGGTATCGGGGTCCTTGACATAGCGCAGCCGGTTCCAGACGAGGCGGCCGACATAAAGCTCGTCGTTCAGGATCCCGGTGCCGCGCTCGCGGTTGCCATGGATGGTCGACGGCCCCCATTCCCGCCCCATGGGTCCGGGCACGCCCTCGCGGTTCCGCGCCATGGCGATGGTGCGCGACGAGAGGCCGCCGTCGTAATCGGCGAAGATGCGGCGGATGACGGCGGCCTGCGCCTCGTTGATGGTGTGGTCGCCGCGGATCGGCTCGCCATGGGCGTCGAACTTCTTGACCACGTCGTAGCCGTAGGAATTGCCGCCGCCGGACTTACCGTCCTCGACCCGACCACGCAGACCTCGGCGGGTTTTGTCGGCCAGATCCTTGATGAACAGCGCGTTCATCGTGCCCTTCAGCCCGACATGTAACTCGCTGATCTCGCCCTCGGAGAGCGTGAATATCTTTACATCGGCATAGCGAATGCGCTTGTAAATGCCGGCGATGTCCTCGTGGTCGCGGCTGACGCGGTCCAGCACCTCGGCCAGCACCATGTCGAAGCGGCCGCGCGCGGAATTCAGGATCATCGCCTGGAGGCCGGGCCGCTGGATCATGCTGGAGCCGGAGACGGGATGGTCGGAATATTCCTCGGCGACCTGCCAGCCCTCCTTCTCGGCCCGCAGCCGGAACATGCGGAACTGGTCGGCAATGGACGCCTCGCGCTGCAGGTCGGACGAATAGCGATCGTCGATCGCGACCTTCATCTGCGAGCCTCTTGGTCAGTCAGGGTGGTGTTTGCCGTTCTCGCGCTCCTCGGCCTCAACGAAATCGCGCGCCGTGCACCGGGCCAATAGGTGGACCAGTGCGACAAGGTGCGGATCGGGGGCGGATAGGGGGCGGATAGGGGCGTGACGGAATCCCGGGCCGGTTCTGCGACCACCCGGAGTTTCTCCGCCACCGTTTGCCTTTGCCGTGCCATGGCACCGTTCCGCGTCCTGCGCGTCAGGATCCGCGCAGGCACCAGCGTGGCGCAGCGAGGGCGGAATCACAGGCGGGTTCGGGCGCATCACATCAGGCCTCGGCGCAGCACAGCGTAAGCCGGCGCTACCGCGCCTGCTGCTGGGGGCGCTGCGCGGTGACACCTTCGTAGGGTGGGTTAAAATACTGGAAAGCGGCGAGGTATCTGGGGACGAAGGGGGAGGTCGGCGGGGTTCCGCAACTCATGGATGGAGCGTCGAGAGACAGCTTGAATCATCATAGAGAGTGGGAGCACTCATTCATGCGGCGAACCTGTTCGGCGCGGGTGGCCATGACGCTGAGTCCGGTAATCGAGTCCGTCATGGCCCGCTGGTCACGGATTTCATGCAGCATGCCATATCCCATGCCCTGCACGTTCGAGGTGATGGCCGGGGTCAGCAGCAGCAACGGCACGCTGTCGGAATAGGCCTGACCAATCGCGGTGCTGGCATTGGTGACGCCGGGGCCGGAAATCACCATGGCGACTCCGGGCTTGCGGGTCGCACGGGCGAAGCCGTCGGCCATGAAGCTCGCGCCCTGTTCGTGCCGGACCCCGATATGGCGGACCTCGGCATCGTTCAGCGTTCGTTAGAATTCAAGGGAATGGACCCCTGGCATCCCGAAGACCACATCGACGCCATAGGCCTTGAGCAGAAACGGAATCTGTTCGCCACAGGTTTGCTTAGACATTTTTTACCTCATTTGCAAAACGGACAATTCTGCGTCCCGCCTCTTTCAGTCTTTCCGGATCCGTCAGGAACCCCACCCGGATGCAATCGCTCATTCCGGCGCCAAATCCGAAACCGGGCACGACGGCGACCTGTTCAAGGTCCAGCAGCTTTTCGGCAAAGGCTTTCCCGTCCAGACCGGTCCGGCTGACATCGATCAGCAGGAACATCCCGCCTTCGGGTTCGGAAAAGCTCAGCACATTGCTTTTGCGCAGTTCCTGCATCAGCGCATCGCGGCGAAGTTGAAAGATCCGCCGGATTTCGTGCGTGGTCACGTCGTCGCGCACGGCGCTCAGCGCCGCTTCCTGAACGAATTGGTTGATGCCGAAATGCTGGGTCTGCGCCAGATTGATCAATTGCTCGACGATTGCATCCGGCGCTATCGCCCATCCCAAGCGCCAGCCAGTCATGGCGTGGGATTTGGACAGGCTGTTCAGCACGATGACGTTTTGTCGGGTATCCTGACGTTTATAGGGCGAGCTGTGATCGCGATCATAGCAAAGCGACCAGTATACCTCGTCCGAGACCAGCCAGATCCCGCGTTCGGCACAAATCCCGGCCAGCGTATCAAGGTCATTCTGCTCGAACACCGTGCCCGAAGGGTTGCCGGGCGAGTTGACCAGAATGGCGCGCGTCCGAGGGGTGATCGCCGCCGTGATTTGTGGAATGTCCAGCTGATAGCCATCCTGTTCGGCCAGTTTCACCGTGACCATCGTGGCGCCACCGGCTGTCACGCTGGCCGGATAGGTGGCATAGGCGGGTTCCAGCACGATCACCTCGTCACCTGCCGAAGCGATCAGCAGGAAGACCGCGAACAGTGCCCCCTGCGCACCCGAGGTCACGACCACATTCGCGGCATTGACCTGCCCGCCATAGATTTTTGCAGCACTTTCGGCGATGGCGGCGCGCAAGGCAGGTTCGCCAGCCAGCGGCGAATAATGCGTCTTACCCGATTCCAGCGCATCGACCAGCGCCTGACGAATCGGCTTGGGCGTGTCGAGATCGGGATCGCCAACGCCGAGATGGATAATGTCGTGACCCTGCCGGATCCTTTCGAAGGCAACGTTGCCAACCTCCCAAGCCTGCGCGGCGGGCCCGGAAATCCGGGAAATGAGCGGTGAAAGATTTGGCATGGGCTTCATTCCTGTTTCAATTCCGCCGCATGACCCTGATGTGAGACTTCGGCCATGCGGATGACACTGTGCAGCAGCACGTCATTGCCCGCAGCAGCCCATTCAAGGGTGATGCGCTCGTCTTCATTATGCGACAGACCATCCACACAAGGGTACATGATCATCGTAGTGGGGGGCACGCGATTGACCCAACAGGCGTCATGACCGACCCCCGAGATGATGTCCTGATGGCTAAGCCCGAGCTCCTCGGTGACACTGCGCACAAGGTTCACACAGTCAGGGTCGAAGGTAACCGGCGCGAAGTAGCCGACCGTTTCCATCTCGATCGTCAGACCAAGGGTTGCCGCGATAGCGCCTGCCTCGTCTTCGATCCGCGCGGTCATCGCGTCCAGCGTCGCCTGATCGGGCAAGCGGATATCAATCGTAAAAATGCATTGCCCCGGTATGACATTGCGACTGTTCGGGAAGATCTCGACATGGCCGACAGCACCGACCGCGTCCGGCTGATGGTCCATGGCCACCTGATGCACGGTAGAGGTGATCTGGGCCATGCCCAACCCGGCATTGGCCCGCATGTTCATCGGGGTAGAGCCGGTATGAGCCTCTTTGCCGGTTAAGGCGACCTCGATCCAGCGTAACCCCTGACCATGGGTTACGACGCCGATGTCACGGTTGCCCGCTTCAAGGATCGGCCCCTGTTCAATGTAATATTCGAACATCGCGTGAAACCTGCGCTGGCCCACAGACTCGGTGCCCATATATCCGATGCGCTCCAGTTCTGCCCCGAAGGTTATGCCACGGGAGTCCTTGATCTGATACGCCCATTCCTGCGTGTGAACCCCCGCGAAAACGCCGGATGAGACCATGGCCGGCGGAAACCGCGTGCCCTCTTCATTGGTCCAGTTGACCAGCGTGATCGACCGCCGTGTCCTGATGCCGCGTTCCCGCAGGGCGCGCACGACCTCAAGCCCCGCAAGCACGCCCAGCAGCCCGTCATAACGTCCGCCGGTCGGTTGCGTGTCCAGATGGCTGCCGATGGCGACCGCATCAAGTTCTGGCTCGGATCCCGTCAGGGTTGCGAACATATTTCCCATCGTGTCGACGCTGACCGACATGCCCTCGGCCTCGCACCAGGACAGGAACAGATCCCGCCCCTGTTTGTCTTCGTCTGTCAGGGCTTGACGGTTGCAGCCGCCCCTTACGCCAGGGCCGACCCGCGCCATATCCTCAAGATCCTCAAGCGATTGCCAGAGCCGGGTACCGTTTATCCTCAGATTAGCTGATGTTTTCATCATTTCCAGGTATGTTCCGTTATTTTACGAAAGCGACACGGGGATGGCGGTCGCGCCGAATGCTACATGCGGGCTTTCAGGTGGCGATAAAGCCGCCTTTCCAGATGTGCGAATACGCGTGTGATCAGAAAGACCAGGATCAGGTACAGGACTGCGGCAGCCAGAAAGCCTTCATAGGCCAGATAGTAGGTGTTATTGAACTGCCGCGCGGCACCAACGATGTCGATGATCGTCACTGTGCTTGCGACGACGCTTGCATGGGTGGCGAAAATAACCTCATTTCCATAGGCTGGAAGCACGCGTCTGAACGCGCTTGGCAGAATGACGCGGCGATAAGCCGAAAGTTTCGACATGCCGACCGAAATGCAGGCTTCGATTTCACCACGCGGAACCGCCAGAATACCGCCTCGCAATATTTCGGCGGTATAGGCCGAAGTGCCGACGGTAAAGGTCAGCAAGGCACACCACCAGGGTTCACGCAGATAATCCCAGGCAAAGGATTTCTGGACGGCCTCAAACTGGGACAGGCCGTAATAGACGAAATACAGCTGCACCAGCAGCGGTGTGCCCCGAATGACATAGACATAAAGCGCGACCAGCGAACTTAGGACCGGAACACGCTGCACTCGGATCACCGCCATCGGAATGGCAATCAAGCGGCCGATGACAAGGGATATACCGACGAGCATGACCGTGTTCGTAACGCCGGTCAGAAACAATTTCCACTGAGAGAAGATAAGGACAGACCGGCCAAGGAAACTGCCGGTGTCGTCGCTTTGAAAAAATGAGGTGATCGTTTCACGCATGGAATCTGCCCTGCGGGAAGGTTACGCCCCGGTTGTATCGCCGCTCAACCAAACGAAGTACGATATCCGAGATTGCCATCAGTGCCAGATAGATGATCAGCACAGTCAAAAGAAAAACGAATGGCTTCTGACTTGTGCGCCCTGCGGAAAGTGCAGTGTAGACAATATCCTCCAAGCCGATGATCGATACGAGCGCCGTGGTTTTCATCAACGTCAGCCAGTTGTTGGTAAAGCTGGGCAACGCATAGCGAATCAACTGCGGCCAGATTACCCGCGTAGCTCACCTCTACGCGCGGTGACTGATACTTAAATATGTGGTTTCGAACATCATCTCGCTGGATCGGACGGCGCAGAGCATGCTGCATGAACAGGTGGCCCCGCAGCATTGATCGTCTGCGTGCGCTGCCGGATCAGCAGTTCACGGATACGGAACACAATCGCCGCCCCTTGCGTCTCTTCGCTCTTCACCGGCACGAAGCGCATCGTCGGCCTCTAAGACGCTTCGCATAGCGCTTCAGCATCGACCGCATCGTTCTTCTGCCGCTTCACGAACGGCTTGACGTAAGTAGGCGGGATCAGCCGCACGTCGTGCCCGAGCTTGCCAATCTCGCGGCCCCAAAAGTGAGCGCCTCCGCAGGTCTTCATGTCAACAACGCAAGGCGGCAACTGGCTGAAGAACGACAGCACCTGCTCCCCCCTCGGCTTCTTGCGAAAAAGCACCTGGCTCGAGACATCAGCCCCATGCACCTGGAACACATTCTTCGCCAGATCGAGCCCGACAGTGATAATCTCCGATATGACCGCTCTCCTATGTGGATTCCTCGCAGATCCACCTTGGCACACAGATGCCGTCGGGGGGTGGTCACATCATCAGAGCCGGTCTTTGATCAAGAATCTACCTGTAATTTGATAGTAAATGTGCCAATGTCGAGGCGGCGTGTTTTACCGCGGCAACCATTTCATCCTGTGTGAACCGGGACTCGATCCGGGCGGACATTCCCACGATTCCAACGGACAGGAAAACATTTCCATGTTCGAAGACCACCGGTGCCGAAAGCGCGTATACGCCGGGGTCGAATTCGCTATTATTGACCGAAAACCCCTTGTCGCGCACCTCGTCGAGATGCCGGAGAACGACATTCCTGTCCTTGATCGTCTCTCTCTGAAACTGTGGAAGATCCTGGTCGAGGGCCGCATTGACATAGTCCTCGCTTTGAAAAGCCAGTATCGCCTTGCCGCTGGCTGTCGCGTGAAAGGGGAACTCATATCCTGGATGGATGAGGGAATGGCCGGCCTCTGAAGGAAGGGAAAATGCTTCGAGCTTTATTTTGTCTCCGATCAGGCGGCAAATAAAGGCAACTTCCTGAAACTTGTTGGCCAGATCGCCAAGCAGGGGCGCGGCCAGCTTTTCGATTGAATTTTCACCGAAACTCAGATTCAACAGGCGGCGCATACGGGCACCGATCTGATAGACCTTCTGATTGGGCACGGTTTCCAGGTATCCGACGTCAATCAGGGTGTTCGCGATGCGATGCGCCGATGAGACCGGAATTTGCGCTGCGCTGGCGATGTCCTGCAATGACAGGCCGGAAGACGAAAATGCGACCGCGTCGAGAACGGTGGCGATCCTTCTGACGGGATTGGAGCCCTTTTCCGGACTGGTTTCTTTCGTCTTGGTCATGCTTGTTTTCCTGGGTCAGTCTGCGCGGGTGCTTGCCGGCACTGTTCCATGTTTTCCATTGGGCAGAAAGATCTTGCCCGGGTTCATGATGCCGTGTGGATCAAGGGCCTGTTTGATCCTGCCCATCACGTCAAGCCCTGTCCCGTGTTCGGCCCGCAGGAACTGCCGTTTGCCCAGCCCGATGCCGTGTTCGCCGCTGATCGTTCCGCCGTAATCCAGTGCGCGCTGCACCAATCTGGCATGAAGGCGCTCGGCCTCGGCGATCTCGGAGGGGGAGTCCGGGTCGATCAGGATCGCCAGATGAAAGTTTCCGTCACCGACATGGCCCACGATGGGTGCGCACAGACCCGTCGCCCGCAGGTCCTGCTGCGTTTCGGTAATGCAGGCGGCCAGATGCGACAGCGGTACGCAGACATCCGTCACCATCGCCCTTGTGCCGGGCCGTAACAGCGGCTCGGCATGGGCGGCGTTGTGGCGGGTTTTCCAGATCCGGGACCGCTGCTCGGCAGTCTCGGCCAGATGGACCGATCTGGCGCGGTATTCCTTGAGACTGTCAAGAATCGCCTCGCGGGCCTCATCCAGCGGTGACGTAGTGGAATGAAGCTCCAGAAAGATCGTGGGCCGGAGTTCGTAATCCAGCTTTTCATATCTGTTAGCGGCCTCGATCGCCAGTTCGTCCATGAATTCGGCCCGGGCAACCGGGTAGCCCAGTTGCATGAGCAGAACGACAAAACCGATGGCCGCGCCGCTGTCGTCGAACACGGCCCGCAGTGCCAGGATATGTTCGGGCAGGGGATGCAGGCGCAGGGTCAGCGCCGTGATGATGCCCAATGTGCCCTCCGAGCCGACGAACAGCTTTGTCAGGTCATAGCCCGACGATGATTTACGGGCGCGTCCGCCGGTCTGCACGATGGTGCCATCGGCAAGTATGACCTCCAGCCCGATGACATTGTCGCGCATCGAGCCATATCTGAGCGTCATCGTGCCCGAGGCGCGGGTTGCAGCCATTCCGCCCAATGTCGCATCGGCACCGGGATCGACGGGAAAACCAAGACCGGTATCGCGCAGATGCGTGTTGAGGATGGAACGCGTGCAGCCCGCCTGAACGGTGCAGTCCATATCGGACGGATTGACGGAAAGGATGCTGTTCATGGCTGACAGATCAATGGTCAACCCGCCGTGAACGGCATTAATGCTACCCTCCATCGCGCTTCCCGTGCCGTAGGGGATGACGGGGACATTGAAGCGGGCGCAGATGCGGACGGCCTCGGCCACGTCGGCGGTCGAGGCGGCAAACAGCACGCCATCGGGCGCGGCGGGTGGATGCCAGCCCTCATCCTGGGCGTGATGGGCCCGCACGCCCGAAGCGGTCGTGAACCTTGCGCCGAACCTTGCTTCAAGCACCTGCGCTGCGGCGTCGAAGTCGAACGGGCAGGGGGTGGAGGCGTCGCTCATTTCAGGAACTCTGAGTCCTGCTTGACGATGATGACCGTGGGGCGATCCGCGCGCAACGCCGCCTGCACGGCCTGTCCGATTCCCGCAAGGGATTGTGGAGCAGCGGTCAGGCAGCCAAAGGATTCGGCAAGTGCTTTGAAATCCGGATTATGCGGGCGGACGCTGATTTCGGGAATGCTGCGGGCGCGCATGAAATCGGCGATCTCGCCCAATCCGCCATTATCCCACAGGATGATCGGCAGGGGCAGTTGCTGCTCGACCGCCGTTGCAAGCTCCTGCAGGGTGAACAGCAGCCCGCCATCGCCGACCACCGCCACGCAGGCCCGATCCGGTGCGCCGATGGCACCGCCGATGGCGGCCGGCAAGGCATAACCAAGCGTTCCGTAACCCATCGGGAAATGCCATGTGCCGGGCATGTCGGTGGGGAAATAGACGCAGCCGGTATAGGCGATCTGGGTCATGTCACCGTAGACCAGCGCTTCTGCGGGCAACGCATCCCGGATGGCGGTAAGGACCGCGATATGCTGTCGTTCCAGCGTGGAAATGTCGTTGCGGACCTGATCGCGGATGGTGTCCATGTCAGCCAGCCACGAGGTCGCGGCCAAGGGGCCGCCATGACCGGCCAGTTCGTCGGCCAGCGCCTGCAGGGCAAGCGCGGCGTCGGCGACGATGGCGGCATCGGGCGCGTAATCCCTGACCGTGGTGGCGGGGTCGATGTCGATCCTGATGAAACGCCCCGCGATCGACAGGCGGGTCGGATCCGCGATGGCCGGGGCGTCACCTCCGGCCTCGCTGTCGGCGGTGACGTAAAGGTCGGGTTCAGCGATCTCGGTTCCGATGGCCAGCACCAGGTCGGCCTCGTTTTCCAGCAACCGCCGGATCCGTGCCCGCTGCAATGTCGAGCCGAGCGAAAGCGGATGCGATTCAGGCACTACGCCCTTGCCCGCCACGGTTGTGACAACCGGCGCCTGAAGCAATTCGGCAAACCGGGTCAGTTCGGATCCCGCATCGCGGCAGCCGCCCCCCGCCAGAATGACCGGGCGCTTTGCCATTCGGATCACCTCGACCGCCGCGCGGATATCGGCGGGATTGGGTCCGGGGCGTTGCGGCAGGAATGTACGGCCGGGGGTCAGCTCGAACTCTTCATCCAGCACGTCCAGCGGGATCGACAGATGCACCGGGCGGGGCCGCTGGGTGCGGAAGGATGTCATGGCGCGGGCCAGATGTTCACCGATCTGCGGCCCGGTCAGCGCGGTGGCGCTGAAACCGGTGATCGGCGCGGTGACGGCCTGCTGGTCGGTGATTTCGTGCAGCATTCCGCGTCCCAGCCCCATCACGTCACGGGCGATGGTGCTGGTGACGGCCAGAACCGGGATCGAATCGGAATAGGCCTGACCAATCGGCGTCGCCGCATTGGTCACGCCGGGACCGCTGATGATCAGGCAGACGCCCGGCTTGCCGGTCGCGCGCGCATAGCCATCGGCCATGAAACCCGCCCCTTGTTCGTGTCGCGCGCCGATATGGCGGATGCTGCTGTTTTCCAGGGGTTCGAAGAAGGCCAGAGTATGGACCCCCGGCATCCCGAAAACCGTGTCCACTCCATAGCTTGCAAGCTGTTCGACCAGCGCCTTGCCACCTGTTCCCTGCATTTCTCCATCCCATGATTCAGAAAAATATCCCGTAATACTGAATAACGCCTTGACAGGGCGGGTTGCAACCCTCTAATCCTAATAACGGTAAAAAATTCCGAAAAATGGAAAATATCACAACTGGGAGGTTGGCCATGAAAAGATATCTGACATCGACAGCCATCGTTCTGGCGGCGCTTTCCGCCCCCGTTCTGGCGCAAGATTCCATCACCGTGGTGGGATGGGGCGGTGCCTATACCGAATCGCAACGGCAAGCGTTCTATCTGCCCTTCACCGAGGCGACAGGGATTGCTGTTAATTCAGTGGATTACAACGGCGGCCTGGGCCAGATCAAAGCTCAGGTCGATTCCGGCAATGTCACTTGGGATGTGGTCGTCGGAGAGAAGGCGCTGGCCGAGATCGGCTGTTTTGACAATATCCTTGAGCAACTGGACGCCTCCACGCTGCCCGATGCGCCGGACGGCACCCCGGCGGCCGATGATTTCATCGACGGCACCATCAGCGATTGCGGTATCGGATCGGTCATCTGGTCAACATCAATCGCCTATGATCAAAGAGCGTTCCCTGACGGGGGGCCGCAAACCATCAATGATTTCTTTGACCTGGAAAAATTTCCCGGCAAACGCGGGTTGCGTAAATCCGCCGATGTGAACCTTGAATGGGCGCTGCTTGCGGACGGTGTGCCGGTCGATCAGGTCTATGAGCTGCTTGAGACCGAAGAGGGGATCAACCGCGCCTTCGCCAAGCTGGACACGATCAAGGATAGCGTGGTCTGGTGGGAGGCCGGCTCGCAGCCGCCGCAGCTTTTGGCCGATCGCGAAGTGGTCATGACATCAGCCTATAGCAGCCGCATCTTCAACGCGATCAACGACGAGAACCAGCCTTTCACCATCGTCTGGGATGGCCAGGTCTGGGATCGCGATGTCTGGATGATCCCGAAAGGCACCTCGAAGCTGGAAGCGGCGAGGCAGTTCGTCAACTTTACCAGCGAGACTGAGCAGCAAGCCGCAATCACCAATGTCAGCTCTTACGGACCGGTGCGCCAATCTGCCATCGCGCTGATCGGCAAGCATGAGAAAACGGGCGTGGATATGAAGGATTTCGTGCCCACCGCGCATCTGGAAAACGCCATTGAATCGGACAGCGAATTTTGGGCGACCTACCGCGAAGAGCTTTTCGCGCGGTTCAATGCCTGGCTGGCCCTATAGATCAACCATGTGATCTGCAAGCTGAAACCTGCTGCTGTCGGTGTTGATCGACAGCAGCAACGACAGGATTTCTGGGGAGGAAAGCCTTGGCCGCTGTTACCTTTGAAAATGTCAGCAAGACCTATGACGGGAAAGTCTCGGTTGTCGACAATCTGAACCTGCGCGTAAAGGAAGGTGAGTTTCTCAGCATGCTGGGCCCTTCCGGCTCGGGCAAGACGACCTGTCTGATGATGCTGGCGGGTTTTGAAACCGCCACCTCGGGCGAGATCTATTTGGGTGAACGCCCGATCAGCCGGGTTGCGCCGCAGCGACGCAATATCGGAATGGTTTTCCAGAATTACGCCCTGTTTCCGCATATGACAGTGGCCGAGAACCTGGCCTTCCCGCTGCGGGTTCGCAACATTTCCAAGGCCGATATCGCGCCCAAGGTGAAACGGGCGCTGGAAATGGTCGAATTGGCGCATCTGGGCGACCGGCTGCCCGCGCAGCTTTCGGGCGGCCAGCAACAGCGCGTCGCCGTCGCCCGCGCGCTGGTTTTCGATCCGAATCTGGTGCTGATGGATGAACCTTTGGGCGCGCTCGACAAGCAACTGCGCGAGCAGATGCAATATGAGATCAAGCGCATTCATGACCGGCTGGGCCTGACGGTGGTTTATGTGACGCATGACCAGTCCGAGGCGCTGACCATGTCGGATACGGTCGCGATCTTCAACTTCGGCAAGATCCAGCAACTCGCCACGCCTGACGAGATTTATGAAACCCCCTGCAACAGTTTCGTCGCGCAGTTCATCGGCGAAAACAACATGTTTTCCGGCACCATCTGCGAACGCGGCGACGGGGTTTGCAAGGTTCGGCTTGCCAATGGCGATCAGGTCCATGCGCTGACCGTGACCGACGCCCCCGTCGGCGCCACGACCCTGTTGTCCTTGAGGCCCGAGCGTATCCGGATTGATCCCCCCGCCGCTGACGGTTGGACCATCACGACCGGCGAGGTGATCGAGCAGATCTATGTGGGCGATCATCTGCGCGTGCTGGTGCGCGTCTTTGGCGGCCATGAATTCGTGGTGAAGGTGCAGAACCGCTCCGCCGGGAACGGTCTGACACCGGGACAGAAGATCAGGCTGGGCTGGCGGGCCAGCGATTGCCGGGCGCTCGATGCGGCGGCGGGGCAGGCGGGGGCGGCATGATGAGCGGGACGATCGCGAATGTGCGGCCTCCTGCCGCCCAGCTGGATGGTGCTAAAAGAAGGCAGGTCCTGAGGCAATATCGTCGCTCGCAAAGGCGTGACAGCCTCAGGGCGCTGGCGCTGGTTGCGCCGCTTTGCGTCTTTCTGGCGGTGATGTTCGGCTGGCCGCTGGCTACCATGCTGACGCGCGCGGTCAGCAACGACGATTTCGGCGCGGTGCTGCACCGGACCTCGGCTTCGCTTGCGGAATGGGACGGCACCGGCACGCCATCCGAGCGTGTCTATGCCGATTTCGCGGCGGATCTGCGGCAGGCGCGTGACGAACAGACCATGGGGCAGGTGACCTCGGCGCTGAATTTCGAATGGACCGGCGCGCGCTCCCTATTGATGAGAACGGTGCGGCAGCTTTCGTCCGAGCCCGAAAACGGCTGGAAGGAAAAGCTGATCGAGACCGCCCCCGACTGGGGAAATCCCGATCTGTGGATTTTGATCAAGCGCCTGGCCCAACCCTATACCTCGCGGCATTTCCTGGCCGCGCTGGATCTGGAACAGGCGGCCGATGGCTCGATCCAGGGCGTCGGCCCGGAAAAGGCAATCTATGTGACGCTGTTTTGGCGCACCCTGTGGGTCAGCGCGGCGGTGGCCGGGCTGTGCCTGGTGCTGGGATATCCGCTGGCGACCCTGCTGGCGCGACTGCCGCTGAAGACCTCGAACCTGCTGATGATGCTGGTGCTGCTGCCGTTCTGGACCTCGCTTCTGGTGCGCACGACCTCGTGGATGGTGCTGTTGCAGGACAATGGCGTGATCAACAGCATGTTGGTCTGGTTGGGGCTGGTCAGCGACGGCAACCGTTTGTCGCTGATCTTCAACGTCACCGGCACACTGATCGCCATGACCCATGTTCTGCTGCCCTTCATGATCCTGCCGCTTTACAGCGTGATGAAGTCGATCCCGCCATCCTATGTCCGTGCCGCCCTGTCGCTGGGTGCATCGCCGGTCACGGCCTTCTGGCAGGTCTATCTGCCGCAGACGATCCCGGGTGTGCTTGCCGGGACGCTGATGGTTTTCGTGCTGGCCGTCGGCTATTACATCACCCCCGCCCTTGTCGGCGGCCAGAGCGGCCAGCTGATTTCCAACATCATCGCCTATCACATGCAGCAATCCCTGAACTGGGGGCTGGCCGGCGCGCTCGGCTCGCTGCTGCTGGTGGGTGTCCTTCTTGTTTACTGGCTCTTCAACCGTCTGACCGGCGGTCAGGGCCTGCGCATGGGCTGAGGAGATCGTCATGGCATTGCCCGCACATATATCGCCCATGGGCCGGCTGGCGCATTACGGCTATCTGATCTTTTGCGGATCGGTTCTGTTGTTCCTGATCGCGCCCATTCTGGTCATCGTGCCGCTGTCCTTCAATGCGGCACCCTATTTCACCTTCTCGCGCGAGATGCTGCAACTCGATCCCTCGGCCTTTTCGCTGCGCTGGTATCGCGACATCGTCCAGAACGGGATGCAGAACCCGAATGCCGCCTTTGGCTGGGCCTATCTGGTCGATAGCTGGAACAACGCCCAGTGGATCCATTCGCTGAAGAACAGTTTCGTCATCGCGATCGCCACGACCATCCTGTCGATGCTGCTGGGCACATTGGCGGCACTGGGGCTGACCAGTCCGGGGATGCCGGCGCGCGGATTGGTCACCAGCCTGCTGATCTCGCCCATGATCGTGCCGATCATCATCACCTCGGCGGGCATGTATTTCGCCTTCTCGACAATGGGGCTGACCGGAACCTTCACCGGCCTGATCATCGCCCATACCGTTCTGGGCACCCCCTTCGTGGTGATCACCGTCACCGCGACGCTGGAGGGGTTCGACCGCAACCTTATCCGTGCCGGTCTCAGCCTCGGGGCCTCGCCTGTGCGGGTGTTCCGTTCGGTGATCATGCCGCTGATCCTGCCCGGCGTGGCCTCTGGCGGCATTTTCGCCTTCGCCACATCCTTTGACGAGGTCGTGGCCGTGATCTTTCTTGCCGATTACGACCAGCGCACGGTGCCCCGGCAGATGTGGGCGGGCATCCGCGAACAGATCAGCCCGACCATTCTGGCGATGGCGACGATCCTTGTCCTGCTGTCCATCGGGTTGCTGACCATCGTCGAACTGTTGCGCCGCCGGACCGAGCGGATGCGCGGAACAACCCTCTGAACACTCATCACAACACCAATTTTTCAGGAGTTTACCATGCTTGACAAAGCAGATTTTCAACCCGTGGACGCCGCCGTCTCGCCGCGTTTCGCCGATGTCGCGACCTTTTTGCGCGCCCGTCGCCACGACATCCAGCGCGGCATCGACATCGGGTTGTGCGGCGTGCCTTTCGACCTGGGGCTGAACTACCGCTCGGGGCCCCGCCAAGGCCCGGCCGGTGTGCGCGAGGCCTCGCGCATCATCCGCCGCATCCATCCGACCAGCGGCGTGCGCCCCTATGAGCTTGCTACTGTGGCCGACATCGGCGACGCGCCGATCAACCCGCTGAACAAGGACGAGTCGATCGACCAGATCCAGGCCTATTTCGAGGCCATCAAACAGGCCGGTATCCGCCCCATCGCAATCGGCGGCGACCACACCATTCCGACGCCGATCCTGCGGGCGCTGGCGGCTGACCGGCCTGTCGGCATCCTGCATATCGACGCCCATGCCGATGTTCTGGACACGATGTGCGGGACCAAGGTCAACCATGCCACCTTCATGCGCCGCGCCTATGAGGAAAACCTGATCGACCCCAAGCGCGTCGTGCAGCTTGGCCTGCGCGGCAGCCGCTTTGGCGATGACGATGTGCAGTTCGGCTATGACAAGGGCTACACCGTCATCACCCAGGACGATTACGAGGATATGGGCCGCGCCGCGGTGATCCAGAAGATCAACGAGGTTCTGGGCGGCGGGCCGTTCTATATCTCGCTGGATATCGACAGCATCGACCCGGCCTATGCGCCCGGCACGGCGGTCCCGGAAATCGGCGGCCTGCTGCCGCGTGATCTTCAGGTCATCTTCCGTTCGTTGCAGGGCAAGGACCTGATCGGCGCCGATATCAGCGAGGTCGCGCCGGTCTACGACCCGACCGGCATCACCTGCGTCACCGCCGCGAACATGATGTTCGAGATGCTCTGCGTGATGGCCGTCGCGGTCGAAAAGGCGCGCTGAGCAGGGTCACGGCTGCGTCTGGTTTCCAACATGACAGGAATGCAAGGAACATGAGCAACGAAACTGTTTTCGCCAGGATCGACGAGGCGCTTGACATCGACCGGATGGTCGCCGCCTGCCAAGAGGTCGTGCGCACGCCCAGCCTGTCCTTCGAGGAAGGTCCCGTCGCCGCGATCTTTGCCCGGCAGCTTCAGGAACTGGGCTTCGATTCGGTCGAGATCGACCCGAATGGCAATGTGATCGGGGTGCTGAAAGGCGACGGGACCGGACCATCGCTGATGGTCAACGGCCATATCGATCATGTGCCGACCGGCGAGATGGCGGACCCTTATAGCGGCGATCTGGTCGATGCGGCGCGGTGGGGCGAGGTGGGCACGGCGATTTATGGCCGCGGCACCTGCGACATGAAATGCAATGTCATGGCCAGCGCCCATGCGATCGCCGCGATCAGGAAGGCGGGTGTCCGGCTGGGTGGCGATGTCATCTTCGTCGCCGATATCGGCGAAGAGGTGGATTCGCCGCTTGGCGTGCCCTCGGTGATCGCGCGCGGCATCCGCGCCGATTACGGCCTGAACACCGAATCCAGCCGGGGCCATGTCCATATCGGCCATCGCGGCAAGATAGATGTCGAGATCACCGTTCACGGCCGGACCTCTCATGCGTCCGAACCCGGCAACGGCATCAACGCCGTGCTCGAGGCGGTGCCGTTTCTGGTCGCGTTGCAGGATTACGCGACCCGGATGCCCGATGACGATGTTTTGGGTCCAGCCTCGATCACGCTGATTTCGATGAAATCCGCCCCCGACAACGGCACGGCGGTCGTGCCCGACCGTTGCGTCATTCGCCTGGACCGGCGCTATGTGCGCGGCGAGTCGGCACAATCCTGCGAGGCCGAACTGCGCGAGATCCTTGACCATGTGGCAGGCCGGAATCCGGATTTCAGCTATGAGCTGAAGGTCATAACCGACTATCCGCTGATGTGGGTCGAACCCGACAACCCCGTCGTGCTGGCCGCCCTGCGCGGGCGTGAAGACGTCACCGGAAAGCAGGACGGCGTCGCTGCATGGCGTTTTGGGGTCAACGGCACCTTCATGTGCGCCGCCGGGATTCCGACCGTTGGCCTTGGCCCCGGAAACGAGAAATGGGCGCATACCCCCGATGAGCATATCCTTGTCGATGACCTGATCGAGGCCTGCCGCATCTGGTCCCGTACCATCACCGGGGTCTGCGGAATCGCTTCGGCGCGCTGACCCATTCCCCTTATGCAAACGACTCTGGAAGGAGACGGACTATGAGCAGATTGCTGCAAACCGGGCTGAACGCAGGTAAAGAGCCGCCGATCAAGGTGGTCGATGGCGAGGGCGTCTATTTCATCCTCTCGGACGGACGCCGCGTGATCGACGGCAGCAATACCGGCGGCCCGCTGGGTCACAAGCACCCGGTCATGGTCGAGGCGATGAAAAAGGCGGCCTCGAACCCGGTCATCAACGAAGGCTGGTTCTGGGCCGAGCGCGAGGCCGCCGCCGAGGATCTGATCAATATCGCCTTTGGCGAGGAAAAAAGCTGGGTCGGCGCGGTGCGTTTTTTCCTCAGCGGCAGCGAAGCCAATGACCTTGCCCTGACCTTTTCGCAGGCGCTGACCGGGCGCAGGGAACTGGCCACGCGCGAGCGCGCCTTTCACGGCATGGCCGGGCTTGCGCGCGAGATGACCGTGCAGCCGCAATGGCATGGCGGTCTGGCGATCCAAGGGGGCGGCAGCAAGCCGGTTCCCGCGCAGGTTCCGGTGCAGATCATCCCCGCGCCGAGCCATGCGGAGTATGGCGGATCGCCCGACAACCGGCCTGTGGCGGATCGGATGCAGGGCACACAGGAAAAGCTGTCCGCTGTGGCCGCGACGATCATCGACTATACCCAGGGTGGTATTTACTACGATCCCGAATATCAGGATTACGTCGCCAATGCCGCGCGTGCGGCCGGATCCTTGTGGATCGCCGACGAGGTCGTGACCGGGCTGGGCCGCAGCGGGCGCTGGTTCGCCTTTCAAGGGGCCGAGTCGCGCCCGGACATCGTGACGCTGGGCAAGTCCCTGGCCGGAGGCTCGGCCCCGGCGGGCGCGGTCGTCATGTCGAAGGCGATCATCGACGAGATGAAGGACAAAAGCTGGCAGACCTACAGCACCTTCCGCGCCCATCCCAGTGCGGTTGCCGCAATCCGCGCCTATCTGTCGGTGATGGCCGATGGCCAGCTGATCCGCCGCGTGCAGGTTCTGGAAGGCCGGATCCGCGCCGGGCTGATGGAGATCGCCCGCAAACATCCCAGTGTCGCCCGCGTCGATGGTTTCGGGTTGCACTGGACGGTGGAACTGCACGGCCCCGACTGGCGCAACTGGTATGCCGACACGGTCGAACCGCCGATCGCATCCCGCGTCGCCGCCCGCGCGATCGAGGCGGGCGCGATCATCGGCACCAGCGGTGAGCAGACCTCGCTGTTCCTCGCCCCGTCCTACATCATCTCGGACGCCGAACTGGACACGCTGCTTGCCGCTCTGGATCACGGGTTGGAAGTGGCAGATGCCGAATATGAACGCGACAAGGCATAGGGATAGTTTTGATGAGCAAGAACAACGCCATCATCGACAGCGTCCGGGGGGCTGCCCAGGCCTATCTGGATGGGCTTTTCATCGGCGATGTCAAAGGGCTTCGTGCCGTATTCCATCCACAGGCGCGGCTTTATTCGGCGACCGAAGCCAAGCTGGTGGAACTGGATCTGGACGCTTACATGGATCTTGTCGCCAACCGGCCATCGGCGCGGGACAAGGGCGACCAGCGGCAGGACGAAATCCTGTCAATCTCGGTCGGCAGCCCGACATCCGCGCATGTTCGCGTCAGGAACGTCTATCTGCCGAAACGCTTTGTCGATGACCTGACATTCGTTCTGGCAGATGGCCAATGGCGCATCATTGCGAAGGTCTGGCATTTCGACATCTGACCCTATCAGCCGGTCGCCCGGTCGAAGGCGGCCGGAAACCCCAGAACATGGCAAGGTGGCATGGATACCCGCCACCTGATTTGCCGCAGGAGGCTCTGTTGTCCCTATCTGATCTTGCATCAAAACTGAACGATTCCAGCCTGTTGGTTGAAAAAACCCTGATTGCGGGACAATGGATCACCGCGCGGGACGGGGCCACGTTCAATGTGCATGACCCGGCGACGGGGCGGCTGATCGCTGCGGTCCCTGATCTGGGATCTGCCGATCTTGCCGATGCCATCGACGCCGCCCACGCCGTTCAGCCGGACTGGGCCGCGCTGCCCGCCAAGGACCGAGCGGCCCTGCTGCGCCGCTTTCACGATCTGATCCTTGCCAATGCCGGTGATCTGGCCATCATCCTGACCGCCGAGATGGGCAAGCCCTTGCCCGAGGCTCGGGCCGAGGTTCTTTACGGCGCATCCTATGTCGAATGGTTCGCCGAAGAGGCAAAGCGCGTCTATGGCGACATCATCCCCGCGCCGCTGCCCGACCGGCGTATGCTTGTCGTCAAGAGGCCGGTGGGCGTGGTCGGTGCAATCACGCCGTGGAATTTCCCCAGTGCGATGCTGGCGCGCAAGCTGGCCCCCGCGCTTGCGGTCGGCTGCACCGTGGTGGCCAAACCCGCAGCGCAGACCCCGCTTTCGGCCCTGGCTCTGGCGGTTTTGGCCGAACGCGCGGGCATCCCCGGCGGTGTGCTGAACATCGTGACCGCGACCGATGCGCCGATGGTGGGCGAAATGCTTTGCGCAAGCGAAAAAGTCAGGAAAATCTCGTTTACCGGCTCGACCAATGTGGGGCGTATCCTGATGCGCCAGGGGGCAGAGCAGATCAAGAAACTCAGCCTGGAATTGGGCGGAAACGCGCCTTTCATCGTTTTCGATGATGCCGATATCGATGCAGCGGTCGAAGGGGCGGTCGCCGCGAAGTTCCGCAATGCCGGCCAGACCTGCGTCTGCGCCAATCGCATCTATGTGCAATCCGGCGTCTATGACGCGTTTGCGGAAAAGCTGACGCAGCGGGTGCGCGGCCTTCAGGTCGGAGACGGCTTTTCGGAAGGGGCCGAGATCGGCCCCCTGATTGACAGCAATGCCGTGGCCAAAGTTGCCGAGCATCTGGACAACGCCCTGTCGCTTGGTGCCCGGGTCAGGGTTGGCGGCACCGCGGCGCAACAGGGTGAGCAGTTCTTTCTGCCCACCGTGCTGACCGGCGTCACCCCCGGCATGAAGGTCGCCTCGGAAGAGACATTCGGCCCGCTCGCGCCCCTGTTTTCCTTCGATACCGAGGCGCAGGTGATCGGGATGGCCAATGATACCCAGTTCGGCCTTGCAGGCTATTTCTATTCGCGGGATCTGGCCCGGATTTTCCGGGTGGCCGAGGCGCTGGAAACCGGGATGGTGGGCGTCAATACCGGGCTTATTTCCTCGGAACTGGCGCCCTTCGGCGGTGTCAAGCAATCGGGCCTTGGCCGCGAGGGGTCGAAATATGGCGCGGATGATTATCTCGATCTGAAATATATCTGCCTGAACCTGTCCTGACGACTACCGGGGCTCTTGCAGCATATCAAGCCATGTGAAGGAAGGATCCGGATGGACCAGACAATTGAACGCTATTTTTCGGATTTTTCCGTCCCGGCTGATGTTCGGTCTTTCGTCGCCCGCCCCATCGGCCATTTCATCGAGGGAAAAGAGGAGGCCGCCACATCCGATCAAATTGATCTGGTCGAACCGTTCACCGGCCAGCGGTTGACCGGGCTTGCCAGCGGCAGCGCCGAAGATGTGGACCGCGCCGTCAGGTCTGCGCGGCAGGCGCTGGACGGTCCCTGGGGTCGGATGCCCGCGCTGGAGCGGCAGCGGCTGATCCTGCGTCTGGCCGAAATGATGGAGGCCGACGCAGATTTCCTTGCCCATCTCGAAGCGATCGATGTCGGTAAATCCATCACCGATGCGCGCAATATCGACGTTCCCGGTGCCATTGCGAATTTTCAGTATTTCGCGGGCTGGACCAGCAAGCTGGACGGTCGCACGACCGGCGCGGTCGCCTTGCCGGGAGAGACGCTGACCTATACGATCAAGGAGCCGGTCGGCGTGGTCGCCGCGATCGTGCCGTGGAACTTTCCCCTGCAAATCCTGTCATGGAAACTTGCGGCTGCCCTGGCCTGCGGCTGCACCATCGTCTGCAAACCGTCCGAACAGACCCCGCTTTCGGCCATGCGGTTGGCCTTTCTGGCATCGCAGGCGGGCTTTCCAGAGGGTGTCATCAATGTGGTCAACGGCTTCGGCCACGTTATCGGACAGGCGCTTGCCGCCCATCCGGGCGTTGATAAACTGACCTTTACCGGCTCGACTCCCGTCGGGACAGCGGTCGGCAAGACCGCGCTCGACACGATGAAACGCCTGACGCTGGAACTGGGCGGTAAATCCCCGGTCATCGTGACCGGCAAGGCCGATCTGCAAAATGCGGCGCAAGCGATCCTGTCCGGTATCTTTCTGAACTCAGGGCAGGTCTGCGATGCAGGTTCACGGGTCTATGTGCAGGACAGCGCGCATGACGAGTTGATCGAACTGCTGCGCATCGGGGCGGAAGCATTGACCATCGGACCGGGACTGGATCCGACGGCCCGGATCACGCCGTTGGTTTCGGCCCTGCATCGCGGGCGCGTTCTGAACCACATTGAGACCGCCCATACCCAAGGTGCTGCCCTAGTGACCGGAGAGAGTGCCAGCGGTGATCGCCGCGAGGATGGCATTCTGCGGCCGACCATCTTTAACCGTTGCGCGGAAACCATGGATATCCTCAGAGAGGAGGTCTTTGGACCGGTCCTTGCGATTGGCACATTTTCTGACATAGACGCAGCTGTCGCGAGGGCGAACACCGGTGACTTCGGGCTTGCCGCCGCCGTTTATTCCGAGGATGTGAACGAAACGATTCATCTGTCACGTCGCCTGAAAGCCGGAAATATCTATGTGAATGCGCATGGGCTTATCGACCCCACAATGCCATTTGGCGGACTTGGCGCTTCCGGTTTTGGCAAGGACATGGGACCTGAACAACTTGACGGCTTCCTGTCCACCAAAAGCGTATATGTCCAGGTCAGGGACGCGTGACAGACAGATTAAAGGCGTTTCATAGGGCCTCCAACCTTTCGAGCTTTTCCACGGCGTCGCGCCCATGATTGGTGAGTAAAGAGACACATTGGTATGGTTTACCGGCTGCCGGCAGGCTACTTCGCCGGCAGGATGGGCGGTACCCATCGGGCCCCGGATGACTTCGACCTGAACGAAATAACACCCACCGAGCGGCGTCGGCTTGCCTGGCATCTGCCGGAGGACTTCAACCGGCGGCCGTGCCGCGAGCAGGCTGAGATTGTCGACTGGGTTTGGATTGTCATCATCAGTGGCTCGGCCCACTACCGCCGGTATCAGATGGCAATGATGCGCCAGCGTTATGCTGTTCGCTTTACCTGCGCTTCCGGGCCACGCCGCAAGTCCTCAATTACCGCGGCGGAAGGTAAGTCCGACATCATCAACGCGTCGAAGCGGCTGAACGATGAGATGGCGGAAATCCTGAGCTTCAAGACCTCGACCTTTGCCGCTTTCGGTTTGCAGCGGAACGGGGTCTGGGGTGAGGAGACCGCCTCGCAGAAAGTCGAGCACTCGGGCTTTGGGTCGGTGTTTTTGCTGCCCCGCCGGAAAGCGAGGTCCAAAGCTTCGGCGTGGACCCCAGCCTCCTGACTTTCGCGGTGATGATCTTCCCGCAGGTCTGCGACTGGTATCTGCAATGGCGCGAGCGGCGCCATGGCTTCTACACCACATGGGAGATAGACCTGCTGTCGATTGCCGCGGCATTCTGCCGGGAGGAGACTGGGTGGCTGCGCCAGACGCTGAGCATGGCAGGCAGCCTGAAGGAAATTGAGGACTGATCTCGGAGCAGGACATCCCCGAAGCGCGTGCCGACTGGGGCGGGGCGTGCGGCGGGATGTATAAGCACGGCCGACCCCGGCACCTTCTTCGTCAAGACGGCGAAGACGACCAGCACCAATGCCGCCTATTGCCAGAACACCTTCTACGAGGCTTGGGTTGCCGGACAGAGTAGGCGACTGCTATCGCCGCCAATGGCCAATGTCAGGTCGGGAAAATCGGCGCTGAGCCCCGGAAGCAGGTCGGCAAGCCGCGTCTGGCCCCCTGCGCCGCACCTTGCGTGCCTGCGCGACCCGGCGCAGGGGGCCAGTTTGGCCTCAATCTGCATGTTCGCCCCGTCGATATCGTCGAGCATATGGTCAGCGAAGCGTCATGATTATCTGTGGCATATGACGATCTGATCGACGTGGCGGGAAGACTGTCGATCTTTTCGGCTTGCACCGACATGTTCTGGTCTGCAGGACATGTTCTGGTCTTCAGGGGGTTATCGTGCGCACGAGCGTTCCTCGAGAAACCCTTGGTTGGAGTGCCTAAAACACCGTAGTTGGATGTTTCTTAAAGATGCCTGCGGCGTCTGCTTTGAAAATATGCCACCATAAGCGTCATGGTGACCAAAGATCTCAAAACCTGAAGAAAGTTCTTGAGGCAGTGCCCACAGGGTATCTGGTCGATGCCGCGTGGCTCACCGCGCATGGTGTCGCCTACGAGACTTTTCGCGACTATGTCAAGCGTGGCTGGCTCGAGCGAGTTACCCGAGGCCTTTTCCGTCGCCCGTTTCCGGGCACTTCTGCTTCGGATACGATCGACTGGAAGATCTGTCTGCTCTCGGTCCAGCATATCATGCGCTACAATGTCCATGTCGGTGGCATGAAGGCGCTCGCCCAGCAGGGTCACGGGCATTACCTGCGCCTGGGCGGCAACGCCCCGGTATGGGTCTACGGCGAAGCGATACCGAACTGGCTTTCGAAGCTGCCGCTGAACGCGCGGATCGAGACGCGCAGCAGGTCTCTTTTTGACGATCCGAAGCTGGGCTTTCCCGATGATACCACGGATGCCGGGCAAATCCTCCCCTGGGACTGGCAGCTCAGGATGTCGTCTCCCGAACGGGCAATCCTCGAAGCTATCGATGAGTTGCCCGATCATGAAAGTTTTCACAACCTCGACATGGTATTCGAGAGCCTGACAACGCTGCGCCCGAAGATTCTGTCGGCGCTGCTGTACAGTTGCAGAAAGATCAAGGCGAAGCGGCTGTTCTTCGTCTTCGCTGATCGCCACAGGCACTCATGGCGCAAGCGCCTCGATCCCGAGGGGTTCGACCTTGGCAGCGGCGACCGCGCCTTGGTAAATGGCGGCAGGATACACCCACGGTACCGTATCGTGGTGCCGGAGGAATTCGTAGCGACAGAGGCTGGCGATGGCATGTGAGGGTTATGAAATCCAAGTCGCGCTGCTCGTGCGCCTGCTCCCGCATGTCGCGAAGGAAAGGGCATTCGCGCTCAAGGGCGGCACGGCGATCAGCCTGTTCTACCGCGATCTGCCCCGCCTGTCGGTCGATATCGATCTGACCTACCTGCCGATCAAGGATCGCCGTGAAAGCCTCGCTGAGATCAACGAGGCAATGGATCGCATGGCCGCCGCCATCGAGGGCAGCATCGCCGGCGCGAAGACGCAACGCATCCAGGGCGGGAAGGCGGCGCCACCCGTGTTCTCGTTCGACTGAGTGGTGCCGAGATCAAGATCGAGACCTCGCCGGTCATGCGTGGCCCGGTCCACGATCCTGAGATGCGTCCGGTGTCACATGCGGTTGAGGACGAATTCGGCTATGCAGAGATGCAGGTGGTTTCCTTCGAGGAACTGTTCGGAGGCAAGTTGCATGCCGCAGTGGACCGCCAGCATCCGCGTGACCTCTATGACATCAAGCTGCTGCACGAGAATGAAGGTGTGACAGAGGATCTGTTCTGGACCTTCCTTATCTACATTGCCTGCTCATCGCGTCCCGCAGATGAACTTCTGGACCCGAACTTTATCGACCTCGACCAGCCTTATACGAAAGAGTTTGAAGGCATGACGAAGGTCCGTGTCAGTCTTGACGACCTGCTCGAAACCCGCAAACGGTTGGTCGCGGACATCCGGTCTCGCCTTGATGAAAAGGCCAGGATGTTTCTTCTGAGCCTGCATGATGGCACGCCCGACTTCGATGCCATCGAACGGCCCCGCGCGGCTGACCTGCCTGCGGTTCGTTGGAAGCTGATCAATCCGGAGAAGCTGAAGAACGACAAGCCGCCCACCCATAAGGAGCAACGTTTTGTACTGGAAGGGCTGTCCAGTTAGTCTTTGGGGAGTGACCGACCTCTGCTGTTAGAGGCGAGGTGTTCGTGCTTTGAAAACAGGGTTTCCCAAACGACGGCAACGAGTTACATTAAGCAGCGAGTTTTGGAATTTGGCGTTCGACCAATCGCAAGTATCGTTGGTTGCACGCCCCCGAAACCAGAGTGTCACACAAAATCAATAGATAAGTAGGTGGTACTAAAATACCACCGGCCTTTCCCACGTCTACATCAACGCCACATCAACTCCCAGCCAGAAAAACTGCATCCGCACGCATAAGCACGCAACCGGAGGCACTGGCCGACAAAGATGCCGCGATGGGAGTCGCGGGTGTTCCAGATCAACGCTGTCGTTCAAACGAATCTCGCGTCGGAGCGCTCCTCCTATTGGTCCTAACCACAATAGCACGTCGCCCGCACGATTCGCCTCAGCAACATGCGCAAGTGCGCTAAGGTGGGCATCTGCGGGTGCGTGCCGACGCCGCATGGCGTTCCGGATGCTGTTCATCCCGTCCTGAACGCTGTGTAAACGCCCCGGATTGTAGGTTTTTGATTTCGAGTCGGAGGTTTTAAGAACGCTCCTTTCAGCCAGGCCGAGCGGCTGGGTCGGTTGACGACCGCTCTTGGCGCCGATGTTCTGGTTCTTCTGCGTTTCGATGGCAGCGATCATCTCAACGACCTTTTCGAATATCGCGTCGAGGCGCTGGCCACCCGTGACAATCTGGATTTCGACGCACTCGTCGGCACCCATGCCACGGTGGAGATCGAGGCCCATGACCAGGTGCGGCCCTTCGACGGCATCGTCACCTCGGCGCGTTGGGCGGGTGTGGGCGAGAACGGGCATCGCTATGATCTGACGCTCAGGCCGTGGTTCTGGCTGGCCGGACGTCGCCGCAACCAGCTGATTTTCCATAATAAGACTGTGGTGCAGATCCTGCAGGAACTGC